>VXML01000019.1 GCA_009841115.1 Gemmatimonadota bacterium | reverse complement strand
TTCTCGGGTTACCGATGACTCGCTGGGCCTCTTCGTCGAGAACCCCCAGGAGTATTGGAAGGACGACTCGCTGGAAATCATCGTTGATGCCGACCACTCGAGTGAGAACTTCAACGAGACCGAGATGACCTCCGGCCAGCAGTACGGCATCCGCGTTCTGCCCGCCGCTGGTCAGAAGGACACTTGGATCTTCAACGTGCCGCAGGAGAGCATTCTGTGGTCCACCGAGCGTCCTTGGTTCGTCTATGAGTGGACTCTCGATCCGCCGGACGCTCGTCCGATGGAGCAGCCCGCTGGTAGCTCGGTGACCTATACCTACGAGGTCAAGCAGGCCGTGTGGACCTTCCACGACAAGACGGGACCCGACGGCAGCGCTCGCCACAACTTTGGCCCCGACCAGATCATCGGTCTGACCTTCCAGTTTGACGAGACCGAGAATCCCGAGGTGGGCCGCGAAAAGCAGCCGGGCACGACGCCGGTTAACGGCGCGTTCCAGGACAACTCGAACGGTTCGGACTTCATCACAGTGGAGACCGAAGGCGCTACGGGTGGTACTGGCGTGACGGATACGGCAGTTGAGGCCGATAGCTGGGGTCGGATCAAAAGCTACATGGTCCAATAAGGCGCACCCTAGCATTTTCTGCTAGATCGCACATTGTGCGCAATAGATAAAGAGAGGTGGAGGCGACTTCATCTCTCTTTATCTGTCGCCTCTGCATCGCTTTCAGGAAGGCATTCTCAATGAGGATACGGAACATCGCAACGAGCGGACTTTTGTCGGCTCTTTATCTGTTCGCGCTTGTCGGGTGCATCTCACAGGTGGGGCTACGGCGCTTTGCAACGTTTCCCGAGCCAGTTCCGCAACAAGACGAGGCCATGACCGTCCTCGACGACGGCGCGATTATCTATGCCAAGGATCGCTTGGAGATTTCGCTACAGGTGTTGGATGACGGATTCCTCAATCGCCAGTTCGCGGCCGATTCAAGGAAGGGTGCTGAATCGACCAATCCATACACGTATGGCAATTGGAAGCCCTGGGGCCAAGACTGGACTCCAGAGCGCTTTACTGTGGTCTTGCTGAAGGTCAAAAACTACGAGTATCCCAAGGTTTTCATCGACCCCAAGGCGCTCGTGATTACTACGTCGAACAACCGAGTGTACAATGCGCTCGACGGCGGGCAACTCGAAGATCACTTCAGCCCGTATCTGCGGGCTTACGCCGGCAACCAGCGGCGGCAGTTTGAGGCTACCACAGACCTGCTCAAACGCACCGTCTATCCGCCTGACATAGTCTTTTCCGGTCAAGAGGAAGTCGGGTATATTGTCTTTCCGGTTTTGCACCGAGACGTGAGCAACTTCACCGTCAACGTGCCGGACATGGCCGTGCGCTTCGACTACAAGGGCGAACCGGTGGAGACCATCGACTTAGCATTTAAATTCCAACGCGAAGTTTACTACGCTCTTCAGCCCCGTGCGGAGACGCCGTAATGAATCGAGGGATGGCGGCCCGTATTGCAGTCCTGTTGTGCGCCTCGTGCGCTTGGGCCCCGTGGCTTGCTGCGGACGAATGGGTGCTTGGGGGCGGCGGTGGATTGCCGTGGGGAGATCTCGTCCAGGTTCGCGCCCAGATCGACGACGAAAGTAGCCCCGGCGCGATTCAGATTCGCGGCTTTACGCCTGACGAAAACATCATCACCACGCTCGCTTGGAAATACGGCAAGCCCAACGACTTGGTCAGCGAAGGCAATGCGGCGCTGTGGGACAATACGGCGGCTAGGAATTCCATTTCGCTGTCGATTGTCGATGGCGACGACACCACAAGTACTGCGGATCTCTTTAAAACCGCTGGCGTCGATCAAGACGGGCGCACCTTCTTTTTGGATATGGGCTCGCGCGTGCCAGCCGATAGCTTGGTCTTCTTCCCCCGGCAAGAGGGGACGTACGCCAACGGCAAGCCCTTTAGCGACGACTTTGTTCGCAAGCACCGGATTTCCGTCAGCGATGGGCTGACGTACGTGAACGAGCAGCCGCTCTTTACCTTGCTGCGCGACGTCCCGGTGAACCCCAATAGCGTGTTCACCATGAAATTTCCCCAGCAGTTCATTCGCTTTATTCAGTTGCGCGTGGGGTCGCGGAGTCCCTTTGAGATTGCCGAATTTGAACTCTACGGCAACGGCTTCGTGCCACGAGCCACGTACCGGAGCCAAGTTATCGACTTGGGCGAGGTCTCCAACTACGGCACTATATCTTGGGCCCAGCGGGCGCTGGAACTGGTGGATGGCGAGTTGATCGAGTTGCCGGATTTGGGGCAGACCTCGGTCGCGGTGCGCATGAAGACGGGCCAAGATGACAGCCCGCTGGTTCACTTCCAAAAGGTTATTGACGACGAAACGCGAGCCGTCAGCCAAGTAGTGGTCTCGGAAGCGGATTACAACAAGCTGCCCTCGGGCGAGAAAGGCGATATTGAGGACGACGCTGATAACTGGAGTCCCTGGTCGTTGCCGCTTGAATCCGGGCAATTGATTCCGCTGCCTAGTCCGCGTCCCTATTTTCAGCTACAGATCATCATGGAGAGCCAATCCGTGACGCAGACGGTGCGCATCGACTCGTTGCGGATTGAGCATTCGCTGCCCCCGGCTGCTGCAGTTGTCGGCGAGATCTCCCTGGCTGACGAACCCAACCCACCAGCCGACATCGGCGTAATCGACAAAGACGATGCCGTTGTGCTGCCGAGCATCGACGGGGGTGAAGAGGTGCTCTTCGCCTATGATGTGCGAGCCATAATAAACAACAACCAGAACGGCTTTGATGCTTTGCGCATCGATACGCCGACGCCAGCGCGCTTTGTCGGCTTGCAGATGGGCGATCCGCTTGAGCCCGTGGAGCCAGATCGCGTGAGCGCGGACGACAGAAGCATCGAAGTGATCTTCACTAGCAACAAGGTCACCTTTGACAACAATGTGCCGCTGCGCGTGCTCTTTGAGGGATCGACCGTGGTATTCGGCACGATTTTCACTGGCACGGTCTGGGATACCCAGTCCGACATTCTCGGCCAGCCCGTGCTAGAAGGCGATGCCAATTTCGACGTCAGCACCAATTCGCTGCGCGTGGCCTTGACCCAGAAGTCCGTGGGCGAAATCGTCCGCGCAATAGAGTTTAACCCTTCGGTCTTTACGCCGAATGGGGATGGTATCAATGACCTCATCGCCATCAAGTACACCGTAATTCAGATTTCCGAGCCCAAGCCCATTGAGGTGGCCATTTACGACTTGGCGGGTCGGCTGGTGCGCGTGCTGGCCGATCGAGATCAGCCCGGCGGGATTTACACCGAGATGTGGGATGGGCGAAGCGATACCGACGAGGCCGTGCCTCCAGGTAGTTACGTGGTTTCGCTCTCAGTTGACAGCGGGATCGGCAATTTCAGGCGAGTCGGCGTCGTCGGCGTGGCCTATTGATGGTTGATTATGGTGTTGACGGTATTGACCGGCAAAAATTCAAAAGGGAGGATTCCAGCGTGAGGTGCATGCTCTACGCAGCAGTTGTCACAGCCGGCGTCGCACTCCTATGCGATGCAGCTTTTGCCCAACGGGTCGGCTTTCTGACCGGACGCGAACCGCGCGGTGTGGATGTCTATGATATGGCGATGACGCCAGCACAGCGAAAGTGGCAATATCCGCAAAGCCTATACCACTTCTATCGGTGGACCGGCGAGGAATACAGCAATTACGCCCGCCAAAACTACGAGCGCTACGTATCTACTGAGCTTGAAGGCTTTCGCACATACGACCTCTACGGGAATTACATCACTCGTGGTTTCGAGGTGTACAACTGGTCCATGGACAGTCCAGTGACTTCGGGCAGTACGGTGCGTAAGGGGCCTAAGTATAGAGGTTGGTTTCAAAGTTTGATCGTCTCGTCAATGTCTAAGGGGCAGTTTTATTCTTCAATGACCATTGGCGAGGCCCTGCGCACCACCCTGACGCCGCTGACTTTTTCCAAGCCAGCTTTCAATGGGGCGCAGTGGGACTTTGCCGCCGATAAGTACCAGATGACACTCTTGGCGTCGCGCTTGGCCTCCCCGGGCTCAGCCGTGCAGTTTGAAAATTCACTCGGCCAGATATTGGGCGACATGACCAATCTCTTCGGCGTGCACTCCAAAGTGCAGCTCGGGGATTTTTCCAAGCTGGGCTTTACGTATTTGAACATTGCCAACTTCTCCACGGGTCGCAAGCTCGGCGACAACTCGCTCAAAGGCGTGTTGACTGAGGCCCAAAACGGCGGCAACGTCGAGACGATCGTCCTGCGGCTCTCGGATGATTCGCCCGAAGACGGCGTAGGCGGTGCTCAGCTTTTTGCCGAGCGCATTATCATCAATGGGGTTGATCATCCCGAAATCGTCCCCTCACCGCGCGGAGGTGTGCGGCGCGCCGGCGTCATCGAGGCCAATGGGGCGGAGACGTTGGAGCTGACATACAATATTGCCCGCGACTTCCGCCAACAGCCCGACGACGAGATCACTACATTTCAGGAGATCAGCGAAATCGAATTTGAGTTGGTCATCGCCAACGACTACCGGATCGAAATCACCTCTAACCTCCAAGTCAATGCTCAGGGCGAGCCGGTGTTCTTGGAGGTCGAGCGCGCCCACGGCAACGTCAGCGATGGCTCTAACCAGCGCTTCATCCGCTTTGAATATGGCCTGCCCACTGGCAAGGATATCATCGGCTTTAACTTTGATGTAGACGATATCAAGGGCTTCAATATGCGCTCGGAGCTTGCTTTCAGCCGAGCGTTTCGCCGCTTTCCCAACCAGAACTTCCAAGAGCACGCCCTCGCTCAAGACGAGGGCATGGCTTACTACATCACGGCCTCGCAGGACGCTTATCCGTTTTTCGCGTATGGGGAATTCTACCGTCTGGAGCCTGAGTACCAGACCAATGCGTTTATCTCGGATGCGCGGGGTTTCATCGACTACGAACACCCAGAGCGCTATTCTTTTGAGGCAGTTGACGACAACGACGACCAAGATCGCTTTGCCGACTGGAAGCGCCTGTGGCAAAACGGCGACAATGCCTTTGGCGAATCGCCTTTTGGCACCGGTGGCCAAGCCGACCCGCAGGTTTTCCCTGGGTACGACGAGAACTCGGACTTCATCTCGGACTTTAATCAAAACGACAATAGCCAGCCGGATTTCGCCGAGCCATTCCTGCGCTATAATGTCGATCCACCCGAGTTCCTCTTTGGCGTTGACATGAACAACAATAACGTCATTGATCGCTTTGAGAACGATACGTTCGCCGACTATCCCTACCGACACGACCGAGATGGCTACAATGTGTACGGGGGCGTTCACTTGACCGAAGCCATCAAGGCGACGGTGGGCTACTCCACGGCCGACGAGATCAGCTCCAAGCGCAGCGCGCAGATGAGCTATGCAGTAGTCACGGGCGAGTGGAAATGGCCGGGTATTGAGGCTCGGGCTTTCCAATACGCTCGCTCGGTCCAAGACGATATAGAAGACGATGTGATTCAATGGGTCGATCCAGATGGATTTCGCGAAACTATCGACCCGCTGATCGCCCAAGACACCTTTGTCTGGACCGGCTATCTGACGTTCGATTACCTGCGCCTTAAAAACCTGAACATCTACAACAAGGTGAAGTACGATTGGTTTAGGCAGCGCGGCGAGCAGGCCGAGGTCAAAGACAACCGCCTCTTCTTTGGCGCGATCAATAAGGTGGACTATCCGCTACCGATTACCGATAACCTGTCTTTCTGGCCGCGCTACAAGAGCGTGTACCGCAAGATCAACCCGACCTTTAGCACGGACCTCGATATCACCGAGTGGTCGCAGTTTTACATGCTGACCTCGAAGTACTTCATCCTGCCCGGGACCTTTATCGAATACGGCGTCGAGCTGAATCTCTTCCGCAACCTCGAAGAGCGCCCGGAGATCTTGCCGCCCGGATACGTCGATGATTTCACGGGTTCGGTGCTGGCCTTACAGCTTTCTAACAGGTCGGCGTACCTCGGTTATTCGCTGACCATGAATACGGGCTTTCGCTGGGAGCGCCGGGCTTTTGCCGAGGCGACCGAAACCAACTCTCTGCTCTTCATTCGAGTTTTCGCAGGCCTCCAAGACTAGGAGCTGCTATTTCTCTGTGGATCCAAAGCGCCCGGCGTTCTCTAGCGGAGATGCCGGGCGCTTTACTGCCTAACAACATGGACATGCGTCTTGCCGTGGTGTGGATAGGGCTAGTGGCCCTCCTCGGAGAGATCGGCTGTGGCTCCCCGGAACGCCACAGCCTAAAAAAGCCCGCCGTGCCCCAACCCCTCGCGTTCTACCAGCGCGCCTACGAGCAGAACCCCACCGACCCAGGGGTGCTGTTGGCCTTGGGATGGCTCTACCTACAAAAGGACCGCACGCGCCGCGCTGTCGCCGTGCTGTCCGAACTGGTTGCGGTTGTGCCCGATGACGCGGATGCTCACTACTATCTGGGGGTTGCTCTCGCCAAAGAGCACCGCAAGAGCGAGGCCATTGCCTCCTTTCAGCGCGCACTCGAAAAGGCACCGGGATTTGCCGAGGTGTACTGGGCCTTGGCGTTGCTGTACAATGAGCGCGGCGATGGGTACGAAAAGGCGCTTGCAGCGGTCGAAGAGGGGCTACAACTGGCCGGGCAGAGCGGCTATGGGCACTTCGTGTTGGGCTTTGTGCTGTGCTCGCGCGGCGACAATGAAAACGCCAAGACCGCGCTGCTGAAGGCCATTGAACTCGACTCTGACTTAGCGCACGCCCACTACTATTTAGCGTTGGTGTACTTGCGCTTACAGGACGATCCGCGAGCCATGGCGGCCATGGAGCAGACCATTGCCGCAGACCCGGGTTACACCTCCGCCTATTACAGCTTGGGCACGCTCTATGCGCGTACGGGCCGCGACGCCGAAGGGGCGCGAATGATCGAGCTTTTCCAGCAGTTGAGTAGCGCGACAATGGACGAGGATCACTACCGCCGCTTGCTCTATCGCCAAGCCGTGCCGCTAGCGACCGACAAACAGGCGGCCACGCATTTCAACTTGGGGCTGGTTTATTGGCGCAGAAAGGAGTTGGCGGCGGCACTCGAACAGTTCGAGGCGGCCTTAGCCCTCGATTCCACGTACGCGGAGGCCAGCCACAACATCGGGGTGATCTATTCGCTGCAAGAGCAACACGCGGCTGCTCGGCCCTTTTTGCTGCGCGCGGTCCGCCACAAGCCCGACTACGCGTTGGCCTTTGAAAACATAGGCAACAACAGCTTGGCCCTCGGCGAGTACGCGGAGGCAGTCGCAGCGTTTCGCCGCGCCTTGGCCCTCGACGGGAGCATGGTTTCAGCCCTCGATGGTTTGGGGACTGCGCTGATCCAGCAGGGCTACGTGGCTGAAGGCCGCGCGGCTCGCGCCGAGGCCGCAGCCTTGAGGGCGCAACAGTAAATGTGGTTTGTACTAGTTGCAATTTGGGCATTGGCAGGGTGCGAGGGCGATGGGGGCGGAGCGGCACGGCCTAGTTTTGTCGATGTAGCTGCCGAAGCGGGGGTTCACTTGCGCACTGTATCTGGGACGCCGCAAAAAGAGCACATCGTCGAATGCAACACGGGCGGGACGGCCCTTTTAGACTACGACCTCGACGGGGACGTAGATATTTTTATTGTCAACGGCTCGAGTATCGCCGGATACGCCCCGGGCCGCGAACCCCGCGCTGAACTGTACCGCAACGACGGCGCTTGGCGCTTTACAGGCGTTGGCCGAGAAGCTGGTGTCGCGCACGTGGGCTGGGGCATGGGAGCTACGGCGGCCGACTACAATGCCGACGGATGGCCCGATCTGTACTTGGCAAACTACGGCTCCAATGCCCTGTACGAAAACGAGGGCGACGGCACGTTTGTCGATGTGGCGGCCGAGCGGGGCGTGGACTTTAGCGGCTGGAGCTCGTCTGCGGCCTTTGGCGATTACGACCTCGACGGAGATTTGGACTTTTACTTGGCTAATTACATCGACTTTGACCCAGCGTTTCGCCCGGTTGATCCGAGCTATTGCACTTGGCGCGGGATAGACGTATTCTGCGGCCCGCGCGGGATGCCGGGAGAGCGGGATCAATTCTATCGCAACGATGGTCCCAGCGCAGGTTGGACTTTTGCCGAGGCTAGTGGGGCGTTTGGCATTGCCGACTACGAGTACTATGGTTTTGCCGCGCTGGCCGGCGACTGGGACGAGGACGGCGACTTGGACATTTACATTGCCAATGATTCGACGCCGAATGTACTGTACCGCAACGACCGGGGTGCATTTGCGGATGTATCGCTCCTGTCGGCGACTGCGTACAGCGAGGACGGTCGCGAACAGGGCGGCATGGGTTTGGCAGGTGGCGACTACGATCAAGACGGCGATTTCGACCTGTTCGTTACCAATTTCTCGCACGACAACAACTCGCTCTACGACAACAATGGCCGGGGGTTTTTCACCGACGCCAGTTTTAGTTCGGCGCTAGGCCGCGCGAGCATCAGTTCTTTGGGGTGGGGCACGGGTTTTTTCGATTGCGACAATGACGGCGACGACGACCTGTTCGTGGCCAACGGCCACGTGTATCCTGCCGTTGACCTCCGCGATTTAGGAACTCGTTACGCCCAGCGTAACCATCTGTTTGAAAATCGCGACGGCGCATTCGTCGAGGTTGGTGCAGCCTCGGGTCCGGGCCTAGCGGTGGAAAAGTCGAGCCGCGGCTCGGCCTTCGGCGATTTGGACAACGACGGGGACTTGGACATTGTGGTGGTCAATATCGACGACACGCCGACTTTGCTGCGCAACGACGGGGGAAATCGCCACAACTATCTGATGGTGAGGCTGCTCGGCGCTGGAGGCAATACAGAGGCCATTGGTGCGCGAGTCTCGGTCTCGGTGGATGGTGCGGTGCAGATGCGGGAGGTGCGCGCAGGCACGAGCTACCTGTCGCAGGACGACCTGCGGTTGCATTTCGGCTTGGGAGCGGCGGCTGAGGCCAATCACCTCGTGGTGCGCTGGCCCGATGGAGTGGAAGAGCGCATTGACGGGGTGGCGGGCAATCGGCTGATCACCATCCAGCGCGGCGCGGGCCTCGTCGCCGAAGGATTTGGACCCGTGCCGAGGCCGGGGCCGTGAAGGCGCGTTACGGAATGGTTCTACTGCTTTGTTGCAATGCCGCAGCGGAATCGCGTTTTGTCGATATCGCGCAATCGGCTGGGATCGATTTCGTCCACCGCAGCGGCGCGACCGGCGCGCGCTATTTGCCCGAGACCTATGGCTCTGGGGCCGCATTTTTGGATTTCGACGGCGATGGCGCGCTCGACCTCTACTTGGTCAACTCCGGGCGATTGCCTCAGCTATCAAACGAGCCTGAAGCGGCCAACGCGCTTTTTCGCAACGAAGGTTCGGGCCGCTTCTCAGAGCAGACGGTGCGGGCTGGCGTCGGCGACCGAGGCTACGGCATGGGGGCGGCCGTGGGCGACTACGACAACGACGGCTGGGCCGACCTCTACGTTACCAATTTTGGGCCCAACTTGCTCTTCCACAATCGCGGAGAGGGTCGCTTTGCCGACGTTACAGCTACAGCCGACGTGGGTTGCCCGGGATGGGGGACGAGCGCGGCCTTTGCCGACGTGGATCTCGACGGAGACTTGGACCTATTCGTCGGCAACTACCTCGACTACCCGACCGAAGAACCGCTCGTGTGCCGGATCGGCAACAGCGAGGAGCGGCTCTACTGCGATCCGCGCAAGTTCGACGGTCAGGTCGATCGCCTCTATATCAACGAGGGCCGCGCGGGCGGTTGGGCTTTTGCCGACCGCACGGCGGCCTTCGGCCTCGTCAGCGTGGCTGGCAAGGAGTTGGGGGTCGTCTTTGGCGACTACGATCAAGACGGCGACCTCGATCTGTACTTGGCCAACGATCTTGTGCCCAACATGCTGTACCGCAACGACGGCACGCGCTTTGTCAATCGAGGTCTTGCCAGCGGCACTAGCCTCAACGGCGCAGGGGTCGCTGAGGCCGGGATGGGCGTTGACATGGCCGATGCAGACGGTGATGGGGACTTGGATTTATTCGTGACCAACTTCCAGTGGGAGAGCAACACCCTGTACAGCAACTTGGGTGGAGGGTTCTTTGCCGACGCGACCGTGGCGGCGGGCATTACCCGCGCTAGCATGGCCTTTCTCGGGTTTGGTACGGGGTTTTTCGACTGCGACAACGACGGCGATCTCGACCTGTTTGTCGCCAATGGCCACGTGTACGACAATGTGGAAAAGGTTGATCGAGCTGCGGCGTACGCGCAGCGCAATCAGCTACTCGAAAATGTCGGCGAGGGCATCTTTGTCGATCGCAGCGACCGCGGCCCGGGCCTCGCGCTGGTACAGGTCAGTCGCGGAGCTGCGTTTGGCGACATCGACAGCGATGGCGACTTGGATATTGCGGTGAACAACTCCAACGAGCGGCCAGCTCTGTTGCGCAACGACGCAGATGGCGGTGGATGGTTGGGGCTTAGGCTGCGGGGCGTGGTGAGCAATCGCGACGCCATTGGGGCGCGGATCGCGCTGACGACTGGGGGCCGCACCCTCGTGCGCGAGGTTCGCCGCAACGCCAGTTATCTGTCGTCGAACGACCCCCGCGTGCTCTTTGGTCTCGGGAACGCCGAGGTCGCCGAGCGGGTTGAGATTCGCTGGCCATCCGGTGCCGTCCAAGTAGTAGAGAATCTGCCCGGGCGGCAATACGTGGCCATAGAGGAGGATACTAGTCGGTGATTAAATGGGTTTCATTCGCACTGGGCGTCGCACTGGTAGCCGGCTGCGAAACCGAGCCGGAAATTCCGCCCGTTCAGCCTGTAGTGCAGCCGCCTCCGGTTGAGGATCCGCTGCTGATCGGGCGCGCCCTGTTGCGGCAGAAGCGCTACGCAGACGCGCTTGAGGTGTACGGAGAGGCGCGGAAGCGCCATCCGCAGTCGGGCGAGGTGCTAGCTACGCTGGGCCGGATCCACTTGGCCTTGGGCCAGCCTGAAGAGGCGACCCAATTCTATGAAATGGCCGTGGCCCTCGAATCCGATCAGCCTGAATGGCTCGTCGCCTTGGGCAATGTGCATTTGAAGCTGAGCCGCTACGACGAAGCTCACGCCGCGTTTGCCGCGGCCTTGGCCTTGGACTCGACGTACGCGCCAGCGCGGCGCAACAAAGCGGCGGTGTACAGCAAGCAGGGGCGGTTGGGCGACGCCGCGCACGAATATGAGCGCGCCTTGGCGCTGCGGCCTGAACATCTCCACACCCGCTTCAACCTCGGGCTGGTGTACTCCAACTTGGGCCGCTATGCAGACGCTAGCGAGGCCCTGCAACAGGTCTTGGTGGCAGCGCCGGAAAACGCGCGTGCTCTCTACGCGATGGGGGAGATCAAACTCCAAGAGGGCGACGACGAGGGGGCCATCGAGTACTTTGAACGCACGCTGGCAGCCGACACCACATACGCAGAGGCCCATCTGCAATTAGGGAGGATTCAGATGGGCCAAAACGATCTTGCGGCTGCGGCCGAGCGCTTCCGCCGGACCATCCTAATAGAACCCGGGCTGGCCGAGTCCTTCCGTCTGCTGGGCCAGATCCACCTGCGGCAGGGCCGCGAGACAGCCGGCGAAAAATCCTTTGCCGCCTACGAAAAGGTCAAGCAGGTCGAGGGAGATATCGAGCGCTATCGCGAGCGGCTGCGCAGCGATCCAGACGACGCCGACGCCCATTACAGCTTAGGTTTTATATACAATCGCTTGGGGTTTACCGGAGTGGCTCTGCCTCACTACGCCCAAGCCGTGCGGATCCATCCCGGCCACGTGCGGGCGCTGAACAACATGGGCAACATCTACTTGCGCACCGGACATTTCGATCAAGCGGCAGCGGCCTATCAGCAGATCATCGAACAAGACCCCGAGCACGTGGCCGCCTTTGCGGCCCTCGGACAGGTCTATTTGAATCAGCAGCGCACAGATGAGGCCATTGCCATGCTCAACCGTGCGCTCGCGCTCGACGAAAACTGGCTCGGTGCCCACCAAGCCTTGGCCGAAGCCTACAAGCGGTTGGGGCAGATTGCCAAAAGCGAAGAACACAAACGCATGGCCGACGCCTTGCTTAGAAAGCAAAAAGATGATCAATAACGCGAGAAAATGGGTAGGGCTTGCAGTCTGCACATTCCTTTTTTGTTGTGCCCAAGAGCCAGCGGCCCCGGTCGTCGAGGGTGGTTTAGTGGTGACTGGTACTGCCTTGGCCCAAGTCGGCGACGACCTAATTGACGAGCGCGAATTCCGCCGCTACGAAGCCCGGATCCAACCGCAGCACCGCTCTTTGGCCCAAGGCGTGGAAAAGCACCGCGAGCACTTGATTAGTTTGATCGACATCAAGCTCATGGTACGCGAGGCGTACGCACGAGGACTGGACAAAAACCCCGAATGGATCAAGGCTGTGGAACTCGCCCAGCACAAGGCCATGATCGAAGCCTATCTGCGCGAGCAAGTTGGTCTGCAAATCGAGATTTCCGAAGACGAGTTGCGAGCCAATTTTGCCGCGCATCCAGCCCGCCACGCCGTGCGTGGGGCGCACATCCTGCTCGACAGCCGTGATCGCGCCGATTCCATCTACGCGGAGATCGAATCCGGCCGGGCTACTTTTGAGGACATGGCGCGCAAGCACTCGCTGGACGAGGAGACTGCGGCCGATGGGGGCTGGTTTGATTCGTACTATGCCTTCGACCGGGTCTCAGACCGAGTGTACGAGCGCGTGTTCTCGTTGGACGTAGGCGAGGTCAGCCAGCCCTTCCGCACGCCCCAAGGCTGGGAAATCGCCAAGGTAGTAGATAAGAAGTTGGTGCCTTTTGATAAGTATCGCTCGGTGATCCAGCGGGCGACTTTTCTAGAAAAAATCGAGAACTTGCGCAGCGATCACATCGATAAGCTAGTCGTCGAGAGCGACTTGCGCCCAGTAGGGGAACAGGTGCGGCGCTTTGTCGCGGCTTGGAACCAACAGCCTGGGGCGCCGCAGCTTGCGCCCGAGGAGTGGGCCGCTCCGCTCTACGAATACGATGACGGCGTCATCACCGTGCAGCAGGGTAGTAATTTGCTGCACAATACGCGGCTGGGTCGCGCCCAAATCGACAGCGCCGTGCTCGACGACCGGATCCGCCGCCGTGGAGCACCAGATCTGCTGTTGGGCTTGGCGGCTGAGCGCGGAGGATACGCCGAGCGGCCCGAGGTGCAGGAGAAGGTGACAGCCGAAAAGGAGCGGTTGCTGCTGCAAGGGCTGTGGGAAGAGTTGCTCGAAGACGCCTTAGAGGTGAGTGAAGAGGAAGCGCGTGCCCACTACGAAGCGCATCCAGAGATGTACTGGGCACCAGAGGAAATCATCGTCCAAGAAATCATGGTCGCCGACGAGTCGCTCGCCCAAGAGTTGCTGGAGCAAATTCGCAACGGGGCCGATATGGCCGCGCTGGCAACCAAGCACAGCATCCGCCGCGATGCGGATGAAAACGGCGGGCTCTACGCGCTGCGCGCATTTGAAAAGATCGTTTACAAGGAGCTGATGGACGCGGCCGTATCCGCGCCCGAAAGGGAGTTGCAAGGTCCGATTGAACTAGTCGATCCCTTGCCGGCTTCTCTGCGCGATCCTCAGCCTTTGGAACGGGCCTTTTCAATCTTCAAGGTCTTGCAGCGCCGACCCAAGCGAGTGCAAGAATACAAATTGAGCCAACAGAAGGCCCACCACTTGGCCCGCCAAGAAAAACAGCAGCGCGAATTGCGCACCCTTAACTTGCAGTTGCGCGACAAATGGCACGATACATGGGGCATCAGCGCCGACGCGCTCGAAAAGTACGCGCTGGCCAAGCCATAAAAAGAAAACAGCGCCGCTTCCGTAAATTTTTTATACTATATCTATCTAGTATATCGGGGGTAAAACCATGAAACGTCTATCGAATTTGTGGCTTTGGTTCCTCGCCGCAGCATCAGCTACGGGCGCGGCGGCGGACATTTCTTTATGGCAGATCGGCGGTAGCGGCCTTCGCTGGGCCGATAGCGACTCGGCTCAGGTAATGATTGACTTTACCGGACCGAATAACTCGATCCAGCCAGTGCTGGTCAGCTCGGATACGACAGTCTTTCTCCTGCTCGAAAATTGGTCGCCGAAAAAGGCGCCGGACGAGCTAGGTTTTGTCGATGGCGAGCGGCCCCGCGCTTGGAAGGGTTGCTGCGGCACCTCATCGACGGTTGACAACGCGCTCAACCTCATCGACGGCAGTGGCAAGACGTACAATCCGGTGACCAGCAACAGCATTAACAGCGAGTACTACACCATTGATTTGGGGGTGCCGGTGCCGTTGTTCCGCTTTGCTATGAGTACGCCGGACAAGGGATTTTTCCGCTCGGACGGAACCCCGCTAGAAGAAGACGCCATCCCGGCCTTTGAGGTGTCGATCGCCCCAGACACCAACAACGACGTGCTGAACACGTCCAACCCCATCGGGGAAGTCATCGTCGAGGCGCGCGAGAATGTGGTCCCCAAGATCGCCGCAGATTTTCCCTTGCAATACGTGCGCTACGTGCGCTATAAGCGCAAGAATTCAATCCTCGACGAGGCGACCAATCAGTCGTCTGGGCATTCGGGCACGGCGCGCAAGGGGACGGTGGCTGAGTTTTTCCTCTGGGGGGAAGGAATCCCCAAGCGGGCCACGTACAAGACGACTATTTTCGATCTTGGCACAGTCGTCAACTTCGGGCGGCTGTTCTGGAAGGCCACGCCCATGCGCCTAGTCAACGGCGTGGCCGAGGAAGCCCCGGACGCCAACGTGCAGATCGAGGTTGAAGCGCGCACCGGGATCGACTCGAATCCAGACATCTACTACGAGTTCACGGATATGGGGACGCGCGTCGTCGTCGAGCAAGCCCGCTATCAGGGCAAGCTAAAAAACCAGAGCGCGGCCGTTACTAATGCCGACGGGCTGGGCGGCACTCTGACCCTTTCCACTCGGCCCAAGCCGGGGCTCCGCGCCGGCATTGAGTACGACCAACAAAACTGGACGTTCTGGTCTTTTCCGACGACTGAGTCCGACCGACCCCTCAACCTCAACCGGGGGTCGCATTTGCAGATCAAGGTAGTGCTACACAGCGAGCGATTCGACGAGTTCGTGCGCCTCGATTCCCTGTGGATAGAGACCTCGCCGATTCTGGCCAGCCGCGTCGTGGCTGAGATAGCCCAACTCGGCCAGCCCAACCCCGCGCGCGGCGTGGCCGAGGTACCCTTGGGCGAGATGACGGACTTCACCTACGACATCAAGGCGGAATTCGCGGCTGGTGAAGTGGGTTTTGACGCCCTGCGGATTAGCACCGGCAGCACCCAGACCGAGTTCAAAGCGCTGGAAGTGGATGGGATCGCAACCGATCCAGCCGGGATAGAGGTTGCAGACAACGGCTTTGTGGTGCAGTTACCGCAGCGCATAAGCAGTGCATACAGCCCGAACTTGCGGGTGACCTTTGCCGCCGAGGTATTCGACTTTGCGCGCACCTTTGAAGGAGAGGTCTTCAATTCCGGTGGCACCGAGTTGCCGCAGCCGATCGAGAGCGGGGACGTCAGCGATGCGATCGGCACCAATAGCCTGCGAGTCTTGGCTGCGAGTGCGGCCAATCCGCAATTAGTGCAAGATGTGCAGTTTTCCAGCGGCGTGATCACCCCCAACGGCGACGGGGTCAACGACGAGTTGGTCATTTCTTACTCGCTCTTCGCGCTGCCGCAATCAGTGCCAGTACAGTTACAGGTGTTCTCGCTGGACGGTCGTCAGGTGGCGCAAGTCCAGCATGGCCAGCAGGGGTCCGGCCCCCAGCGCTTGTCTTGGGATGGTCGCGACCAGCGCGGTGAGACGCTCGTTCCGGGCCTGTACCTTTTGGGCATCGGCATCGAAGCCGAAGACAAAAGCGCCCTACAATTGCGGCCCATTAACATCGCTTACTGAGGAAATCACTCATGTCCAATCGCGCCATCGCCTTAGTGATGATACTCGCCTGCTACGCGCACGCCGAGTTTCTCACCTTTGACAGCCAAGAGGCTTGGGAGGCCAACTGGTCGCTCAAGCCGCAGTTAAACGTCTTCACGCCGGAGGGGCACTTGGGGCTGCTCAAGTTCCGCAAGGACATCAACGCTGCGCTAGATGCCCATCTCTTCGTCCACCCGACTAATGAGCGTGGGGATGTGGCCGGTGGCATTTGGTCTGCGCTGAGTAACCCGAACGCCGCCCCCCGGATCATCGACGGGGATGCCGCCACCTTTTGGCAGCCAGCCGGCAGCGACCCGCTCGACAAGTGGATCGTGCAAATCGATTTGGGCCGCGCGATACTGGCCAAAGAGATCCGAATCCACTTTCCCGATGAAGAGGGGGCCAAACCCTTTCGCCAGTTCAGCGTCTTCGCCTCTACAGGTGCCCACGTGGCGGCTTTAGAGGATGTATATCGCTTCGCGCCGGTCTATCGCACAACTAAACCCAACTTGGATACGTATGTCAGCTTTGGGTTCAAGCCGGCCGTGGAGGATACGACCCGTGCGGTGGAACAACTAAGCGGTGCCGGGGGTAGCGCGGACTTTACCGCTCCGGAGTTTACTGGTGATGCCAATACCGCGACCACGGGAGGACGCAACAAGGTAGTGGCTACCGGCCAAGCGGATTCGCGGGTAGCCGTTAACTCTAGGTGGCAGATGATCCAGTTCATCCGCTTCCTCGTCGATGAGCACCAGCTCGACGGCGCGCTTGCCGAGATCGAGGTCATTGCCGTTGGTGACAACATCAGCCTTGGGGTCGAGGAAAAGGGCGGCACGTACATCAATGGATCGCGAGCGACTGATCCTTTCTTTTGGCTCGATGGCGACCTCAATACGTACGGGGTCATCGAGGTGCATCAGCAGTTTACCGAGTCGCGCGGCACGGCTTTGGAAGGGGGCTTGTGGTGGCAGGTGGATCTAGGGGCAACCTACTGGGTTGACGACGCGTTTGTCTATTGGCAAAAAGCTGGTGAGCGTCTGGCCGACTTCCGCTTGGGTACCAATAATGCCGGCACAGGGTACACTTTCTTCTCTTCTGACGGCACTAAGACCCTGTCTGGCGACATCGACTTTAATACGTGGATTTTTGAACCAGAGTGGACCAATGCCCGCGAGCAATACAAGCGGCACTACCGGTATTTGTTCAATCCGCGCAAGGTGCGGCACATCTTCTGGCTGGCCCTGCACGACTTGGGCTGGCGCGCTCATCCCATGGAACTCCAGATGTTTTCCCCGGGCCACCCGGCCGAGGTCGTGATCCAATCGAATTTTTTGGACCTGAGCGCGCTTGCGGGCGATGGGCAGCCCAAGGTGATCAAGGGGCTCCACTACGACGCCGACCTGCCGCCCAATACCCAGATCGAACTGCGCTCCCGCTCGGGCAACGAGATGGGCGAGGTGTACACCTTTCACAACAAGATCGGCGAGGTAGTAACCGAGGAGAAATGGAAAAGCTTGCCCAAGGTACTGCGGGGCCGAGTGGATACCTCGGTCGTCGTCGGGGAGGCTTGGAGCGAGTGGAGCAATGTGTACAAGCTGTCGGGCGAGCCTTTTAAGTCGGACTCACCGCGCAAATTCGTGCAGCTAGAGTTGGTTATGAGTACAGAAGACCCAGCTGTGGCTCCCACGGTGCGCTCGGTCGAGTTGGAATTCGTTGATGCGCTGGTCAATGAGGCGCACGGATCGATTCTGCCCCGCCAAGCCAAGCCCAACGAGGATACCCGTTTCACCTATATGCTGTGGCCGTCCGTGACCTCGGATAACAAGGGTTTTGACCGCCTGCGCTTGGTTGTGCCCGACTTGGTGCGGGCCGATGAAGTCGAGGTGACAGTCGCTGGTCAAGTGGTTGCGCCGACGGCTATGGGCATTGCCGCGGATTCGTTGTTGATCGACTTGCCACAGGTGGTTCAAGGAGACTCCGTGCAGGTCGCCTTCACCACGAGGTTAGTGCGGAACGCCGCCGTCGTGGATGCCGATCTGGGCCTGAGAGACGCGCCCGGTCTGTGGCAGGACGTCGAGCCGGCCGAGCGTCGATCTAACGTGGTACTTCTACCCGAACTGGCCGATAGCGACCGCTTGATTGGCGACTTGCAGCTTTCGAGCCGAGTGCTCACGCCTAATGGCGATGGAATCAACGACGCTGTGGAGTTGAGCTTTGTCGTCTTCAAGGCCCAAGATGCGGTACCTATGGTCGAGGTGCGCGATTTGGTTGGCCGGCCTGTGGTCCAATTGACGCCGGTCGCAGAGGGGCCGACCCGCCTCTTTACGTGGAATGGCCAAGACTCAGCCGGTGCCACCGTGCCTCCGGGCATCTATCTCTGGCGCATAGACGTAAACGCAGACTCAGGCGACGCCATTGAGCTGCGCGTCGTCGAGGTGGCCTACTAACCGGGTTAGAGCGGTAGGATGCGGAGAAAATACGGGATTTGCTGCGCGCTCACGGCCCTGTTCACCTGTGGTGCGAGCCGTGCCGCAGAAATCCGCTTCGATACCCCAGCCGAGTGGGCGACTTGGGAAGTTCCGGTTGATATCGTCCAGTTTGCCGATGACGGCTCGCTGGAACTGAGGAAATTCCGCAAGGAGATCAACGCGACTCTTGATGCTCATCTTTTCACCCAACCCACTCAGACTCGCGGCAAGGTCCAGGGGGGGATCTGGCAGGTCGGATCCAATCCGACCGCAGCCCGGCGCATCATGGACGGCAATCTGGAGACGGTGTGGCGGCCTAGTCAATCCGACGACTTGGTCGATTGGGTGGTGACTATCGACTTGGGGCGGCCCGTGCTAGCCGAGCGCATCCGCTTGGTGTTTCCCGACCGCGCAGGAGCGCGTCCTTGGCGGCAATTTAGCGTTTTCACGGCCAATGGTGCGCGCATCCAATCCACGGATGACGTCTTCAAGTTCGACCAAGCCTTTCAGACGACCCAGCCCAATCGAGAGCAGGTCGTTGATATCGAGCTAGTCGGTGAGCGCGATGTAACACGAGTCATCGACGGAAGTCTCGGGCTGGCACCAGCCGCGTTAAATACCTTCCGCATGGTGCGCTTTGTGCGCGTGCGCGCCGACGAAAAAAGTGCGGACGCGGCTTTGGCCGAAGTGGAGGTGATTGCCGCAGGCGACAATATAAGTCTCGGGGTCTTGGCGCGCGGCGGCAGCTTCGACAATGGACTTTTGGCGCGCGAGCCGCAGAATATGTTCGACGGCATCACCGACACGTACGGCAATATATTCACCGTCCAGAGCAAGGGCGGCTGGCGCGAGAGTGGGGTGTGGTGGTCGGTGGATTTAGGGGCGCTGTTCTGGCTCGACGAGGCATTCATCTACTGGCAGGATCGCGGTGAGGGCCTGTCGAGCTTCCTGTTCGAGGGATTGCAGGCTGGCAGCGGCTACCAAATCCTCTTTTCCGATGGGCGGCGCACCATTGCCGGCGACATTGACTACACGCCGCTGATCTTTGAGCCAAGGCCCGTCGGCGCGGAGTGGAACTTGCGCCACCATCGCTACGCGTTTGCTCCGCGCAAAATTCGCTACTTGTTCTGGCATTCGCTGACCGATACCGGCTGGTTTTCCCATCCAATGGAACTGATGCTGTTCTCGCCGGGCTACCCCGCGCAGGTGGTGTTGCTCTCGGACTTTATCAACCTCGGCCAACTCGCTGGCGATGGCCGCGCCAAGGCCATCAAGCGCTTGCGCTGGGAGGCGACAACGCCGGATCAGACGCGGTTGCAGGTGCGCTCGCGGTCGGGCAATACCCTGCAAGAATTTTACACCTTCTACGATAAAAAAGGCGAGGAAGTCACCGAGACGCGCTACGGGAGCCTGCCCAAAGTCATCCGCGGCCCCATTGACACCATGGTCGTCGTGGGAGCCGATTGGGGCCCATGGAGCAACTTCTACCAGTTTTCCGGCGAGGCGTTTAAGTCGGAGACGCCGCGCCGTTTTATTCAATTGGAACTGATTCTCTCCACCGAGGATCCGGCTGTCGCACCGGTGCTGCACGCGCTGGCGCTGGACTTTGAGGATGCGTTGGTCGCACAGGCAGCCGGGCAGATTACGCCACGTCATGCCGTCCCTAACGAGATGACGCAGTTTACGTATATGCTGCGGACGAACGCTACCGAAGGCGACACGGGCTTTGATCGGTTGCGTTTTTCCACGCCGAGCGCGGTGGATGCCGCGGACGTGCGACTGTGGGTCAGCGGCGTGGAACGCGAGGCGAGCGCGGTGCGCGTGGCGGGGGATTCGCTATTATTCGTCGATTTGCCGGAGGTGGTGCGGACGGATTCTGTCACCGTGGAGTTTACCACTAAGGTGCTGCATAACGCTACAGTTTTTGCTGCGGACTTAGGGCAAGAAGCTCGTCCTGATCTGTGGCAGTCGGTCGAGGCGGCCGAGCGGCAAGCGAACTTGGTATTTTTGCCTGACTTACCCGGCAGTGAGCGGCTGATCGGCGATTTGCAGGTTGCGCCGTCGGTGTTTTCGCCCAATGGTGACGGTATCAACGACCACGTGCAGATCCGCTTTGCGCTGTTCAAAGCGGTGGATGCCTCTCCGAGCGTGCGCATTTTCGACTTGGCGGGTCGGGAAGTGGCCGCTCTTGCTTCGTCTGGTGGGGATGTTTTGCAGTCGTTTAGCTGGGGAGGGTTAGATGCGTCGGGTGCTCGGGTTGTGCCTGGGGTTTACGTGTGTCGCATAGATGCGGGAGCCGACGCCGGGCAGGGAGAAATAGTGCGCACCCTAGCCGTAGCCTATTGAAGCGGGTTAGAGCGGTATGATACAGAGAAAACGCGAGGTTTGCTGCTTGCTCTTGGGCCTATTTATCTGCGGTTCAAGCCAAGCCGAGGAAGTCCGCTTCGACACCCCGGCAGAGTGGGCGACTTGGGAATTTCCGGTGGACATCGTCCAGTTTGCCGACGACGGTTCGCTGAAGTTGAAGAAATTCCGCAAGCAGATCAACGCGACCCTCGACGCCCACCTCTTCACCCATCCTTCTAAGAAGCGCGGCGAGGTCGAAGGCGGAATATGGCGCGCCGGTAGCAATGAGGCAGACGCACCCAAGCTCATAGATGGCGATCCAGCGACCTATTGGCAGCTCGGTGCAGCAGACCAGCTCGTCGATTGGTCTGTCGATATCGACTTGGGTCGGCCGGTGCTGGCGCGGGAGATCAAGCTGATATTCCCCGACGAAGAGGGCGCTCGGCCTTTGCGGCAATTTAGCGTCTTTATCACGCAGGGTGCCCGGATCCAAGCGCAAGACGACGTGTTCCGCTATCGCAAGATCTTCCAGACAACCAAGCCCAACGTCGAGACTACCATTGCGATTCCGTTGCTAGGTAGTGCGCTGGATACCACGCGGGTGCTCGACGAGGATAGAAGCGTTGATTTGAATGCCGAGCAGGACTTCCAAATGGTGCGGCTGATCCGCATCGTCGCCGATGAAAAGAGTCGTGATGCAGCCTTAGCCGAAATAGAGATCCTTTCCCAAGGGGACAACGTCAGCTTGGGGACCTTGGAACGAGGTGGGCGCTTTGAACACGGCCTGCTGGCGCGTGAGCCGCAGAACATGTTTGACGGCAATATGGACACCTTCGGCAATATTCTCACCTCGGGGGGGACTAAGGGCGGCTGGCGCGAGGGCGGGCTGTGGTGGCAGGTGGATTTGGGGGCGCTGTTCTGGATCGATGAGCTATTTATATATTTTAAAACTCGGGGTGAGGGCACGTCGAGTTTCTTGTTTGAACGCCTGCATCACGGGCGCGGCTACAACATCTTGTTCTCGGACGGACGGCTCACTACCGGTGGGGATTTGGACCTGACCTTCCTGCTGCGCGAGGACATGGCCATTGACGCGGCGTTAGCATCCGCGCGGCTAGTCCGCCACATTCGCTATCTTTTTGAACCGCGCAAGATGCGCTACATCTTCTGGCACGGCCACGAGGACCAAGGTTGGTTTTCGCATCCAATGGAATTTATGCTCTTTTCTCCGGGCTATCCGGCGCAGGTGATGTTGCGCTCGGACTTTATCGATCTCGGCCAACTCGCTGGCGATGGCCGCGCCAAGGCCATCAAGCGCTTGCGCTGGGAGGCGACAACGCCGGATCAGACGCAGTTGCAGGTGCGCTCGCGGTCGGGCAACGTCCTGCAAGAGCTATACACGTTCTACGACAAAAAGGGCGAGGAAGTCACCGAGACGCGCTACAACAGCTTGCCCAAAGTCATCCGCGGTCCCATCGACACCATGGTCGTCGTGGGAGCCGATTGGGGTGCGTGGAGCAACTTCTATCAATTTTCCGGCGAGGCGTTTAAGTCGGAGACGCCGCGCCGCTTTATCCAATTGGAGTTGATTCTCTCTACGGAGGATCCGGCTGTCGCGCCGGTGCTGCACGCGCTGGCGCTGGATTTTGAGGATGCGTTGGTCGCCCAGGCGGCTGGGCAAGTTATGCCGCGTCAGGCCGTGCCTAACGAGGCGACGCAGTTCACATACACGTTGTGGACGAACGCGGCCGAAGGCGACTCGGGCTTTGACCGGTTGCGCTTTTCCACGCCGAGCGCAGTGGATGCCACGGACGTGCGGCTGCGGGTCGGCGGTGAGGCGCGAGAACCGCACGCGGTGCGCGTAGTGGGAGACTCGTTGCTATTGGTAGATTTGCTGGAGGTGGTGCGGACGGATTCTGTCACCGTGGAGTTTACCACGAAGGTGTTGCGCAATGCCACAGTATTTGCCGCCGATTTGGGGCAGGAAGCGCGTCCTGATCTGTGGCAGTCGGTCGAGGCGGCTGATCGGCAAGCGAACTTGGTATTTTTGCCTGACTTGCCCGGCAGTGAGCGGCTGATCGGCGATTTGCAGGTTACACCGTCGGTGTTTTCGCCCAACGGCGATGGGATCAACGACCGCGTGCAGATTCGCTTTGCGCTATTCAAGGCGGTGGATGCGTCTCCGAGCGTGCGCATTTTCGACTTAGCGGGTCGGGAAGTGGCCGCTCTTGTGTCGTCAGATGTGGGTGTTTTGCAGTCGTTTAGCTGGGGAGGATTGGATGCGTCGGGTGCTCGGGTGGTGCCTGGGGTTTACGTGTGCCGCATTGACGCGGGTGCCGACGCCGGTCAGGGAGAAGTAATACGCACCATAGCCGTAGCCTATTGAGGAATGCCATGACTGTCGCTCCAGCGGTGTATCGCGATCAGAAGTGGATCATCTCGCCCTTTGGCGACCTGTTCTTTTTTATAGGTACGCCACTTTTGTGCTTGGTGACCATGCTGCCATTGCGAGCCGTGTTCGACTCGCAGACTATCGCCTTCTACGCGCTGGCACTGTTTGCCACCGGCCATCACTTGCCGGGCTTTATGCGCGCATACGGCGACCCAGATCTATTCAGCACCTTCAAGGAGAAGTTCCTCGTCGCGCCTATCGTCGTGCTCATCGTGACGGCGTTGGCGCAATTCAATACCCTGCACGGGCTTTTCCTGATGGTGCTAGTGTGGGAGATCTGGCACCTCTTTATGCAGCACTACGGCATCATGCGGATCTACGATGCTAAAAACAAGATCTTCTCCAAGCTCGACGCCCGGCTCGACTGGCTGTTGACCTTGTGTGCCTTTGCAACGGTGGTCATCTATAGCCCCGAATACTTCCATCGCATCCTCGACCACAACCAGCGGGTCGGCGTGCCCTTCCTGTCGGCCGAGTTGACGTTCTTGCTCAAAAAGGTGCTGTTCTATGTTACGATGGCTGTGCTGGCGGCGTACTTGGCCAATATCGTCCGGCGGGCGGTCACCGGTCAGAAGATAAGCCTGCCCAAGATCGCGGTGATGGCGACCACGGTGTTTATCATCTACTACGGCTGGATACATATCAACGACCTCGTCATCGGCTACGCGGCCTTTGCCGTTTTCCACGATATTCAGTACTTCGCCATCGTCTGGGTCTACAACAACAACCTCGTCAAAAGACAGGAGCGCACTACCAAGCTCCTGCGCACCTTCTTTACTACGCGCACCTTGCCGATACTGGTCGCGTACGTGCTGGTGTGCTTCGCCTACGGCAGCATCAACATGATGGAAGGCTTCCTCAAGTCCGAGCAGGCGATCAAAATGGTCGAGATCTTCGTCATCACCTCGACGCTTTTGCACTACTACTTCGACGGGTTCATCTGGAAAATCCGCGACCGCAAAAACCAAGCCAATCTGGGGATCAACGCCGAGGAAGGGTCCAACCGCATTGGATTGCAGACATTGCCGAGCGGCTTGGTTTCTTACGTCCGCGAGACCGGCAGGCAGTTAGCCTATTTCGCGGTGCCAGTAGTGGCACTGTCGCTGTTCCAGTTTTACTGGACGGCCGACGAGGCTGAGGCGCGGGAGAAGATGGTCGAATTGTTCCCGGACTTGGCTGGTGCCCACAACAACCTCGGCGTCTTCTATGCGCGGCAGGGCGACTGGGAAAGGGCCGCCGGCGAGTATCAGCGGGCGCTAGAGTTGGATGCGGGGGCCTATGAGGCGCACAAAAACCTCGGTTTGCTCTATGCGCGACGGGGGCTACGGGACGATTGGGAAAAGGCGCATATGCACTACCAGCAGGCGATCGACCACAAGCCGCGCTACGTCGAAGCGCTCAACGCGCAGGGGTTGGTCTTTTTGCAGCGGGGCGAGTTCACTAGGGCAGAAGAACGCTTCCGCGAGGCCCTTGACGAGTTCGACTACGCTCCGGCGTACAACAACCTTGGCACGGCCTATTTGCATATGGAGAACTTGCCAGAGGCTATCTCTGCCTACGAAAAGGCCGTTGCGATCGACCAAGCTGATGCCTCGCATCATTTCAACTTGGGGTTGGCCTTGCAGAAGGCTGGCGAGAACGAGCAGGCAGTCGTCGCGTTTGCTAAGGCGCTCTCTTTAGAGCCTCGCCACGTCAAAGCCTATTTGAGCATGGCGCTTTCCTACCAGCGGCTGGGCCACATTGCCGAGGCGCGGCAGGCGTTGCAGCAACTCTTGGCAGTGGATCCGAACCACGCTACGGCGGCGCGGCTATTGGCCAGGCTATAAGCCACTCCGCGCTAGTGGCTATGCGCTTCCTGTCCCTCTTTGGCTAGCGCAAGGGGATTGACGGCCAAGCGCTCCAAAGCCGTGGCGTCCTCGCGAACCCGATACGCTTCATTGACCGGCACGTTGGTAAAGGTTTGCACTGTGCCCGACGGCCAGTGCAAAGTCAGCGCGTCGAGGACCTCAGCTCCCCCCAGCCCTATCTCCTGTTGTAAGGTCGAAGCCCCAAAACTCGCGCCCGTCCCGGCGAGGACGTGGATCGTCCGCGTCTCCGTACGGGCTTGAATCCGCGTGCCGATCCCGGCTCGATTCGATTTGGTTCCCTCTAGTTTGAGGGTGATCCAATGGTTGCCGTGTCCGGGGTTTTCAAAGAGCACATTGGTGTACACGTCTCCCGAATAGGCTCCGCCGACCACCGCGTAGATGTCCTGATCGCCGTCGTTGTCGATATCGCCGAAGGCGACGCCGTGTCCTTTTTGCAGGTGCCCGAAGCCGCCGGAAGTGGTTACATCCTCGAAACGCTGTCCGGCGGCGTTGCGGAACATGCGGTTGGGCATTAGCGAACGGTAGTCGGGGTCGCCGGTGCCAGCGTAGAAGTCGAGCCAGCCGTCGTTGTCGAGGTCGCCGAAGTTACAGCCCATTGTATAGAGGACCTTGTCGCTGTGGGTCTGTCGGGCCATGTCGGCGAAGGTGCCGTCGCCTTGGTTGCGGTAGAGGCGGGGAGGTTCGCCCTTGTGCGGCAGACCCATGTAGTCGGCGGCTACATCGCCGGCGTCGGCCTTGTAGCCGGAGACGAATAGGTCGAGGAAACCGTC
This sequence comes from Gemmatimonadota bacterium, assembly GCA_009841115.1. Taxonomy (GTDB): domain Bacteria; phylum Latescibacterota; class UBA2968; order UBA8231; family UBA8231. The sequence goes on along the minus strand of VXML01000019.1, from coordinate 4,776 downwards.
GTTGTCGTAGTCCCAAAACCACACTGGGAAGCTGAACGTCGGCTGGCTCACGCCAGCGCGGGCGGTTATGTCGGAGAAACGCCAGCGGCCGTCGGCATCCGGGCCATCGTTGTGGAAGAGCAGGTTGGGTTGCCCCAAGCGGGAGATGTAGAGGTCGGGGCGGCGGTCGTTGTCAATGTCGCCCCACGCCACCCCTTTGACGAAACCATCGACGTCCAAGCCGACTTCTGCCGCCACATCAATAAAGGTTCCGTCGCCTTGATTGCGGAACAGCTCACAGGGATGATGCTCTTCGGCGGAGGATTCGTTGCCCACGAATAGGTCGAGCCAGCCGTCGTTGTCGAAGTCGGCCCAAGCCGCGGTTTGCGTTGGGTGCAGCGTAAGCAGCCCAGCCGCCTCGGTTACATCGGCGAAGGTGCCGTTGCCTTGATTGCGCAATAGCGAGTTGGGATGGAGGCCGTCGGCACCAAACCAGCCACCGCGCAAGACCAGTACATCGGCGAAGCCGTCGTTGTCAAAGTCCGTCTGCACGGCGTTGAGACCGCCGACTAGGCCGGTCAAACCAGCGGCGGCGGTGCGCTCGGCGAAGGTGCCGTCGCCTTGGTTGCGGAAGTAGCGCAGTGGATCGTCGAGACCCCAAGAAGTGGCGATGATGTCGAGGAAGCCGTCGTTGTCAAAGTCTTCCATAATGCCGCCTCCGGCCAAGCCGAGGACATTCAATCCTAGGGCGTCAGCTCGGTCGGGGAAGTGGCCAATATCGGCGTCAGCGACGAAGACCTCTGGAGGAATGAGATGGGCGGCTGGCACTTGGTGTGGATACTCACCCACGGTCATGTAGGCGATGTTGAGCAACCAGCGCGAGGTCAGGTCGTAGGGCGTTTTTTCCAAGATTGTGCGGTAGTAAGCGATGGCCGCCCGCGATCCCTCCTGCGCCTTATGGACTCCCTCGGCTGCGATGGGCAGCAGGCAAGAGGCGAGGTTGTGAGCGTCGATGCAGTTTTGCTGCTCGCCGAGCCGCAAATAGGCGAGCGCGATCATCTCTTCAAGGCTCGGTCGGGTGCGGAAGCGGTGGACGGCAGCTTGCTCGCGCACCTGCTCGAACAGGGTGGCTGCCTCGGCGGATGCGCCGGCGCGCAACAACTCTTTGGCCAGTTCGACCTGTCGGCTGAGCTGTTGCACCGGATCGTCTGGCGCGGGCTGGCGGCGCAGCCAGTCAACGCGGAGTTGGCTCAAATAGATGTTGTCCTCGGCGTTGGCATCAGCAGCGAGGGCGGCAAGTTGCTCGGCCATGCGCTGGGTGCCGGGAGTTTGGTAGGGATCGGCAGTGCAACCCCCTAGAGCGAGGGTCAAGAGGACGATGACGGAGGGGTTCATAAGGGTCTAGGTCAGAAGATTAGACGACTTTTATTTGAGTAAGGTCAGTTGTTTGGTGGCTAAATAGTCCCCGGCTCGCAATCGGTAGAAATAGGTGCCGCTGGCGACTGTGTGTCCGGCGTCGTTGTACCCATTCCACTGGGTGCGATAGTATCCAGCGGCGAGATGTTGCGCGACCAAGGTGCGTATCTTTTGGCCTATCGCGTCGTACATGGTCAATTCGACAGCGGCCGGAGCCGCTAGCTGGAATTCGATGGTCGTGGCCGCATTGAAAGGGTTGGGGTAGTTCTGGTGGAGGGCAAAAGCGGTTGGTGTGGTTTCTTCGACAGCGGCTACCGCCGTCGAGCTACCCATGCTGGCGATCCATTCCGCGATGAGGTCGGCTCCGCGCTCGTCGATGATTGAGGAAGCCAGCGGCGGCATGCGAAAGGTGCCCATCGTCAGCAGCCGCAGGTAGAGCGTGGAAAGCTGCGGCTCTCCGGGGGAGAGGATGAGGGCCTCTGGTTCGCCTATATCGCCAAGTGTGGGGAAAGCCCCGACCGTATTGGTTTCGGCCAAGGGCGTGTCGTAGCGCAGGTCGATGATGGTGCGTCCGACGCTCTCGGGCCGATGGCATGGTGCGCAGTTGACATCCAGGTACGAGCGGGCGCGCTGGTCGAGCGGGATGCTGGGGTCGAAGGGGTTGGGCAGGTGGGGCAGGGAAGACAGGTCGGTTGGCAACTCTTCGGTGAAAAGGCCCTGTTGGGCGAGGGAGTGCAACTGGTTTTGCTCCGCGCTTGTGTGGAGTTGGGCCGTGTGTACGCCGAGGACGTAGCCCGCGCCCTTGGTGTGGCAGACCTCGCAGTCTTGGCGCGAAGGAAAGTAGTACTCCTGCAAGAAAAAGCCCACTGGATCTTGGGGGTCGTCAATCACGTATGTAACGGTTGTGCTGTCGGCGAGCAAGGCGGCAGCAGTGCCGGCTTCGTTCCACAGATAGCTATAACCGTCCCAGCCCGGGTCATTGACGCGCTTGATGAGAAAGCGCGTTTCGATGATGCGCCGGCTGGCCGGATCGCCGCGCACCAAGTCGAGGTAAAAGTTCTTGATCAGAAGGGTTTCGTCGGGAAAATCCCAGGGCCCATGGCTGGCAAAGGCAATGCGCTTATTGGGCGGCAGGCGAATGAATCGCGTCTTGGTGGCTCCGTCCGACCAAAACGGCGCATTGACTTCGTACGGCACCACACTATCCGCGGGCGTTTGCGTGCCGAGGTCGCTGAAAACCTGCGCGGCAGCCAAGCTCGCAGGTGGGAACTCCTCAGCGGGCGGCAGGACGATTTCCCACAGCCCGCGCTCGCCGCTCCATTCGATTACATAGAGGTGGTTGCCGATGATCTCCGCGTCAATGGGGTTAGAAAACCCGCCGACGATGCGGGTGACGTGCGCCTCGTAATTATCGCCGACTTTTGTTAAGTCGAGGTGCAGCAGGTCTTGGCTGGGATCGTTGAACGGCCCGTTGACGCTGTCCCCGTCGGGATCGCCCCGAGTCCAACTGAGAGTGAAGCCGTCGCCTTGGAATGGCTCGGCGAGGGCAAGATCCACGTCGAATACTAGTCCGAGCGGCGAGCGGTGCGCGGTGAAGGTGCCGAAGCGCACGCCTTCTTCGCTGGCATCCTTGATGCGACCGTCGGCTGGATCGCGGTAGGCGTCGGCGTCCGGTCCGAGGTTGATCACTGGCTCGGTGAAGTCGCGCGGTGGCGGTGGATACGTGGGATCGTTGTGGTAGTAGCCTTCGCGCACGGCCGTGGAGCGAGGGGAGAGGAGGAAGTCGTTGGCCGGGTCGTAGTCGGGAAATTGCTGTGGGGTGTCGTCGAGTCCCATGCGCCAGGGGAAGCCGTAGTGATGCCCTTGACGCAGCCAATTGAGTTCCTCGGGCATGTCGCGGCCCGGTCCGTTTTCCGTGGTAAAGAGGTCGCCGTTGGGCGCGAAGGCGAAGTCGTAGGCATTGCGCAAGCCCTCGGCAAAGAGGAATCCTTGGTCGAGGAGGGCATAGCGGCTGTTGGGCAGCACAAGGTCGCGGGCATCGGTTGGAACGCGCAAGATGACGGCGGTGAGCGCGGTTTCGCGCAGCCCGGGGAAGTGCCCGTCGCCGTCTTGTATTTCACCGTGATCAGTGCGCGAGCCACTGTTGATAAAGAGCGAGCGATTATCGGGGCTGACGATTAGCCCGTTGACCTCATGGTTGTAGATGCAGTCGCACCGCTCATAAGGTTCGGTTTCTGCGAGGGTGAACCAAGTGCGCTCGCCGCTGCTCGGATCGACTTCGCCCTTGGTGATGGTGGCGATGTTGTAGATGGACAGGTCGATGCGTTTGAGGACGTAAAAGGTGCCGTCGGCGTCGATAAACAGGGCACTCGGGCGGGTGAAACCGTGGTCGGCGACCGTGTACACTGTGCCCTCAGGCAAGAGGGTGATGTCGCCATTGGTTGTCTTGAGGACATAGCGGTTGTTGGTCGTAGGGTCGCGGCCAAAGATGGAGGCGGCGAGGATATCGTCGATGGGAACGTCGGCGGGCAGGTTGTCCGGGTCGAGCTGTTCCCACTGCCGCTCACCGGTGTCGGCGTCGAGCAAAATGCCGCGAGCGAGGGCAAATTGGCCGCTGTTGCGAGGACCGTGGCGATTGGAGGCTAGGTAGAACGAGCCATCCGGCCCGATGGCAAAGCCCGTGAAGCCGCTGCTGATGCCGTGGTCGCGGTGGGAGTATGTTGGGACGCGCCTAGCCGCTGTTAGGTCTATGCGTTCAATCTCGCCGTCCTGCCGCAAGATATAGAGCACGTCGTTGCGCGGATCCTTGGCAATGCGGATGGTGCCTTGGGAGACGCTGAGGATGCGGCGGATTTCAATGTCGTCGCGGGTCGCTTGGGGATCGGCGTACGCGGTGGAGCAAAGGGCTGCGAGCGCGACAAGCGAGAGGCAACGGACCAGCATGGGGTTCCTCGGCGCAACTCACTTGAGTAGCATAAGCTGGCGGGTAGCAACAAAGTCGCCGGCCAATAGCTGGTATAGATATGTGCCGCTGGCCACAGGCTCACCGCGCTCGTTGCGACCGTCCCATTGCAGGCGGTGGTGTCCAGCGGGTAGTGAAGTGCTGATGAGAGTGCGCACGCGCTGGCCGCTGATGCTGTAAATGGACAATTCGACTTGGGACGGAAGGGCGAGTTGGAAGGCAATGGTGGTGCTTGCGTTAAAGGGGTTGGGGAAGTTCTGCGCCAGCGCAAACTCCTCGGGTACAATGCCTTTGGCTTCGGCAACTGCCGTTTCGATTGTAGCCTGTGGTAAGACGATTTCCCACAGGCCGCGCCCGCCGCCCCACTCGATGACGTAAATGCGATTGCCGATGATCTCTGCGTCGATGGGATTGGAAAA
>VXML01000109.1:30848-141622 GCA_009841115.1 Gemmatimonadota bacterium | reverse complement strand
ATCCTCGAATCGATGTCGTCGGGTGCCGCCTTTTTCGACTACGATGGCGATGGGTACCTCGATCTGTTTTTGGTCAATAGCACGCGGGTGGAGGCCGATTCCTCGCATCACTCCAATCGGCTCTACCGCAACAGCGAAGGGACCAATGGGCGCGTCTTCGAGGACAAAACCGACGAGGCTGGCCTGCAGCGGACGGGTTGGGGTATGGGGTGCGCGGTGGGGGATTACGATAATGACGGTGATCTGGACCTGTACGTGACCTATTGGGGGCCTAATGTGCTCTATCGCAACGACGGGGAAAGGTTTGCTGAGGTTGAGTTGGGCGCAGAAGACGACGGCTGGGGAACTAGCGCAGCATTTGGCGATGTGGATGCCGATGGATTCTTAGATCTCTACGTGGCCAATTATTTGGTTTTCGACCTGGAAAATCCGCCCGGCGGCGGCCAACTCTGTAGTGGCTTTAAGGGACTGGACGTCTATTGCGGCCCGCACGGCATGGTGCCTCAAGCCAACGTGCTCTACCGCAACGAGGGTGGGGCTGGCTTTGCGGACATGAGTCGGGCGACGGGGATTGACGCAGCCAAGCAGGCGTCCTTGGGGGTGGTCTTTTTAGACGGCGACAACGACGGCGACCAGGATCTCTACGTGGCCAACGACGGCTACCCCAACCTGCTCTATCGCAACGACGGGCATTGGCAATTGGCGGAAGTGGCGGCCTTTGCCGGAGCGGCCTACAGCGAGGACGGGCGGGCGCAGGCCGGCATGGGTGTGGCGGCTGGCGACTACGACAACGACGGCGATCTGGATCTGTACATGACTCATTTTTCGGACGACGTCAACACGCTGTACCAGAATCAAGGGGACGGTCAATTCGTCGATTTTACGGCAGCAGCGGGGCTAGGTGGTGAGGTGCGCCCATACTTGGGTTGGAGCACAGGCTTCTTCGACTACGACAACGATGGCTGGCTGGACCTGTTCGCGGTCAATGGGCACATTTACCCCCAGGTCGCCCAGCATCCTTCGGGACTGCGCTACGCCCAGCGCAATCTGCTCTATCAGAATGCAGGTGAGACGTTTGTCGAGGTAGGGGCTACGGTTGGGCGGGGCTTTGCCGAGGAAAAAGTCAGTCGCGGCGGGGCGCTGGGCGACTACGACAATGACGGCGATTTAGACCTGCTGATCGTGAACCTGAACGACGCGCCGACTCTTTTACACAATCTCGGCGGGAGCCGCAGCAATTGGCTGGGACTAGAGTTAGTGGGTACTGAAAGCAACCGCGATGCACAGGGGGCGCGGGTTGTACTCTTCGTGGATAATGGACAGCAGATGCGGGAAGTACAGCGCGGAGTGGGGTACTTATCGCAAAGCGACGGCCGGGTGCTCTTCGGGTTGGGGGCAGCCGAGGAAGTCGAGAGAGTAGAGATCCGTTGGTCCAGTGGTCGGGTGCAGGTATTGGAGCGACCGGAGACTCGGCGTTACTTGGTGGTGCAGGAGGGGGAAGAGGGCATCGTTGCTAGTTATGTCGGGCCAGCGGATACAGAAGACTTGGTCGCGCGCAAGCAGCCAGTCCAAATAGACGGTCGTCCGACGGCCCCTCGTTACGCGGCAGGGGACGACCAGACGGCTACAGACCACTATAAAGCGGGAGTTGGACTCTATAGGCAGGGGCGCTATCAGGAGGCGATTGACGCTTTGAGAGCGTCCATCCACATGCAGCCGGACAGTCTAAAAACCTACTATTCCTTGGGGATTGCGCTCTATTCGGGGTTGGGGCGGGCCAAGGAGGCCGCGGCGGTTTTGGAAGAGGCGGTGGCTCGCGATTCGTCGTGGGCCCAAGCCTATGCGCTTCTAGGAGCGGTCTATATGGATCTCAATCGCAAAGACAGGGCCATTCAATTCCTCAAGCGCGCCGTAGCCCTGAGCCCTGAGTGGGAAAACTACAACCGACTGGGACTGGCCCAACTCCGCAGCGGCAACTTGACGGCGGCGAGCGCGGCGTTCGAGCGCGCAGTGCGCCAAGCACCGTGGCATCCGCATCCGCACCTAAATTTAGCCCGTATTTATGAGCGACAAGGAAGGGAACAGGCGGCCGCGCGGCAGCGGCAAATTTTCGCGCAGTTACGGCCTGTGCAAGACCAAGTGCAGCGCCATCTGGAGAACCTAGCCGCCTTCCCAGGCGACCTCGAATCTCGCCATCTACTGGGCGAAGCCTACGTGGCACAGGGGCGCATTGAGGAGGCCCTTGCCACCTTTCATCAGGTCATCGCTATCGATTCCGGTTATGCGCCGTCCCATTACGGCTTGGGTGCTGCGCTGCACTACAAGAGCGAATTGCAAGCTGCGATTACGGCTTATGAGCGGGCTTGCAAGCTGCAGCCGGATATGGTAGGGGCCTTTGCCGATCTAGGCCAAGCCTACCACCAACTCCGCGACTATGAACAGGCTATCGCCGCTTATCGTCGAGCACTGGCGTTGCAGCCGGGTCTGCAGGCGGTGCGGACCAAACTAGGCATGGCCTACGCCCAACAGGGCGATTTGCAGCAGGCGGTGGAGACCCTCAAAGCGGTCCTGAACGTCGATTCCACCTTGGTCGAGGCTCGTGATGCGCTAGCACAGGTATATGCTGCACAGGGGCAGTACGCAGCGGCCATTCGCGAGTGGGAGGCCGTGCTGCGGCTGGACCCGCGCTATCCCCGCGCGGTGAATCAGTTGCGCTTGGCGCGCGAGAAGCTCGTAAAAAAGAAAGCCCCCGATTCGCAGACAGCAGCGAAACGAGGGCTTGGAGATGAGTAAGAAGCTAGCAGAGGGGTTTATTTGTCCAAACTACTCTTGAGCTGGCCCCAACTGATTGCTTCGACGCTCGTCGCCGAAAAGTCAATGCCCTCTTCGAGCGGAGCGAGGACAAAGTCGTTCAGCGCGATATTGCTGCTCTCCGGGGTGGTGCCCCAGAAACCCTGATAGGCGTGGTCGGACTGGGGTGCGTCAATATCGCCGTTGTTGATCGAGATGTGGATGATGTCTTCTTCTTCGAGGTCGTAAATCTCGATATTGTCGGGCGTGGCACCTTCCCGGGGGATCTCGGCAATCGGCGTAATACCTAGTTCGTAGTAATAGGTGCTTTCGCCGAACATATCGCCATCAAAGGACCAGCCATACGACGTAAAGTCACCACCGTCCGAAAGCCAAGCTAGATTGCCGATAGGCTCGAGCGACTGATAGACACCTTCAATCGGCGGCACGACCCATTTATAGGCGATCCGGTTTACCGGCTCGTCGGAGAGGTTCTGCTCGTCGGCCGCTAGGTGGGTCGGGTTGACTTCGACCTCCCAGTTGTCGTCGTCCCAATGGCGGGCCGGATCTTCGCGGTCGGTATTGTGGATATTGTCAAAGACTTGGTTGGCGAAGTAGAGCTTGTTGAAATTTTCGTTCCAACCGAGGATGTGCAGCGGATTGAAGTCGCTGAGATCGAGCTCGCCGCGACCCGCTTCGTGGAACTGAGCTGGGTCGTAGAGCTTGTCGCTGCGGATCACATAGGGCCTGTCCGGGACGATACTCCAGTCGGAAAGGTCGCCGTCTATGGTCGGCACAGCGTTATCGGGAAACTGAAAGAGAAAGAATAACTCACCCGGCGGGTTGTGGGCGCTAGCGAGCCCAGCCGATACTAGCAGGACCATCAGTCCTTTTGCGATCTTTTGCATGTTGGGAAAACCTCCTCAGAATATCGGTATATCGGTCGTGGGACCAAGTTTGAGTAGAGGGATGCGTTGCGAAGAAAATCACCGGCCGAAAAAACCTCCTTTCAACGATCGGCACGTGGAAAGTTTGGCTGCAACTAATAAAATTTGGCTATACCCTACGACATTAGCAAAAAAATGTCAAACGAATCACGCGTACGGAACCGACTAATACGCCACCGCGAGGAACCCCGTTTTTCTTTCCCCTTGCTCGACATCGAGGGATAGCTCGTATAGGTAGAGCCCCGGGGGGACTCGCTGGCCACTGGCGTCGGTACCGTCCCACTCTTGGCTGAATTGCCCGCTGCGAGACCGCGTTGGGGGCAATGCGGCCACCACTTGCCCGGCTAGATTGTAAATATGCACGGAGACTGTGCGATCTGCTACCACCTCGCGCAAATTGTAGGAGATCGTTAGCGTCTCGTTGAGGCCGTCGCCATTGGGCGTAAAGGGGTTGGGGCCGACTTCCACATTGACCAGCAGATTACCGCCCACCGGGGTTTTCACGGCGAGCACATCGCCGGAAAAGCGGAAGGTGGCGTTGCCAGGCCGGACCTGCTGGCGGATCTGATCGGGGTCCTCGCTGTTGAAAACCCAGCTACTGAATTCAGTGCCGAAGCGCAGCACGGGCGCGTTGAAGACTACCTCCAACTGCTTGAAGCTATCCTCTTCGCCCTTCACCGCTGGAAATTGGACTACTATCCGGTCGTCGAGGATCTCGTAGGGGAAAAGATCGGGATCCACTGGGGACCCGTCGAGTACGACCGATTCTATAGTATCGACTCGGGCGTGGGTAAGAATTTCTAGGCGATTGAAGCCGATATTGTCCGCCGCAAAGGAGGGCAGCACCACATAGGTGAAGGTGGTAGGCTCGAAGGAGTCCACTTCGATGGGCCAAATCTCGCCTACTACTTCTTGGGCCGCAGGTGCCTCGCCCAACTGTAGTGAGAGCTGATCCAGCCGGGGGGCGGCAAAGGGGGCAGAAAAGAACTTGATGGCGATCTGGATATAGCGGCTGGGCCCTGGTGAGAGCAGGGGCGTGCCGTCCTGCCAGGCTTCGGCGGGCAACGTCTCGTCGCGCAAGCCAGCGGCGAAATCGTAGGGTGGCGACCAGAAACTCCAATTTTCGGTGTCATACTCGGTGGGTAGGCGGGACAGCGCGTCGATCTTTAAGTAGTCCTTCAGGGTGATTTGGTCGAGATCGCCGTTGTTGTTGGGGGCGAAGTAGAGCTTGGGGTCGGGGGTGTGCCCGGTGCGGGTGCGGATCTCTACCCGTGCGCCCTCGGGCAACTCGCCACTCCAGCGGATTTGCCCCCAACTAATCGGGCGGCCAAAGTCCAAGATCTGGGTAATGTAGGTCATCTCTTCGACGAAGCCTTCGCCGTAGATTTCAAACTCGGCGAGTTCCCAGTTGCGCAAGGGATAGGCTTGGAAGGTGAGAAAGCGGATGGACTGCCGCTTGAAGCGCAGATCGGTCACCACGTCGAGATTCTCGCGGGTGGAGTGCAGCACGCTCAGCAAGGGGTCGTTCTTTTTGATCCAGCGCCTGCCGGGCGTGCGCCCACATGCGCCGTCTTGGAAGGGCAGTGAAGCGTCGCCCACGCGAATGTCAAACCAGCCCACGAAATTATCGGCGAAGCTGTCTTCGCCAAAGGACTCAAGGGTCGGTTTGGGGTCGGCAAAATTTTCGATCAGTAGGCGGTCTTCCTCTTGGCTGAGGCGCGGGTAGAAGCGAATGCGGTTGACCGGCACATTGGCACCGAAATCGAATATGATGACGTCGAGGAAAGGGCGCCCTTTGCCGATGCCCGGTGCTTTGTTGGGGTCTTGCGTAAAGGGGCGAAACTGGGCGGATACGGGATTGGCGTCGAGCATGAGTTTGTTGAGGGGAGCGTTGTTGCCGGCAAAGAGACAATTGTACGCCGAAGTCCCACTGCCGTAGGATACGCTGACCTCCCCCCCGGTGAAATTCAGGGGGACTTTGTCCGACGCGGCGTCTAGATCGGTCAGGGCCAAGTTTTCGAGCGGATCGATGAAGCGAGGGCGGATGGAGAGGTCGGAGAAATCGACGAGGGTGTCTCCACCTGTCTCTTGCGGGGCCGTGCCCACAGCGACGCTCTTGAGCAATTCGCCGTTGGCGTCATAGACCAGATACGCACCCACTTCGGCTTGGGTGCGGGCGTCCTGCCAGGACGGGCCGTCCACACTGCCCAGATGGTATTCGGTTCGGGCGTTTACTTGAACAGCGGCGAATAAAATCGCGCAGATGAAGAAAGACAAAAGCCTAGGCATGGCTCATCCTTCCTTGAACTGGGGGACGAGATTTTATATATATAAGCAAAATAAAGCGATATCAACTCGGTTCCAAAAGTTATTTTACAAGCACTGGCTGCCAAAAGCCGCCGCCGTCTCGGTTACATTGGAGTGCTACCATGCGTGTATCGGGCTATTTTTCGCGCATTTTCGCCCTAGCATCAGGGTTACTAGCGGTCGTTTGCGTCCCCGTTTTCGCCTTCGAAACCGTTACCTTGGGGGAGGGTGGCGAGTTGGATTGGCAGGGCGAAGGCAATTCTGCCGTGGCGGTCATCGACGCGGAATATCGTTCGCCCCTCAACCCCAACCGCCTGCTAGCGGGCAATGCGCCCGGGAATCTAGTCGAATTCGCGCATCCCGATTTCCCTCGTGTTCTCTTTCCCCTGCGCATAGAAGACGGCGAAAACATCGCCAACAATACGGTGGCGCGAGGTGGTAACATAGATGCGCCCAACATCTTTGACTTCGGGCGCGACGTCAGCGTCGCCAGTGGCAGTATATTCGATCGCAACGACCTCCTGTTGGCCTTGCAGGAGTTGCTCACTAGCGAGGATGGCGGCGAAAAGAAGGCGTTTGAGCGCAAGAATTTCAACGCGCTGGGCACGTTGGTCATCCTCAACTTGGGGGGGCGTTTTGGCGTCAATCGCATCCGCTTCTATCCGCGCAATACCGTTCATAAATCTCCCACTACGCCCTTTCACAACGACTTCCTGCGGGCATTTGAGCTTTTTACTAACGACGGCATCAGCTTGACTAACGATGGCAGTTTGATTTGGGATCCCTTGCTGCTGCAGGCCGACAACGAAAATCCCGTCGTCGATGTGACCATAGATCCGCCCAGCTACGTCCAGTTTGTGCGCCTGCGGGCCACCTCTACGGTCAACTTTGAGATCGACGAATTCGAGGTGTACGGCACGGGTTTCCTCTCCGAAGCTCAATACATTTCAGATATATTCGACGCTGGCCAGCCCGCGCTCTGGGGCGATATGCGCTGGGTAGAAGAAACCGTCGGTCCCGAGGTGTTTTCCCGTCTGCAGATTCGCACCCGCACGGCAAACGACGCCACGCCCTTTGTCTTCACGCGGCTGCTAGCCGCTCAGCGCGACGCCGAGGAGATTCCGTTCTCTTTGGAGGACCCAACCCAAGAAATGGAACTAGCTGAGTACGAGACGCTGCCCAAGGCCGATGCCCTTGGCCGTCAGTGGAACCCCGGCCTCATCAGAGACGATCTAATCAACTGGAGTCCCTTCAGCACGCCCTATCCCGCGAGTGCGGCCAACGGCCCTGGGATTCCTATCGCCTCTCCCAGTCCGAATCGGTACTTCCAGTTTCAAGTTTTTTTTCAGAGCGATGACCTAGAGGCAGCCCGGGGGTTGAAATCCCTGAGTTTTGAGGTGCTGACGCCGCCCTTTGCCGACGAAGTCATCGGCGAGATTTTTCCGCGCGAGGTCCGCATAGCCGAAAACACGAATTTTACGTACGCCGTGCGCCCGGTCTTGGAGACGGCCAATCTGCGAGGTTTTGACACCATAGAGATATTCACCCCGACCCGAGTAGAGAGCATAGATCGCCTAGAGTTGGTGGATGAAACCGGACAACTCGTCGCCGAGCGCGTCTTTGTCGGGCTTGAGGACACGACCCGCGTTGACGAATTCCAAATTCTCGCGGTAGGGGACGACAAGTTTTCGGTGCGGATCCCCTTCCTACAAGAAGGCGGCGCACTAATAAAAATCCACTTTCAGACCGAGGTGTTGACTTATAGCACCGACTTTACCGCGGCGGTCCGGCTTTCCGACGAAGAGGGGGGTATATCCCAAGCCATTGTTGCGGGCGATGCAGCAACGCTGGCCACAGACGACGATGCCGATCTGTCCGGTACTACAGTATTGAGCCCCTCGGTGCTGCGCGAAGGTCGTTTGCTAGACAGGATGGAGATTGTGCCCGCGGTCTTCACCCCCAATGGGGATCGGGTCAACGATGTGGCCAGAGTGTACTATAACTTGCTCGCGTTGGATGTTGCTCGCCCGGTAGAGATCGCCGTTTACGATTTGAGTGGTCGGTTAATCCGCATTATCCACGACGCTCCCGAACGCAACGGACGCTACGAAGACAAGACGTGGGACGGACTCGATGCCCAAGGGCAGCTAGTCCCGCCGGGGCTCTATATCGTGAGGTTGGCGATAGAAGGGGATGCACAGCAAGACGGTCAGTCCCGGCTAGTCGGCGTGGCGTATTAAACGCGGATTCTATCGCTGTCCGAGTATTTTCTGCACCAATTCTAAATTCTTTTCTACTTCTGCCATTGCCTTGTCCTGCAAGCGCCGTTTCCGCTTGAGTTGGTCGTATTCAGCAAAGTGCTCCTGCGCTTCCGCTTCTTTGCCGAGGCGCTCGTAAAGATTGCCCAGACAGGCGTGTACTTGGGGATCTTGCGGCGCGAGTTCGGCAATTTTTTCAAAGAATGCTAGCGCTTCGGGATAGCGGTTCTGTCGGGCCAAGAGCAACCCCATGCTCCAATAGCCTTGGACGCGGTTGGGGTCTAGGTCGATAGCTTGGCGCAAAAGGGCCTCGGCCCTCTGGGGCTGGAGCGTCGGCTTTAGAAACGCGGTCGTTTGTCCTGCGGTTGCTTCCTCGACGAGCAGATCGGCTAAGCGGATGCGGTACTCGGGTTCGGTAGGGACTTGCTCCAGCAGCGTGCGGTACTCAGCGGCAGCGGCCTGCAACTGGCCTTCTGTTTCGTAGAGCTGAGCCAACTGGTAGCGCACCACGGTAGAGTCGGGGCGCAGCGTTAGGGTGCGGCGATAGGCATCGGCTGCTTGGCTGAGTTGACCCGCCATGGCGTGAGCGTAGCCGATTCGGCCATGAATGGCCGCCCAGTTGGGGCGCTTTTCGGCGACCTGCGCGTAGGTGGCGATGGCGTCCTCGTAGTCGCGCATGTGCAACAGGGCATTGCCGAGAAAGTAGCGGACTCGGTCTCCCTCGGGGTAGAACTTCAGATATTGCCTGTAGAGATTGACGGCCTTGTGGTATTCCTTTTCATCGACGTAGAGGGCCGCTAGGCGCAAGAGCGCATCGTCGTGGTCGGGAAGTTGGTTGAGGACCCACCTGTATTCGCGCATGGCATTGGCCGGCATGCCGTTGCGCTCGTACGCATAGCCCAGCCAGAAGTGCTGCTGTGGTTCGCCCTCCGCGTCCATAGCCCCAGCGCCGACATTGGCCATGAGCAACAGCAGGGGCAAGGCCACCAGAGCCTTGCTGCGGTACTGCGCTTCTTTCCACAGTGAATACATCCCGAAACCGGCGTAGAGTAGAAGCAAGGGCACGACGGGCAGTCGGTAGCGCGCGGTAACGAAGAAGAGTACCACCGAAACCACATACGTCAGCGTGAATAACAAAAAGAGACGCCCTTGCTCGGTCTTGCCCGCCGAGGTGCGCGCAAAGAGCACTAGACCTAAGAGGGCGAACGGGGCTACTAATCCGAAGGGAAAGGCGACGCCCTTTTTCCACAAGAGGGCGGACAAAAGCGCCGAGTCGCGGCGAGCGAAATACGGATCGATATTGCGCTTTATTTCGTCGCCGTGCCAAAACAGGTAGAGCTTGTAAAGCTGTAGCCACGCATAGTCGAGTGGATTGTCGGCGGCGAAATCCCAAGCACGGGCGAAGAAGAAACGGGATTTAGCAGATGGGCGTTCAATGCCGGCTTCGCGTTCGGGCATTTCCGCTAGCTGGAGCCAATCCCTGCCAGGACGGATATCGACCGTGTTCTGGTAGTCTGGGTTATTGCCAATGTAGAAATTGATGCCGGCGTTGTGCGAGATGAGAACCCAGTCGTCGCCAACTAAGTAATTGCGCAGCGCAACCGGGGCAATGACCAGCGCGATGCCGAGGAGCAACAAGGCCCCTCGCTGGACAAAGTTCCCTTGGGAAAACCAGAGCCAAGCAAGCAATACCGGCGCAAAAAGAAGAATATTGGACACCGCTAAGGCCGCTAGCCCCAGTGCGAGCCCGGCGATCAGCCACGGCCAGCGCTGCTTTAGGGGAGCGGTGAGCAGCAAGAGGAGCAGGGCTAAGTCGAGGAGGAGCGCCGGGATAGTGGGCAGTAATTCACCGCCGAAATAAATCAGTGGGCCATAGAAAGCGGCGACCAGCCCCGCGCCGAGTGCCACGGCCGGGGGAAAGAGACGGAGACCAAGCAAATAGGTGCACCCACAGATGAGCGCACCGAATAGGGCTTGGAGCAGGCGGGGCAGGTAGTAATTTTCGCCGCTTAGAGAAAAGAGCAGGCCGAGCAGATAGGGATAGAGCGGCGGTTGCCAAAAGGGCGTCGGTTTCCCAGCCCAGGAGACTTCGCTGAGGTAGCGGGCGTCATCGACATAGGTCCGGGCATCGACGACCGGAACGGAGAAAAGCGGACTGGTGGAGAGTTCACCCAGGTAAAAGAGACGCAGGCCCAAGGACAACAGGACGATAAGGGCACAGGTCCAAAGTTCGCGGCGGCCGATCTTAAAGCTCGGGCCCATAAGGCCAAACTTATTGCAGGCCAGCGTAAACGGCGATGAAGCTTTCGGTGATGGTCTCCGATTCGTCACCCTTGGGGTTGCGGCGGTCTATCCGCATGCCCATCTGCGTGGTGAGCTTGTACCCCAGATAGTCGGATACATTAGTGAACTGAGCGGCTCCGACGACGCTGTTGAAGTCGTTGAGGTCGCGCTCGAAATCGTTGACGAAGGTCAACTCCAAGCCGAGCTGTAGGGTCGTGTGCTGGAGCATGGGAAAGCCCAGCAGGAACCCGCCGATCTCGGCAAGTTCGGTCCGTCTTTCCTGAGAAAGCAGGTCGATGGTCTGTTTGCGGTACTCGCTCTTCCAGCGCGGCTCGACCCAGAGTCGGCCTAGATTGAGGCGATAGCTCACCTTGTTGATGACGCCAAAGAAAAAGTCGCGCTGGCGCAGGCCCAAGGGGGCGCGTTGGTCCTCGTCGAGGCGCTGGTGATACGTATCGTATTTGAGGAAGTTCTTGGCGATGAAGCCTCCCCGCTGATAGTCATGGCCCAGCCACAGGGCGTTGATATAGGTATCGGGAGCGATGAGGGGGTCCTCAATTTTGGTGGACTCGCCGGTGCGGATATTGGCGTTGGGCAACCACTGCTGGAGGTCGTCGGGAATGTCGTCCTCGACTGACTTGAGCATCTCAAAGAAGCGAAAGCGACCCCAGTTAGGCGTGGACTTGTCGAGGGTGAAAAGCACGTAGTCAACGCGGTTTTTTTGATTTGAGGAGATGAGGTCCTCGCGCAGAACCCCGGCCATCAGCCGCACCTCCGGCGTCAGGTGCATACCGCCATATACGTTGAACCCTCGATGGTCCTTCTTGTAGGGGTAGTCGGGTGCCTCGTCGTTTTCAAAGCGGTCAATCCAAACGTTGTTGTTGAGATCGATGCCGAAGAGAAACTCGGGGCGATCGACATTATGGCGCATGAAAGGCTCTTCGTAGTCGGGTACGGAGTTGGAGAGGAAGCGGTTGTCGTTTTGGTTGAAATCGGAAATGAAGTCGTTGTTCTCGTCCCAGCCGGGATAAACTTCTTGGTCGCCGGCACGCCAGTCCTTGCGCACGGTGTCGGGGTAGCGGTCTTGGTCGTCGTTGTCCTCGACTAGCTCGACTACGTGGACGCGCTCGTCCTCGTAGTCAATGAAGCCAGAGCTCAGCGTGGTGAAGGTCCTGGTGTTGTAACGCGGATCCATGCTGTAGGCCTCGCCGAAGACAAACCAGGGATACGTGTTGCGCGAGAGGTTGATCATCCAAGCGGGTGCGGCCCGGTCGCCGCGCAAGCCCGAAGAGGTCGCGTGGCTTTTGCGCAACACGTTGGGGTACTGGACATACGAGTAGCTCAAGTCGTATTCGCCGTAGAAGTTGAAGCCAAAAACTTCTTCTAATTCGAGGGTGCCCCCCCAGATTTGGGTCGCCGTGGGCAACCCGTACTCGAAGCTGACGACCTGCAAGTTGGTGTTGTCCTGGACATTGCCCTCGGCTTGGGCAACCAATAAAAGCACCGAGACATCCGAGATGTTGAGTTGGTTGCTTGAAGAGATCCAGACTTGGTAGTCATTGCCCAGCACTAGACGGAACTCGACTTTTTTGATTTCCTCCTTGGCACCAGATGAGCGATTGACAAAAGCTGGGCTGTCGAAATCGTAGCGCAGGCGAATCTCCTCAGTGCCATCGGCCGAGAGAAAGCCTTGGCGGATAAAGCCGCCTTCAATGATCGGCTCAAAGCGGATATCCTTGCCTCGATCCACGGTGCCGTCGTTGTAGGTAATGATGATATCGGAGCCAGTGGGGAAAAAAGCAGCACCGCCGACTTGGTCTTCGGGCGAGTCGTCGCGCAGCACGATCTCGATGAAGGAAATCGTCTGGTTCTGGTCGATAGTGAGTTTGCCGGTGACGGGGTTGCCCCTGAAGCCGCTGATAAGAGTATTGGATTGGTGGGAGTTGACAGCCGTCAAGCCTAGGGTGGCGAAGTCGCCCACCTGCACGGTGCCGCGCCCGCCGATCATGGAGGTGGCGTTGGTGGCGAGGACTTCTAGGTCGTTAGTGGTGCTGCCGCCGGGCTGGCTTAGGCGCGAGTAGATGAGTGTGCCTTGGTACTTGTCGGCGGCGTAGTCGAATTGGATGCCGTCCCAGCGGGGTTTGGAAAAGGTCATAGGTGTAAGCGTGGTGCGGATATTATCGCCGATAGTCACCGAGTAGTGGTGCTGGCCCTTGGCGTCGGCCGAGACCAACAACCCACTGAACCAGCCTTGGAACCTGCTACCTTTGAGGACCGAGGACCCGAACTGCTGGGGTTGGGATTGGGAGTTGTTAAAAACGAGCCAGCCGCGCGTGACGAAGTTGCCGTAGAGGTCGTAGTAGTAGTCGCCCTCTAGCCGGGTATCGACGTAGCGCTGGTAGTATCGGCGCGCATAGTTCGAGTACTCCCATTGGCTCCACCGGTACTCGTTGTAGAGCTCTTGGGGCACGTACCACCGCCGCTTGGCCGGATCGAGAGCACCGAAGAGGACCCCAGGACCCTGCGGCTCGAAGGAAACCTTGCCGCCTGGTTGAAGGGTGCCCAGACGAGAGCCGTATTCTTGGGCGGTGCCAAGCTGGGGGAGCGACAGGAGACAACACGGGACCAGAACAGCTAGCACAAACGAGCGGGTGCTTTTCGTTCTCTTCACGACAACCTCCTCAGAACAGTGGTACTTATGCACAACTACGATACCTTCACGACCAAACTAAGTATGGCAAAACTGCTTGTCTGTCAAACAATTCTAGTAGGCGACGGAGAGTAGGCGCGTCCGCGTCGCTGAGCGGCTTTCCCGATCGGTGTCGAGATTCACTTGGCAAATGTATAGCCCCGGCGGCACTTTGCGGCCGTTCAGGTCTGTTCCGTCCCAGAGCATGCTGACGCGACCACTTTGCAGCATCTGGGCATTCTCCCAAATCGGGCGACCCGCCAGCGTGTAAATCCGCACTCGGGCCTGTCGCGGAGCGGTGAGTTTGAAGACCGAGAAGAAGATTTCAGTCTCGTCGTTTATGCCATCGCCGTTGGGAGTAAACGGATTGGGGGCGATGAGGAACTCGTCAACCGCCTTGGCGTCGAGCGGCAGGTTGATCGAAAGAGCATTGCTGCCTATCAGCGCTGTGGCGTCGCCAGCTTCGACGCTTTGCCAAGGCGCGGCCATATTGGCACCGCCGCCCGTATTGCGCACGGCCATTTCCAAGGTAGTGCCGTTGACGAAGACAGGGGCGGCAAAGCGCAGCCGCATTAGGGCACCCTCGGCGACCACGGTGCCCCGGGAGGAGGAGGATAGGCGGCGGTAGGCCGTCGCATCGAGCGAGTCGCCCGCTGCATCAAAGGGAAACTGGGCCCCATCGCCGAGCAGGATGCGGAAGTAGCGAATTGGCCCCTGCTGGTCGGCTTCTAGGTCTTGGTAGGCGGCTTCGGAGACCTCGGACAGCTCGATTTCGCCTTGGGCATCTGCAATGCGGCGGAAATAGCGGACATCGCCCTGTTCTTCCACCTCGAGCAGGCCATAGGCTGCGTCCGTTAGCGGCAGGCCGTCTGCGGTCACCGGCACTTGCTCACCCTCGGAGGTGAGGCGGTTGTAAATGCGGGGAGCGTCCACCAGCGCGTTGAGAGATTCGGGCAGACGCACCCAAAGCGAATCGGAGTTAGAATTCAGCAGTTTGAGTTGGCTACCATCCTCATTGGCAAAGAGGGTGGGGTCTCCCGAGGGCGAGAAGATCCGCTCCGCTCCAACGGCTTGGTCTTGGATGCCCACTTCGAGGAGTTGCAGATCTTGGGAGGGAGGCATGACGAGGAGAATTTCGTCGAAGCCGACGCTGCGCGAGGAGACGGGCGACTCTATAAACTGGGACTGGACGAAGACCTCAAAGGTCTCGGTCCGTCCTGGCACCGTTGCTTCAGGCGGCCATAGCTCGGCCACTATATTGGAGGCTACCGGGTTGACGAGTTCGATGTCTATGGAGTTGATCGCCGCGGCGATATTGCGGTCGGTGGTCTCCATCTTGACTTGGATCTGCATGAACTTGCGCAACCCCGGCGAAGTGACGCGATCTCCCGACTGCTGATAGGTTCGGCTCCAAGGGCTCCAGCCACTGGCGGGCACGAACGAGGTGTCGATCGGCCCTTTGTAGCTACCGAGCAAACCGTCCCAAGCATCAAAGGTGATTTCAGTGCCGGATTTGTCGAAGTAGCGGATGGTTTTGCCCAGTAGATCGCCAGACCGGGTGCGAATTTCGAGGTTGGTGCCGGGGGGAACCTCGCTGTCGTAGGTGATGCGACCGAAGTTGCGAATGGCTGGCAATTCGATCAGGTCTGAGGTCAGCACTACTTCAGCGGGATAGCCTTGGGAAAAGATCTGGTATTCGCCAATATCGGCTCCCGTATTGTAGCCGCCGCGGCGGCGGGGGTCCACAGAGACGACGGTCATTTCGAGGAAGCGGAGTTCGACCCCGTCATATGAGTCGAAGAGGTGCTCATAGCGGTCAACGCTGTTGTCCTCGCGCTCTCGCGGACTGATGCGGTGCCACTTCAAGCGGCCAGACGAATCCCGCGAGCCATCCGAGCCACGCATGATATAGCCGTCGATATAACGCCGCCGCCCCGAAGTCGAAACTGCGATGGCGTCGAGGAAGAAGGAAGCACCCATATCGACGGTCAGCACGCCGCGCTCGATGAGAGGGGACCAGACCAAGTGCAGGAAGTTGGTGTTGTAGTCGCCGTCGAAGCCCGGGCCGGGCGAGAAGTTTTCTCCTGAGAGAAAGAGGCTGCCGCCGCCCTCGACGATCCCCGGACTAATGTTGTCGCCAAAGCCCCAAATCTCGATGTCGGCTAAGCGAGGCCGCTCGCGGATGAAGAATTTTTTAGCCCCCCGCCTTTCGGGTGGCAAGTTGTCGTAGAAAGTTTCCACCGGCTCTTCGAGGCGGCTCTGGTCTAAGCGTTCCTCAAAACCCTGCTGGTCTTTGACAAAGTAAACGATGTCGCCTTGGTCCGACCGGTCGAGGGCTAACCACTGTTCTTCATTGACCTCGGTGCCGCGACCGGCACGGGTATCGGTGACGACGATGCGAATGACCTGCACCAGCCTACCGCGCCAGCTAGGAGCGCTTCGCGGCTGCTCCAGCGCGAAGCTGAAGTCGCGCTGGTCGCGGTTGGGTGCTTGCGTTCCGCCGACGCGCACCAGATCCACATCGGCTGCGTCTTCGAGAATGACTTCTTGGTCGGGCGCTATTAGGACCCTAAAGCGCAAGAATGGGTCGCCAAGTTCTTCGCCTACGAAGCGCAACAAAATCTCATCGACGGCCACGACCCGGCCCAAGTCCACCTCGATCCACCAGTTGTCGAGGGGATCGTTGCGGTCTGGTTCCCAGTAGGTGCCCGGATCGCCATCGAGGATGTTTTTCGCTGCTTGTGGATTGGAACCTACTCGGCTGATACCTGGTCGGGCGAAGTGGGTATAGAGGGGGTTGTCTTTTCTGTCGGTAATGACGTTGCCCTTCACATCGAGCGTGAAGGTGCTGTCGATGTTGAGGATGGCGTGCTCTCTTTTCTTGCGTCTGAAATCGGTCAGCGGGCGGGTAAAGGTATCTTGGTCGTCGAGGATATTGTAGCGCTGGCGTGAGTAGTGGGGTTGAACCCCTCCCTCGGGTAGCACGTCAACGGCATGGACGGGTAGTTGCCAGTTGCGCCAGTGCTCGGCGGCCTCGACGACGATGCTGTTGTTGGTAATCCGATATCCTTGGTTGCGCTGGGCGCGTGCTCCGCGCCCGTCGGCGAGAAGGCCTAGGCAAAAAGCCAAGGCGCAGAAGAGAGGCAACGACTGGACGAGTCGCTTACTAGAATATCCCATAGCTACCTCCTAATTGGGCAGGCGGCGGGTCTCCACTCGACAGACCGGGTGGGCTTGGCCCGTCAACTTTGTGTGTAGAATACTAATTTGGTAGGGCTGAGTAAAGGGATTTAGAAGCTGGCTGAAAATCTCGGATGCTGCGTTGGAATTGCCAAACAGCTTGTCAGCGGCGCAGAAGACTGTCGGGCACGGCTTCGCGCAGGCGCGCTTCGTCGATCTTGATCTGGGCGGCGTACTTTTCGCGCAATTTCTCCAACAAGGCTTGTAGATGCCAGTGCTCCTGCTCGCGGCGCAGCAGGGCAGCGGCCCGCCGCCGAACCTGTTCATAGGGTTCGATGGAGGCCTCCTCATGGTTGAGGACGCGAAAGAGCGAAAAGCCTCCCTCGACGGCCACGGGTCCGACGAGTTCGCCCTCGGGTGCATCCTCGATCGCCGCCATCAGCTCGGGGTAGATGACTTTCTCCAGCGGGTGGAAATGAAATCGATTGGCCTTCTCGACAGCGTCCGAGCGCAGGCTTTCGCCCGCTAGATCGGCAAAGGGAATACCGCCTTCTAGCAGCGCTCTCTTTTCTTTGGCTTCGTCGGCATTGGGCAGGAGTAGTTCCTCAACCCATACGGCAGGCTCGTGGCTAAATATGTCGGGGTGGCTGTCGTAGTAGCGGCGCACGTCCTCCTCGGATATGTCTAGGTCTTGGGTTATGGTTTCTTTGAGACCATCGAGTAGGGCTTCCTCTTCTTTGACCTTTGTTAGCCGCTGGATTGCGGGTTTTTGGTAGTAACCCGCCCGCCGTGCGGCCTCTTTGATGAGGAAGGGATTCAGGACGATGCGCTTGAGCGTGGAGGCTGCTTGCGCGCTGTCGGTGAATCCAGAGCCGATGTTTTGTTGTTGCAGAACCTTCACCGCTGCTGCCACGGTGATCTCGCCCTCGTCAAAAGTATATAGGGGGAGCGATTCCGCGGTCAGCGGGGAGAGATCCTGCCGCTGGTAGGCGCTTACTAGCGGCAGGAGGGCCTCTTCGCGCAGCCGCACCTCAAATGCGTTCTGGAGCAGTTCGAGGTGTTCCCTGGTGGCTTGGGCAGATCGCTCGGCAAAGAGCTGCCTGCTGATGGAGTCCCGGTACTTGTCGTAGGAAGCGGGCCGCTCTTCAGTGAAGCGCACAATGTTCCAGTACTTGCCCGTGTACATGGGTTCCGAGATTGCGCCGAGAGGGAGGGTGCGGAAAACCTCTGGTGGGATGTGGATCCGCGGGGCCATGTCGCGCCCTATGAAACCCAGTTCGCCGCCTTGGCGGGCCGAGCGCACATCTATGGAGTAGGCAGCGGCTACTTCTGCAAAGGGCCGTCCGGCGCGCAATAGGGTCAAAACCGAATCGGCCTCACTCTGGCTCTCGACCAGTATGCCGCTGACTTTGCGCTCTAGGCCATAGCCCTCATCGTCGAAATAGGCGCGAATCTCGTCTTCGGGAATTGCGATTGCATCCGTGATTTCGCGGGCTCGATAGAGGGCGCTGACTCGGTTGTCGATTGCGTCCTGAACGGTTGAGCGCACGGCCTGCGTGGTATCGATCCCGCGGGAACGGGCTTCTAGCAGCAACAGACGGGCGTCGATCATGGTCTGCAGATAGTGCCGACGGGCTTGGTCGGCGGTCTGTGCAGGAGGTATGCGCCCCGACCATTCGGCGACAAAACTCTTCAACGCAGCGGCGGTGATTTGGTGCGGTCCTACTTCTGCTACGGGCCGTTCCGACAAGAGGTCGCAGCCACTTGCGATGCCCAAGCAGGCGACCCACAGGCAGCGCACTATTCGTTGGAGGAGCATCATCGAATGGGTTTTCGCGAGATGTGGTGGGATGGTTGATAACTTGGTTTTACTGGGAATCTTTCTTCTTGCTGCGGTGATCTTTTTGCAAAAAGGCGTTGGTCCAGGCGCTAGTGCCCTGTAAGGCCGCGTCTTTGATAACGGCTGCGTCGCCGAGCATTTGTTCCTCTTCGCCATAGGCTTTGAGGCGGTCGTACGCGCGTGCCCAAATGCAGTCCTTGTCGCCGACTTCGCACTTGCCCTGGCGCGTGCCACCGCAGGGGCCGTTGCGTTGGTTTTTGACGCACTGCGATTCCGGGCACAAGTAGGCGATGTCCGGCAGCGAGCAATCGCCGCAGTCGCGGCAGTCAAAAGCAGCGATTTTGAGCGCGTGCTCGGCTGCGTGGAAGAGCTTGGCGGCCTTGGGGTGCTCGGTTAGAGCGCGGGCGAGATGAGCACCGGTGCGAAAACCCGCGCTCTCGGGCGCAAATACTTGGTCGTGGATGCGGCGGTTTAACTTGTAGCTCAGTGGCAGGTGGCCACGCGCTTGGCGGAGGGCGGCTTGCTCTTTGGAGGCGAGGTATGCGCGATTGATAGTAGTAGAACTGAGACCGGTGTCGCCTTGGGGTTCAAAAAAGTAGAATTCGTCGGCAAAAGAGAAGCAGAGTTCCACGGCAAAATCGCGCCAATCGTCTTCCGAGTAGGTCGCGGCGAGCGCGAGGATTTTTTCGTAGTCGCCGTATTGCAAGTGCCCGCCGAGATAAGCTCCTCGGTAGCCGAGGCCCTTGGCAATGGCGCACTGCTTGGCAGCCAACTCCAAGAAGAACGCCCGGCCCTTGTCGTTGGCTTGGGCCTGCTTTTCGACGACGGCCATCAGCTCGTCGGTGACTTCAACTCCGGGAATGTGGCCCTTGTGGAAGAAGCGCGCCGCCGGCCGCGAGAGCACGTACACGTTGGCGATGACTGGGACATCGAGACCGCACAAGGCCATGTATTTGAGCAACTCGTCCTGCTTGCGCGCATCGTAGCCGATCTGGCTGATGACAAAAGCCGCGCCAACGTGGATTTTTTTGGCCAGTTTGAAGTATTGGGGCATGACCTCGCGCTCATAGCGCTTGTGGTTGTTGACTACGGCCCCTAGATAAAAATCCGTGGCCTCCATGCGCTGAGTCCGCTTACCCTTTTTTATTTTCAGGCCAGCGTTCATAGCGGCGAACATTTCGAGCAGGCCGACCGAGTCGAGATCGAATACTCCGCCGGCCGTGCCTTGATAGCCGCTGATGGGGTAGTCTCCAGACAGGGCGAGGATGTTGTTGAAGCCCTCGCTGGCAAGTTGCCAAGCGCGGCCTTGCAGCGCGTTGCGGTTCCAGTCCTTGCAGGAGAGGTGGATGATGACGTCTTGCCCACGCGAGATTAGGTCTGTGCCGAGGGTGTCCGGGTTGATCATGGCGTTGCCCCCGGGGTTATCGGTGATACTCAGAGCGTGGAATTGCGGGTGCTCGGCGAGGCGGCGGGCGAGCGCGAGGACCTTGCGGCCATCGCGCTCGGTGATTAAGCCCCGCGAAGTCACCAACTCGACGATGTGGACGAAGGTGTCGGTGGTTTCGAGCAGATGGCGCAGGGGTTTCTTCTGCCAGGCACCCGAGTAGCGGGCGGGTGGATGGAGCGCGGTCAGCGACATGGCTAAAGTGCGGCGGGCATGGGTTTGAATTGGCAGCCCTCGACGAAGAGTTCAAAAAAATCGGGGGTCGTCTCCAGTTCGACGTGCTCGATGCGCTTGGCCAGCGCTTCGATGCGAGCGCGTTGGCTGGCCGAAAGGAGTACTTCGCGCGCTCCTTGGACGGCGGCATTGCCCACCTTGGCGATGCGGGCTGTGGGCACGGGAGCCAAAAAGCCGATGTCGATGGCGGCCTGGACATCGACGTAGTTGGCAAAGCCACCGGCGAGGTAGAGCTGTTGCACGTCGCCCGGATTCAGGCCCAAGGTCCGCAAGACGATGTACTGGCCGCAGAAATTGGCGGCTTTGGCTTGGGCGAGGTTAGAAGCGTCGAGGCGCGAGAAGGTGATGCCGCGCTCGGGGACTAGCTCAAACTGGCGCTTTTTCTCGGCGAAGACGCCCTTGGGCGTCATCAAGTCGTGGCGGCGCAACTCGGCGAGGAGGTCGATTAGCCCGGAGCCGCACAGTCCCGCCGGTGTGGTGTCGCCGATGGTTGCCCACTGCCAGTGCGCGCCGTCCCAGCGGATGGACTCAATGGCTCCGTCGCAGCCGGGCATCCCATAGGTGATGCCGCCGCCTTCAAAGGCCGGGCCGGCCGGGCAAGAAGCCGCGACGAGACGGCCTTGGTGCGCGACTACGACTTCGGTGTTGGTGCCCACATCGACCAGCATTGCGCTCTCGCTGGAAAGGTCCATATCGACGGCGACTAAGTCGGCGGCTACATCTGCGCCGACGTGGCTGGCAATCAGTGGCAGCGAGTACGCGCGCGCCTTGGGGTTGGCCTTCAGGCCGAGGCGGCGGGTCTTTTCCACTAGGCTGGTCGCGGTGCGTTCGCCGCTTAGGTATTCGTGCTCAATGCGCGATTTGTAGGGCTTTTGGCCGATGCTTTGCACGTCGAGGCGGAAGAGGATGTCGCGCATAGTCGAGTTGCCGGCGACTGCGATCTCGTAAATTTCCTGCCGCACAAAGCCGCCGCGTCGGCAGAGGTCCGCGATTTCGTGGTTGAGCGCCTTAACCAGGGCTTGGCGCAGTTCGCCGGGGTGTTGCCCGTCGTAGGAAATGCGGTGCATGATGTCGCTGCCGCCAAAGCGCTGTGGGTTTTCAAACGCGCTCAAATGCACGCTCTCGCCCGTCTCCAAATCGACTAAGTCGAGGACGATGGTCGTGGTGCCCAAGTCGATGGCTAGGCCGTAGAGGTGGCCGCGGTATTGGTCTATTTCCTCGTCGCCGTAGTAGATGGATTGTCCACGCCGCTGGACTACCGGGTCGATCTCGGCAGATCGATCCACGGTCTGGGTCAGTATTCGAGGCGTGCGAAAAAGCGGTGCAAACTCGATATCGATATCCGCGTCCTCGACTTTGGCTTGACAGGCGAGCCGGAATTCACCACCGAGGAAATCTTCGGCTGGCGTGGGTGCGCTGAGGGCCTGTGCGCCGCTCGTGACTTCGACGATGCACTCGTGGCAGTGGCCTGTGCGCCCGCAGGAGGTGGGCACGCGAGCACCGAGTTGGTCCGCGTACTCGAAGAGAGTGCCGCCGGTGGAAAGTGGGTAGGAGGTGCTGTCGCAGCGGATTTGTCCGCGGCCAGGTGTGGCTGGGCGTTGGTCCGTCTCCCAAGCCGAGCGGTAGTCGAGCTGGTCGTCGCTGCCGCACTGGAACAGCCCACCTAGCTCTTTTGGCTTGCGCTGGTTGCGGCAGCCGAAGTGGGCGGTGCATTGGTCGAAGCGGTTCTTGTACGGGCAGCGGAAGGTCGCCTGCACGTCGGCATGGGTGGCGATGCCCGCGAGGATGCCCGACAGGCGGTCGAGACTCTTTTGGTATTCTTGGGGGTCGATTTGGGTCATGGCGTTGGGCGCGTTACTCATCCGCAATTTCGTTCAGCAGGTCCTTGGCCAAGGCCACGCAGGCGAGGGCGTCCTTGCCGTAACCATCGGCCCCCATGTCGTCGGCAAATTCCTGGGTCACGGGCGCGCCGCCGACCATGATTTTGACGTCGTCGCGCAAATCGGCGTCGATGAAGGCTTCAATGGTCTTGCCCATGTTGGGCATGGTGGTGGTCAACAGGGCCGACATGCCCAAGAGCGGAGCTTCGTGCTCTTCGACGGCGTCGATAAAATCGTCCTCGGAGGTATCTACTCCGAGGTCGTGGACGACGAAGCCAGCTCCGCGCAGCATCATAATGCACAAGTTTTTGCCGATGTCGTGGAGATCGCCCTTGACCGTGCCCATGATCACAATGCCGATGGGATCGACGCCCGAGGCCGAGAGAATGGGTTCGATGTGGGTCATGCCGGCCTTCATGGCGCGGGCGCAAGCTAGCACTTCGGGGACGAAGATGAAATTTTCGCGGAATTTGATGCCGACGATGGCCATGCCGGCGATCAGCCCGTCGTCCATGACTTCGAGGGCTTCGACGCCCGCG
The DNA here is from genome assembly GCA_009841115.1 of Gemmatimonadota bacterium. Lineage (GTDB taxonomy): Bacteria > Latescibacterota > UBA2968 > UBA8231 > UBA8231. Next base: position 119,231 of record VXML01000109.1, on the reverse strand, counting down.
GCAAGGGCTTGGCCGGTCAACTCGTCGACCGTTAGGTGGTCGCCGTCGATGAGGGCGGCGGCGATGTTCTGCATCTGTTCGCTGGCTTGGGCGAAGATGCTGATGATGCGCTCGCGCTCTTCGTCGCGCTCGATGAACTCTTCGATCTCGTCGCGGATAAATTCGTTGGCGATGTCGGTAATGTCTGCCATAGGATCTCTTCTTTTAGTTGCGCGCTTGGTCGCGGTGCCACTCTTGTACTGTGCGGGGAATGGCCTTGAGGTTTTCGATGGAAGTCTGCAAGGGGATGGCGCACTCTGGGCCGATGAGCTGGACGCCGGCTTCGAGGTTGCGCACGACTTCGGCGCCGACGACTTCTGGCCCTTTAGAAAAAAGGGTCTCGGGGTTGTTGATATTGCCTACTAATGAGATGCGGTCGCGCACGATTTGGGTGGATTCTTCGGGCGTGTTCTTGGAGTCGAAATGGAAGGCTGCCATGCCGGTTTGGGCGATGTACTCCATGCGGTCAACCGTGCGGCCGCAGATGTGGAGGATGATGGGCACGGACAGCCGCTCGGCAAACTCGATGTGCAAGTCGCGCAGATAGCGCTCGTAGTACTCGCCGCTGACGAGATCGCCGGTGGCGTGGTCGGGCAGGGTCAGGGCGTCGGCACCGGCCTCGATCTGCGCTTGCCCAAACTCAATGGTGATCTCCTTCATGCGGTCGAGGCAGAGCTTGGTTTTGCCTGGGTCGTCGAGCGACATCAGCAGAAAGGGCTCGACCCCCAAGCAGTGATAGCCTAGCGACCAAGGCCCCATGGTCTTGCCGACGATGGCGACTTCGTCGCCGTATTCCTTGCGCAGAATTTTGATCGCCTCAGTGACGCAAGCCGTGTCGGGGTGGGTGCAGAGGTCGGCGGGGATTCTGATGTCGTCTGGTCCGTGCCAGATCGGTTCGCTCATGCGGACCGTAGGCCAGTTGTCCTTTTGTTCCCACTGGATTTTGCACCCGAGGGCCGAGGATTCTTGGATGATGGTGAAGACCGGCATGATAGTGTCAAAGCCCAGTTCGGTGTAGCCGGTGGCGGCCAGCCGCGCCATGAGCTCGGGCTCGCGGTTGGCCGCGGGGAAGGGAGCATCGACGAGGTCCATTAATTCGACGGTGGCCACCGAGGTCGGGTTGCAGAGCGGGGTGCGGTCCACAGGCTCGCGGGCGAGGGCGGCGAGGACGCGCTCGCGGCTGGTCATCGAAGAAGGCATGATAGACTCCTTTATTCTTGGGAGCTGGGGGCTGAGAGCACGCCGCGGCTGGCCATGGCTTCGGCCTCGCGCACGGCGGCGCGCACGTTGGGAGCGCGGACCAGCAACAGGCCGATTAGGGCGTCGTGGGAGTGGCCGCAGCCGAAGCGGACTTGGTTGGGTTGATCGGCGACTTCTTCCATCTCACCGAGGCGGATTAGGCCGCGGGCGATGGTGGTGACGCGGCGATCCACACCGGGAGCCTGTTCGGTGGCGCGGACCTCGTACAAGCCCTGACCGAGGCTGGCGACGGCGATGGTGGAGTTGGCTTTTTTATCGAAAATGTGCAGTGGACGCGGCTCTATGGGTTGCTCCGGCGGCAGCTTGCAAGCCTCTAGGAAGAGTCGTTTGACCGCGAGCAGATGCGCGTGGCCGCAGGGGAAGCGGAGCAGACCGTCGCTGGTTTGCTCCATGCCCCCGAGTACCTGCATGGCGCGGGCGACTCCGGCGATGCGCTCGGCGGCTCCGGGGAGATGGCTGTAGGTGTGGACTTGATAGCAGGGAGGGCCGTCGGGGCAATAGAGCGCAATGGAAATGTCGTCGAAGTGAGGATCCATGGAGACCAATTCGACGCGCGAGCCAAGATCCAAAGTTTGTGCCATTTGCGTTTCCTCTTGACAGCAAAGTAGGATTGAGTACTGTTCTAGAAAATAGCTAATGGTCTGACCATCGGCAAATTTTATTTTCTTCCGCATTTGACACTTGGCACCTTCTATGAAAAAAGCCACGGCTCCGATTGACGATGCCATGCGCCCGGTGCAGCGCACATCCGTAAGCGACGAGATTATCGCGCAGATAACGGACTTAATCGAGCGCAACATCCTCAAGCCCGGCGACAGGCTGCCGCCGGAACGGGAATTGTGCAAGCGCTTTCAGGTTGGGCGTTCCTCGCTGCGCGAAGCTCTGCGTTCGTTGTCCATGATGGGTCTGCTCGACGGCCGCGTGGGCGAGGGCACGTTTGTCTGCGACAAGGGCCAATACGTGGAGCGGGCGTTGCAGTTGGGGTTTCTGCTCGACGGCAAGAAGCTCCAAGACCTGAGTGAGACGCGGATGATGCTCGAGTCGCAAAACGCCTATTTGGCGGCCGAGCGGGCCACCGCCGAGGATTTGGCGGCCATTGCCGACGCGCTGGCTGGTATGGCCGGGGGGCTTTCTGACGAGGGGCGCTTTCTCGCCAGTGATTTGCAATTCCACCTACTTATCGCCCGGGCCACGCACAATTCCATCCTCTACAGCTTGCTCGAAACCACGCGCAACTATCTGCAAGAATGGATCAAGGAAAGTTTGGCGGAGCCGGCGCTGGCTGGTCCTCGGGCTGAACTGTCGCTGGCAGAGCACCGCCAAATCTTGGCGGCATTGCAGCGGCGGGATGCAGAGGCTGCACGGCAGGCGATGGCGGCGCACATCCGATCTAGCAGCGGGGATTTGCAACGGACTAGCCGTCGATCAGGGTCCGGTTGACGAACTCGGTGACTTCCTCGATTTTCCCCAGTCCCGTCAAAATCAGGCTCTGGGCGATGCGCCGCGAGAGCCCGATGATGCGCTCGTCGTCGAGCGCGACCGGCTGGCGGCCATCGGTCGCGCTCAATAGCAGGCAGCCGAGATCGTGTACGGCTTGGTGTTTGACTTCCTCGACCTGTTTGTAGCTCGCACTCTGAAAATAGCTGTTCCAGAATACATTGACGGCCTCTAAATAGGCGGCTTTTTGGGCGGTGTTCTGCATGGCCTTGATGCACATATCAGCCGTGTAGAAGGCGAGGTCAAAGGTGGGGTAGCCGTAGTGGGCGGTGGCAAAATCGACCCAGTAGGGATGGCCGTTGGCGACCCATATATTGCGGGGCCGCAAGTCGCCCAAGACGAGACAAAACCCCTCTTTGAGCAGGCGATTGGTGTGGACGGCAATAGCCTTTTTGAGGTCGGGATAGGCGTTGCCGATGTAGTTGTAGTGCGGGTCGATGCGCAGTTGCTCAAATACCTTAGTAGGTGCAAACTCGTCCGCGACCTCGGACGAGTTTGCTGTTTCGTTGTGGACAGTGGCTAGCAGTTCGCCGCACTGGACGGCGATTTGCAGATCAATGCGGCCATTGAGCAAGTCGCCCTCCCACGACAGGGCATTGTGTGGCGGCGGGGTCGTCACGAGGATGAAGTCCGTGCGGTCTTCGAGCAGGACTTCCGGCAAGGTCTCGGGAGCGAGGAATTGCGCCAAGCGCTCGATGCAGCTTTTCTCGGCGAAGATGCGCCGCCGATCGACCCACCAGCGTTCCTTGATTTGGACGCGCGAGTGCGCCTGCTTGACGATCCAAGCCTGATTGGCAGCCTCTACGTAGTAAATCCGGTTTTTTAGCCCGTCACTCAAGCTCTGGACGCGGATCGGGCCCTCGTCGGCGAGCAATTTTTTGCGTTTCAGGTACTTGGATATGGCCTTTTTCTCTAGGTTCATGGGCTTCTCTCAGGAGGTAGTGGGGGTGGCGGCCCGCACCTGTTCGACTTGGCTGGCGGCATGGTACGAGCTGCGCACCAGCGGGCCAGACTCGACGTGGCGAAAGCCCAAGCCGAGGGCAAAGCGCCGCCACTCCGCGAATTCGTCGGGGTGGACGAAGCGCTCTACGGGCACGTGGTGGGTGGACGGGCTTAGGTATTGGCCCAAGGTCAGAATGGCGCAGCCGACATCCGCTAGGTCTTGGATGCTCTGGGCTATTTCTCTTTTGGTCTCGCCGGCTCCTAGCATCATGCCGGACTTGGTGGGGGCGGGACTCATCTTGCGGGCTCGATCGAGGAGCTCCAGCGAACGGCCGTACCGGGCTTGCGGGCGCATGGTGGGGTAGAGGCGAGGCGGCGTCTCGATGTTGTGATTGAGGATGTCTGGGCCGGCTTCAAGGACGGTAGCTAAGGCCTGCCAGTCGCCTTTGAAGTCCGGGATTAGGACTTCGACGCTTGTCTCGGGGCAAAGGTGATGCACTGCCGCGATCGTCCGGGCGAAGATGCGCGCCCCGCCGTCTGGTAGTTCGTCGCGATTGACCGAGGTAATCACCGCGTGATCTAGCCCGAGGCGGGCAATGGCTGCGGCAACGCGCTCAGGCTCGCCTTCGTCGAGCCATTGGGGACGACCCGTCTTGATCGCGCAAAATCCGCAGCTGCGGGTGCAGACATCGCCCAGAATCATAAAGGTCGCCGTGCGCTGGCTCCAGCACTCGCCGATGTTGGGGCAATGCGCACTCTCGCACACCGTGTTAAGCTGTAAATCGGCGAGCAGGTTTTTTAGGGCGATGTAATTGGGGTGGCCTGGGGCTTTGGCCTTGAGCCAGGGCGGAAGTCGGCGCTTGGAATTAGATACCATAGGACAGAGGAGGAAAAACTAAAAGAATAGAATATAATACGACTCCGGCACGCTAATATCAAGACTTGGTGGGTGCCGAGGCTAAGCACGTGCGGCACAGCCCGTACCACAGATAGCCGAGGGGAATGAGTTTAGTGCTGCGATAGGCGAGGGAAGTGACCGGCCCCCATGTGCGCTCAGGATCAATCGGCCCATAGACCCCCGGCTCAATGTCGAAGAGGACAAAGGGCGTCGGCAGAGCGATAAGAGCAAATATCCACAAGAACTTAGGAGAACCTGAGTGCGCGTACAAAGCTACGATTACGGGCTGGAGAAAGACGTAGTGATGCTCCCAAACGTCTTTGTAAACGAGAAAAAAGGTACACATCCACAGCGCGAGTAGCGGCAGAGCATCGCGGCCACGATAGGTGGCCACCAGTGTCGCGACGAGGATGGCGGCCTGCGAGCAGTAGATGACCGCGCGGCCCGCCAAAGGGAGGTCGGCGAGGGTCGTCAGCTCGGCCAGGGGCCGTCCGGCTAGTTGGGCTACGAGGCTGACTAGCCCGCCTTGCAGCCCGAGGTTGCCCGCGTGGGTGAGGGCCCCTTGGACGGGAGCGCCGTAGATATTGGCAGCGAAAAAAGTTCCCCAGCTATCTGGATGCAGAAGGAAGTAAGGCAGCGACGTAAGCAAGCCGGCTAGCAGTCCCAAAAAGAGGACGCGCCAGGCGCGAAGCCGCAGAAGCGCGGGCGCGAGAATTAAGGCGTTGGGTTTGACTAAGAGGGCACCTGCCCAACACAAGCCGGCCACCCGTTCCCGGCCACTGTGGAGGCCGACGATGAGCCAAAAGAACAGCGACGCCGCCCAGAAGCTGACCTGCCCCATGTAGAGTTCGAGAAAGTGAGGCGAGAACGCCAGCCACATAAACAAGGCCAAGCCTCGACGCGGCTTCTCCACCCACCGCCAAGTCAGATAGAGGTTGACCGCGAGGAAAAGCTCGGTGCAGCAGAGATGCAGAAAGTATGCAGTGAGGGGCTGAAATTGGGCGAAAAGACTGGCGACCAAGGCAAAGGCCGGCAGATAGCGGAAGCCGAAGGCACCCGACACTGAGTAGATGTCACGGCCTTCGGCTAGGGCTTGACCCGCCAAATAGAAAACCCCGAAGTCAAAGCCGCGGCGGGTGTGGGAGGTGTCGTTGAAGAGGGGCCGAAGGAGGTCGGTGCCGAGGGCGGCTAGGAAAACGACGTGAATTAAAAGGCCCGCTATGAGGTAGGGAATAGGCCCTCTAAAGCACTTCATACCACCGCCAAAATACAAGCTCCTATTGGAGATCGCCGCTGCCGTCTTCTTGGGCGATGGAGTCCTCTTCTGGTGTGCCTATTTCTCCCTTGTCGAACCACATCTGGTACTCGCTCGGGTCGGCGATAATGCGGCGCGCCTCCAGCACTTGGGGATCCACGGTTACATTGTACGCTTCGGCCACTGGCTCTCCGAATGCTTTTTCGAGGATGGCGAAGGTGAGCCGCCAAGCGATGAGTTCTTCGTTCTCCTGCCAGTGTTGTTCCTCTATTTTGTCGATTTCGTCGGTTAGGTGGCCAAGCGGCTTGGCGAGTTGGTTGTACTCTTCGCCTTCGGCGACCTTGTCCAATTCCCCGACTTGGGCTTCAAGTTCGCTGATGTAGTCGAACTCCCGGTTTTCAGCAAAGGCGCGGAAGGCCGCTAGATCCTCTGGGCTGGCGACGAAGTCTGGCGTCAGATCTGGGTATTTGAGCCGGTGCTCGCGGGCGTAGTAAAAGAATTGGTTATTGAGGCTGTAGAAGCCGCTGAGCTGCGCGTCGAGGCGACTGCCAGTGCGTCCAGATACCTCGATGTCTGGGGTGATGCCGCCGCTGCCACGAACGATGCGCTCGAGTCGGAGGGTCTTGAAATCCTTGTCGTACCCGCGGACGAGGGTAGAATCCTTGCGCATGCGCTTGTCGATGGAGCGACCCGAAGGCGTGTGCCAAGCGGCCATAGTCAGCTTGAGTTCGGCGCGGTCGTCGATATGGACGATCTGCTGAACAGAGCCCTTGCCCACGGTCGTAGTTCCTAGCACCAGCCCGCGGTCCCAGTCTTGGATGGCACCGGCGACGATCTCGGACGCCGAAGCGGACAGGTGATTGACCATGACGATGAGAGGTGTGTCGCGCAGCAGGGCGTCCTCGCTGGTTTCGTACCGGGCAGTGTCTCGGAAGGCGCGGCCTGCGGTAAAGACCACGAGGCGATTGCGGGGCAGGAAGAGGTCGGCGACTTGCACGGCTTCTTCGAGGTACCCGCCACCATTTTTGCGCAGATCGAAAATCAGCCGCTCCATGCCTTGTTCTTCTAACTCGACAATCGCGTTGAACACCTCCCGGCTCGACCCCTTTTGGAAACTGTCGAGCTTGATGTAGCCGGTGTCGTCGGGAAAGAGAGTGGTGAGGGAGACGCTGTTCATCTGCACTTCTCGGCGCTCAATCGTCAGATCAAAGGGAGTGGGGCGGTCGGCGCGCTCTAAGGTCAGAGTCACGGAGGTGCCCGGCTCGCCGCGCATGCTGTCGGCGGCCACGCCAGCCGACATGCCCCTGGTAGAAGTGTTGTTGATCGCGGTGATGAGGTCGCCCGACTTGACGCCCGCTAGGGCCGCTGGTGTCTGGTCGTGCACGAGGCTCCACACGGCAATCGCGCTGTCGGGATAGACGACTTGGATGCGGAAGCCCAGCCCCCCGTATTTGCCTTGGGTTTGGATGTTGAAATTGTCGAGATTGCGCTTTTCCAAAAACACCGAATAGGGGTCGAGAATTTCCATCATTCCGGCGATACCAAAGCGGATTAGCGTATCCGCAGTAACCGGATAAAAGGCATTCTCGTCGATGGCTTGGGCCATCTGCATGAGGGTGTAGAAGCGGTGGTTTAGCAGCCTTGCCGCGTCCTTGCTATCGAGCTGGGCACGGGCGTTGAGCGTGTATTCCGAGGCTGGATCTAAGGAGTTGAATATCCCGCGCGCAGCCGCCTGCGCTAGGGAATCGGGATGGACTTCTTCAACGTAGTACTGGTGAATGGTTTTGGCCGTCTTCCACAACAGGGCTTTGTATTCGTCTTCAACGGAGCGCTCAGCCCGCAAATCGGAGGCGGATGCGACGAGGGCGAGCAGCAGCGAGATGCGCAAAATGGACAAGCGATACTCCTTGGTGAGTAGGGCGCGTTGAGTATGTTGAGGTGCTATGTAGAAACATAACATATTATCAATGCGCCTGTACCGCGTCAAGCAGTGCGCCGCCGGTACGCGAGGGCTAAACCGCGCAATACGAGGTCTGGATCGCAGGTGTGAGCCACGGCGATATGAGGGTGGAGCAGGGGGCCGTCGCCGCCGGTGAGAAAGACTGCGACGGGGGCGTCTAAGACTGTGGCCATGCGCGTGCAAAGGCCCTCGACGAGCGCGGCCGACCCGTGCAGTGCCCCCGAGCGCAGGCCGTCCGCGGTGTTTTTGCCCAGCAAGGGCGTTGTGGCCGCTAGCTCGACTTGGGGTAGGAAGCTGGTGTTTGCGCTGAGGGCATTTAATCCGAGATGCAGCCCTGGGGCGATAACACCGCCGCGGAAGGTGCCTTGGGCGTCGATGACATCGACCGTTAGCGCGGTGCCGACATCGACGACCACAACGGCTTGGCCGGCCGGGGCTGCGCAATGGGCGGCTGAGGCCGCAGCGAGGCGGTCAACGCCGATCCGGGCGGGATCGTCGTAGTCAATTTGCAGGCCCCAATCCCACGTGCTATGCGCTTGGAGGACGGGGCCGGAGGAGAAGTTGCGACAGGCTGCTGCGTACGCAGTCCCCAATTCCGCGACGACCGACCCGATGACCGCGCCAATCGGAGGTGTGGCAAGCGTTGCCAGCAGGTGTTGTAGGTCGGCATCGGCCGGGGGGGCCGTGGGGAATTTGTGGTGACAAACGATTTCATCCCCGGCCAAAAGACCGATGTCGATGCAGGTGTTGCCGATGTCGATGGCCAAGAGCATGGGGGAATTTGACGATTGACTTTCCATCGTGATATCTATAATTTAACTAGGTTTAAGTCAAAACAATATCCAATACATACAATCTAACGAACACCTCAAAATTTGCTATTAGCCCTAGCAGACAGAGGAATATAGTTATGAAAATACTAGGTAAGCGCAGAACTTTTATCGTCATTTCCCCGCGCGATGGTCAGATCCGTGAGTATAGTTTTTCGCCTCGCGCCTTAGGGCTGATTCTGCTGGGCGTGTTGGGTTTTGTGGTTGGTGGTGGTTATTACGCCTACACACAGGGCTTTCATCAACTGAGTGATCAGAAAGCCCTGCTGGCCTTGCAAGAAGAAAACAAAAACCTCTTGCACAGCTTAGAGCAGACCCGAGAAGAAGTTCAGCAGCTCGGGGAGGCCATGGATCAGCTCAGGGCCACGGAAGATAGATTGCGCGCCCACCACGAGATGGAGCCGCTGGAGATAGAGCCACTCGCTGCGGATGGAGAGTTGGGCGGCGTCGGGGGCGTGGAAGATTTGTCCGACGAGATAGCGTCTTTGCCGCCGCAAAAGCACTTGATGATGCGCGAAATGAGCGTGCGCATCGACTACCTGAAGCGGATGGTCAACCTACAGGCCGAGAGCTTTGAGGAAATCGAGCGCAAATTCGAAGAAACGAACGTCCAATACTTGCCCACGATTTTACCAGTCCCCGAGCAGAAGACGTGGCGGTCGTCGCCTTTTGGCTGGCGCATTGATCCCTTTACCGGGCGTCGGGCCTTTCACCGTGGCGTCGATTTCGCTGGCCGCAGAGGGACGCCCATCTACGCGACGGCGGATGGTTTTGTACGCTACGCTGGGAAGGATAAATACCTCGGCAATACGATTATTGTTGCCCATCGAAAAAAGGAACGCGACGAGCAGGGCCAGCCCTATGCGCGCCAAGGCGGCTACCAGACCGAATACGGCCACTTGGATAGAATTATGGTCAAGCAAGGTGAACAGATAAAGCGCGGGCAGCAGATCGGGACGATGGGTAATTCGGGCCGCTCGACCGGCCCGCACCTACACTACGCGGTGCGTTTGCGGGATCAGCAGTTGAGCAAACACCGAGGATACCAGAACCCAGAAGATTTTATCTTCGACAACAGCGGGGACTATATGTGGGCCGCAAGCGAGTGATTCGAACCCCTACCAAGTATCTAGAGACCGGTCCAGCAAACGCGGGCCGGTCTTTTTTTCGGAGCACAGCCGTATGAACACGCCTATTGAAGGCAAGGTAGCCGCCATTATCGACGACACTACGCTGGTACTCAACGTCGGTAGCGAGCAGGGCGTTCAGGAGGGCATGGCCTTTGCCATTTTCGCCTTGCACGGGGAGATCACAGACCCAGACAGCGGGCAGCCGCTGGGCCGCTGGGAAGCGGTTAAGGCGCGGGTGATCGCCACCCATGTGCAATCTCGCTTGTGTACGGTGCGCGCTCCGGTCGTAGGCGAAGTGCCGGTGGTGGGCGATACCCGACCATTGAGCGCGATGATGGTCGAGCACTCGGTGGCTCGCGCTCCAGGTCAAGAGCAGTGGCAGCGGCTGGAGGTGCGAGGAACTGATGTGCGGGGACGGCCCCAGAATCAGCCCATTGCCGTGGGCGACGGAGCGCGGTCGCTGGCGGCGGCTGAGGATGCGAGCGAGCCAGCGGTCGAGGACGATGCAAATAAGCCAGCGGCTGAGGACGACGGGGGCAAGCCTGCCACCGAGGGCGATGAGAGCAAGTCAGACGATTAGAGTTGCGCTGGTCGCGCTCTGCATTGGCGGATGTGCTTATTACTCGACCTCAGGCGGCCTGTTAGGCGGCATCCGCAGCATTGGCATCCCCGTGGCCGACAATCAAACCTCGGAGTTCGCCGTGGCCGAGCGCCTGACTGAACGCGCTATTGATGCCTACGCCGAGGATGGTCAGTTGCGGGTCGTGGACGAAGAGAGCGCCGATGCCCTCTTGCAGCTCAACGTGATCTCCATTGAGGATCGCCCCTTTACCTATACGACAGCCGAGCAGACCGAGCAGTACCGGTTTGCGGTCTTGGTGGCGGCCGAATTGGTGAAGGTGGAGGATGGGGAGGTATTGTTGGCGTTGGCCGAGTTGGAGGGGTGGGGAACCTATGACGCCGCGCTGGCCGAGGAAGAAGGGCGGGATCCAGCGATGGAGCGGGCGCTAGACATGGTGTTAGAGGAATTGGTGGATCGGACGACGGCGGGGTGGTAGTTAGTCCACGGCAAAGTCAATCGGCATCCGTTTTTCTTCCTACTGTAAAGATCACTGCAACAATCAGGCATAGTCCCACGACCAAGCCAGTGGTCGGCGACCACAGCAGGGTGCTACCCAAGTAGCCGCATAGCCCGGCGATCGTCATCGTCGTCAGGGCGTAGGGTATCTGGGTGCGAACGTGGGCTAGGTGGTCGCAGGCCGCGGCAATGCTGGAGAGGACCGTGGTGTCGCTGATGGGGGAGCAATGGTCGCCGAAGATCGCGCCGTCCAACACCGCAGCGGCGACGAGGACCGTCAGTGCCAGACCGCCTAGGTCGTAGGCTACTGGGACCATGGTCGGCAAGAGGACTGCCATGGTCGTCCACGAGGTGCCGATGGAGAAGGCGACCACCGCGGCAAGTAGGAAGACGAGGAGGGGGAGGAAGTGCGGGTCGAGGAAGCCGGAGAGCGCACCGACGATATAGGCTGAAGTCTCGACGGCCTCACAGGTTTCCTTGATCGCCCAGGCCAAGATCAATATCACCAGCGCATAGGAAAAGCCCGTAATACCGCTCGCCCAAGTCTTGCAGACTTTCGCTAGGCCGAGCGGGCGTCTGGGGCTTGCTTCCTCGCGGCGGGTTAGGGCCAAGACCGCTGCCAGTACCGATCCAGCTAAGGCGGAGAGGAACATCACTTTGGGCCCGTCGGCGTGGGAGAAAACTTGTGTCCAGTAGAGCCGGGCGAAAAAGCCGTGTTCGGCGCGGGCGGCTACCACGGCTGGTGCTTGGCTGGCGTCTAGGTGCATTCCGCCGAGCACGCCAGCGACGACGAGGAGGACGGGGCCTGCGGCCACGGCCCAATGGGCGCGGAGGCCGGGGTGTTCGGGGAGTTGGGATGCGTCGCCGGTCATGGGGCGGTCTCCCGGCGCGAGGACTTGGCCCGTTCGCCGGGCGCGGCGCTCGGCTTTGAGCATGGGGCCAAAATCGCGACCGGCGATGGTGGAGCACAGCACGAAGGTCAGGGTTAGCAGGCAGTAGAAGCGGGCCGGCAGGGCGCGGAAGAACAGTTCGTAGCCGGAAATCCCCGCGCCGACTTGCTCCATGGCACTGTCGAATAAACCCACCTCAAAGCCGATCCAAGTGCTGACGACGGCGATGCCGGCTATAGGGGCGGCGGTGGAATCGACGAGAAAGGCCAGTTTTTCGCGCGAGATGCGGAAGCGATCGGCGATGGGGCGCATGGTGGTGCCGACGACGAGCGTGTTGGCGTAATCGTCGAAAAAGACCGCCAGCCCTAAAAGCGCGGTGGCCAGCCGGGCCGAGCGCACGCCAGCGGCTCGGGCGACTAACAGGTCGGCGATGCCGCGAGTGCCGCCGGCCAGCGAGATGACGCGGACCATGCCGATGAGCGAGGCCGTGAAACCGAGGATGAAGAGTTGAAAGGAGTCGCGCAGCGGAGTCCAGACAAAGTCTATGAGGGCACGCTCTAAGCCGCGGAATGGGATCGCGTAGAGTGGGACGTCTGTCGGCAGGGAAATGAGCGCACCGCCGACGATTGCCAATCCTAGTCCTAGAATTAGGCGACCAGTGGCCACGGCGACGAGGATGGCTGCGGCGGGTGGAAAGAGGCTCAGGCCGCTCGTTGTGCCTTGATCGGGCAGGAGCAGCGCGCCGAACAGGGCCGCGCCGAGCGCTAGCACTAGGCGGAGAAAGGGAAAGGCGGAGCGCACCTCAGTCGTCTTGCGGCGGGGATTCGACCTCGCTGGTAGGGACGGTGGACATTTCCAGCTTAAAGGCCAGCAAATACATCATAAAACAGCCGATGATCCACCAGGCAATCTGCCAGACCCACAGCGTGGGGATTCCTAGAGGCCATTGGGTGGGATCGGTCTGATTGCCTAAGACGGCGAAAGGACCGATGGCGCAGAGGAACCAGACTATCGTCAGAATCCAGACCGGCTTTTTCCACTTCCTTTTGGCTTCGGACAGGGTAGTGTGCTCTTTGAGGAAGTGGTGGTAGCGATCGCGGTGGGCCAGATGGCTGGCTTCCTTGGGCTGAGTGAACAAACTGACGACAACGACAATGCCCATATTAAAGAGGATGCCCCAACCAGCGCTGTGCAGTGTGAGCGGATAGCGGCCAATGCCGATGAGTCCGCCCAACTCAGTTATATAGGTGAAGGTAACGGCGATGAGTCCAGCGATGAGTCCGGCGACGATGGCCTTGGGGGTGAAGAAGCGGATGTAGCAGATGCCTAAAAGCGCCGGCCACATCTGGAATCCATACGAAACGGCCAGTCCCCCCAGCAAGACGAGCAGGTCGCCGGAAGCTAGTCCGACTAGCAGGGCTAGGCTGACGACGACCGCCACCGTCAAGCGACCGACAAAGACTTGGGCCGAATGCGATGCTTCTTTGTTGAAGAAATGGCGGTAGAGATCGCGGGTGATAATGCCGCTGGCCGTGGACATGTAGGCCGCCCCGGTCGATTGCATCGCAGCTAGCGCGCAAACGGCCAAAAGCCCCAAGAGGAAGGGAAAGCTGCCGGCCAAGGTGTCGATCAGGTAGGGGACCAAGTGGTCGGATGCGGGCAGGCCGAGGGGTTTAGTCCCTGGGACCAGTTCCATATCGAGCAGCCGGACGCCCAGCCCTTGAAAGGCCGTAAAAAAGAACAAGATGCCGCCGATGACTAAAGAAGAGGCGAAAACCTGTTGCCAAGGGAAAGGCCGAGGGTCGCGGTTGGCAAAGGCCCACATTGAAAAGGCTGGAGCCGACTGGATGCCCATCAAGGCGAACATATAGGTCAAAATCATCAGGCCGGTCCAAGCGCCGCCTTGGGCGTCGAAAAACATGGTGCCGACTCGTTCGAGAAAAGAGTCCGACTCCGGCCGGGTCGGAATGGCGACCATGTCGGGTTTTTGCTTGGCGAGGCCGACCAACCCCCCCTTGAAGGCCGTCCAGCCGCCGACCAAGTCGAGGGCAATAAAGCCGAGGACGACGATGCCGAGGGCCAAGAGGATGCACTGGGCGCAGTCAACGTAGGCGACCGAACGCAACCCGCCCGATGCTACGTAGATAAAGACGATGACCGAAAGCACAATCGCCCCACCTTCGACCGAGTGGATGAAGGTGCCCTCCAGCGGCGTGCCGGTCGTCAGGCGGTTGAAAAGCAGGCCCGACGCCTTGAGTTGGATTCCGAGATAGGGTACGCTGAAGACGAGCGCGACGATGACTGTGAGGAAGCGCATCGCATCCGTGCGGTAGTAATCGCTGAACATCTCGCCCGGCGTGATATAGCCAAAGCGCTGGCCCAAAAGCCACTGGCGCTTGAGGAACAACACCCCGGTGAAGGGAATGGTGATGGCGTAGAAGGAGGCAAAGGCGTAGGGCAGGCCGACGTTGTAGATGGTGCCGGGGTGGCCGACGAAGGTCCAGCCGCTAAAGGAAGTGGCAGTGGCGGCCAGCACAAAGACCCACAGGCCGATGCCGCGGCCGGCAATAAAGTAATCCGATGCCGTCTTGGCCCGGCGGGCTCCTTTGACGCCCCAGAAGATGCAGTACGACCAGTAGCCGACGGTAAAGAGCAGGAGCCAGACCAGTTTTTCCATGAGTTAGTCGGAAAGTTCCAGCCCCAAGTTGAAGATCATGTTGGTGATCTTCCACGAGCCGGAGCGGCGGCTCAATGTCCAGAATACGTAGCGTTCCTGGTGGTGTTTGGCTGGTCCTTTGACGTGCTCGACGGCCACTTTTTCGCGCGTGACGGCCAATGCTTCGTCGCCGCTAGGCCCAATGGCCGTGTGGAGCACTTTGCGGTCGAGGTCGTATTGCACGTAGGGCAGCCGCTTGTCGAGCCACTTTTCCAGTTCCTCGCTGCCGCTGAAGGCGATTTTATAGGAGGCTGGCTTGAAAGTGCCCAGAGCCTCGCAGCCCGTGAAGTCTGCGTCGAAGAAGCCTAGGATGCCGCTGCCGGCTTCCCACGCTTGGCTTTCGCGCTGCAACAACTCGGCGATCTCGCCGTTGGCGGGTGTGCCTGCCGCGGGCAATAGCGTGTCGCCCAAATCCGCGACCATGCCCGTAGCCAGCCAGTCGTCCTCTTCCTTGAGGAAGGTCCAGAAGCGGTGGACGACAACTGGCGTGGCCTCGCTGGTCTGGCGATCGACGACGCGCCCGGAGTCCACGCTAGTGGCAATGGCGTGAGTGGCGCGCACCGCGATAAAGGGAACCGTGCGCGTGACCTCGTAGCGCTGATCGCTGAGATCCGCGGCTAGCTGGCTGGCGAACGCATCGTGGTTTTCATGCAGAATCGTCCAAGCGCGCGGGTCGCCGTTGGCGTGACCCTCATAGGCGACGAAGCGCGAGTGGTACGCCTTGAGGGTCAGTTCGGTATCGGCCCGGCGATACCCGGAGATGTCGTTGGCGAGGGCTTGGCGGATGAGGAGGGTCTCGGGCGTTTCGCCAGCGCGGCTGGGTGCGGCAAATGGCGGCAGGGCCAAGAAGGCGAACAACAAGCAGATTGCATTTTGCATGGCACGAAAAGGGGGGTTAGGGTCAACTCGATCCGAGTTGACCTAAGGCCCACTCGGCGTAGTAGGAAACGGTGGCGTCGCTGTCGTGGCGCAATTTTTCGAGCTGGGCGCGGCTTTGGTTGCCGCCGATGTGACCGAGGGCAATAGCGGCATTAGCACGCACGTCGGCGACTTCGTCCGCGGTGGCCACCAACAGGGCACTGAGGGCGGATTGCACGCGCGCTTGGCCCAAGACTTGCGCTGCGCCTGCGCGGGAGAGCGGATCCTCATCGCTGAGGGCAGCTATGAGTTGCGCTTCGACTGCGCCGGATTGTTGCTGGACGTTGGTGAGAAATTTGACGGCATTGGCGCGGAGGATGGAGTCGGTGTTGCGCAGGGCCTCGAAGAGAAACTCGATGCCTTGGCTGCGCCCCATGGTGGCCAAGGCAGCAGCCGTGCTAAAGCGCACCTGATTGCTGGGGTCTTCCAGCAGGTCGGCTAGGGCGGCCGCTGCGCCTTCGTCACCGATGTAGCCGAGGGCTTGCGCGGCGCGCTGGCGGTGGACTGGCTCCTCGGCCTCTAGCTGAATGACGAGTTGGTCTTTGACCTTGGCTATTACCGAGCGCAGCGCGGCTTGGTGAGGACCGGCGCGACCGCTTAGTTCGACGAGCAGCGGGACGCCGAAGTAGCCGGATTCTTCTAGTCCTTGCAGGGCGGCTTGGGCCAATTCCGGATCGCTGCTGGCTAGGGCTGCTTCGATTTCACTGGTGCCGAGTTCGTCGTCCATCTTGAGCAGGGCAATGGCCGCGTGGATGCGGATGATGGGGTCCTCGTCTTTGAGTTGGACTTTGGCCGCATCCACGCCCGCTTGGACGTAGCCCACTTCGCCCATGGCCCACAGGCAGGCGATGCGCTCGCGGTCTGTGTAAGCGACGGTAATCCGATCCTTGAGTGCAGCCGTGGCTCCGCGCGGCTTGATGTGGCCTAGCGCTAGGGCGCAGCCGATGCGGAGCTTTTCTTGTTCATCGCGGAACTCGCGGTAGTTCTCGCCGAGGTATAAGTCGGGATTGAGGCGGGCGATGAGCTGGCGGGCGGCTGGCCGACCAATGGCAGCCAAGTCGTCGATGGATTGCTGATAAGCCGGCGAATCGATCGGATTGGCGGCCATCTGTTCTAGGAGTTCGACGACCTGCTCTTCAGTGGTGCTACAGGCGCTGAGACTCAATAGTAGCAGGCAGGTTAGGCGCTTGGCGATCATAGTCTATGGCGGGTTAGAGGTGGCGAAATGCGGATAAGGTAAGCCGTGAGGCACTATAAATCAATTCTTGGGTGCTGCATCTGCATCGTTCCCTTGTCGCCCTTCGGCTACGACGAATACCTGAGGCGTCGTCCAAGTCACCGTATGGTTGGCTAAGTTCTGCTCAAAGAACCTGCGCACCTGCCGCAATTCACCTTCGTCGAGATGCTGGGTCAGATGGTGGGCGTACGTGTGCCGCTTCTCGCCGCCGGGATTGAACCAGTGCGCGAGATGGCGCGGCTCAATGTGCCGCTGCGACTGGACTTCTTCCACCCGCACTTGCATCGCGCCAAAGCCCGCGGCCGCGAACATTTGTTCGAGATCCGCCACATCCCAGTTGACTCGCGGGTTGTCGGGCGCGGCGTAGATAGCCTCTTCGGCGGCGACGAGACGCTCGCCTAGGTCTCCGAGTTGCTGTACGTCGAGCAACTGGTACAAGCGCTGCGACCGGTGCGAGAGGGTCTCGACCAAGCTGACGTGGCCTTGTAAGGCGAGGTAGCGATAGAGGGCTGCGATGACTTCTTCCTTGTGCGCTAGCGCGCCGAGGGCGTTGCGCCCGACGATGGCGTCAAAGAGGATGTCGGGGTTGTGGTCGGCGAGTTGGTCGGCGAGGGTGGCAAGCGGGCCTTGCAGTACTTGGGGTCGCTCGATCTCGGCTAGGTGGGCGGCGGTTTCGTGCAGGGCCACAGCCGCGATCTTGTCGCTGGTATGCGCCCAGACGCCGCCTTCGGGCACGCGCCGCAGGGCTTCCCAAGTGAGTAGCCCGGTGCCGGCCTCCAAGTCGAGGACGAGATGGTGGCGCGCGAGCGCAAGCGGAGCGAAGAGGCGTTGGCGCGTGCGTTCTAGTTCGGCGCTAACGTCGCCGCTGGCGCGTTTGAGCCATTGGTCGCGCGCTTGGTCAGGCGGGGACAGGGACAGTATCTCGGTCGGTGCAGACTCTGCTTCGCGCATGGCGGCGAGCTGTAGTTCGCGGCGTTGGCGGACGCGGTCGCCGAGGTCTTTTTCCTGGCCTTGGTCCGAGGGCTGATAGAAGACGCGGCCCTGCAGACCGGTGGGCAGATACTGCTGGGCAACCCAGTGTTCGCGGTAGGCGTGGGGGTAGAGATAACCCGCGCCGTGGCCAAAGCCCTCGCTGTCGCGGCTGGCGTCCTTGAGGTGATTGGGCACCTCGCCTTCGCGCTCTTTTTCCACAACCTCTAGCGCGTCGAAGAAGGCCATAGTCGAATTGCTCTTGGGCGCGGTGGCCAAGTACAAGGCGGCGTGAGCTAGCGGAAAGCGCCCTTCGGGTAGGCCGATGCGGTCGAAGGATTCAGCCGCGGCGATTACTACTTGGAGCGCGCGCTCGTCGGCAAGGCCGACGTCCTCGCTGGCGAAGATGAGCATGCGGCGGAAGAGGAAGCGTGGGTCTTCGCCGGCGTACACCATTCGCGCCAGCCAGTAGAGAGTAGCGTCTGGGTCTGAGCCGCGCATGGATTTGATAAAGGCGCTGATGGCGTCGAAGTGGTAGTCGCCCTCCTTGTCGTAGAGCAAGGCACGCCGCTGGATGGACTCCTCAGCTACCGCTAGGTCGATGGCAATCTGCCCTTGGGTGTCTGGATCGGTGGTTTCGACCGCTAGCTCCAAGGCGTTGAGCAGGGCGCGGGCGTCGCCGTTGGCTACGTCGATTAGGTGGGCGAGGGCGTCGGGGTGTAGGGCGACGCGGAGATGGCCATAGCCGCGCGAGTCGGTGAGCGCCTGTTGGGCGACGTGCGCGAGGGCTTCGGAGCTAAGGCCCTGTAGCTGGAAAACCCGGCTGCGCGAGAGCAGGGGGCGATTGACCGAGAAGTAGGGATTTTCGGTGGTTGCGCCGATGAGGATGATGGTGCCGTTTTCAACCCAGGGAAGGAGCGCGTCTTGCTGGGCTTTATTGAAGCGGTGGACCTCGTCGATGAAGAGGATGGTTTTGCGGTTGTGCAGCTTGCGCAACTGGCCGGCTTCATCGACGGCTTGACGAATGTCGGCGACTCCGGCTAAGACGGCGTTGATAGAGATAAAATGGGAGCTGGTGGTGTGGGCGATGACCGCGGCGAGCGTGGTTTTGCCCGTGCCGGGTGGACCGTAGAAAATCAGCGAGGAGAGTTGGTCGGCCTCAATGGCGCGCCGCAGCAGGCGACCCGGCCCGAGTATGTGGTCTTGGCCGACGTATTCGTCTAAATTGCGCGGACGCAGACGAGCGGCTAGGGGTTGGTCCGCGGCTTGGCGGTCTCGCAGTCCGGCGTCGAAGAGATCCATGCTTTCACCTCCGGGGAAAGAGGGAGCGAACCAAGAACATAACGACTTAGTTGAACCGCGCGAACCCCTTCGCGCGTAGCGGCTAGGCCGTCTCTTCTTTATGTTTTCTGAGAAAGCAGTTTTACGCTGGAGAGACCAGGTGAAAATTACTCATTTGGAATTACATTCGGTGGCGGCGTCGCACCGAGGCAATTGGATCTTCGTCCAACTTCACACTGACGCCGGGCTGAGCGGGCTGGGCGAAGCGAGCCAGAGCGGCAACGACGGCTTGGTCGCGGCTGCGCTGGAGCAATTGGGCCCGCGATTGGAGGGTGCGGACCCGACCCAAGTAGAGGTGTTGTGGGAGCGAATGGCGCGGGGATCGGCGATTTTCTCGGGTGACACTGGTCGCGTCGGAGCCACGGCGCGGAGTGCGGTTGACCAAGCGCTATGGGATTTGGCTGGCAAGGCGCTCGGGGTGCCGGCTTGGCGCTTGCTGGGAGGCAAGCGGCGCGATTCTGTGCGCTTGTACGCCAATCTCAATCGCGGCACCCGCGACCGCAGTCCACAGGGGTTTGCCGATGCGGCGCGCCGAGCGGTCGATGCCGGCTTTGGTGCCGTCAAGAGTACGCCCTTTGACGAGGTGCATTGGCGGCGGATGGACCGCGGTGGAGTCGAGCGCGACGCGGATAAAGGGATCGCGCGGCTGGTGGCGACGCGGGAGGCCATTGGCGACGAAATCGAACTGTTGGTGGATTGCCATCAGCGCTTTGACTTGGCCTTGGCCTTTAAGGTGGCCGAAAAGGTGCGGCCGCTCAATCTTTACTGGTTTGAAGAGCCGGTGCCGCGCGACCAAGTCGATGAGTTGCGCCAGTTGCGGCTGCACTCGGGCCAGACCATTGCCGGTGGCGAGGCGCTCGTCGGTCGCGAAGGTTTTTGGCCCTACATCGCCCAAGGAGCAGTGGATGTGCTGATGCCGGATGTCAAACACGCTGGCGGCATTACCGAATGTCGGCGCATTGCCGCGCTGGCCGAAATAGCGCAGATGCCGATTGCGCCCCACAGCCCGGCTGGTCCGGTATCGACGATGGCTGGGGTGCATTTGGCGGCGACGGTTGCCAATTTTACGGTACTTGAATACGCGTTTGGCGAGGTGGATTGGCGCGGTGAGTTAGTGCGTCCGACAGAAACCATAATAGACGGCCACATTCGGGTACCGGACGCGCCCGGCTTGGGGATTGAACTCGACGAAGCGGTGCTTATGGCGCACCAGGTGCAATAAATGTTTTGTCAGCTAGATGAAGCGATCGCGGATTTTCGCGCCGGGAAGTTTTTGGTCTTAGTCGATGCGCAGGAACGCGAAGACGAAGGCGACTTGATCTTAGCGGCTGAGCGCGTTTCCACTGCCAAGATAAATCGGATGCTGCAAGAGGCGCGCGGTCTGCTGCACTTGGCCACGACCGAGACCCATCTGGCGCGGCTCGGCGTCGGACTGATTGAACCACACAATGCCGATTGGACGACCCCGCGTTTCGGCCTGCCCTTTGACGCGCGCGAGGGGATTGAAACCGGCGTTTCGGCTGCCGACCGCGCCACGTCCATTCAGCGCGCTCTCGATCCAGACACTGGCCCGGCGGACATTGTCATTCCCGGGCACGTATTTCCCTTGGCAGCTCGCCCGGAGGGGTTGCTCAGCCGCCAAGGACACACCGAAGGCGCAGTAGAGCTAGCTCGCCAAGCCGGTCTTTTTCCGGCGGCTGTCATGTCCGAGGTGATGACCGCGGATGGCACCATGGCCAAGGGCCAGCAGCTCGTGGATTTTGCCGCTAGCTTCGGTTGCCGCTTAATCGACGTGGAGCAACTCCACCAAGCCGTGCTGGGTGGGTGATGTAGGGCACTGGCGCTAGGGGCTAGGCGTTGTACCTGCAACGAACCCATCCACCTCAACGTCCCCTTATCTCTCCTTCGAGGCTCCCATGTACAATCTCATCCTACTTCTCACCTTAGTCCTCTGCGGGCGGCTCTATGCCGCCGATCACCCGGTACAGGCCAAATTTTTGGCCGATGTAGATGCCGTGGTGCCCGGCCAGTCTTTCCGGCTGGGGGTCGAACTGACAATGGAGGAGAAATGGCACACCTACTGGATTTTTAGCGGCGACGCCGGCTTGCCCATCGAAGTCGAATGGCAGCTACCTGCCGGTGTTGTGGCAGGGCCGCTGCAATGGCCCTTGCCCAACAAATTCGAGGAACAGGGGGAACTGGTGGTCTATGGGTATGCCGACGAAGTGCTGCTCATCGCCGAGGCTACTGCGCCGCAGGCGTTGGCAGCGGGGGATACACTGCATCTTGCAGCCGAGGTCTCTTGGCTAGTGTGCCGCGAGTTGTGCATCCCCGGCGAGGCGTCGTTGGCGTTGGCGCTGCCGGTCGCTGCCGTCAGCAAGCCGAGTGCCCAGCAGGCGCAATTTGACCGCTATGCAGCGCAGGTGCCGGGCGCGTTGGACGAGCGCGTTGCGGTAGAACTCGCCGTGCGGGGCGAGGGGGCTGTGGAGGTTGACGTGCGCCTTGCCTTCGAGGGAAAGGCTTTTGAGCAGGGCGAACAGGCACCCGACTTTTATCCGCTAGCAGCCGACGATTTTGCGCTTTCCACTCGGCGGCTAGCCGCCGATCACCTCGTGCTGTCTGTCGAACCCTACGGCGACGCCGCAGTCGATACGTTGCGCGGAGTGCTTGTCTATGGATTAGATGGCGAGGTGCAGGCCGGGACGCTGGCGTTGGATTTGCGCGCTGCGCCGCGCCAAGGAGGGGGAATCTTGGAGAAGGATTACCGCGCGGCTAGCGGGGAGGTCGTCCGGTCGCTGTGGGTCTATATCGCCTTTGCGGCGTTGGGTGGGTTGATTCTCAACTTGATGCCCTGCGTGTTGCCGGTCATCTCGCTCAAGGTGCTCGGCTTTGTCAATCAAGCCGGCGAGGAAACCAAGCGGGTGCAGCAACTAGGGTGGGCGTTTTGCGCCGGGATTGTGGCTACTTTTTTGGTGCTGGCGCTAGCGGTGCTCTTGGTCAAAAGCAGCGGCGAGCAGATCGGCTGGGGTTTTCAGTTTCAGTACCCGGGTTTTGTGGTGGCGATGAGCGCCTTGGTTTTTGCATTGGCCTTAAGTTTATTCGGCGTCTATGAAATTCTGCTTCCGGGGACTAGTAACTTGGGGGGGTTAGAAGGACGCGAGGGGTTGACGGGATCCTTTCTCAACGGCGTGCTGGCGACGATTCTAGCCACTCCTTGCACCGCGCCCTTTTTGGGGACCGCGCTGGGGTTTGCCTTTGCCCAGCCGGCCGGCGTCGTCATCGCAGTTTTTTTGGCGATTGGCGCGGGTATGGCGCTGCCGTATGTGGTGCTGGCGATCAAGCCGGCGTGGATGGTGCGCTTGCCCAAACCCGGCCCTTGGATGGTGCGCTTCAAGCAGCTAATGGGCTTTTTGCTGATGGCGACGGTGCTGTGGTTATTGTGGGTCCTAGGCAATCAGGTCGGCGTCGAAGGCGTGGTGTGGACGGGGGCCTTTTTGCTGGGGCTGGGTCTGGCCTGCTGGGTCTGGGGTCAATGGGGTAGCTTCCTGCATCCCAATCCCGCAAAACTGCTGGCCCGAGCGGTGGCGCTGATTCTGGTTTTGGGCAGCTATGTGATTTTTGTCCATCCGCTGTTGGCCGCCGAGCAGACTCTATCCGAGCAGACCACCACATCTGAGCTAGACTGGCAGCCGTTTAGCGCCGCGCACGTTGAGGAGTTGGTCGCGGACGGGCAGATGGTCTTTATCGACTTTACTGCCGAGTGGTGCTGGACGTGTAAGGTCAACGAGCGGGCAGTGTTGGCGCAGCAAGTGGTACGCGAGCGATTCTCCGCGCACAATGTGGCTCTAGTCAAAGCTGACTGGACCAATCGCAATCCCGAGATCACCCAGCTCTTGCGCGCCTTTGGGCGCTCAGGGGTGCCCCTGTACGTGATTTTTCCCGCCGGTCTTATCGACCAGCCGCTGGTGTTGCCCGAGGTTATTACGCCAGAAATGGTCATCGAAAAACTAGACGCGGCCGCTGCGCTCGCTAGCGGTAACTGAGGCCGCCGTGTTCTCGGTTGTCATTCCCGTGTACAATCGCCGCGCATTAGTCGGCCGCGCGATTCGTTCGGTACTGGCGCAGCAGGGAGTGGACTTTGAGGTGATTGTGGTGGATGACGCCTCTGACGATGGCACGTCCGAGCAAGTGCGCGAGGAATTTGGCGACGCAGTCAAAATAGTGAGTTTGGCAGCAAACAGCGGGGTCTCCGCCGCGCGCAATCGCGGGATCGCGGCCGCCGCAGGCGAGTGGATCGCCTTGCTCGATTCGGACGACGAGTGGTTGCCCAACAAACTCGCATGCCAAGCAGCGGCCCTGCGCGAGAGCGGATTGTTGATCTGCCACACTGACGAGATCTGGATCCGCAATGGCGTGCGAGTTAATCCCCACAAACACCATCAGAAATACGGCGGCGACATTTTCTTTCAGGCTTTGCCCTTGTGTGTTATGTCGCCTTCGTCGATTGCAATTCACCGCCAGGTCTTTGCGGACGTTGGTATGTTTGACGAATGCCTACCCGCCTGTGAGGACTACGAACTTTGGCTGCGGATTACTTGTCGCTATGAGGTGGTCTATTTAGCGGAGAAACTCATCCGCAAATACGGCGGCCACGCCGATCAACTGTCGCAGGCGCACTACGCGATGGATCGCTTCCGCGTGTACGCACTTGACAAGCTACTGCGTGCGGAACTGCAACTCGCAGCGGATCGCGCTGCGGCTGCGCGCGCTATGCTGTTGCGCAAGGCGCGGATTGTCGAGCGCGGAGCCGCTAAACGCGACAATGTGGAATTGCAGCAGCAGATGGGCGAATATATAGCGCGTTGGCAGTGATAGGGTCGCAACAAAAACCCCCTAGTCCGTCCACGCGGACTAGGGGGTTTTGTTGGTTCTGTAAAGCCTGTTATTGGCCGAGTTGTTTCTTGAGTTCCCGCATGCTTATGGAACGGAGTTGACCAAGTCCCGGGAGGTGCTTGCTACGCGGTTTAGATGTGCCCGCTTCCCAGCGCAGAACGGTGTTGGTGCTAACATTGAGTAGCTTGCCGAGATCGGCTTGGGAGAGCTTGAGGCGCTTGCGATGCTTCTTGATTGTATTCGGTGAGATGCGGAGTTGTTTTCTCTTGTCGCCGGTGGATGCTTTGCTGGTTTTGGCGGCTGGTTTGGCGGCTGGTTTGGCGGCTGGTTTAGCAGGGGCTTTTGCCTTTGCTTTTGCCGGAGGGGACGTCTTTTCCAAGCGAGCGACTGTTTTCTTTAACTCGCGCACTTGGTCTTGCACTTCTCTGCGGACGATCTTGCTGATCTCTTCCCTTAGCAGGGTTGCGAGGGTCGGCATAAGAAATCCTTTCATCTTAAGTAAGTGTATGTATAACATTTCCAAATTTAAAAAAAATATAGCATTTAGCAAATGCACCGTAGAATGGTATTGCGCGCGCTAACGGAGAAACAAAAAAAGAAGATGCAGCAAATATTCCCATTTTCTACCGGAGGTACTAGAGAAAAGCCCCTGTTGTCATTCGAAAAAAGGACGACAACAGGGGCTTTTTTTGTAATAGATTGCTAGCGACTGTATGCGACAAATTGGGCATGTCAATACAGCTTTTGCTATATGCTTTTTTGTGAACTAGACGTTGTAAGCCGTCGATGCCGTCGTTCCTCCGCGCCCGGTCCAGTTAGTGTGAAAGAACATGCCGCGCGGCTTATCGGTACGCTCATAGGTGTGGGCACCGAAGTAGTCGCGTTGGGCCTGGAGTAGATTGGCGGGCAGGCGGGCAGAGCGATAGCCGTCGTAGTACGCGAGGGCGCTGGCAAAGGTCGGCACGGGGATGCCGAGGGTCGCGGCCGTGGCCACGACTCTGCGCCAAGACGCTTGAGTTTGCGCGAGTGCTGCGCTGAAGTAAGGCGCGAGCAGCAGATTGGCCAGCGTTGGATCTGCGTCAAAGGCTTCCTTGATACGGCCTAAAAACTGAGCGCGAATAATGCAGCCGCCGCGCCACAGCAGGGCAATGCCGCCGTAGTTGAGGTCCCAGCCATATTCGCGGGCGGCGAGGGCGAGCAATTGATAGCCTTGGGCGTAGGAGCAAATTTTGGCTGCGTACAGTGCTTGGCGGATGTCTGCGACGAAAGCGTCTTTGTCACCAGTGAATGAAGCGTCTGGGCCTTGGAGAACTTCAGCCGCAGCTACGCGCTCGTCTTTGAGGAAGGATAGGGCGCGGCTAAATACCGCCTCGGTAATGGCGGTTACTGGAGCGCCCAATTGCAGGGCGTCGATGCCGGTCCACTTGCCGGTGCCCTTTTGGCCAGCCGTGTCGAGTATTACATCGACCATTGGCTGGCCGGTCTCGTCGTCGATCTTGGCGAGAATATCGCCGGTGATTTCGATAAGGTAACTGTCGAGTTCGCCCTCGTTCCATTGCTGGAAAATTTCGCTCTGTGCCTGCGGCTCAATGCCGAGCCCTTCGCGCATCAGGGCGTATGCCTCGGCTATCATCTGCATGTCGCCGTACTCGATGCCGTTGTGGACCATTTTCACGTAGTGGCCAGCGCCGTCGTGGCCCACCCAGTCGCAGCACGGGCTGCCGTCTTCTACTTTGGCGGCAATGGCTTGAAAGAGGTCTTTGATGTGGGGCCAGGCGGCGGGGTTGCCACCGGGCATGATGCTCGGACCTTTGAGCGCACCCTCCTCGCCGCCGGAGACGCCAGTGCCTACGTAGAGCAAGCCTTTGGCCGCTAGATCTTGGGTGCGGCGAGTCGTGTCTTGGTAGTTGGAGTTGCCGCCGTCGATGAGAATGTCACCTTCGTCGAGCAAGGGCACGAGTTCGGCTATGACGCGGTCCACGGCTTGGCCGGCTTGCACCATTAGCATCACGCGGCGCGGCTTTTTGAGTTGAGCGAGCAGTTCGGCTGGCGAGTGGGTGCCGATGATGGATTGACCGCGGGCGCGGCCTTCCATAAAGGCATCGACCTTAGTGGTTGTGCGGTTGTAAACGGCAACGGTGAAACCGTGGCTAGCCATGTTGAGGACGAGGTTTTCGCCCATTACGGCTAGGCCGATTAGGCCGATGTCTGCTCGGCTCATTGGACTTCTCCTTTGGGGTCGTTGTTTGAGTCTAAGGCGCGGCGCAACAAGGCAAGGCCCGCGTCGATGTCCGCACCTAAATGGATGCGGAGTACGGCCCGCCCTTGATCGACGAGGGCTTGGCGGTCGCCGAGAGCTTGGGCTTGGGCGAGGACGCCAAAAGTGATGCTAGAATCTGCAGCCCCGGCTTCGTCGGGAATCGGCACGTCCTCTGCTGAGTCGGCTGTTAGCTGAATGAAAAGTCCGCGTCCGGCGTCGCCCTTGTGCAATTGGCCGGTCGAGTGCAGGAAGCGCGGGCCAAAGCCGAGGGTCGTGGCTAGGCCGGTGCGCGTTAGTAGCTGGCGGCGTAAGTCCTGTAGGGCAGCGGTGGTCGTCGGGGTCGGGGGGAGATGTGCTTGCAGGGCAATATACGCACCCCCCGGTTCGCCTTTTTCTAAAAAATGCGCCAAAGCCTGTGGCAGGGTGGTATCCTCCACCGGTCCATATAGCGCGAGGCCATCGACGAGGTCGGGCGTGGGCGCAGGCAGCGCACCGCGTTGCTGATAGGCGGCTACCATCTGGCGGGCCAGCTCCTTGGCTGCCTCGACATCGGGCTGGTCGAAGGGATGAATGCCGAGGAAGAATCCGGCGATGGCCGTGGCAATTTCCCAGTGAAAGAAGGCCGCGCCGAGATCGTAGGCGTCCGCTAGCTGGAGGCACAAGACGGGGTGCCCGGCTGCTGCAATGGCTTGGGCGCGGGCATCGGCTGCGTCGTCCAAACGGAGGTGGACGAAGAGCCGGTCGGGTCCGTAGGTGTGAGCGGCACATTCAGGCTCTAGATCGATTGGTAGCAGGCCCTTGCCGTCTTTGCCGGTGCTCTCGGCGATGAGTTGCTCGATCCAAGCACCCACTGCACTGATGGCTGGCGAAGTGATGAGGGTTAGCTTGTCGCGGCCGGCAAGGGCACCCGCGCCGAGAAAGGCCCCGAGTTGAATGCCCGGTTGCGGATCGGCAGTAGCTTGCTCGGCCCGATCGAGCAGGCGGTCGAGATCCGCGCCAATGGCACCAGCCGCGACTAGGCCATAATACGACAGGGCTGAGTAGCGCCCGCCGATGTCGGGGTCGTTGCGGAAGATGTGGCGAAAACCGAGGCGTTGCGCGAGGGTTTCGAGGCCGCTGCCCGGGTCGGTGATGGCGGCGAAGTGCTGGCCGGCTTCTGCGGGTCCGAGGACGTCAGCGGTGTGGTTGTAGAAGTACTTGAGCAAGGACAGCGTCTCTACAGTGCCGCCGGACTTGGTGGCCGGGAGAAATAGGGTGCGGGCTGGGTCGAGCGCGCGCGCCTTGGCCAAGACGGCGTCGGGCTGGGTGCTGTCGAGCACCGAGAGGTCGAGAAATCCATCGGCCACGCCAAAGACCGCGCGAAACACTTCTGGTGCGAGGCTAGAGCCGCCCATGCCCAACAGCAGGGCGTGGGTGTAGCCATCGGCGCAGGCGGCGTTGATGGCTTGGCGGATGGGGCCGATGGCGTCCCGCATGACGCGGGGGCTGTCGAGCCATCCGAGTCGATTGGCAATCTCGGTCGGGTCGGGTCGCCAGACCGTGTGATCGCGCGCGAGGATGCGGTCATAGACGCGCTCGGCGGCGAGGCGCTCGGCGGCCCGCTGCACTTGGGTGCTGAAATCGGCCGCGGCCCGCAGGGCAGAAATCTGCATTAAATGTCCTAGTGATTTGTCTGCTGCGTTGGGAATGCTTAAAAAAGTACGCCGTCGGGCGGTGAACGCAAACGACGCAAT
The DNA here is from genome assembly GCA_009841115.1 of Gemmatimonadota bacterium. Lineage (GTDB taxonomy): Bacteria > Latescibacterota > UBA2968 > UBA8231 > UBA8231. Next base: position 91,385 of record VXML01000109.1, on the reverse strand, counting down.
TCAGCGAGAGGAACTCTATGCAAGCGACACTTTACACAGATGATGGGGCGTATTTCATACGCTTGGGCAATGGTTTGACAATCCGGTGGTGCCGCGCGGAAGAGGGGTGGAACAAGAGCCGGATCGAGTTGCCGAGCGGGGCTAGGCAGATCGACTTCGCGGACTTGCCGGAGGCCTTGCGCGAAGAGGTGCTGGCGGTTTTGGCCCGCGCCGCAGCGATGCAGGGGGGTATGGGAGGGGTGAACAACTGATAGCAGGCTCGTCAATTGTGAGCAGGGCTGTGGTGGCCTTGGGCATCCCGCTCGGGTGCCAGAGATACGGACTTCCGCACTAATGGAATCAAGGCCGCTTCGCCTTGCCGCACCCGATAAGCTTGGTCCAACGGAACATCCGCAAAGCGCTGAACCGCGTCCTCGCCCGGCCAGATCACCGCAATTTCCCGGATGGCCGTGGCCTGTCCCAGACCAATTTCCTGTTGCAGACTCGAAGCTCCGAAGCTGGCACCGCTGCTCACCATCCGGTGGATTGACCGAATGCCCTCCGCAGTTTCCACTTGGATCTCGACGCGGGCTCCAATGGCACTGCGGTTGGCCCGGGTGCCTTCCAGCAATAAGGTGATCCAGCGGTTCCCGTGACCGGGATTTTCGAAGAGGACATTCTGGAAGGTATCCCCCGTATAGGCCCCGCCTATGACCGCGTAGATATCTTGGTCGCCATCGTTGTCCAAATCGCCGACGGCCACGCCGTGTCCTTTCTGCAAATGGCCGAAGCCGCCCGAGGTAGTGACATCCTGAAAGACATGCCCGCTAGCATTGCGAAACATGCGGTTGGGCATCACCGAGCGCAGGGAAGGTGCGCCCGTACCAACATAGAAATCGAGCCAGCCATCGTTGTCTAGATCGACGTAATTGCACCCCATCGTATAGAGCACTTTGTGGAGGTGGTGGGTTTGGCTGACATCGGCAAAGGTGCCATTGCCTCGGTTGCGAAAAAGCCGGGCCCGTTCGGCGTCGGTGGGCACGCCCAGATAGTCGGCTGCGACATCCCCGGCGTTGAGATCGGGGTTGTAGTGATAACCCGAGGCGAACAAGTCGAGCCAGCCGTCGTTGTCGAAGTCCCAAAACCAAGTGGGAAAACTCTCGTGCGGTCGCTTGACCCCGGCCCGGCCAGCCACATCCGCGAAGGGCAGGCCCTCGGCTGGTTCGGGTCCTCGGTTGTGGAAGAGGAAATTGTCGCCCATCAGACGCGAGACGTACAAGTCGATCTGCCCATCGTTGTCGAAGTCGCCCCAAGTAGCGCCCTTGACAAAACCCTCGACGGCCAAACCGAGCGAGGCGGCCTTTTCGACGAAGGTACCGTCGCCTTGATTGTGGAAGAGTTCACCGGGGTGGACATCGTTGAGGCCGGGAAAGGTCTCGTTGCCGACGAATAGGTCCAGCAGGCCGTCGCTATCGACGTCAGCCCAAGCCGCCGTTTGGGTGGGGTGAAAGCTGAGCAAGCCCGCTGCTTCGGTCACATCGGCAAAGGTGCCGTCGCCTTGGTTGCGCACCAGCGAATTGGGATGCTGGCCGTCGATCCCTTGCCAAGCCCCGCGCACAGCCAGAAAATCGAGCCAACCGTCGTTGTCGAAGTCGGCGTGGACCAGTTGCAGACCACCGGTTATACCGGTAAGACCGGCTTCCCGCGTGCGCTCGCTGAAAGTGCCGTCGCCTTGGTTGCGAAAATAGCGGAGTTGGTCGTGCAGCCCCCAGGCCGAGATCATCAGGTCGAGAAACCCGTCGTTGTCAAAGTCGTCCATGATGCTGCCGCCGGCTAGGGATACCAAGTCGAGCCTCAGAAAGGGAGCGATGTCGGGGAAGTGGCCGATGTCGTATTCGGAGACGAAGAGCGCTGGTGCGATAAGCCACTGGGCTGGGACTTGGTCGGGGTATTCTCCTAAGGTCATATAGGCGATGTTGAGGAGCCAGCGAGCAGTCAAATCGTCGGGATTTTGCTCTAGGACAGTGACCAAGTAAGACAGGGCCGTCCGCGATCCATGTGGGTCGGCGTGAACGCCGTCGGGACCGATGGGGAAGAGACACGAGGCGGTAGTATGACCCTCCAGACAATTGACCTGCTCGCCCAAGCGCAGATAGGCGAGGCCCAAGAGCATGTCTAGGCTCGGCTCCATGCGGACTTGGCGCTTTTCAAGCTCGGGCCGCAACTGCTGGAATTCGTCAATGGAAGCCTGCGTCTGGCCGGCTCGCAGGCGCTCCCGGGCCAATAGAATTCGGGCCCGCATGAGGGCCAAAGGAGATAAGAGGTCTTGTCGGCTGCTGAAGTGCTCCACCCGCAAGTCGTTCAGATAGATGTTGGAAACCGGATTTTGGTTGTGGGCAATTTGTTGCAGACGCTCGGCCATGCGTTGGGTACCCGCAGCGGACGGCCGAGCTTGTTCGGGAGCTGTACAGGCGGCTAGGGATGCGACGACTAGGAAAAGGGTAGAGTAAAACATTATAGCATTCCTGTGAGCATTGATCCGCTTGCTGCGGCTTTGGCCGCAATAAGTTGGGCGACGAGGTCGTCGAGGCGGGTGCGGGCCGCGGCTAGATCGGCTGGTGTGAAACGCACGAGACGCGCCTCGTCTAAGTCGGTAAAGTACAGCGTAGCGCGGTATTCGCCTTGACCCGGGTGAAGGGCCTGTAAGCAGAGGGCGTAGATTTCCAACTGGAGACGGTAGTATTGTACTGCCTCTTCGATATTCGCGCGATGGCCGGTTTTGTAATCGACTAGTTCCCACAGTCCGTCGGCCCCACGCCCTATGTAATCGACCACTCCATGTACTAACCCGCGCTCCAGCGAGAGAGTAAAGCGCACTTCGGTGCGGGCCTCTGTATGAGTGCGCCAGTGCGTGGCTAAGGGCGATTGGCGGCAGCGGTGCAATAGAGCGGTCAACTCGTGTTCGAACGGGTCGCGATAGGATGCTACGGGCAAGGTGGCGGCGGCGACGAGGTCGGCAGCGAGGGCTGCGGGGTCGGCGTCTGGGCTGTTGCTCAGGGCCTCTATACCGGCGTGGGCTAACTGGCCAAAGAGCATGCCGCGGCGGCGGGGCGCATCTACTTGGCCGAGGGGCCACGGCGGCAGACTTAGCACATACTGGCGATGGTGCGCGGCTGGGTCTGCGGCGAAGAGGACCAATTCGCTGGCGGCAAATTCGGGCCGGTCTTGGGAATCGTCGAGCGGCGAGAGTATATCCAACGCCGGGTCTGCTGCTTGTGTGGGTGCGGCGTCGAGGCTTCGACCTGAGCTCAGCCGAAGGGCGCGAAAGGCTAGCTCGGCTTGGTGATCAGTGGCCGCGGTGGCTGGGAACGCACTGGGGTCGGTATAGATGGGCAAGGGGGATAGCACGCCTGCAACTGCCTTGGTGCCGCGAGCGAGGTCATCCTCTGTCAGGTCTAAACTTCCGCAAATCCAACCGAGACAGTCCGTAGCCGCGTCGAGGTCGGCGGCAAAGTGCTTATCGGTAAGCACGCCGCCGAGCATCAGGTGGTCGCGGGCGCGAGTGCAAGCCACGTACAACAGGCGTTTCTCTTCGGCGCGCTGGCGGCGGCTCGCGTTGCGATTGATGAGGGTGCGAATAAAGGAGGAGGTCCTTTTATAATCCTGCTCGGGGTCGAGGACGCGCAAGCCGAGGCCCTTTTCCGCATCGATGAGCGCAGGGGCGCTGTTTTGAAAGTTAAATCGCGCGGCCAAGTCGGGCACTACGACGATGGGAAATTCCAAGCCCTTGGCCGCATGTACAGTCAGGATGTGCAAGGCGTCCGCGTCGAGGACGGCTTCGCCTTCTTGTTGTTCTTCATTGGTCAACAAGTCAAGACGGACCACGAAGTCGGCGAGGGGGCCGCGGAATTCGCGGGCGAGGTCGAGGAGTTTGTGCACGTTGGCCACGGCCTGATCTCCGCGTTCGCCATAGCAGAGAAAGCCCCAGGCTCCAGTGTCTTCGAGGATGGTGTGTAGTAGCTCGACGAGGGGTACGCGGTCGCGCAGCCCTTCCCAGCACTGAAGTCGGGCGACGGCGTCTGTGGAGACTTCTTGATCCGCAGGAGCGAGGCGCTGCCGCTGATCCGCGTCCGCGAGATTCTTTGCGAGCCGACTGCCGTCGGGTGCGGTCAGTGCGTATAGCGCGTTATCCGATAGACCGAAGTACGGCGAGCGCAAGGCACCCATCAGGGCGATGCCGTCGCCGAGGTTGCACAGGACGCGGAGGATATTGGCGATATCGTAGATTTCTTGGCGCTGGTAAAAGCCTCGACCGCCGGCTACTTGGAAGGGGATGCCGCAGGCCCGCAGCGCGTCTTCGTACGCGGAGAGATTGCGGCGGCGGCGCAGGAGCAGGGCGATGTCGCCGGGGACGGGTGGACGCAGGCCATCTTGGTCGGCGACTTGTAGGTCGTTGCCTTCTAAAAGGTGACTCAGGCGGCGGGCGACCAACTGGGCTTCGCACCGCGCGGAGTCCGTGGGGTCGCGATTAACATCGGGTGGCAAGAGCAAAAGCTCGACCGAACCCTCGCTTACATCGGCGGAGCGGCACCCGATGAGCGGGTCGTAGCCGACTTGAAAAGGCTCGTCTGGGATCTCCTGCATAAACTGGGGAAAGAGCGCGTTGACAAAGGCAACGGGCTGGGCGAGGGTGCGGAAGTTTTCGCCCATGACGAGGGAGCCGAGCCGCTGGGTGGGGGAGGCGTCGAGGACCTCGCCATCGTCGCAAAAGGGCCGAGACTCGCGCTCGTGCGCGGCATTGGCCTCGGCAATGGCGTCGCGGACGCGGGCGAAGACGGTGACGTCGGCTGCGCGGAACGAGTAAATCGACTGCTTGGGGTCGCCGACTATAAAGAGTTTGTCGCTGGCCATTTGCCCGTCCGGCGACGTTAGCGAGCGGATGATTTTCCACTGCAAGGGATCGGTATCTTGGAATTCGTCGATCAGCGCGAAGCGATAGTGTTGGGCCAAGCGATGGCGGATGTCCGCGTTGGCGTCGATGAGCTGGTGGCTTTTCTCTAGCAGGTCGTCCATGTCCAGCATACGGCCATTGCCTTTGCTGTTCTCATAGCGCGCATTGGCGCGGAGGAAGACGTGCGACAGGGCGGGCAGCACAGCGGCGGCGCGCTCGTCGGCCGCAGTGAGTTCGAGGCTGAGGAGATCGGCGTGCGGAGCGAGGCAACGTCCCAAGGCGGGCACGAGTTCTCGGACGCGGGCGAGGTCGGCTTCCTCCCAATTGGATTTTTTGCCTAACCGGCTGCCGCTTAGGGGTTTGCCATTGGTCAAAAGTCCCTCGGCTAGACGCGGAAGGATTGCTAGGGCTTCGTCGAGTGGGGGTGCTTGGCTCAGCCGGCGCATGAAATCGCGGAGCGGGTTTAGTCGCTCGACGGCCGAGTCGCGCTCGTCGGTTAGGGATTCGAGCGCGGCAAGCTCTGCGAGCATGTCGGTGAATTGGGTGTCATCGAGCAGGGCGCGGCACGCGGGAGCGCTTGCTGTTTGCTGCATCTCGCGCCAGTCGTTGAGGATTTGATCCGGTGACTGCTCGGCGTAGTGGTGGCACCACGAGCGGGCGTGATGCTTTTTTTCAAGCAGGTGTTCCAAGACCTGTTCGAGATAGCGGCGCGGCCATTCGGCTAAGGTGCGCCGCAGGGCTTCTTTGTCGGGGTCGGAGTCGCGCGCTCGGGCTAGGGACGCTAGGGTTTGGCGCACGGCTTGCTGTCGGAGTTGCGCGGCATCTACTCCCTCTAAGACTGCGAAGGCCGGGTCCACGTCCGCTTCAATGGGATACTCGCGCAGCAGGGCTGCACAAAAGGCGTGGATGGTGGAAATGCGCGCCGCGGGCAGGTCTTCGCGGATTTGTCGCAGGCGCTGCCGTTCTGGCTCGGGCAGTTCTTGATCGAGGGCGTCGGACAGCCGCCGGGCGATGCGCTCGCGCATTTCCGCTGCAGCCTTTTGGGTAAACGTGATGGCCAGCACTTGGCGCACGCCAATTTCGGGATGCTGGCGCAACAGCTCAATATAGCGCTCGACTAGCGTTGCGGTCTTGCCGGCACCGGCGCTGGCAGTGACCGCGATATTGCGCTGGCTGTCGAGGGCCATGCGCTGGACGGGTGTCAGAGGGACGGCGCGCTTCACGACAAGGCCCTCATGCGCTGGGGATTGAGGCGGCAGCTTTGCTGATAAGGGCAATGCGGGCAGATTTTGTCTGGGTCGTGAGTGGTGACGCGGAATGTCCCACGGCGCATAGCTCGCACATACGAGAGGACGAAGCCGCGCACGGCGTCGAGGCGCTGGCGATACGCCTCGTGGTCGTAGATACCGTAGCGACCGCTGGTGACATAGGCTGTATTGCGATGGGTGGCATCGGCGAACAGCCCGCTGCGGCCGCAGTCCTCTAGGTCGCGGAGCATTAGATACGCTGCTCCAGCCCCTTCGCGTAGCCCAAGTTCCCCGAATAGGGATTCAGCCGCTAGCAAATAGAGCGGAAGCTGGAGGTTGAGGCCAGTGTCAATATCGGCTACAGATGGCATGCGGCCAGTCTTGTAGTCGAAGACGACGAAGCTGCCATCGGCCGTGCGGTCGATGCGGTCGATCTTACCGGCGATCCGCACCTCGCTCCCGGTCTCTGGGTCGTCGATGGCATAGGGAGTGGTGGTCGATTGCTGGTCGCGCTCTCCCATACCGGGGTAGCTGCCAAAGCTCAGCTCGAAATGGGTCGGTATGGCTGGGTTAGCCGCGGCTGCTTGCAGGCGGAGGAAGCGTGGTAAGACGCCCTCGCGTTCCTCGTCGTCGGAGCCGAGCAGGTGCTCTAATTCCCGATCCCAGAAAAAGCCCGTAAGCCCCATTTCGTCGGCGGTTTGGCGACCTTGGCGGCGCAGGTCTGCAATGTTTGTCGCCAAGTTTTCCGCGCGTTCGGCTGCCTCGCCGTGGGCCGCATAGAAACGATGGAGGATGCGGTGGACGAGGTTGCCGCGCTTGAGCGCTGAGTCGTCGTCTTCCGGGTTGCGGAGGGGCTGGAGGTTGAGCAGCTCTTGAGCAAAAAACCGGAAGGGACAGCGACCGTACAGCTCCAGTTGGGTCGCGGAGAAAGAATGGCCGGTACCGAGGCGGGTGCGCAGTGCGTCGAGTAGCGGGGCTTCGTCGAGTACGCCTTCGTGGTTGCCGAGACTTCCGGGGATGGTGCGCAACTCGGCGAGGTGCAAGCCACGTATGAGGTGGCGCAGCGCGGTGGCGTGACCGTCGAGCTGGGCGGCTTGGCTATAGAGTGCGAGGGCATCGCGTGCTGAGTCGGAGGCACGTGCTGTGCACAGGCCGCGGCCCAATGCGAGGTGCAACTCGGCGAGGGTGCCCGGTGTGCCGTTGGACTCTTCCGTCTCAGGCTGCGGGGAGAGCAGGCCGTCTAACTCGGCGACAAAGGGCGAAGGGGCTAGCGTCTCGCTGCCCGACTGTTGGGGATGAAAGAGACTGAGGCCGCGGCGCGGTGCGCAGATGGCGCGGTAGAACAGCAAGCGCTCCGACGCAGTAGTGGAATCTTCGTCCAAGTTCAGGGCGCGGCGCTGGGTTTCTTCGAGGAAAATATCGGCTGGCGGCAAGCGGGGGAATTCGCCCTGCACTAGCCCGCCGATGAAGAGGTAATCGCAAGGTGCGCTGCCCACTGCGGCGAGGTCGGTCACTTGAATGCCAGCGCGCGTTGCAGCGGAGACGTGCGCTTGGGAGATGGCGTCGCGCAGCAGGTCGGCGAACTGGCTTAGGGTACGGGGCTGGAGGGCGGCGGCTGGTGCGCACAATTCGTCGAGCAGGTCCAAAAAGCGCGCTAGTGCTCGGCCGTCTTCTGCCGTTCCCTCCACGAGCGCATCCTCTACGCCCAACGCGCTGAGGGCGTGGAGTAAATGCTGGCGGAAAGAGGGCAGGTCCTGGCGGCTCTCCAAGGGCTGGAGTAGGTCAAAGAGTGCGGTTAGGCTGGCTCGTAGGGGCTGGAGATCCTCCAATTCGGCGCGTTGGTCCTCGCGCCGAGTGGGGAAATCGTCGATGTCTTCGGAGAACGGCTCGCCTTCTCGGCCTAGTTCGCTCTCTAAGTAGGCGAAGGTGTCTTCGATGGCTGCGAGCCATGTGTCGCGGCCGGTCGATGACACAACGTTGCGGGTCCACGCAGCGAAGTCCTCGGCGGCAAGCGTGCAGGTTTGGTCTGATAATGAATAACGCAGCCGCACCAAGGGTAAGCTGAGCAGGCGGAAGAGCGCGGCGCGGCTATAGCGCTCTAGCACCGCGTCGATGAGCGCGAAGACGGTGTTCATGGCGGGTGCTGTGGCAAGGGGCCGTCCGCGCGCGAGGTAAAAAGGCAGACCGTGGCGCGGCAGCACTTCGGCTACGAGTTCGGCATAGGTGTCGAGGTTGCGGAAGCCAATGCGGATCTGCGCTAGCTCGACCCCTTGCTCTTGATGCAATTGGCGGATGCGGCGGGCCATGGCCGTTACTTCGCCGACTCGGTCCGGGCAGGCGACTCGCTCTACGGGCGCGTCGAGACTAGCGCGACTGTGGGTGAAGAGACGACCGGCAAACGCGGCGGCTGGGTGTTGGCCGGCGGCGCTGTGTTCGACGCGGATGGCGCGGGCGTGGAGGAATTCGTACAGGGGTCGTGTGCGGGCGAAAAAACTAGGACCTTCGGGGTCGTAGTCGAGCAGCGCGATGGATTCTGGAACGAGGGATAGTAGCTTGTCCAGCACGGGCAAAAAGGGCGCGGGCATTTCTACAAAGCCGCAGAGCACTAGCAGGTCGAGGTCGGGGAAGCGCTGTGCGAGCGTCGAGCGGTCGAGGTGGGCATCTACGGTGGCAAAGCGCTCGCGGCTTCCGCTCCAGCCATCTGCGAGACGTTCTAAGTAGGCCGCATAAAGGACTTGTAATTCCGCGCTGCGCTGGGTTGTTCCGCCTAGGTCGCTCGGCTGGGTGCCGGTCTCCTCCAACCGGCGGAACAACTGAGTTAGTCCTCGGCTCAGCCGCTCGGGTTGGCGGCTGTAATAGGGCGCATTGGCCGCGCTGGCCGCAAGGGCATCTTCGACTAAGAGCCGCTGCGCGCTGAGGGGCAGGGCTGGTCGCTGACTAGGACAGAGGCTGTAGAGGATGTCGGTAAAACTATTTAGATCGAGGGCCAGGTGCCCGGTAAGCAGGCTGGTGCGGCTGGCGCGGAGGAGTTGCCGCCGCATGAGTTGGGCTTGGAAATGCGTTGGGAAGAGCCAGAGAAAGGACTCGCCGTCGCCGGCGTCGAGGTGGGTCAAGCAGCGCTCGTACGCGGGCGATATCTTGTCGGGATGGGCTGGGCCGTAGATGAGGGTTAGTTCGCCCATGAGCAGCAAGTTGGAAGTGGCGTGGAGGGGTGCGTTGGCAACGTATCGCCGAGGGAAAACACTGTCAAGGTGCGCGCCGCTCTGCGTTGACATAAAACCGGGCAGGTCGCTTTTTATGCCGCGTGGTAGGACCACACTTTTTCTGGGTGGAATTCGCGATGAAAAAATGGACTGTTGCATTCCTTTTTTGGTGTAGTTGCGCCCCTCTGACCTCTCCCGAGGGAGGCCCGGATGAATGGCAGAAATCCGAGCCGCCGCCGCCACCGCCGAGTGCGTTAGAGCAGTATTTGGAGATGCGCCAGCGCTATGGTTCTGGCCCGCGGCCCGACTTTGTGGCCGTGGTGCCGTTTGTCGATGAGTCGGGGTTTCGCGAGGGCGTGTGGAACGTCGAATACGAGTTGGCTAACATGCTCAGCGCGGAACTGGTGGTCGTGCGCAATTGGAAGGTCGTCCCTTTTGACGCGGTTGCCGAGTTGGCTATGGAACAGGGGTTTGCCAGCCACGAGCAGGCCCTCGCGATTGGCCGCAAGTTGGGGGCGGACTTCGTTATTATGGGCCTGTTGCAAGACTACGATATGCGCCGCCTGTCGGTGGGGGATCCCTTGGTGGGAGGGTACAAGTCCTATTCGGCGGTGGCGCAGATGAGCGTCGAGATCGCGCGGATTGACGACGGCAGCGCGATCGGTAAGACTGAGGCACTCCGCGAACTCACCGACCGCGATGTGGGGCTCGACTTGTTGGGCAAGCCGCGCGAGCAGGACTTGCAATTTGCCGGATTGAAGGAGCTAGAGTTTGGCTCGGAGGAGTTCCGCCAAACCTTGTTGGGTCAGGCGACGGTAGAAGCCGTGGGTGAGTTGGTGCACAAGGTGGTTGCTGCTTTCGAGCCGGAGGGCTTGGTGTTCAAGGGCGACGCGCCCGAGGTCATTGCCGTGTACAGCGAGGACATCTACGCCAATATCGGCAGCGAACACGGCGTGCGGCCGCGCTTGCGCTTTTTCGTCTATCCCGGCGACGAGCGGATCAAGGCCGAGGGGCTAGACCCTGAAGAGTCTGTCGCCCTCGTCGAAGTCGCTGAAATCATCAGCACCCGACTCGCCAGCTTGCGCGTGATCCGCACCACCGGGGAGATCAAGGCGGGTGACCGGCTCAAATTAGCCGAAGGAGAATAGCAATGCAGGGAGTGGTCAAATACCAGCGCGGTGACGGATTTGTCGAGCTGCGCGACTTAGCGGATGCGCCGCCCGGCCCCAATCAGGTGAAAGTCGAGGTGCAGGCCACTGGGATTTGCGGATCGGATCTGCACGTGTACCGCGATACCATCAACTACAACATCCAGACGCCGGTCGTCATGGGACACGAGTTCAGCGGCGTGGTGGTGGAAAAGGGCGCGGAGGTCGGCGACCACGTCGAGGTGGGCGACCGCGTGACGGGCGAGCCGAGCGTGTACATCTGCGGCGACTGCGACTACTGCTTGAGCGAGCACTACAACCTCTGCCCCGAGCGCAAAGTCATGGGCTACTGGCACCACGGCTGCTTCGCGCCTTACTGCAATGCGACTTTTGTCCACAAGCTGCCCGAGGGCGTGGGGTTTGAAGCTGGTGCCCTGACCGAGTTGTTGGCCTGCTGCGTGCATTCGGTCATTGAGCAGGCTGGCGTGACGGCTGGGGACTTTGTCGCCATTACCGGGCCTGGGCCGGTGGGGCTATTCTCGGCATTAGTGGCGCTGGCCGAAGGGGGGACGGTGATTCTCTGCGGCACGGAGCGGGATACCGAGCGGCTGCAACTGGCCGAGGAACTGGGCGTGCAACATACAATCGATATTACGGCCTGCGATCCGGTGGCGCGGGTGCGCGAGTTGACTGGCGGCTATGGTGCGGACGTAGTGGTCGAGTGCGCGGGGGTGGCACCGGCTATGCGGTTGGCCTTGGAACTTGTGCGCAAGCGGGGCCGCTTTTCCCAGATGGGTCTGCCGGGTGCGCCGGTGGAGATCGACTTTGAGAAGATCGCCTACAACGAGCTTCAGGTCTCCGGCGGCATTGGGCAGCGGCGACCGGCTTGGAAGCGGGCGCTGCGGCTGATCGAGCGGGGCTTTATTCCCAGCGAGAAGCTGATTACCCACCACTTTGCCCTGAGCGAATGGCAGCGGGCTTTTGACATGGCCGAGGGGCAAGAGGGGATTAAGCTGATGTTTATGCCGCAGGGTTAGTGGCCAGTGGTTAGTGATCAGTGGCCAGTAGTGTTCCATAGGCGAGGGTGTTGCGAGGGCTTGCCACTAACCACTGATCACTAACCACTAACTAAGAGGTGTATCGTTTTGACTGATCTATTCTTTGAACAGCCTGTCCTCAACTCGCCTTACGAGCGCCCGAGTCGGCATTGGGAACTGGACGAGACTGGGCAGCCGACGCAGCAGATCGTTGAAAGCCGAAGACGGGCCTCATTCATCTCGGCGGTCCCGACATCGAAGAAGCAAAGGGGATCATCTGCGAATCAAGCCTCCTTTGTGTTTGACAAGGCTGCAAGAGAGCTTGAGACAGATAATCAGCAATACGAATTGATGCAGACGATCAACGGGGTTCGTCAGCAGGTTGACCGCTGGCGCGGTCTGCCGAACCCGAGCCAATGGCAGGTGACCCCAGAGACGGCGCGCCTGCTTCAGCACTGGCGGCACCACCGCTTTAGTGGCACTCGCCCCTTCTTTTGTCAGGTCGAAGCGGTGGAGACTGCTATCTGGCTTACCGAAGTTGCATCTAACACGCGATCTGGTAGGGACTTTCTCGACCATCTGGAGAGCGCCAACAACAACGCTAATCCAGACCTGCCTCTGCCACGGTTGGCGCTCAAGTTGGCGACCGGCACCGGCAAGACCACGGTCATGGCGATGTTGATTGCTTGGCAGACCGTCAACTCGGTGCGTCGGCCCCAGAGCCGCCGCTTCACGCGCGGTTTTTTGGTGGTCACGCCCGGCATCACTATCAAGGACCGTTTGCGCGTGCTGCAACCGAACGACCCGGACAGTTACTATCAAAGCCGCGAGTTGGTTCCGAACGACATGCTGCCCGACTTGGAAAAGGCCAAGATCGTCATCACCAACTACCACGCCTTCAAGTTGCGCGAACGCATGGAGCTTTCCAAGGGTGGTCGCTCCTTGTTGCAGGGACGGGGCGAGACGCTGACGACCTTGGAGACCGAGGGGCAAATGCTGCAGCGGGTGATGCCCGAGCTCATGGGTATGAAGAACGTCTTGATCCTCAACGACGAGGCGCACCACTGCTATCGAGAAAAGCCGGGCGAGGGGGAGGAAGACGAGTTCAAGGGAGATGACAGAAGGGAAGCGGAAAAGAACACGGAGGCGGCGCGGCTGTGGATTTCGGGGTTGGAAATCGTCGGCGACAAATTGGGCATCAACCGAGTGATGGATCTTTCAGCGACGCCCTTCTTTTTGCGCGGGTCGGGCTATGCCGAAGGCACGTTATTTCCTTGGACGATGTGCGACTTCTCGCTCATGGACGCCATTGAATGCGGCATCGTCAAATTGCCTCGCGTGCCAGTGGCCGACAACATTCCTGGCGGCGACATGCCCAAGTTCCGCAATCTCTGGGAACACATCCGCACGGACATGCCGAAGAAGGGGCGGGGTAAGGCTAAGACCCTCGATCCCCTCAGTCTGCCTATACAGCTACAGACCGCGCTGGACGCCCTGTACGGACATTATCAGAAAACTTTTGAGTTGATGGAGAAAGAGGGCATTGTCGTCCCGCCGTGCTTCATCGTGGTCTGCAATAATACCTCGACCTCCAAGCTGGTGTACGACTATATCTCCGGCTTTCACCGCGAGAACGACGATGGCTCGACGACGCTGGTAAACGGGCGCTTGGAACTGTTTCGCAATTTTGACGAGCAGGGCAATCAGTACCCACGGCCTCGTACGCTGTTGATCGACAGCGAACAATTGGAATCTGGCGACGCGCTCGATAGGAACTTCCGCAAAATGGCTGCCGACGAGATTGATCACTTTCGGCGAGAGATTATCGAGCGCACTGGTGACCTCCATCAGGCCGAGAACATCAGCGACCAAGAGTTGCTCCGCGAGGTTATGAATACTGTCGGCAAGCCGGGGCGGCTGGGGGATTCGATTCGCTGCGTGGTGTCGGTGTCGATGCTTACGGAAGGGTGGGATGCGAATACTGTCAGCCATGTGCTAGGCGTGCGTGCCTTTGGGACGCAGTTGCTTTGCGAGCAGGTTATTGGCCGGGCGTTGCGACGGCAGTCTTACGATCTCAACGAAGACGGCTTGTTCGATGTCGAGTACGCGGATGTCTTGGGCATTCCGTTCGACTTTACGGCTAAGCCCGTTGTGGCTCCGCCGAAGCAGCCGCGAGAGACCGTTCAGGTGCGAGCCGTGCGGCCCGAACGCGATGCGCTGGAGATTTGTTTTCCTCGGGTAGCTGGGTATCGGGTGGAATTGCCGGAAGAGCGGCTCAAGGCCGAGTTTAACAGGGACTCAATGTTGGAACTGACGCCTGAACTGGTTGGTCCGTCGAGGACAAGGAATCAAGGCATTATCGGCGAGGGCGTCGATCTCAATTTGGTTCACACTAACGATCTGCGTACCTCGACTCTCCTATTTCATCTAACTCAGCGTCTGCTCTACACCAAGTTCCGCGATCCGGGCGAAGAACCTAAGCTCTATCTCTTCGGTCAGCTCAAGCGCATCGCCAGACAGTGGCTCGATGGCTACCTCGACTGCAAGGGCGATACCTTTCCCGCCCAACTTATGTACCAGGAACTGGCCGACACGGCCTGCGAGCGCATCTTTGCCGCCATCACGCGCGAAGGAATCGACCGTCGTCCAGTCAAAGCGGTGCTCGATCCGTACAATCCCGTCGGTTCGACAGCCCACGTGAATTTCAACACGACCAAGACTAGCCGCTGGCAGGCTGATCCCCGCCGTTGTCACATCAATTGGCTCGTCCTCGACAGCGACTGGGAAGGCGAGTTTTGCCGCGTAGCTGAATCCCATCCGCACGTCAAAGCCTATGTCAAGAACCACAATCTCGGCTTGGAGGTACCCTATCGTCGTGGGTCGGAAATGCGGACGTACCTGCCGGACTTTATCGTCCTCGTTGATGATGGTCGTGGCGACGACGATCTGCTGAATTTGATCGTCGAGATCAAGGGCTATCGGGGGGAAGACGCCAAGGACAAGAAGACGACCATGGACACCTATTGGGTGCCTGGCGTGAATAATCACGGGGATTACGGGCGCTGGGCTTTTGCCGAGTTCACTGATGTGTACGGGATGGACGCCGCGTTTAATCGGTTGGTTGAGGGGTTTCGGGCCTAGGCAGATACTGTAATGGCGGTTATATTTGGGGCATCCAACTCACAATCGAGAAAGGAACGAACATGGAATATACAGCCGTTGTGAAACGCAGTGGCGAATGGTGGATTGGTTGGATCGAGGAAGTTCCCGGCGTGAATTGTCAGGAGCGTACACATGAGAAATTGCAGCAAAGCCTTGTGGAAACGCTTTTAGAGGCACTGGAATTCAACCGGCGCGATGCGCTAGCGGCTGCGGGCGACGACTATCAGGAGGAAAAGGTCATCATTGAATGAAGCGGGTTGAACTGCTGAAGTACCTTCGGCGACAGAGATGCGAAATGATCCGTGAAGGCAGACGGCACTCATGGTGGCGCAATGAGCGAGGTGATCGGCGTTCTGCAATTCCACGACACAGAGAAATCGACGATTTGTTGGCGAGAAAGATCTGCCGGGATCTCGGAGTAGAACCGATTAAAAGGAAATAAGGGAGAAATGAACAGAGATGAAGTCCTAAACGTGCTCCGAGCGCACAAGGCGACCCTTGCACAACGCTTTGGCGTTACTGAACTTGCCCTTTTCGGTTCCTTCGCCCGCGACCAAGCTACGGACGACAGTGATGTCGACGTCCTAGTGCGGTTCGACGTGCCCCCCAATTGGCAACGCTATTTCGGCGCTCAAGGCTATTTGGAAGACCTACTAGGGCGACCGGTGGACTTGGCAACCAACCAAGATCTGCGCGTCGAGATACGCCCCTACGTGGAGCGGGAGGTGATCAATGTCTAATGCTGAGCAAGGAGCGCGAGAATGGCGTTTCTACATTCAGGATATGATCGAATTCAGTGAAAAGGTGCTGTCCTATACCGAGGGCTTGGACCAAGATGCGTTCATCGCCGATGAACTCACCTATGACGCCACCCTGCGCAATCTGGAATTGATCGGCGAGGCAGCAACCCATATCCCAAGCGAGGTGCGTGAGGCGTACCCAGACATTCCTTGGCATGCGATTGTGGGGGCGCGCAACCGCTTGGCTCACAGCTATCTGAGCATCAGTAACAATATCATCTGGACAATTATTCAAGACGCGATTCCGAAACTGCTGCCCGAATTGAGAAACCTGCTGAATACGACCAACAAGGACCCCGAGTAAAATCATGCAACCAGACCCAATCGTCGAAGAAGTTCGTAAAGCACGCGATGCGTATGCTAAGAGATTCAATTATGACCTAGATGCGATTTGTCGAGACTTACAAGAGAAGCAGAGGCTGGGCAAAAGAAGAGTGGTTTCTTTGCCGCCTAAACGCCCGAGAAAAGTGAGGAAGCCATGAAACTGAAAGTTGTGATCCATAAAGCGGAAGAAGGTGGATATTGGGCGGAAGTACCCTCTATCCCCGGATGCGCGACGCAAGGGGAATCCTTTGAAGAGTTGCTGACCAACCTCTACGAGGCCGTCGAAGGCTGTCTGTCCGTCGAGGTTTGTGGCGTCTCCAATTTGTAATCTAGTAGAGAGACTGCAATCAATGGCAAAACGAAAATCGACCAAGACTGTTGAAACTCTGCGGCACGAGGACGCATCGCGGAAGAATATTCCCACGGCTGAGTATCAGGCGGTGATGGCGGAGGACGACCGGAATCCGATTAAGGTTGCGTATGAGCGGCGCAATCGGGATCTCGATCCGCAGCTTGTTTGGCGCGGGAAGGATGAGCAGAACTGGTCGGATTTGGTGGTGCAAGCGCCGCCGCTGTTCATTCAGGAGAAGGTGCATCCGAAGGTGTTGATTGACGATTTGCGGCAGCGGAGCAAGGAGACGGGGGACGGCGAAGCTAACTTGCAGACGGATTTGTTCGCGGATTTCAATGGGCTGCCGAGCGCGGACGCGCAGACGGAGTTTTACCAGCACGACGCCAACTGGTCGAATCGGATGATTTTAGGCGATAGCTTGCAGGTGATGGCGTCGCTGGCGGAGCGGGAGGGGCTGCGCGGCAAGGTGCAGTGCATCTACATCGACCCGCCCTACGGCATCAAGTTCAACTCCAACTTTCAGTGGTCAACGACCAGCCGCGACGTCAAGGACGGCAACGCCGGGCACATTACCCGCGAGCCGGAGCAGGTGAAGGCGTTTCGGGATACGTGGCGGGATGGGATTCATTCGTATTTGACGTATTTGCGGGATCGGCTGACGGTGGCGCGAGATTTGTTGGCGGAGAGCGGGTCGGTCTTTGTGCAGATTGGGGACGAGAATGTGCATCGGGTGCGGGCGTTGATGGACGAGGTGTTTGGGGCAGAGAACTTTGTATCCATCATTACTGTAAAAAAGACTGCTGTCCAAACTGATTTAGCAATTTCAAGTGTCTCTGATTACATCATATGGTTTTGCAGAAACAAGGACTCAATCAAGTTCAGACAACTCCATCTTTCAAAAGACATTGGTGAACCTGGCTCGGAACAATACAAATGGATTCGATTAGCAGGTGGTCATTTCAAGCGTATAAAAAATCAATCGGATTATACAATTGAGGAATTGTGTCGTCCAGATAATCTAACTTCCAGTCACGAGTATAGCAGAGGCAGAGAGGCTATTAATTTTCGAGGTCGGCAGTTTCTTCCGGGTAGCCGCTATTGGTCAACCAGCCCAGAATCCATTGAGCGACTTAATCGAGCAGACCGACTATATACGGGAACTGGAAGGTCGTTGAGTCATGTTAGGTTTCTCAGCGACTTCTCAGTTATGCCACTTCTAAACATTTGGACAGATACAGGAACAGGCGGATATGGCGATGAAAAATTCTATGTAGTCCAAACCACTATAAAGGTCATCCAACGCTGCGTCCTAATGACCACCGATCCCGGCGACCTCGTCCTCGACCCCACCTGCGGCTCCGGCACCACCGCGTACGTCGCCGAGCAGTGGGGTCGCCGCTGGATCACCATCGACACCTCCCGCGTCGCCCTCGCGCTCGCCCGCGCCCGCGTCATGGGCGCGCGCTATCCCTACTACCTGCTCGCCGACAGCCGCGACGGCCAAATCAAAGAAGCTGAGCTGGTCCGTAAAGTCCCCTCGGAAGCGCCCACGTACAACGACATCCGCCAAGGCTTCGTGTACGAGCGCGTCCCCCACATCACCCTCAAGTCCATCGCCAACAACGCCGAAATCGACGTAATCTATGAGAAATTCCAAGAAACGCTGGAGCCGCTGCGGGCGGAATTAAACGACGCACTCGGCACATCCTACGAGGAATGGGAAATCCCCCGCGACGCCGACGACGCTTGGCCCGAGGAGGTCAGAAGAATTCACGCGGATTGGTGGGAACAGCGCATCGCCCGGCAAAAGGAAATCGACGCTTCCATCGCCGCCAAGGCCGACTACGAATACCTCTACGACAAGCCCTACGAAGACAACAAAAAAGTCCGCGTCGCCGGCCCCTTCACCGTAGAAAGTCTGTCGCCGCACCGCCTGTTAGGCGTCGATGAAAACGACGAACTCATCGACAATGTCGCCGAAGCCAAGTTAGGGTACGGCGAAAAGCAGGACTTCGCCGAGATGATCCTCGACAATCTCAAAACCTCCGGCGTCCAACAGGCGCACAAAGACGATCGCATCTCGTTTTCCGGGATCAGACCTTGGCCCGGCTACCACGTCTGCGCCGAGGGAACCTACGTCGAAGGCAACGCCGACTCGGGCGCTGAAAAACGCGCAGGCATCTTCGTCGGCCCGGAATTCGGCACCGTCTCCCGCCCCGATCTCGTATCAGCGGTGCGCGAGGCCGCGGACGCCGACTTCGACGTGCTGGTCGCCTGCGCCTTCAACTACGACGCCCACGCCTCGGAGTTCAACAAACTCGGCCGCGTCCCCGTCCTCAAGGCCCGCATGAACGCCGACCTCCACATGGCCGATGACCTCAAAAACACCGGCAAAGGCAACCTCTTCGTCATCTTCGGCGAACCGGACATCGACATCCTCGACGCGGAAGACAGCCAAATCCAAGTCAAGGTCAACGGCGTGGACGTATTCCACCCCAACACCGGCGAAATCCGCAGCGACAGCGCCGACGGCATCGCCTGCTGGTTCGTCGATACCGACTACAACGAGGAAAGCTTCTTCGTCCGCCACGCCTACTTCCTCGGCGCTAGCGACCCGTACAAATCGCTGAGGACGACGCTCAAAGCCGAGATCAACCAAGAAGCCTGGGAAACCCTCCACAGCGACACCTCTCGACCCTTTGCCAAGCCGACGTCAGGTAGGATAGCGGTGAAGGTGATCAATCACTTGGGGGACGAGGTGATGAAGGTGTTTCGGGTGTGAGAGAGCAGAAACCTGATGAAACCACGTGTATACATCGAAACCACGGTCATCAGCTACCTGACTGCTCGCCCGGCGCGTGACGTAGTTATTGCTGGACATCAGCAGAGTACCCGCGACTGGTGGGCTACCGCATCGGAAAGATTCGAGTTGGTCATCTCCGAATTGGTCCGCGAAGAGGCTGGTGCAGGCGACCCTGATGCGGTCCGCGCCCGGCTCACCCTGCTCGCTTCACTTGCACTACTCGACGCTACCGCGGAAGCGCAAGAATTAGCCGAAAGGCTGGTCAGTGCCAGCGCCGTACCCGAGGCCGCAATGCGAGATGCCGCGCATATCGCTATCGCAGCAGCCAACGGTATCGAGTACCTTGTTACTTGGAACTTCCGGCACATCGCCAACGCGGTGACAAGGCCGCAGATCGAGTCTGTCTGTCGGCAGGCTGGTTTCGAGTCTCCCGTAATCTGCACCCCTGAAGAATTGATGGAGAACATCGACGATGAAAAATGACCCTATTGTAGCTGAAGTTCGTTCAATACGAGACGAACTCGCCGCTCAGTGCGGCTACGACATTAAGGAGATTTTCCGAAAACTCCGAGAACAACAGGCCGAGTCGGGTCTGAAGTACGTACGCTACCCGGCCCGTAGAGTGGCTCTAGCCGAAGACGTACGAGCGTCCAACGCAGATAGAAAGACCGGATGAATCAGTCAGAGAAAGCTGGAAAAATAAAAAACATAACGCTGAGTGCCGACGAGCATCTGATCGAAGCGGCGAATCAACGCGCCGCGAAAGAGCACACTACGCTGAACGAGCAATTCCAACTGTGGCTCAAGCACTATGTTCAGCACGAGCAGCAGATGGGACCGTTAGAGGCGCAAGGAACACTGGCGGACTTCCTCCAAGGGCATATCGGCATCCTGCACAGCAGTGAACACATGTCCGGCGGTGCTCGTATGTCGGTAGATAGCGGTAAGAAATTTGCTGCGGGATTGCTCAAATAACGCCAGTAGGAGGAACGATGATCCTGACCATCCAATATACTTCGCCCATTGACGCGCTCATTGCCGTGACCAAGCGGTTGAGTACCTACGAAAATCAGCAGAAGATGGATTCGGAAGAGTTTTTTGACCAGTACAGTCGGGGACAACTATCCGACGATGCAGTATTCGTCGATTGGGCCAATGACTATCGCCACTGTTTGCAACTCCGCGCTGTCCTTCCGTAGAGAGATTTCTGGTTTGATCTCTGATCTTTTTATTGCGCCGGGTCGGCCGGGGTGTTGGAGTTGTTCAAGCGCTCTTGGTCGGCGTAGGGATAGAAATCTCGATTGCGTTCAAACATATCGGCCGACGGGCCAGGTTGCCCCAAGCGTCGGCTGTCTTCCCAGCCGGTGCCGTGCAGAAAAAGCTCGGCTCGCCGCTGGCGAAAAATTTCGTTCAACACCGCTTCAAGTGATTGCAGGCCGCTGTACGGCGGCAGCGCAGCCCCCACGCCATAGGGATCATCGGCCGGCGTTTTGGTGCGCACCGCGTCGATTTCAGCGATGGCCGCGTCGATGTTGCCCAACATGGCGTGGGCCTCGGCGCGCGTCAGGGCCATTTCCCCGGGCAGATAGGCCGGAATAGGCGACGTGGCCGAGTGCCAAAAGCCAGCCAAATCCTCAATGGGAAAGTCGTTGGGGTTGCTCGTCCGCTCACTCGGCGCGGTGTAAAAGGCCAGCCGCGCATCGCCGCTTTCGGTGCTGCTCAGGCCAAAGTGGTCGCGCGGGGCGTAGTCGTCCGCCACGACGACCTGCGCGTACAGGGGATTCTCGTTTTCTGCGTCGTACATATAGACCGAGGTCGCTGCTGGATCGACGGCATCGGCGGCGTCGAGCGCCGCTTGATAATTTCCGGTAAATAAGTGGTAGCGCGCTCGATAGGCGCGTATGGTGTTGATCAGATCAAAACCCTCGCCCAATATGTCCGCATTGAATTCGTCGGATGGCGGCGTGGAAGTGGCGGTTTCGAGGGCGCGGTCCAACGAGCCAATGGCTGCGGCGAAAAGCTCTTCACGCGGCCTAAACGGCGCTTGCCCATCGGCCTGCACGTCTATGGGCGCGTGGGCAAAAGCCTGCGCGACGAATCCCAAGCACTTTGCTTTGTACAAATGCGCCAGTGCCATTATGCCGCTGCGCGTGCCCGCGGCCAGCGGCACCTCGGGTGCGTTGGCGATCAAGTCGTTGGCCATGCCCATGACGCGGTAGGAGCGGGACCAAATGCTGCCGATGGCGCTGTTGGAACCCGACAGCGCCGCGAGTCCGTCTTCCAGTTCTAGGAGATTGGAAAATGTCGTATTAGCCGCCAGCTCGCGGCTGGTGATGGCCGGATGGCGCACGTACGCATCGACGTTGTTGCTGGCGTAGCTGCGCTGCATACCAATGGCCAGCGCTTTGATGCCGTCGCTGGTGGTCAACACCTGCTCTTCGAACGCTTGGTTGGGATTGGCGACGTTCAAATCGCAGCCCCAAAGCAGCCCACCTACTATAAATAGCCCGCAAAAAGTCGCTTTCATCGCCTTGCTTGTCCTCGGTTGCTCAGTAGTGCAGGCTGAGGCGCATGGAGAAACTGCGCGGAATGGGCACTTCGACAAAGTCAAAGCCGCGCACGGCCGTGCGCTGGCCTGCGACATTGGTTTCTGGATCGTAGCCGCTGTAGTTGTCGAGGGAAAACAAATTGCGTCCCACTAAGCTCAACTGAACGCTGCTGGTGCCCAAAAACGCAGGCTGCCAGCGATACGACGCAGATAACTCGCGCAGTTTTACAAAGGAGCCGTCTTCGATCCAGTGTTCAAAAATGCGGAAGACGCGCGCATTGTAGCCGGCTGGTAGTTCGCCGTTTAATTCGCGTTCGTAGTCTGTCAACACGCCAAATGAACTTAGGGCGGCCAAGCGCCGGGTAAAGTTAAACACATCGCCCCCTACGACCGCGTCCAATTGGGCGCGCACCGACCAGCGCCGCCCCACGGCGAACTCATTGATCCAAGAAGCGGTAAAATCCGGGTTGGGGTCGCCGATGATTTTGCGCTCAGCCGCTCGCATGGGCAGGCCGTCTTCGTCGAGGGCGATGTGGCCGTTGGCATCGCGGGCGAAGGCCGTGCTAAAGAACACGCCGAGGGGGTTGCCGTTGATGGCCGAGACTTGCGAAAACGAATTGGGCAGGATCAAACGCCCGCCTTCGATACCATCGACGCGGTTTTTGTTGGTCGCATACGTCAAGGTCGATTCCCAGCGGAGATGGGAACGCATTAGAGGAATAATGCGCACGAGCAACTCCCACCCCTTGTTGCTCATGATGCCGACATTTTGCAAAACCCGCGCATGGCCGGTGGAGGGGGACAACGTGCGCATCAACAATAAATCGTCGATATGTTGATCGTAATACGTGAGTTCCACGCCGAGGCGATTGGACCAAAAACCAACATCCGCGCCGACTTCGATTTCTCGCTGGCGCTCGGGTTTGATCGTCCCGCCGAGTTGGGTGCTGGGAACTAGGCCGGGGCGGCCATTGTACGAGGAAGCATTGTAATTGGTAAAGCGGTCAAACGGACCAATGGCGGTTTGACCGCCAGATGTGCCGATGGAAGCGCGTAGCTTGAAGTCTGCAAACACGTCGTCTAGGGCGCTGTTTTGCCAGAAGCTGGCTTTTGAAATGAGATAGGCCGCGCCGGCCTTTGGATAAAATTGCCAGCGCTGGTCCTTGCCATAGACCGAAGAGGCATCGACGCGGGCCGCGCCGGTGAGAAACAGTTGATCGGAAAACGCCACAGTTTGCTGCACAAAGCCGCCGTACAGGGCCTTCTCGCTCCTGAATTCGCTGGCCACGACGGTCGCCCCGCTCGACACGGTTTGGGCGACTGGACTTAGGTCCTTGCCCTCCGCGCTAAAGGTTGCCCCCTTTTCGTATTGCAGGGTTCCGCCGACTAGCAGGGTCGATTGCACGTTGGGTGCTATGTCCTGCTGGTAGCGGACGTGGATGTCGTTGTTGAGTTGGAGAAAGTCGAAGGTGGCGCGGCGTGCAAAGCCGTTTGCCAAGCCCGGCGCGGAGGTTCTAGCCGGGATAAATGCAAGGGCCGTTTGATCGTAGGTGTCAAGCCCCAACGTATAGTCGATGCTCAAGCGAGATAGCGGGGCGAGATTGAGTTGGGCATAGCCTATATAGCGCGAGACTTCTTGCGTAAAATCATAGCGGTCGATGACCTCTAATGGGTTGGCGAGAACGCCTTGGTTGGGGTACGCGCCGGTCGTGGGATCGGGCGTGGGGTCGTAGGTATTGGGGCCAAAAATAAAACCCGTCAATGCCCCGTAGTTTGAGTTTAATCCGCCGTTGGGAACGTCGTTGCTGTTGCTAAATGAGAAATGGCCGCCCACGGACAACGTGGCCCAAGGCGACAATTCTTGATCGATGCGCGTGCGCCCTCCCATGCGCCGAAACGAACTATTGGCAACCACGCCTTGGTCTGCTAGGTACGATCCCGAGGCAAAGTAGCGGGTGCGGCCGGCCCCGCCCAATACCGAGACGTAGTGCTCGGTGCCAGCGGCGCGGCGAAAAATGAAATCTTGGTGATCGAAGCGCTGCACGTCCGAGCCGTCGGGATTTTTGTCGCCGTTGTTGTCAACAGGTGCCTTGTTGACCGCAAGCGTTTTGCGCACTTGGGCGGTTGAAAAACGAGAAGTGTAGGTGAGCTGCGGCTTGCCCAATGAGCCGCGCTTGGTAAAGATCTGCACGACGCCATTGTTGGCGCGCGAGCCGTACAGGGCGGCGGCCGCCGCGCCTTTGACGACCTCCACGCGCTCTACATCGTTGGGGTTAAGATCGCCGAGGCGGTTTTGCGCCCCGCCGCCGAGGCGGATGAGTTCGGGCGAGCTGTTGTTGACAACGACGCCGTCCACCATATAGAGCGGATCGGCGTCGCCCAACACGGTACTAGTACCGCGCAAGCGGACGGTCGCACCGCCGGCTGGATTGCCCGAATTTTGCTGCACGAGCGCACCGGCCAATTTGCCGGTCAGGGCTTTGTCGAGGGCCGAGGTGCCGGCCGTTGTCAACTGTCGGGCGCTGACAGTGGAAATGGCATGGCCTAGTTGCTTTCTGCTGGTGGCAGCGGAAAGACCGGTGACGACGATTTCGTCCAATTGCAAGGCATCTACGGCAAGCTGAAAAACAACGGTCGTCAGGCCGTCGTTTTGGCGGATGGCGCGTTGCGCGGATTGGTACCCCACAAACCGCGCTTCGAGCAGGACTTCCGCCGCTGGCAACGGCAGGACGAGGGCGAACTGGCCGTCGGCATCGGCGGTGGTGCCGATGGTGGTGCCCACGACGCCAATGCTGGCACCCGGCAGCGGCTCGCCGCGTTCATCGGTGACCGCCCCTGTAATGGTGAGTTGGGCAAAAGCCGCCGCGGGGATACCGAACCCAAAAAGAAATGCCAATAGGCGCACGGTAGGGAAGCCTACTTCTTATCCTCGTCCACAACCTTGAAGTCCGCGTCCACCGGCTCTGAATCCCCGCCCCCTTGCGGCTGATCGGCGGCACCTTCCGGCGCTGGCTCGCCTTGGGCCTGTTGGGCTTGGGCGTCCTTATACATTTCCTCGGCTAGCTTGTGCGACGCCTGTTGCAGCGCGGTCATGGCCTGCGCGATGGCCTCGTCGTCCGTGCCTTCGAGCGCTTGCTTGAGCGCGGCGACTGCGTCCTCAACGCCTTTCTTGTCGGCGTCGGTTAGCTTGTCGCCGTAGTCGGCCAGCGATTTTTCCGTTGCGTAGATTAGCTGGTCGGCCTCATTGCGGCGATCGACGGCCTCGCGGCGCTGTTTGTCCTCATCGGCGTGGGCTTCGGCGTCCTTCTGCATGGTGTCGATTTCCTCTTGGCTCAGGCCCGAGGACGACTCAATGCGGATGGATTGCTCCTTGTTGGTGCCCTTGTCCTTGGCCGCGACATTGAGGATGCCGTTGGCGTCGATGTCAAAGGTCACCTCGACCTGAGGCATGCCGCGCGGGGCCGGGGGAATGCCGTCTAGGTGGAAGCGGCCGAGGGTGCGGTTGTCGTTGGCGAACTCGCGCTCGCCTTGCAGCACGTGGACTTCCACTGAAGGCTGGTTGTCCGAGGCCGTGGAAAAGATCTGACTCTTCTTGGTGGGGATGGTGGTGTTGCGGTCGATCAGCCGCGTCATCACTCCGCCCATGGTCTCGATACCCAGCGAAAGCGGTGTGACGTCGAGCAGCAGGATGTCGTCGACATCGCCAGCCAGCACGCCAGCTTGGATGGCCGCGCCCAAGGCCACGACCTCGTCGGGATTGACGCTGCGGTTCGGCTCTTTGTTGAAGATGGCTTGGATGGTCTCTTGGATTTTGGGGATGCGCGTCGAGCCGCCGACCAGAATCACTTGGTCGATTTCGCTGGGCTGTAGCTCGGCATCGGCGAGAGCCTGCTGACAGGGGGCCTTGGTGCGCTCGATTAGGTCGTCAACCAAGCGCTCAAACTGGGCGCGGGACAGGCTAGTTTGCAAGTGCTTCGGACCCGTTTGATCAGCGGTGATAAACGGCAGGTTGATCTCGGTCGCAGTGGCGGAAGACAGCTCGATTTTGGCTTTTTCAGCCGCTTCCTTGAGCCGCTGCAGGGCCATGGGATCGCGGCGTAGGTCGATGCCTTCGGTCTTTTCAAAATCCTCGGCGAGCCAGTCGATGATCTTCTGGTCGAAGTCGTCGCCGCCGAGGTGGGTGTCGCCGTTGGTGGATTTGACCTCGAAAACGCCGTCGCCTAGTTCCAAGATGGAAATGTCAAAGGTGCCGCCGCCGAGGTCGTACACGGCGATCTGCTCGTTGGTGCCGCCTTTGTCCAAGCCGTAGGCCAGTGCCGCAGCGGTTGGCTCGTTGACGATGCGCAAAACCTCCAGGCCGGCGATGGTGCCCGCGTCCTTGGTGGCTTGGCGTTGGGAGTCGTTGAAGTAGGCCGGGACGGTGACGACGGCTTGTTTTACTTCTTCGCCCAGATAGTCTTCGGCTGTCTGCTTCATCTTTTGCAAGATCATGGCCGAGATTTCCGGCGGCGTGTGTTCCTTACCGTCGATTTTAGCCACGGCCATGTCGCGGCCGCTTGAGGCCACTTCGTAGGGAACTTCGCTTATCTCGTTGGACACTTCGCCGTAGCGGCGGCCCATGAAGCGCTTGATCGAATAGACCGTGTTTTGCGGGTTGGTGACGGCTTGGCGCTTGGCGGTTTGGCCGACGAGGCGCTCACCGTCTTTGGTGAAGGCGACCATGGAGGGCGTGGTGCGGCCCCCTTCGGAATTGGCGATGACTTCCGCGTCTTGGCCTTCGATGACGGCCACGCACGAGTTGGTGGTACCTAAGTCAATGCCGATGACTTTAGCCATTGTTTTTTTCTCCAAGGTTTGGATTGGGTTGATGTGTTAAGGCGCGCATGGCCGGACTGTTTATGGCTGCGACGCCCATATAAATAAAGCAAGATACGTGCCGCAATGTACTAAATATAAATAACATACTGTTTTACAAGAGAATACGGCGAAAAACGGACAATTTATAAAATAGATTATGGCGACAGGATGGCAGTAATTCGTGCTATCATGTCATTAATATGAACGCGGCACATTGACAGGGTGCTGCCATCCGGCTAGATTGGCCGCTAGCAAGGAGGAGGCATGGATCAGTTCAAACTGGTTTCCGATTACTCGCCCGCTGGCGACCAACCCCAAGCTATCGCCGAGCTAGTTGAGGGCGTGCGACAGCAGCACGCCCGCCAGACGCTTTTGGGCGTGACCGGCAGCGGCAAAACCTTCACCATGGCCAACGTCATCGAGGAATTGCAGATGCCGGCCTTGGTCATCTCGCACAACAAGACGCTGGCCGCCCAGCTCTACGGCGAACTCAAGGGATATTTCCCCGACAATGCGGTCGAGTATTTCGTCAGCTACTACGACTACTACCAGCCCGAAGCCTACAAGCCGAGCACGGACACGTATATCGAGAAGGAGGTCGAGCGCAACGAGGAGATTGACCGCTTGCGGCTCAAGGCTATCACCTCGTTGTTGCAGCGCCGCGATGTGGTCGTCGTCGCCACGGTCTCGTGTATCTACGGCATTGGCTCGCCCCGCGAATACGACGAGCAGAAGGTCTCCCTGCGGCGGGGCGAGCAAGTCGAGCGCGACGACATTTTGCGCGCCCTAATCGACATTTATTACAGCCGCAATGATTTCGAGTTGCAACGCGGCTGCTTTCGGGTGCGGGGCGATATCGTCGAGATCGTGCCGGGGTCGGAAGACCGCGCCGTGCGCATTGAGATGTTTGGCGATGAGATCGAGGGCATTTACCTGATCGACGCGCTCACTGGCGAGGTGTTGGAGCCGCGCGAACACGTCAGCCTCTTCCCGGCCAAAGCCTACGTGACCGACGAGGAGCGGACGGAGCAAGCCTGCGAGCAAATCCTCGTCGAGCTGGAGCATCACCTCCTCGACCTGCGCACCGAAAATAAGCTGGTGGAGGCGCATCGGCTGGAGACGCGCACCAAATACGACGTGGAACTGATCCGCGAGGTCGGCTTCTGTCCGGGGATCGAAAACTACTCGCGCTACATGGACGGCCGCCAGCCGGGTTCCGCGCCGTATGTGTTGCTCGATTACTTTCCCGAGGATTACCTGCTTTTTATCGACGAGTCGCACGTTACTGTGCCACAAATCCGGGGCATGTTTCGCGGGGATCGCTCGCGCAAAGAGACCTTGGTCGAACACGGCTTCCGCTTGCCGTCGGCCTACGACAATCGGCCGCTGGTGTTCAAGGAATTTGAGGAGCGGATGGGATGGACGGTCTTTGTGTCGGCCACGCCAGCGGAGTACGAGCTGAAGCAATCGGGCGGCGTGGTGGTCGAGCAGGTGATCCGGCCCACGGGATTGGTTGATCCCTCCATTGATGTGCGGCCGCAAGAGGGGCAGATCGACGACCTCGTCGAGGAGATCAGGCAGCGGGCCGAAAGAAGCGAGCGGGTCTTGGTCACGACTATGACCAAGCGCATGGCCGAAAACCTCGCCGACTATTTTGAACAACTCGACATCCGGGTGCGCTATCTGCATTCAGACATTGAGACGTTGGACCGCGTCGAGATTCTCCGCGATTTGCGCTTGGGGGAGTTTGACGTGCTGGTGGGGATCAACCTGCTGCGCGAAGGTCTGGATTTGCCCGAGGTCTCGCTGGTGGCCGTGCTCGACGCCAGCAAGGAGGGATTTCTGCGCTCGGAGACCGCGCTGATCCAAACCATTGGCCGCGCGGCCCGCAACGCCGCTGGCAAGGTGATCTTCTACGCCGACCACGTCACCAATTCCATGCAGAGAGCCATTGACGAGACCTATCGCCGCCGCCACAAACAGGAGGCGTACAACGCCGAGCACGCCATTGTGCCGGAGACTATATACCGCAGCCGGGAAGAGATTATTCAGGCGACCTCAGTGCTCGAAAGCGTGCGCGGCCTTGCGCCTGAATTGGCAGCCGAGCCGACGATCAACTACCAAGAAATAGAAGACCAAGAGGAACTGCTCGCCGATTTGGAGCAGCAGATGAAGGCCGCGGCGGCCAACTTGGAGTTTGAGAAGGCCGCGCATCTGCGCGATGAAATCACGCGGATCAAGGAGCAGCAGGTGAGCTGACAGGTGCCGACAAATGTTGACCTGCGGCGAGGTCTATTTTAGATTGATCCGGTCTTGCAGCAGCAACATCAAATAGTAGGAGCACATTATGTCAAATGGTCGCGATGTGATCGTCGATGTTCGAGAAGTCAAGATGGTTTACAATGCCAAAAACCGCGACGAATCGACCCATGTCCACGCGCTGCGCGGTTTGACCGTACAGGTGTACGAAAACGAGTTTTTTGCCATTATGGGGCCTTCTGGATCGGGGAAGAGCACGCTTTTCAACATGATCGGTGCCCTGCAGACGCCCACCGGCGGCGAGGTGCTCATCGAAGGCGTCAATCTGGCCTCGCTCAACGTGCAACAGCTAGCGGCGGTGCGCTGCTTTGAGCTGGGGTACATTTTCCAGACCTACAATCTCCTGCCGGTGATGAGCGCGCTGATGAACGTGTCGCTGCCCACTGTGTTTGCCGGTATGACCACGGCCGAGGGCGAGAGGCGGGCCATGGAGTGTTTGAAGATCGTCGGGCTAGGCGATCGGGCGCACCACATCCCCTCCGAGCTATCGGGCGGTCAACAGCAACGCGTCGCCATTGCCCGCGCCTTTGTCAACAAGCCGCGCATCATCCTCGCCGACGAGCCGACCGGCAATCTCGACAGCAACACCGGTCAGGAGATCATCAACTACATGAAGAGCCTGCAACAGGAGATGGGGACGACGATCATTACCGTGACCCACGACGACAAAATGCTCACGGCCGCCGACCGCATGGCTTGGATCCGCGATGGGCGGCTAGAGCGGGTGGCCAACCGCGAAGACATCGAGATCCAGGTGGGCAGCATCAAAGAGCACTAGCCTACCGCCGAACTGGCTTCCTTTAACGTCGGCGAAATGCCACAGCTAAAAGAATCTCCAATTAAATAGATAGGTGTATAAAGAGGTTCCTTCCCCCGAGGGATAGCTCTTTGGGTTGGCTTGACATACTTCGATAATAAACTAAGTTTAGCTAAGTCATAAGGAGGCAGATCCATGCATATTACCAATATCCACCAAGCTAAAACACAGCTCTCCAGACTGGTCGAACGGGTGCTCCAAGGAGAGGAGATCGTCATCGGCCGGGCTGGCAAGCCAGTGGCCAAACTCGTTCCGTACGAACGACCTGTCCAGCCCCGCCAGGGAGGGCAGTGGCGGGGCCAAGTCGCAATGGAGGACGACTTCGACGAATTGCCCGCAGAAATAGCTACGGCCTTTGAGGGCGAACAGCCGTGAATCTTCTCCTAGACACCCATGTGCTATTGTGGTGGCTCGACGACCCCACACTCCTTGCTCCGGCCGCCCGGGGCGCTATCAGCCAAGGTCAGAATGCGGTTTTTATCAGCGCGGCAGTCGCCTGGGAGATAGCCATCAAGAAGGCGCTAGGTCGGCTGAAAGCGCCGGACAACTTGGAAGAAGTCTTAGAGGAAGAGCGCTTTCAACCACTGCCCATCACTCTGGCGCACGCCTCGGCCGTGATCTCCTTGCCTTCGATCCATCAGGATCCCTTTGATCGCATACAAGCGGCGCAGGCGAAAGTGGAGAATTTGATCTTGGTGACACGAGACGAACGCCTCAAACAGTACGACATCCCCTATATCGACGCCTGAACTTTGAGGTTGCAAAGGGGAGAATCCAAAAAAGCGCCCGATGCTCCGGCAGCATCGGGCGCTTTTTCGCGTTTACCGGGACTGGCGATTGCTCCTCAGCGCAGCAGTAACATGCGCCGATGTACGGCCCACTCGCCTACATCCAGCCGATAGATGTACACTCCGCTGGCTACTTCGCGGCCTAAGTTGTCGCGGCCGTCCCAACTCAGGCTGTGCTCGCCGGCTTGTAGCGTCTCGAACTGCAACACGCGCACGAGCTGGCCGGTCAAGTTATAGATGCTCAGGCGAGTCGCCTCGTTGGCCAGACGGAACGGTATCAGGAAGGAGATCACCGTGGAGGCATTGAAGGGGTTGGGGGCGTTTTGTAAGAGCACTGGCCGGCTGCCTTGGGCGTTCGCGGGGATCTCGTAGGCCTGCTCTTCCACCACCACTAACATAGCTTGGCCCAGCCGGGCAAAGTTGGCTAGCTCGGCTGGCTGATAGGTGCGACCTTCGTACAACTCCTTGGGCATACCCGGCTGGTACGCCATATCAATCCACACTTCGTCCTGCAGCACGAAGTCGCGGCCCAACCAGTGAGTTGTCGGGCGGGCGTCGTTGATGTTTGTCGTGCCAAATGAGTCGCCGAAGTCGCCGAACGCCAACTCATCGCGCGGTTCGGGATTGACCTCGACGCCGTCGTCTGGGGCAAACAGCGAGGTGCGCCGCGTCACGAGCTGATATTCTAAGCCCAGCGCCAGGATGTCGTCGAGCAGTTCCTGTTGCTCGCCAAAGCGGGCGATCTGCTCTTCGAGGGCTTGGATTTTCTGGTAAGCCCACAGCCGGGGAATCAGTCTGCCCGAGACATCGTTCTGGGTAAACTCCAGCGGAAAGTCCACACTCACGTTTTCTTCCCCCACGTGGCCGATCAAGCTCAACGTGAAGGTACCGCCGCCCCGGTAGCGGCCCACTTGGAATAGTTCGCGGCCAGCGGCGAGAGTTTCCAGCCCACGCGGGTGGACGTCGTGGATTTCCACTTGGTCAAAGCTCAACTCGTCAAGTAGCAGGATGGGAAAGGTGAAGGATTCAAACAGTTCTTGGAGTGCCGCCTCGATATCGCCTTCTTCCGAGAGGAAATACGCCTCCCCTCGGTGCTCTTCGGCCAAGCCGGTCAAGAAACCCTGATCCACGTCCCGACCTACGCCGATGGTGAACAGGCGCGCTTGGCCGGCGGACCACTGACCCACCAGTTCGCTCAAAGGCTCTAGCTCGAGTTCGCCGAGGGTGGGTAGACCGTCGGTGAGGAAGATGACGTGGTTGACTCGGTTTGCGGGAAAGGCCTGCTGCATGGCGCGGCCCAAGCCCGCCTCAAAATTGCTCACGCCGAGGGCATCTTGCTGGTTGATGAAGGCGGTGGCCGCCTTCTTGTTGTCTGGATCGGCGGGCACTGGGGCGGCGGCAAAGGAGTCGGCCCGGTGGGTGAAGACGACAATGTTGAACAGATCCGCTGAGTCCAGCGCGTCGATCGCTGCGACAAGTGCGCCTTTGACGGCTTGGAGCTTGCCCTGCTGCATGCTCGACGAAATGTCGATGACAAAGGTCAGGCTGCGCGGCAGGGGACCGCCTTGGGTCAACTCGGGCAGGGGCGGCAGCCACAGGGCGTAGTAGCCTAGGTCGTCGTTTGCTCGTGGCGCAAAGCTGAGTACGCTTGGCTTGGGCCGGTCGTCGGTCTGGCGAATGGTCAGGGTGAAGTCCTCCCGGGGCTTTATCTGCTCGTCGCCGAAGAAGATGTTGGCGCGGTGCGCGTCGGGCCGATCTACCTCGGTGAGTCGCGACAGTCCCGAGGTCGTCACCTCAAAGGCGTGCTGGCTGCGCACCTGTGCCCGCAGCACGAATAGCTCCATTTGTAGGGGCTGGTCGGTCTCGGGGGCCAGCGGGAAGGTGTAGTCGAGGCGGCCGCTGTGGGATTCGAGGAGTTGCATGTACTCGAATTCGACGCGGCGGCTGCCCTTGGCCGGAAAGGGGAAGATGCTCAGGCGGAATTGATTGGGGGTTACTTGCTCGATTAGGGCTGGGTCGATGCGGCGGCCCACAATATCGTCGTACGTGCGGCGCGCCTCTTCTTTTTCGAGAACCTCTCCCTGTATCCGCTTGTCGCCGATCCACAGCACTAGGTCGGTGATGATCGCCTCTTCGGGCAGGGTGAATTCGTAGATGCCTTCCACCTCCCAGTCGGCGTGGTTAGTGAAGATTTGGTCGGTGCGCGTGCGGGCGATGCGCTCGTCGATTTGCACAGCGACGGTGACTGAGGTCAGTTCGAGGTGCTGACGGCCGTCGTCGCCCACGCCGGTGTACACGTAGCCGATGCTGAGAGCGGGGAGAGGGGCCAGCAGGGCGAGGAGGAGGGTGAGTTGGGCTTTCATGGTGGAGTCCTTTCGTTGAAGAGGGACGGAGGGGGGTTAGTATTCGACGTTAACGCCTCTTGCTTTTAGGGCTGGAATCTGTTCGTTGAGGGCTTGGTCGCTGAGGGGGTTGTGCCTTAACCAGACATCATCGCCTTTACCCAAGCCGGAATTGTCGATCAGAGGAGTCAAGTCTTCAATTCGATTGCTGGACAGAGATAGCTGTTGCAAGTTATTCAATTGATTTAACGGGGCTATGTCATCAATCTGGTTGTCGGCCAAATCTAGCCATTTTAGTGCTGTAAGATGCTCGATACCCGCCAAGCTATGAATGCCCCTACCGCTAGCCCCGAGTGCGGTCAGAAAAGTGACCTCCTCCAAAGTAAGGCGGCCTTGCGATCGGCCCACCGCCCTCCGGACCTCCCTATTTAGATTGGCGTCCGCGAACAAGGGGAGATAGAGGATCACGACTTCCTGTAAAGCAAAGCCTCCTCTAAATACTTGCACGTATAGATCTCTTCTTTCTTCGCGTAAGATTCCTGCTGGCTGATGCATCTGTCGCAGGTGAACCAACAGCGTCTCTATGGCCTCCGGGTGATCCACTTCAACTGCCCAGGTGGTAATGGTCGTACTTGACTCAATCTGTACGGCGACTCGACCGGCTTGGCTCTGCTCGCGTTCCTGCAGAAAGGCCGCTACTCCCTTCCAACTGATCCGCTGGGTCTCCGTCATTGGCTCCAGCAGTGCTCCGGCGGTTGAGTCGATGCGCCAGTCGATGGAGACAATCCCTGCCGGCAGGTTGGTTGATTCACGTGGCTTTAGCGTCAAGCGCAGGGGATCGCCCTCGGGTCGAGTCCAAACCAGCGTCTCCTGCACCTCTCCGGCCGGATCGACGCAGCGAATCGCCGCCAAGCTGTCGAGTCGGCCTTGGTATTCGACCTGTAGGCCGGCCAGCGCATCCCCCGCTTCATCGACCAAGTGCAGCCACAGGCCGCGCGGATACTGAGGCGACTCGATCAGCACGTGACCGTCGGCATTACTTTGCGCGAGTGCTCGGCCGGTGCTATCGACGCCGGTGGCGAAGAAGAGTTCGGTCTGCGCCGTCGCCGCAGAGGCCCCGAGTGCTGTCAGTGTCAGGAGAATTCCTGATTGAAGGATCGCCGCGCGCATGAGGAGAGTCCTTATTCGGTTGCCCAGTCTTCTACTTTTAACTTGGGAACGCGCACAAATTCTTTCACGTTGTGCGTAACGAGGATTAGCTGATTGGCCATGGCGATGGAGGCAATCTGTGTATCCCTTTCGCTGATGATCGCACCACTTTTCTCAAGTTGAGATCGGATGATGGCATACTTGTGAGCAGCCGCTTCATCAAAGGGATAAATGTGAAGCGGTGAAGCTATTTGTTGTATTTTGAGCCTTCTCTCTTTCTTTCTGCTGGTCGATTTTTCGATCCCGTACATTATCTCAGCAAGGGTTATTGTAGAAAGGGCCAAGTCAGAGGGTGAATGGCTTTTAATCCGTGCAATTAACGCTACGGCTCCACGCATCCAGTAACTGACGATATTCGTGTCGAGTAGGTACATAAGCCCCACTAATCCAAATCAAAATGTTTGGTCGCCAAGGATTCGGGGATCTCAAAATCCGGATCTGGAGCAAAAATATCCCAGAACCCATCGGCCCATTCACTCCGTTTGAGTGGTTCCAAAATGACCGCATCGCCTTCCTTACGGATCTTGACCTCAGTTCCTGGGAAGCGAAACGCCTTGGGCAGCCGAACGGCCTGTGAACGTCCATTCTGAAACAATTTCGCCGTAGATTCCATGTTGCTATCTCCTTCCAGTGCTAACGCCATCCGAGTGTGCTTGATATATACCAATATATATCATGGCCCATATAGACATCAAATTTGGTGTGCTATTGGGCGATGCGCTCGTCTATTCGATTCAGCAGAGCAATAACAGATTCAGCGGCAGAGCAATAACGCGGGAGGACAACACCTTGGGGGCCGGGCACGGACAGGCGACTACTCCGAAAGATGCGGCCTCATAGGTATCGAGAAAAGCGTTCAATCCGGCCAAATCCCTGCTCGACGGCCTCGGCGTGGCCTTCACTTCCACGGGGATGAGCCGACGGCCGGTTTCAATGACAAAATCCACTTCGCGTCCGTTGGAAGTGCGCCAGTGCGTTATGTTGAGCCTTGGTACGCGCAGACCCGCCCAGACCAGCAGGTGGTTGCCCACCCAGTTCTCTAGCCAAAAACCCCACTCCCGCCCCCTCACCAAGCTGTCCGAGTCGGCAATGCCGGCTAAATGAGCCGCTAG
Source organism: Gemmatimonadota bacterium (assembly GCA_009841115.1). GTDB lineage: Bacteria > Latescibacterota > UBA2968 > UBA8231 > UBA8231. The sequence goes on along the minus strand of VXML01000109.1, from coordinate 56,387 downwards.
TCCGGTATCGGTCCACAGCAGTTTAGGCGCTTTGACTAAGCGTTTGCCTCGGTTGACGGCATAGGCGGGCACCCGAGTCACTTGGAAAGAAATCTCCAATAGATTGATATAGCGCCGTGCTGTGGCCGCTGCGAGGCCCGCGTCTGCGGCAAGGGACGCTGTGTTGAGCAGACGGCCGTTTTGGAGCGCGCACAACTGCATGAGCCGGCGAAATTCCATCAATTGGTCAATGGCCGATAACTGGCGCAGATCGCGCTCTAGATACGTCTGCACGTATCCGTCGAACCAGCGCGCCCGAAATTCCGCGTCTGCGGCCAAGGCCGGCACTGGATAGCCGCCAGCCCGTACCGCCTCTTGCAAGGGCCTGTTGGGCTCTGGAACGCTGGCCGGCAAGGCGCGCACGACTTGGTCAATGGTCTCTTGCTCAATGAGAATGTCCAGAGTCTGGCCGTACCCACGCTCCTCGATCTCGGCCCAAGTCAGCGGCGGCAGGGAAAAATAGACCGCCCGCCCGGCCAAGGTATCCGCCACTCGCTCCATCAAGAGCAGATTGGCCGAACCCGTGAGCAAAAAGCGGCCGGGCTGGCGCTGGCGATCGACATCGGCCTTTATGGCCAGTAGCAGATCGGGTTGTCGTTGGATTTCGTCTAAGGTGATGCAATCGCGGCCGATGAACAGGGCCGTCGGATCGCTCTGGGCCACATCGCGGACATCAAAGTCGTCGAGGGAAAGGAAGGTACGCCCTTGGCATATAGGAGACTCTTGAACCAAGGTCGTCTTGCCGGTCTGACGGCCCCCGTGTACGACGACGACGGGGTATTGAGTCAGGACTTGGGCGAGTATAGGGCTTTGCAGTCGGGGCTTTATTTTATGCAAATCGACCATGCCCTGAACGATAATCAACCAAGATAGAGTCGTCAATGTATGAGGAGCGGGCCGAGAGGGGGAGTTGGGCTTAGAATCGTACGTCGACGCCCCTTGCTCTCAGAGCGGGAATCTGTTCGTTGAGGGCTTGGTCGCTGAGGGGGTTGTCTTGCAAAAACACCTCAGCGCCTTCACCTAGGCCGGCGTTGGCGACTAGAGGACTTAGGTCGGTAATTTGGTTGTAGCCCAGATACAGCCCACGCAGGTTGGTCAGTTGTTTAAGTGGGGTCAGATCGTCAATCTGGCTGCCGGATAGAGCTAGCCAACTCAGCTCAGTCAGTTGTTTGAGTGGGGTCAGATCGTCAATCTGGTTACCGGACAGGTACAGCGACCTTAGGGCCGTCAGTTGGGTCAGCGGAGTTATATCGACAATCCGATTGAAGCCCAGGTACAGCGACCTTAGGTTGGGTAGTTGCGTCAGTGGGTTCAGATCGACAATCCGGTTGTCCGACAGAGATAGCCAACCTAAGTTGGTTAATTGATTTAGGGGGGTAACATCGACAATCTGGTTGTCCTCTAGACGCAGTATCTCTAGAGCAGTTAGTTGTTTGATTGGGGTTATATCGACAATCTGGTTGTCCCTTAGTTCCAGCCGCTTCAGTTCAGTTAGTTGTTTGATTGGGGTTATATCGACAATCTGGTTGAAGCTCAGGAACAGCCTCTCTAGGTTGGTCAGTTGGGCTAGTGGGGTAACATCGACAATCCGGTTTCTCTCCAAATCCAGTGTTTGCAGGGCTATAAAGTGCTCAAGGCCCACCAAACTCTGAATGTTTTTACTACTGGCCGAAAGCCTGCTTAGGAAAGCGACTTCTTCTGGTATAAGGCGGCCTTGTGGTCGGCTCATCGCCTGTCGCACCGCACTCTCCAGATTGGCGTCGGCGAGAAACCGGTCGGCAATGGTATACCGGTCGTCTCCCAAGAAACTTGCTAGATCTGAATCTGAGACCAAAGAGGAATCCGCCTGAGTACTATCGGCTTCTGCTGCGGAGTCCGCTTGGGTGCTGTCGGCCTCGGCTTCTGCCTCGGACGAGCTGTCGGAGCTATCATCGGTGTCCTGCTCGTCGTCGGCAATGGTGTAGTTGTCGTCGCCCAAGAATTCGCATAAGGCACAGTTGGCTTTGCCTGCAGGATGGGGTGCCACCGGTTTGGGGTCAGAGCAGGCGACTAGGGTCAGGAGGAAAACAAAAAGGATGAAACGCATCATGGCAGTCCTCTTTTCGCAGAAGAGGCACAGTGGCGGATTTAGTATTCAACGCTGACGCCTCTTGCTATCAAGGCGGGAATCTGTTCAGTGAGGGCTTGGGTGTTAAGGGGATTTCCACGCAAGGTTACTGAATCCACCCACCCCGAAACGCCTTCATCCATGCCGGGATTGGCGATCAGGGGAGCTAGGTCTTCAATCCGATTGTCGTGTAGATGCAGCCTATTCAGATTCGTCAACGGGGTCAGCGGAGTTAGATCGACGATCTGATTGTTGTTCAGAATCAGCCCTGTTAGTTGAGTTAGTGAGGCCAGCGGGGTTAGGTCAACTATTTGGTTGTGTTCCAGATATAGCCAACCTAGGCCGGTCAGTTGGGCCAGCGGGGTTAGATTGGATAGCTGATTGTTATCCAGAAACAGGGTATGCAGGCCGCTCTTCAAGGCGACCAGCGAGGTTAGATCGGTAATCTGGTTGTCGCCTAGATCTAGCCAAGACAGGCTTTTCAAAGTTTCCAATGGGGTAAGGTCGGTAATCTGGTTGTTCCCCAGCTCTAGGGTTAACAAGTCCAAGACGCTCAGTGGGGTGAGATCAGATATTTGATTGCCACTCAGATCTAGCGAGTTTAGATCCAAGTCGGCTAGCGGGGTTATGTCGACAATCCGGTTACCCCGTAGTTCCAGTTTTTTTAGCTCAGTCATTTGGTGCAGCGGGGTTATATCGACAATCTGGTTCCAGTCCAGATGTAGATCTGACAGTTTGGTTATTTGGTTCAGCGAAGTTATATCGGCGATCTCGTTGCCACTCAGGTACAGCTTTAACAGATCGGTCATTTGAGTTAGCGGGGTTATATCGGCGATCTGATTGTTGCTCAGGTCTAGCAAGAGTAGGTTCGTCAAGTCGGTTAGCGGGGTTATATCGGCGATCTCATTTTTTTTCAGGTCTAGTCGTTTCAGGTTGGTTAGTTGGGTAAGTGGGGTTATATCGGCGATCTGGTTGTCGCTCAGAGTTAGTGCTTGCAGGGCTGTAAAGTGCTCAAGGCCCACCAAACTACGAATGTCTTTATCGCTGGCCGAGAGCGTGGTCAGAGGAGCAAAGTCCTCCGGTGTCAGGGCTCCTTGTGGTCGGTTCAGCGCCTGTCGCACCGCTCTCTCCAGATTGGCGTCGGCGAAAAACTGGTCGGCAATGGTGTAGTTGTCGTCTCCCAAGAAACTTGCTAGATCTGAGCCTGAGACCAAAGAGGAGTCCACTTGAGTGCTATCGGCTTCCGCTACAGAGTTTGTTTGTGTGCTATCGGCTTCTGCCTCGGACGAGCCGTCGGTGCTTTCATCGGTGTCCTGTTCGGCGTCGGCAATGGTGTAGTTGTCGTCACCTAAGAACTCGCATAAGGCACAGTTGGTTTTGCCTGCAGGATGGGGTGCTACCGGTTTGGGGTCAGAGCAGGCGACTAGGGTCAGGCCGAAGATCAAAAGGACGAAGCGGATCATGGCGGTTCTCCTTGGGATGGGAAAAGCCTCGGCAGGTCCATGGCAAGAAGTGTACCAAGGTGAATGCCCTAGATAGTTATACTCGTAAGCGGGCAGCGACGCCTATATTATGAACTGGATTGCCGCTTCCGTAGGCCCTCCGGGCGCGACAAAAGCCTAACCTCGCTGGGAGAGGACGGTCTCGACGATGCGCTCTTGGCTAGGGATGGTCGGCATCTCGAGGGTGGGGCTGAAGGGGATGGGCACGTCGGCCGCGCCGATGCGCAAGACGGGGGCGTCGAGCCAATCGAATGCCTCGGCGTTGAGGATGGAAGCAAGTTCGGCCGTGGTGCCGTAGCGCTCGACGCCTTCGTCAATCACCACTGCATAGCCGGTTTTGCGCACCGAGGCGAGCAGGGTCTCCTTGTCCAGCGGCACGAGGGTGCGCGGATCGACGACCTCGGCTTCTAGGCCTTGGGCGGCGAGGTCTTCGGCAGCCGCTAGGGCAACGCCGACCATGCTGGAGGTGGCGACGAGGGTTAGATCGGTGCCAGCGCGCTTGATCTCGGCCTCGCCAAAGGGAATGAGGAAGTCGTCTTCTTCGGGCACGGGACCGGAGTCGTTGTACATCATTTTGTCTTCGAAGAACAGCACGGGATTGTCGTCGCGGATCGCGGTCTTGAGCAAGCCCTTGGCGTCGCGCGGCGTCGCAGGGATGGCGACTTTCAAGCCGGGAATATGGGCGAAAAGCGCGTGCAGGCTCTGCGAGTGCTGCGCGGCTGAAGAGCGCCCGGCCCCCATTGACAGCCGGATCGTCAGCGGCACCTTGCATTGGCCGCCCGACATGTAGCGGATCTTGGCCGCCTGATTGACGATTTGGTCCATGGTCAACAGCGAAAAGTCGCCGAACATCAGCTCGCACAGCGGGCGCATGCCGGTCATGGCGGCACCGACACCGAGCCCGATGTAGCCGGCCTCGGCAATGGGGGTGTCGATGACGCGTTCAGCGCCGAATTCCTCGAAGAGGCCCTCGCAGCATTTGAAGATGCCGCCGGAGGCCCCCACGTCTTCGCCCATGACAAAGACGGTCTCGTCGCGGCGCATTTCCTCGGCCGTGGCTAGGCCGATCGCCTCTCTAAACAGCATGTCCCGATCAGGCATATATGTCCTCAAAAGCTTGTTCTGGCGGGGGGAAGTCGGCTTCTTTGCCGAATTCGATGGCGTCGAGGACCTCGCGCTCTACTTGCTCGTACAGGGCGTCGAGCTCGGCCTGTTTGGCGACTCGGTTGGCGACCATGTACTGGCCCAGCAGGCGAATGGGGTCCTTGTTCTCAGACCACCAGCCGACTTCATCGCGGGTGCGATAGGTCTGGGCGTCGCCGACGTGGTGTCCGTGGTAGCGGTAGGTTTTGGCTTCGATTAGGCTCGGGCCGCCGCCCTGGCGTGCCTTGGTCACGGCCGCGGTTACTTTTTCGTACATCTCCAACACATCGGCACCGTCGGCGATGATCCCTTCGAGGCCAAGCCCCTTGGCGCGGTCGGCAATGTCGGTGACGCCGGTGACGCTCTCGTAGGGGGTGTGCTCGCCGTACTGGTTGTTCTCGCAGATGTAGATGACCGGCAGGTTCCAGATCACGGCCATGTTGATTGTTTCGAGCATGATGCCTTGGTTGGCCGCGCCGTCGCCGAAGAAGCAGACGCCCACTTGATCGCTACCGCGCAGTTTGGCCGACAGGCCGGCGCCGGTGCAGATGCCGAAGCCGCCGCCGACAATGCCGTTGGCACCGAGGATGCCCAGCGACATATCGGCGATGTGCATGGACCCGCCCTTGCCGCGGCAATAGCCGGCCTCCTTGCCCATGATCTCGGCCATCATGCGGTCGAGTTGGCCGCCTTTGGCCAGACAGTGCCCGTGGCCGCGGTGGGTACTGGTGATGTAGTCGTCGTCGCGCAAGGCTGCGCAAGTGCCGACGGCCACGCCTTCCTCGCCGATGTAGAGGTGGGCTAGGCCGGGCATCAGGCCGCGGGTATAGACGTCCCAGACGTGCTCTTCAAAGAGGCGGATCTCCGACATCTTGCGGTACATAAACCACAGCTTGTCGGGCGCGGCCCGGAGCTTGGCTTTCTTTGCTTTAGGTTTTTTGCGGGTAGTTGTCTTCGCCATGTACGCTATCTCCGGCAATGCTCGTTGGGCAAAAAAATAAGCGAGGTGGGTCCGATATCGTCAAGCGCGAAAAAGCCGGGAAACCCGTGGGGCGTCCCGGCTTTTTCGCGCAAAGAGCGGGTGTCCTAGCTGGTTTTTTCGAATTCGGCTGCGTGTTCCTGCTTCCACTCGTTCCATTCTTCGGGATCGTCGCGCAGCTCAAAGTACTTGGTGTTGATCTCGACGAAGCGGTCTTGATCATCGGGCATGTCCTCTTCGGCGAAGATCGCTTCGACTGGGCACTCTGGCTCGCAGGCGCCGCAATCGATGCACTCGTCCGGGTCGATGTAGAGCATGGGTTCGCCTTCGCCGTCGATCGGATGGATGCAATCGACTGGGCAAACCTCGACGCAGCCCTTGTCTTTGACGTCGATGCAGGTTTCAGTGATGTAGTAAGCCATGGGTTCCTCCAAATAAGGTGCTATTGTTTCATTGCTTCTCTGATTATAGAGGCCACTTTGTCCCTGTCAAGCGGCGAGATTGCCCAGCAGGGTCGCCGTGTCGGCGTCGGTTTGGCAGCGTATTCTCAGGTTGAGGCGTAGTTGGGGGGCACCGTCGCGTTCTACTGCGTACTCGGCACCGGCGAAGAGTTGGGCGAGTACCGGGTCGAGGGCAGCCCGCAGGGTGTTTTCGCCGTCGTCGTCGTTGGTTGCATTGAGGCGGTCGTTAGCCACTATGAACACGTCACCGCAGCGAAATTTGACTTTGCCCGCTAGGCTGGGCTCTTCTTCGAGGCGTCGGCAGGCGGTGAGTGCCGCTTTGAAGGCGTTGGCAAGTCGCGCGGTCAGGTCTCCGTCGGCGGGTTGTTTGCGCGAGTAGAGCAAACCCATCTCGGCGCTGTGGTTGTCGAGGCTGTAGTTGGCTTCGTGGCCGACGAGCAGGGTCAGCGGTCCTTCGTCTAGGTGGCTGTAGTCGGCCACGTCGATGAGGACTTCGTCTGGGGTCGTCGGGATCCAACTATTGAAGATGCGAAAAGCCTCTTCGGCCGATAGAGACGCGGGATTTTCGAGATAGAATTTGACGTTGATGCGCTGTAGAGATTCCATAGAGACTCAAGCGGTGGTGCCGGCAGGTACGGCGATTTTGTCGTAGCAGGTGTACGCACCTTCGATGAAAAGTTGCGCTTCCTCGATAAAGCGGTGGACTTGCACCTTGGTCAATTCGCTCGGCGGGTTCTGATGCGCGGCGAAGAGGTAATTGGCAAATTTCGGCGAGAACAACTCGCTGTCGTAGAAGCGCGCGCGGAATTCAGCTACCACTACCTCGGGCGCTTCGGGTACGTCGTAGAATTGCTCTTTGACTAGGGCGCGGGCCGAGCGCAGCATGGCGTTCAAAGCGCCTTGCCAAGCGGTTTCTAGCTGGCCCTCGTCAAAGGCGACTTGCGCTTCAAAGACCTCGCGCTCGGCCGCGGCGATTTCCATGGTCGTGATGGAAACGACTTCGCCGGCGCACTCGCCTTTGCCGAGGTCGTCCATAGTAAACTCGCGGGTGTCGCCCCAATCTTGGTAGTACCAGCTATTTTCCTCGTGGGACGGCACTTGGGTCAAGTCTTCGAGCATGGCCTTGACTTCGCGCTTGCCAATGCGGGTGATGAAGTCCTTGAAGGTCTCGTCCTCGGCGCGCTCGTCAACAAAGTGCTTGGCTAAGCGGGCGACGACCTCGGGAATGTTCTTGGAGGGCACGGCACCGGTGGCCAAGCCGAAGGAGCCGGCGTTTTCCCGCCACTGGCCGCCCAAGACAACCTGAAAGTGCGGCACGGTGATGCCGTTGATCTTGCGGCTGTTGCCGTAGAAGCCGATGTCAGCGGCGTGGTGTTGGCCGCAGGAGTTGAAGCAGCCGCTGATCTTGATCCGCAGGGCTTCAATGGCCTCGTTGAGTTGGCCGTTTTCTTCGCCGAGCCGCTTGCGCATCTCAGCGGCTAGGCCGCGCGAGGAGGCAATGCCTAATTTGCAGGTGTCGGTGCCAGGGCAGGCCGTCACGTCGGCAATGGTCCCAGCGCCAGATTCTGCGAGGCCGAGGGATACGAGTTCGTCGTAGAGATGCGGCAGATCGGTTTCGCTGACCCAGCGCAGGACGAGGTTCTGCTCGACAGTAGTGCGGACGGTTTCGCGGACGTAGCGTCGGCTGATGTCAGCTAATGCGCGTAGCTGACTAGAGGTGATATCGCCCAGCGGCAGGACTACGGTGGCGACCGCATAGCCTTCTTGGCGCTGCCGATAGACGTTGGTGCGGTGCCATTCGGCGAAACCTTCGCTCGCGGCTGCGCCGTTGAGAGCTTGGCCCGGCTTGAGCGGCTGCTCGTCAGTGGCGTGCAGATCGTCGAGGAACGCGGTCCAGTGCGGATCTTCGGGCAGGATGGCGCGTTCATCCAACACCAAGCGGCGGAATTCCTCAATGCCGAGCTTGGCGACCAAGAATTTAATGCGAGCGCGATTGCGGTTTTTCTTTTCGCCGAGGCGGGCAAAGACGCGGGCGATGGCTTGGGCAATGGGCAGCAATTCCTCGGCGGGTACGAACTCGTCGAAGAGCTGGGCTTGGTGTGGCACCGCGCCCAAACCGCCGCCGACATAGAGCTTAAAGCCGCGCTTTTCCTCGCCGTCGATGGTCTTGACCACGGCGATGCCACCTAGGTCGTGCATGTTGGTCAGGCCGCAGGCTTCGTGCTGGCAGCCGGAGAAGGCGATCTTGAATTTGCGCCCGAAGTCCTGGCAGTCGGGATGCCCGAGCAGGAAGCGCATGAGGGCTTGGGCATAGGGCGTTACGTCAAAGGTTTCCGTGCGGCAGACACCGGAGAGGGGGCAGGCGGTGACGTTGCGCACTGAGTTGCCACAGGCCTCGCGGGTGGTGATGCCCACTGAAGCTAGGCGGCGCATCAGGTCGGGCGTGTCTTCGAGGTGGATGAAGTGGATTTGGAAGTCTTGGCGCGTGGTGACGTGCAGGATTTCTTCGGAGTACTCTTCGGCCACGTCGGCTAGCACTTCCATCTGTTCGGCCGTCAGCCCGCCGAATGGGATTTTGATCCGCATCATGCCCGGGGCGTGCCAGACCGTGTCTGGCCCCTTGGTCTGATGCTCGGGAAAGAGTAGCTGTTGCGTCTGGGTGCCATCGTAGCGCTGGCCATTGTCGTAGCGCTGGCCGTACACGCCGCGGCGCAACCGCGTTTCGGCGAAGAGCTTCTCCTCCATCTTGCCCTGCTTGCGCAGGTGGATTTGAGTCTCGAAGGTATCGATTTCGTCGGCTAGCTCAGCGGACATTTGCCCGGCTAGTTTTTCTTTCCAACTGCTTGCTGTGCTCATGCCTAAAACCGCCTCTGTGTGGTTAGCGTCCAATTAAACCATATTAACATTATGGATTTACAAGCGACTGTCAAGATGAGTCATCCGCTAGTTTTTCGCGCAGATAGGCGCGGATTTGCTCGCCCCATTCCGGGTCGTCGAGCGCGTAGTCGATAAAGCTCGTGAAATAGGATAGGTGGTTGCCAATATCGCAGCGCTGCTCGTCGGCACCCAAGCGCACGGCACGCACGGGGTCACCGGCGGCGATTAGGGCGGCAATTGCGTCGGTGAGGTACACCTCGCCGCTCGCAGAGGGTGCGGTGGCGCGAATGTGGTCGAAAATGGCCGGAGAAAACACGTAGCGCGCACTAACGGCTAAGCGGCTGGAGGTTTGCGCGGGCGTTGGTTTTTCGAGGATGGCGGTCAGTTTGGAATCTTTGGCTGTGGCTTCTTCGGACACCAAGATGCCGTAGTGGTGCATCCGGTCTTCGGGTACTTCGTACGCGCCGATGGTGCAGGCGGCGCAATGGCGCAGGTGGGAGTCGATCATCCGCTGCAGTAGGGGACGACCGCTGGGGGTGCGCACGATGCTGTCGCCAAAGGCCACGACGAAAGGCTCGCCAGCGGCAAAGTCCTCCCCGGTGGCGACCGCAGTGCCGGTGCCGGGGGGCGGGGGTTGGTGCGCGAAGAAAAACTCGATGCCGCGCTCGCGGTAGCCCGCGCCGCTGTCGCCGAAGTGATTCTCGATCGCGCTTTTGTTGCGTCCGGTGATGAAGAGGATTTGGCGGATGCCAGCGGTTGCTAGCTCTTCGACGACGTGGTGGATGACCGGCAGGCGGCCCACGGGCAGCATTTCCTTGGACAGGGATTTGGTCGTGGGCAGGAGTCGGGTGCCGAGGCCGGCGACCGGCACGATGGCTTTGGCGATGTTCATGGGATGGCTCTCGCAAAAAATATGGTTGTGCTCTGGGTGTTTGACAAGCAGTCGCTGGCGAGATATTATGGGCGATTCACCGGCAAAAGAGGAGTTGTTCCATGAGTGAGGAGCGGCGTTATCCCGCGCTCAGTGAGGACATGCAGGCGCGCGGTTTGGGGGCTATGCTGCGGATTTTTGGCCCGGGTGCCATCATCGCCTCGGTGACGATTGGCAGCGGCGAGACGGTCTTTGCCTCGCGGGGCGGCGCGGTGTTCGGCTACGCCCTGCTGTGGTGCTTTATCGGCGGCGGTTTGATGAAGTTCGTCCAAGTCTATACGGCGGCGCGCTACATGACGCTGACAGGGGAACACCCGCTCGAACGCTGGAAGTTTTTGCCCGGGCCGCAGGGTTGGGTAGTGTGGGTTATGGCGGTGCTGACCGTGCTTTGCTTTCCGCTGTGGCTGTCGGGTTTGCCCAAGATGCTCGGCGGGCTGACGGTGTGGATCTTGGGCTGTGAGGGGTTGGCGATATGGGGCGATCCCCGCGTGTGGGGCACGGCTTTTGTCGCCTTGGCCATCGCCATTACTATGGTACAAAGTTACGGCGCGCTGGAGAAATTTCAGACGGTGGTGGTTGGCGTTCTGTTGCTCTCGATCCTGACGGCTGCCGCGGCTGCGAAACCCGACTGGCTGGCGGTGCTGATAGGTTCCATCGTGCCGACCATGCCGGCGTATGATCCCTGGTTGATTAGTAAGTATCCGGCGGTGGCGGCGCGCTCGGCTTGGGTGGAGTTGGGCACCTATCTGGGGGCGATCGGCGGCGGTACTCAGGACTACTTTGGCTACATCGGCATGTTGCGGGAGAAGGCTTGGGGTCTGTTGGGCCGCAAGGTGGAGGCTGGCGAGGAGGGCGTGGCCATCGCAGCCGACGATGAAAATATTGCCCGAGGTAGGGGTTGGCTGCGGGGTCCATTGGTGGACTCCGGGGTGTCTTTTATCTGCGTGGTGATTTTTACCATGGCCTTTGTGGTGCTCGGCGCGGCCGTACTCCGTCCCCAGCACATCGTGCCGGAGGGGATGCAGCTACTATCGGTGCAGGCCGATTTTCTCACGATTCTGCATCCAGCCTTGGTCTATCTATATCAATTAGGGGTGTTTACCGCGTTTTTTGGCACCATTATGGCCGCGTACGAGCTGTATACGCGCACCACCCATGAGTGCTTACGGCCTATCGTCCGGCGGGTGCGCGAGGTACCCGTAGGCCGGTTTCGGCCGTGGGTGGTGGGGTACTGCGGTATTGGCGGCGTTGCCATTATGTGGATGGGTGGCAACCCGGTGTCGATCGTGACGCCAGCGGCGATTTTCGGCGGGGTGCTCACCTGCGGTCTGTGGTGTTTGCTGATGGTGTGGACCGACCATCGCTTCTTGCCAGCGCCGCTGCGCATGGGGTGGCCGTTGCGGGTGCTCAATTTGGTTAGCGGTGTCTTTCTCACGGGCTGGGGCTTGCGCGGTGCCTTCGATTTTTTCGTGGGATGAAGCGGTTTGCGCGTCTCCGATGACATTTGGAAGCAGGTTGAAGCCGTATTGGACAGCGGCACTCGGTTGGCCTTGGCGACCACTGGCGGGGGCAGCGAACTTATTAGCTGGCTCTTGAATCACCCTGGGGCCTCGCGCGCCGTCGTCGAAGCCCAAGTGCCCTATAGCGAGCGAGCGCTAGCGGCGTATTTGGCCTTTGCGGGGCCGCATGGGGCAAACGAGCAAACGGCGCGGGATATGGCGGGGCGGGCCTTTGTGCGGGCTGCTTCCTTTGCCGAGCCGGGGCAGGGCTGCATCGGCGTGGGTTGCAGCGCGGCCTTGGCGACGGATAGACTGCGGCGCGGTGCGGATCGGGGCTGTATTGCGCTGCGCTTGGAGTGCGCCTATCGCTTGTACACTCTGCGTTTTGATAAGGGTGCAGTCGAACGCTTGGAGCAAGAGGAGGTCTTGAGTCGCTTGGCCTTGGAGGCCATAGTGGAGGCTTGCGGCGGCCCGGTCGCTGGTGCATCGCTGCCGGACTACGCGCATCTTGCGCGGCGCGAGCTGGCGTTGGACGATCCGCTGGGTTTGCTGTTTGCGGGGGAGTTGGACGTCGTCGAAATGCGTCCCGATGGGGTGGTCGCGCCCGAGGTCGAGCGCGGGCAGCGTCTGTTCTTGTCCGGGTCCTTTAACCCGTTGCACGAGGGGCACGAGCGGCTCGCGGCCGCGGCGGGACAGCTAAGTGGTCGGCGGCCGAGTCTGGAACTGTCCATTGAAAATGTCGATAAGCCGCCTCTGCAAAGGAGTGAGGTCGAGCGGCGCTTGAAGCAGATGCGCGGTCGCTTTCCCGTGGTGATGACGCGGTCGCCGACCTTTTTGCAGAAGGCTCGGCTTTTTGGCGGTTGCCATTTTGCGCTGGGGTACGATACGGCGGTGCGGCTTTTGCAGGGGCAGTACTACGAGGAAGGGGAGCAGGGTGTGGCCGCGGCGTTGGAGGAATTTGCCGCTGGAGGCTGTCGCTTTTGGGTGGCCGGACGGGTAGATGGGGATGTGTACCGCACTTTAGAGGATATGGATGTACCTGCACAGTACGCGGATCTTTTCGCGTCGGTGCCCTTTAGGATGGATATCAGCTCTACGGAACTCCGCGCTCGGAAGGATTAGGACGATGACCGAAGAAGAATGGGAAGAGCCTGAAGCAGTGGAAGTGCCCATTGACGGCACGCTGGATTTGCACACGTTCCATCCGCGCGACCTCAAAGAGCTGTTGCCCGACTATTTGGATGCCTGTCGCCAAGCGGGCATTTTGCAGGTGCGCGTCGTCCACGGAAAGGGCACGGGCCAGTTACGGCGCTCGGTACACGCCATTTTGGGCCGCTTGCCTGAAGTGGAGTCATTCCGCTTGGCAGGGGAAGGCGGCGGCGGTTGGGGGGCAACCTTGGTCTGGTTGGTGCCGCTCGACGTTTGACTGTGCTAGACCTCAGATTTTTCTTGCTTGATTTATCTAATACACGATTGTTATGTTACCAAAATTATACAAGTTGTAACAAGATTGTAACACTCTGCGATAAGTGTCATATTTTAAAGGGGTTACAGCTTCCGGCATGCCATTCAGAAGTGCACAGGGCTGGAATCTCGGCCGCCTATTAAGTAGTTGGTTCTCACCATGGAATATCGTCCTATCGTCCTCCTTTTCAAGCTACTGCGGTCGTTGCAGATAGTCCCTCCTCTGTCAATCCTCCTCTTGCTGCTGTCCGTGTGCTCAACCAGCGCGCAGGATGTTTTTACGGTCGGTGGCGACGAACATCCTTGGCGCGATTCTGGCACAACTCCCGGGGGCGTGATCGATTTTGTCGAGCAATTGGGAACTATCGAGGACGCCGACGGCGAAAAAGTGTTCGCCGTTGGCATGGATTCCCTGCAAAATTGGATCATGCCGCTGCGCTTGCGCTCTGATTTCAACATTTCGCTCGGCGTTCTCGAGCGGGGAGGCTCTATAGATATTCCGGGGCTGGATGCTAGCCAGAAAAGTCCAGAGCAATTGGAAGGCATGCTCAATGGCGATCACCGAGTGGCTTTTGATCGCAAGTTCGTGGCCGGCCGCATCGTGCGCAATAACGGCGTCACCATTCGCATTGACCTTGGTGCGCGCTTTGGCGTGGACCGAATCGTGTTCTATCCGAGGATGACAGAGTCGTTTCCCTTTGGCAACGAATTCATGCGGGGGTATGAGTTGTTCCTCAACGACGGCTTGCCGCAAAATCTCTATGCCAGTGGTCAGCCCATTTTTACCTCACCGGTGCAGCGCGACCCAGACAACCGCGAGGCCAAAGTAGATGCACAGATCAACCCCCAATTTGTCCGCTTTCTGCAACTCAAGTCGATTACCACCCTCGGATTTGAAGTTGACGAGATAGAGGTGTACGGCAGGGGATTTGTGCCGACGGCTAGCTATGTGTCCAATGTGTTAGATCTGGGCGAGGAGGTAGTCTGGGGTCGAATCGCTTGGAGCGAAGTGGTCGCGGGCAATAGCGCGGATTCCAAGATAGAAATCCGCGTGCGCAGCGGGCAGGATACGACGCCCGATGTCTTTTTCCGCAATGCCAATATAGGTGGTCGGCAACCCGAATACGTGCCTACCGACAGCGAGGGCAACACGCTGACCAAGGAAGCCTTTGAAAAACTGGCGAAGAACCAGCAGGGGCCCGTCAGAGCCGACACTGACAACGGCTGGGTCCAGTGGCAATTGGTTGACAATGGCACCCAGTTGACGGTGCCAGCACCACGGCGCTATTTCCAGTTCCGCATCGATTTCACCAACCTGAACCTAGACGCTAGCCGCGCTGTCGCCGACTTGGGCTTCGAATTCGCACGGCCCCCGGTTGATCGCATTGTCGCTGAGGTGGGACCACCGTGGACCGAAATTGGCAAACAGACGACTTTTACGTACTTCGCCCGCATCACCAATACTACGGGCCGACCGGGATTCACGCGCTTTGAGATCGAAACCCCGGCCCGCATCCCGGCTCTCCATTCGGTAGAAATCCAAGATGGGGCGGGCAATCGCCTAGATGGAGCTGAGTTCGGCGGCGATCTAGCCGGTGTGGCTCTGCCCCTGCGCGTCGGATCGTTCTCTATTGAGGCAGTGGAGGACGACCACTTTGCCCTAAGCTTGCCTTTGATTAACGCTGATGGTACCCTTTTGAAAATTGTCTTTGATGCCGCCGTGTTCCGCTATGGTACGCGCTTCCAAGGGCGGGCCTTTGCCGATGCCAGTGTACAAGTGCCGCTGCAGACCGAGGGCGGGAATGCTTCAGCCGAACAGGATACCGACGAGTTGCTGGTGCGGATTCCCGTAGGCTCGCGGGTAGCTGGTCCGCTGGCAATCCAGCCGCGGATCTTCACCCCCAATGGAGATGGGGCCAATGACGTGGCGGAAATAAGCTATGCGGTTCAGCATTTGCTCGAACCATCGCCGAGCGAAGTAAGTATCTACGACTTGACGGGTGGCCGCGTGCGGCAGCTCGACTCGGTCGAAGTCCAAAACGGCCGCGTCCAGCTACAGTGGGACGGTCGCGGCGATGATGATCGCCTAGTGCCGCCGGGAATCTACTTGGTGGTAGTGGAAATTCGCTCCGACCGGGAGACCGAGCGGCGGTTCAACAGTGTGTCTGTGGTATACTAAGTGCTAGCCAAGTGAGGAGGGGATTTTGAACAAGCGCTATCTGATTGTGGTAGGTGCTGTTCTCTGCGTGCTAAGCTGGAGTGCGCCAGCTCCGGTTGGTGCCCAAGCGTACGATTCTCGCATGGGTAGGGTGAAGCAGGGTGGAAAGGTGGATTTTGCCCCGCAAGGACCGGGGGTATTATTCGATGCGCTGGACCCAGCAGTGCGCAAATGGTACATCCCCCAAGAATTGTATCAGGAGTACCAGTGGAGACAGTGGGAGTACTCCAACTACGCCCGCGAGCCCTATCAGCGCTATGTAGATACTGCATTGGAGGGCGATTTCTTCTACGATTTCTTCGGCAATCTAGTCACCCGAGGCTGGTTGATCTACGATTGGCAGCAAGATCGCCCCCAGCAATTCGGCAGCAGTATCCTAAAGACCAACAGGTTCAACCAATGGTTCAACCGAGTAGCCGTCTCCTCGGACCACAAGGGACAATACTACTACAGCATCACGATTGGCGATGAGATCCGCACCACTTTGACGCCAATGACTTTTTCTAAACCCACATTCAACGGCATTCAATGGGACTTTGCCGCTGACAAGTACCTGGGCACTCTCCTACTGGCCCGTCCCAGTCGACCGGCCGTGGCCACTTCTTTGGATATCCCCGATCAGAAGACCAGCGTCACCAACTTACTGGGTGGGCGGGGCATCGTTCAGGTCGGCGACTTCGTCCGGGTCGGGGCGACCTATGTGACCGCTTTCCAAGGTCAGACGCTATTTGACGATTTCACCGGCAATCCTTTTGCGGGCGGGGCTCTGACCACCGATCAGAATGCGCTGCCCATATCCCGCATCATCATTCGGCTGTCGGACGACTCGCCCGCAGACGGAGTGGGTGGGGCGGCTCTGTTCGACGATGAAATCATCATTGAGGATGTGGACGGCAACATTTTCCGCGGCAGTGCCATAGGATTCGAGCCCATACGCGAAGGGGGGTTCCAACGGGTGGGGTTTTTAGCTGCGGACGGGGACGAGCGCATTACCCTTACCTACGACTTTACGGACCCTTTGTACACCGGGCCCGATCCTACGACTATTGAAAGAGTATTCTTTGAATTGGTGATCTCCAACGACTACAAGGTGGAAATCACGTCCGACCGGCAGACGAACCGGGACTCACAGCCCGTCTTCTTGCTGGTCGAACGGGCCGCTGACAATATCCGCGACAACTCCAACCAGCGACTGTTGAAATTCGACTACGGTCTGCCCACGGCCAATACCATCCTCGGCGTTACCTTCGAGGCCAACAAGGTCTGGGGTTTTGACTTTTACGGGGAGTACGATTTCAACAAGCAGTACCGCCAGTATCCCAACCTCAATCTAAAGGATCATCGCAAGGCGGTTAACGACGCCCAGGCATGGATGTTCAACCTGTCCAAGGCGTCCTATCCCTGGTTCGCCTTCCTCGAAGGCTATAGCATGGACGCGGACTATTCTACCCGCACCTTCCTAGCGGGTACTCGGGGACAGGACGAAATCGATTACGAGGACGAAATATCCTATATCTACGAGTTCGTCGAGGACAACGATGACCAAGACCGCCGGCCGGATTGGAGCCGCTATAGTATGCTGTCGGACAATGCGGTCTTTCCAGGTTTTGACGAGAACAACGATTTCGTCTCGGACTTCAACCAGAACGATACGGAGGATCGCCAGAACTTCATTCCCGATTACGAAGAGCCCTTCCTGCGCTATCACGCCGATAGACCCGAATACCTCTTTGGCGTTGACATGAACAACAACGGCTGGATCGACCGCTTTGAAAACGACGAAGAACCCGATTATCCCTACAGGCGCGACCACCGTGGCTACAATATGTACGCGGGAACTCACATCGGGCCCGAGGCCCGGCTAACTGTCGGTCGTTTGAGCGAAAAACTGCTGGCGGGGGATCGCAAAAACGAATCCACGTACCTGCTCTTCACCTACGAAAGGGATTTTGCCCAGTTGGGCCGTTTGCGGGTGTTCGACAACTTCAAGCTGGTCGAGGACGACATTCCCGACAACCTCTTCCAGTGGGTGCAGCCGTCTAATTCTCGCGGTACTCAGCAGCGCGTTTTCGATGTGCTCCCGGCCCGCGACACTTGGGTCAACACTTCCTATGTACAGTTCGATTTCACGCTCGTAGGAAACCTGAATGTAATCAACAAGTTCAAAACTGAAATCTACAATCAGCGCCGGGAGCAGCGCGACCTGCGTGGCACGGCCAGCTTTGTCGGTCTCATCAACAAGGCCGATTACACTTTCCCAGTGAGAAATATCGAACTTGAACCGCGCTTCAAGAGCGAATTTTTGCGCGAGCGTCCCGTGCGCAAGCGCGACCCAGAGCGCCGCGAGTTGACCGAGACGCTTTTTCTCATTGCCCGCATTCCGCTACTCTCCCATACGCTCGTCGAGTTGGGACTAGAACTGTCCCATTTTGAGCAGTTCCGCGACGACGAGGAAGGGGTGCCGGTCGATCGCGACTTGGAGCCGGATTCCTTCAGTCGCATCGTCGCGGTGCAATTTAATAATTCCTCGGATTACTTGGGCTACAGGCTCCATCTGCAGACGGGATTTCGCCTGCAGAAGCTGACGTTTGAAAATCTGCCCCCTAGCACGACCAGCAAGATATTTATGACGGCTTATGCCGGGCTAGAACGCTAGTGGATTTGACCTTATCAAAGTTGAATCATTAAAATTTCAGTGATATCACATGGCGATCTGTTGGCAGTCGAAAGGAGGAGAAAAAACAGTCGTCGTTTTACCCCCGGTTGGGGCAGCAAAAACACATGTATCCACTCACTAACTGAAAAAGAGGTGTTGCAATGAAGAGGATCAATAAGATATCAATTGCTTTACTGGTATCGGCCCTCATGGTCGGCTCGGCTTTTGGCCACCAAGGGGAGATGAAGTTCATGTTCCAGTTCCCAGATCACCTGACGCCAGTGCTGGACGGCGATATGTCGGACTGGGACATTGTTTCCGATGTGTACAAGATCAAAGCCGAAACCATGTTCAACCAGTTCGGCGCGCCCATGGATCTGAGCGACTTCAATGCCTCGCTCATTTGGGGCTACAACATCAACGACGGCAAGGCCTATTTTTCAGCTTGGGTTGCCGACGACTACATCAACGACACCGAGAAGTGGTCGACGACTACAGATTGGGACCACTCCGGCGGCATCTTTCGCGGCTTCGACCAAGGGGATGATTTCGAGACCCGCTGGGCCAGTGCCCAAGCTCAACGCTACGATCTGGCCGGCCCAATTTTCAGCTCTTCCGGTTATTATACCCGGATTATCGATGGTACCAAAGCCTGGGCGGGCACGTCTCCTTACGTGGAGTGGGCCGGCCAGTTTCTCCGTGGCGATGTCAACACCCAAGAGCCAGCCGAAATGTTCGGCGAGTACTCCATTGTGCCCTTTGACGACATCCATCCCGACGGCGCCGACCAGAGTGTCCAACACAATTGGGTCGAAGGCACAATTGTCGGCATAGAGGTCAACTGGGGCGACAAGGATGCCGATCCCGGCTCGTACGACGATGCCTATTGGTCTGGTTTTGGTGGCGTAGGTGCTTCTAGGGATGCCGATCAGTTCGGCGACTATCTGTTGGCACCCATTGAAGAGGGGTTGCCCGAGGCCAGCGCGACCGGAGTCGAGGCTAGCACTTGGGGTCAGATCAAGTCCTCCTTCTAAGTAAGGCCGACTCGACTGCCTGTATCGTAGAAGTTGGAGGATTGTTTCAGGCGGTATTTACGGGCGACTGTAAATCCCGCCGTTCTCTTAGCTTCGACTTGAGCTCAGCCGAAAGTTGGCGACCGAGCAAAGGAGGCACTGGATGAGACAGGTGCTGATTATAGTCCTGACCGTGTTGGGGATGGGAGTGGGCTATCGGGCCGAGGCGCGCCAATTTTACCAACTGGGGGGCCTCGCTGGAAACCTTTGGAGTGAAAGCGGCACTCTGAGTTTCATCGATGTGGCAAAAGTGCCGGGTGCCATCCGCCCGTTCAGCGCCGAAAGCGGCGAGAACCTGATTGCCTCGATGGGCGAGCGAAATGGCGACATTACCAGCTTGGTGAGCATATACACCCTACCGGCCAATTGGCTAGAAGAGCGCGTGTTGGTAGTGGATGGCGATTCGAATACGGCTTTTGTGCATCCGCCGCGCATCAACTTCTTCCGCGGCCCCGGGTTCTTTTATACCACGCCGATGTTCTTCGACTTGGGGGCACCCTTTCCCATCGAAGGGGTTCGTTTTGCAACCCGTGCTGATCATCCGGGGCACAAGATTCGCCAGTTTAGGCTTTCTATCAACGACGGCAGGGAAGAGAGCAAAAACGAAAAAGGGAATCTCATCTGGACCTTGGTTCACGAAGAGCAGGACAACTTAAGCCCAGTAGTCGAACTGGATATCGAACCTCGGATAGCACGCCACGTCTATCTCCATCCTTTGGAAGTGGGGGAGACTTGGGAAGTGGCTGAGTTCGAGGTGTACGGTCAGGGGTTTGTTCCGCAGGCCTCATTTCTGTCCGACCCGATCGATCTGGGACGAGCATCCAGTTTGGGACGCATTTGGTGGAGCGGTCAACTTGATCCAGAAGCGAAAATAGTCATCCAGAGCCGCAGCGGCAGCGATGACCAGCCCGAGATCTACTGGCGCAAGACCGGGGTGGGTGGAGAGGAGGTGCCATTCGGGGCCAATGGCCAGCCCATGAGCCGCAAAAATTATGAAGCCATGCCCAAGAATGTGCGAGGTGGCATTACCCAGGATCTAGAAAACTGGAGCGTATGGCACACCTATGAGTATGTGGACGGACTCGCCGGCATCCAGATTCGCTCTCCCAGCCCCCGGCAGTATGTGCAGTTACACATTGATTTTTTCTCCGCCAGATTGGAGGGGGGCCAGATCGACTCGCTGTTTTTTGAGTTTTCCCAACCCCCTGTAGTCTCCGAGGCGATTGGCGAAATTTATCCGCCTTTTGTGGAGTCGGCCGATCCGGTGCGGTTCACCTATGCGGTGCGAACCCGACTGGAGGAGGAGCAATCGGGTTTCAATGTTCTCGAAGTGCGCACGCCCGCCCGTCTGGAGGCCATCCACGAGGTGCGCATCGACCGCGAGGTGGTCGATTTTACCCCGAGTTTTGATCCGGCAGATCCCCACCAGTTCGCCGTCCAATTTGACCGCATTGACCAAGACCAGACGCTGCTAGAGGTCGATTTCGACGCCCGAGTTTTCAATTACGGGACGACCTTTAACGGCGCTGTGTCGGATGCGGACAGCGACGAAGTCCCCCAGAGCGTGATGCCCGGGGATGCTATAAACGAGTTGTTGAGCGACGATTTGAGCGTCCGCACGCCGCTCAAGGACAGTCTGCTCAGCGCCGTGCAGGTGGTTCCCAATCCGTTCTCACCCAATGGCGATGGCGTCAACGACCAAGTGCAGTTCTCCTATACGTTACTGCGCCTGACCGATGTCGTGCCTCTTGAGACGGAGATCTACACGCTGGCGGGAGATCGAGTGCGAACTTTGGGCACTGGAGAGGGGGGTAGCGCGCTTTATCAGACTGCTTGGGACGGGCGGGATGACCAAGGCGAATTGGTAGATCCAGGACTGTACATTTACCGCGTCGTGGTGGAAGCGGGCAGTGGCCGGGAGGAGCGATTGGGGTCTATCGCTCTAGCGTACTGATAGCAGACATGAGCAATAGAAAACCATGGACTTGGCAAGGATGTGGGTTGGTGCTCATGTGGAGTCTCGCAGCGTGTTCGCCGAGTGCGGAGATCGCCCTTGAACCCGGTGTGGTGGCGCGCATTGATTCCACTTCCATCTCGGCTGCCGAGATGCGCGATTTTGTCATCCAGATGCCCCAGTCTTTGCGCCTGCAGGGACAGGATGACCCAGTGCGGAAGCGCTACCTGCGCAGTCTGCTGGGGAAGTCCCTGCTCCTACTAGAAGCCAAAGAGCGGGGATTGGACACCGCTCAGGTGGTCCAGACTAAGGCGATGCAGTACTGGCGTCAGCACTTGGTCGATACCTATCGCCAGATCGCACTGGTGTCCAATGTGCAGGTTTCAGAGGAGGAAATACGCGCCTATTTCGCTCGCAGTGGTCTAGACCGCAAGCGTCAGATGGCGGGCATTCTGGTGGAAGAGGATAGCACTGCACAGCGGATCTATGAGCAACTCGAAGCGGGCGGGAATTTTGCCCAACTGGCTGCCGAATACACCATAGACGAACGGTCGGCTGCCCAAGGGGGCGTGTTGGGATTTATCGATCTGGAGCAGGCTCGCAGATTGCAGATTCCAGACGAGCTGTTTCGCAGTCTGCCGAACGGACAACTATCCCCGGTCCTGCCCATGGGCACGCGCTACCAAATCGTGCGTTTCCTCCAGGATCAGCCCGTGCCGTTAGAAGAAAAACGACAGCAGATCCGCAATATGCTCTACGAACGCAAGCGACTAGAGCAGGAAAGGGCTGAAGTCGCGTCCCTCATTCGCAAGCTGGACGTGCAGCTAGTGCCAGAGGGATTAGAGTTTCTATTGGATAAAGCGGCCCTTCACACTCGGGTGCGCCTCACCCATCTGACCGATGAGGAGGTGGGCCAGCCCCTCTTTACCTATAAGGGAGGGCAGATTTCTCTGGGAGATTACCTCAATGCCCTGTGGGGGGATATGCGGGCCCTGTCCGGCTGGGGGGTACGGGATAGTGCCGAGGTGGTTGATACAGCGAGGGAACTGGTCTTGACACCGGTTTTGTTGGCAGAGGCGGCGCAGCGGGCCGGGTTGGAGGAGATGGCGGATGGACAACAGCGGTGGCAGGAAATACGCACGGAATTCATGATTAAACAGCTACGCCAGGAAGAGGTCATTGACCAATCCGAGGCAAGCTTGGAAGAAGCTAGGGATTTTTACGAGGACAATGAGGATTTATTCAGGGAACCGGCCCAATACATTGTTGTTGAAGTGCTGGTCGAGACCGAGGTGGAAGCCGTCGGTTTGCTGCGCGCCATCGCACAAGGTGCGACCTTGGGGGCACTCGCCCAAAAGCACACCATCCGCCAAGATATGCAGGAAGAAGATGGCTTGCTGCATCTGGGCGAGTACGAGCGGCTGACTCTGCCGAGGTTCTTCAAGGCAGTAAAGGCGGCCGACCTCGACAAAATCACCGGCCCGGTGCACGTTGAAGACGGATATAGCATTTTCAAAGTTCTCAACCGCCAGGGAGGGGAAATATCTCCCTTTTTTCAAGTCGAAAAAAAGGCGCGGGCTTTGGTGCGCGGAGAGAAGCGAGAGCAACTTTTTGAGGAATTGATCGATGACCTGCTGGACAAGTATAAAGAGCGGATCGCCGTATCTGACAGCGCGTTGGCGGCGGCCCTACCCGATACGTTCCTGCAGCGCCATGCACGGGAAGCCCCAACTAAGGGCGATGGTTCGTAACACGTAGGTACGTCTTTACCTAGGACAATAGGTTATGGAACGCCGTTTACCTGCGCAGTACTCGATGATTTCGGAAACAGCCGTGAGGAGATTGACGCTCGGTTTTGTAGCCCTTTTTCTCCCTATGGCTCTGAACGGGGCATGGGCCCAGTCGAAGGGTTACAGTTTGGGTGCGGACCGGGTGGAGGTGCGGACCCAAGCGCATTGGCAGGCTTGGGAGTTCCCGAGCGATATGGTGACGATAACGCCGTCTGGCTCGGTGCAGTCCAGATTCATACAAGTACCGCACAACGCCGTATTGAATGCGGCCGACTTTAGCTATCCCATTGATGGCAGCTTGCGAGATCAGTACGCCAATTCGTTCCAGGATGAAAATAACACGCTGCTGGCGCGCGGTGGTATCAAAAGGGCTGATTCAAATCCGCAGCTAGCGGAGCGGGCCATTGACGCAGATCCGACTACAGCCTGGGAGCCGGATTCGGCTGATCCCCTGCGGGACTGGGTGTTGGAGATTGATCTTGGCCGTCTGGTGTCGGCCATCAAGGTCGTCGTGCGCTTTGCCGAAGAAGGGGATCCGTTTCTGCAATTCAGGGTGCATTCGGCAGGAGGGCAAAATCCCTTTGGCACGGCCGATCGCAGCGGTGCTTTGGACTATATCCTAGTTGGCGGCACTACCCAGCCCAATCGCGACCAGCGAGTCTTTGAGTTCGACCTCGCACCACTGGGCACCCATACAGAAGAGTGGACCGGCCGCATTGTGCAGTACCTGCGCGTCGCAGCCACGGCCACTAATGGCGAGCGGGCGCAACAGCTCTCTGCCGAGGAGTATCAGGCGTTGACAGCAGAGAACCAAGGCGCGGTGGAATACGTCTGGAAAATCGCCGGTGAAGAGCGTCTAGTAACGGCCGAGCGCTACGATCAGTTGCCACTTGAGCAGCAAGGCGGGGTGCGCTATTACCGCCGCGAACGGCCCCAACTCGCCGAGGTGGAGGTGTGGACTATAGGCGAGAACATCGCCTTGGGAATCGTAGAGCGCGGCGGTAATCTGCACGATGTCAATCCCAATTCTTCGCCCGAACTTGCCGTTGACGGCAACGTGCGCACCGAGTGGCAGGGCATGGTTTACTTCCCCACCGGAGAGACCGCCGAGTGGGGTTTGTTAAATGTGAATCTGGGCTCCCACTTTTTGGTCCATGCCGTGCGCATCATTACCCGCGTCGGAGGAAGAAACCTAATTGGTTATATATTGCGCGGTTCGGACGGCTCGCTGGCGCCCGATGGCAGTCTGATCTGGGAGGAATTGAGTGGAGAGACGCGGCAGCTAAACCAGAATACGCGGCTGTTCGAGGATCACTTCGAGCCGCGTCCGATGCGCTTTCTGGAATTCCGCAACCTAGATATTGCCCGCCGCACTAGGGCCCATGAAGGGCACCGGATACTGAGTACGGTGACCGAAATCCAAGTTTTTGCCAACGGATACCTACCAATCCTCGAGATGACTTCCGACCTCATTGATCTGGGAAGTTCCAAGACACTGACGACCATCGAATGGGAAGCTGACACTCCCCTGGGCACAGCGGTGGAAGTTCGCACCCGCACGGGAAACGATCTGCGCGAAGTAAACCGCTATTTCAAAAAAGACGGCACGGAAGTAGCCAACAAAGAAGAATACGAGAAGCAACCGTCTTTCTACCAGGGGGATATCCTTACCGAGTTCCTGCCGGGACCGGGCTGGAGCAACTGGAGTCAAGTTTACGTCAAATCGGGCGAAGTCGTACGTTCCCCCAATCCCCGGCGCTATATGATGATCCAGACGAGGCTGCTCAGTGAAGACACAGCAGCGGCCGCCAGCCTAGAGTCGATCCAGATCCATTTCACAGCGCCGCTGGTGGATCGCATCGCTGGGGAGATAGAGCCCAAGCGGGATGTCCCCAGTGGTGAGCTCACGGATTTCGACCTCTTTATCCGCCCCTCCTTTGCTGCTCAAGACCCGGGATTCGACCGCATCCGTCTCGTCGCACCTTCGCGAGCGGATATTGAACTGCGCCAAGTGAGTTTGGGAGACGAAAGCGAGTTTGCCGCCGGAAACGAGGAGATATTTGCCGAGGTGGAAAAGGGCCGTTTTGAGAATGGGGCGGGGGAGGAACTGGACTTGACTAAAGTGGCAAGTGACACGCTGCAACTCGGCCTACCAAGAATACTGCGGCGAGGCAGTGCGGATATTGTGCGGATCTCTTTTTCGTCGCGCGTTTTCCTGAGCGGTGCCACTTTTGCAGCCGAAGTTGGGCGCTCGACGCAAGCGGATAACTGGCAGCGGGTGGACCCGGCGGACCCGGTAGGAGATGAATTAGCCGCTGGTGAGGGGTTGACAGTATTGACGACTGCTCGCCGCGGGCAGATCGGGACAATCGAGGTAGATCCCGCTATTTTTAGCCCGAATGGCGACGGCATCAACGACACGGCTGTCTTTTCGTTTGCCGTGCTCAAAGTCAATGTAGCTAGGCAAGTCGTGGTGTATTTATACGACTTGGCAGGCAGGGAAGTGAGGCGTCTTTCTGAGAAGCGCAATATGGCGAATGGGCTGTATCGCCTCGTATGGGACGGACGAGACGAAGGGGGAACTTTAGTGTCCCCGGGCCTTTATCTCGCCCGTATTGAGGTAGATGACGACGCGGGGGATGACAATTCGGCTGCCCGCCTAGTTGGGGTGGCGTATTGACTTTTGCGATCCGCCGGTGGTTGCACAACGGCCACCGACAATCGCCGGTAGTTGGGGGGGGGGGGGGGGGGGGGCCGGCCCGACCCCCCCCCCGGGGAAATAAAAAAAATATGTAGAGTAAGACTAAAATAATAGTGCAAAGAAAATGAAGAAAGAAAAAAAAGGA
>VXML01000109.1:0-30838 GCA_009841115.1 Gemmatimonadota bacterium | reverse complement strand
GCCGGTTGGTGTTTGTTTTATACCCCCCGGCCCCCCCGCGCGGTCGCCCCCCCCCCCCCCCCCCCCCGCCGCGCGGGGGCGGCCCGCCCCCCGCCCCCCCCCCACTACCGACTATTTATCAAATTCAATTATTGCGGCCACCTACCATTCCTTACTGCTCCACTACTCGTATAGCTCCACTGCGGTTTCACCTCGGGCAAAGCGCTGCGCTGTCTGCACTGCCGACTGACTGCCTGTATTGCGCCGCACATCCGTAGCCCAGCGAGCCAGCCCCACCAGCAACTGTCCCCGCGCCGGATGACCGGCGCAACGGCTCCATTCCTCGCTGACCGTGCGCAAGCCGTGTAGCAAATGCCAGCCATTGTCGTCCTTGAGGATGGTCTGGCCCAATTCGCGCAGCAGACAGTCTCCGTCAAAGCCTCGGTGCAAGTACTCCCGGACTAAGCGGCCCACCTCGCGGATCTGGATGGTCTCAATTGCCTCGATCACCTCGGCTAGGGCCTTGTCTTGGCCAGCGGACGCTTCTTCCGGGGCCGGGTGCGCCCGCAGGGGCCGGGGTGTGATGTTGAGCCAGCGGTTTTCGAAGAATTGCCAAGCCGCGTGGTAGAGGGCGCGGGCCGCGATCTGATCACCAGCGAAGCGCCGGGCCGTGCGCACGGACGCAGCTAGGACCATTTCGTGGTTCAAGTCGAACCAACCGGGGCTCATATTCACCGGCGTGCGGGCCATGCGGTCGGCTGCCAATAGCACCATGGTGGAGACCACCTGCTCGATATCGGCTCCCGCTTCCAGCACCCGAGTCACTGCGCCAAAGGTCTCTTCTATATCGCCGCTGACCAAGCCGGTGGCCAGCATATCCGAGTCGAAATCCCCCGAACTGGATGTGTACTGGGCGATTACCGGCTCTACTTCGGCGAACAAGTCGATGGCCTCCCGACGGGCCTCTTGCGGGGCTGGCCGATTGCGGCCCAGCATTTTGGCGGCCAGATTGCACACCAAGAGTTGGGAGCGGTCCCAGCCGAATTCCTCTAGCAACTCGGCTAGATAGCCCAAGTGGATCAGCGTTTCGGTCATGCCCAGCAGATAAGGCTCGACTGCGCACTCGTACAACAGCGGCACAATGCGGTCGTCGCAGTCGCCCAAATGCCGAGCGGTCACTAGGCATTTCTCAATGCCCTCCCAGGTCTTGTCGGCGCTGAAGACGCGGATCCAGCGGGCCAGCTTGTCCCAATTTACCGGCTCCGGCAGTGGGTGGATCTGGGGACGGTCCCCGGCCCGGCCTGCGGCTCCCGAAGCCGCCATCATGAGTGGGATGAGGCGGTCGGCTGGCTCGTACAGGCGGGCCACCTTTACGCCGTTGACCAGTAGGGCTACATCGCGGCCTCCGTCGGGGCCTCGCTCAGTGGCGATGAAGCGGCCCATGTGTTCGACCAGCAGGTACAGCGTCTCATCCTCGGAGACCCCCCAGGCCAGCAGAATGGCGATGGCTTTGGACAAGGTCCAATTGTCGCCGCTGAGCAGTCCTTCTTTCAGGAGCAGGAAGTGGGCGTCGCCGCGCTTGGAGTTGGCCCCGGCCACGTCGATAAATACCTGACCGTCGCGTTCTTCTACAGGATAGGTGTCTAAATCGTCGCAGCCGCCGGTGAAGCAACCGCCGCCTCGCATGTCGTAGCTCCAGCCGTGCCAGTCGCAGGTGAGCACGCCATTACGCACCCGGCCCCGAGTGAGGGGGTACCCCATGTGCGGACATTGGTTATCTGTGGCGTACAAGGTGCCTTGGTGGCGAAAAAGGGCCACGCTGCGGCCTTCGATTCGCACTGCCTTGGGCCGCCCTTCCTCCACCTCGTGGGCGCGGGCTACTGGTACAAAAGTACTCGCTTGTTCGGACATGGTTTTCTCCTTAGTCCTCGAAGATATCTACGGCTGTGTGGCCTTGGGCAAAGCGCAGGGCTGCGCGCGCGGCCGAGCCGCTGTCTTTGTTGGTGCGCACATCTGTGGCAAAGCGGGCTAGTCCCCCCAAGATCTGTAGCCGAGCTGGGTGGTCGCTTGCGGCAAAATATTCCCACTCCGCGAAAACAGTCCCTAGCGTGGGAAGTAGCTGATGGGCTGTGTCGTCCCACAGGATGGTCCGGCCCATCGCCTCTATCAGGGGTTCTCCTGGGTGACCGGCTAGTCCGTAGGCCAAGACGCGGGGGCCTGCCTCTTGGACATTGAGCGTCTGGATGGCCTCTACAATGGACGCCGGATCCTCTGCGGTTGCCGAGGTAGTTAAAGGCTCGCTCAGGGGGCGGTAGGGAATGTTGAGCCAGCGGTCGTCGAAGAACTGCCACGCTGCGTGGACTAGCCCTCGGGCCGCGGCTGTGGGACCTCCGTAATGCCGCACTGTGCGCAGGGCTGCGGCCAAGTTGAATTCTCGGGTGAGGCAGGGCCAACCCGCCTCCACGTTCACCGGCACTCGGGCCATGCGGTCGGCCGCTAGCAACAGGCAGGTGTCGATGAGGCGGTCGATACTGACTCCGGCCTCTAGCTGTTGGGTCAAGGCTCCAAAAGCGGTTTCCAAGTCGGCGCTCACTAGGGCCTTGGCCAAGCCGTCTTCGTCGTAGGGGACCTCTAGGTCGCCGGCTTGAGCTTGGGCTAAGACCGGCTCCATATCGCCCATGAGGGCAATGGCGTCTCTGCGGAAGCGCTCGGGCTCGCCGCGACCTCGACCCACTAGCTTGGCCCCTAAGTTGAAAACCAACTCCCCGGCCCGATCCCAGCCGAATTCTTCCTGCACCCGAGCCAAGTGGTCCAACCAGATGATGTGGTCGGCAAAGCCGAGAAAATGGGGGGTTGTCGCACAGTCGAAGAGCAGGGGGAGAATGTTTTCTTCGTACCCTGCGTGGCCAGCGGTGAACAGGCAGCGCTCAATGCGCCCGGCTTGGCCGTCGCGGGAAAAAGCGCGCACCCAACGCTCAATAGAATCCCATTCCACTGGATCGGGCAGGGGAACCACATCCAAGCGCTCGGCTGCGTCCCCGGCCGCGGCTCCGGCCGCCGTAGTCAGGGCGATCAAGCGGTCTTCTCCTTCGTAGCGCCGCGCCACTTGGAGGCCGGACAGCAGGAGTACCACGTCTTGGCCTCCCTCGGCCCCGTGGGAACTGGCGATGTGGCGGCCTAGGTGGCGCACGACCAACTCCACGATGTCGTCTTGGGGCACGTCGCCGCGCAACAGTAGGGCGATGGCCTTGGATTGGGTCCAGCGGTCGCAACTCAACAGGCCCTCCCACAAGAGGTTAAGGTGTTCCTCGCGCCGTCGGTAGCTCGGCTCGGGGACTTCGACCCAGATATCGGGCCCGCGCACTTCCACGGCAAAGGTCTGCAAATCGTCGCACTCGCGATTGAAACAACCGCCGCCCTCCAAGTCGAAACTGCGGCCGTGCCAGTCGCAGGTGAGCACTCCATGCCGCACGACCCCGCGCACCAGCGGATATCCCATGTGGGGGCATTGGTTGTCAGTCGCGTAGATCTTGTCTCCCTCGTTGAACAAAGCAATGCTGCGCTCGCGGCCCAATCGCACCGCTCGGGCTTGGCCCGGTGGCACGGATTCGAGCGGGGCGGCGTTTACCCATTGCGTTTTTTGTGCGGACATGGCATCTCCTGTATAGGGCTGATTGGGGATAGGCGTTTGCTTTAGTTCGGTTCTTTCGCTGAACAAAATAATACTGAACAAATGTTTAGTTGTCAAGAAGTAAAATGCAAAGAAAACAGTTTGTATATAGCCGTTGCAGAGACAACGCCTATTCGCCCACTCCGGCCTTGATACAGCAAAGATTCCCGATTTAATTGGAATGTGCCTACGAGAACGGGATGAATGAACGTTTTGTCGAATTACTACGAACATGGGCCGCTAGTCCTGTTGCAGCGTCCGATAGCCCTCATCGGCTTCTTAGGCGTTGACCAACACGGCTTGGGCCGCGACTTGGCCGCGTTGAGCGGCCTGCCCCTCAGCGAAGTGGATCGCTGGATCGAACACGAGGCTGGCCAGTCTTTGGTTGCCCTCGTGCAGACGCAGGGGATAGAGGCGCTGCGCCAATTAGAAGATCGCTTTCTCGCCCAAGCGCTGACCACTCGTCCGCCCGGGATCGTCGTCTTGGGCGATGGGGCGCTGCTCAAAGAGGCCAACCTGCGGCGGGTTTTGGACAAAGCGACGCTGGTGTATCTCAAATTGTCGCTGGCTAGCACCTATTGGAAGCTGCGCCACCAAACCGTAGGATCGCATCCGCTGCTGCTGCAACCGCCCGAAAGCACGGAGGAACTCCGGCCACTGTTGGCCGAGCGCCAAGGCGGCTTTGACCAAGCCCACGTGACGTTGGACATGGACGAGATGACGCCAGAGGCGGCGCTGCGCCACTTGTTGGATAAGCTGCCCCAATGGGGGACAGCGCGTCCCGTATCTTAGAATTGCCCTATCCGGCCTCCAGCGATACTTTTTTTGATCGCAATGGTCCTTGTTCCCATCATCTCAGGAGACTTCTCATGTTAGACCCTCAGTACCTCCTCGGCGACGAGGAGATGCAGCAGTTCATAGCCGAGGGCTATCTCACGCTCAAATCCTCGCTTCCTGCCTCCCTCCACCAAGACATCTACCAACGCACCGAAGAGGTCTTTGCCAAGGAGGGCAACCCCGGCAACAACATCCTGCCTCGCATCCCGGCGTTGCAGCAGGTCTTTGACGATCCGGTCGTGCGCGGTGCTCTCGCTTCGGTGGTCGGGCCGGATTACGTCATGCACGCCCACCGCCACTGTCACATCAATCGAGCCGGTAGCGAGGGCGGTGGCTGGCACAAGGACAGTTATTGGGGCTATAACAAGGTGCGCTATCACCGCAATCGCTGGGTGATGATTTTCTACTACCCACAAGACGTCACCTTGGAAAACGGTCCCACCGCGGTCATGCCCGGCACGCACTACTACAACGGCCGCGCAGACGACGAGCAGGACGAGCAGCACTTGCCGGTCCTCGGCGAGGCTGGCACCTGTACCTTGGTGCATTTTGACTTGTGGCACCGGGCCATGCCCAACAGTACGGCGGCCAACCGCTACATGATGAAGTTCCAATTTACCCGCCTCAGCGAGCCGACTCGGCCCAGTTGGAACATCCAAGCTCCGGGGTGGCCGGCTAATGGCTCGGTGCCCTCTAGCAAGCATCGAGTCGTGTGGTCGCGGATATGGGATTGGCATGCGGGAGCCCAAAATCGGGCCGAGGTCAATGGGCAAATTGAACAATTAAGCGAGTCTCTTAATGGGACGTTGGAACAACGCCTATCAGCGACTGACGCTCTCGGCGCGTTGGGAGAAAAGGCTGCGCCTGCGCTGGACGCGTTGCTCGGTGCGCTAGGTGATGAAGCCGAGCCGGTGCGCCTCAACGCGGCGTATGCGCTAGGTGCAGTGGGTGCGGCAGCAGTAGGCTCGTTGATTACAGCCCTCGACGATGAGCGGGAACACGTGCGGGAACACGCGGCATATGCACTGAGTGCAGTGGGGGAGGAAGCTGTGGACGCGTTGATTACCGCCCTCGACGACGAGCGCGAACATGTGCGGGGTTTTGCCGCGTATGCACTGGGTGACATGGGGGCAAGCGCTGGGACCGACGCCGTGGATGCCCTGTGTAAGCTGGCTGACGATCCGGATGCATGGGTGCGACGCAATGTGGCCGAGGCTCTCGGAACTATTGAGTTGAGTCCAGA
The DNA here is from genome assembly GCA_009841115.1 of Gemmatimonadota bacterium. GTDB lineage: Bacteria > Latescibacterota > UBA2968 > UBA8231 > UBA8231. Next base: position 25,109 of record VXML01000109.1, on the reverse strand, counting down.
CGCGTCTGTGTCCGCGTTGGCTGCGCTGTTGGCGGATGAGGACGAGCAGGTGCGCTTTAACGCCGCGTATGCGCTGGCCCACTTCGGCCCGGCGGCCGCGGCGGCCACAGATGCGTTGGCCGCCGCCCTCAGCGATGAAAATCGCTATGTCCAAGGGCACAGCACCGCGGCCCTGCAACAGATTGGCACGCCCGAGGCCCAAGGCGTCTTGCTACACCATTTGACTGCGGCACGCTGGTGCCCCATAACAACCAAGGAGACTACGTTCTGAGCAAATCACGCGTGAAGACTAGGGTTCACCAATACATCGGCGAGCATCGAGAAGAGTTGCTCGGCAGCGTGCAGACGCTCGTGCGCGTGGATACCACCAATCCGCCGGGGCGGAACTACCGAGCGATGACCGACGCGCTCTTGGGGTGCTGTCAGGGCTTGGGTCTGCAAGCCAAAGTCCACCGCGTCCCAGACCAAGAGGTGCGCCGCGTACTCGGCTCAGACGAGTTCCCGCGCTACAACTTGATTGCTCGATGGGACGCGAGCCGCCCGCAGACCGTGCATTTCAATGCCCACTACGACGTGGTGCCCTGCGCCGGGCAGTGGAGATTCGGCGATCCTTTCGAGCCGGGGCTGGCCGGCGATGCGCTCTACGGCCGCGGCTCCGGGGATATGAAAGGGGCAATCGCCGCGTTGCTGATGGCTGTGGAGGCACTCAAGGAAACGGGCGCTGAGCCAGCTTTTAACATCGAGTGTTCGTTCACGGCCGACGAGGAGACCGGCGGCCAATTGGGCGCGGGATGGATTGTAAACAAGGGGCTGGTGAACGCCGATTTTGCGGTAGTCTGCGAGGGAGCGGCTGGGACGCAGGTTGGCTGCGGCCACAACGGCGTGCTCTGGTTAGAGGTCGAGTTGACGGGCAAGGCGGCCCACGCTTCTAGCCCAGAACAGGGGGTCAACGCCTTTGAAGCTATGGCCAGCGTAGCGCAGAAGTTGCAAGCCTACAAAAGAAAAATAAATGCATCCCAACGCAGCTACGAGGATTTCGATGGTCGGTCGCGCAATCCCACGCTCAATATCGGCGGTACGTTCTCGGGCGGGGAGGGCGACAAGATCAACACCGTGCCTGCCCGCGCCCGCTTTTCGCTCGATCGCCGCTTAGTGCCCGGCGAACAGATTGCAACGGTCGAGCGCGAGTTGCGACACGCTATAGAGCGGGCCGCTGAGCCACCCTGCCGAGTGGCAGTGCCTTTGCGGATTGAACCCTGCGTCGTCGATGCCGAGCACGCGCTGCCCCAAGCCTTTGCCCAGGCCGTGCAAGCCGTGCGCCGCCGCACCGCTAGTTACCGGCTTAGCTCTGGATTTACGGACTTGCACTACTTTGCGGTTGACGGTGGCCTGCCTGGCATTGGCTATGGCGTAAAGGGCGAGCGTGCGCACGGAGTAGATGAGCGCGTGCGGGTGCGCGACTTGGCGTTGACAGCGCGCACGTACGCCGAGTTTATGCTGCGCGGTTTGGAGGCCCATTGAGCGAAAACCTGCGACGCTTCCTGTGGACGGCGTACGACCGCTTGGGCGGGCTGGTAGGCTACAACTTGCTGTGGAGCGCGTTGAGCCTGCCTTGGATCGCAGGGGCGTACGCGCTTTTGCAAGTAGGGTTTGGGTTGGGTGGCGTGGGTCTGGTAGGAGCTGCCGTCTTAGCCGGTACCTTGCTGTTGAGCGCACCGGCCACGGTCATGCTTTTCGCCGCTGGGGCTGCTTGGGCGCGGGGCAAGGACTTTGGCCTGCGGGAGTTCTGGGCGGCTGGCCGCGCGTTTTTTTGGCGTGCCCTCGCGTTGGGGTTGCTGATGGTCGCTGCGGTCGCACTGGTGCTGGCCAACGTGGTTTTTTATCAGCGGCTTGGCGGCTGGCTGGGGGTTTTTTTAGGCGGGCTGATGGTCTGGTTCCTGCTGCTGGTGGGCGTGGTGGCGGTGTATGTTTTTCCAGTGCTGGTCACCCAAGAGGGATCGGTGTGGTCCACAGTGCGCTACAGTTTTCTTTTGTCGGTTGATAATGTAAAGCTCTCGCTGGTTTTTCTGCTGACAGCAGGCTTGGCTTTGGGCCTTGGCGTCGCTTCTGGATTGGGGTTGTTTTGCGGTGGCTTGGCGGCTTGGGCCTTGTGGATTAGCGTCGGTTTTCGCGCGCTCTTGCCCAAGTACACGGGCCAGTCTCTGCCCAGCGAAGCTCCGCGTCGGCTGCGCGAACTGATTCGTCCTTGGGAGGCTTGAGCATTGGACTTGTCCAAACTGGTAACGGGCCGAGAAATGGCTGCGGTCGATCAGCGCACGATCGAAGAAGCGGGTATATCCAGCGCCGAACTCATAGAGCGGGCAGGTGCAGAGGTGATTGCGGCCATTGCGGCGCGCTGGGATGGCTTGGCTGGTTTGCAGGCTGTAGTCCTGTGCGGCAAGGGCAACAATGGCGGCGACGGGTTTGCCGTGGCCCGGCTCTTGCGTGCTGGCGGTGGATCGGCGCGCGTCTTCCTCGCGGCAGATCGCGCGGACGTGCAAGGAGCTGCGGCTGAGCACTTGCAGCGTTGCGAACAGGAGGGTGGAGCCGTCGAAGTGCTCGGCGAGGATTTGGCTCCGCTTGAGGTCGCTCTCCGCGATGCCGACTTGGTAATAGACGCGCTTTTGGGAACCGGATTGCGCGGGGCACCCCGTCCCGCCATGGCGCGCGTCATCGAGCGCATTGCCCATTGCGAAAGGCCGGTAGTGGCCGTGGATATTCCCTCGGGGGTCGAAGCCGACACCGGGCAGGTTCACGGCGCGGCCGTTCAAGCCGTGCTGACAGTGACCTTCGGCTTGGTCAAAGTCGGGCAGCTATTCTATCCCGGTCGGTCGCATTGCGGTGCGCTGCACTTGGCTAATATCGGCTTCCCCGAGTCTATCCTGAGCGATGCGGCTTCCCAAGCCCTGCTGCTTTCCGCCGAGGGGCTGGGGCCGCTCGTGCCTCGGCGGCGCGGTGACGAGCACAAGGGAAGTTGTGGGACGGTGGCCGTGGTCGCGGGTTCGGTGGGTATGACTGGGGCGGCCGCGCTGACGGCGGAGGCCGCGCTCAGGAGCGGGGCTGGCCGCGTCCATCTAGGGGTGCCCGCCAGTCTCAATGACATTCTCGAGGTCAAGCTCTCCGAGGTGATGACCCGACCGTTGCCGGAAGTGCGGAAGCGGCGCTGTTTGTCGCTGCGGGCCTTGGGCGAGATCAGCGCTATGTTGATGCGGGCCGATGTCTTGGCCTTGGGGCCGGGTTTGGGGCGCTATCGGGAGACCGAGGAACTGGTGAGACGGTTGGTGTTGCAAACCGAGTTGCCCCTCGTTTTAGATGCGGACGGGCTTAGTGCATTTGCCGGGCAAGCCGAAGTGCTAAAGGGCCGCTCGGCACCGCTGGTTCTCACACCCCACGTGGGCGAGTTCGCCCGCTTGAGCGGGTTGGACAAGCGGCAGATTATCGACGCGCCCATGGCAGTGGCCCGCGACTTTGCCGGCGAATTCGGCGCGACGCTCGTGTTGAAGGGCGCGCCGACTGTCGTGGCTTTGTCCGATGGGCGCGTGGCAGTCAACTCCACGGGCAATCCGGGTATGGCCACGGCTGGGTCGGGCGACGTGCTGACCGGGATTATCGCCGGGTTGATGGCCCAAGGGCTAGGCGCGGAAGCCGCGGCTTGCCTCGGGGTCTATGTCCACGGCCGGGCTGGCGATCGGGCGGTCGAGCGGCTGGGGGAATGGGGGATGCGGGCGGGTGATATAGCCGACGAAATCGCCTTGGCTATGATGGACGCGGCGCGGTCCGCTTGACATGTTTGAAGCGATGCTTTAATCTGGAAATGTAAGTGGAAATGGGGTGCCAGTGTGGGCGCTTCTTGGCTTTTCATTTAACCCAACAGGATTTATAGGGCTTGCGTTATGGCCGACGTCAAAGACGCCATTGAAGAAATGATCGAAGAGTCCTACTTGCTGGGGCTTTCGGAAGAGGAAATTCTCGCCGATTTTAGCCGCTTTATCGACACCTGCTATACCGTTATTCAGGACAATGTGAAAAGCCGCGAAGCGCTCAGCCGCTTAGCCGAGAATTTGGCGCGGGAGAAGACCAGCACTCGCAGCGCTGACCAGTCCACTGATCTGGGCAAGGTCGCGGCCAAGGACGCCCAGCGGGCCTGCGCTGAAAAAGCGGCGCGCCGCAAGCGCATGGTCCTAAAGGCCATTGCCGACTACGATCCCCATCTAGTCCGCCTCATCAACGAGCAGCGCTTTCAGGTAGATCTCCATGAAGAAGTGGCGCGTCCCAAGTTCAAGGTCCGTCAGGGCCACGATTGGGAGCGCTACGGCCAGCTTTTGCTCCAAGCCGGCTGCATCACTGTAATCGCGCTCACCCTGTTCCTCATTTACCTAAGGCTTTAGGACAGTACGAGTTGATCGAAACGTGCAGTCCAAGCCCCTTCATTGAGTCGTTCGCACGAGGGCTGCGGAAAGGTTGGTGTGGGTGGAGGGATCAGGTCGATGCGCACTCCGCAGGATGGAATGCGTACTCGCGTCGTTCGCAAACCCACGCGCCAACCCGCCCTGTTGTGCCGCCGTTCGTCCACGCCCTCCACATTCACTAAAATTCCATGCCCAAACGCACAGATATAAAAAAAATAATGCTCATCGGCTCTGGCCCCATTGTCATTGGCCAAGCCTGCGAGTTTGATTATTCGGGAACGCAAGCCTGCAAGGCGTTGGCCGAAGAAGGCTACGACATCGTCTTGGTCAACAGCAATCCGGCCACGATTATGACCGATCCAGAGGTGGCCCACCGCACCTACATCGAGCCGATCACGCCGGAAATTTGCGCGCGGATCATCGCCGCGGAAAAGCCGCAGGCTCTCCTGCCGACGCTCGGCGGCCAAACCGCGCTCAATACGGCGGTCGCCTTGGCCGAAAGCGGAGCCCTCGCCGAGCACAACGTCGAGATGATTGGCGCGCCACTCGACGCGATCAAGATGGCCGAAGATCGAGAACTCTTCAAAGCCGCCATGGACCGGGCCGGATTGGACATGCCGCGCGGAGCTTTCGTCCACAGCTTCAAAGAAGCGCAAAAGCACCAAGCCGACTTGGGCTATCCGACGATTATCCGCCCCGCTTTTACGCTGGGAGGCTCTGGCGGCGGCGTGGCATACAACGCCGAGGAATTCGAGCGGATCGTGCGCCACGGACTTGACCTAAGCCCGATCGACGAGGTGCTGATCGAGGAATCAGTGCTCGGGTGGAAGGAATTCGAGCTGGAGGTCATGCGCGATCACCGCGACAATGTGGTCATCATCTGTTCGATTGAAAACTTCGATCCCATGGGGATCCACACCGGCGACAGTATCACGGTCGCGCCGGCGCAGACTTTGTCTGACAAGGAATATCAGCACATGCGCGACGCGGCCATTCGCATCATGCGCGAGATCGGCGTAGATACCGGCGGGTCCAATATCCAGTTCGCGGTCAATCCCACCGACGGCCGCATGGTAGTAATCGAGATGAACCCCCGGGTCTCGCGCTCCTCGGCACTGGCGTCCAAGGCAACGGGCTTTCCCATTGCCAAGATCGCCGCCAAACTGGCCGTGGGCTACAGTCTGGACGAAATCCGCAACGACATCACCCGCGAAACCCCAGCGTCCTTTGAGCCGACCATCGACTACGTGGTGACCAAAATTCCGCGCTTTACCTTTGAGAAATTTCCCAGCACGCCGGACGCACTCGACACCCAGATGCGCTCGGTGGGAGAGACTATGGCCATTGGCCGCACCTTTAAGGAGTCGCTGCAAAAGGGGCTGCGCTCGCTGGAGGTTGGCCGCGCAGGTTTTGGGGCCGACGGCAAGGATTTCAGCGCAGCCAAGGTGGCCGACGAGGAACTGCGCGAGAAATTGATGCGTCCCAACTCCCAGCGCATGTTCTACCTCAAGCTGGCCATCGCCAAAGGCTACACCCACGACGAACTCTATGGTCTGACGGGCATTGATCCGTGGTTTCTCGATCAGCTCTACCAGCTTTTTGAACTCGAACAACAGCTCATGCAGGAAGATGTGCTCGCCGATGTCGCCTTGTTGCGCCGCGCCAAGGAGTGGGGATTTAGCGACCGCCAGCTAGCTCATCTCAATGGCTGCGACGAGGCGGGTGTCCGTCGGTGTCGCCGCGAGTTGGATATTCGCCCGGTGTACAAAACAGTCGATACCTGCGCGGCTGAGTTCGAAGCCCATACGCCGTACCACTACTCGACGTACGATCGCGAGGACGAAGTGCAGCGCTCGACGCGCAAGAAAATTGCCATCCTCGGCGGCGGGCCGAACCGCATCGGCCAGGGGATCGAGTTCGATTACTGCTGCGTCCACGCGTGTTTTGCGCTGCGCGAAATCGGCTATGAGACCATCATGGTCAACTCCAATCCCGAGACGGTCAGCACGGATTACGACACGGCCGATAAGCTCTACTTTGAGCCGCTGACGATCGAAGACGTGCTGCACATTGTCGAGCGCGAAGCTCCAGACGGCGTCATCGTGCAGTTCGGCGGTCAGACTCCGCTGAACTTGGCCGTCGAACTGGAGCGCGAGGGCGTGCCCATCATCGGCACCTCGCCCAGCAGCATTGACTTGGCCGAGGATCGCGAGCGCTTTGGTCAACTGTTGAACGAACTGGGCATCCGCCAACCGGCGAATGGCATGGCTGCCAGTTGTGAAGAGGCGTGCGCGATTGCCGAGCAAATTGGCTTCCCAGTCTTGGTGCGGCCCTCGTACGTACTGGGCGGGCGGGCCATGGTCATCGCCTACGATGTCAGGAGCCTCGAAACCTACATGAACGAGGCCATTGAGGTCGCGCCCGAGCGGCCCGTGCTCATCGACCGCTACCTGCAAGGCGCGGAGGAATTCGACGTGGATGCGGTGGCCGACGGGACGGACGTGGTAGTAGGCGGGATCATGCAGCACATCGAGCACGCTGGCGTGCATTCGGGCGACAGTGCCTGCGCCTTGCCGCCCTACGACACGCCGGCCAAGCACATCGAAGCCATGCGCGAGCATACCCACGCGCTGGCGCGCGCCCTCGACGTGGTTGGCCTGATGAACGTGCAATACGCCGTCTATCAAGGCGAGGTCTATGCGATTGAGGTAAATCCCCGGGCTTCGCGCACCGTGCCGTTTGTCAGCAAGGCCATTGGCCGTCCGCTGGCCAAGATCGCCGCGCTGGCCATGGTGGGGGTGAGCTTGCGCGAGCAGGGTTTTACCGAGGAGATCGTGCCTGCGCATATATCCGTCAAGGAGGCCGTGTTGCCCTTTATAAAATTTCCCGGAGCCGATAGTCTGCTGGGGCCGGAGATGAAGTCCACGGGCGAAGTCATGGGCATTGGCCGCGACTTTGGCACGGCCTTCCTCAAGGCGCAGATGGGGGCGGGTTCGCTGCTGCCGTCGTGCGGCCGGGTCTTTATCAGCGTGGCCGATTGCGATAAAGAGGATGTATTGCCGGTGGCGCGTCGGCTGCGCGCGGCCGGATTTGAGCTGGTGGCTACGCAGGGCACGTGCGATTTCCTTGGCAAGCACGGCATCGCCGCGGAGCGGGTACATAAAATTCACGAGGGTAGCCCGCATATCGAAGATGCAATTCGCAGCCGCCAGATCGATCTGATTATCAACACCCCGCTCGACGAACCTTCCTACTACGACGACTTTGCGGTGCGTCGAGCTGCGGTCGTAACCGGCGTGCCCTATACGACGACGATGGCCGGGGCCCGGGCCGCGGCCGCGGGCATTGAGGCGCTGCAACGCGCCGAATTGGGCGTGCAATCCCTGCAGGATTACCATCGGGGTTAGGAGACAGCTCGTGCGGACTGCGCCCTTGGTGCTGTTGCTGACTGGTTGTCTGGCGATTTCGGCCTGCGTCTATTTCAATACGTTTTACAACGCCAAAAAATCCTTCCGCGAGGCCGAGAAAGAGCGGCGCAAACACGAAGAGACCTACGCCGACTGGGCCTTTGACCAAGCTGGCCCCGAATTGCAGCAGCGGCGCTCGCTGCAGGCCGACCAACTCTACGACAAAGCGGTGCGCAAGGCGTCCAAAGTGCTCGACGAATACAAGGAGAGCGACTTGGTTGACGACGCCATGTTCCTGATTGGCCGAGCGTATTACTGGCGCGGCGAATACCTCAATGCTCAAGAGTCGTTCCGCGACTTGGAGACCTTTTTTCCGTCCAGTCCGTACTTCGATCAAGCTCGATACTGGCGCGCCCGCTGTCTAGAGGAGCAGCGGATTGACGACCAAGCGCAGTCGCTTTACCGAGTACTTCTTGACGAGGCCGAGGAAAAGATCGCTGTCCAAGCGGGCCTGCACTTGGCCGAGATGGCGCACGACCGCGAGGACTACGTCGCGGCCATGCGGGAATATAGGGCGACGCTAGAGGCCTTCCCCAAGAGCGCGGTGCGCGCCCAATTGTGGTTGCGCTTGGGCGAGGCGCTGATGGCCTTAGAGGATCCGGCCCGCTTGGATGAGGCCCTCGCGGCCTTCGACGAGGTGCTAAAGGCCGGTCCAAGTGAGGATCAAAAGTACCGCGCTCGGCTCAACAGCGGCCGCACCCTTTACGCTATGGGCGCGGAGGACGAAGCCCTAGCCACATACGTCAGCTTGCTCGACGAGGGTGGCTTTCGCCGCTTTGAGGGGCGCACCCGGCTTCTAATCGGCGAGTGGTATCAGGGCCGCCACTTGCTCGACGAGGCGTTGTCCGAGTACGAGCGGGTGCGCAACGACTTTCCCCAGACGCCCTCGGCGTCCATGGCCTTGTATCGCATCGGCTTGCTGCGCCTACAGGAATACGGGGAGATGGAGCTGGGACGCGATTACCTTGAGGAGAGCACCCGCGAGAGCCCAGGAGCGCAGGGCGTGCTTTTGGCGCAGGAGATGCTGGGACACATGCGCCGGCTGGAGCAGATCCAGCGCCAGATTTACCGCGCTGATTCGCTCTACGCCGACTCGCTGGGCGCGGTGCAGGGACCGCTGTTGTGGCAGGCAGCAGAGGCTCCGGCCGACACGGTGGTAGTGGCGCGGAGTTTGGATGTGCTGGACGACCTGTTCAGCGCGTGCGAGCTCTATCGCGACGACATCGGCCAAGCCGATTCGGCCCGCGCGTATTACGAGGAGGTAATCCGCCGCTTCCCAGACAGCGACCAATTGCCCCGCGCCGTGTACAGCCTCTCATGGATCGAGTTGCAAATGCGCGACGACGAAGAGACCGCTAGGCCCCATTTGTTGCGGCTGATTGAGGAGTTTCCCACTTCGGCGCATGCCAACGAGGCCCGCCGCTTGCTGGGGCAAAAGCTCGAGGCCACAGCCGAAGAGCTAGCGGCCCGCGAGTTTGCACGGATCGAAATATTGCGCCTAGCACAGCCGGAAGCTACCGAGGCGTACCTCCCCTTGTTGGACAGTTTGAGCCACGCCTTCGCCGGTACGCCGAGTGGCGGTCAAGCGGCGTTCTTGGCGGCCAGTACCTACGAGAATGTCGTGGGAGATACAGTCGCGGCCGAGCAGCGCTATCAATTGTTGCGCGAAGAGTTCGCCGAGACGCGGTTTGGCAAGCTGGCCCAGCAGCGGTGGGAAGCCCGCGAGGAAAGGCTTATCGACAAGTTAGAGCGCAGCCTAAAGGCGATCGGCGGTCAACTCGGCCCGGGGGAGCAGATTGAATTGCTCGCCTTGGAGCCGGACACGCTCGACTCTGTGTCTCTGGCGCGCAAATACGTCGGCTTTGCCGAGCGCGCGCAGCGGCGCGGCGATGTTGCGCTGGCCCGCGATTTTTACGAGCGGAGTATCAACCAGCAGGTCGCCAACCCGCGTGCCCTGTATCAACTCGGCAACATCAATTGGGAGGAGGGCTATTTCAACGACGCCATTGAGTTCTACCGCCAGGCCCTATCCTTTGACAAGAGGAATCTCAACCTCTATTACCGGCTCTGGCGCGCCTTTACCGAGCAGAGCGTAGAGGACTCGGCCAACTACTACCTGCGGGAGGTCGCACGGCGCGATCGCAACAGCGCGCAGATTCGCTTTTTGTTGGAGAAGTACCCGGATTTTCAGGGGGGCCAAGACCGCGAAGACTTGGACGTAGAAGCGATGATTGAGCTCGACTTGTCGATCCCCCCCGACGAATTGGGGTGGAAGGAGGGCGACCTAGCGCTGAGCGATTGGCCGCTGGTGAGGCAGGTGGTGCGGCCAGTCTATCCAGCGGCTGCCGAGGATTCGGTCGAGGTGTTGCTCGATGTGCTAATCGACCGCGAGGGACGGCCCGAGCAAGTGGAAGTCTTTCGCGGGGAACCTCCTTTTGTCGATAGCGCGGTGGATGCGGCGTATGGCTATAGCTTCTATCCCGCGGTGCGCCGCAACGGCGAGGAGATCAAGTCGTGGGTCGAGTTGACTGTGCCGTTTGGCTTGCCGCAAGAAGAGGGGGAAGAGCCGTGATTGACGAGCAAGCGCGTCTGTTGAGCAACCGCGAAGTCGCCGCGGACTTCTATTTGGCGTGCCTTAACGCACCCCACATTGCCGTGCGGATCGAGCCGGGTCAGTTCGTCAACATTCAGGTCGGCGCGGGGGTTGATCCCTTGTTGCGCATTCCGCTGAGCGTGAGTGGCGTTGAGCGCGAGGCCGGTATTATCGAGGTATTGTACGAAGAAGTAGGGCCTAAGACTCGGGTGCTGAGCCAATTCGGGCCGGACGCAGTCTTGCCGACCCTAGGTCCGTTGGGCAAGGGGTTCGTGCCGCCGCCCGCGGGTACGCGCGTCGTACTGGTCGGAGGCGGCATTGGCGTGCCGCCGCTGCTGTACTGGGGATTGGAACTGAGACGGCGGGAGCACCAAACTGCGCTGTTGGTCGGGGCGCGGACGGCGAACAAGCACCTGCCCAGTGAACTGCTGGCACCGGCTGCGGACGCAGTGCGTCTTGCTACCGACGACGGTAGCCTCGGGCACGCGGGCTTGGTTACCGATCTGTTGCAGCACGAGCTAGTTGAAAAAGGGCCGTGCGCGGTCTATTGCTGCGGCCCGCACGCGATGATGCAGGCCGTGGCCGCCATGTGCCTAGAGGCCCAAGTTCCGTGTCAGGTTTCTCTCGAAGAGTACATGGCTTGCGGCATCGGCATCTGCGTGGGCTGCGCTGTCGAGTTGGCGACGGCAAAAGGCGACACGGATTACGGTCGCTACGCCCGCGTCTGCGTGGATGGTCCGGCGTTCGACGCGCGGCAGATAAAATGGGGCAGCGCATGGCCGACCTGAGCATAGACTTTGCTGGCGTGCGGCTGCGCAACCCGGTGTTGCTGGCCTCGGGCACTTGCAACTACGGTCAGGAGCTTTTGCCGCTGACTGATTTTGCGCGCTTGGGTGGGCTGGTCACCAAAACCATCACTCCGCAGCCTCGGGGCGGCAACCCACCCCAGCGCATCGTCGAGACGCCGGCCGGGATGCTCAATTCTATTGGCCTGCAAAACCCCGGGCTGGAGGCTTTCGTCGAGAAGCAATGGCCCTTGTTGGCCGGTTTGGATGCGCAGATCGTGGTGAATATCGCCGGATTCACAGTCGAGGAATTCGGGCAGATGGCGGCGAGCCTCGAAGCGGTGGAAGGCATTGCCGCGCTCGAAGTCAATATATCCTGCCCCAATGTCGAGGCCGGAGGCGACAATTTCGCCACTCGGCCCCAGACCGCGGCCGCAGCCATTGCCGCGGTCCGCAGCCGCACTCAGCGGCCAGTCATCGCCAAGCTGACGCCCAATGTCACAGATATTGCAGAAATCGCCCGCGCCGTAGTGGATGCGGGTGCGGATGCGGTCTCGCTGATCAATACGCTCGTTGGCATGGCCATTGACGTGGAGCGGAGGCGGCCCGTCTTGGGCGGTATTACCGGCGGCTTGTCCGGCCCGGCGATCAAGCCCGTGGCCCTCGCCATGGTGTGGAAGGTAGCCCAAGCTGTTGATGTGCCCGTCATGGGTATTGGTGGCATCACCACCGCGAGCGACGTCCTAGAGTTCATGGTCGCTGGTGCCTCTGCCGTTCAAGTCGGCACGGCCAGTTTCGCCAATCCCAACGCTGGCGTCGAAATCGTCGAGGCCCTCCACGCCTATTGCGACGAGCGCGGTCTTGACCGGATAGCCTCGCTAGTGGGCAGCTTGCGTTGTTAGCTAATCCATACACATGAACGCGCTGGTGTACTTGAATTCGCAGCCGATTCGGCACCTGCTAGCGAGTCCACTTCGAATACTCTGAACCCACATACATCCTTGTTTTTTTAAAGCATCGCTTTAAATTTTCAAGGTATGATTCCGCGCCGGACCCATAGAATCGTTGCCAACGCCTTGAGACGACAAGTAGCGGTCGCCCTAATAGGGCCGCGTCAGGTTGGCAAGACGACGCTCGCTTACGAGATCGCGGAGCGTACGGACGCACTATACCTAGACCTCGAATCGAGTGTTGATCGGGCGAAACTCGCCGATGCGAGGTTTTTTCTCGCCGAGTACGAAGATCGTTTAGTCGTTCTCGATGAGATCCATCGTGCGCCCGGGCTATTTCCCGAGCTCCGTGGCATGATCGACCAAGGCCGGAGACGCGGCAAGCGGACGGGACGGTTCCTGATCCTCGGGTCGGCGTCCGTAGATCTGCTCAGACAGTCGGGGGAGAGTTTGGCTGGACGGATTGAGTACGTGCCGCTCAATCCGTTCGACGTGCTGGATGTGTCGCCGGAGATCGCGTCTGCGACCGAACTGTGGGTGCGCGGTGGATTTCCCGACAGTCTTCTGGCGGCGAGCGGCGATGACAGCCTAATTTTTCGCCGCAACCTGATTCGCACCTACTTGGAACGGGATATATCCGAGTTTACCGGACGGCGCATACCAGCCGAGACACTGGAGCGGCTGTGGACCATGCTCGCGCATGGCCAAGGTGCGCTACTGAATGCATCGAAGCTAGCCGCTAGCTTGATGGTCAGTAGCCCAACGGTGGCCGGCTACATTGATTTGCTGGTTGATCTGTTGTTGGTGCGCCGCCTACGACCGTTCCACTCCAGCTCTGGAAAGCGCCTTGTTAAGTCCCCCAAAATTTACATCCGAGATAGCGGTCTGGTCCACGCCCTACTCGGCCTTGATAGCCACAATGCACTCATTGGCCATCCGGTTGCCGGTGCTAGTTGGGAAGGGTTTGTCATCGAGAACCTGTTAGCGGCGGCCCCACCCGGAACCGCCGCGCACTTTTACCGCACCCAAGCCGGGGCCGAGATTGACTTGATATTGGAGTTGCCGGGCGAGAGCGCACCCTGGGCCATTGAAGTCAAACTAGGGTTGACGCCTAGCATTGGCCGCGGGTTCTACAACGCCTGCGAGGATGTCGCGCCGCAACGGGCCTTCATCGTTTACTCAGGCGATGAGCGCTACCCGCTATCAACGGACGTAGAAGCGATTGGCCTGCGGGCTATGACTAAGTTGCTCTACGAGCAAGTGCGCGGCAGTGCTTGAATCCTATACCACGACTAACGAAAATTATCCGCGTCTAAATTGCCCCGCCAAGTTGAGAGAGAATCCCGCCAACGTCGGCGAAGCCAAGGTTTGTCCCTCCTCGTAAGTGCCCACAGTCTCAAAGCGGTGTTCGCCTAATAATAGCAGCATCACGGTTTTTGCATTGGGGTCCACGAGCCAGTATTCCTTCACGCCGTGACGGGCGTACAGATCGAGCTTGAGCGTTCTATCTCGCTCGGCCGTGGATGGCGACAGGACTTCGACAATTAGGTCGGGTGCGCCTTGAATGTTCTCGTGGGTGACGATGTGCGCTCGCTCATAGGAGACAAAAAGCAGGTCTGGCTGTACCACATCCGTGTCTGAAAGCACCACATCGGTAGGGGAAATGTACACCTCCCCCAAGTTGCGCTCATCTGAGAATAACCTCATTGCGTGATAGAGATTACCCAAGACGTACTGATGAGCCGTAAGCGGTGCTGGCTCCATAACCAACAACTCCCCGTCCAACAGCTCATAGCGCTCGTCGTCGGGCGTCTTCAGATAGCTCTCGTATGTGAGTTTGGTTTTTGTGCTGGCCATGGTTGCATTCCTCCATTGACGGTCTGATTTATCTATACCGTGAATGTCGTACAATGGCAACCCTTCCGCGGCCTTCTATTGCATCGGCACAAATCGCACGGGTAGGAGTTTGCGCTGGCTGAGGTCGGTCGCGCTGCGCTCTACCAAGACCAAGTGTTGGCGTTGGGTGCCTAGCGGGAGGATGAAGCGGCCGTTAGGCGCTAGTTGTTCGGTTAGAGCGGGTGGGATAGTAGCGGGTGCGGCCGAGCATACGATGGCGTCAAAAGGGGCGGCTTCAGGCCAGCCCATGCGGCCGTCGCCGACGCGGAGGGCGACGTGGCTATAGCCGGTGTCGGCGAGCACGCGACGGGCCTGTGCGGCGAGGTCGGAAAAGAATTCAATGCTATAGACTTGGCCGGCTAGTTCGGCGAGCAGGGCGGTTTGGTACCCGGAGCCGGTGCCGATTTCCAAGACCCGTTCCGTGCCCTGCAAGCCGAGCACCGAGAGCATGTAGGCCACTACGTACGGCTGAGAGATGGTTTGGTCCGCGCCGATGGCTAGCGGATGATCGGCATACGCGTGGGAGCGCAGGGCCTCTGGGACGTAGCTATGCCTTGGGACGCGGTCAAACGCTGCGAGTACGCGCGGGTCGCGAATGCCGCGCTGGCTGAGCTGCTCGCGCACCATAGCGCGGCGTTGATCGGCGTAGGAAGTCATCGCGCGCTCTGGAGGAGGGCTAGCGCAGCATCTATTGCAGCCGCAGTGGGGATTGCAGCGATGTCGGCGGCTGGTGCTTGCAGGACTTGGCTGCGCTTGCCGCGCGGTGCCCATAGCCGGGGATCGGTGGGGCCAAATAGCGTCAGGGTCGGCGTACCGACGGCCGCAGCTATGTGCCCGGGGCCGGAGTCATTGCCGATGAATAGCGCGGCTTTGGCGAGCAGGCCGGCGAGGGAGCGCAGGTCTGGAGGGTGGAGCGTGGGTAGGCTGCCGACGGAGATATGGCGTTCGCGTTCGACTGGGCCGCACAGGAGCTCGGTATGCCAGCCTTTTTTTTGCAGCGCACTGGCGAGGGCGTGGAAATTCGCCGCGGGCCAGCACTTGGCTGGCGAGCCGCTGCCTAGGTGGATGAGGACTTCGGGTGCGGCGGTGAGCGCATCTACATAATCGTAGTCACCGGGCCGCAGTTCGATGTGTGGGGTACGGTTGCAGACGGGCAGCCCCCATTGCCGCAAGGGGCTTAGCAAGTGATCGACGATGTGGCCGCGGAAATTGGCTGGGGGCCGCGGGTCCCACAGCAGCACGGGGCCGGCGACGGCTCGGCGCAGTTGCGGGCCGAAGTGTTGTTGGGCATCGACCGTATAGGCTAGCACGCGCTGCGTAGCGGCGAAGAGCTGGCGAGTGGCCGGGGGAAGCGGCCCAGCGCGGTGTAGGGGAATCAAGCGCGGGTCTTCGCCGTCGAGGATGGAGGCTGCTGGGCCGAGTGCTAGGGTCGCCGGACGACCGATGAGGCGCAACTCGGCGGTGGGAAAGGCCCGGCGCACAGCATTGATGGCGGGTAGGGTGAGGACGAAGTCGCCGATGGCTCCGCCACGAAATATGGTCATCTCGCTCAATTTTGCCGCTCCACGGCGGGAGTCTCTTGCTCACTATGACATTTTTGCGTAATTTTTACAATTCTGTTTGCTAGACAACTATTTGAAGGAGTTGGCCTTATGGGGGCCTTGATTGGCAAAAAATTGGGAATGACGCAGGTGTACAACGACCGCGAGGATCTCACGCCGGTGACGATCGTCGCGGCCGGCCCTTGCCCAGTGGTACAAGTGCGGACCGAAGAGGACAATGGATACTCGGCTTTGCAACTCGCATTCGACGAAGTGCCAGAGCGCAAGCTGACCAAGCCGCAAAAGGGCCATCTGGACAAGGCCGGCGTGAGCGGGCACCGCATCTTGCGCGAATTTCGCGGCGAAGAGGGCGAGTTCGAGGTCGGCCAAGTCTTGGACGTGAGCCAGTTTGAGGTCGGCAATCGGGTCAAAGTGACGGGCAAATCCAAGGGCAAGGGGTTTGCTGGGGTGGTCAAGCGCCACGGTTTCCGCGGCAAGAACGCCAGCCACGGCACGCCCGATACCATACGCCACGGCGGCTCCATCGGCCAAGGCACGACGCCGGGTAAGGTCTGGAAGGGCAAGAAAATGTCCGGCCAGATGGGCAACAAGCGAGTCTCCACCAAGGGATTGACCGTCGAGCGGATCGACGCGGATCGCAACTTGCTTTTCCTCAAGGGAGCGGTGCCGGGGGGAGTCAACGGCTACGTCCTGATACAGACTATCTAAGCTCTCTGTTCAAGAGTGCTTGCGAGGCGGTGCCCGGTGTGGCATCGCCTCTTTTTTTTAGCCAGGCGGCCACTGCATGGGGCGGCCGCCGAGTAGGTGGACGTGGAGGTGGGCGACCGTTTGCCCTCCGTCGGCACCGGCGTTGATGACCAAGCGATAGCCTGCTGCGGCTAGGCCCTGCTCTGCGGCGATCTGGCTGGCTTTGAGCAGTAAGTGGCCGAGCAAGGGGCCGTGCTCAGACGCGGCGTGTTGCACGCCAGCGACGACTTCCTTGGGTATGACGAGAATGTGCGTCGGCGCTTGGGGTTGGATGTCGCGGAAAGCCAGACAATCGTCGTCCTCATAGACAATGTCGGCGGGAATTTCGCGGCGGATGATTTTGCTAAAAATAGTCTCTTCGCTCATTGACCTTTCTCGCATGGCTTAGGAGCTTCGTTGCGGCGGATTATAGGCGCGGCGGATGGAGACGTCAAGCGGACGTAGCTATGGATTTGAGCATCGTCATACCCGCGTACAACGAAGAGAAGCGGATTCTCATCGCCTTGGAGCAGACGCTCGCGTTGCTGCAGCAGCGACCGTGGTCCTGTGAATTGCTGGTCGTGGATGACGGCAGCACTGACCGCACGGCCGCCTGTGTTGCGAAGTACGCCCGCGCGCATCCGCAAGTTCGCTGCGTGCAAAATGACCGCAACCGAGGTAAGGGCTATTCCGTGCAGCACGGCGTGGCCGAGGCCCAGGGCCGGTACATCGGCTTTATGGACGGCGACTACAAGACCGACATTGCTGCGCTCGATCAGGTGATGCCTCTATTGGAAGCAGGGTGGGACGGAGCGATCGGCGACCGGACGCTGAGCGCGACCGAATTCGTCGTCGTGCGACGACGAATTCGGCAGTGGGGGACCGAGGCGTTTGGCTGGCTCTTGCGCGCGCTGATGGGCTTAGGCGAGTTCGGCGATACGCAGTGTGGGTTTAAGTTTTTTCAGGCTGCGGTGGTGCGCGACCTCTGCGCGCGACAGCAGATCGCCGGGTTTATGTTCGACGTGGAGCTACTGCTGCTGGCGCGCCAATTGGGTTTCCGTATTGCGAAGATTCCCGTAAAGTGGCGTTTTGACCCGGACAGCCGCTTTAATCCGGTGACCGGGACGCTGGCCAATCTCGTGGATTTGGCGCGGATCCGTTGGGTGCATCGCCGCCGGTCTTGAGGAGCAGTGGCTGGTGATCAGTGGTTAGTGGTTAGTCCCCACACCACCGGGCCGGGGAAGGTTGAGACTGGGCACTAACCACTAACCACTGGCCACTGCTCCTATTTGTCGTCAATCTCGCGGATCAAAGCGGCTAGGCGCCCTAGGCATACGGTGAGAAAAATCTCTTGGGCAACGGGCGACTCTTGCCGCATCGGACTGTTGATGAAGCGGCCGATGGCGATGAGAATCACGTACACCGAGAGTACGTCGTAGGCTTGGTCCCTAGTGGCAGAGAGTCCGTCGCGCACGGTGCGACGGATTTGCCGCATGGCCTCGACTAGCGCCTCGGCCTTTTCCTCTTCATAAGCGACGACCACCTCCCGGCACAAGGTCTTTAACTGCGCGCGGTATGTAGCGTCTATGCAGCGGGCCTTGCCCAAGGAGTCCGTTGCCCGGCGCAGCAGGCGGGTGATGGCGGCGACGCGGTCGGTATCCTCGCGCGAGAGCAAGCGGTAGAACTGATCGCCGGCACCTAGCGCACGGCAGACTCCGTTGAGTAGCTGCAAGCGCACGGCTGGGGAGGGAAAATCAGGCAGATGGCCTAGCGCGGGCCTGACGATGCGGTGGTCTTGGCGCTCGCTGAGGACATCGACTAGCGTCGGGAATGTCAGAGGGTCGAAATCGCTGCCAAAGTGCCAGAACAGTAGCTCGCGGACTTCGTCCCCACGGAGGCTGGCTAGGCCGCGGATGGCGCTGATGCGCACCTGGGGATCGGCGTCGCTTAGTGCATCGACCAGCGGATCGATGCTCGTGGAGGATCCGAGGCGGCCGAGGGCCTCGGCGGCTTCGCTGCGAATGTCCGAGGCCCCGTCGAGTAGCTCGCGCACCAAGGGTTCGGTGGCGCTTTCCGACCGGCTCTCGCCCAAGGCGCGGGCGGCGGCGCGGCGCACCCGGGGGCTGGCGTCGGCTAGGGCTTGGACCAGTTGCTCGATGGCGAGAGGATTGCCCGACCGGCCTAGGGCCTCGGCGGCGCGGGCGCGGGTTCCCTCGGCCGTGGCTAGGCTGAAGATGGTGGCGTTGTAGGCGTAGCTGAGGACATTGCCGCGCAGCATCCGCGAGAGCAGGCTACGCGAAGTCGCGCTCCGCGCATCCTTGACAGTACGGAGGATGAACAAAGGCGCTAGCCGGACCAAGGCGCTGAGGGCAAAGATGACTTGTAAATCGCCCATGGGCACGCCGAACACGGCAAAGCGCAAGCCCTCTAATTGGGCGACGAGCAGGCCGCCCAACAGGGGGCCGAGCGCACCCATTAAGTTGACCGTCACCGACCAAGTTGCTAGGTACATCGTGCGTTTTTCGCCTTGGGGCAACAGGCCGTAGAGCAAGGGATTAATGCCCACTCCGATCCCGGAGAATAGAATGCCGCTGAGGACCAAGGCCACAGGTACTAAGTGGTAAGCCCCTGGCTGATTAAAGGTCCAGATAAGAGGTAAGAACGCGGCCGGGGTCATCAGGATTTGCAGGACGGGTCTGGCACCAAAGCGGTCGATGAGGCCAGCCCAGAGCCGGTAGCCGACGATGCTGGTCAGCATGAACAGGGCGTTGAAAATCGAGACCTCGGTATAGGAGATCTGCAGGCGGTCGAGCATAAAGACGCTGTAGAGCGGTCCGGCCAGCCCAATGCCAAAGGTCCACAGGCCAAAAAAGAGCGCGGCGCGACGGAAGTTGGCGTCGTAGAAGGGCAGCACAAGGTCGCGCAAGCGCGTGCTTTGTTCGTCACTGGCGGTTGTCTGTTGGGGAAAGGGGGCGCGGAGGAGGTTTAAGTAGCCCAAGAATCCAAAGAGCGATCCGGCGGCAAAGACCCAGACAAAGCCGCCGCCGTCGGGGAAAAGGTCGAGGAATTGGCCAATTGCGAAACCGGCGATCATAGCCACTATGGTGCTGACGATGGTCTGGCGGCTGGCAAAGCGCGCGCGGATATTTTCCGGCACGGCGTTGGCGATCCAAGTGCTGTAAAAGGGCGAAATCGCATAGCCGCTGAACATGCTGAGGCAGACCATGGCCACTAGAGCCAGGAGACGATACTGCTCTGGGACGAGGAGGGGGATGATCAGTGGTAGTCCGCGGAAGACGATTTCCACGTAGCCGCCAACGACGACAAAGCGTTTCTTGTCGCGGACGCGGGCGCTCAACAAGGGCGCGAGCAATTGCGTCAGGGCCAAGAAATACGCGGCGGAAGTGAAGAGGGCGATAAAGGCACCGTCTGCACCTAAGTACAGCGCAAAGCCGGTAAAGGCCGCCGTCCCCAACCCGCAGGCTTGTCCCCAAGCGCCCCACAACCCGCTGGCGACGACGAAGGAGCGGAGGGCGCGATGCACTTGGCCGCGCGAGAGCGAAGGATCATTTTTCATAGAGAAAAAATATCGTTGCGATGTCAGTAAAGGGCAACGAACTTTGCCCAGAGGATTTTTATTAAAACCACAACCAAGGAGGCGGATTATGGCACTCAAGATGGGATACGCGACCCTGCGCTGGCGGCAGCCGGATTTGGCAAAGGCCCTGCCCGAACTCAAAAAGGCCGGCTGGGACGGTTGGGAGGGGCGGTTGCCGCTCGACTGGCTGGGGCCGCCGAAGCGGCTGAAGCAAGTGTGCGAGGATGCGGACATGCCGCTGTGCGTATTTACCGCTAGTGGCTCGCCTGAAGACCGCGATTGGGAGCACACCGAGCGCAACAAGCGGCGGATGGATTACGCCGCGGAAATGGGCGTGGATTGCTTTATGTTTATGAGCGGCCGCAAGCCAGAGGGACGACCGGCAGAACGCGCCGATATCGAGCGGGCGGCCGAGGGGGCCGAGCAGTGGGCCGAGTACGCGGCCCAGTACGGACTGGAGCTAAGCTACCACATCCACACCAACTTGCTGGTGGATTCGGCTGAGGACTGGCGGCTGTACATGAGTTTGCTGGACAAAACGAAGCTGTGCATTGATGTCTCGCACGCCGAGCTGTGGGACTACGACCCCGTGCAGTCGCTGACGGACTTTTGGCCCCAGCTCAACTACGTCCACCTACAGGACTATACGTCTTGCACCGTGCGCGAGCCGGGGCGCTACAATCCAGAATGGGTTTCAGTTGGCGAGGGCGAGTGTCTCGACTTTGCCGGGGTGCTCAACACGCTCGCCGAGCGGGGTTTTGACCGTTGGGTGACCAGTTGTCCGGGCGAGCCGGCCTACGAGGGCGAGGACCCAGTCAGTGAGGCGCGGCGGAGTGCGGGGATGCGCCAGTATTTACGCGGATTGGGGTACTAGTGAGCGACGCTACGCTGACTCAACTCACCGCGGAAATTCGCCGCTTCGTGGAGGAACGCGACTGGGCGCAATTCCACACTCCCAAGGACTTGGCCATTGGTCTTTCGACTGAAGCGGCCGAAGTCTTGGAGCACTTTCGCTTCCGCTCCGACCAAGAGATCGCCACCCGCTTAGCAGACGAATCCTTCCGCCGGGCCATCGGCCACGAATTGGCCGATGCGCTGTACTTTGTCCTGCTTATGTGCGACCGCTTCGGCTTGGACGCTGCGCAAATGCTGGAGGAGAAATTGGCCATTTCGGCCCAGCGCTATCCGGTGGAAAAGGCCCGGGGCAAAAACCTCAAATACACCGCCTACCAAGTTCGTGCAGAAAGCGACCACACCGCATAAGTCATTAAACCTTGCCGCTTTCCTCGCTGGAGCCGGATCGCAACTTGAATATGAAAAAAGAGATCCCTCCAATTTTCCAGCACCATCTAGAGACCCGACTCGGCGCGGACCAGCCTGACGCGAAGACATCAGGTATCACTTTTCGGGCTGTGGCAATTGGTGCTTTTTTATCGCTGTTCATCGGCGCGGTCGTGCCCTATACCAACATGATCATCAAGGGCACGGTCATGGCCCACAATTTCAGTACACCGGCTGCCCTTTTTGTATTCTTCGTATTCGTTTTCCTAATAAATACAGCCTTGGCCCTGCTAGGCCCTAGATTTGCCCTGAGCCGTTCCGAGTTGGCGGTGGTTTATATCATGGCGATGCTAGCCACCTCCATTCCCACAATCGGTTTCACCGAAAATCTGCTGCCTATCATCGCAGGACTCTACTACTACGCCACCCCCGAAAATAAGTGGCAAGAGTTGATTCATCCGCATGTGCCTAAGTGGATCGTCCCGCAAGACGCAGAGGCCATCACTTATTTCTACGAGGGCTTGCCCCAAGGCATGGCCTTGCCTTGGGACGCTTGGGTCGAGCCGCTCTTCTACTGGTGCCTGTTCATCTGCTCATTCTACTGGGTGTCTATATGTATGATGACCATCCTGCGCAAACAATGGGTCGAGTACGAAAAGCTGCCCTATCCTCTAGTCCAAGTTCCGCTAGAGATGATCCAGGATGAGGAGCGAGAGGCACGCGGCCCTAACGAGAAGCGCTCGCTCATTAAACCTTACTTTAGAAACCGGGTCATGTGGGTCGGGTTTGCCGTACCGTTCTTCATAGGTACGGCGAATGCGCTCAGCGGTTATTTTTCTTTTTTGCCACACATCGACACCTATTCCGAGATGCGGCTGTTCAGAAACAGCACCTATCTGCGTCTCGACCTGAACTTGGGCCTAATCGGTTTCGCTTATCTGCTCAGCCGCGATGTAGCGTTGGGATTCTGGTTTTTCTTCCTGCTATCGACTGTGCAGCGGGGAGTCTTCAATGTTTTGGGGATACAAAGTGCGGAGACCTTGAGCCGGTTTGCCAATTCGGTCGGCCCCTATCTGGCGCACCAAGCGATGGGTGCCATGATCGTGCTAGTCCTGTCCAGCGTGTGGATGACACGCCGACATCTGCACGCCGTCTATCGCAAGGTATTTAACCGCGACTCGTCCATCGACGATAGCGATGAAATTATCTCCTATCGCACGGCGGTTTGGGGTCTGCTCGTTGGGTTGGGAGTGATGGGGACTTGGCTGTGGCAGTCTGGGTTGCCGCTGTGGGTTGTGCCGGTCTTTTTGTTCGGCATGACCGCGATCTTTATCGCCATCACCAGAGCGGTAGCGGAAGGCGGGATTTCCGTGATTCGCACGCCCTTAACCCCGGCCGATTTTGTGATTTCTGGCGTGGGGACCAGCGCGCTAGGGGCCTCTGGTTTGACAGGATTGTCCTTCACCTATGTGTGGAGCGCCAATATACGGATTTTCTTCATGCCCTGCTTTGCCAATGCACTGAAACTAGCCGAGGAGATTCGCGGCAGTAAAAGAGGCCTGCTGTGGGCGGTTTTCCTCGCCATAGCCGTCACTCTGCTCAGCTCAGTGTGGTCCGTGATGACCCTGTCCTATAAGTATGGCGGGATCAACCTCCACCAGTTCTGGTTCGTAGGCGTGCCGCACAATGCGTTCAATTTTATCGCTCCTAAATTTGCCGATCCGGTCCCGGCTAGCATGTCTGGTTGGGGCTTCACGGCTTTGGGCGCAGTACTCATGGGCTTGTTGACTTATATCCGCTATCACTTTGTGTGGTGGCCGATCCATCCGTTGGGCTTTGCCACTGGTACGTTCAACATTATGAACTGGGTGTGGTTCAGTATCTTCGTCGCTTGGGGGTTGAAGAGTGCCATACTCAAGTACGGCGGCTCCTCGGGGTACGTAAAGACGCGACCATTTTTTCTCGGGCTAATTTTGGGCCAAGTTGCAGTGGCCGGTTTGTGGCTGATCATCGACGCCTGCACCGGAAAGACCGGAAATGTATTAGGGTACTTTTGAGAGGCAGGAAGGTGCCTAACAGCAATTCATTAGATGGCTCCAAGCCACCTCGGATCACTTGGCGTGCCCTGATTCTGGGGGGGCTGACCATTGTCGCTGTATTCTACTACCTCATCCTCGAGGTCGGCCAAGCATCGGGGTCAGGGAGCTATGTCCGCTCGCAGTTCCCCATGGTGGCCTTCATGCCCTTCGTGCTGTGGCTTTTCCTCAACGCCGCTTGCGGACAGTTGTGGCCGCGGCTGGCCCTAAACCGAGGGGAACTGCTGACCATTTTCACCATGCTCTGGGTAGTGGGCGTCCTGCCGCAGTGGGGCTGGAGCGACTACTGGATCGCCATTATCGGAGCGCCCTTCTACTTGGCCACACCCGAAAACCAGTGGTCGGACCTGCTCTTTCCCTATTTGCCTTGGCGCGTTTTTCCCGACTCCTCTCCTCAGGTGCTAGATACCTTCTGGATGGGTCTGCCGCAGGGGGCGGGGGTGCCGTGGGATGGCTGGATCGGGGCGATCATCCAGTGGCTGGGGGCCTCGCTGGGCATGGTGGTATTCGGCTTTTGCTTGGTGGTGCTATTCCAGCGCCAGTGGATGGAAGCCGAAAAACTCACCTTCCCGCTGGCACAGATGCCCCTCGAGCTGACGCGGGGCTGCGACGGGCCGCGCCGAGTGCCCGACCTCTTCCACTCGGGTCTGTTCTGGATCGGCTGCGGGGTTGTCCTGCTGCCCCTGCTCTACAATATCGGCGCGTATTTCACGCCGGGCTTGCCGCTGTTTGAACTCTATACCAAGCGCTTCCTTCTCGAATTGCCCCGCCCCTTCCCAGGCTTGACCATCCGGGTTCTGCCCTTGGTTATGGCTTTGACCTATCTATGCCCGCTGGACATCTTGGGCAGCCTAGTCGTCTTCTCCCTGCTGGCTACGGTCAAAATAGGGCTGATGGATCGGGTGGGACTGGTCGTAGGTACGGAGGGTCAACCTTTGACACCGCAGGCGATCCTCTCACTGGAAAGTTTGGGGGCTATTATTTTTGTGGCCTGCTGGTCTGTGTACTTGGCTCGTCGGCACTTGCGAGAAGTGTGGTGGCAGGTGCGCACTGGGGAGGGCGACCGGCGGCAAGTCGGGATCTACCGCTTGGCCTTGGTTGGTCTGATTCTGTCGGCCTTCTACGTCATTACCTGGGCCTGTAGCCTAGGGATGAGTTTGCCGCTGGCCATTGGGGCCTTTGTCCTGATGGTGGCGACCTTTTTCGTCACCATCAAGCTCATTGCGGCTACGGGCTTTCCGTACCTCATGCCCAGTTGGCCCAATGCCAAGGGGAGTTCTTTCATCGTCGATTTGGTGGGATCGGCCCGCCTGTCGCCGCAGGACTTAGTCGCCTTCAAGATGTTCTCCGGCCATGCCTTTTTCGGCAATATCCGCCTGCCGGCTTGGCCTGCTATCCCGCACCATCTGCGCATTTTCTCGCTGCGGGATCAGCCCTGGCTGGTGACCGCTGCCGTGCTAGTCGCCTTTGCAACGGGTTTTCTGACCGCGGTATGGGCCAGCCTTGAGATGGCCTATGACAAAGGGGGGGCCGTTTTTCTGATGGGGGCGACCGGCCTCTTAGACGAAACCGTGCATCTGCTGCAAAATCCCAGAGTCGGGGACAGTCTCGTATACAAATCTGACCCTGCCGACGATCTTACGCGAGGAGATCACGGTGGTCGCCGGATCATTAAAAAAACTAGGGGGCGGCGGTGCGGGGGGGGGG
>VXML01000056.1 GCA_009841115.1 Gemmatimonadota bacterium | reverse complement strand
AGGGACAGTCCCCCGGAGCCGCGTCCATCGCCGTATCGGCCGGGTTCCCGGACGGATGCGACGAAGCGGGAGGAGAGTCGGTAGGGTCGGCGGGTCATGGCGTGGATCGAGTCAAGTAAATATCACTTCATGTAAGGGCTTTCATGGGACCGAGCGGAACTCCTTGGGCACTGTCGGACATTCTAACTCGTTGACAAGCCAGATCAGAAAAGGCCGAAAAGGCGTCTCTCGGGACCACTTGGTTCAACAATGGTGGCGGACGTGAGGGAACCGCAACTATACACGGTTTTCGGGCCTTCAGAGGGCGTTTTCGCCCCCCTGGAGGGGTCCAGTGCTCTTCTCCTTCTTGCCATGTTCCTGAGTGCCGGTCTCGTGCTCTCCGGTTGTGGCGACGACGAGACGGCGACGACCCCCGCGCCGGCACCGCCGCCGCCACCGCCGCCAGCCCCGGAGCCGGAACCCGAGCCGGAGCCGGAACCCGAGCCGGAGCCTGAGCCGGAACCCGAGCCGACTCCGTTCCACGCCCATTTCGAAATCCCAGAGGACGCGGACGAGCCGTATCCGATGATTCCGGACATGGACGACGATGAGGCCACGGCCATGGCCTCGGTCAACCCACAGATGGTGGTCGACGTGCACATGGCGGCCATCGTGTTGCCGCTCTTCGTGGAGGGCGCCGCCCCCATCGGCCTGGTCCCGGGTGACAACATGCCGTTCTCCTACGTCAATTGGGAAACCATGCAGAGTGTGGTGCTGAGCGACACGGGCGCGCAGTTCTCGGTCATCCCGGTGGAGATCGGCGCCAACCAGGTTCCGATTCCGATCGGGGACGGGATCGTCGTATCCTGCGGTCCCTTCGCGTGTGCCGAAGGCCCGATGGCTCCGCCGCTTTCGATCGCCGACTCCACGGTCTGCAGCGGCTGGGATCCCACCGTGGAGATCATGGTCGGCAAGGTGGACAACGACGTCATCCCGCCCGAGGAAGCAACCGATGATGCGACCGCCTACGCGACCGGCGTTGATACCAACGATGGCGTTGACCTCGGCATCGTGACCAGTTCCAGTCTCGAGATGAACGTGAAGCACGTCTTCTCTGGCGTTTCTGGTGGCGAGAACACCTCCAAGACGGTCAAGGCAGCCAAGGGCAGCAACAAGACCCTTGAGATGGCCGCGGTTGCCTCGATCCACGTTGACGGCGACTTCGACGTGACTGGCGCCGGAACGGAGGAGGCTCCCTACGGTGTCAATGAGGAAGCCGTCTGCGAAGACACCGCGGACGGTGAGGGGCGATACGACGACGGCGACATCACGGACAAGCCGGAGGGCTGCTTCCGGCTGCGGGGGCCGGGCGCCGGCAGAGGCGACAACGATCCAGGCAAGGGCGCCGACTACCTGTCCGGCTGGACGATCGAATTGTCCCCGATCGGCGGCGACGTGAGCTGGGGACGTGTTGCTTGGGAGGATGATCCGTTCGAGGATCTCGAGTGCGGGGCGGTGGATCCCATCGTGGTGGCCGATCACGTGGACATCTGCGAGATGTTCGAGGATGAGGTGGACAACGCCACCGGCAAGGGTTGGAAGCCGACGGTCGTGTTCCGTTCGGAGACTCCGGGCTTCACGGAAACCACCCCCCCGACCGGCAATCAGGTCGTCATGTGGAAGGCCGACGCCTCCCCGGCCTCCGGCTACACCAAGATGTTCAAGACCATCTGGTTTGACGACAACCTGGACGGAAAGATCCTCAAGGACACCAAGACTCGTCCGATGCAGCGCAACGCCGACGACAGCGGCAACGTTGCGGGCGACAAGTTCAACGATCTCTACAACCACAACAGTCGAGACGAGAACATCGAACAGATCTGGGAGT
This sequence comes from Gemmatimonadota bacterium, assembly GCA_009841115.1. GTDB lineage: Bacteria > Latescibacterota > UBA2968 > UBA8231 > UBA8231. The sequence goes on along the minus strand of VXML01000056.1, from coordinate 1,205 downwards.
TCCTCACGGACGACGATGACGACCTGACTTCGAGCGACCTCGGCTTGGTGGATCTGGTGAGTTCCACGGACGACAGGGACACCGCCGACGATGAGCGGACCATTGCGGTCGAATCGTGCCCGGACAGCAACCCGTTCTACGCGCCGAAGGACGGTTATTCCGACGAGACCACCCGGAGTTCCACAACGCTGGATGACACGCCGTGCAAGACCAGGGCGCAACGCGGCACTCTGGACGGCGTCGCGCGCACGGCGTCTGCCACCGCCACCGAGGCCCATCCCGACGGCAACGCGGATAACTACGAGGTGGACAACTTCACCACCTTCGCGGAAGTCGCCACGACGGCGGCCAACAGGGGTAACAACCGCACGGTCATGGACAACGCGGATGACTTCTACGAGTGCACCGAGGACGACGGCGGCGACGATCCCGGCGAGGGCTCCAGTGACCCCAACACCATCTGCGACGCGGAATGGGTTCGCGACGCGACGGTCACATTCGCGGACGGCACCTTCGGATGCTCGACGACTCTTGACGTCACCATCACCTGCAAGTGGGATTCGGACGGCAGCATGGCGCAGGGCCGCAACGCGCTGCCCTCGGCTTTCATGGCCAGCGACAAGGACTTCTTCCTGAAGTGCGAGGCGGAGTAAGGATCTGCGTCTCCTGAGATCCGTCTGATCTGAATCAAACGGGAACCCCGGGGCCAATCGGTCCCGGGGTTTTCCTCTGTACGCGTCATGGTCGAGATGTCAGACGACAGCGGTACGCCGGTCTGAATTTGTGAGAACGGGCCGCTCAGACGGCCAGCCTCGGGCCGTTGTGGGACCGTGCGGGAATCTACGGTTCAACACGGAATCAACTGGGCCTTGGCCCCGGGCGGCTCCTTGGAGGTCGAGGCGGGTAGCGCGCACCTGTTCGGCGTCCTCCGATCACTGCCCGGAGCGGGCGTCTTTGCCCGATTCTGCCGGGCAATTCCGGCCGTTTTCGGCGAAAACCGGTCAGAAACCGGCTCCGCGCAACCGGGCGCGACGAAGACGGCCCCCATTTCGCGGCCTGCGGACGAGCCGGTGGCCCTGGGCCGGAGCGGGACCGAGGAAAACGGGGGAAATTCCGCCCGTTCGAGCTGGCCGGGGCGAACCGCGGATCGCACCAGTGATACGGAAAGTGATACAGGGACTTCGGCGATGGGCGTTAACGCGCGG
>VXML01000052.1 GCA_009841115.1 Gemmatimonadota bacterium | reverse complement strand
GAGTACGTCCAAGGCAAGATCAACACTCCAATCGAGTTTTAAAACGGTCTCTAAGGTTCTTAACGATTCGTCCAGCTTCTTGGTGAACCTCTTGTGATATTCGCTGGCGATCCAACGACGAGTTTATTGACTATGCTCAAAACGCTCACGTCTCGCTTGTAGCATTTCCCCTTTATATAGCCGAAGAAATCTACCCGGATATAAAACAGTACAAGACTACGTTCTACGACCGGGTAACGATGCGGATGCAATGAGCTGACGTATGGATTTTGTTTCACTTATAGCCACATAGCCCAATGTACTTTTAAGGGTTTCCGGTGCTAAGTATCACGGCTGGCGTCTGATTTTTGACGCTAGCCGTCTTCCGTTCTACGTTCTCCGCGTCCACTCTAACCTCAAGCGGAAGACGCGGCATGGCAAAAATAGAAAAGCTGGCAACAGCTGCATCAAAGGCAGAAGAAATAACAGATCACGAACTTAAAGCCCTTATTGAAGAAGCTCCCAAGGCCCGAGTAGTAGGAAAAGCCGAAAACCTTGAGCTTTGCATAGCAAAGGATGACAGAAAAGAGGATTCGTATTTTTTTTCTATCTCATTGGTTGGCTTAGATATAAGAGAGTTTGATTCTAACGACTCGAATATCATCCTATTCAGGCCAACCGAAAAAACTATGCTAAGTCTTGCTCAGGCTCTTCTTCATCTTCTACATCCCAAATCGCGGGATGATATAATCGTCGATCTTCTTTACTCAATGAAGAAGCTAAAAGATGGGGAAAAAGGGGAGGCGGATTTTCCAAAACTTGACGCCCTTTAAAAGAAGCGACCACCTCTATTCTCCCCGACTTCAACACTTCTTTGGTCTTCGTCTTCATTCCACTATCCTCCCTATTGAAAGGGGGCCTAATACCTAAAGCCACCAAGAAACACCCAACACACCAGCTTGTGCATTTTTCCTATCTCCTTGTTTAATTGAAACTTATAACAAAGGATTTAGTGATGTCAAGTATATAATTCCCGAAAGAGTTGGCGGTCTATAGAGAATGGATGGACATCCAACTATTGGTTATGTCCTTGAAGAACGGTCAGTGCATCCCACGTCGCCGGAAATCCTCCGAAGGCGCTCATCTGCAACACGACCTCCTCAATCTCCGTCTTTGTGGCTCCACAACCAAGGGCTCGGTCGATGTGAACAGCAAGCTGTTCCGGCCGGCCGAGAACCGTCAAGGCCGCGATCGTGCACAGCAGACGGGTCTTGATATCCAGCCCTGCCCGTCCGTATAGGTCGTGCATTACGTGCGTCATCACGAGTCGTTCGAACTCGGGATGAAGTGTGCGCATCTTCTCGGCAGAGGCCTCTGCAGCGGCTTCTCCGAGCATCGTCGAGAGAATTCTGCGCCCTGCTTCGTAGCGTTCACTTTCAGTCATACATCCTCCCCTGATCAGTTGCGCTCTCGCTGGGTCTTAGGTTGCCAGAGAGCGGGCGGAATCTGACCTCAGCCGTAGGCACCCTTCTCGTGGCGGCCGAGCAAGCGCTGCAAACGCGGCGAGGCTCCCTCCATCACGTGCGGCGGCATGCGGTAGTCGATAAAGGGATAGAAGCGCTGGGAGATAAAGCGCTTGCTGTACGTGACGCCGGCCATGAAGCGAGTGCGATCCGAGGCATTGGGAGCCCCCCGGTGCCAGATCTGGTTGTTGAACATATACGCATCGCCAGCCCGGGCGAACAGGGAAATCGGTCCAGTCCCGCAAAATGTGGGTTTGTCTTGCTCGGCAGGCCCGCGACCAGCGCGATGGCTGCCGGGCACGACCTGCGTGGGACCGTATTCAATGCTTTCGACATCGCTGACCGGGGTGAAGATCTGTAGCACAAAACAGGGCATGGTAATGCGCGAGTCGTGCTGTTCCACCTCATCGGACAGGGGAAAGTGGATCAAATCGTCGAGGTGCCAGCCGCCGGGGCCGTCGGGCACTTTGCTGGAGTCAGGTTCGGTGTACAGGGCGTTTTGCGACATGAGGTGGCAGTTATCGCCCAAGATAGCTTCGGCTAAGCTGGCAAACGGCTCGCGAACTACCAAGTCGCGGAATGCCTCGCTATATTCGAACATGCGCATGAGGCTGATGCCGCGGATGTGATCGCCTGCTTCGTCGTTGAGGATGCGGGGATCGGCGACCTTGCGCGCCATGGCCTCGCGCAGGGCCTCGACCTCGTCGGCTGCGAGGACGGGCCCCAAGTGATAGTAGCCGTCGCGGTTGAACTGCTCGATGATGCGCTGGGTTTCCTCCGGCGAGTACGGCTGGCCTGCTGCGATGGGACTGGACATGGGATTTTAGCTGGTCAAGAAGGTGGACAGGTCGGCTGCAAAATAGCGCATGGCCTTGCCAACGCCAAATCAACACAAGAACGAATCTTGCCTCAGGTGCTGCAAAGGAGGCTCCTATGAAAGGACGAGTCGCATGGCTATTAGCCTTCATCTGCCTAAAGTGGAATGCCGTTGAGGTCTCGGGGCAAGGAATCGACGTGCACCTGTCTAAAATCGACGCAGGCGTGGCTTGGGTTAGTTCGTACTGGGGCTACAACGCCCCCAAACTGGTGTACGATGGCGACAGCTATTACACGGTCGCGCTGTGGGGATCGGAGCAAGCCACCGCACAGGGGGTGCTCTACCAATTGCGCGATGGGCAGTGGCACCGGGGCTACGAGTGGGACGGTTTGAACTACCAGCCGGGCATGGTATTGCTCGACGAGCAACAGCGGCTGCTCCTGATCTATCCAAAGATCAACGAAAAGCCAGTCATTCTGCGGGCCACAGCACCGGGACAGATCGACCAGTTCGAGCAACTCGAAGTGCCGGACGCCATTGGCAAGGCCGGGTACATGGGCGCTGGCATTTACGACGAGCGCCTAGTCATCGGCTATATCGGCGATCCCGCGACCTATACCTTCAAGACGGCCATGCTCGATTTGCGCACCGGCACTTGGGACGGCCCCTACGTCCTCGCGCCAGCGCAAAGAACCGAGGTGCCGTGGACGACTTGGCTCTACCCGGTCATTCAGCCAGATGAGACAGGTTATCACTTGCTAGTGAGCAATCAGCCCGACCCCAGAGCGCTCTACAACCGCATCCTCTACATGCACTTGCCCTACGGCGATCCCGGTCCGGTCGCGCCCGAGGTCGTAGTCGAGATCGCGCCCGAAGGCGATTTTATCGCTTTCGGCGAGGCCATGTGGCGCGACTTAGATGGCTACATTTACGTCACCGGCCAGTACCAATCCCCCGGACAGACCAATCAACTGTTCGTCTTTGTCCGCGACCCGCATACAGGCGCATGGACCCGTCAAGCGCTGAGCAATGCGCAGGTGGCCGCGGCCTATCAAAGACCCGGTGGAAGTCATGCCGTGTGGGTAGCCAGCACGTACGGGGCCGACTTGCGGCTCTATAGATCAGACGATCGCGGGGGTAGCTGGCAAGAGGAGCCGCTGGTCGATTTGGCCAGCTACGGCTTAGTCTCCAGTTTCTTTCTCCACGGCATTTCCCCAGCCAGCGGCAGCCTGATGCCGAGCTTGCCCACTGCGGTATTCAGCGCAGGGCCTCACCCCAATTACGAGCTGTGGTTCGCGCAGTTCGACATTGCCGAGTTGGAAACGACTACCGCAGTAGAGGAGGTAGAGTCGCCGGGCGCGACCGATGCGCCGCTTCTGGTCGCCAATGCGCCCAATCCCTTCAACAATTCGACCCAGATACGCTTTTGGCTGCCCGTGGCTGGGCCAGTCAATCTAGCGGTGTACAATCTCCAAGGCCAGCACATCGAACAGATAAGCAAGGGTCCCCGGGAGGCTGGCTGGCATACCATTACCTGGACAGCCGGCGATCTAGCGACCGGGGTGTACTTGTATCGCTTGCAGGCCGGCGGAACTGAGATTGCGCGCAAGTTGGCAGTGATCCGTTAGCGCGACCACATCTTTGCGTGGCAGCGCGAGCAGTGCATTCTGCATTTGCTTCCTTTCTCGGTTGGTCGAAGCGGGCAAGATAGCTGCATCCGCTCCACTTCAACCAACTCGCAGTCGCACGCCCCCTTCTACTAACTCCAAGTCGTAGCGATTGAGGGGATTTTGCGCCGGCCCTCGGGTGGGTTCTCCTGCCCGATTAAAGGTCGATCCGTGGCAGGGACATATTAAAAAATCCTCTCTAGGACGCACTTGACATCCCTGGTGCGGACAAGTGGCCCCCAGAGCTTGCAAGGGCGGTTCCCCACCGCGCAACAAGACAATGGCTTCGGGCAAGTCAGGGCCTTGCAGGAGCCCGGCGTTGCTCTTTCTAAACAATTCGTTTAACTCGTTGTCCGACAAAAAAACAGCCCCATCTCTTACCACTGCATAATGCACAGGCACAGTAGCGCATCCGAGCAGAGAGTGGCTAGCTAGGCAAACTCCACCCAAATGAACTAAGAAACTGCGCCGCGGTATTTTTTCGGCCCTGTTCTCCACGATCTTCCTAGAAATAGGTAGCCGCACTGAAGAGGAAGGCGGCCCCGCGAATTGGGTTGTCAAAGGCGTCGCGCTGCCAATTGCGCTGGTAATCTACCTTGAACACGGCCTCCTCCTCGGGGCGAAAATTGAGCCCCAGACTGAGGCGGCGGTGGCTGTCGCCGTCGATATCCGCGTCGAAATCCACCAGGCCATAGCGCACTATGCCAGTAAAATGGGAACGGGGCAATTGAGCGATCCACCCACGGCCAAAGTGGGAGTTTAATTGGGCGTAGTACCCGCGTTGACTCGACTGGAAAATGGCGCTTTCCTCGGGCACGTCAATGGCGGCCAGAGCATATTCCCCCAACCATTCAAAAGGGCCTTGGCGGACTTCCCAATCGAGAGCGAAAATGCTCAGATTGCGCTTGTCGGCAATGGCCAAACCATCGGCTTCCCAACTGTTATAGGGTCCCGTGTGCAGAGAGACCCCCACTTCGACAGCGGGCCGCGGACTCAGACCCAAGCGCCCCACCCACGAAGGGCGGTTGTTGTTGTCGGCAAAATTGCCCCGTCCCGCGGCAATGCGGGTGCCCTCGGGCCGCCCCCCTACTACTCGATCATCAAATCCGTTTACTGCGTACAACTCGTAGGTCATCCGGGCTTGGGGAGTGGGATGGACAGAGCCGTAAAACCCCATGCCTCCCTCTGACAGAGCCGTGGGGATGATCTGGGTGCTGACCAAGGGTCGGTCGGTGAAATCGTTGGTCGGGCTGTCGTGGGACAGATTGAAACGCCCCAGGGGGGACAGGATAATGCCGCCCCTAAAGGTGAGGGATGGGTGGATTTCAAAGTCGATGAGGGCCAGTTCTATTTTGATCTCCTCGCCCCCTTCCTCGAATTCTAGTTCCGAGGCCACGCGGAGGCGGTCGGATACCGGCGTATAGGTAAAGATATTGAAGCGCTTGGGCTCAAAAGTCAGTTCCTCGGTAATTCCCTCTTCGCGCTCGTAGCGGAAGTGAACCTCAGTATAGCCGCCAAAGTACGTGCGGCCCCCAATCCCCTTGATAAAGGGCTTGTCACCAATGCCACCCCGCACCAGGGGCGTTTGGCCCTCCTCGGCTACCGCCACCCCCACGAGCGGGCATAGCAGACTCATCAGCATTCTCGATATCACGGCTTATTTCTCTTCTCAAAGCGATTCCAAAAAGGCGACCAGGGCCTCCTGGTCCACCTGATCCAAGGCCATGTACGCGTCCCGGCTGGCCGCAGATTCGCCCCCGTGGCGCACAATGGCATCGTGCAAGGTGGTCGATTGGCCGTCGTGCATATAAAAAGCTTGCCCCCCTAGGAAATCGGGCACTAGACGCAAGCCCCACAAAGGCGCAGTGCGCCACTCTCGCCCCGTGGCGTCGCCGTCGGGTCGATTATCGGCCAATCCCTCCCCCATGTCGTGGAGCAACAGATCGGAGTACAGGTGGGCGTCCACATAGCTCAAGGCAGCCACCGAACTGGCCCCTGTGCGCATGGTGGGCGCGTGGCAAGTATGGCACTGAGCCTGATGAAACAGAACCTCGCCGCGCTCGACTTGGGGCGTGATGGGACCCCGTTTGGGCGGAGCCAGCAACCGCACGTACATCACCGTAGTCAGCACAGTGGCAGCCGAAATCTCTGGATCGGGCACTTGGTCGCCCAGCGCTACGCCGCCGGCTTGGGCATGGCTGTTCTCCTCGGGCAGAAAGTCGCTGGTGATGCCCATATCCTCGTGATAGGCCTCCACCACCTGCTGCAGTAGAGACGAGACCTGGGCTTTGCGCGAAAAGCGCCCTAGCTGGATCCCGTCCCCTCCGCCCACGTGGGCTTCGGAGACGTAGTCGGGCGAGCTGACCCAGTGGGCCCGGCCCGATATGCCGTCGCCATCCGCATCGTCGGGGTCTTCGCGCGCCAAGATGGTCTCCACTGGAATGGCCTCGATCAAGCCCACGCCAAATACCGGCGGCGGAATGCGGAAGGAACGATCCACCCCGGGGGGCAGCACTTCGGGGGGCGCACCGGGGATGGCTTTGTCCTGGTGCTGGGCCCCGCCTTTGTCCAGGGCTAAATCTTTCCCTTCGCTAAAGCGGAAAAACCCCACGGCGGGGGTGCCTCGCCCATCGCCGGGATGGCAGCCTTCGCAGCTAACATTGTTGAAGATGGGCCCCAAGCCCTCATCAATGGTAAAGGACTTGGCAAAATTCTCGTCTCCTGCGACGAAAGCCGCGTTGAGGTCCGCGGACAGGCCCTCAAAGGGAGATTCGAAATCGTCGCCCGCAGGCGGGGGTTCGGTCATGAGCTGGCCACAGGCTCCACCGATCCAGGCCACTGCGCACAGGCCGGCGGCAAAAATCGGACGCTTCAACAGTTGCCTCCTTTAGGCGGAGAATAAAAATAATTTAAGTAATATATAACTTAAAATTTAGTCATGGCTAAAAATAAAAAATGATCGCACAAAAGACAAGTGTAGCCTCTGCAAATCCATCTCTCCTTGCGTCTCGGTCAGATGTTATTACAATAGTGATAACAACAGGAGGCATTTCATGGTTGAACTCAAGGTCCGCAAATTCGGCAACTCACTTGGCGTCGTCCTCCCCAAGGAAGTCGTCAACCGGCTGCGCACCAAAGACGGGGATCCTCTATTCCTGATCGAAGGGCCGGACGGCAGCTACCAGATGACGCCCTACGATCCCACCTTTGCCAAGAAGCTGGCAAAGGCCGAAGAGATTCTCGACCGCTATCGCAACACGCTCCACGTTCTGGCCCAGTGACGGAACCGGTTTGGATTGACGCACGCGACGCGCTGATGCTACACGACCGACTGCTCGCGCTGCACGGTGGCGCCGCGGGGGTGCGTGACGACGGCTTGTTGCAATCGGCTCTGGCCCGACCACAGCAACACTACGCCTATGCGGACACACCCGATCTTATCGAAATGGCGACGGCCTATGCGGCAGGCATCGTGCGGAACCATCCATTTGTCGATGACAACAAGCGCACGGGCTTTGTAGTCGGAATTCTGTTTTTGGAGTTGAACGGCTATCGCTTCACCGCCACGCAAGAGAGCGCGGCTCAGGCCGTTATCGCGCTGGCGGCCGGGACACTTGACGAAACGGGCTATACGTCTTTCCTACGCGCGAATAGCGAAAAACAATGACAGTGTATCACATCCACTGCTTAAAAGCGGCCTATTGCGTCGCCCATCCGCCCGCTGTATCTTGCCCCACCATGAATTTACGCCTCAGCATCGTCGCCCAGAGCCTTATTCCCCTCTGTAAAGCGCATCTCCTCGCATGAACAAAGTAGATATTCCGCCACCCGAAGGCGTCTTCGCCCAGTCTTGGTCGCTGAAGAAAATTTTCGGTATGCTTGCCGTCTTCGGCCCGGCAGCCATCGTCGCCTCGGTCGCCATCGGTGCTGGTGAGACCATCGTCGTGGTGCGGGCCGGTGCTTGGGCTGGTTACGGCCTGTTGTGGATGGTCTTGCTCAGTTGTCTGGTCAAAGGCGTCTTCTTCACCTATCTGATCGGCCGCTACACAGCCGTCAGCGGCGAGCTGATCGGCCACCGCCTCGTGCGCCTGCCCGGGCCGCGCGGATGGCTGCTGTTGACCATTTTGCTCTTTGAGATGATCGGCGCGCCCCTCGCTTGGGTGCCCGTCTCCAAACCCTGCGGCGACCTCTTTCACTTCTTGCTGCGCGACATGCTGCCCGCTGGCGAGGAAGAAGTCTTCTGGGAAAACGCCATAACCTCGGCCTTTATCGCCTTGGCGCTGTTCTTCGGCATCCGCCTGTCCTTTGAACGCCTCGAAAAGCAACAGCTCCTCATCTGCGGGATCCTAGTCACGGGCACCATCGCCGGAACCCTCATTGTGCGTCCAGATTTTATCGCGGCGCTTGTGGGGACCTTCCGCTTTGGCGATCTACCGCCCTTCCCGGAGTGGGCACCCGCGGACACCGTCGCGCATCCGCTGCTGACATTGGGCACCACCTTTGGCTACGTCGGAGGCTCGGTTATTGGCTACATCGCCTACGCCAACTGGGTCGGCCTGCACAAGTGGGGGCTGACGGGCCACCAAGATATCGAGGCCATCCGCGACCGCGCCTCCCGCAGCGAGACCATCGACTACCTACCCGACGATCCCCAGCAAATCCACCACCTGCGGCAACGCGTGGCACCGCTGCGCTGGGACGTGGGGCTGGGGGCGCTGGTCCTCTTCATCGTCACTGGGGCCTTTATGATTTCCGGGGCGGCCGTGCTCTTCCCGCTCGAAACCCGCTTTGAGGGCTGGAACTTGCTGACGCACCAAGCCCACGTCTGGCGTCAGATTCATCCGAGTTTGGTGTGGATTTACTACATCTGCATCCTCGCCGCGCTGTGGGGCACCCTGCAAGCCCTGCCCGAAATCTACGCTCGCGTGGCGCAAGAGTTTCTCGCCGCCCGCTGGCCCGACCGCACGTGGGAGTACCAGGCCATCAAGCGCGTCATCTGCCTCTACATCTTCGCCACCACTATGCTCATCGTCTGGAACAACATCCCCTTCGACATCCTGACCCAGATCGCCGGCTTCCTCATCGCCAACCTAGCCATTGCCATAATGATGGTGGCAGCCATCTACCTCAACTTTAAGCTACCCGCCTCCTACCGCACCCGCGCTTGGGTCCTCATCGGCGCAGTGCTTTCGACCGCGGTACTGATCGCCTCGTCCGCCGTCAGCGGCTGGGGACTGCTGGGAAAACTGGCAGGCTGACAGGCGGCAACGACACTGTTCATTCGCTCTATCCACTGGCGAGCTAGTTCAACTTCGGCGGACATAGACGGTTTTACCCTCGCGCATCACGGTGGAAACAAAAGAAAGCGTTGACTCTTGGCCTCGTTTAACCTCATCTGGGGTATAGACCACCAAGTCCATGGCAAATGGATAAGGGCGTAGCAACTGGTAAAGGGCACGGCTGCGCTTAAAGCGCGGCAAGTCGCTCGGGGCGATGACGAGTAGATCAACGTCGCTATGCTCGGTCTCCTCGCCGCGGGCATAGGAGCCGAATAGGATGACCTGTTCGGCGTCTGCTTGGCGGCCAATGCGTTCGGCGACGCGCCGTATTTCTTGCTCTTCGATTTTCTTCATTTTAACTTGCACTCCGGCCCAAGCGACGATCTTCGGCAGCGAGCCACTCCGCATACGGGCGCGGCATGGGGCTAGGCAAGCCCATGCCATGTTCCTCGCGCCAGCGCAAGAGGGGATGCTCGCGATCTGCTTGCGGCAAATCCACGCGCTTCCCACGCGCGCCCGACTCGAAGATTCCCATCAATATCTCCAGCACATGGCGGCCAGCCTCGCCCGAGCATTCGTGCGCACGGCCTTCGTCGAGCGCCTGCACGTACTCGTCGGCGAACTGATAGTCCTCCACAGCAGCCGGGCCCGCTGGGTCGTAGTGCTCCGGCACTATGGGGGCGAGCGGTTCCCACTCGGTTCGGCCAGGGGCAAAGTGCGGCGTGGACAAAAACCACGGAGCACCGCTCTTCCAGTAGAGCCGACCCTCAGTGCCGTAGATCTCGATCATATAGGCCGTTGAATCCACCTTGGGAAAGCGGTGTTGCAAGAGCGTCCCCGAAATCCCGCATTCAAAGGCGAGAGCCGCGGTCACGTGCTCACCAGCGATGTAGCCCATGCCGCTCGGCGACGGCACCACATCCTCAGGAGTAATCGGACGGCCATCGGTCAAGGCCACGGCTTGCACACTCCGCACCGGCCCGACCACGCCGAGCATAGCATTGAGCGAGTGCGTGGCGATATTCATCAGGCCGTAGCCGCCGTAGTAGCCCTTGCCGCTGCCCTGCACATAGCGCAAGTCGCCAATCTGGCCCTCGGCAATCGCCGCTTTGACCGCTTGCAATGCGCCGCCGCTGCGCCCTTGGTGATGCACGGCCACTTGCACCCCTTTCTCCGCGGCTTTGGCCAACACCGCGTCGGCCTCGGCCAAGGTCGTGCAAATCGGCTTTTCAATGTCGATGTGGACTCCGTGCTCCAGCACCCGCATAGCCAGCGGATAGTGGAACTCGGTGCCCGTGGGAATGGCGACAATGTCCGGGGCCTCGGCCTCGATCATCCGGTCGAGGTCGTCGTAGCGCGCCTCAACCCCTAGCTCGTCGCCGAGGGTCGCCAGCCGCTCGGGCACGAGGTCGCACAGAGCCACAACCTCAGTGCGAGGATGCTGGTGGTACGCGCGGCCCGCGGCCGTACCTCGGCCGCGGCAGCCCAAAATAGCAACTCGGTATTGTTGCATGGTACAATCTCCTTGCGACGCCAATGCTCGCATCACTTGCGATCGATTAACTCGGCCTTTCTCCAATATGCAGCAAAGTGCCGGCGCAGCCACGCCAGCGGCGCAGACCGCAGCGCATTAAAGCCCCCCCAAGACCAGCGCAACGGCCACTCTTCCCGGCCAGTAAGCCGTTGGAAGAGCCGTTTGCGCTCCGCGCCCGCCAGCTCCACCTCGGCGCTGATCCGCGCCAATTCGCGCTCGTACGTCCCCTCCATGAGCATGCGGGCGTGCCGCGCGACCTTTTCCGGCTCCAGCACGGCCACCCGCGGACACACCATGCCAGCCTCGCGCCGCACAAAGGCGCGAATTTGCGCCGACGGCAAATCGCCCTGATGCGCAATAGCTTGGCGGGCAATCGAAACCGGATTCAGCGCCCCGTACGTGCGGCAAATCAGCGGGCGCACCGGATAGATGGTACAGCTATGGTCCGCGCCAAGAAAGGGGCAGCGGCGAGGCCGCTCCTCGGTAAAGTTCAGCAACTCCTGGCGACGCTGCGGGGAAAAGTGCTGCTCCACATAGTTGACGATGTGGACGTATTCGGCTCGGTAGAGTGGGAACATGGTGGCGTAGTAGTTGTCGAACTCCTCGTCCGTGAGCCAGCAGCAATCACCCGTACCCGCGCACCGCGTCGCCGGGACTTGATCGTAGAGCACCTCTAGATCGCGCATACATCCTCCTGTTGTAACTAGCGCACCTTCGCTATCAACGCCGCGGCCCGCTGCCGTATCAGCCTCTCGCTCGCTGGCGCGATCATCTGCACGCTCGGATAGACCTTGTAGGCCAAGTCAATCTCGTAGCCACCGCACGAGTAATCATCAGCCGTGGGCACATAGCCAATGCAGCCATTGGCAAAGCCGCACAAGACGACGGGCCCATGCGCAGCCTCCAAGTCGAGCTGATAGCGGGCGAATATCTCCCCTTCCAGCCCCAAAAGCACCAACTCGCCCAACGCCAACGCCTGCATCTCAAAAGGCTGCACCCGAGCGCGGTCCGCGCCAGCCTGCACCCATTTGCACATGGCCACAGCCCATTCGAGCTGCGCTTTGGACACCTCGCTGCCCCGTGCCAAACGCGCCCGCAGGTGCCCTTTGAGTTTCTCGACCTTAGCACGCCAGCGCGACGGCGGAGGCTGCAACGGCAAATCCAACCGCTCGTGCGCCCAGCTTATCGCTGAAGCGTCTAAGGGCTCAGCCGCATCCCGCCCCTCCAGCACAGCCCGACCCAACTCCTCCCCCAAGCACTCCACATCTGCAAACGAGCCGTTGGTGATCCTCGGGTTGACATCGCCGCAGGCACCGTTGACAAAAAGAGCTTTATCGCCGGTCTGCTCCTCGATGTAGCGCGCTGCCACACCGACATAGTCGCCGCTGATCTGGAGGTTGTCGTGGCCCAAGACCACCGGATGACAGGCGTGATTGAAGAGCGTAACTCCTGTGCCATCGGCAGCGACAAAGCGCAGCACGTGTGCGTAAGGCACGACCGGACCGGCGGGATTTTGCCCGATCCGCGTACCCTGCGGGTGCGGCTCGCGGCGATTGATGCCGATCTGCACCTCGGGACGAGCATAGTACAAACGGCCCGGTCGGCTGTCGGCGGCAGCAGCTACCACCACCTTCACCACAGCGTCCACAACTTGCTCCAAATAGTCGCCGTCGATGCACCCCATGCCCCGGAAGGGGAAGGTCAGCGGGCCGGCGTGGGTGTGGGAGGCACAGACCATGATGGCCGCGCCTTCAATGCCAGTAGCGCGCCCTATCTTCTCCCGAATCCCCCGCACAACATCCGCGTCCAACCCCACCAAATCGACGGCGACAAGAGCGACCCGCGCTGTATCTTGACCGCAGACAAGGGCCTTGGCCATGAGGCGGTCGCGGATGTGCGTGGCCCCGGATCGCCGCCCCCAGTACCCGCCCATTGCGATGCCGACCGGCGGCGTGATGTCGATGGCCGCCGCGCCAAAGTGCAAGGTCACGGCAGCGGCCCCTCTCTCCAGTTAGCGGGCAGGATGACGAGCGTTGTGCCCAAGCCGCAGGCATTGTACAACGCGCGCAAATCAGCAACTCCAATTTGCAGGTCTATAGCATCGGGGCGGCGCCACGCCGGACTGGCGTAGATCAGCAGTCCGCTCGCGAAATACAGGGCACTAGTGGCTGCGGCATCGGCAACCAAGTTCTGCTCCCAGTCGAAAGGGCTGGGCACTAAACCGCGCCAAGGGTTGCTGGGCCGATAGCGCCGTAACCGGGCCTCAAGCAAGGATTGCACCGACGGCTGCGTCCCGAGGGAGTCGGCCACGAGCGGCACGCGCCGCAAAAGCGCCTTCTCGTGCATCAACCGCAACTCACCCTCGCCCCGATCCACCAGCAAGTACGGCGCATCCGCTTCTATGGCCTGCAACCAAGCTCGCAGCGCGGCGTTGACATAGGCTAAGTCCTCGGCCGACGCCGCGCTCGCGCCGCACGTCAAGGCCAAGAACAACGCTAGGTGCTTCATCAGTAGATAAAGACCGGCCAGCCGATTTCGACAGCTTCGTACAGGTACTCCAGGTCCTCGCTGCCCACCCGGACGCAGCCGTGAGTAATGCTCTTGCCCAAGTTGATTTCAAAGAGCGTGCCGTGGATCATAAAATCTTTGAGGAAGTACAATGCGTACGCGCCCAAGACCCCACGTTGGAATCGCCTCGGGTCCTCGGCGAAAATGGGAATTTCCTCGTCGTTTTCGATGAAGTACCAAGTCGGCCGAATCCACAGGGGGTCGGCGACTTTGCGGCGGATGGCGAAGCGGCCTTTGGGGGTATCAAACGTCCAGCGATGCCACCGTTTGGCCCCTTCGAGTTTGCGACCGCTGCCCGTTGCACAAGTGGCTTGGCGCAACACCTGCTCCCCGTCGCGGAGCAGGATGAGATTGTCTTGGGTATTGATGACGATGTAGGGCGTAGCTAGGTCATGTCGCTCAACAGCTTGCACCAGCCGCTGATGCTCTAACCAGAGCGCGGACGCACGCGCTGTGGGTGCCCCCCACAGCAGCGCGAAAAAAAATAAAGCGACCGGGAGTAATTCCCGGCCGCCTGTGATTGAAGCTTGCAAGGGCACACGCTCAGAAGCGCTCGTACCAAGGACGCATCTCCTCGACCAGCGCGTGGTATCTATCCACGGCCACTATCACGCCGTCGGCGACCTCAGTAGCCTTCAGATCCGCGCTTGCGGCGAGGGACTCAGCATCGGAGAAAAACTCGCTGTCTAGTGCGGCTGCGGCCGCGTCCATATCGGCTTCGGCGGCACTTAACTCGGCTCGCAGGGCCTCAATATCGGCTTCCGTGCCCTTGCCGGACGGCGCTTCCTCTAAGCTGGTATATGCGGCGGTGATCGCGTCGTGGGCCGCGGCAATCACGGCTTCGGCCGACTCCCGCTGGCGTTTCTTTTCGGCTTGCGCAGCCGACTCGGCCTGCGTGGCCTTGCTCTTGGCATCGGCGATTTGAGCCCGCGCCTGCTCAAAATCCTTGAAGAGGAAAAAGCGCTCGTCTTCGGTTTTGGTCGTTGTTTCAGCTTCGCTGTATGCGCGCTGCGCGGCCGAGTACTCGCTGGCGGCAAAGCGCTCGGCGTCGGCGTCCCGAGCCGAGTCGAGGGCTTGCTTGGCCGCGTCGAGCTCGACTGTGGGGGGGTCGTCACAGCCCGCCAAAACCGCGACGGCGACAAACAGCGATATTGCCCGCATTTTCATGGTTCACCTTCCTGAGTTTGAACGTTCTGTGCTTCCCTATATAATGAGACAATCTAAAGGGAAGTACAAGGTATTGTCAAGCGCAAACAGGGCGCGATAGCGCGGCGGCGCGCCCTTCAGAATTTCGCATTTTCGTCGTCGTCTGGCGCAAAATCATCGTCTTCTTCCCCAGGCACTTCGTAAATCCACCCGCAATTTGGACACAAGGGGTATTCCGCATCCTCCCGGCGAGTTTGGCACTGGGGGCACCGCTGGCCAAAGGGCGACCAAAACTTCAGCACCACGACAACCAGCAGCAATATGGCCAACAAGGTGTAGAGCATCTGCGACCTCAGTGGCCCCGCTTGGCAGCTTGGAGTTTGCGCAATTGGCGACGGCGACCCCAGCGGCTGCGCTTGATGCGCCGGCCCAACGGCGGCCGCAGTGACCCGTCGGCGACCAGTTCGTCGAGCACTTGATTGAGCTGATCTGGACGATTGGTAATGATCCCCTGCACCCCCATCGTCGCCAAATCGCGCATGGCAATATCCTCGTCAACGGTCCAAGCCCAGACCGCAATGCCCCGCTGGCGCATCTCTTCGAGGAAGGGCGGGGTCAGCGCCGCGTACCACATCGCCAGCGCGTTGGCCCCCACTTGCAGCACTTGGCGCACGAGGCGGCGTGCGCGCACCCGCGAGGGCGTGGTCGGCAACTGGCCGACCAACAGCGCCGTGGGCAGGGTCGGCGCGAGCAAATTGAGCCGCTGGACTGTTTGCGGATTGAATGCCTGCACCACGACCCGCTCGACCGCATTTGCTGCTTCAATCACCTGTAGGACGCGCTCGGCAATGCCATCGGCTTTGATCTCTATCAGTACGAGGGCCTGATTCCGCGCCAAGTCGAGGACGTCTTCGAGCAGAGGCACGCGCTCGCCGGCAAAATCCGTGCTAAACCAGCGGCCCGCATCGAGTTGGTGCACTTCCTCGCCCAAAAGGTCGGCGACCAATCCAGTGCCATTAGTCGTCCGGTCAAGTGCTGCGTCGTGCAGGACCACGATCTGGCCGTCGCGGGTGGCACGCACGTCGATTTCGAGCATATCGACGCCGATCTGGAGCGCCTTTTCGCAAGCGGCCAATGTGTTCTCGGGTGCCAGCCCCGGACCGGACGCGCCGCGGTGGGCAATGCGCAGAGGCGTGATCATCTCAAGCGCCGAATTTGTCGAGCCGACGCGCGTGGGCTAACGCGTGGGCCATCAAACTGGTCGACGGCGCAATGCCGAGACAGCCGACGCTGCAGCCGCGCTCGGAAAATTCATCTGCGACGTCGGCCAACGCCCACTGGCTGGCGATGACTGTGGGCACCGGATGCCAACTGTGGCTGCGCATAATCGACGGGGTCGAGTGGTCGCCAGTGACGATGAGTACCTCGGGTTTCAGCGCAATCAACCTCGGAATGTAGGCATCCAACTCTTCTAACAGCCGCACCTTCAAGTCGAAATCGCCGTCCTCGCCCGCGCTGTCGGTTTTCTTGACGTGGACGTAGAAAAAGTCGTAGTCCGCATAGCGGCTTTCGAGCAAGGCGAATTCGGATTCGAGGTCCCAGCCGACCACTTCGACATCCATGCCCACGGCACCGGCCACGCCGCGATACATGGGATACCCAGCAATGCCCAGCGCCTTCAGCCCGTACGCCTCGTCCATCGGTACCAACTCTGGATAGCGACCAAATCCCCGCAGCAGTACCATGTTGGCCGGATGCTCGTCGGCGAGCAAAGCAGCGGCTTGTTCTATAAAGGCATTGGCCGCTTCAACGGTGCGCTCGGCACCCGGCGCGAGGGCCGTCAGAGGCTTGGGCGGCACGCCCGTCACCTGCGGATCCGAATCCGAAACTTGGTCGCCCAAGCCCATGCCGCGCAACACCACGCCAGCGCGGTACTCCATCTCAGCAGCGACTTGTAACTCCACCCCGGGCACGGCGACCGCTTTTAACACTTCGCAAAGCTGGTGTCCTTTTTCCGTGGGGATGCGGCCAGCGCGACGGTCGCATACCCGGCCCGCAGCATCCACGGTGCAAAAATTGAGGCGCGCCGCCACATCGCCACGGGCGAAGTCCAACCCCAAGCCAAGAGCCGAAAGGGCACCGCGACCGATCTGGTTCTGCCAAGGATCGTAGCCAAAAAGGGCTAGGTGAGCCGGGCCGCTGCCCGGGGTAAAGCCTCCCCCTAACGGCGAAAGCAGGCCGCAGGTACCTCCCTTAGCCAGCGCGTCTAAGTTGGGCAACTGGGCCGTCTCCAGCTCGGACTTGCCCGTGGCGAGATGGGGCAACCCGCCCAAGCCATCGACGACCAACAGGACGATCTTGGCGTCGCTGTCCCGGATGCACAATTCCTCGGTGTATTGGGAACTTATCACGTTCGCATTCTCCAACTTTCTAACTGACGTTACGCACCCAGGTAGGGGGCGGTTTCAAACCGCCCCCTACCTACAGATCCCGCAAGTACAAGTCCTTGATAACCATCTGCACGGCACCGTTGCCAGTATAGGTATCTGCCTCCAACTCGAAAGCCGCGCTCAGCCGGTCACCCGACCGCACCTGATCCGCGAGGTCTTTTTGGTTCCACCACAGCGCCGCACAGCGGCGGCCGCTCACCTCCAATTCGGCCTTGAAGTGGCGACCGGAACCGATCTGCCGCGCCCAAACGACCCGACAGTCCTCTAGGGCAAAAACCGGCCGTCGGTGGCCGTTGCCAAAAGGCTCTAGCGCGGCGAGTCGCTCCACCGTGTCTAACGTCAAATCGGCCGGTTTGAGCATCAGGTCGATATCCAATGCAGGTTGCAGGACCTCGGGGCTAATGTGGGCGTTGGCGTGGTCGATCAGCGCAAGGCGAAAGCGCTCAAAGGCATTGGCTTCAAGCGAAAAACCCGCGGCTGCCGGATGGCCGCCGTGCGCCTTCAAGTGCTCTTCGCAGGCATGGATTCCTGCGCTGATGTCGTAGCCTGGGATGCTGCGCGCCGAACCGACGCAGAGGCCGTGGTCGCTGCTTTGAGTACACACTACTGCGGGACGGGCGTATTTTTCGCACAATTTGCTGGCCAACAGGCCGATGATGCCCAAATTCCACTTTCCCCGTACCACGATGATGTGGTCCTCCACGTCCTCCTCCGGGCCGACCTGTTCCTCGACCTCCCGTATGCCCTCCCGCTGCCAAGCCTGCCGCTGGGAGTTGAGCCGGTTGAGTTCGTCGGCCAACTGCGCAGCCTCCCCCTCGCTTGTCGAGCGCAAAAGCCGCAGCGCTATATCGGGCGTCTTCAAACGACCAGCGACATTGATCCGCGGCCCCAAGCGAAAACCCAAACTGGCGGCATCAAGGGGCTGGTCTCGGTAGCTGGCCACCTTCTTGAGCGCGCGCAGCCCGAGGCGCTGGGTGCGTTGGAGGATCTGCAGGCCGCGCTGGATAAACAGGCGATTTTCCCCCAGCACGGGCACGAGATCGGCCACCGTCCCCAAGGCCACTAAGTCGAGCAGTTCATTGAGATAGCGGCGGCGCTCCTCGCCAGTGAGAAAGGCTGCGCTGAGGGCCTGCACCAGCTTGAAAGTGACGCCAACGCCGGCCAAGTCCTTGAACGGATACGTGCAATCGCGGCGATTGGGGTTGATGATGGCAAGAGCGCGCGGCAATTCAGCGAGCTGTTGGTGATGATCGGCTACGACGACCTCCACGCCGCGCACCGCGGCCAGCTCTAGCGCTTCGTAGGCCGAAATGCCATTGTCAACCGTGACGATGACGCGCGCGCCCTTTGCTATGGCGCGCTCGACCCCAGGCGGCTTGAGGCCGTATCCGTCCTTGTGGCGATCGGGCAAAAGGCAATCGCAGTCGGCACCCACCCGTTCGAGAAAATCCATCAGCACGGCGGTGCTGCAAACCCCATCGACGTCGTAATCGCCGTACACGACGATCTTCTCGCGGTCGCGGACAGCGCGCTCTAGGCGCGCAACCGCAGTCGCCATGTCCTGCATTTGCTCGGGCGGATGCAGGGCTTCAGGACCGACTTGCAATTCGGCGCGGGTCAGGCCACGACCGGCGAGCAAGGCATCAATCAAGCTATCGTACGGATCGTCGTGGCGGACATTCCAGACGGGATAACGGCGCATAAGTATCTTCAATAGTCCATATACTTGGGAGTTAGTCTGACACAGCTTAGACAATAATATCAACTGCGACAAAATCCGGTCAAGGAGGGGCCGGTGCGCTTGCCTAGACGCTAGCGTTGCGTACATTTATCTGCTGTATTTTTTGCACTTAATTACTTAGGAAAAGGGCATGTTACTCTGCTATATAGTCCTCCTCGGTGCCATCGCGTTACCCCGCCTTGCGGCCGCTGGCCCCAATGCAGATGCCGAAATTTTCGTCGGCGAAGAAGGCCCCTTTTGCGGGTTTGCCGCCAATAGCACCGTGGAGTTCAGCGTCTCGGCGCGCAACATGAGCGGCGTGCGCCAAGTCAAATTCGAATTTAGCTGGGAACCAGCCAACGCGATCGCCGCGGTCGCGGGCGCGTTAGGCGAGACCGCGAGGGCCAATTCTTTTGTCTCCCCAGGGGCCCCGCAGATAAAAGGCCAAACCGCCCAATGGGGCATCGCGACCCTCGGCGGTGCAGGGATAGAAGGCGAGGGCCATCTCGTCAGCATGGCTTTCACCTTGGCCGACTCTATCAGCCCCACCACACTCATAGACATCTACCTCGACGTGGTGTCGCTCGGGCCTTCCTTTAACGAGCGCGACGACATCCGCCCCCAAGTCGCGTTCTTGCGCAATTACTGCGACGACGCCGGGCAGGCTTTGCCAGATGGCATCTTCTTTCGCTCGGTCAGGCAAACCCCTTCCTTTTCTGCCGCCGGGACCGGCAGCATAGCCGACAACAGTGCCGGCGAAATCCTCGTGTCGGCGCGCCTCTTGCAAGCTGGATACTTCCGCAGTGGCGCGTCTTTTACTTGGGACATTACCAATCCCGGAGCAGGGCCGGCATACGCGCTCATCAACGACGAGGCCATCCCCATCCCGGCCGGCGCAACCCAGCAGGTAACGACCACTAGCGACGGACGCGGCCAGACCTTTCTGCTCCTCGATGCCGAACAGGCAGCCACGCTCGTTTTCAATACCTGCGCCGAAGGATCGTGTGCAGAAAACCGAGTAGTATGGGGGGATGTTGCCACGTCCATCTCAGAGCCATCCGGTTTCGCGCTGCCGCGCGAAGCCATCCTCGCGCAGAACTACCCTAATCCCTTTAACGCCGGCACCACTATCCCCTTCGCCATCCCCGAGGGAGGAGCTCAGTTTGCCCAGATCGACATCTTCAACCTAATAGGGCAAAAGGTGGCCACGCCCCTTGCGGCGAGCACACTCCCAGGGCGGCACGTGGTCCACTGGGATAGCCAGTCGGCAACCGGCGCACCCGCGGCCAGCGGCCTCTACATCTACCGCCTGCGGACGGATTCGGCCGAGCTACACCGCGCAATGCTCCTCTTGCGCTGAGCCGTGCGTCCTCCCGACTCAGCCCGCCTTGCGGCGGCACACCTCCTCCGCGACCTAGAGCAGCAAGCCCAACCTTTCGACGAACTGCTGCAAGCTCTTGACGCGCGCTTGCCGACCAATCGCGACGCGCGCTTTGCCCGCCAGCTAGTCCTCGGTGTGGTGCGGTGGCAGAAGCGGCTCGATTGGATCATCGCCACCTGTTGTGCGCGTCCGGTCGCCCAACTCTCGCCTTGGGCTCGCCATATCCTGCGCCTCGGCACCTATCAACTCTTCTGGCTCGACCGCGTGCCCCACTCTGCAGCCGTCCATACCTCAGTAGAGCTAGCCAAGCACTTGACGCACCAAGGCATCGCTTCGCTGGTCAATGCCGTACTCCGCAACTTGCTGCGGCAACGCGCGCAGGTTCGCTATCCCGATCAGCAGCAGACCCCGACGCATTACCTAGCAGTGTACCACTCCCATCCTGAATGGCTGGTCGATCGCTGGGTCAGCCGCTGGGGCCGCGAAATCGCCGAACATTTGCTCGCGGCCAACAACCAGCCCGCTCCGCTCAACATCTGTCTCAATCCACTGCGCGCCAGCCGCGCAACCGCCGCCGAACTCGATATAGCCCCAGTCGAGGCGAGGCCGGGCTTTTATCGAGCGGCAAATGGCGCGGACCTCTTTGCCTCACGCGCATACCAACAAGGACAGTTTCAAGTCCAAGACCCCAACGCCGGCTTGGCCGTGGCCCTACTCGACCCCCAGCCGGGCGAACGCCTGCTCGACCTGTGCAGCGCGCCCGGTGGCAAAGCCGTGCAAGCAGCCATCGCCATGGCCGACCGCGGCTGGGTCGTAGCGGCCGACATTTCGCTGCCGCGCCTGAAGCGGGTGCGCGAAAACGCCCGACGCCTGCGTCTGCGGGCCATCTGCCCCGTGGCCCGCGACGGCACAACCCCTGGGTGCGGTGCCTTTGATCGCGTCCTCGCCGATGTGCCCTGCAGTGCCACTGGTGTATTCGGACGGCGACCAGACGCCCGCTGGCGTCGCAAGCCCACTGAATTGGCAGCATTGACTGCGCGGCAACAGGTACTCATCCAACGCGCTTACGAGCACCTGCGTCCCGGCGGCGTCTTGGTGTATAGCACCTGTAGCTTGGAAGAGGAGGAAAACGAGGCCATTGTCGAGCGTTTCTTAAAGCAAACCCCGACTGCGCAGCTAGAGCGAGCCGATACTCACTTTCCCGCCCAGCCCTGGGCCGGTCGCTACGTTCTGACCATACCGGGCCGACACGACGGCGACGGCAGTTTTGCCGCGCGCATCCGCAAGGCTGTATCGTGAAAAACATCCTCCGCCACTTGGGCCTGCTCGCGGCGGGCGCGTTCATCGCCGGCATCATCGCCCTCATCCTACTCGACGCGGTCATCATGCCGTACCTAGTTGACACATCCAGCGTCCAAATTCCCAACCTCCAGGGCCTTTCCGCGTCCGAGGCATCGGCCCGACTCGAAGAAGCAAGACTGAAGGTGACCATCGGCGATTCGCTACACCACGAGACCGTTCCCGCCGATGCGGTCGTCGCTCAAGACCCCAGTGGCGGCCAATTGGTAAAAGAAGGGCGGCGCATCGTCTTGACCGTGAGCAAAGGACCACGCTACTACGAGGTTCCCGACGTGCGCCGTGTTAGCCTGCGCGAGGCGCGTTTGCAACTAGAGGAAAACCAGCTAAAGATCGGCCAAATCCTCTACCGCTCTTCAGATACCCTCCCCGAAGGCGCTGTCGTCGGGCAGTCGCCTCCCCCCGGTGCTCAGCTCGCCCGCGACAGTGCGGTTGACCTCCAAGTCAGCAACGGCCCACCCGCGGCCCTCAAGCGCGTGCCGGCTCTAATCGGCCTGTCCATCAGAGCCGTAGAGGACACCCTACGCAAATACGAATTGCGCATCGGCCACATCGCCAAACGCATCGACAAGCAAAAGCGCGTCGGCACGGTCTTAGCCCAAGACCCTACGAGCGAACAGCGCATCCCGCGCCACAGCCGCATCGACCTCGTCGTCAGCGCCGCGGCACCGCCCCCCAAGCCAGATGCCTTTGACAATTGGGAGGAACCATGAACGCCACGCGCATCGGCCCTTCTCTCTTGGCCGCCGACTTTGCCCGCCTAGCCGAAGACATCGGCCGCGTCGAGCGCGGCGGGGCTGATTTTCTTCATCTCGACGTAATGGACGGACACTTCGTCCCCAATATCAGCTTTGGGCTGCCAGTCGTCGCGGCCGTGCGCCAAACCACCCGCCTCGAACTCAACACGCACCTGATGCTGCAAGACCCCTTGCCCTTTATCGGCCCCTTCAAAGAGGCGGGTGCCGACTCGCTCGTCGTCCATGTGGAACTCGAATCCGCCCAAGCCGTACTCGACGCCATTCGCCAGCACGGTCTCCAGTGCGGCCTCGCGGTCAACCCAAAAACGCCCGTCTCCGCCCTCTACCCTTATCTCGACGAACTCGACTCGGTCTTGGTCATGTCCGTGGAGCCGGGATTTGGCGGCCAAGCCTTTCAGCCCGCCGCGCTCGACAAAATCCGCGACCTATGCGCGGAAATCGAGCGCCGTGGACTAGACATACCCGTCGGCATCGACGGCGGCGTTCATCCCGGCAACGCTGCCGCCTGCCGCCGTGCCGGTGCCCAGTGCCTAGTGGCTGGCTCAGCCGTCTTCAACTCCCCTGACCCAGCCCGCGTTATTGCCGACCTGCGCGGCTGACCTGCCTCTGTTGCTATATCTATATATTAAATTTATATTTTAGCTTCTTTGCCACATTCTACCACTCGACGCATCAGCTCATGTTTGACCGACTCAGCGAACGCTTTGACGACCTCTTCCGCTCGCTCCGCGGGCAGGGACGCATCACCGAGCGCAACATCGACGATACGCTGCGCCAGATTCGCCGTTCTCTGCTCGAAGCCGACGTCAACTTCAAGGTCGCCAAGGACTTTATTCAGCGGGTCAAAGAGCAGGCCCTCGGCCAAGACGTCCTCAAGAGCCTGACCCCGGGCCAGCAGCTAGTCAAAATCGTCCACAGCGAGCTCATCGCCCTGCTGGGGGGCAACAACAGCCCGCTCAATCTCGCCGAGCACCCTCCCACCGTCGTCATGCTCGTCGGCCTGCAAGGCTGTGGCAAGACGACTATGGCTGCCAAGCTAGCCCGTCAGTTCAAGGAAAGGGGCCGGCCGCCGCTATTGATCGCCGCCGACGTGTATCGCCCAGCCGCCGTGGACCAGCTCCAATCGCTGGGAGCCTCTATCGACGTGCCCGTTTTCAGCCAACCCGCAGGCGTCGATCCGGTCGCCATCTGCCGTCGCGGCATCGACCAAGCCCGCCAGACCCACCGCAGCATCGCGCTCATAGACACGGCGGGCCGCCTGAGTATCGACGAAGAGATGATGGACGAGCTGGAGCGCATCCAGCAGGCCGTTGGGCCGCACGAGATTCTCTTTGTCGCCGACAGCATGCAGGGCCAAGACGCCGTAGAAACCGCTGCCCGTTTTAACCAGCGCCTCGCGTTTACCGGCTGTGCCCTGACTAAGCTCGACAGCGACGCCCGCGGCGGAGCTGCCCTGTCGATCCGCGCCGTCACCGGCCAGCCGATCAAATTCGTCGGCACCGGCGAGAAAATCGAAGACCTAGAGTCTTTTCATCCCGACCGCATGGCCTCGCGCATCCTCGGCATGGGCGACATTGTCTCGCTCGTGGAAAAGGCCGAGCAAGCCATGGAGAGCGACAGAGCCAAAGAGCTAGAAGAAAAGTTTCGCCGGGCCTCTTTCACTTTTGAGGATTTTCTCTCGCAGTTGCAAGCAGTGCGCCGCATGGGGCCTCTGGACCAGCTCATGGGCATGATTCCCGGAGGCGGCAAAGCCGCCAAGAACATGCAACTCGACGATAGCGCGTTCACCCAAGTTGAGGCCATCATCAACTCCATGACCCACCAAGAGCGAGTCCAACCCAAAATTCTCAACGGCAGCCGCCGCAAGCGCATCGCCCGCGGCAGCGGCACCAGCGTCCAAGAGGTGAACCAACTAGTCAAACAATTTCACATGATGCAGAAAATGCTCAGGCAGATGGGCCGCACCAAAGGCGGCCGCATGAAAATGAGAATGCCCCTCGTGGGCTAGGCATCCTTCGCCAAGGAGAATAGCATTGGTCAAACTTCGCCTTAAGAGAATAGGCAAACGCAAACAGCCTTACTACCGGATCGTCGCCGCTCACGTCAGCGTCGCCCGCAACGGTCGCGCCCTCGCAGAGGTGGGCCTTTACGATCCCATGCACGCCAGCGTCAAAATCGACGAAGAGCGGGCTATAGAATGGCTCAACAAAGGTGCACAGATGAGCGAAACCGTCGCCGACCTCTTCCACAGCCAAGGAGTCTTGGCCCGCTGGAAGGGAGCGGAGGGTCGGGTGCGCGACGACGCCCTCTCCGGTGACAAGCCCAAGAGCCGGCGCAAGAAAGCGGCGGCGGCACCAGTCCAACCGGCTGAACCGGTCGAGCAGAAAGAAGCTGCACCGGTTGAGCAAGTAGCCGCTGAGCCAGAAGCCGCTGCACCGGACGAACAGGTAGCTGCTGAATCAGCCGAATCGGCCGAGCAAGAAGCCACTGAATCGGCTGAACCAGTCGAGCCAGAAGCCGCTGCACCAGCCGAACAGGCAGCCGCTGAATCAGCCGAATCGGCCGAGCAAGAAGAAAAATAGAGGTGCACCCTCATGGCCGGGCGCGTCGCTGTAGCCTATATCTCCCGCCCGTGGGGAGTGCGAGGCGAAGTTCGGGCTCAAGCCTTGACGCACCGCGTCGAGCGCTTCAGCGACCTGCGGGACGTCATCCTCCAATGCGAGGGCCGACCCGACCAGCCGCTCGAACTCGAGCGCTGGCGCACAGATGCCAAGAGCTTGTTGCTCAAATTCGCTGGCATCGACTCGCCCGAACAGGCGCGTTCAATCTTGGCCGGAGGCTACGTTACCATCGCCCCCGATCAGCGCGATCCCCTGCCGGAGGGCACGCACTACATCGACGACCTAGTGGATTGCCCGGTCGTCAATTCGGCAGGAGAGCCATTGGGTCGCATCGTCGAGGTCTTATCCATGCCGACGACAGACGTTTACGTGGTCCGCGGAGCCAAAGGCGAAGCCCTCGTGCCGGCCGTCGATGACTTTGTCGTGGAAATCGCGCTGGGGCGGGTCGTCGTGCGGGGCATTGAAGAGCTATTTGAGCCATGAAAATAGACATTGTAACGCTCTTTCCGGATTTCTTTGCCTCGCCGTTGGCGACTAGTATGATGGCCCGCGCCATCGCTCAGGGCCTGCTGACCGTGGAGACCCACGACCCGCGCGATTGTGCAACCGACAAACACCGCACCGTGGATGACGCGCCTTACGGCGGCGGCGGCGGCATGGTCCTCAAGCCCGAGCCCGTGTACCAGCTTTGGCAGGAGCGGGGCCTAGCGGCCAGCCGCTGCATTTACCTAACAGCCGACGGCCAGCCGCTCAACCAAGCGCTCGCCGTCGAGTTGGCGCTCGAGGAACGGTTGGTGCTGTTGTGCGGACATTACAAAGGAGTAGATGAGCGCATCCGCACCGGGCTTATCGATCGTGAAATTTCAATCGGCGACTACGTGCTCACTGGCGGCGAGCCGGCCGCTCTCGTTCTCATCGACGCGGTGGTGCGGCTCATACCCAACGTTCTGGGCAACTTCTCTTCGGCCTTGGACGACTCGTTCCAAGAGGCCGTACTCGATTGCCCTTGGTACACGCGGCCGGTTGAATTCCGCGGCCAGCGCGTCCCCGATGCGCTGCTTTCGGGCGACCACGAGCGCATAGAAAACTGGCGGCGACGCCAAGCTCTGCGGCGCACGTTTGCGCGTCGACCCGACTTGCTGCAACAGATCGAACTCGACGAAGAAGAACAACAGCTCATCGCCACGTGGCGGAAGCACGGGCTGGAAGAAGCCCCGTAACAAACAAGGTGATACAATGGACGCAAGTATTCTGCGCGAACTAACCTCGGACCTACTCAAAACCGATCTTCCTGAATTCGGCGCTGGCGACACCGTGCGCATCCACGTGCGGGTTATCGAAGGCGACAAGGAGCGCACCCAAGTCTTTGAAGGAACCGTCATCCAGCGCAAAGGCAGCGGCATCCAAGAGACTTTTACCGTGCGCAAGATCTCTCAGGGCATCGCCATTGAGCGCATCTTTCCCCTGCACTCGCCGCGCATCGCCAAAATCGAGCGCACGCGCGAGGGCCGGGTGCGCCGCGCACGTCTCTTTTACCTGCGCGGCCGCAAAGGTCGCGCAGCCCGCATTCCCCAAAAGCAGGCACGCTAAGCGGAAGCCACGTCATGGTCCCACGCGGCGACTTGCCTTTTACGCGCAAAAACTGGTCCTTGGCTATAGCTGGCCTAGCCGTGATCGTGCTCGGCTATGTATTTTTGCGCATCCCGCCGGCTGAGGGTTTCCTCTCCCTCACCCTAGCGCCGGTATTCCTAGTGGTCGGCTACTGCGTGCTGATTCCCATGGCAATTTTGGTCCGGGACCAGTCAGCGGACGAGGGAGACGAGGCTAAACAGACATGACCAGCGCCCAACCCATCATCGACGACGGCGTCCACGCCGACTACGCCTCGGACCTCTACCGCTACGACACCGAGGCCCAGCAGGTCGCCCGCTTCGCCGACATTGGCCCCGAGCAACTAGCCTTCTTTCACCAGCAGGGCTACCTCGTGATAGCAGAGGCGTTTTCGCCTGCCCAAGTCGCCGACGCTGCCGCCGCAGTGTACGATCTAATTGACGGCAAACAGCCCGAATTTCGCGGGGTCCAACTGGAAGTCTCAGCGCAAGGCCAAAAGCTAACGGGCGCAGCGCGGCGCGGTGCGGTACGCAAGCTGATGAATTTCGTCGATTGGGATGAGCGCTTTCAACCCCTAGCCACCGACCCAGATCTCTTGGATGTCCTCGCCCGTCTAATGGACGACACGTCCGTTCTGTTCCAAGAGATGGCCCTGCTCAAGCCGCCTAGGGGACGAGAAAAACCTTGGCACCAAGACTGCGCGTATTTCAACTATCCTCTGGGCACCACCATCATCGGCGTCTGGATCGCCCTCGACCACGCCGACGCGAATAACGGCTGCCTGCACATCCTGCCCGGCACGCACCGCGAAGGTCCGGTCAATCACTTCAAACGCCGCGACTGGCAGATCTGCGACACTGACGTCCAGACCAAGCGCGACGTCGTCGTGCCTTTGGCCCCTGGCGGTTGCCTGCTCTGGCACGGCATGACCCACCACGGCAGCCCAACCAACCCCTCGCAAAAAATGCGCCGCGCCCTGCAACTACACTACCGACCCGCCAACGCCGGTCAGATCGACACCGACGAGCGCATGCAGCACTTTGGCGGCGAGGTGCGCGGGGCCGAGTGCTGAACGCTACTTCGATCCGATCTTCGTAATTACGACCTTGTCGGTCGGCGGTGCCTTCAGGGCAGTCGTATGGGTTTAGCCAAAGATCAAATGCCCTTTTATGCTCCTATCCTTCCGATACATAATATCGCTGTAATTGATGAATTGGAGAAAGTATCAAATCAGAACAAACAGAGGACGTGTCTATGTGGGCAAAACGCTACCAATTTCCAATAGGGCAAGGATGTTTTCATGCCGGAGTTATTGGCCTCGCGGATTCCGAATCAAAGAAAATCCATTATATCTACGATTGTGGCTCAAAAAAACAGCGCACCTTACAGAAGGCAATAGATTTTTATAAGACTCAGACTTCATTCATCGATACTCTCTTTGTCTCACATTTCGACGCCGATCATGTCTCCGGTTTCGACCGACTCTTAGCTGTGGTCGAGGTTGGTACTGTTTACGTCCCATATGTTGATCAATCAGTACTTGTACTCGACCTCATTGAAGCAGAAATAAATGGTACTCTTTCTGCATCGCTGATCGAAGCCAGTATCGAGCCGGAATCATGGTTTGGGCGCCGCGGCGTACAGCGCGTCGTAATAATTCAAGGCTCAGGTGATTCCCCATCAGATGGGTCTTCTGATTCTACTCCTAATGACTCTCCAGATGACCTCACTGAGGACATACATCAGCTATCAACAAACAGGGGGGCCAGAGAAAATTTGACCGTTATAGAAACCCCTACACCGAGCCAGATACAGCCTGGCGTAACCGGAGAACGTTCCGAGCTTCTACTGGCGGAACCCGGATTCAGAATCAAAATTTCAGCGAATCCTATGATTCCAGACTGGTTGCTTTTGCCTCACGTCGATCCGGCACCCAAAGGACTATCTGCGTTCAGCAGTGCGATAAGAACAGTACTCGGTCTTCAAACTTGCCAATGTCTAACATCTGCTATACTGGCAGAGGCATTGCGTGACAGGAAAAAGAGGGAAGCCCTTCGAGCATGCTATGACCAAGTCATCGCCGGAGGTGCACGCCACCATCATAACCGCATTTCTATGTCTCTGTACTCCGGGCCTATCAAACCTAAACAAACTTGGAGGTATTGGGGAAAGAACTATCCATTTTTTTGCTTCCCTTTGGAACTCAAACCCCCTCCATTCGGGGAGAAAACGGATTCGGTCGGATGGCTTGGAGCCGGTGATGCGGAATTGGGGATGAAGAAAGTTCGAGAGAGCTGGCAAGACACTTATCAATCTCTGGACAATCAAATTTCAACTCTGCTTCTTCCTCACCATGGTTCTCATCTCAACTTTCATGAGGAATTGCTCAAATTTTCTAAGCTGGAACTATGTGTTGTATCTGCGAGCAACCCGTCTCAGTACAGCCACCCAAACGGAGAAGTAGTTGCTACAATAAGGGGACACGGAAAGAAATTCCGCCATGTATCTCAACATATCGATTCCGGAGTCATGGAAATGATGTCGCTTGTCCGAAACACCGATTCTCCTCTATCTGTCTAAACCTCTTACTAACGAGAAATCATCTTCGTATTTGGAGAGAGCCATGTTTCAAACCAACCCTGTACTTCTGAACGACTTACTCAATCAAGTGAAAAATGGCGATATCCAGCTTCCGGATTTTCAAAGAGGCTGGGTGTGGGACGACGACAGAATCAAGGACCTCTTGACCAGCATATGTCGTGGCTTTCCTATCGGGGCCGTGATGACGCTGTCAGCAGGAGGGGAGATTCGGCTGAAGGCACGGCCAATAGAGGGTGTGGACGAAGGAGTTACTACGTCTCCGAGTACGTTCCTGCTTGACGGGCAGCAACGGCTAACTTCGTTGTACCAGTCCTTGCGGTATCCCGGACCGGTGGACACCCACGACAACCGCAACAAGAGAATAAAGCGGTGGTATTACATTGATATGAAAGCAGCGACCGAACCCGATGCGGATCCTGAAAGTATAGTAATAAGTGTACCGGAGGATCGCAGGATGACAAGGGACTTCGGACGAGAGGCCATCCTTGATCTTTCCACTCGGGAGATGGAGTACAAAGAACATAAGATGCCAACCGAACAATTGAGAAGTCCTATGCAATGGATGATGGACTACGTTACTTACTGGAAGGCAGTAAACCCGGACTGGGAAGCCATGGAGTTCTTCAGCCACTTTAATGATGTCGTAGTGACCAAATTTACTGAGTACCAACTGCCTGTTATCAGCCTAGGGAAGCAAACCCCCAAGGAAGCGGTATGCGCGGTTTTCGAGAAGGTCAACACCGGCGGAGTAACCCTCAACGTCTTCGAGCTTGCCACCGCATCGTTTGCTGCGGACGCGGAGAATTTCTCGCTCCGAAACGACTGGGCGAACCGGAAGGAGCGGTTACACAACCTGCCCGGTGGAGTGCTTCAAGGAGTGGACGGAAATCAATTCCTACAGGCCGTCGCACTGTTGAAGACCCAACAAGACCGAAGAGTTGCTATTTCCCAAAACAAGACCGGTCCCCAGGTTCCGGCTATCGGGTGTAGAAGACGCGACATCCTCAACCTGAATCTAGAGGACTACCGGAATTGGGCAGACAGGGTCGAGCAAGGATTTATCGATGCCGCGAAGTTCTTGGTCTCCCAATATGTATTCGGTCAGCGCAACGTTCCCTACGGCACACAGCTAGTGCCACTGGCGACCCTGTACGTAGAGTTGGGAAATGAACTGCATCCATACCATGCAAAGCAAAAACTCGAACAATGGTACTGGTCGGGCGTGTTCGGCGAAGCATATGGCAGTAATGTCGAGACCCAATTCGCCCTTGACCTAGAGGAGGTTGCGGGGTGGATACGTGGAGGCTCACGTCCTCGACTCGTGGATGAAGCGGCTTTTGCTCCAGAAAGGCTCCTGACACTACGCACGCGAAACAGCGCGGCATACAAGGGCCTTTACGCCCTTCAAATGAAAAATGGAGCAGCCGATTGGCGCACTAACGAGCAGCTATCGTTCATGATGTTCGCTGATCGGAACATAGACATACACCATATTTTTCCCCAAGCTTGGTGTGAAAAAGAGGCTTCCCCGAGAATACCTCCCCGCCTCTACAATTCGGTTATCAACAAAACTCCGATTGACGCCGTAACCAATCGGATCATCGGTCGTCGGGCACCGTCTGCCTACTTGCCTCGCCTTCAGCAGGATATATCTCCCGTCTGCTTGGACGATGTGCTTGTATCTCATTGGATAGATCCGGCACTCCTACGCGCCGACGACTTCGCACAGTCGTTTGTAGTCCGCGGCGAGAAAATGCTGGCCCTGATCGGCCAAGCGATGGGCCGCAATCTCGGTAGCGGAAGCGAGGTCTTCAACAAGGCCCTGAATGACGCAGGTGTCGCCGAGGGCGAGTTCGATGAGGAACCCGAGTTCGATGAACTGGGTGAAGCTGCATAATGAAGGAATTACTGTGAGCAAGGAAGAATTTGATTTTACTAGTGCCAAACAAGGAGCACTCGTTCCTGCTGATCCTACTAAAACGCGCATCACGATACGCTTAGACACCGATGTCTTGAATTGGTTCAGAAACCAAGTACACGAGGCCGACGGAGGCAATTATCACACCTTGATCAACGAGGCTTTGCGCCAACATATCCAACGGGCAAGTACGATTTCTCGTGAACGGCAGTAAATGCGCCGCCTGTGAATGAGACAGCCTCTTAGATCATGATGCCCACTTGAGCTTTTTCTTTGTCTGGACGCAATCCTGTAGATACAGATTGATCAAACTCTGGTATGGGATACCCGTTTCGCCCGCCAAATCCTTAAAGTACGCGATCACATCCGTCCCCAAACGAAGCGTAACCTGCTTCTTAAGATGCTTTGCATAGGGATTCCGGACGGACTTTGAGAAATCGTATTCTTTTCTCATCACATGAACCTTTCGTATTGTCGCTGTTCGTACCTGTTGGCCTTGCGAGCTGAAATAATCCTGATCACGGCATCTTCTTCTCGATAACAGTGAATGACAACCAGAATACGCAGATGTGAACTGCACCCGAGCAGAATAAACCGATCTTCTTCTTCAGAGTGATCTGGGTCAAAAATCATCCTTGCATTGGGATCGTAAAATACTGTTTTAGCTTCAGTAAAAGAAACTCCGTGCTTCCTTGAATTCGCTTCAGCTTTATTTTTGTCCCATATAAATTTGATCGAATCCATAATTAATATATAATTATATTATAAACACATTGTCAATATTCAGTCAATATTCACTCCTCTTCCAAACGCAACGTCGCCTCGTCGATAAACCCACCCCCTACTTGGCGCGCAGCCAACGCCGCAGCGTGCTGAGCGGCCGCAGCAATCCCCGCCCCTCGGTGCAGCCGATGC
>VXML01000033.1 GCA_009841115.1 Gemmatimonadota bacterium | reverse complement strand
CGGACGTGTCCTGATCGTCGTCGGACGTGCCCTGATCATCATCGTCGGACGTGTCCTGATCGTCATCGTCGGACGTGCCCTGATCGTCGTCATCGGGCGTGGTATGTCCGCCCGATCCTTCGGGCGCTTGGTGAGTGCCGTCCCCTAAAATGTCGCACAAGGCACAGTTGCTTTTCCCAGCGGCCGCAGTCGGCGGTGGCTCTTTTGAGCAAGAGAGGGCGCAGAATAGGGCAAGAAGTAAGACAAAGCGCAGCATGTGAGAATCTCCTTCCCTAACGTGAATTCGGGTTAAGCGGCCTTCTAACCGGAGCCGTGCTTCCACTTAGCAGAATACGTTTACATTAAACATTTACATTATACAGTACGGCCATTCTCTGTGTCAAGACATGTTGATTTGGAGCTTGACGATCAACTGGAAATCAAAGCGAGTGCTCAATATTGAACCCGAAAACCCAGCCTGTCGCCCACTGCCCAACGCGGTTCGCCAGAGATTTCCAACCCACTTCTTAGAGCCGCTTGCCACTCACCGGATCAAACAACAGCACCCGAGCAAAGTCCAAGCCCAAAGACGCTCCCACAGCCTCCCGCTCCCGATCAGCCACCTGCATAACCAACCGACCGCACTCGGCCTGCAGGTGAATATAGCGGCACGCGCCTTGGTACTCGTCGCGCACCACCTCGGCCCGCAGCCGACCTTTGGCAGCCGGCCGGACAAACTCCGGCCGCACCCCCAGCGTCGCCGGCCCCGGCCGCAATCGCTCAGCCAGCGGCCAGACCAACCCAGGCGCAACAAAGCAGTCCTCGCGGATTTCCCCAGTGACGAAGTTCATGCTGGGGCTGCCGATAAAATGCGCCACAAACAGGTCGGCCGGCTGATCGTACACCAAGGCCGCAGCCCCACTCTGGCGAATCCGTCCCTCGTCCATGACCACCACTTGATCGGCCAAGCTCATGGCCTCCTCTTGGTCGTGAGTCACGTACAAGGTGGCGATCCCCGCGTCGAGCTGTTGGGCGCGGATCATCTCCCGCATCTCCAGCCGCAACCCCGCATCAAGCGTGCCCAACGGCTCGTCCATCAGATAGATCTGCGGTCGCCGCACCATGGCCCGCGCCAAAGCCACCCGCTGCTGATCCCCGCCCGAAAGCTGCCGAGGATAGCGCCCGACCAACGCACCCAGCCCCAACCGCTCGACAATGTCGGCCACCCGCTGCCGTCGCTCCCGCCGATTCAACCCCATGCTCTCCAGCGGAAAGCCGATATTGTCCTCGACCTTTAGATGCGGATAGAGCGCGTAAAACTGAAACGCAAACCCCACGTCCCGCTCAGCGGGCGAACGATCGGTGATGTCCGCGCCGGCCAGCACAATCTGCCCGGCCGTCGGCTTTTCGAGACCTGCGACCATCCGCAACGTAGTAGTCTTACCGCACCCAGAAGGCCCCAACAGCACGGCGAACTCGCCCTCGCTACAGTGCAAATCAATGCCCTGGACGGCACGCGTACCGTCGGCAAAGGTCTTGACCAAATCTCGGCACTCGAGAAAACTCATGGCCCGTCCATCTGCCGACGCGACGTCACAACGTGCAACAGCGTGCTAAAGGCCGCGACAAAAAACCCATACTTCAGCCCCGTCCCCCAGAACGGTTGCAGCATCAATCCCACTCCGGCGACCATGCCCACGCGCGCGCAGCGATCTAACCAGCGGCTCATCGCTTGATCGTCCCAAAAGTGACGCCGCGCAACAGATGCTTGCGCACCAACACCGTGAAGACGATGATCGGCGCGACAAAAATCAGCATCCCCGCGCTGATCTGCGCCCACGGCAAACCCGACACATTGCCCTGCAAACCAGCGAAGTAAACCGGCACTGTAACGGCCTTTTGATTGTTGAGCGTCATGGCAAACCCATACTCGTTCCACGCGGAGATCAAGCAGAACACCGCAGTCACCGCCATCCCGGGCACGGCCCGAGGCAAGACGACCAAGCGGAAGGCTTGGAAGCGAGTATAACCAGCCACCAGCGCGGCTTCTTCGTACGCCGTGGGTATTTCGTCGATAAAGCCCTTCATCAGCCACACGGCCAGTGACATGTTGAACGCCGTGTACAGCAGTACCAAGCCCATGTGGCTGTTCTGGAGATCGAATTCGCGATACATCATCAACACCGGCACCACCACGGCGAGTGGCGGCAAAAAGCGCGTCGAGAGAATGAAGAACAGCCAGTCTCTCCCCCCGGGGATGGCAAATCGACTAAAGCCATAGGCCGCGCAGGTGCCGATCAGCACCGAGCACAAGGTGCTGAGCAGACCAATGATCAAGCTGTTGCCCAAGTAGTGAAAAAAGGCGTGCTCCCCACCGGCGTACACCGCGGCCAGTTGGCGATAGCCGTCGAGATTGGCGCGGAAGTAGATCCCATCGGCCGCGACCTCTTCGGCCCAAGTGGGCACGAACTTCGGATGCACGGCAATGCTGTCATCCCGCGTCTTAAACGAGGTCAGCAAGAGCCATATCAGCGGCAGCATGGCCGCGCAGAAGTAGCCCCCGACAAAGGCGATGCGCAGCGCTTTCACTGTGCCCCGGCCTCCTCGCGCCGCTGCACTGAACTCATGTAGCGCACAAACACACTGGCCAGAGCGAGCACCAGCACCAGTACCACGTACGAATACGCCGCACCCAGTCCCACCTTGCCATCGCGGAATACCACCTGATAGAGCAGCGCACTCACCGTTTGCGTTGCGGGGTCGTTGGGGCCGGTGATGGCCATGACCAAATCGAACTGCTTGATCGCATCCGTAGCCCGCAGCAGCACGGCCAGCCCCAAAAGCGGCGCACACAAAGGCAGGGTAATCCGGCGGAAGACTTTCCACCGCGAGGCTCGGTCAATGGCCGCGGCCTCGTACAGATAGCCGGGGATGGCATTGAGCGCCGCCAGTGCAATCAGCATCATAAACGGCGTCCACATCCACACGTCAACCAGCAAAATCGACAGCAGCTTGAGGTCGGGATCTGTAATCCACTGGGGTTGGCCTAGCCCCAGCGCATCGAGGCATTGATTGAGGATACCGTAGTGTCCGTTGAGCACCAGCTTCCAAAAGAGCGCGATCACCGCCGGCGGCAACATCATCGGCACCAAAAGCGCGGTCAGCGCAAACGCCCGGCCACCGAAGCGATCTTTGAGTGCCAGCGCCAAGGCAAAGCCCAAGATCAGTTCCACGGCCACGGCCACGCAGACAAAAAGCGCAGTGGTCCGCAGCGCGGCCCCGTACTTGGCAAACTTGAACGCCACGGCGTAGTTGAATTCCCCCACGAATTTCCACGCCCCGCCGACCAGATCTACATTGGTGAAGCTGAGCGCGATGCTGTACAGCAGTGGGAAGACATTGATGCCGATGAGCAAAATGAGGGCCGGCCCCACGAACGCATATGGCGTCCAATCGCGGCACCGGCCCGTACTACCCCTCACGCCGCCTCCTTATTCCATCTCTAGCAAGCCCGCTTCCATCAGAATCATCTCGTGCTCAGCGGCCAGCGCGTCGAGCGCATCGGCACTCGCGCTCGTACCGTCAAGGGCCGCGCCCAAGTGGCGCACAGCCGCGGCTAACAGCTCGTTGTACACTGGCACGTTCCAAAAGTCCTGCAAGTAATCTAGCGATTCAGCAAACACGGCGTTGTACGGCGCAGCCGCAGCAAATTCCTCGCTCGCCAGCAACTCGGTATTGGCAGTGAACGAGCCGGGATAGGATATCCACTTCTCCTGGATGGCAGTCTGGGAAAACCAAGCGATAAACTGCTTGGCCCATTCCTGCTTTTCTGGCGTGGTCTTGGTCGAAATGCTAAAGCCCTGCCCGCCCAGCGAGATAACGCGCGTGTCGCCGTGGCGCGGCACCATAAAGAAGCCAACTTGGTCGCCCATGCTGGCGACGATTCCCGGATAGAACGGAAAGTAGTCTAAGACCATAGCCGTGGAACCGTTGGAGAACGCCTCTAAGTTGAAGAAGTAATCGGCATTGGTGCCGCCTTCGGGCGTAAATTGCAATAGGGACTTGAAAAACTCCAGCCCCGCCACAGCTCCCTCGGTGTTGAGGTGGCCTTGCACCTTGTAGCTCTGCGGGTCGCCCCAAGCGCCGCCCCAAGCCCACAGAAAGGGCTGGAAGCCCATGACGATGGAATCGTACCCCCGACCCGTCAGCAGCGAGCAGCCGTAGCGCTTTTGCTCCGGGCGGTGGAAAAACTCGGCCAAGTCGCGGAATTCCTCCCACGTGTCGGGCGCGGCGAGCGGACGACCGTAGCGAGCGGCAAACGCCTCCTGCTCGGCCGAGTCTGTAAACCAGTCCTTGCGATAGACAAAGCCAATAGCATCCGTCTGGCAAGGCGCGGCAAAAAACCGGCTGCTGCCCGGCGGGTACTCGCACAAATAGCGCGCGGCGCGCGGATGAATCGCGCCCACGTCAACGGCCTCGGGTAGCCAATCGGTCAGCTCCAGATACAGCCCCTTGGTCGCGCCGCGGCCGATCCACTGGCTGTCGCCGACGACGATGTCGAAGTCGGTCTGCTTGTTGCCAAAATTGAGAAAGACTTGGTCTTGATAAGCTGGCCAAGGGATCTGGTACACCTCGACGGCAATCCCGGTCTCTTCGGCAAACTCGTGGCCCAACTCTTGTAGCGCCGCGGCTGGATCCCATTGCGCCCACCAGATGGTGATCTTCTTGTCTTCGGCGCGGCCCGTTTGCACCGCCAGCAGCAGGACCGCCGCCAGCCCGAATATCCGCATTCTCATACGGTTCCCTCCTCTTAAAAACGTGTTTGAACGTCGATTTGAATTCGGTACGCCGACCATTCCATGGGCGCGTCTTGGAAGAAGGCGCTCATGGGGCCGGTGTCAACGTTGGAATGAGTTGACGCTCGTTCTTGCGGTAAATCGCAAAATCGCGATCCAAAGTGAAGACGACCCCTTTCGCATGGCGTTCAGCCATCCGAACGATACAGCCATCCGCAAGGGACATGGGAACGTCCCGGTATTTCTTTAGCAACCGCGAGATAGCTGCTGTTTCTTCGGCCAGAGAAAACGATAAGTCCAAAACGCCGCGCCGGACCAACTCGAGCACGGCCCCCTGCCCTCCAGCGAATGGCTGGACGAGAAAGCAGGCTTCCGCGAGGACCGCTTCGCAGGTGAGCAGGGGTGGAGCTATACGCGCCCACTGGTCCTTCGCCCAGCGATGATGCTGGTCGCGTCGATTCAGCAGCGCGACCAGCGGACCGGTGTCGAGAATGACTTCCTTGATCAACGGCCGAATTTCCGCAGGTAGTCCTTGTTCGCGGACAGGTCTTCAGGCCCGGAAAGTATACCCCTGAGATCGCCCACCTGCGAGAGGGCAGAACCGGCTGGTTCAGCTCCGTCCGTTTGCAGGTACGCCTCCAGCGCCTCGCGAATCAGCGCAGACTTGCTCACGCCCCTCCGCTGCGCCATTTCAGCGAGTTCAGCCGCGAGCGGATCGGGCATCTTTAGCGAAATAGTATTCATTGCTCCTCTTAGGTATTACCACAGTGACGATTTAATAATACTCTAGCCTGCAAAGCAGGTCAATCACTCGCTCAATATCCGACCGCTTGGAACGAGAAGTTTCTCAACTGGTGACTACTCCGCGACTCCTGCAAAGCTCCACACCTGCAAAGCCGTGCGGTGGAAGAGCCACGCCTTGTCGTCGTCGGTGAGAAAATCGACGTGGTCGCGGAACATCTCCAAGGCCGGGCCGTACCCCACCTCTTTCATTACACCGGGGAAATTGGTACCCCACATCAGCCGCTGCGGCCCAAAGGCGTCGTAGATGCGGCGGAAGGCGGGAAATGTATCCGCGTGCGGAAAGGGCAACTCGGACTTGTGCGCCTGCGGCGTGAATTTCACGTACACCTTGGGAAAGCGCGCCAAGTCGAGCACGTGGCTCAACAGCGGAAAGGGCGCTTCCTCATTGGTCGGCGCCCCGCCGATGTGGTCCAGCACTACCGGTACCTCGGGAAAGCGGCCGATGATAGGCTCCAAATGAGGCAAATTGGCCGCCGGACCGTGGACGATAAAACACGTGCCCAATTCCTCCGACCGCCGCCACAGCGGATCTTGGTCGGGGGCGGCCCATTCCGAAGGGTGGTCGAGTCGCGACGAGTGAATGCGCAAGCCACCAAAACCGTCCTCGCGCACTAGCCTTTCCAGCCGGTCAACCGCATCCGGAGCCTTGGGATCAACCAAGCCAATGGCGGCAAAGCGGCCCGGAAAGCGGCGCAAACAGTCGGCCACGTACCGGTTGTCGAACAAATAGTAAATCGGCTGCACAATAACCGCTTTATCGACCCCGACCTCGTCCATGGTCTGGTTGAGCAATTCCACAGATCCACCGCCTACCTGAGTCCGGCCCTCGGCAAAAGGATAGCGCTCCGCGTCCTCGCTCCACACGTGTAGATGAGTGTCAATGATCACAAGTCCCTCCTATGGTAAAAACTGAATCGCATGAGCAACCCCATTAACTACTATTATCCACCACGCACTCGGGGGCCAGTGCCTCCACGGCCAAACGGGCGACCTGGGCAATGGCCTCGGCAGCGGCGGATCCGTCGTCGCGGGCCAAGGCAAAGGCCACCACGACCAAGGGCCCTGCTGGCAAAAACACAAGGCCAGCATCCCCTTTGATGATGCCGCTAGAGCCGTACTTGTGCGCCACCACCACATCCGGCTGCAAATAGCACCGGATCATGCGGGTATCCCGACCGGTTTTGAGCAGCTCTATCATGGCTTTGGAAGCCGCCGCACTGACGACCTGCCCGCGATATATAGCTGCCAATAAAGAAGCCAATTCGCCAGGAGCGGCCACATTGTTTTCCAGCGAACCCCCAAAGGACACGCTGCCGTAGTCAAGGCCCTGAGTGCTGACCCGCTCCCTGTACACTACATCGTTGGCCTGATTGGTGGGCACCTCGTCCATCCCTACCATGCGGTAGTGATAGCGGCCCATGGTCGCGGCTGCCCGCACATTGGCACAGCCCAGCCGGTCGAGGGTGGCGTTGATCTGGTCTAGCCCCAGCAATCCCATGAGGAAATCAGTGGCAATATTGTCGCTGATGCCCATCATCAGGCGGGCGTAGTCGCGCAAGGTCAACTCGGGCTCGTCTTGGGCGATTTGCAACACCCCCGAACCGTGCGTTGAAATATCGCCCCGCAACCGGTGTCGGCCGTCTAGCGACAGCCGTCCTGCCTCGGCTTGGCGGAACAACTCGACCAATACGGCAATTTTGATGACCGAGGCCGTGGGAAAGCGCTCGTCAGCTCTGTACTGATGCACTTGACCAGTAGCCAGATCTTCTATATGCCAGCCCATACGGCCGTCAAAGGCCGCGGCTATCTGGCGCAGGGCCGCATCGGGAAAAACGCCCATGTCCAACTTCCCTCTCATTCCCCGTCGGCGTGCAACTTTTCCAGCACCTGCCACTGTTGGCGCTGGCGGCTTTCGGCCGAGTCGAAGATCTCGCGGACGAAATGGTCCCGGCTTTTGCCGTCGGCTAGTTCGATCAAGCGGTTTTGCAAGTCGTCGGACGAGGGGTCGCGACCGAGCGCTGCACGATAGACCCCACGCACAAAATCCGCCTCGGCCGCTTCGTTGAGCAAGTCTTGAGCCTCGTAGGCGAAGGCTTTGAGGGTATGGGCTAAAGAGGCGGCCAACCAGGCCTTGTGCTCTTCGAGCGGACCTAAAATACCGTACAACTCAGCACACAATTCCACATCGCCCACTACCTGCTGAGCTTCTTCCGCAGACTTCCTTTCAGACCAAGCTTGCAGAGTTTGCACATAGGTCTTGGCCCGACCCCGACGCTGGTCGTCCATTTCCCAAGCCCGAGTGAGCACATCGACGGCCGGCTGACCCGGATAAGTGCCTTCGCCAATGGCGCGGACGATCAGGTCGAGATTGTCAAAGGCGCAGTAGTGGGTCAGCGAGTCGAAGCGCGAGATCAGGGCGCGGATGTGGCGCACCGCATCGGGCAGTTCCTCCAGCGGAGCAACTTGGGCGTCGATGCGCTGCATAGCCTCGTCGGGCTCGTCGTGGTGATGCAGGATATTGCGCCAGTGGGAATCAGGCATGATGTCTCCTGTCGAGAGTTGGGTATTGAGCGGATTGCGAATTATGCGCGGAACAAATGGCCCTCAATGGGCAGACTCACTTCAATGCCCGAAGTGGCCGCC
This sequence comes from Gemmatimonadota bacterium, assembly GCA_009841115.1. Taxonomy (GTDB): domain Bacteria; phylum Latescibacterota; class UBA2968; order UBA8231; family UBA8231. The sequence continues at coordinate 23,712 of VXML01000033.1, read as the reverse complement.
TGCAAACCGGCTTCCATAATCTCTTGGGCGTGCCGCGATTGGGTGGCATTGGTCGTGCCCTGGGGCGGCTGGCCCGAGCGGATGCAGTGCAGAAAGTGCGTGGCGGCATTGCTCTGGGAGGCAGACAATTCGTCGAGTTCTACCTCTGTTCCCTCGCGATTCTGGCGGGTGTACACCGTCACCTGATTCCCCACCACCATAGTCCCCTCGGTACCGTAGAGCACCACGTCGTGGGGCGGCACGTGCGGCACGGCTTCAGTCCAACTCATTTCCAGGCGGCACAAGGCTTGCGGGTAGCGCAGCACCATAATGCCGTTGTCGTCAACCGGCAGGTGAGTCTTGAGCAAGCGGCCAGCCATGGCCACGACGCTGTGCGGCCGGCCCAAAAAGTGGACGCACAGGCTGGCACCGTATCCGCTGTAGTCGTTGAAGGCCCCGGCTCCGTTGAGTTGAAGATCGAAGAGGAAGCCGCAAAATTCGTCGGAGCAGCCTAGCTCATCGGGGCCGCAGTGGCCACCGCGCCAGGTGAGCTGCCACAATTGCCCAATGGCCCCTTCCCCGACGAGGCGGTGGGCCGTGTGCAAGGGCCGCGACCACGCCGTAGGCCAGTTGACCATCAGACAGGTCTGGTGACGCTGGGCCGCGGTCAGCATGCGGTCGGCCTGTTCGAGCGTGGCGGCCATGGGTTTTTCGACCATCACGTGAATACCCCGAGCCGCGCACAGCTCGACGAGGGGGGCATGGTGGGCAGTGGCCGAAAAAACGAAAACTGCGTCGGGAGTTTGCGCGTCGAGCAGGGCTTCGTACTCGCCGTACACTTGGTCGCAGCCCGTGCGCTCGCGGAAGCGGTCCAGCAGCACGGGGTTGGGGTCGGCACCACCCACGAGGAGGGCTTCCTCCCGGTCGGCTAGTTCCCTGAGGTTGCCCCACAAGTGGTCGTGGGCCATGCCCAGCACGGCGACTTTGATCGGATCAGTCATATAATAAGCTCCTGAGTGTTGTTGAGGTGTGCGGTATGAGGACGCCAATTGCTCTGGTCAATCTATATCCCTAGGGACGTAAAGGGCAAGCCACCTTGAAAGAGGAAGGGCCGCCCGCTATAATACCCTTACTACTGTATAGCGGAGGAGTGCTTATGAAGATCGTTGCCCCACCTTCCCCAATCGCCTAATTTTGACTCGACGGTACCTTGCTCAGCAAAAACGAGAATCAGCTCAATAGGACGCCCGAAATTTAAGGGCATTCCCTCCTGTGCAAATCCTTTAACATCTATGAATAGTATCAACTTAAGTCAAAGCGAGACAGCATCTGCAACCGAACTAGCAGAAAGCTATCGCCTAGATATATCTCGAAAATTAGTTCCCAAGAAACGTTCGGAAATGGGACAGTTCCTGACTTCTGTCTCTATTGCTCGGTTTATGGCCTCGCTTTTTGACTCTGTTGGATACGGTCAGATCCGCCTTTTAGATGCCGGTGCTGGAGTAGGTTCCTTAACGGCCGCTTTTGTAGAGGAATTTTGCTCTCGTACTGCTCATCCCCAGGAGATTTACATCAAGGCTTACGAATTAGAGCCGACGATGATTGAGTATCTACAATCTACGCTTACCAACTGTCGCCGATTGTGCCGGGACAACGGAATCGACCTTCAAGAGAAAATTGAAGTTGAAGATTTTATTGAAGGAGGGGCGAAACAACTGGCAAGTGATCTATTTCAGTGTCCTCCAGTCAAGGAGTCTTTCACTCATGTAATCATGAACCCTCCCTATAAAAAAATCCGCTCCAATTCTCCACATAGAAAATGGCTGCAAGCCGTGGGTGTAGAAATCTCAAATTTATATGCAGGATTTCTAACAATTGCTATCGAGATGTTAAGGCCAGGGGGTGAGCTTGTGGCCATCGTCCCTCGTTCGTTCTGCAATGGTCCGTACTTCAAATCTTTTCGTAGATTTTTACTCGAACAGATGATGATCAAACGTTTTCATGTATTTGAATCTCGCACTCATGCGTTTAAGGACGATGAAGTACTACAGGAAAACATAATTTTCCATGCGGTAAAAGGATCAGCCTTAGGAACTGTCAGAATCACCTCAAGTTATAGTGTAGAATTCTCCAAGGAGTACGGAGAAATGATCGTAGAGGATATGACCCAGAGGACAGTCCCCTATACCAGCGTTGTCAAGCCCGACGATCCAGAGCAATTTATTCATATAGCCACTACTGATTTTGAACAGCATGTAGTAGATCGAATTTCAGTATTTAATTATACGCTAGAAGATTTAGGCATCGAAGTATCCACTGGTCCCCTAGTAGATTTCAGGCTGAAAGAACATTTGCGCCAGAAACCTGGACCAGGTACAGCCCCCTTGCTTTATCCTGCTCACTTTGATGCCGATGGACTGACATGGCCCAAGAGTGGGAAGAAGCCCAATGCTATTAATATTACACCTGATTCTGAAAAGTGGCTTTGGTCTAATAATGGCCACTATGTGGTGACCAAACGCTTTACTGCTAAAGAAGAACGAAGGCGCATCGTAGCAGCGATATATGATTCATCTCTACCTGCCCGTAAAGTCGGCTTTGAAAATCACCTAAACGTATTCCATCGACAAAAGCAGGGATTATCTAAAGAAATAGCCTTGGGGCTAGCCGTCTATCTAAATTGCACCCTAGTCGATAAATACTTCCGCCAATTTAATGGCCACACACAAGTCAATTCTGCCGATCTCAGGACGATTCATTATCCAAGCCTAGAGACCTTAGCTAAATTTGGTTCTCTAGCTAAAGGTAAGATTCCGCTACAAAAGGATATCGATTATCTGATCAACCAAGAAGTCAGTAGAATGGGAAAGAAATCCATGCTTGATCCAATCCAGGCGCAACAGAAAATAAATGAGGCACTAAATCTCTTGATAAACTTCGGCCTTCCCAGAGGCCAACAAAACGAACGCTCCGCACTGACACTGCTTGCCATTTTGAACCTCAAACCAGATGGAAGCTGGCAAGAACTGGAACAACCGTTGATGGGTATCACCCCTATCATGGAATTTTGCCGGGCTTTCTACGGCAAAGAGTACGCGCCCAATACTCGTGAAACTTTCCGCCGTCAAACCATGCACCAATTTGTCGAAGCGGGCATCGCACTGTATAACCCAGACGAACCAGATCGTCCCGTAAATAGCCCCAAAGCATGTTATCAGATCAGTCCAGAAACTTTTGCAGTCATTCTCACCTATGGCACAGACCAGTGGGACCAAACCCTTTCTTCATATTTAGAAGAGCGAGAAACCCTAGCTCAACTTTATGAGATGCAGCGAAAAATGCAGATGATCCCCGTAGAAGTTGAAGAGGACTACGAAATTGCTCTCACTCCTGGTACACACAGCAAGCTGATTAAAGATATCATCGTCGAATTCGCACCTCGATATGCCCCGGGAAGCGAAGTGATTTATGTAGGCGATACGGGAAGCAAAATTGGCTACTTACAACAAAGCAGGTTGTTAGAGCTAGGTGTTGAGGTGGATGAACATGGCAAAATGCCGGACGTAGTGCTCTATTATCAGGAGAAAAATTGGCTTTTTTTAATTGAGGCCGTGACAACCCATGGGCCTGTAGATAGCAAAAGACATCGTGAACTTTCTACATTATTTGCCAAGGCTATACCTGGTTTAGTATATGTTACGGCCTTTCCAGACCGCACGACAATGGGAAAGTATATAACTGAGATCTCTTGGGAAACTGAGGTATGGGTTGCGGAAACACCAACGCATATCATCCATTTCGATGGGAACCGATTTCTTGGACCCTACGAAACTTCCTGAAATCCGCAGCTAGTATTCGGAGACATTGCCGGCTTCCACGCCGTCCATTCTCAAAACATAAAGAAAGGATCAGCTATGAAAATCGCTTTGGCACTCGGACCAGACGCCAGCGCCGTATCGACCTTCGGTACCCAATGTGGCGTCGAGCATGCCGTCGGCACCTTCGGTCTCGCGCCGATACCAGATAAACCAATCGACGACGAAGCGCAGCCGTTCAGCCGCCAGTCCCTAGCTCATTTCAAGGCGCAGTACGAGAAAAACGGTTATCATCTATCGGTCATTGAAAGCCGTCCTCCCATGGAAAAGATCAAACTAGCCCAGCCGGGGCGCGACGAAGAAATCGCCGTCGTCTGCGAGTTCATCCGCAACATGGGGGCAGTCGGCATCCCGGTGTGGTGTCCTGCGTGGATGCCGATCCTCTTCGTGATTCGCACGTCGTCCGAAATCCCGACGCGAGGCGGTGCCAAGGTGACCGGCTTCGACCTTGAAGAATTCAACAAGACCCATCCCGCCGGCGAGCATGGCGAAGTCACCGAGGAGGACCAGTGGGACAACCTGAAATACTTCCTCGAACGCGTTGTCCCGGTCGCCGAAGAGGCGAACGTCAAGCTCGCCATGCACCCCGACGACCCACCCCTGTCGCCGATCCAGGGCATCGCCCGCATCATCAGCAGCGTTGAGAACTACCAGAAGATGGTCGATCTCGTTCCCAGCCCGGCAAACGGCATCGGCCTCTGTCAGGGCAACTTCGGCCTGATGACCGACGACCTGCCGAGCGTCATTCGCCATTTTGGCGAGCAGCAGAAGATCCACTTCGTCCATTTCCGCGACATCAGGGGCACGCCGGAGAAGTTTGACGAGGCCTTCCACGACGACGGCAAGCACGACATGGCGGCCTGTGTCAGGGCCTATCGCGACACAGGATACGAGGGAGTCGCACGCCCCGACCATTTCCCGCAGCTAACCTACGAGGACTTCGTCGATGTGCACTCCATGGAGCGCCTCTACGCCATTGGCTACATGAGGGGCCTGATCGAGGCGGTGTACAGCGAATGACCGCGGAGGGCTGGTCACAGGTACCTAGCTGCGATACCGTTTCTCAGGAGAATTGCTCGTGAAAGTAGCCATCATGGGTGCCGCCGGGTGGGTCGGCCGGGCCGTGCTGGAAAACTTCGCCGGTCGCCATCAGGTGCGCGCCTTTGATTACAGTCCCGAAGCTTGGGCGACGTACCACCGCTTCGACGGCGACTGGGAGGGAGAAAAGCTCTACGGGGACATCGCCGACTTCCACGCCGTCCACAGGACCTTGGAAGGCATGGACGGCGTCGTCCACCTAGCCGCCTACTTCGGCTACGAGAACCCGCCCGAGGACGATGTGAACCCCTTTCTCATCAACCTCAAGGGGATGTGGAACGTCTTGGAGTCGGCCCGTCGCCACGAACTCAAACGAGTAGTACACATGGGCTCCTGCGTCGTGCAACATCCAGACGGTCTTTTTCTTTCGTCAGATATCCGCAGCAAGGAAGGAAGCCCGTACGGCATCTCAAAGCGCCTGCAGGAGGAAATGTGCCGCCAGTACCACGACGCCTATGGCTTGCGGATCATCGTCTTCCGGCCCTGTAGCATTGGCGACAGCAGACTCGGCATCAGTCGAGACGGCAACCCCGCTCACGGCGGCGTTAGCTGGGTCTGTCGGCACGATTTGGCGGAAGCCTGCCACCTAGCCCTCACATCTGAGACCATTGACTTCGACATCATGCACACGGCCAGTCACCCGGACGCGGATAAGTACTGCAACGTCGCCCGATCCCGTGAGCTACTAGGTCTGAAATACAAAGGACACTTCCCCGGCGACTGACAGCATTCAAAAAGGAGCACCATGCCCCCCCACTACGACGTCTTACTCAAAAACGGCCACCTCATAGACCCCAAAAACAACATCAACGGCCCGGCCGACCTCGCCATCAAAGACGGCAAAATCGCCGCTGTGGGGCCGCAGTTGCCCGGCACTGCGGAGCGACAAGCCGATGTCGCCGGCCTCTACGTCACCCCCGGCCTCATCGACATCCACCTGCACGTGTACGGCGGCTTTAACGCTTGGCTCTTCCCCGATCCCCACAACCTGCCGCACGGGGTCACCACCTGCGTCGATACGGGCGGCGCTGGATACAAGGATATTGCAAATTTCAAAGAAACCATCATGGACCAGTCCATCACCCGCGTCCTCGCTTTTGTCAACATCGTCGGCGCTGGCATGACCGGTCCGCCGGAGCAGGACACCACCGATATGGACCCCATCCCCTGCGCCGCTGCGGTCGAGCGCTACCCCGAGCACATCGTCGGGGTCAAATCGGCCCATTTTGGCGGGCCGGGGTGGGAATCGACCGGCGGGGCCATCGAAGCAGCGCGGCGGGCCGGCACCATCGTCATGGTCGATTTCTCGCCCAAACCCACCCGCACCTACTCCGAATTGCTCGCCCGCTACAGTCCCGGCGACATCCACACGCACTGCTACTCCATGCGCACGCCTATGCTCGACGACGAGGACCGCATTTTCGACTTCGTCTGGCAGGCCCGCGAGCGCGGCGTGATTTTCGACTTGGGCCACGGCAACGCCTCCTTCCGCTTCCACATTGCCGTGCCAGCCATGGCCCAAGGCTTCCCGCCCGATACCATCAGCACCGACCTACACCGCCGCAGCCGCCTGCTGCCCAATGCCACCATGAATATCACCATGTCGAAGATGTTGGCCTTGGGAATGCCGTTGCAAGAGGTCATCTACCGCTCGACGCAGCGCCCCGCCGAAGTCATTCGCCGACCCGAGCTAGGCCACCTGAGCGTAGGCGCTGAAGCCGACGTGGCAGTGCTGGCCGTGCACGAAGGCCGCTTCGGCTTTGTCGATGCCACCCGCAGCACCCTGCAAGGCAGCCAAAAAATAGAGGGCCGCATGACTCTGCGAGCCGGCGAAATTGTCTGGGATCAGGACGGCTTGAGCTTGCCGTCGTGGGAGGAAGGGGCGCGCTAAGCGCTCGACCTACTGCAATCCGGCGTAGAGAGTGACAAAACTCTGAGTAGCCGTGAGAGTCTCGGCCTCTGCAAAATCCTTGCGCTCCACCACAAAGCCAGCCAGAGCTTGGATCCGATATCCTAGATAGGCCGACTCCGTCACCAACTGGAAAGCCCAACTCAGCGAGTTGAAGTCCTCACTATCTCGGTCTAAATCGTTGAAAAAGGCGTACTCCACCCCGGCCTGCACCCTAGTCGCCGACAAAAGCTGAGTCTCCAACAACACCGAAACCAACTCCAGCAGCGTCGTTTGCTTCTCCTGATCAAACAGCGACCGGCTCTGTTGCACCCATTCGCTCTTCCAGCGCGGCTCCACAGTCACGCCCCGCCAAGCGTAGCGATAACTCGCCTTATTGATCAAGCCAAAGAAAAAATCCGCCGGAGCCAAATCGTGCTGTCGGCGCTGCTTGGCGCTCATCAACTGCCGGAAAAGCACCCAGTTGAGCTTGCTCATCACCTGTAGTTTTTCGCCGGTCAGGCTGTGGCCGACAAAAAGCTGATTGACCCACGTATCCCGCGCCAACAGCGGATCGTCAAGATGTACCAACTGTCCGCCCCGCAAGGTGTTGTCCGGCCGCCATTGCAAGAGCGGATTGGGAATGTCGTCCGCGACCAATTGGCTCATCTCAAATAGCCGCACCCGGCCCCACTTCGGCCACATCCGCTCGTAGCCCACCTGCACGTACGTGCTGTGATTTTTGCGGTCGGCTGAGATCTGCGCCTCGCGCAACGCCCCGGCTTTGAACTGCCAGTGCCGACCTAGTCCCACCCCGCCATAGACATTGAAGCCAGCCTGATCGCGGCGGTAGGGATAGTCCGGCTCGGTGTCGTTTTCGTATAAGTCAACCCAGAAGTTGTGGTTCATATCCACGCCAAAGAGAAATTCGGGCCGGTCCACTTGGAAGCGCAGGAAAGGCTCTTGGTAATCGGGAATGTTATTGGCCTTGACGCGGTTGTCGTTCTGGTTGAAGTCGGGCACCAAGTCGTTGTTGAGATCCCAACCGGGAAAGACCTGCCGGTCGTCAACCAGAAAATCGGCGCGGAAGGCATCGGGGAAGCGGTCTTGGTCGTCGTTGTCTTCGACCAGATCAAAACGGTTGCCCTGGCGGGCGTAGTCGAGTCCAGTAGTAGTAGTGACAAAAGCCTGGGTGTTGTAGCGTGGGTCAATGGAATACACCTCGCCGAACAACGTGAACGGTGCCCAAGCCTTGCGCACATTGACCATCCAAGCCGGCGCACTGGGTTGGCCCTTAACCCCCGCCGAGGCCGTGTGGGTTTCCTCGGCAACATTTGGGTATTGACGCCAACTCCAACTCAAGTCGTATTCGCCATACACGTCGAACCCGAGCAAGTCCTCCACCCGAAGCGTGCCACCGCCCACAGTGGTAGCAGTGGGCAGGCCGTAGGCAAAGCTGACCACGCCTAAATTGGAAATGTCCTGCACATTGCCCGCCGCCTGAGACACCATCGTAAAAAAGGGATTTTCCGTCGGCGCTACGTCGAGCCGGGTAAATCCCTCCTCGCCCAAGCCGCGCACCCCCTCGCCTGGATCGAGCAGCCCCAACTGGCGATCGGAACTCATCCAGACCTGATAGTCATTAGCCAACACCAGCCGGAATTCTACGGAGACGATCTCCGCCTTGTCGGCCGCAGCCCGGTTGACAAACGACGCACTGTCAAAGTCGTAGAGCAGGCTGATCTGCTCGCTGCCGTCCGCGCTGAGAAAACCCCGTCGCTCCAACCCCCCTTCAATCACCGGACCAAAGCGGATGTCCCGCCCCTGCTCCACCGTACCATCGCGATAGGTAATGATCACGTCCGAGGCGTCTGGGAAAAAGGCCGCACCGCCGCGGCCGTCCTCCGGTGAGTCGTCCTTCAATAGGATCTCGATCTGCCCAACCGTCTGATTCTGTTCGTTGGTCAAAGATCCTTTGTGCAAGGTCTCCACGAGTTGGTCCGCCACACTATTGGTCTGGTGGGCGCTGACCGCGTGCAACCCCACTTCGACAAAATCGCCCACGTGCGCTGCAAAACGACCTCCCGCCAAAGACGTGGCGTCCGTAAAGGCCCGCTCCGTCTCCTGGATGGCCCTAGGCCCTGAAATCAACGAATGCAGGAAGGTCATCTGATATTTGTCCGTGGCCAAATCCAGTTGAAATCCGTTCAAACGCGGCTTGGAAAAGGACAGCGGCGTCAGGGTCGTGCGTAGATTGTTGCTCACTGTCAGCGCGTAGTGATACTGGCCCTTTCGGTCCCCGGCGATCACCAGTTGATTAAACCACCGGTCGAATACATTCGTCTTGAACAGGGTGCTGCCCGCCTCCTGAGGCCGCGTCTGCGCAGTGTTGAACACCAGCCAACCCTGGGTCAGGTAATTCCCATACAAATCGTAGAAGTAATCCCCCTGCAAATCGACTTCCACGTAGCGCCGGTACGGCAGCCGCGCCCGGTTGGTGTACTGCCACTGCCGCCAGCGGTATTCTTCGTATAGTTCCTGCGGCACGTACCAGCGCCGCACCGCCGGGTCCAGCGCGGCCAGATACACCTCCGGACTCAAGGTCATCAGCCGAGCTTCCGTGCCCTGCTGCAATCCCAGCCGATTGCCGTACTCGACCTGAGCGGCGCTGTCGCAACAGACTGCAAGGCCGAGCAGTATGGCGAATTTTCGTCTTGTCGAGTTGTTCATAGGACGACCGCCGCGTCTCAATAGGCCACGGCGATGAGGTGAACTCGGGTCTGTCCACTAAAGGCCGTAGCGTCCGCATCCACCTCGATCTTGCACAAATACAAACCCGGAGCCACAACCTGCCCATCTTCGTCCCGTCCATCCCAGACAAACCGCTGCTGCCCACCCGTAGCCAACGCCTCCAACTGCCGCACTTGGCGACCCGCCAGCGTATAAATCCGCACTGCCAACGACCGCTCCTCCTGTACCCGGAACAAGGAAAAGCCGATCTCGGCCACCTCGTTGACCCCATCGCCGTTGGGCGTAAAAGGATTCGGCGCGATCGCCACTTGGGCAATGGCCATGTCGCCCCCTTGGGCACGAATGGCCAAGCTCTTTGCGGGACTCAGCCCGGTTACATCGCCGCCGTCTGCTGCCTGCCATGCGGTCGGAGGCTCGCTTTGCCGCACTGCAACGGCCAAGCGCGTCCCTTGCAAATACACCCGCGAGGCAAAGCGCAGCCGCATCAATCGGCCCCGGTCCACCACCCAACCTCGCTGATCACCCAGCCTGTTGTATCGACTTTGGTCGAGGCTATCGCCAGCCACATCAAAGGGCACCTGATCGCCTAACCCGACGACCTTGCGGAAGTAGCGCACCGGCCCCTGCTCGACTGCGGCTAGCGCCTCGTAGGTCTCCGCGTCCACCTCGACCAGACCACCGCTCTCCTCCCGCCGGAAATAGCGCACCGCGCCCTGTTCGGCCTCGGGCAGGAGACTGTACGAGGTAAAGGTCAACAAATTGCGATCCAGCCCGGTGGGCACCTCGTCGCCGGGAGCCACCGCACGGTAGTACACCGGCGCGAGAATTTCGGCCGGCGTACCCTGCACAGTCTCGGGAAAGCGCAGCCACAGCGAGTCTCCCTCGGCGTGCACGGCCAACTCGGCCCCCTGCGCGTCGAGCAGCCGACCGTCGCCACCTCGCGCAAAACGCTGAAACGGAGTCTCAGACGCCAACTCCGCTTCCGTGCCCAAGGCCACATCGACCAGCCGCAGGTCCAGTCCCGGCTCGGCGCGTACCCGCACTTCGTCAAAACCCAAGCTGCGCATATTGGCTGGCTGCGCTAAAAAGTCAGGCTGCACAAAAAGGGCAAACGTATCGAGCACGCCCGCTTCCACTGCCGTCGGCCACACCTCGGCGCGCAGCCGCTGCACCACCGGCTGATGAAGACCCACTGAAATGCGATGCAGCACTGGCACGTGCTGACCGCCATCGTTTTTGAGCCGCACCTGAAGCTGCATAAAGCGCCGCAGACTCGGCGAACTCGCCAACTCCCCCGGCTGCCGGTACTGCTGGCTCCACGTACTCCACCCCGGTCCGACGACCACCGTGGTATCCGAAGGCCCCTTGAGAAAGCCGGCCAAGGTTCTGTATTCGTCCGCAGTCTTCTCGTTGCCGGTTTTGTCGAAGTAGCGAATTTGCTGCAACAATTGGTCGCCAGTGCGGGTGCGGATTTCCACGTCTGTGTCCGGCGGCGTGTCGGCGTCCCAGTGGACCGCCCCGAGAGCCACCAGCCCCGGCAACTCGATCAAGTCCGATTCCAACACCACCTCGGCCGGCGGACGGCTGGAAAACAGCATGATCTCGGTAATCGACGACCAGAAGGCATTGACCAAAATCCCCTGCCCGGCTCCGCTTTCGGAGCGACCGCCGACAAAACCCGGAGGAAAGTGGGCAAAGACGATCAAGTCGAGGAGGCGGACCTTGAGCGGCGGATCTTGGGGATCGACGATCGAACTGAAGCGGCCCGAGTCGCCGCGCGGCAGCGCTTCAGCCACGCTGTACTCTCGCTCCGGCGGACTAATGCGCTGCCATTTGAGGCCACCGCGGACATCGCGTCCGCCAGCAGAAGCTCGCATGATGTAGCCACGCATACCCGATCCCGTAAGGCGCACCTGCTCCAACCACACTGCGCCGCCAATATCGACGGTCAGCACGTTGCCGCCGGGATTGAGTGGATTGCGGGTTTGGTGGGAGTAAGCGGTGGCGTCGTCCCCGTCGAATGCCGTCAGCGGATTCTTGCCCGGCGTGGTCAGCGCGAGCGAACCGCCGTTTTTGACCAAGTTGATGCCGATGTTGTCGCCCCAGCCCCAAGCCTCGACCTCGGCCAAGCGCGGCAATTCCCGGCGGTAGTAGTCCCGCCGCCCCTGCCGCTCTTCAGCTAGAGCCTGATAGGTCGCCTCATCCACCGGCTCCTCGCGCCCGGCCACGTCCCGCGCAAAATAAACCACATCCCCCCGCTCGTCGGCCGACAACTCCTCCCACGCCTTCTCGGTAATCTGTTCGGCCCGCCCGCCCCGCGTATCCGTGATTACAATGCGGATGGTCTCAATGCTCTTGCCCGTCCACTCGGGCGAGGGCTTTCTCGCTTCTATCAGCAGCCGATCGCTGACCACGCCGGAAGCTGGAGGCAGTTCGGGGCTAGTGTGCTCGCTTTCAAAGATGTATTCGCGCTGCGTGGTACTGGGCGCATCCTGCGGAATGAACAGTTGGAAGCCAATGCGGCTATTCGGCTCGTGCAACAGCGCGCTCTGCCGGCGCGACAACAGCATGATAAACTGCAAAAAGGGATCGCCGAGTTCTTCATCGACAAACTTTAGCTTGAGCCGCTCCACGGGCACGGCCCGCCCCAGATCGACCTCAATCCACCACTGCTCAATCGGGTCGCGCGGATCCGGCTCCCAGAACGTGGTCGGATCGCCGTCGAGAATATGCTCCGCTAGCTGAGGATTGGACCCCACCCGGCTAATCCCCGGCCGCACCCAGTAATCGAAGACCAGTTCGTTGAGCGTATTGCGGATCGGCTCGCCAAACACATCGAACTGCATGGTGCTGTCGATGGTGCCAATGCGCGGGTCGTCCGTGTTAATGATTATCGGCCGTCTGAGCGTGCGATCCTCTAAGACATTGTACACCGTCCGCAACTGGCGCGTCCGCACGGATCCAGCCTCGTCGATATGCGCCAGATGGGCGGGGATGGTCCACTGCCGCCAGTGCTGCGCCAGATCGACTACCACTTCGTCGCCGCTTAGCTGGTAGCCCCGCTGAGCCTCAACAGGTGCCAAGCTCAGCGCCAAGCCGACGAAAATTTTCTGCACGACGGAGCTGGTTTTCATAGCTATGTGGATTCTCTCACCCTAGGTAAAGAGCAAATCGGGTATAATTACAGTATCAGTGGCAACTATATGCCGCTTCCCCTACAGATGTCAAACAAACGCACGGAGCAAATTTGAACGAGGAAGGGCCGCCCGCTATATTCCTCGCTCACAATCCACACTCTCTACCCTCACCTCCTACCAACCTCATGTCGCGCCTAGGAATTCGCTGGGTAGCCCTCTATTTACTGTCCATTCTCGTGCCGGCCGCCCTGCTGGCCTTTCTGAGCGTGCGCTCGCTGCGCGATGTCCGCGACAGTGTGCGCCAAGAATTGCGCTCCAAGGCAGTACTAGCGCAGGACGCCTTCGACCGCTTCGTCGACAGCCGCGCCCAACTCCTGTCCGCATATAGCGAAGACGGTGCAATGGATCCGCGCCTGTACGCGGGTTTTTCCGAGATTGCGCAAATTTTCGCCGTCGATCCCTCGGGGGTGCTGCACCATCCTGCGGTGCAGCCCTTGCACTTGCAGGAGCGCCGAGCGGCCTTTGCCACTCAGATGGAAAAGGCCGCAGAGCGAGAATTCGGCCACCAAGACTGGACAGGCGGCGTGCAGCTCTACCACCAAGCCTATAAGGAAGCGGCCAGTCCCGCAGAGGAAGCCGAAGCCCTCAACGCTCTTGCCCGTTGCGCCTACAAAGGAAAGGACGCGGCAATGGAGGAGAAGGCGCACCGGACACTGGTGACTCTCTACGGCCATGTCTTCGACGCCGACGGAGCTCATCCTGTTACCCTGAGCCATTTGCGCCTAGGGCGCTATGCCGCACCCGAGCAGGCCCAAGCCAGTCTGATGGCTTGGACCGAAGCGCTACTCAAAGGCCGCTATCCCCTGTACGCAGGCTGCCAGCAGGCCCTGCAAGAGGCTCACGCGTTGGCCCAAGGTCGGCTGGCAGACATGGAAGACCGTCCCGTTCTACTGGAGCGGTTGGCCCTGATCGAGAAAGCCCTTGATTTCTCAATGCGCTTCGGCCCCGTAGTGGAGGACCAATGGGCTACAGCCCGAGAGCAGGGTTATCTATCGGGAGTGTGGCCCGATGGAACGAGTTTTCTCATGTACTTGGGCGCGGCTGAAAGTGGTGGCGCGGTGGGCATTCTATTCGACTGGGCCGAGCTGACTACCCTAGTGCAGGAACAAGTGGAAGGTCTGGCAGAGCGGGATTTTTCCCTCGCCCTGTTCGACGCCGATGCAGAGGCCGCTTTTCTGGCCGCGCATCGGGAGGCTATCTACGAGACCGGGCCGGCCAGCCGCTGGATGGACCGAATACGGCTAGGGATTTGGGCGGCTGATACTTCTGCGGCCACTGGGTACTACCGCACGCGCAACTATCTGGTGGGCGGCGGCATTTTCGCCTTGGCCGTATCTGTGGTTTTGGGTGGGTTTATGATCCTGCGAGATGCCGGGCGCGAGGTGCAGGTAGCCCGCTTGCGCTCCGAATTTGTCGCCAATGTATCGCACGAGTTGCGCACCCCGCTCACGTCCATCCGCATGTACGCCGAGACCCTGCTCATGGGCCGCTACCGGTCAGCCGAACAGATGCAGGACTATCTGACTACCCTCTTGCACGAGAGCCGACGGCTGTCGCGCTTGGTCGATAATGTGCTCGATTTCGCCCGCATTGAGCGCGGCGACCGGACCTACCAGCGCCAACCCTGCGACCTAGGGACTGTGGCTCAGGCCGCGCTGGAGACCTTTGGCGGAGTATTCGCCGCAGAGGGCTTCGAGGTGGAGGAAGCTATTGCTGCGGAACTGCCCCCGGTACTAGCCGACCAAGAAGCGGTGGAAGGTGCCGTGGCCAATATCCTAGGCAACGCAGTCAAGTTCTCGTCCGAGCACAAGGCCATCCGCCTAGCCGTAGAACAGCGCGGCGCTGAGGTGGTTGTCGAAGTAGCCGACCGAGGCATCGGCCTCCCCGCAGGCGAGGAAGAGCGCATCTTCGAGCAATTTCACCGAGGGGCCAACGCGGCCAGCACGGCGGGCACAGGATTGGGATTGTCTCTAGTCAAAAACGTGGTCGAGGCACATGGAGGTCGAGTAGAGGCCGCCAACCGGACGGACGGCGGCAGTGTATTCCGTCTGTACTTCCCGGTGCATACCGAGGACAACGCCCATGCCTAGGATTCTGGTAGTAGAAGACGAAGCGGCCATCGCCCGAGTGCTGGTCGATAATTTGATCTTTGAAGGCCACGAGGCCGAGGCGGTCGCCGATGGAGCCGAGGGGCTAGAGCGGGCCTTGGCTTGGCAGCCGGACCTGATTTTGCTGGATGTGGTGCTGCCCACGATGGATGGGTACGACGTGTGTCGTCGTCTGCGGGCGCAGGGGGCTGCTACACCCATCATCATGCTCACGGCTCGCGGCGAAGAAATCGATAAAGTCCTAGGCTTGGAGTTGGGGGCTGACGACTACGTCACCAAACCAGTGGGCGTCCGCGAACTCATGGCCAGGATCAAAGCGGTGTTGAGGCGGGGCGAGTTGACATCAGCCGCGGGTGCCGTTCTGGAGTTCGGGAAGGCGCGGATCGACTTCGACCGCTACGAGGCGACCGTGGATGGCCAAACCGTGCACCTGTCCCCCAAGGCATTCGGCGTGCTACGCCTCCTGTGGGAGAGCAAGGGCCGTGCCCTAACTCGGGCGCAGATCTTGGAGCAGGTGTGGGGCTACGAAGTGTACCCTACCACGCGCACGGTAGATAACCACATCGCCGAGTTGCGCAACCGCTTGGAGGCCGACCCAGCCCAGCCGCGCCACATCCTCACAGTACACGGAGTCGGATACCGCTTTGTAGAGTAAGGCCATACCCCCGTGGCCGAAAAGTACAACCTTTTTGCACATCCATGACAAAACCATGACAACTCGGACAAGGTCAGCGTTTAGGTTCAAAGGTGAGCGCACAACCGCGCATTCACCCACCTAAACAAGGAGGTCCATCATGGCGCGCGTTACCGCAATTTTCCTCAGTTGCCTATTGCTGACTGCCGACAGCTTACAGGCTAGTAGTGTCGAAGACACTTATCAGGCGGCCCTCACGCAGGAGAAGGGCGAGGGCAATTTGGAGGAGGCCATTCGCCTCTATAAACAAGTGATTGAGGCACACGAAAAGGGCGAGGGAGACGAGGGGCTAGCGGCCCGGGCGCAACTACGCATCGGCGTGTGCCAAGAGAAGTTAGGGCTGGCACAGGCGCGCCAGACTTACGAAGCCGTCCGCGACAAGTACCCCGACCAGCCACAGGTGGGAGCGGAGGCGGCACGGCGTCTGGGATCGACTCACCAACGCGAGGCAGTGATCGAGCGGCCGTCCCATCGCACTACCTCTGAATCCTATATTCGCCGACAGGTGCAGCAGGTAGTGGAGCGGGCTAAGCAGCAGAAGGAACTGACCGAGCGACAGCTAGAGGCCATCCAGCGGCAGCTAACGGAGCAGACTGAGCGGCAGATGGAACAACTCAAGCAGCTAACGGAGCGGACCAAGCAGCGACTGGAGCAGGCCAAGCAGAGCACCGATGCCGACTCGGCGTTCATCAACGAGCAGGTGCGCCGGCAGTTAGAGGCCACCCAACGGCAGATGGAGCAGCAGATGAAACAGGCCGAGCGTCAAATGAAACAGGCCAAACGGCAGATGGAGGCCCTCCAGCGGCAGCTAGAGGGACAGTTGAAAACCATCCAGCGGCAAGGCTTCCGCTCCGAGCGGCTGCACGGGCTACAGGATCACTTGGGGGATCTCAAGTCCTCCCTAGGCATCGGTGTTGACTCGGTATTCATCGACGAGCAGGTGCGCCGACAGTTAAAAGCTCTCCAGCAGCAGATGGAACAGGCCGAGCGGCAGATGGAACAGGACAATCAGCAAATTGAGTGGCAGAGTCTGTTAGACTACGATCACCCCTTTCACGATGAAATTCTTTTTTCTTGGAAAACTTTAGGGAAAGATCGCAAGGCAGATATTAAAAAATTCCTCCGTCGTGCTACCGACATGGACCCAGTGGCCAAGGTACCCACAAAGTGGGAATTCCACCTCGACGCAGACCGGAAGCCTACGGAGCGTCCGTCGCGGTTCCACGAGTACGCCGTTGCGGACTTCGACGATTCGGAATGGACCGATATAGAGATCGGACGGCCTTGGGCAGATCAAGGCTATGCCGACTACGAGAGAGGAGCTTGGTACCGTGCCAAGTTCGCGGTAGCGGCCGATCACGTGCGTCCGGTACATATGTATATTGAAGGGAAGTTTCGGATTATCGAGGTGTACGTCAACGGCCGCGCGACCGCCTTCCATGGTAGCACCAACATCATGGAACAGCCAATCATCGTCAATATTGGCTCCACAGCCGTGCGCGATGGCGAGAATACCGTGGCCCTGTACGTGTACGGCGGGACGGACATGACGAGTATTGATAGGATCAATGTGTATCAGCCTATCTTCGATTGGGCCTCACCTAGCTTGAAGAAGGGAGTGGATCAGCAGTACTCCTCCTATGCCAACTCGCCTGTGGTGGTCCCTTACTCCCATAAAAAGGTATCCAAGGTGCCTACGCAGTGGAAATTCCGCCTCGATGAGCGCCTCGATGAGCGCCGGCTGAATCCTCTACTGGATCGCGAATACGCCGCCTCGGGCTTCGACGATTCGGAATGGGCCGACATCAGCATTGGACAGGCTTGGGAGGCCCAAGGCTATGCCGGTTACAACGGGGGGGCTTGGTACCGGACCCAAATTAAGGTGGATGCAAAAGAAGGCCAGCCCGTGCATCTAGCCTTCGGCGGAGTAGATCAGCACGCCACTGTGTACGTCAATGGCCACTGGGTCGGCGAACACAATAAGTGGAGTCGGCCGTTCATTCTCGATATCAGCGACCAAGTCATGCGCGATGGCGAGAATACGGTCGCGCTATACGTGTTCGACGGAGAGGGCATGGGCGGCATCTACGGCACCGTAAAAGTGATCCAGCCGACCAAGAAAGAAGACCTCGATCGCTACTTGGCCAACCGCAGCAGCACCACTTGGTAAACTTTTTGCTCGCCATCGGCATTCTGTTGGCCCCTTGGCAAAAGGGCTTCGGCGACGAATTGCGCTTTGCAACAGCGGCTCAGTGGCGCCAGTGGGAGTTGCCCCTCGGGGCGGTGGAACTGACACAGGAAGGGAGCATTCGGCCGGTGGCGGTGCGCCGGAACAACAATGCGGCCTCGGACGCGGTGGTCTTTGGCGGCGGGATCAGCCGGGTAGGTTCCAATGCCCTAGAGGCACCGGAGGTGATGGACGGGGATGAGAACACAGGCTGGGGTCCGGATTTGGACGAGAGGGCCGAGGATTGGTTTATCGAAGTGGATCTGGGCCGGGTGGTTTCGGCCCATCGGGTGCATCTAATTTTTTCCGCGCACGGGCCTCCCTTTGAGATTTTCGATCTGCTGCTATCTACCGGCGAACAGTTCCGCGACGAGACCCGCACGCAGATAGAAGGCACCCTGGCGTACCGGATTAAAGAACGCTTTACCGGGGATCGCCGCCGGATCACCTATGAATTGAACCCGGACGAGCCTTTCCCAGTGCACTTCGTGCGGGTAGAGGTCCTAAAAGCGGCACCCGAGGCGCGACTGGTCGAGATCGAGGTGGAGGCCTTTGGCGACAATCTGGTACAGAGGGCCATCGAGCGAGGCGGCGGCGTGGACATTGTCGTGGGAGTCGATACCAAGAATCCCGATACCCCGAACCTAGCCAATGCTTTGCAGTTGATGGACGGCCGCATCAGCTCAGTCTGGTCCAATATCCGGGCGACCCGGGCCGATACCGATGTGATTGCCCAAATCACCATGGATCTGGGGGCTGTTTACTGGGTTGACTTGGTGCGGATGATCACCTTTGCCCGCCAGTACCGCTGGTTCTCGTTCAATTTCTACGAGGTATTGACCTCGGACGGTGCGCGGGCCCCGGACGGCTCGCTGCGCTGGACCAAGCACTTTTCCGGTTGGGGTGGCTGGCTCAACCGGAGGCAGGGCTTGGCCGATCACCGTTTTACCAGCCTACCGGTCCGCTTTGTGCGCATTAGCTGGAAGACGTGGGACGCCAACTGCGGCGACGAGTTCGGCAGCGAGGCTGCGCGCGGCTGTGGAGCTTCTGGTACTATTTCCGAACTCCAGGTCTTTGGCCGCGGCGTGCCGGTCCAGGTAGATCTGCGCTCGCCCATTTTGGATTTGCAGGGGCAGAAGAATATCAATGCCTTGCGCTGGGGCGGTCAGGTCCCGGGGGGCACGCGTCTGGAACTGCGCAGCCGCTCGGGCAATACGCTCGATACCGAGGTGATATACCGCGATCCAGAGGGCAAGGAAATCACTCAGCGGAAGTGGGAGCGGCGCATCCCCTCTTTTCGCGGGCCTATTGATACGGTCTTTGTGATAGGAGCGGATTGGAGTCCGTGGAGTCCGGTGTATTTGGAGCCGGACCAGCCCTTCCAGTCGCCCTCTATGCGGCGTTATGTACAGCTAGAGGGGCGGTTAGTCTCCGACGATCCGTTGGTGGGGGCGCAACTGGATTGGGTGGTGCTGGATTTTTCCGAGCCCCTAGCCCAGCAGGTAGCCGCGGAACTAGCACCCGTACTGGTGCAACCGGGTCAGCAGGAGATTTTCACGTACTATGTGCGGCCCGAGCGCACGCGCAACGGCTTTGACCGACTATTAGTACAGGCCTCGACGGATTTGCAGTTCGATGAGGTGCGGGTAGATGGGGTGGTGCGGGAAGCGGCAGTGGCTGTGGTGGAGGATGGTTTTGCCGTGCAGTTGCCGCAGCCTGTGCGCTCGGGGCAGTTGGTGGAAGTGGATTTTGCCGCGGCCATATTCCTCGACGCCACTCGCTTTGAGTTATTCTTGGAGGACAGTCGTCTGGCCGAGCCCGTGCGCCAGCGGGTCGAACCAGGAGATGCTGAGGAGTCGGTGGAAAGCAGCACCAATGTGGTGCGCTTGCCGCTGGGTCGATCCTTGTGGGCCAATATGTCCATTGCCCCCAGCGTGTTGACGCCCAATGGCGACGGGGTCAACGACGAGTTGGTCGCCGCACTGAATCTGGTCGATGTTTTGACAACACGGCCCGTGCAACTGGAGATTTTCGATTTGGCGGGACGGCGCGTGGCCGGGGTAGAATCGATGGGCACGGCTGGACCGCTGCGGTTGGTGTGGGATGGACGCACCGCGATGGGAGAGCAAGTGCCGCCGGGCAATTATATAGCGCGGTTGAAGGTCGAAGGAGATGGGAGTACCGAGCTAGCTGTCGAGTTGGTTTCAATAGTTTACTGATCTGATCACAGAGGAGATAGACAATGGACAAGGCGACCACAGCGTTAGCGCGCATGAAGGGACCAGTGGTCCCGCTCAATTTGTGCTTCGACGAGACCGGCGCATTAGACCACCAAGCAGTAGCTACATACGTGGATTGGCTCAGCGAACAGGGAGCGCCCATCCTGATGTTGACCTACGGCAGCAGCGAATTCGCCTGCCTAGACGACGAGGATATATGGGCCGTGACCGAGACGGTGGGTCAAGCCTGCGCTGGCCGGGCTTTCTGCATCGGCGGCACGGGTTTTTGGAAGGCGGGAAAGACGCGGGATTATCTAGCCCACGCCCAAGCCGTGGGCATGGACGCGGTCAAAGTCCAAGTCCATCCCTATCTAGGCAATACCACGCCGGTCCTAATCAATTACTTCGACGCTTTGGAAGGAGCCGCTGATATCCCCCTGCTGCTGTGGGCCGGCGGCCAGCCCCCCTTCCCCTTGGAAGCAGCCGTGGAACTAGCCCAGCGCCCTCACATCATCGGCATGAAGAACGACGGCGACCAATTCTACACGTATTACGACCTGATCCGCCAGACGCGAGATTTTGGTTTCGGCGTGATCAGCGGCGGGCAGATGCGCAATTTCGCCTTTGGCTATCCGCTCGGCTCCCCCGCCTATTTGTGCACAGTTGCACCCTTCCGGCCCGACATCGCCAATGCCTTCCACAATGCGCTGGTCAACGGCGATGCGGCCGGAGCTTGGGATTTGGTGTACCGCTATGAAGAGCCGTGGTTGCAGTGGGCCATCAAGCACAACTGGCTAGCTTCCATAAAAGCGGCCATCCAATTGAAGGGCCTCTACCCCAACCACCGCTTAGGGCCACCCCATCCAGCACCAGAGCCGGGGCTCGTCGAAGGGGTTAAAGCCCTGTTTGACGAGATATACGAGAGGGAATTTTAATTCACAGCTTAACGGCAACGAGGTGCGACATCAGCTTCAATTACAGACGCTTGAGTAACTGGTCATAGTCCGCGTGCGATCCTATCCAAAACCAAAAAATATGCTCTCCTTCTCGCAAACCCAACGCCCGATGGCCCATCCCAATGCGAACAGCAAAGATGGGCTGACGCGGGCTGACTTGCTTAAATTGGAGACTGGAGTGATAGGGATCAGAACGCCAAAGTCTATAAGCTTGAGTAGCTTGCCGTTGGGCTTGGAGAGAAAGTCGGCTGAGATGGCGTCGAAAGGCTCTCGTAATACTGGACGTCATTGCTGAGATGAATCAACTACAAAAACATCATCCAGTGGTACCGTAGCACCCCCAGCAATTTCCCTTCTTGCGGATTCAGCCAAACGATCCCACTGCTCATCCGTTGTGGCCTCAAAACGTTTTGTCCAAGCCTGCTCATCTTTTAAGTCAGTTAGAATCCGGGCGGCAATGGCATCCCGCTGGTCGGCTGGCAGTTTCTGTATCTCTGAGAATACCTGTTGAAGTAAATCAGCCATTTCTGTGACTCCTTAAATATGGACGCGCTTTGGACGTAGTCCTCCAGATCGCAACGACCCGCTCAGGACGCAATAGAATATATCCGATTTAGATGCGTAAACAAAGGCGGTCAGCACTTGACCTTGCGACCGATAGCCAATCTGCGTGGCTTCATCGCTTCTCTGGTGCGTGCCCTGCTGGCTCCGGTGCTCACGACAGCTTAACGGCAATGAGGTGCGATTTTTCCAACGGCAGGATGTAGGTCAGCCAATCGGCAGTCTCGTCTAAGCGGCTTCTAAAGGCAGCCCAATCCGGATTCTGATCCCATTGTTCGACTTTGGACCAGCCATCGACAAAGAGAAACGCCCCTACCACCAGACGGCTTTCCAGCATGGTGAACATGGGCGCAAATGCGGGCAGGCCAAAATCCACAAAGACAAAATCCACGCGCTCGGGGAGGGCCGCGATAAAGTCATCCCCTTCCCCGGTGTAGCATTCCACCAATTGATCCAAACCAGCTTGGCGCAAATTGGCCCGCGCCGCCGCCGTTTTTTCAGGCACTCGATCCAAGCTGAAGACGCGGCCCCCGGTGCGTTGAGCCGCAGCGGCCAAGTGTAGGGTAGAATAGCCATGCGACGTGCCGAATTCGACCAAGATCTGAGCCTGTTGATGGATTGCAGTGAGACAGAGATAATGGGCCACTTGAAGGCTGACGGCCTTGAGACGCAACGGGTCCGTGGACCCGGCTTGACGCTCCTGCTGATCGCGTCTATGCAAATCGGCGACAAGGGCTTGTTGCGCTGGCGTGAAGAGATCCTCGATGTGCATTTAGTCGGCCTCAGCAAAAGGCGGCACCACCCCCTCGTCCAGCGGAAAAATGGGACGCACACAGTGCTGGTAGGGCAAGGTTTTGAGATTGGCGCTGGTGGACCCGGGCACATCGACAGCGACAATGCGGGCGGCGATGGCCTGATAGTGAGTGCGGAAGCCATTGGGCGATTTGCACACGACCAAGTCGTAGTCGGCCGGATCGTGCCCCTGGCTTTGGTACACCTTGCGCCCAACGATGGGGGCGGCTTCTTGGGTCACCAGCAGCGTGAGATTGTCACTAGTCAAAATGGCGGTGCGGCTAGGCGGCACTACATACCCGAATTCGGTGGTGAAGGCCCCGTCGGACAGGCTTTTGACGTACAAAGGCAATTCCACCGGCGCAAAGCGCTCCGAATCGAGGGTGCCGCCCAAAGGCCAAGTGAACTGCCCCCCTACTCCAGTCTGATAAGCAGCTTCCACCGCAGGAGCATCCACTATGGGAATGAGGGCGCGCTTGCTGTAGTTGTATTGGAGCAGCCCCTTGAGAATGGCATTGCTGTCGCCGCTGGCACCCGAGGCCGTGGAATCCGCAGCGTCGGAGAACACCGTGAGCCCCTCGGTCTCTTCGGCCAGACGCACAGCTTGTTCGAGCGGGGTGAGTTTGGGGATCCAGTGGGGGCGGTTTTCCCACATGAAGCGGGCCAATTCCAGCGCCAATTCCTCGGCTTGAGCTGGATCGTCGTCGGTGGTGACGATTGCATTGGACTGCAAATCGGGCACGTCGGTAAAGGGGTTGCCAATGATGACGCCCGCGGCCAGACCGCCTGGAGACGCCTCAATCTCTTGGCAGCGGCGGATGGCTTCGCCAAAGCGGCCGCTGGCGGTGATGAGTTCATCGCCGCGGGCCAATAATGGGATGGATACGCGAGCGGTGGTGGGCTTGACTTCCCCGTCCAATTGACGCAGTAGCAGGCGAGCCGCGCGTTGGCCAGTATCGCGCATATCCGTGTGCGGATAGGTGTGGAGAAAAACCAAGGCGTCGGCTGCATCAACCAGCCGCTGCGAGATAACTGCGTGCAGGTCCATGGCCGCGACAATGGGCACGTCCCCGACGATTTGCCGGATGTCGGATGCGACGCGGCCCTCGGGATCGATTTCGGTTTCGCCGGCCATGGCCCCGTGCAGCGACAGACAGACCGCATCAACTGGGGCGTGAGCTTCGACAGCGGCCAACAATTCGCCGATGAGACGCTCCATATCGGGACCGGCGACCAAGCCACCGGTCGTATTGCACCAAGCCCCGTACGTGGGAACCAGTTCGATGTCGGGACGAGCCTCGAGAATGTCGATATTGCCCGCCAGTGTGGAATTGGAAGAGCGGGTAGCTTCTAGCAGGCCTGAACCC
>VXML01000111.1 GCA_009841115.1 Gemmatimonadota bacterium | reverse complement strand
CGAAGCGAGACCATAATCATGCTCGATTGTCTCCTTCGCGAGCGCATCCAAACGCTGCAACACCGAAAACTCAGTTTCTCCTCGCAATCTCACCATTAGACTATTCAAGATTTCGCCATCGTCACTGATGTTATATATTGCGCGTGCGCACGCGAGCACCTGCGCCATCATGGCGCGGTTCTCGTCGCACCAGTATAGATCGTGGAAGGCCCGCGTGCGTGCCATGGCCAGAGTCTCAATGAGCGGTAGACTCGATACATGAAATGCCACGTGGAGACCTTGATCTGCTACTTGCCCGTCATCGCGCCGTACAAACTCCACGACGGACATCGCTTCAAGCAGCCCTGGTACATCAATCCCGCCAGCAAAACCGAGTCCTGATCGCTCCGAGTCAAGCCGAAGATATGACAGCTTATCAAGATCTAAACCTGAGTCGATCAACGATGAAATGATCCTATCAGCATCAGAAGTCTGATCTTTCCATGGGCTTTCAAGAATGCGATGAAGCCTAACCGGGTCTTGCGAAAGAGTCTCCGATATGACGTCCGCGAGCGAGCGTTGCCCGTAGCGTGCCTCTTGCAAGGCCTCAGCGAATAGATCTCGACTCATCTGTGATTCCTGATCCCTCAACAGGTTCAAATCTGATTCTTGATATAGATGCATCATGGGCAAGTGATTTATGTCGTGCAGTAACGCCGAAATCAGCAACATTTCGATGTCCTTCTCATCGAAGATTTGCCGAAATCTCGGATCATCAGACAACCGACGTACAGCCGACTGAGCTAGTCGCAGGACATCCAGCGAATGTTCATAACGCGAATGGGTCGCGCCCGCAAACTCTGATGAGAGCAGGCTCAGCTGATTAAGTCGATTTAGTCGGGTCAACTCTGCGTGTTCCACAACGGGTACTAGTTGCGGAGGCACGAATACTCGGCGATCAGCCGAAAGCACGATCTCCTTACCTCCATGCGACGTCCCGGGGCGGATATTGAAATAGATATGGGTCGCGTCGATCTTCTGGAACAACGAAGCGAGGCTACCAGGGTCATGCTGCTTGATCTGGTTCCACGAGGTCAGCTGTTCCGTGAGCATGATAAAGGACTGCACCTCCGCTGGTGTCAAGGCAGCAGAGATCTCTCCGGCGCAGTCTCGCATCATCAGTCCAACTTGATAGAGATCTAATCCTGGAAATGCCTCGTCGCGAAATTCCCTTCGCGGAATGCCTTCGGTCTGCGTCCGCTGGATAAACTCAGCAATGTTGGACGTTCCGTACCGGAAGGGCGTTAGATCCCAATCAATACCTCCCCTTACGTCTTCATCTTGCTCCAGAGCCTCATCCGATAGATCTTGAGATAGGGCAAAATCCAGCAATACCGGATACCCGTCCGATCGTACTCGGACATTCCCCGACTTTATGTCGAGGTGCAGCAGATTATGTTCGACATGGATGTAGTCGATCGCCTCGGCAATCGATCTTAGCACCTTCAGAATATTGAGGCGACTCAAGTCACCTAGGCGCCGCTTTAAGTCGGCGCCTTCAACATACATTGCGATGATGAACGGAAGCTCAATATTGCCGCCACCAATCGCGGCACCTGAGGACTCTTGAAGCCTAGCTCTTTGATTGCTGTTCAGGAGCTGACGCCCATAGTCATGCACCTTTACGATAAACGGATGATCAATTCGACTGAGGAAGCTGTACTCACGCTTCTGATACGGACTATTCCTTGCGGCTTCAATTATGTGCCTGCTGTGCTCGCTTTGATCCGGCTCATTGAGTCGCGCCTGACGAAGTTGATAGAATGGTACGAATAGCTTTATGACGCGGTTACTTCCGTGACGCTGATGCGAAAGACGATACACCTCTCCAGAATTGCCGCTGCCCAAGAGGTCGAGGACTTCATATTCATGCTGAAAGACATCGTCTCCCAGGGCTAGGATTCCACCACCGCCTAAGCCTCCGATCACGTGTCCATCTCCGGCAGCGGCAACTTGACTGCGGCTACACCGGTCTTGGGATCAATGTCATGAGCCTTAAGTAGTGACCTCAGACGATCAAGCTCTCGGTGCGTGGAGGAAGTAGTCACAGTATCGATGTTGAGACAGTCGTTAACTAGCTTGCTGAAGAGCTTGCCGTTGTGCGTTGACTTGCCTAGATATCGGCGTTCTATTGCGGACTTCGAATGCTTGCCGCTCTTCCATTCCTCGTACATCTTCTCGACAGTCGCCCGGTCAAGTCCATAGTGCTCTGGTATCATGAGGCTAAGTGAGGTGATCTTCGAGGATCAGCCGAGCCGAATGCGGTCGCTTGGGCTTCAATTGGATGCGCTCGATATCCGATCCATACTCCGTGCGGCCCTAGTCTGCACATAGCGTCAGGGCCGGCTCCAGACACGTGCCGCGCTGCCTCAAAGTTGAGCACCCCAACGGGCTCAAGGCCGTGCCGGATGCTACCCTGCCAGCGCGACCGGTCGGCCTGAGAGGTCCGGCTAGGCGTATCGATCCGCCCGTACCAAGTCACCGGACGTTGCCAAGTACCGGAGTCGGCGGGCGACTGCCGTGTGGGACTCGCGGGCATGATGCGATCGTAGCCGCGCCGGAACGCTCCGGACCGTCTTTGAGACAACAGTCGTGCGGACCTGACGGACATGGCGCGATGATGGCTAGCGCAGAACCACGGACACCGATCTCGCCACCGCGATATGAAGGGCTCTCCCGGAAAACGAACCGCTAGAGGCGGCCGTCCGGCATTCATGGCTGCCATACAGAAGATCTGCGGGCCGTCGCCATGCCCACCATCGTCCCATCGGCGTGTGACACTCAGCGTCTGGATGCCTGCTCGTGTAGACGATCGGCCATCGAGATGATCTCGATCCGCTTGGTCAGCCGTCGACGCCATAGGGCGGGGATGGACTCGACGCCGTAGTGGGCGCCGGCGATCTGGCCGAAGATTGCGCCTGTGGTGTCGGCGTCCTGGCCGAGGTTGACCACCTTGAGGGCGCCCTCCCTGAAGTCCTCCGTGTGGAAGAAGGCCCACAGGACTGCCTCCAGGGTGTCCACCACGTAGCCAGTCCCGCGGATCTCGGGGGGTTGCTTGACCTTGAACGACCCGGCGGCGATGGCGGCGATCTTCGGGGCGAGCGGGGCCTCGTCCCACAGGCCCTCGACCGGGCTGTAGTGCTCGGACAGCAGCGTCT
>VXML01000095.1:2001-148007 GCA_009841115.1 Gemmatimonadota bacterium | reverse complement strand
CGCCCTGCTGGTAAACCTGATTAAAACCGTTGTAGTCGGTGCCCATGTTTTCGATTTGATGGGCGAAGTAAATATTTTCGATCTTGGTAATTTTTGGGTCAGTCATGGGGCTTCCTCTCAGGCAAAAACCGTCAGACGGGCGGGATTGGCGGGATTGACGGCCCACAGTTCCGCTGGATCGTAAACGCGCACTATCTTCGGAGGGTGCACCGGTAGTGTCCACTCTGGATTAAAGCGCACGATTAATGCGGCGAGATTCTTGTAGGCGATGCGGTCCTTGAGGTCGTCGTCAACCGGGGCTTCCTCAATGACCTTCTGCAATATCCTATAGTCGTAATAGGGCAAGTCGGCACCAAAAATCAGCCGCTCGCGGCCCACCTTGTCGGCCAACCACGCGAAATCCCATTCGGAGCCTGGCCCATCCGGGTACTGAACGACCTCGAAAAACACATTGTCGTACTTGGCCAGATGCTCGGCAGCCCAAGTGCTGGCATGGGCGATGAACGTGCAGTGCGGGAACATTGCGGCGATGCGGTCCATGAGCGGGTTGTGCATATGCAGGTTGACCAAGCCCTCGCGGGCGGCCGCGGCCTCGACGAAGGGAATGCACCACTCGGCGATGGGCGGATGGCCGACGATGCCCACCAAACCCAACTCGCTCATGGCCTTTTCGGCCTCTTCAATGCCCAGCTTGCCAAAGCGCTCCTCAATCAAGGCCAAGCCAATGGGAAAGACACCGGGAAAATCGCGGCAGGCACGAGCGATGACCTCGTTCTGGTGGCGAATATCCACGATGCCGCGGGCGATCGGACTGCCGACAGCAGTGGGCATGGAGATCGCAGCGTGGATGTGGGTCTCGGCAAAGCGCGTGAGGCACATGGCGGTGTTTTGGCCAACCGGCGGCACGCGGTCAATGGTGCGGCCAATGTGGTTGTGGCAGTCGATATAGGGACGCATTCAAAGCTCCGTTAGGTCGATGGCGCGGCGCGCTTGGGTGGCACGGCGTGCCGCCTCGATAATGCTGAGGTTGTGATAGGCCCGCGCGGCCGTGATCGGCGGCGGATCCCCTGCGGCTAGGGCGGCAAACGTAGCGGTGAGATAGCCAGCGTGACCGGTGACATTGCGCTCCGTGACGTCGAGCGGAATCTCGGACCAACTGCCCGTCTCCCGCGAGAAGCGATGCAACACCCGGCCGCGACCAACGACGCGCAGACAGTCGCCGCGAGTATGCACTTCGCAGAGATTGCCTAGCTCGCCGGCCCCTCCACCGACCATGCCCCACGAGGTCGAGACCGTAGAGATGGCTCCGTTTTCGTGTTCGAGGAGCAAGAGCGCCACATCATCGACGTCGATATCGAAAAACCGCGTCTGCACTCGCGCCTCGACGTAGCGCACCGGCGAGCACATCAAGGTTTCGAGCGAATAGATCTCGTGGTACCCCGTATCGCCTATGCAGCCGCCGCCCGCTGCCTTGGAGGCCCGCCAAATTCTAGCCGGGCTAGCGCGGTGATGGGCCTCGGTCATGGGGAAGATCGATTTGGCACGGCCGACTTGCGGTTCGGGCAGCTCGTCCCCTTGCAAGAGGGCGATAGCGTGCAGGGTGCCGGGTGTAAAGACGGCGTTGTGGACGACTGTATAAATGACGTCGTGGCGCGCGACAGCGTCTAGCACGGCCTCGGCTTCCTCCAGCGAAGTAGCCATCGGCTTTTCGCTGATGACGGTACAGCCAGCCTCCGCCGAGGCAATGACTTGCTCGGCGTGGAGGTGGTGCGGCGTGGCAATGAGGACAGCGTCTATAGCTGCTTGATCTAGCATGTCTCGGTAGTCGGCGTAGCGCTGGGCGGGCGAAACGCCGGTCGTCGCGCCGACTTTGGCTAGATTGCCATCGTCGGGATCAGCTAGCGCGGCAATGCGTACCGCATCGAGTTCACACAACGTCGGCAAATGCTGCAACTGGACGATGCCGCCGCAGCCGATTAGTCCGAGGCGAATGGGAGTTTGCATAGGCTTAGGCGACCGGCCGGTCGCCCCTACTTCTTAATACGGCGTATCCTTGGTGGTAATGGGACACCAGCGTGCGGCGAACAAATAGTCGAACAAGATCTCCGTCGCCTCCGGCGTGCCAATGCGCTCTAGGGTCTTGGCTGCCTTGGCGCTAACGTAGCGGTTCGGATCGTCTAGGGCTGCTACCACGGCCGGCTGCACAGCCTCGGCAGCCGGACCCAGCCGCGCCAAGCCCAAGGCAGCATTGCGCCGCACCCATTCGTCGTCGTCGCCCAAAACTCCGGCCAGTTCCTCTAATACCGCTGAGGGCAATGTTTCCATAGCACCCAAGGCTTCGGCTGCGTGGCCTCGTACCTCGTCTGACGCATCGCCCAACGCCCGCTGCAATGCAGGTACCGCTGGAGCACCCGCCCGACCCATATCGCCCAAACTATCGACCGCAGCTAGCCGCACGGCCGGATCGTCATCAGCGCAGGCTTGCGCTAGCGCCTCGGCCGCAGCCGGACCTGCTGCGGCCAAGCCATAGCCAGCGTTGCGTCGCACGTGTTCCGATCCCTGGCGCAAACAGTCCATAAGCGGCCCCACGGCTGGCTCCCCAGCGCGACCAAGGGCATAGGCCGCCGCTTGACTCGCCGCCTCGGAATCGCCCATCAGCGCCTGTAGATCACCGTTGACAGCAAGGCCCTCAGACTGGCCGCCGTACCATTCCCACATACTGTGCCACATGGGTGCCTCGGCATGACCATTCCCGCTCCAAGGCTCCCCACTCGCATCCCAACTAGGCCCGTCCGGTTCTTCGAGACGGACGAAAAGAAACTTGACCATATAGCGAGCCTGCTCGGTGCTGTTGGGCGTGGCTCGGTGCCACAGGTCGTAGTGGACAATGCCGACCGTCCCAGCCTCCCCCGCGAGCGCGACTTCTCGCTCCTCATCCCCTTGGTCTAGATGGTTGCGATAGTGGCTGCCGGGGACAACGCCGGTGGGGCCGCGCTCGACTGGCGTGTCCTGCGGATAGTAAAAGGCCATGGCCCAGCGCAGCCGATGGTGCCGCCGGCTCCAGCTATCCTTGTGCAGCCGCTGTCCCTCCGAACCCGGCTTGTTGAAATGACAGAACCGGTGCGGATGCAAATAGTACCCCGGCCCCAAAATACTGGTCAGTGCTCCCGCCACCTCGGGCTGGTCAAACACCTGCTGCAAGTCGGGGATGCGGGGCAACAGGTTATTGCCCGGATTGCCCTCGGCAGTCAAGACCTCCTCTATTTGCCCATAAATGGATTGGTGAAAATCCGCAGGCAAATCCGTTTTGACCACTGTATAGCCATCGGCGATGAAAGACTGCATGCGGCTGTCGTCCAACAAGATCGAGTCCATCGCAAAGCTCCTCGTTTAATGCGTGAGCGCCTCTCCCGGCATCCGGTTCCAAGGCACGGGCTCAGCAGCACCCTCATAAGTGGGCAGAAAATCGGCAACCCGTGCTCTATCTTCGTCGTCCCAGCCAACCCATTCGCGGGGGCGGGCGATGGCAGCGCGGAGGCCGTCGGAGAGCAGGTCGAAGTACGGGAAATACCACAGGGTAATGACGGTGCGGCGCTGGGCCGACTTGTTGGCATGAGCCGAGTGCAACAGCCGCGAGTCGCCGATGACCACATCGCCCGCCGTCACGGGCACATCCACCTCTTCGGGAGTCGATTGATAGGCCGGATGGTCGGGGTCGGCCACGCGGCGTAGTGCGTCGGTGTGGGCGTCGGGCACCTCGTCGTGCATGCGGTGACGCTTCAGATGCGAGCCGCGCAATAGGCGCAGGCAGCCGTTGTGGGGCGTGGTATCGACGAGGTAGTACATCAGGAAGAGCTGCTGGGGCAGGGGTGTATAGCTCGAAGGATCGTCCCAACCCCACCAGTCCTGGTGCCAAAACAGCGCCGGGCTACTGGGCGGCTTGCTAATGACGTAGCCAGACATCCACCGAGGACGCAGAAAGCCCAAGATTTCGAGCGCGGCGCGGGCGGGCGGATAGGCTACGAGTTCGGCGAAAATGGGATGGACACCGACATCGATCATGCTGCCGGTGGAGCGCTGTTGGGCGCGGATTTCTTGGCTTTGAGCGTCGAGGAGTTGGTCGGTGACTTGGCGCAGGCGACAGAGCATATCGTCGTCGAGGACGTTTTCTACCAAGCAGTAGCCATCGCGGATGAGTTGGTCGAAGTTTTCTTTAGAGTCTTGTTGGGACATCGGCGGCGTTCCTGTCGGTTATCGATAAAAGTTACTACGTTAGCCAACGTAAGATATGCGTCAAGCGCTGTCCAGAAAGAAGCCAACTCTACTACACTACATTGCACAAAATGAGTCGTGTTATGAAATCAATAAAGGAGTACGCTGCTTACACACTTCTATCCATATCGATTCTTTCTTTTCGATCCACGCTTGAGGCCCAACCTGGCATAGAAGCCGCAGTGCTGCCTTGGCCCTCAGCGTCTAAAGCAGCAGTTAGTATCACCTTTGACGATGCCTATATCTCCCATGTCAGTCGGGCGATGCCTCTTTTGGAAAACCACGGATTTCGCGGCACGTTCTTTTTGATCGTCGATAAGTTATTTCGCCAGGGCAAATACATAAACCACAGACCTTCCACTCCTATCTCCGAGTGGCAAGCCGCCGCCGCAAGGGGACATGAAATGGCTAGCCACACTGTTAGCCACGTACCATTGGACGCGATAGAAGCCCAGCAAATGAGGGCTGAACTCATCCATTCTAAAGCCATACTAGATTCGCTGTTTTTAGGCGAATCGGTCGTCAGCTTGGCCTATCCATTTTCGCGAACCAATGCTGCCGTCGCCGAAGAGGCCCGTTTGATCTACCAGAGCGGTAGGGTCGGGCCACCTACGGACGGAAGTGCCGTGTATAACGATCCCGCTACGGCCGATTTGATGTCGTTGAAAGCGTTTTTTCCGTGTAGCACAGTTGCACAATGGCATAGCGCAGTCGAGCGTACAATCGCTGGCAACGGCTGGCTAGTTGAAGCATTACATCCGATTGACGAACCAGGCTTTTGTCGAGTAGCCACCGAGGATTTTGCCGATCACTTGCATTACTTATCCCAGCAGCAACCAGCACTCTGGGTTGCGCCAGTGCGAGACGTCGTTAAGCGGATTCGGCAGTGGCGCACTGTAGAATTACAAATAGAAATCATCTCTGAAAAAGTGTATCAACTGCGTATTATAGGAACCCACAGCTACCAGCCCGATTGGCAGGTAGCACTATACCTAAACGACCCTCATCTATGGAGGGTTGAAGAAGAAAATGGACGGATCGTGTCTAGCACTATGGAGGAAGATGCTCTTGTCTTCTCCTGGCCTCAACATCGGGCGAATGACCTATTGTTCTTGCGACCTAAAGACCAGACCCACACAGCCCAATATAGTTGGGGCACATTGAAACATGCTATCCGCAAACGATTGGAGCATTGAGAGAGCGCCGTTGAGCTCTGCGCTGAGGAAGCCGGGGACGGCGACGTAGCCTTCGGCGTGGTAGTGTTCGACTTGTGCGGTGGTCAACATGGGTTTTCCTCCTTACCATTTCTCGATAGCGCCCATCAGTATCTTCTGCTGGTCGGGCACCACGACGATCTGAACTCTGCCGCACCTCCAAGCATCGAGGATCTGATGCGGTGGGCCAGTGAAGAATACGCCCGATATTTTGTGTCCACTACGACTTTCACTTTGTCCCTCGGACCTGGGAGACGGCGGCAATAATATCCGACCGTTTCATTCCGGCTTGCCTAGCTTGGCGGCGTGCTTTGGCAATCATGCGGTCAAAATCGCGCATAGAGGGCATCTGGATGGTCTTGAGAATGATAATTTTGTCTTCGCTCATGACGTGGCACACTGTGCCTTCTGGCTGCTCCTATTGTGGGGGACTTTGTTGAAAGCGAGTTCGAGCATTGGGAAGCGTAATGCCGACAAGACGGCTGTCGCGATAGTGGTAGATATTCCCGTCCTCCTCCATCACGCTGTCGTTAGCGCACTGAGGTTTTTCAAAGCTGAGATACAATACATCAGCCCCTTCATCATAGTCGCTCCAAACTTGTGAATAAGGCAAGCGCAACAGCTCAGGGACAAATGTCAGGTCAATGCTGGACGTATCCATATCGCATTTCTCCTACGAGTAATTTTATCCGGCCTCGACGTTAAAAATGCCGTAATGATGAATCCATCTTCCTCATCGCGATATATAGTGATACAGGTCTTTTCAGTAATGTTGGTTGCATCATAATATCGCAATGCAATTGTCGCTCCCAAATCTCCAGTGACCAAGCGATCCGGGTCTGCAACTGTTTCGAGCACCTTCTCCTGATTTCCGGCCATGTAATCATGCGACTCGGTGATGTGAACCCATTGATTATGGGTCAATCGTATAGTATGCCGGTCGATAGAAGGTACCGCTGATAAGACAACATCTTCGGGTGACATAGAATCAGATCAGACTTTTTTGGCGAAATATACCGTTCACTCAGATGGATATCCTAACCGACGTTCTGGGCATACTGGCATCCTACGGGCTAAATCACTTCTGGAATAAGGGCGGCTACCTGTACCGAAAGGGGCTTCTGTCGATGAATATCTAGGCCGACGCCCAATAGACACTCGAATATGACGCACTATGCAAGTAACGTCCTGTAATAGGCTGAAGACAGCTCAAACGCGATTTATCACCCTGTCGTCATTCACTCACCAAGGCCTCGAAGCGTTCGAGAAGTGCTCCATAGTCCTTCACCCATGAGGATATCGAGTCGGTCGTCTTGGTTGGCAACGTCATTTGTTTCGCAAGGTCGGCGAGATATTGTTGTTCTTCAGGACTTGTATGTTCATCAACTAGCGCTAACATGAGAGCATCACGATAGACCAAGACCCGTGTGGCCCATGGCAGTTTCGACAGGTCGTCGGGACACTCAGGAAGGTTGCCAAGATCAATACCAAAATGTGCAGCCTGTTGCTCAAGGATCTCCCGTTCGGCGGGGTGAAGCCCATCTGAATGAGCTATCTTTGAGAGGGTCGCGATGTACAACTCAGGCGAAAAACCGTCAAGAGGGTTCTGTAGTGAATCCATGTTTACTCCATCATAAAGACGTCGAGGTCGTCGGTGTTACGAAGGATATGCCTGTCGGGTACGCCAACGATCTCCGCAAACTGGATGCTGGCTTCCAGTCTAAGAGCGGTGTTTACAGTATTATCGAAAGCGATCTTAGCCAAGTGCTCCAAGTTTCCGAAGTAAGCATCCAACTTTTTGATAAAGGCGCGAAATTCTTTATCAAGCTGTTCAAGAGCGCTCTTCTCGTAAGCAGCGAGTCGTGCAATCAGCTCCGATTCTTCTGCCCCAAGTCCGTCCTTGATAGCTGAAGCAACAATCTTCCCTGTGAGACTGCCGACAAAAGCACCCAGCATCGGGATTGGAATTAGTACTTGGCCAGCCGCAGCGGTTAAGCCAACGATCGCGGCGTCCGCTGCGATAATATGCGACAACTCCACGAATTGATCGCCATCAATCTTGCCAGAGTGGTACTGACTCAGGAGATCCCCGACGCCCATCAAACTACTGACAAGAGCACCGGCGAATGGAGCAGCCAGATCAGTTGAGTTAGTCAAGGCATACAATGCACTACCAGCAACAGCACCACTACCGGCACCTTTTGCTGTGGCAACACCAACGTCCTTCCAGTCCTGAGTTGAAAACTCTCCTTTGAAAGGGTTCTTGCCATCTCGATACTTGACCCAGATCGCTTGCCCGAAACGGACTCCACCACCAGCTCCGGCACCTATAGCTGCTGCACTTCCAAGCCCCGATAGTGATGGACCGTGTTCGGCCTTCGCTTCCTGCTTCAGTTCATCATTCTTTTGAACGAGCCTATTTTCGCGGTCATCAAGCGTGTCATGGACACGTCCCTGTTGGACCTCAGCATAAGTGCCTTCTCCTGGCTGAATGAGTTCGTCCGGCGACCTGCCTGTCGCCTGTTGGAGCTCATTGAGTTTATTCCTGATCGCATTCGCGCTTTTTTCGGAAAGGCCATCAATCTGGCCAGTCTGGCGCAACTGCTCTATTTGCTGGTATTGATCCCGAGGAATGTGGTAATGACCATCGCCACTTGCAAAGTCTTGATATTTCGTCGCATGGGAAGAAACACCATCCAAGGTATTACGAAGACCGTTATAGTACTTGGACTGAATGTCTACGCCATCTACGCGATAATCAACAGGATCAAGGCGTCCGAGTTGGTCCGTAGCCGTTGGGATTCGACCGTGCAGTGCATCTATGGCGCGGCGGACTCCCACATGAACCTGTTCTGCAATCTCGCCATGCTTGGTGGCTGGACTACCAAGGATGTTTTCTGGAGATCCCACAAAATCACTGATGCGTTGTATCTCTCGCCAAGCGTCCAAGAAATTCCTATCCTGAGTCTGTATTGCTTCGGCGAGCCTGTTGGCCCGATGCGCAGCATCAAGGGACGCCCATGTAGCTGCGACTTGCGCGGCTACATGCGGTCCCGTACGGTTTGTGTCAGGCTGACTCACAGTGCGACCTCCGCTTTAAGTAGTTGGCTAAGCGAACGAATGTGATTGATGAGAGCCGTAAGTCTCTCTTTCTGTCCCAAATTAAACTGCCGATAGTTTTTCGGAGCATGGTTTGTAAGCCAATCGAGCCCAGCCAAGCATCCCTCTGAGTGCTCTTTCGTACGTTGTCCAAGCCCCTTAATCTCTCGGTTGGCCGTCTCTAGGGAGCGAACTTCCGCTTCGACCTTGACGCGCTCCTGTGTCGCCTTTTCGGCGATCTCC
Organism: Gemmatimonadota bacterium; assembly: GCA_009841115.1. Classification (GTDB taxonomy): domain Bacteria; phylum Latescibacterota; class UBA2968; order UBA8231; family UBA8231. The sequence continues at coordinate 139,179 of VXML01000095.1, read as the reverse complement.
TTATTGCGCTTGTTGAGGTAGATTGCTGACCCTCCAAGAGCGAGACCTCCGATTGTCCATCCTACAGGTCCTGCAAAGGCCAAAAGGACTTTTCCGGCAGCCATACCACCGCCTCCAGCAGCAATGGCTCCACCTCCGAGCCAAGCGAGGGCAGCATTCGTGGCCGCAGCACCGGATAGAGCGGAGATTGCTGTCCCAGTTGATGCCGTGCCAAAGGTAGTTGCCACTGCCATAGCCGCGGTTGGACCGAGCGCGGCAACTCCCACACCCGCGGTACCCCCAACTGCACCCGTAGTACTCGCGATATTGCTAGCTTTGATGGCTTCCACATCGAGACGCTGAACCGTCTTATCGAATCGACTAACCTCGATGCGATACCGGGCAACCGATCTCTCGAATTCCTTGGGCGAATTCGAGAGCAGATTCACATACTCCTCGACTCGTTCGATTACCTCTCCAGCCGCACGCTGTCGTTGCTTGAAAAGCTGCACACTCGCACGCTCGACGCTCTTGCGGATAAACTCGTGTCTGTTAACCGCCTTCTCTAACTTTTCACGTGCTTCACGGCGCACAGATGAATTGAACATTCTCACTCTCCTTAGATTTTGGCCATTTTGAACCTACAAAATAAGTGGCTACCCAAACCGAGCCAAATTCCTGATGGTAATAGGCAACCCGGGTCCGTAGGTGTGAAGAATCCTTCCCGCCGTCAAACATTCTCGGCCACCATCTGCCCTTGACGCGAGCGCTCCTGCAAATCGTAGAGCGAGGAGATGGCGTCCTTGTACAGCGGGATGGGAAAGGTGCGGTCCTCAAAGCGCGCTGTATGCGCGAACCGACCGCGGACTAGACGCGCATTAGCCTCGGTCTTATACGTCATCTCGCCGGTGTAGATCGGAAACGCATCGGCGGCGCGGTAGCTTAGGATCAGGGTGCGCCGCGGCTTGTCGGAAACATTGGCGATGGAAGCATGGGGAGTCATCGCATGCATGAAGATGACCGTGCCCGCTGCGCCGGGAACCGGCACGGCTAGCGATTGATCAACCGCTTCGGTAACCCGGCCTTGAAAAAATCCGTCCGTGCTGTGCGACAGCAGATCACTCTGATGGCGGCGGGGGATGACTTGCAAACAGCCGTTTTCAACACTCGCATCGTCGAGATAAAAGAGGATGCTCACCGAGCCGCGATGGGTCAGCGGGTAGTAGGAAAGGTCCTGGTGCCACTCAACGGGCGAGCCAACGCCAGCCGGTTTCATATTGATCTTGCTGTAGTGGAAGACCAAGTCCGGGCCGAGCAGGGCTTCGACCGCGTCGAGGAGCCGCTCCGATGCGGAGAATTCCCGGAAGACCTCGTAGTGACTACAAGGCTCGTACAAGCGGCGCACCTGCGTGCCGTCAGGAGGCTGGTTAGGCTCCATCTCCATCCGGGTGACATCGTGGTTGGCGAACGTATTGCCGGCGCTGACGGCGTCCATCTCGCGCAGGAAGGCCGCGACCTCCTCGGCGCTGAGAAAGCCGGGCACAGCGACGTAGCCTTCGGTGTGGTAGTGTTCAACTTGTGCAGTGGTCAACATGGTTAGTTCCTCCTTACCATTTTTCGATAGCGCCCATCAGCATTTTCTGCTGGTCGGTACCCGTTTCGCGAATTTTTTGCGCAAAAGGGCCGTCAAAGGGCTCGCGGGATTTCATCCAAGCGGTCTGGTAACACATCAGGCAAACGCGGCGGCGCACCGACGAACGGTTGGCCGCGCCTCGGTGGTAGAGGCAGCCGTCAAACATCACCGCCTGACCCGGTCGGGCGAAAACCCTCTTCTCCTCCGGGAAGCGCGGATGCCCCTCGGGCGGGCGGAAAGGGGCGCGGTGGCTGCCGGGGACGATGACGATGGCACCGTTGTCCTCGTCTAATTCGTCCAGGTAGTAGCCGCAGTTGATCTGACCGGGCAGCGCACCGTAGGGCGTGCCGTCGGGATCAATGGGCCAAGGCACGTCGCGGTGCCAGTTCTGCTCCTCCTGTCCCGGCTCAGTAATGCGGGCCGTGGCACTGTGGAGCTGGACGCAGGTGCCCAGAATGGCCTGCATCCTCTCCAGCACGGGCGGATTGTCGAGCAGGAAGGCAAAGTCCTCGTCCTCTTCTAAGAGCTGGTGGATAAACTGCCTGCTATCCCCGCGCGCGCAGGCCGCGTCGAGAGCCGTGCGCAGGATCTCGACCTGCGCCTCGGTGATGGCGTCTTCGATGACGAGGTAGCCCCACTTGCGGAAGAAAGCCACATCCTCGGCGATTGCAGGCATCAGCCTGGGATTGAGGTGCTGAGGATAGGGCGGTTGCGTCATGTTCTCACAACACTCCTGTGTGCATTGGCGGTCGCCGGCTGGCAAAATACATATTGCGCGACAGGACTCTTGTCAACGAAACAGGCGACGTTTGGTTGACCATAGGCTGGGTATGACGCTCATTACGGGGCGCAAACGCCGTGGTTTGGCCGGACCAAATTGTACCGGCAGACGCACACAACTTATTTACTAAAGGAGCGATCCATGAGCTATCTAAATCCCCGCGCCATCGCCATTGACACTCCGATGCCTCCACCCGCTTGGGCACTGCTGGAGTGGGAACTGATTCGGGCGCAAACTAGAGGATGCACAGAATTTTTCGACAAATACTTCGACGAACGGGGGTATTTAGAATGCATCCCGCGCTGGGGCGGCAACGACGGGCCGGACGACGCCATCGAGAATTTGGTCCACTGGCCCGTACTCTACACACTGGGAGGTGGAGCCCATCTATACGATATGTGCCAGTTGGCTTGGGAGGGACATCTCAAGCAATACACCGAGGCCAAGACCACGGAGGTGCCCTTTACCCGGGACGGGATGTACTATCGCGAATTTCCGGTGATGTTCGACTGGGTACACAACGGGGAAGGGCTGACTACGTTCAACCTGCACGGCTTGATGAACCCACGCGAGCAAGCCTTTGAGCAACGGGTGCGGCGCTACGCCGGATTTTACATGGGCGACGACCCGCAAGCACCCAACTACGACCCCGAACGCAAAATCATCAAGAGCCTGTTCAATGGCAGCCGCGGGCCGCTGCTGCGCAAGGCCACGGCGCTCGACTGGGCCGGCGATCCGCTCGACGAGGTGCAGGAGCGCTTCATTCCCCTGCACGGAGAGCGCAACTTCGAGGAGATGCTGGCCCACTTCAAAGACTACACCGATGTCGTCGGCGACCATCCGCAGAACATGGTCGCGACGGCTTTGGGGCTGAACGCGTACGCGCTGACGGGCGAAGACCAGTACAAGGACTGGGTACTCGAATACGTCGAAGCTTGGCGGCAGCGCACGCTCGCCAACGACGGGATCATCCCCACCAATATCGGACTCGATGGGACCATCGGCGGCGAGTGCGACGGCAAGTGGTACGGAGGGTGTTACGGCTGGGCCTTTACGGTCGAAGTGCCCCAGACTGGGGAGATGTCCAGCCGCAACACGCACGGGCTGGGGATTTCGGGCTTTGGCAACGCGCTGTTGCTGTCGGGCGAGCAGAAATTCGTCGATGTGTGGCGGCAGATGATCGACAAAGTCAACGCCAACGGAAAAGAAATCGACGGGCAGATGATGTACCCGCACATGCACGGGGACGAAGGCTGGTACGAATTCCGGCCAGCAAAGTACGCGCACGGAGCACAAGAGGTGTACTACTGGTCGATGGACCGAGCCGATCTGAGCCGACTAAACGCAGACAGCGGCTGGTTCGGCTTCTTGGAGGGACGCGACTCCGCCTACCCAGAAGCGGCGCTACAGGCCGACTTTGCCCGCCTCCGCGCGCAAATGGAAAAGGTGCGCCGCGACCCAACGACGCCAGACACCCGGCTGTCGGACAATCCCAACCCATTCAACCCCGCCATTCCGGGGGGGCTAACCCAACTCATGTTGGGCGGGCTGACGCCGCGCCACGGCTCGCCGCTGCACTGCCGAGTGCGCTACTTCGATCCGCAGGCCGGGCGGGCGGGGATGCCCGAAGGAGTGGGGGCGCTGGTGGAGCGACTAGGCGCGGACTCCATGACACTGAAGCTGGTAAACACAGACCCAGTAGCCGGGCGCGCAGTAATCGTACAGGGCGGAGCCTACGCCGAACACCAGTTTACGAGCGTGCGCGTGGGCGGGAAGGAAACCGCGATAGACGACTCGGCCTTTGCCGTGGAGCTAGCGCCAGGGGCCGGAGAAACGCTGGAGATCGGGATGCAGCGGTATGCCAATGGACCGACGTTTGCATCTCCGTGGGATCGATAGTGCCGCTTCAGTAAGCGACTGCAACGGCGCGATGTACGCTCTGCTGCCGGGCATCTCCTTCGATCTGCAAGGCCGCGATGTACGCGCCGGGCGCTACGCGTTTACCCGTATGGTCTCTCCCGTCCCAAACCAGCACAAGCTCTCCTGCGCGGATTTCGCCACAGTGCTCGTAGGCAATGCGCCCAGACAAATCGCCAAGGCGCAGGCACAGGGGACGCGGTTCGAGGACATTGACCACGTGGACCGAGAGGCGCAGATCGTCGTTGATGCCGTCGCCGTTGGGCGTGACGACGGGTGTATTGAGCACCAAGTTTTTGAGTAAATCGCTCCCAACGGCGAAGCGGACGACGTCGGAGTCGCTGGCGACGTGGTCGCTGGCATTGCCAGGATCAACGCGCTGGCGGATTTCGCCATCTTCGAGGAAGGCGATAAAGCGCGTCGCCTGGACGAAGACGGACGTAACAAAGCGCAACTCGACTAGTTGGCGGCTGCGAATCGGTGCGGAAAAGTGCAGACCGAGGCGGCCCTTGGTTGTGTCAACAACAACGGCAGCAGACTCACCATCGACCAGCGCTTCGATAAAGTGCAACGCGCTGGGGGCTTCGAGGGCGATGCGGTCAAAGCCGCGCGGGGCGGAGCGGGCTTGGAGGAAATAGCTAAATTCGTGCTCAACTCCTGGCTCGACTTGGGAGGGGAAAATCTCGCCGAATAGACCTTCGGCCAGCGGGGGCGAGAATTCCAAGGTAATGTGATCGAGCGCCGCGGCGACGAGCGGGTCATTCGAAGTCAGACGCAAGTCTAGTTCCAAGTAGCGACGCGGCGAGGGCGAGAGAAAGGCCGTGCCTGAAGCACTGTAGATATTGCTCCACGGGCTCCAGTCTGCCCCCGGGGAGAAAGTCGTGTCGATGCGACCGCGGAACGAGGGGATGAGTTTCTCGTAGCGAGCCGCGGTGACGGACTTGCCGTTTTTGTCGTGATAAGCAACGTCGAGGTCGAGCGAGTTCCCCGAGCGCGAGCGGATCTCAACAGCCGTCCCCGGCGGGGTATCCGCATCCCAGCGCAGGGCGGTGATGTTCTTATCGTCGCCTAAGTCAATCAGTCCCGACCCGAACTGCACTTCGCGCGGGAAACCGCGACCATAAATCATCAGTTCCTCTAAGATCCCTGAAGCCGCACCGCAATTGCCGCCGCAGTTGGCGTCCCAGATGAGCCAGTTGAGACGCAGGAAGCGGGTGGCCGTCGGCGGGAAGGCGTGGTCGGCAAAGCCCTGTCGGTAGTTGGTGCCCGAGCGACGGTTGAGGAACTTGCGCTCCCAGATAAAGCTGCCGTCGGGCGCAAGCGAGCCGTCCGAGGTCAGCACTTCGTAGAGGTTGAGATCAAAGCGGCGCAGCGAAAGCGTCCGGTCGCCGATGATGCCCGCCACGGCTCCAGGCCGGTTGGTGGGCCGGGGCACGATGCCGCTGACCAAGCGAATCCAGTCGATCCAATAGATTGCCCCTAAATCTAAGGTGATCTCGCCCCACACGTCTTCTGGACTGCGCACGGCGCGACCGTAGCGGAAGCGGGTAAAGAAATCGCCGTCGGCTAGCTGGATGGCGTTGCCCAGCGGCACGTCGTCGTCGGCATCCTCGCCGATCTGGATGTGGATGCTACCGCTGCGCTCTAGCAGGTTAAGCGCCAAGTTGTCCCCGAATTCCTCGACGCTGATTTCGGCGAGACGTGCCCCTTCTACGGGCAGGAGATTCTTGACGCGCACATAGCGGATGGGCGTGTGGATCGGCTGGTCCAGCTCAAAGACCACGCGGTGGCTGGCATTTTTCTTAAAGCGATGTTGGGTGCGAAACACCAGCACCTCGTTGAACGAGGTGTTGCTCTGATCGATTTGCGGCTCGCCCGTGGACAGCAGCAGGTCAACAAGCGAGAAGGGTGGGGCGTCGGTGGCAAAATCGAGGACGACGCGGGTGGCAAAGACGCCGCGGCCGAGATCCAAATCGAGGAACCAAGTGTCGGGCGGAGCCTGCGGGTCCGGGTGCCAGCCGGTCGTCAAGTCGCCGTCGATGACCAAGGGCGCTTGGGACGCATTGGAACCAGCCGCGTGGATGCCACCGCCAAAAAGGGCGATGTTGGCGACAGCATCTACATTGCGGCGGATGGCCACCGGCTGCAAGCGGCCAGCGGGCGTGGCTTCGACGATGCCGTGCGGGAGGGACCAAGTAGCCCAGTCGCGCGCCGAGTCGAAGCGAATCTCGTCGGCAAAAGCGAACCGAAAGAGCAATAGGACCAACAGACTGGCGAAGTGGGACGCGCGGGGAAATTTAAGCATTTCACTCTACATGTACATGAAGGCGCCGAACCCTACGCAGATTGGGCGGCGTTGTCAATTCGTCGTACTATTATGAGGAAACAGCCTAGGGAGCAATGTAATGGACTTAAAGTCCCTATCAAAACCCGGGGGTTCGTCGCCTAGAAACGCGGATATCCCGCAGCCATTCATGCCTTATGTGCTGTCCTTTTTGTTCTTGTTCACAATTTCGGCCAGCTACGCCGCCTCGCTCTCGCAAGAGGAAAGCCATCGAAAAATGGTGGCCCTTTTGCAGGAGGTTCGCGCGCAAAACCTCGACGAGAATCCCTATCAGGGCGAAGGTCAGCTACGACAGTTAGAAGACCAATTGCAGGCGCTGCCCGACTCAGCTCCCGTCCAAGACCGAATTAGTCTCTATTTCCGCCTGGGGATCGCCGAACTTTTCTTGGGACAGGAACGCCGCGCCCTAGATCATCTCGCCGCGGCCGAAAAGATGCTCGCGGGGCAACACTCGGTCCCTGCTCAGGTAGTCAATGAGATACACTTTCGCCTAGGGCTGGCGTGGCTGCGCTTAGGGGAAACCCAAAACTGCGTCCTCAACCCCAACGCCGAGCACTGCATCCTGCCCATTCGCCCCGGCGGCTTCCATACCCTCCCCGAAGGGTCGCGCCAAGCCATCCCCTATTTCCAAGCCGTGCTCGATAATACCGCCGCAGAAGAGCGCCTGCGCCTAAGTGCCCGCTGGCTGCTCAACATCGCCTATATGACCTTGGGGCAGTATCCCGAGGGGGTACCGCCCGCTCATCGGATTCCCCCCCAAGCCTTTGAGTCCCAAGCAGCGTTCCCGCGCTGGGTCAATGTGGCCCCTGCGCTCGGACTGGACACCTTCAGCCTCTCTGGCGGGGCCGTGGCCGACGACTTCGACGGCGACGGGTATCTCGATTTCTTCGTCTCGACATCGGACTTGGCCGGACAACTGCGCTTTTTCCGCAATGGGGGGGATGGCACCTTTGCAGAGCGAACCGAGGAGGCCAACCTCAACGGGCTGTTGGGCGGACTCAACTTGGTGCAAGCTGACTACGACAACGACGGCCATCTCGATCTGCTCGTTCTGCGCGGGGCTTGGTTCGGCGAGCATGGCCAGCACCCCAATTCGCTGCTGCGGAATGCAGGCAATGGCACCTTCTTCGACGCGACCTTTGCCGCCGGTCTGGGACAAGACCACTACCCAACCCAAACCGCCGCCTGGGCCGACTACGACCTCGACGGCGATCTCGACCTCTATATCGGCAATGAAACCACCGACACTTTTGTAGCCCCCGGCCAACTCTTTCACAACCAAGGCGACGGCACCTTCGCCGATGTGGCTCCCACCGCCGGCGTTGACCAATACGCCCACGCCAAAGCCGTCGTCTGGGGCGACTACGACGGGGACCGCTGGCCCGACCTATACGTGTCCAATCTCGGGCAGCCCAATCGGCTCTACCGCAATCAAGGCGACGGCACCTTCACCGATGTAGCTCCCACCCTCGGCGTCGTTTCCCCCCGGGCTAGCTTCCCAGCCTGGTTTTGGGACTTCGACAACGACGGCTACCTCGACCTGTTCGTCGCCGCTTATGCGGCCACCATCGCCGACATCGCCGCCGCGCATTTGGGCCACTCAGTGTCCGTGGAGCAGGCGCGGCTGTATCGCGGCGATGGCCAAGGCGGCTTTGCGGACGTGTCCCAAGATCGCCACCTCGCGCAGCCGACCAAACCTATGGGAGCCAATTTTGGCGATTTAGACCACGATGGTTTTTTGGATTTCTACTTGGGCACCGGCGACACCGATTACGCCGAGCTGATGCCCAATGTGCTGTATTGGAACCAAGCGGGTCAGCGCTTTGTCGATGTGACTTTTGCCAGCGGGTTGGGGCATCTGCAGAAGGGGCATGGGGTCGTATTTGCCGATGTGGACCACGATGGCGATGTGGATATATTCGAGCAGATGGGCGGGGCCTATCGCGGCGACGGCTTCGCCGATGTGCTATACGAGAACCCAGGATTTGGTCACGGCTGGCTAGCGGTTGAGGTGGTGGGAGTGGAGTCGAATCGATCGGGGATTGGGACGCAGCTACGGGTCGATGTGGTGGAGGGAGGCCAAAGGCGGTCGCTGTACCGCTGGGTCGGCAGCGGCGGCAGTTTTGGCGGCAATCCACTGCGTCAGTACGTGGGGTTGGGTTCAGCGGAGCGAGTGGCGCAGCTAGTGGTTTTTTGGCCGAAAAGTGGCCGAGAGCAAGTGTTCGCTGAAGTGCCAGTGAACTCGATCATTCGGGTCACCGAGGGACGAGAACAACTGGAGACTTTAGCGTTGCCCTCTTTTAAGTTCGCTGTCGAACATCCCAAACGGGCCGAGCACCATCTGCATAAATAGTGGTTAGTGGTTAGTGGCCGGTGGCCAGTTCCACCCCGGCCCATCGGGTGCGGGGAACTAACCACTGATCACTGGCCACTGACCACTGATTCTAAGGCGCGCGCTCGACCTGCACCGCAATGATATCTAGGTCGTGGTATTTCTGGTGCCGCACCGCAGAGGCGTAGTGCCGCAACAGCCGGAACGAAATCTCGTGTTCGTCTATTATCTCGGGCTGTTCGCTCAGATACGCCAGCCGATCTTCGAGATTTTCTCCCGCAGCAGTCGCCAAAAATTCCAGTTCCACCGCCCCTTCGGCGGGCCGTGCGGAGAGGATCAACTGCCGTCCGTTGGCCGCATCGTCCTCAGCTTGTTGCGCCAGAATCGCCAAAGTCTCTTCTCCGGCAGCGCACAGCCGCTCGGTCGCCGGATCGTCCCAGCCGATTTTCGCGGCAAAGGCGCGGAGGAACTCGTCGATCTTGGGCAGCGAGGCAACGGCTAATTCGACCTCTATACGTCGGCGGCGCGGACCCGTCAACTCCATAAACGCGGTCAGCAGAATCGCGGCAATACCCCCAGCGGTCATGCCGTTGCCGAGCAAGGTGCCCCACGTCTTGCCCAGTAAATCGGCGAAGATCACCTGATCCTGAAAGCCCACCCCAATCCAAAACGACAGCCCCACCACCACGGCTTTGCGGCTATTGAGGCCGCTCTCGACGACCAGCTTCATACCCTGCACGAAAAGTATGCCTATCAGCAGGGTTACATAGGCCGCGCCCACGGGATTGGGAATCGCAATCAGGAGAGCCGTCACCTTGGGCGATAAGGCCAGCACCGCAAAGATGGCCCCGACATATACTCCAACGCGGCGCGCGGCAACCCCGGTGAGTTCGGCGAGCGATATGCTTGTTGAGTAGGTCGTGTTGGGGGGTGCCCCGAGCAGCCCGGACAACAGGTTGCCCGTCCCATCGGCGTTGAGAGCACCCTGGACCAAGCGAAAATCAGTTGCCCGCGGCCGACGCCGCGAGACCCGTTGAATGGCAATGCCGTCGCCAATGGTTTCAATCGCGCCTACCAAGGTTACGACCACAAACGCCGGCAGCAGCGCCCAGAATTCTGCACTGAACGTCAGGTCCAATCCCGGCCAGGCGCCATCGGGAAAACCGATCCAAGGCGCGTCGATTACGGGCTGAATGTTAAACAGTCCAAAAGGGGCCGCCGCGGCGCAACCCACCGCAATACTGATGAGCGGTGCCCACAGTCGCCAAGCCCCTGGGGCGCACAGCGCCAACACCACAAGAGTAGCGAGCGTCGCGCCGGCCGCAGTCGGAGCAGCGGACGACGGCATACCCTCGGGCACATCCGTCAGCAAGCCGAAAACGATCGGCATGACCGTGACGGCGATCAGCATGATCACCGTGCCGGAGACGACCGGTGTGAGGATCCGGCGCAATAGCGAAAGCCGCGCGGCTAGGGCAAACTGAAACAGCGACGAGACGACGATCAGACTCGCCATCAGGGCCGGTCCGCCCTTCACCAGTGCCGCGATACAGACCGCGATGAAGGCACCGGAGGTCCCCATGACGAGCACGTGCCCGGCCCCGACCCGTCCGACCCGCACCGCTTGCAGAATCGTGCTCACTCCACTGATCAGCAGCGCCGCGAAGGCGATCCAAGTCAGATAACTCTCCGGCTGGTTGGCCACCCGGCCAATAATGATCGCGCTGAGCACCACCGGCGCGATGATAACCACCGCAGCCTGAAAGCCAACCCCAGCGGCGATGGAGTGGGGAGGTCGATCGTCCGGCTCGTAGCGGATGTATTCATTTACTTGCGCCATTGCCTAATTCACCCTTTCAATCAAGTTGCACTGAAAATCCGTCTGGAGAAAGATGCGACGAACTCAACCGATGCACCACCTCATACTCACGCCAAAAATCTCCGGTCACTTTCACAAACGCCATACCACCAACAACTGGGCCGTACTCTCATCTTCATCCGTTCCGAGCTTATTGAGCCAGTATTGGTACTCAATGCCAACCATGAGCTGATTGGGTGCTCCGACCACTTTGCCCAGGTCCCAGGTAAACTGCGGCTGAGCGAGAATGGAATCCTTGACGTTTTCGCCGAATTCATTGGTGCGACCACCCAAGTACTCAGCATGGCCGACAATGGCCAAGGACAGACTGCCAACATTGATGGGCAAGGCCCAATTGACGTCGAGTATGAAGCTATTGTCCTCTTTGGGGGCACCGCCACCTTCGACGCCAATGTTGTCGTCGATATAGGCCGTCAGGTCCGTATTCAGGAACGCGAATCCCGGCAGGTCCCAAGAGGCCCGCAGACCGGGCAGGTACTTCACGACGTTGGCGTCGCCGCCGACGTTGACCCCGGCGATTAAGGCAAAATCCCGAATGGGGCCGACGCGCAATTCCTTGTTGGCCAGCTTGCCGAGACTCAGGGTTGGATACCACTCGCCGTAGAAATCTCGGTCGTTGAAACCGTCGCGCTCGTCGTCATCGAGGTAGTCGATAAAGAAGAAGCTGTCGCCCAATTTCCATCCCGCAGCCTGTTGCACAGTAAATACAAAAGTCTGTTGTGTGGCTGCCGAGAATGGATTCTTGTGTTTGCCGTACTGCAGGTGAAACTCGGTTTGCGAGAAGGCTGCCGTCTGAGTAGCCATCAGTGCGACCAAGAAAATACCGGCGAATGCTGTTCTCATTGTTATCCTCATTTCTCCTCGTTGCAACAATGTAGCGCGGTCGTGGAATGACCGCTATCTATGGACCTGCTCTACTGGAAATCTGCCAGTTGTGCTAACGCCTCTTGAGCAGATTGGATTAGGCGGGGATCGCCCCGCCACTGCGCGAGAAAATGCTTGTACGCGCGGACGGCTTGGCGAGGCTGCGCCGACTCTTGGTAGAGAACGCCAAGTGCATAATGCGCTCTGGCGTAAGTAGAATCCACACGCAGAGCGGCTTGGTACTGGCGCTCTGCCTTGGCATGGGCCTTCTGTTGGGCATAGAGGTGGCCCAAGTTGTAATGGGCCTCGGCAAAGTCGGGCGCTACTTCAAGCGCCTTTTGGTAAGCCGTCTCCGCCTGTTGGAGATCGTTCTTTTCTAGGTAGAGATTGCCCAAATTGTTATAGGCTTGGGCGTGAGTAGGCGCTAAGGCCAACGTGCGCTCTAAGGCGGCCTCGGCCTCCTCAATACGGCCCTGTGCGTGGTAGAGATGACCGAGCGCAAAGTAAATTTTATAGAGGGCCGAGTCCGGGGGACTGTGCGCTAGGGCCTCTTCGCACACCCGCAGTGCCCTAGCGAGCTTGCCGTGCTGGGCGTAGAGGCCACTTAGCTGGAGGCGCGCCTCCAGATGGGTGGGTGCAACAGAAAGCAGCGACCGGTACTGGGCTTCGGCCTTTTCCCACTGCCGAAGCGCTAAGTAAGCACGCGCCAGACGCAAGCGGGCAGCTATGTTGGCCGGAGTAGCGTCGAGCGTCTGCTGTAGCTGATTGATGTGGTCGTGAAGACGTCCAAGGCGTTCAAAACGGTTTTGTAGGTGCTCTGCCTCGGTCGTTTGCCCAAGAGCAAGGAGAGCGTTAGCTAAGTTGTAGAGGGCTTCCGGATGTAAGGGATTAATGGCGAGAACTTGGTGCAGCATCTTGGCCGCTTCCTCGGGGCGATTCAAATCGCTATAGAGCAGACCCAACTGACGCCAAGATTCGCCGTGCTGTGGATCCTTTTCCACGGCTTCTTTTAAGACCGCTTCGGCTTTTTGGTACTGAGTTTGGCGGATGTAGAGCGCCCCTAGTTCGCTGCGGGCTTCCATCAAGCTGGGATCAGTTTCAATGGCTTGCATCAGTGCTCTTTCGGCCTTGTCGTAAAAACCTTGGTTGACATACAGTCGCGCCAAAAGCTGCAAGGCCGCCGTCTGGGTCGAATCTAGTGCGACGGCTTTTTCGGCTAAAGCCACTGCTTCGGGAATGCGCTGCTGGGTGGCATAGATAGCCCCCAACTTGTAACGAGCTTCGGCATTATCTTGGTCCAACTCCAAGGCGCTTTCGTATTCGCGCACCGCCTCGTCCAGTTTTTCAACGCGAGTATAGACATCTCCCAAGCGGATGTGGAGGTCGGCACTGGGCGCAATGCGGAGGGCCTCGCCATAGGCGGCCACCGCATCTTCAACGCGCAAATCTTCGGCGTAAAGATGACCCAAGGCCGCGTGAACTTCCCGGGAAAATGGGTCGCGATCAACGGCCCGCAACAAGACGGCCACTGCTTGGTCAAATTCTCGCAGGTCGCGCAGAGCTCGGGCGAGATTGATGTAGAACGCGATGTCCCCTGGGGCTTGGCGCACGGCCGCTTGATACGCGACGACGGCTTTTTCCAAGGCTCCTTCTTGGTAGTGAATATTGCCCAGATTATTGCTCGTCGCAGCCAAGGTGGAGTCGAGGTCAAGGGCTTTTTGAAAGTGGGCCGCGGCTTCGTCCAAGGCTCCGCGCCGCTGGGCCAAAAGCCCCAAGCCATCGTGGGCGAGGGCGTAGTTTGGATCGAGGTCGAGGGCTTTGGCATAGTTTTGCTGGGCTTCGTCGTAGCGGCCAACTTGCGTATAGGCTACGGCCAAATTGTAGTACGCGGGTGGCGCAGTGGGATTTTGGCGGGTGAGGCGGAGGTGCTTTTCTAAGGAGTCGTCATCGGGGTCTTGGGAGCAGGCCGCTCCCAGAATTAGGAGGACAGCGAAGAGGCCGTATAGCGGTCGTGGTACGAGGGAGTTGGTGATCATTTGCAACTTCTTGGCATCAGGGTTTGGATTGAATTATGTGCAGGATCTGATTGGCCGCCACCCCTTCCATTGTCTGCAACGTGCCGTCGGGCCAGCGGATTTCGACTGTGGCCTCGGTGGCCTCTCCTAGGCCAAAATGAAGACGGGGATCGCTACTCGCAAGATAACTACCGCCCGACTGACGCTCCTTAACTTGGCGCTGCCCACCGGCCGTCACGGCGACGCGAGCGTGCTGCGCGGTGTTCCCCAACTGAATCGTCAACCAGTGCTGCCGGTTGCCCCCGTCGTTGCGCAGCAGGTTGGGGACGGCGGCAACATTGGTCACTAGCAGGTCGAGGTCTCCATCGTTGTCGTAGTCGGCCGTGGCCGAAGCGCGGCTTACCGCCGCCACCGCGAGCGCGGAGCCTAGCCTAGCAGAGACATCGACAAAGCGGCTCCCCCGCTGGTTGCAGAGCACCTGATTGGGTTGCGGATAGGCATGGTCGGGGTGTACTTGGGTGATTTTGTCCATGACGTGGCCATTGGCGACAAACAGGTCTAGGTCGCCGTCATTGTCGTAGTCGAAAAAATTAGTGCCAAAGCCCAGCGGTTTGTAGCTATACTCAGCCAAGCCGGCGCGTTGGGTGATGTCGTAGAATTGCCCCTGCCCATCATTGCCGTACAAGGTATTGGTCTCCTGGGCGAAGTTGGTCACAAAAATATCTTGCAACCCGTCGTTGTCCCAATCCCCGAATTCCACCCCCATGCCAGCTTCGGCCAAGCCGTCCTCGTTGTAGCGCCCTCCGGCGTAGAGGCCGACCTCGGCAAAGTGATTCCCTTGGTTTTGGTAGAGGAAGTTCATCGTGCCGTCGTTGGCCACGTACACGTCGGTGTCGCCGTCTAGATCGTAATCCGCGAAGGCCACGCCCAAGCCGCGCCCCTTGTGGATGATTCCCATTTCCAACGTCACATCGCGGAATTGGCCGTCTTCGTTGCGGTAGAGCACATCGCCTACCGGCTCGTAGAACTTCGGCTCGCAATAGGAGCGGATGCCGCCCTCGGCACAGACGATATTGTTCTGCGGGTCAAACTCCACGTAATTGGTCGCGTAAAGATCCAAATCGCCATCAAGGTCGTAATCTAGAAAGCCGCAACTAGTACCCCATCGGGCATCGGCCCCACCCACGGCGGCGGTCGCGTCGGCAAAGCGCCCGCCTCCCTCGTTGCGCAACAAGAGGTTGGGGCCAACGTTGGTCACGTAGAGATCCACGTCTCCATCCCCATCGTAATCAGCAGCCGCACAGCCCATGCCGTATCCGGTGTGCCCGGCTCCCGAGGCTGCCGTCACATCGGCGAAGCGACCAGTGCCAATGTTGTGGTACAGGCGATTGGTGGGAATCGGATCGGGGCGCTCGCCGATTAGGGGTGCGCCGTTGACCAGATAGAGATCGAGCCAGCCATCGCCGTCAACGTCGAGGAAAGCCGCCCCGGAACCAAAGGTTTCGACGTAGTAGTATTCGCCCGAAAAGCCGTTGTAGTGCTTAAAGTCTATACCAGCCGCTTGGGTTATATCGACCAATTGAATGGGGTTGCAACTAGGGTCGGTAGTGTCTGGCAGTGGAACCGAGCGGGCTTTGGCCTCGGGTTTCGTTAGGTCTATGGAAGGAGCGGTCACATCGGCTAAGTCGGGAGCAACACTAAAGTGGGCATCGGGGCGAAAAGGCTGGGCAAAGGTCACGCCAGCAAAGGCGGCCTCCTGTTTGAAGCGGCTATCGACAAAGAACGCTGACGTGCGAAAGTGGGCATCTCCAAACCGGGCCGGACCTGCAAAGACGATGCGGCGGAAGGAGGCCGTAGCGGAGAAATCGGCGCGCTCGAAATGGGCTGCGCTGCGGAAGTAGGCCGCAGTGAACACAGCGGCTCCCGCAAAGCGGCTTTGCGCGAACAGGGCGTCCTCACCAAAGCGAGCGCCGGCAAAGGAAACGGTCGATTGCCACGCCGCTCCTTTGAAAGAGGCCAAATCCGCAAAGAAAGCATCCTGAAAAGAAGTGGAGCGAGCGAACTCAGTCTGATCGAAATAGGTCGCGTCTTCAAATTGCGTACGTTCAAAGGTAGTTTCGCCGCCAAAGTCGGTCTGCTGAAAAAAGGCCGCGCCGGAAAACTGGGTGGCCGAAAAATCTACTTCGTCGGCAAACACAGTCCGTTTGCAATTAGCCGTGCCCACTACGCGGCAGTCGCGGCAGGAAAATCCACCTCCGAAGCGGGTTTCCAGCAGGGAGATACCCTGTTGAAAGTGGGCGCGAGCAAAGCGCATCGGTTGTAGAAAAACGGCGCGTTCTAAGACCACGGGATTGGTAAAACGCACGTCCTCAAAGGCGAGCGCCGCGCGCAGGGTGTCGCCGGTCAATTCAAGCGGCCCCTGCACCACAATGCGATTGTATTCGAGTGTGGTGTCGGCAGGGGCTTGTTGGATTGCTGCGGCGAGGTCGCGGGCGAGGATGAGTTGATAGGCTTTGCCTTCTATGGTCACTTCGTATTGGGCCATCGCGGGTAGAGAAACCATTGCGAATAGCAAGAAAAGACGATGGACCGATGAGTAGAAGACCATGGTTTGCGTAAGCTCAGGACTTTGGCTTTCTGCGGGAGTCCATAATATCCGACACAAGGCCGGGGCGGCAAGGCACAATCGCTTGACATAAGGAGTACATGCTACTTTTTTTAACGCCCATCTCAACGCAAAATCACTCTCATAAACGCCCAAATACGTCGAAAATATAGACCATGCCGAATTATCAGGCAGCTTTCCTCTTTGCGCTGTGTATTCTTGCGTTCACTTCCTTAAAAACCGCCCACGCTGAATCTGACACCTCAAGATCGGCAAAAATTCTCAAGCCCTTTCCCGAACCGGCCGCAATCGTCGACCCGTCGTGGTTGGTGCCCCGCCAGCAAGCCCAATTGGAGGCGGCCCAAGCCTACGAGGTCTTTTGCGACTTCTCCTTTACCGACCAACTCAAAGCCAGCGGCATTACATTTCGCAATAGAGTGGTAGAGGATTCAGCCAAGGACCATATCCCGGTCCACTACGATCATGGCAATGGGCTAGCCGTGGGGGACGTGGATGGCGATGGTCTCTACGACCTCTACTTTACGACCCAAGTGGGAGGCAATCAGCTCTGGCGCAATCTCAGCGGGGCGCGCTTTGAAAATTACACCACGCCGAGTTTGGAGTTGGCCGATAGGATCGGGGTGAGCGCGTCGTTTGGCGACATTGACAACGACGGCGATGTCGATCTGTACGCCACGGCCGTGCGGTTGGGCAACCAGCTCTTGGTCAACGACGGGGCTGGCCGCTTTGAGGATATAACCGAGCATTCGGGCACGGGTTGGCAGGCGCACTCGTCGTCCGGTGAGTTCTTCGACTACAATAACGATGGCTTGCTGGATCTGTTTGTGACCAATGTGGGAATCTATACCAAAGACGAAACGGGGACGGCGTCTGTCGATCCAACGCGACTGGAGACGGGGCCGACCTATCAGTACTACCGAGGTTTCAAGGACGCCTTCTCTGGGCATTTGAAGCCCGAGCGCTACGAGCAGAGCACACTGTTCAAGAATCTCGGGCAGCGGGTTTTCGCCGACGTCTCGCACGAAGCGGGGTTGTCGGATTCGAGCTGGTCGGGCGACGCCAGTCCGGTGGATTTCAACGGAGACGGCTGGCAAGACCTCTACGTACTCAACATGCAGGGGCACGACTCCTACTACGAGAATGTGGCAGGGCAGCATTTCGTTAAAAAGAGCCGCGAGGTGTTCCCCAAAACGCCGTGGGGTTCGATGGGAATCAAGGCCTTCGACTACGACAACGACGGTCGGCTGGATCTCTTCGTCTCCGATATGCACTCCGATATGAGTCAGCCGGTAGGGCCTTGGGACGAAAAAATCAAGTCGTATATCCAATATCCAGACGATTTTTTGCGCAGCGAGGGGTTAAGTATCTTCGGCAATGCCTTTTACCACCACCTAGACGGGGGGCAGTTCGAAGAAATCTCCGACCTAATCGGTGCTGAAAATTATTGGCCGTGGGGGTTGAGCAGCGGCGATCTCAACGCCGATGGCTGGCAGGATGTGTTCGTGGCTTCGAGCATGAATTACCCCTTTCGCTATGGGATCAACACTGTCTTGCTCAACGACCAAGGACGCGGCTTCCTAGACAGCGAGTTTGTGTTAGGTGTGGAGCCGCGACGCGACAATCGCACCGCGCAGCCGTGGTTTGCCCTCGACTGCGACGAGGCGGATTTAAAGCACAAGCGCTGCGAGGGGCAGGAAGGGGGCTTGCTGGTGTACGGTGCTTTGGGGACGCGCTCGTCGGCGTTGTTCGATGTGGAGGGCGATGGCGATCTCGACATTGTGACCAATGAATTCAATGGGGTGCCGCTGGTCTTGCTCAGCGACCTGAGTCAGCGTCGGACGGTGCGCTATGTGGAAGTGGTGCTAGTGGGCAAGTCGTCGAATCGGGATGGGTTGGGCGCGGTGGTCGCGGTGGAGGCCGGCGATCAGGTATATACCCAAGTGCAGGATGGACAGTCGGGGTATCTGTCGCAGAGCGTTTATGGACTCTACTTTGGCTTGGGAGAGACAGCGGCGGTGGATCGCCTAACAGTGCGCTGGCCCTCGGGTCAGGAGCAGACCTTGGACGGCCCCATCCAGACAAATCAGCGACTCACTATAGAGGAACCATAGTAAGGGCGGTTCGAGAACCGCCCCTACATCCGCTGGCGGGCTTCGACAAGCTCAGCCCGTATTGCGCCGATCAAAGCAGGGCGCTGAGCTTGTCGAAGCGCACCCCGGCATCAACGTACTCGCGCGTAACATTACTTCTTAAAAAGAGCATTCAGCGTGGAAGAACGCGATCGGGACTTGGAGCAGTCTGAACAAAAGGCGCTCTTGGTCCTGTTCTTTTTTTCGGGAGTCAGCAGCTTAGTCTATCAGGTAGTGTGGGCGCGGATGCTGACCGTGGTCTTCGGCACCACCCTGCTAGCTACTAGCACCGTGCTCAGCGCCTTCATGGCTGGCCTAGCCTTGGGTAGCTGGGTTTTGGGGCGGTACATCGACCGCTGCAAGCACCCCCTGCGGATTTTTGCCGCGCTAGAAGTCGGCATCGGTCTTTTCGCCCTTTTCTTTCCCAGCATCAGCGCGAATTTGGGCAATGCCTACGGAGCTTTAGTGGGATTACAGGGGAACTTCTACCTCTTTTCCCTAGCCCGCTTCGGCCTCTGCTTTGCCTTGCTCCTGATCCCCACGGCACTGATGGGGGGCACCCTACCAGTCATGGCCAAGTTTGCGGTGCGGCGGCTGGGCAGGTTGGGCGGTCGGGTCGGACAACTCTATGCGATCAACACACTGGGCGCAGTCGTCGGAGTGTTGGCGGCGACCTTTGGACTGATGGAAGGGCTGGGTTTGCAGGGGACGACGCAAGCCATCGCCGTGGTGAATTTCTTGGTCGCGGGCGCGGCTTGGCTGTGGGGAGGGCAACGAGCCGTCGACGTCGATGAAGGGGCGGCAACAAAAGAAACCGCGCACTCTGACCGCATCCTGTGGGGCGTGTTGGCCGGCTTTGCCATCTCCGGTTTTGCCGCCCTAGGCTACGAAGTGGCGTGGATGCGGCTGTTGATGGTGAGTTTCTCCTTCAACTCACACTACGAGTTCAGCATTGTCTTGGTGGCCTTTTTGAGTGGACTGGCCTTGGGGGGATGGCTGGGCAGTCGGCTGCTGACGCGGCGGCCAGATTTGCTCTCGATTTTTGTCGGGATCCAGTTTTTGATCGGCGCGTGCGGTGCCCTGTCCGTGTTGGCCTTTGCCCATTTATCCGTCCTCGTGGAGCCGATCCAGCGGGCGGATTCGTGGTGGGTGTCGCGAACCGGCGTGTTTTTTACGGCCGTCTCCATCATGTTGCTGCCGACCGTGGCGATGGGCGTTATCTTTCCGCTGGTCGGCCAAATCTACACGCGGCAACTGGCACGGTTGGGGCGCGGCATAGGGGACATCGGCGCAGTCAACAGCTTGGGTGCTGTTGGGGGGGCCTTTGTGACGGGGTTTGTGCTGATCCCGCTACTCGGAACCGAGTGGAGCGTCAAGGTACTAGCCGCGTTGAATGGCTTGGTTGGCCTAACCCTTGCCTTAGTTAGCCAGCAACGCAAGCGGCTGATCTGGTGCGGGGCGGCGGGTTTGGCACTCCTGCTAGTCCTAGTACCCTCGGATGTACTGCGACGCATTGCGGAACCGACGGCGGTCAACCGAGAACTGGTGTTTTACCAAGAGGGGGCCGAAGGCGTCATCACCGTCGAACAGCAAACCGATGGTTTCCGCAAAATGGCGCTCAATGGGGGCGGCCAGGTGCCTACCGACTACAGTTCGCTGCAAATTTTCCGCCTATTGGGCCATCTGCCCCTACTCTTGCATCCCGATCCGCAAGAGGTCTTGGTCGTCTCCTTGGGCGGCGGCATCGCCTTGGGGGGCGCAGCCCAGTACGAGCCGCGCCGCATTACTTGCGTCGAATTGGTGCCGGAGGTGATAGACGCGGCCCGGTTGCACTTTGGCGAATTCAATCACCACGTGCTCGAGAATCCGACGGCGTGGAATATCGAGTTAGTTATCGACGACGGTCGCAATTTTCTCCTCTCCAGCCGCGACACCTACCAGATCATCACCGGAGACGCCACTCATCCGACGAGCGCCGATAGCTGGGTGCTCTACACAAAGGAATTTTACGAGTTGTGTCGGGCACATCTGAGTGCCGACGGGATCATGGCCCAGTGGCTGCCCTTTCACGGCCTGCCGCCAGACGACTACAAGACCATCGTGCGAACCTTTCAGCACGTCTTTCCCCACACCACCTTGTGGCGCTCGAACAACTACTCGATCATGGTGGGGACCATGCAGCCGCAGGCGATTGATTGGAAGATGCTCAACGAGAAGATGACACCGCCGCGAGTGTATCGCAGCTTAGAGAACATTGACATGGGGAACGCATTTGCGCTCTTGAACACTCTGGTGATGGACGAGGTCGCCCTGCGGCGCTATGTGGGAGAAGGTCCTCTCAACACCGACGACCATCCCTACATCAGCTTTGTCAGCCCGAAGGGCTACAGCAGCGGCTCGTGGGAAGTATTGGAGCATTTGGCACCGCACCGCACCTCGGCCCTGTCGCTGTTGACGACGCCCTCTGCTATAGTACGAGAAAAAATTGAGGTCTATTTCAAGGCTGGCGAGCACGCGCTAGAGGGGGATATCATGCGGCTGCAAAACCGCGACCGAGCCGCGGCAATGGCTTACCAGCGCGCGCTCCAAGCGAATCCCGCAGATAGACCGTCGGCCTATTTTCTCGACCTATTGGCCGAGCAACTTGTCCGGCGACCGCCCCAAGACGAATAGAGGCTATGAGTCAATTCGTCGATAGCAATAAAAGATGGGTGCCATATCGTGCCTTGCTCGTCGGCGCGTTGATGGCCGTGGTGATCAACACGGTTTTTCCCTATGGCCTTCTGGTGATGGGGACCCTCGATTGGACCGGCGATTTCATCGCCCTGAGCGCGATTTTCCTCCTCTTCCTCCTGCTATTAGTCAACATTCCGCTCAAGTGGATCGGACGCAAATGGAGCTTATCGGCCCAGGAGCTAGTGGTAATCTACGCCATGATGGTCGCGGCTTCGGCGATTCCCTCCACTGGGGTCACGGCTCAATTGGTCCCCTTTTTGGCCGGAGTCTATTACTATGCCACCCCTGAAAACAACTGGGCCGAACTGCTCCATCCCCATATCCAGCCGTGGCTGGCACCGCAAGACCCGATGGCGGTCAAGTACTTCTACGAAGGGCTGCCCCAAGAGGTGGCCATCCCTTGGGGAGCATGGTTAGTACCCCTGTTGGCGTGGGCTTCTTTTTTGGGCGCGCTCTATTTGATGATGATCGCCCTGTCGGCTCTGCTCCACGAACAATGGGCACGCAATGAGCGCTTGATCTTTCCGCTCGTCCAGTTGCCGCTGTACATGATCCACGAGGACGACAGACCCTCGGCAGTCAACCCCTTTCTGAAGGAACCGCTGATGTGGTTGGGATTTGCCATTCCCTTCGTCCTCTTGGGAATCAATGCCCTACACAAGTACTATCCCTTTATTGCTCCCATCGAGTTGTCAACCCAATTGGCCATCTTCCACGACATGCGAGGCGTCTTATTCAACCTGTGGTTTATCGTCCTTGGCCTGACGTACTTTCTGAGTTTGGAGGTCTCCTTTAGTCTGTGGTTTTTCTACTTGGTCAACTTCTTCCAGTTGGGCCTTTTCAACACCCTTGGGTTCAGCATTGCAGAAATCCGGCTGATGCATACCGAAGGGTCTATCGCCACCGCCCAGCAGGCCATGGGAGCGTTGATTGCCCTCGTGGCGGCCAGCTTATGGACCGCCCGACGGCACCTCAAAGAAGTGGTCGTCGGAGCGTGGAAAAAGAAGGACCCGGGAGAGGAGGCGAGGCAAATGCTCTCCTATCGCAAGGCCGTGTGGATCCTGATCGGGGCCTTCCTCTACGCGGTCTTATGGTTGAAAAGTGCGGGATTGCCCGTGGGAGCGGCACTGCTATTGCTCGTTATCGCCTTTGTGGTATTCGTCGGTTTGACGCGGATCGTCGCCGAAGGGGGCATGGGATATGGCCGGGCGCAGATGACGCCATCAGCCTTTGCGATCAACGCGCTGGGCACGGCACCCATTGGACCGCGCGGCTTGATGGTGCTCGGATTTGCCAATGGCTGGGCCGGGGATATCCGCACGACCGTTATGGCCGCGGCTTCCAACAGCACTCGGCTGGCCGAAGTCGTCGGAACGCGCCGACCGCCGCTCTTTTGGGCTTTGCTCATAGCAATAGCCGTGAGCTTGGTCGCCTCGGCTTGGACAGTACTTTCCATCGCCTACACCTACGGCGGGGTCAATTTACACTACTGGTTCTACAGCATTATGGGCCGCTGGACGTTTAACGATATGGCAGCAAATCAGCTCAATCCGGTGGCCGCGTGGAACTTCTGGGGTCCGCGGGGCGCATTCACCGGCTTTGGGGCCGGGCTGATGTTTCTGCTGTTGTACCTACGCCACCGCTTCTTGTGGTGGCCCATCCACCCGATCGGCCTGCCGGTGGGGGGGACCTATGTGATGTTTTTCGCTTGGTCGAGTATGGCGCTGGGCTGGCTGGCAAAGTGGATCGTCTTGAAGTACGGCGGCGTCAAACTCTTTCGCCGCCTGCGGCCCTTTTTTCTCGGCATGGTATTGGGCCAAGTCAGCAGCGCAGGGTTGTGGATGGCAGTAGATCTGATTGCAGGGTGGGATGCAGTGGTGACGCGGTGGTAGCTCATTCGGCCAGCTCCTACAGTTCCTACAATTCCTAATCAGCCGGCTCGTGCACGGTCAGCACCTGATTGGCCGCCACATCGCGCAGCGTCTGGACTGTGCCACTGGGCCAGTAGAGGACGACGCTTTCGACAATAGAGGCCGTGCCCAAGCCAAAGTGCACCTTAAGATCGCTGTGGGAGAGAAAGCTGGTGCCACTGCGCACCTCGGCGACCTGGCGCCTCCCCTCGGCGCTTATTTCGATCCGGGTGCCGATTCCATCGCGGTTGCTGCGGGTGCCTACGGTGGCGATTTGCAAGTAGTTGCCCTCGTTGCCGCCATCGTTGCGCAGGAGATTGGGCGTGCTGTTGAGATTTAAGACGAAGATATCGATATCGCCGTCGCGGTCGTAGTCGGCAAAGCTGGCACCTCGGCTCACCTCCACTAAGGCAAAGCCCGGCCCGGCGCGTTCGGATACTTCGGCAAAGATGCCGTCACCCAAATTTTGATAGAGGAAGTTAGGCTCGG
Organism: Gemmatimonadota bacterium; assembly: GCA_009841115.1. Classification (GTDB taxonomy): domain Bacteria; phylum Latescibacterota; class UBA2968; order UBA8231; family UBA8231. The sequence continues at coordinate 115,545 of VXML01000095.1, read as the reverse complement.
CATAGCTGCTGTTGGTATGGGGCAAGTCGGCTTGGGGATAGGTGTGGCCATTGGCCGCAAAGAGGTCTTGATCGCCGTCGTTGTCAAAGTCGAAAAACCCCGTGCCCCATCCCACCTCGGGATTACCCCGCGCCGCAACGCGAGATACAAAGGATACGTCGAGAAAAAATCCACCGCCCTGATTTTTGTACAGAGTATTGTACTCGCCTTCAAAGTTGGTGACAAAGATATCGAAGTAGCCGTCGTTGTCGTAATCGCCGACCGCAGCGCCCATGCACCCCTGTTCGGTGCCGTCGCCGCTATAGGCCACGCCCGCGCTGAGGCCCTCATCTACAAAGGTGCCGTCGCCTTGGTTCTGATACAGATTGTTGGGAGCCGAGTCATTGGCGACGAAAATATCGGGCCAACCATTGCGGTCGAAATCGCCGAAGACAACCCCGTACCCATAGTACTTTGCGCCAGCAATACCAGCTTCCTCGCTACGGTCAGCCAAGGTGCCGTCACCATTGTTGCGGTAGAATACATCGCCAGCGGGGAGCAACCCGCGCGGACCGCAAAAAATATCGACGTTCTTCCATACGCAGGGGACCGTAGAAGTATAGTCCCGCGAAAAGTCGATATAATTGGCCACGTACAGATCGACATCGCCGTCTAAATCGACATCGCCGAAAGCGCAGCCGACGCCCCATCTTTCGTCTCCGCCACCCGCTTTTTCAGTAACATCCTCAAACGTGCCATCGCCTTGATTTTGGTAGAAGGTATTGCGGCCGAAGTTGGTCACATACAAGTCCAGATCGCCATCGTTGTCGTAGTCCGCGGCAGCACACCCCATGGACCAACTCGTGTCGCCCACCCCAGCGGCGGTGGTGACATCGACAAAGCGATCCCCGTGGTTGCGGTAGAGGTGATTGGTCGGCTCCTGGCCCGGTGGAAAGCCTTCAAAGCGGGAGCCATTGGCCACGTATAAATCGACGTCGCCGTCGCTGTCATAGTCGAAAAAAGCCGTGCCCCCCACAGCGGTTTCAACGATGTATTCTTGGGTGCTGCCCGAGACGTTCCGTGCCGTGATGCTGAGTGCAGCGGCTTGGTCGGTGAACTGAGTAGGCAGGGGTTGGGCTGCTAAGAGGGCCGTACACAGGAGGATGAAGACCCCGCTTACTAGCGCGTGCATTGCTTTTGCTGCGGGGCCAAAGACGAGGACAGTGTGAGCGTCATACTTTAGGGAGCGGAAATTTTTTCAGCAAAAAACTGGAGATCGAAATAGTTCAAGAACCCATCATCCACTTCCACGGTGGGTTGTAGAGCGCCGCCCCGGTACTGGGTGAGAAAAATATAGGACTTGTACCCCCGGTCTGAAAGGCGTTGCAACAGGCGCTCGTAGTGTCCGGGGGTGGCAACGTAAAAGAAGGGTCTTTGGTAAAATTCGCCGCAGAGGGCATGGGGAACCCAGCGCTGGTTGGTGATGACGACCTCTTCGCTGCGCTGGCGCATCTCGCTATTGAGGCGATAGGAGAACGCTTTCTTCTCCGCGAGGATCGAAATTCCATACACTTGAGCGGCAAAGCTAAGCGCTAAAACAGCACCCACCGCGAGGACGCCTGCGCTGAAGTAGGACCGCTGGCGATCTAGCCAGTCAATCAAGTTTCCGGCCGCTAAAACCGCAAAGAGTGGGTAGAGGATCAGAAAGTAGCGGTTGCCCCAGTGGATGCCCATGGAACCCACCTTGGGCGCGGCCAAAGCGTAGAGTGCGGCAAAGCTCAAGGCGACCAACCAAATCCAGCGTCGAAAAGAAGGCGCGTCGGAGTCGGCTGAACGCAAGAAGGCCAGGGCTACAAAGGGGGCCGAGGCAAAGAAAGCGTTGGACGACTTGAGCATGTAGTCGATAGGACTCGCAGAAAAGAAATAGCCCCCAAGGGATAAACCGGCGCTTATCAGAGCCACCACACTGTACACAGGCACGGCCTTTTGCAAAGCCGAGGGCGCAAAGCGCAGGCTGAGTACAAAAGCGAAGACGAACGGCAGGGCGAGGACGAGAGACAGCGAGGGGATCGGATTGGACGCTATGAAGAGGTTGTAAAACACCCGCGGCCGCGCCGCGAGATGGTGGACCCAGTCGGCGGCAATGGCTAAGTGCGTATTCAAATGGTAACCAAACGGATGGCCGATGGTCAGCCATTGGAAAAGCCAGAGCGGCAGGAGGGAAACCAAGAGAATCAGGGCCGACGAGACGAGGATTTTCAATCTGCCTGCGCTGGCATAACAGGCGGTACATAGGACCAGCACTAGGCAAAGCAGATAGAACTCGTCCCTGAAATAGACCGATAGTCCGGCCGCGGCCATGCCCAAACATAGGTACTTGGGAGCGGAGTCCGCGAGGAACTGCAACAGATAGCGCACACTCCAAATTCCCAAGCAAATCGCCGGGGTGTGTTCCCAAAAGACCAGACTGTAGAAGAACACCGGCGTACAAAGTCCGGCAGAGAGGACGGCGACATGCCCGACCGCAATTCGCGGGGAGATCAAGCGCGCCAGTTGGGCCAAGCCGGCCAGCATGGCCAGCGAGGAGAGTGCCGGTAACAGATAGAGACCCCAATGGCCTAAATAGGTAAAGAACAGGGCGGAGATAAGGGCAAAGACCGGAGAGAAGACGGAATAGAGTTTGCCGGACTCGACGCGCGTGAAATAGTAGGGAAGAGGATTATAGACGAAATCCGGATCGACGATCTGCCCCGGCCAAGGGATGGAAAAGTCTGTGTAGCTGCTGTTAGCTAAGGCTTGGACTTGGAGGAATTTGTTGGCGTTATCAGTAATCCAAAAGCCGCGTTTTTCGAGGACACAGAGGGCGGCGAAATAGCAGATCGCGACGACGAGTAGAGAACACAGAACCGATCTGCCGGGATGGAATCGGCGCAAGAAGACGACCATGTATGGAATGCAGCGGAATTTAGCGGTGCGACTTTACGGCGCACTAGCCGACAAATTGTCGAAGACGATGAACTGATGCTCGGCCAACCCGAGTCGCTCAGCTAGTTCATAACCAGCGCTCATGGGCAAGGAGGGGTTCAATTCCACAATCATCAAGTCCCGCTCCCCAGTGCCGATCTGGCCCAACTTGGCCAATCCATCCAAGTTGCTCAACAGGGCATTGCCGCCAATGTAGAGGCTTTTACCCACTTGCCTGAGATTGTCCAACCCATCTAAGTTTTGCAGGACTTGGTTGCGGTTTATGCTCAAAGCGCCTCCAACCTCCGCCAGAGCGTTCAATCCCTCCAAGCTCTCGAGGACGGGATGCTCATCAATGGCCAACCCACCCTTAATAGTCGCAATCCCGTTCAATCCCCGCAGATCTTTGAGCGCACCATTGAATATGAGCAGCAAATCTCCCTCTACCACTGAGAGGCTGCCCAACCCCTTTAGATCTCGCAGGGCCTTGTTATCCCTGATTTTGATGCTGCTCCCCACGTGAGTCAGCCCGCTCAAACCATCTATGTTAATCAACTCGGTCGTGGCATCGACGAAGAGATCGCCATCGACGCGCCTGAGAGCTTTAAGCCCATCCAGATCCCGCAGCGAAAAATTGCAGCTAATCTCGAAATTTCCCCCCACGCGTTCTAGCTGTTCTAACCCTTGCAGTGCAATCAGGCCATTGGAGAGAATATGGAAATTCCCCTCTACATAGCCGAGATTGTGCAGCCCCTTCAGGTCGATCAGTGCCCCGTTATTCCGAATTGCGAAATCTCCCTCTACTCCAACCAGATTGCGCAGCGGCTCCATACTACTCAAGTACGCATCCTCCAATAAAAAATCCCCCTGCACCACAAAAGCCTTCTTCTGCGCCCCCGCCCAAGCATCTAACTCCTCCTGAGACTCAATAACTATCGCCCCAGGCCCGCCAACCGCCAGCGGCTCTTCAGCTCCCTCCTGACAGCCGACCCAAAGGGTGGCTCCTAGGAAAGACGCTCCAAAACCCCATCTCCAACTAGCCATACTCATCCCCCCTGCACGTCTTCCTCCTCCTCTTGAATCTTCAACAAGTTATCCTCGAAAATCTCGACCGAGTACTTCTTGTGTAACCCGCGTATATACTGCACGTACGCCTTTTGCGAACGTGCAATTTTCACATAAGCACGCGCGCGCCGCTCCGAAAAAACATGGTAGGGCTTCTTGGGAGCCGGTTGCTTCTCCTCCACCTTGAACACCGAATACCCCCCTCTCACCTTTACCGGTCCCCCGACATCCCCCACCTGCAGATCTTTGGCTACTTTGTAGATGTCTTGGTACAGCCCAATCGGACTCAAGACCAATCGCCCCTCGTGGTGCGCCCGCTCCTTGCGAATCGTATAGTCCCTAGCCAACTGCACCGCGTCGGCACCCCCCATCAACTCCTCTTTCAGGCTGAGAGCCTGCTCCTTAAAGGCCACCAGAATCTCGGTCGTGACAATGTTCTCAAAACCCTGAAACTTCTCGGGATTTTGATCGTAAAAGGCGCGCGCCTCTTCATCGGTGATCGGTGGCAACCGCTCCTCAACCTCTCGCTTTCTCAACGCGCTCACCAGCATATCGCTGCGCTTATTGGCCACCACCTTGAGGATCATCTGATGTTTATCAAGTCCCTTGTTGCGGGCCTCTTCTAAAAACATCCGATTGGGGATGGCCGAATCCTGTAGATAATCGACGATCCAGGCTCTCTCGTAATCGCGCGCATATCCCTCTTCTTTCTCCGGTACGCTCAAGACAAGATCGTCAATGGTGATCGTGCCGCCGTTGTAGCGGCACAATACCTCTTCGCCCTCCTCGGGCAACGCCACCCGTTCTTGAGGCGACCGCGCTAGGCGCATCAGCACGTGGTCTATCTTGTCGTAGTGAATTTGTGGCGCGTACTTGTCGCTGAGCGAATCGCGCAGAACCTGGACGCGCTGTAGGCGCTTTTGGGCGAAGACCTCCTCCCTGACGAATTGGGCTACCTCCCGAAAGGTGACTGGAGCGTCGTCTAAAACCTTGGCGATCACGTAGCGCTGCGGGTCGCCGCCCCAAGGCAGCGGCTCGGAAACCTCGCCGACCTGTATGGAAAAGATACTCCGGAGCGGTGGGGCCACATCGTCAATCGTATAGTACTTTTTTACATCCCCGCCCTGGTCCCGCGTCGCCTCGTAAAGCGAGTGCTCTCTGGCCAGTTGACTGAAATCAGCGCCATCCTCTAGCTCGTCGAGCAGGTCGAGGGCCTCGTCTCGGGTCGCTACCAGAATACCCGCATAGCGCAGGGCGCGATCCCGGTGCGAATTCCGGTAGTGCTGCATCAATTCCTCTTCGACAAAGGAAATCCGCTGATCAACCTCGATACTTCTGTAGAACCTGACGGTCTGCTCCTCGGCGAACTGCTCGAGCTTGTGCTTAAACTCCCGTTCGTCGCCAATGCCAGCTCGTTCCGCCTCGGCGAGCAATAGTTTCTTGTCGATCAGTCCATTGAGTAGAATCCGATCGGCCTCGACACCGGTCTTACCCATCTGGTAGGCTTTGGGAACACTCACGGCATAGGCCCTGAACTCGCTGACGGCGATGGGTTGGTCTTCTATCTGGGCAAGCACTAGATCGTCTTGGGCTGCACAAGGAAGCCAGAGCCCTAGGATGCAAACGCCTAAGCGCACTATTCCATTCTTCATAAATCTAAAACCATAGTTTGTAGGGTTAATAAACCAGCCGCACGACCGCGACTTCGACATCCTTGGTCTTGTCCGAATCCACTTCAAGACGCAAGAGATAGAGTCCAGGGGGTAGCAAGTTGCCCGCATCATCTACGCCCTCCCAAGTAGCCGAAAACCGGCCACTAGCCGCTGTACTATGAGCCACCTCGCATCGCTTCACTCCCGCCAGATTGTAGAGGTCAATCGTCACAGGCACAGCACCGCTGAGATTTACCAGATCGTATTCAATCTGTAGCACATCGTTGACACCATCCCCGTTGGGGGTAAAAAGCGGCGGCGAGAGCCACAATGCCTTGACCGCCGGATTGGCCACCGTACTCAACCCCACGCTCAGGGTATTGCTCTCGGCCAGATCATCGGCGTTCCCCGCAGTGATGCGCTGGCGCACTTCATGGGGAAGTTGGCTGTCGAAGACCCGGCCCGAAAACACCGTGCCCACCTGAAAAACCTCGGCCTGAAATTCGACCTCAACCAACTCGCCCGTGCGGTTGAGATCGATTCGCGGTACTCGTACCACAAAGCTCTTCGCGTCCCTTTCCGCGATGGTAAAATCCTGTTCTTCGCCGCCGATGTACACTGCGTCAATGCTCGTGACCTCTATGGGGGTGTCGATCTCAATGCTGTCGAAGCCGAGATCATTCTGCTCTAAGTTGGGCAGGATTTTGTAGACGAATTGGACGACCTCGCCCACCTCGACTTGGTGCGGCACGATCTCGGCCAGTACTTGGCTGGCCACCGGGGGTTGAGAGACGTTAAACTGCAAGTACTCCATGCGTCCGGCCGCAAGGGCCCGCTCCGAGAGGAAGTCCGCCTTGAACTGCAAGTAGCGCCGAGGCCGCAAACCCACCAATTCGGAATGACCTCTGTCGAAGTCGAGCGGCGGCGTCCAGAACTCCCAACTTTCGTTGTCCGGGCTGATCCCGGCTTTCTCGCCTGCCTCCAGTCTGTTATAGCGGTCCAGAGTGAGTGGTTCGCCGCTGGTTGCAAAGCGAGAGCGCTCATCGCCCCTGAACGTAAAGCGCCAGTAGAAATTGGGGTCCGTGTCGTCGCCGCTGCGCATACTCAGATTGACCGTTGCGCCCTGATCTCGGCTGCCCGACCAAGTCAATTCGCCCAAACTAGAAGCCATACCCAAGTCAATGACATTGGATACATAGCTGGCCTGCGAGGCAAAACCATCCCCAAAAATTTCAAATTCGGCGATCTCCCAATTGCCAACTGGTGCCTTAAAAAGAATTTCGGCAATGGGCCGGTCGGGCAGTTCCAAATCGAGAAAAGGTTCCAAATTATTGGCGACCGAGAACACGACATCGTAATCGAGAAAGGCCCCGCGCCAATGGTATTGCCCTTCTCGGGTTCCCTTTTTGCGGGAATCGCCGTCGTTGGTTCCTATCTCAAACACCTCGATGAAGCGCTGGTGGGCAAAGCGCTCCGTGGTAGAAATTTTGATGCGCCGGATGGGAAACAGTCCGTTCAACTCAAACCAGATGCCCTTCTTGCACGGCGAGCAGTCGGCCGACTGGCTGCGGCCACTTCCCAAATAAGCAGTGGTCAGATCGCCGTCCATCAAGAAGTCTAAGAGAGCTTCTGATTGCCAACCGTAGGAATTGTTCGAGCGTATGCCGCCGCCCCGTTCCCGGATCAGCGGCGTCAGATTGACGGCGGGATCTAGGCGCTGAGGTTCAATAGAATGGGTCGCGACCTCCAAGAGGTCTATCCCACCGAGCTGTTTTTCGTCCACATCAGCCCAAGATAACTGGACAAACTCAAAGTCCCCTTCCACTTCCGGCGGTGGCAAGTCCTCGCCGCCAATGCGATACACGGTGAGCGCCTCGACCGCAGCTAGCCCATAGCAAAAGCTCCCTACTAGAGCAACCGCCAAAAGTCGCAGCAAATTCCCTCTCATTATCTACCTCCTACACCGGTAGATGATCCAGATAGTAAATAAAAGAAGGGAGGGAATAGAATTCCCCCCCTCCTTTATGAGGCGCTTATACGACTCAAGAACCGCTTATTTGCCGAATGAAGCCTTGATCTGGCCCCAAGTGTTGTCTTCAACAGATGTGGGCGCGATACCTTCAAAGGCGGACTCGTCAACGCCCAGCATTACCCAGTCGGCCAAGAAATCGGCATCGCCGAAGGATTCGACATTGGGACTGAGGGCCCAGCGCGAATGGCAGTTACAATCGTCGGCTAGCTCGGCATCGGTATCGAAGACGTGCCCTGTAAGGCCGATGATCTCGTCCTGCTCGAAGTCGTGGAGGACGCTTCCGGCGGGATCTTCCCAATTGAAGTCGTCCCAATAGACGCTCCACCATTCGGCCCGTTGGCGCATCTCCTCAAAGGAATTGGGAGCCGTGCCACTAAACCAATAGGAGTGATCGGAGTACGGCGGCGTGTCGTACCAAGTAGCTTGGGTCATCCAAAACCAATTCCACTCTCCCTCGCGGGCTTGGCCATTGTCGAACCAATAGTGGCTGATTTGGGCATGACGACCGCGCTGGCGTGCCTTCTCCTCGTCGGTCTGGCCTTCCAGATCCCAGAAGGAGCCGCCCGAGTGATCGGCATCTACAGTCGTTTCGACCGACTCGTTGCCCAACTGGTACTTGTCGTCGAAGCGCTCGTAGGCCCAGTAGATGCGGTTGGTTTCCTCGTTCCAAGTGGGAATCCAGCGGAAGGAAATCGAGGATACGTCCAGATCGCCGGTGTAGATCCACGTCCGGGCCGTGCTCTGTACGACGCTCTGCTCGGTGATCCAAAATTCCTCGGGAATGATATCCCATTCACTCAGATCGGCATCTAAGACCGGCAGGTGAGTCTCGGGCCATTGCCACACTGCACCGATAAAATCGGGCGGATCGTGAGCTTGTGCTTGGGTGCTTAGGCCGAGCAAAAGCACAGGGGTAAATAAGACAGACAAAACTTTCTTCAAAGCGACCCTCCTTCTTAGAGGTGTGAGGTTTTGAAGGTTTATGTACTTGATTTCTACGCTCTGTAATTAATAAAAATAGACTATAAGGTCAAGCAAAAATCACTTTAAGCCGGCGATAATCGACAGAAAGCTCAAGCCCGAAGTCTCGATCTCTCGGCTCCGATCAACAACCTCCAACGAGCGGCGATCGAGTCGGATGCCTACCTGAGTGGTTAGCTCATAGCCGAGATATTGGCTGGTATTGGTCAGTTGCAACGCCAAAACCGAGCCGCGAAAATCCCCAGTGAATAGCCCGGTTGCCAGTTCGTCTTCTCTTCCTTCAAGGTCGAAGAAAGAGCGCTGTTCCAAGCCGAACTCGAACTCAGAGGTCTCAAACACTGGAACGCTGCCGACAAAGAAGAAAATGCCGTCCCAAGAGCGCCGCTCGTCAAAGGCTCGGCTAAAGGGCACCTCGCGCAGGAATTCGCTCTTGAGTTTGGGCCTGAAACTCAGCGACCGCCAGTAAAAGACGTATTCTATCTTATTAATTAGCCCGATAAAGCCCGAGGTCCGTCGCCCGTTGCGCCCCTCAGGGCCCAGCGGGTCAAAGGACACTCCAGAATCGCCAACCTCGTCCGGTGCGTCGCGCTGCCGCCAAGTCTCCCATTTGAAGCGATGCAGAGTCCGCCACAAACGCGGGCTAGAGTACTCCCAGTCGGCGTAAAAAGTGTTGATCCAAGTATCCTCCGCAGCCAAGGGATCCAATACCGGCACATTGCTGCCTGCCGACTCGGCTGCTGCGCCGAATGTGCTTCTAGGAATGATCCACTGGACCAAATGGTCGGCGATCTCGTCCTCGGCCTTCTTAATCATGTCGAAAATCCGCAGACGACCCCACCGCGACCCACTCTGTTCCAAGATGAACATTCCATAGCTAGTCAGGTTGCGGCGATCGCTCGCCAAGCGGGTTTGCCGCAACTGACCCACCCGTAGCTGGATACCCGGTGCCACCTCGAGCCCGCCGAAGACATTGTAACCCCAGTGGTCTCGCTTGTAGGGATAGTCCGGCTCTTGGTCGTTCTCAAAGCGCTCCACCCACCCATTGTTGTTGAGATCAATACCGAAGAGAAATTCTGGGCGATCCGCGGCATAGCGCAAAAAAGGCTCGTCGTAGTCAGGGAAAAAATTCACTCGATCAATGGTGCTATTCTGGTTGAAGTCCGATATGAAGTCGCGATTCTCGTCATAACCAGGGAAAACCGCTGGATCGGCCACGCCGCGCACCTCGATTGCGCTGCGGCGCTCGGTGGGGACAAAGCTGCCCTCGCCCACCCGCAGCCAGTCGGGCTGTCGGTCGTTGTCGTCGTTGTCATCTACAAACTCGTAGTGCAGGTTGACGGCCTCGGGAGCGTAGTCCGATACTCCGTCTCGATTGACAGTCAGGACGCCGGTGCGATACCCATCTTCCATACCAAATCCCTCGCCCCTAAAGCTCCAAGGCCCCTCCCGGAAGGCCAAATTGACCAACCATCCTACTTCATGGGGATCCCCCTCAATGCCGCTGATCGCACGGTGGGAATCGCGCCCTATGCTGGGATATTTTCGGTACTGGGTATTGAGGTTTATTTCTCCGTAAAAATCAAAGCCGTGAAAATCCCGCACCTCGGCCGTCAGACCGACGATCTGATTGGCCGTAGGTAGCCCATAGTCGAAGACGACCTCGCGCTGATTTAGCTGGTTCTTGATATTGCCATCGGCCCGCGCCACGGGTAAAAATTGAGGCACGTTAAACTCGTCCGTCTGCCTATTGGAACTAACCTCGACGCGGTAATCATTGGCTAGCACGAGGCGGAAGCGCACGTCTCGAATGGCGCTAATCGCAGCTTCAGCTTCAGATAAGGTGAGATCTAGGTGTTGCTGGAAGAGCGCTCGCAAAGTTCCCTCTTCCCCGGCCGTTTCCCTAGGGGCCAAGGGATATTGTAAAACGATCTGGTCCGCACCATCAGCCGTTAGAAACCCCCGGTCTATCCTCCCCCCCGCAATGGTCGGTCTAAAGCCGATACTACTGCTGAGGACGACGGTATCCCGCTCCACGTGAACTAGCTGGTCCCCAATCATCTCCTGACGGCTCAGGGTAGTGCGGATCTCGATCTCCTCGCTAACCAAGACGGCTCCGCCCTCTCCGTCTTCCGGCGAGTCGTCCGAGAGTCGCACCAAGAGCAGATCAACCCGCTGGGCCAGTTGCCCCGCCGTCAGGGCACCCTTGAACACATTCCCTTGGAAGCTCTCATTGCTGCCCGTATTGTTGTGGCTGTTGACGAAGTTCATCCCCAACGTAAAAGAATCGCTCAAATCGGCTTCGATCCGGCCCGCGGTGAGGTTAGTCGCGTACTGGAAGCGCGCAGTGCCCCCCGAAAGGAGCGGAAACGAGATCCGCGAAAAAAGCCCCGTGGCGCGAAAGCGGTCTGAAGCAAAGTCGGTTACTACCCCGTTGAACCCCGCCTTGCGGAAGGTCATCGGCGTTAGGGTAGTCCATATCTCGTCTCCGACCATAATCGAATAGCGGTACTGCCCCTTGGTGTCGCCAGATACGACTAAGCGGCTAAACCAGTTGTTGTACGGGGCACCTTTTCTGACGGAGGAGCTCTCGGCGATCAGCGGTTTTGTCTGGCGCCAGTCGTACACTAGCCAGCCTCGCGTAATGAGGCGACCGAAGGGATCGTAGAAGAGGTCACCCTCTGCTGCGGGGTTGATATAGCGCCTGTGGGCTTGGCGGGCGTAGTTGGTGTACTCCCACTGATTGCGGCCAAATTCGCCAAACAGGGGGGCCGGTATGTACCAGCGCTGCACAGTCGGATCCAGCGCCTCCATATAAGTAGTCACACCGGGCACGTGGTAAATGACGCGGTCTCCCACCCGATCCCCCAGTCGACCCCCATAGTCAACTTGGGCAGCGGCCACCCCCCACAGACTCAACCCGGCCAGAGCAACCAATGTGATGTAACGCACCCTCATCCCATTACAATCCAGCGTAGATGGTGATAAAGCTAGTGGTCTCGGTCCGGCCTTTGGTGAGCTTGTCGAAGACCCGGGGCTCGACCTCCTGTACCAACTCAGTAAAGGTGCGGCCGATACGTAGGCCAAGCTGCGTCGTCAGCTTGTAACCCAAATAGTTCGAGTTGTTGGTTAGCTGCACCGCAAAAACCGCAGAGCGCAAATCACCGGTCTCTTCGGCGACGCCCTGCTCGACCATATCCTCTTCCTGCTGTACCAGTTCGTTGAACTGGGCCAACTCCACCCCGAAGTCAACTACGCTGCTGTTGAGTAGGGGCACTTGAGCCAAAAGCGAGGCAATCCCAGTCCATTGTTTTAAGTCTTCTTCGGCTAGCACAAAGGCGTCTTGACGGAAGTACTCACTTTTGAGCCTAGGTTGTAGAAGAAAGCGGCCTAGGTGCAGCTTGTACTCGAATTTGTTGATCAAGCCCAAGAGGGAGGACGAACCGGCCAGTATCCGGCCATCGATGTCGCGGGCCTCGTCTTGGGCTTGGTTGTAGCGCTCGTATTTGAGTTTGTTGACGATCTCGAAATTGGCAATGGCGGTGTAGTCCACCCCCAGCCACGCGGTGTTGATCCAGGTATCGGGAAAGAACAGCATATCCGCCACCAGCGGCGGCGTGGGCGCATCGAGAAAGGGCAGCGGTGCTCGCCGGTCATCAGGGATCGTGTCCACGACCCGCTTGAGCATATCAAAGACCCGTACCCGCCCGAAACCGGGATAGTCCTTGTCGAGGGTGAACATGGCATACGAGGTTTGGTTGTCCCGATCATCCGAGAGCATGCGCTCGTCGAGCCGCCCTACCAGCAAGCGCGCCTCGGGTAAGAGGTGAACGCCAAAAAAGACGTTGTAACCGCGCCGGTCGGGCTTGTAGGGATAGTCGGCCAAGTCGTCGTCCTCAAAGCGGTCGATCCAGCCGTTGTTGTTGAGGTCAATGCCAAAGAGGAATTCGGGCCGATCGACGTGATAGCGCAAAAACGGCTCTTCGTAGTCGGGAATGGAGTTGGGTACTGAGCGGTTGTCGTTCTGGTTGAAGTCCGAAATGAAATCGAGGTTCTCGTCCCAGCCGGGAAACACCTCTCGGTCATTGGCCTGCGAGCCTACCCGAGCCCAGTCGGGCCGACGGTCTTGGTCGTCGTTGTCGGCGACAAATTCGTAAACCGAGCGGATGGGATCGTCGTAGAACACGTCCCCTCCGGGCAGGGAGACAAAGGCCGAAGTCGAATAGTCGGCATCCACCGAATAGGCTTCGCCATAAGTAAAAAATGGGTAGGCTTCTTTGGACAGATTGAAGATAGTGGCCTGACCGCTCTCCGTAGAGACCTCGTGTCCTTCGTTGGCGTTGAACAGGGCGGCATTCGGGTACTGGAAATAGCGCAGGTTGTTGTTCCATTCGCCGTAGAAATCAAAGCCCCACACGTTCTTGCCTTCGATAGTGAATCCGGCGACCATGTTGGCCGAGGGCAAGCCGTAGTTGAAAAGAACCCGCTGGGCGTTGGATATATCCTTTATATTGCCAGAAGCCCGCCTTATGTCGATGAGCACCGGCTCGGCTTCTTCAATGACTTGGTTGGTCAGCGGCGGAGGCGGCACTGGGCGCGTACCAGTCTGCAGATTGGACCACATTTCGACCTTGAAGTCATTAGCTAGCACATAGTCGAACTCCACCTCGACTATGGTAGTTAAATCCGGCCCCACATACGCCGGGTCCGTAAAGTCGTAATTGAGGATAATTCGCTCGGTGCCATCGGCGGCCAAAAAGCCAGTGCGCGGAAAGCCGCCGAACACGGTCGGCCACTCCGCTCCTTCGCGCACCACCTCGTCCAACGTCAAGACCGTCTCTAGACCCGTCTCAAAATCGCGGCTCTTGATGCGTATATCGTGGCTGAAAAGGGCCGCGCCACCAGCTTCGTCCTCGGGACTGTCGTCGCTGAGGACGATAGCTATGGCCGTAACCGGCGTACTGGTCTGACCCGAGGTGAGGTTGCCCGCGAGGAGATTGCCTTCAAACATGTCCAAGGCAGTATTGGCGTTGTGGGCGTTGACCATGGTCCCGCCCACAGTAATAAAGTCGCCCACTTGAGCGAGGGCTCGGCCACCGAACAAGGAGGTCGAATTGGATTGCCGCCTAGGATTGATGGTCACGCCCACGGCCGGATCATTGATCCGCGAGGCCAGCACGGTAGCGGCGTATTTGTCCGAGGCGAAGTCGATCTGGACTCCGTTGAAATTCGGCTTGGAAAAGGTCATCGGCGTGAGGGTGGTGCGGATCGCGTTGCCCACAGTGATGGCGTAGGAGTACTGGCCCCTAGAGTCGCCGCTTACGGTCACCGAACTGAAGAACTGCTCGAATTGGCTACCCTTGAAGATACCGCTGCCCAGCTCTTGGGGCTGGTCTTGGCGCCAGTCGTACACCAGCCAGCCGCGGTTGATATAGTTGCCGAAAAAGTCGTAGAAATAGTCGCCTTCTAGGTTGGTGTTGATATAGCGCTGGTACTGGTCGCGGGCGTAGTTGGAGTACTCCCACTGGCGCCACCTGAATTCGTAGTAGAGCTCTTGGGGAACGTACCACCTCTGTACGGCGGGATCGAGGGCTCCAAAGAGCACGCCTGGCCCCCGGGGCTCAAAACTGACTTCGCCGCCGCGCTGGATCCCTAGGCGAGTGCCGTAGTTTTGGGCGTGGAGCACAGTTTGGAACGCGACCAACAGTGCCAGCCCAATCGTTAAAATCGCTCCGCGGACATTCAATGCCGCACCCTCCCAATTCTACATGGTAAAAATCCATCGCGAGGGGTTTCCCCTCGCCCGGTATCAATACGCTACCCCAACAACTCCCGCCTGCTTCTCTTCTCCGGTCCCCGCATCCAAGGCGACGGAAAATATGTAGTGTCCTGGGGGGACCGCGTTGTCCTCATCGTCGCGCCCGTCCCAAAAACGGGGGAATCGACCGCTCATATCCAAGCCTTCGTAGAGGTTGCGGATCAGCCGGCCACTTAAATCGTATATCCCAAGCCGCACCCGAGTCGGGTGGGCGATGTTGGTGATGTCATAGGTAATGGCCGCCCGCTCGTTGACTCCGTCGCCATTGGGAGTAAAAACACTGGGGACGGCCGCTACATTCACTAGCAATTCGTCGGTAATCGGTACGTTGACAAAGAGGTTTTCTGGATCGAGAGTGCCCACGACTCTGCGGTCGGGATCATCCATGCCCTCCCGACTCAAATCCGCGGCATTACCGGCCAACACCACTTGACCCAGCACCTCGTTGTCGGCGTTGAGCGCCCGCCCAGCAAAGCGAGTTCCTAGGCGCAGGACCGTATTCTCAAACTCTAAAGTCAAAAGTGCTCCATCCTCCGCAATCCGCGGAAAGGCCATGACCAAGGCGTCGTCGCGCACGTCCACCACGCTAAAGCCGTCCTGTTCAACCGGAAGCGTCGCGAGGGACACGCCGGAAAAATCCGCAGTGGCTGCCGTGCCATCGGGCCGGCGTATTTCCACTTGGCCAATCGACTCGGTGCGCAGCGGTGTGCTGATTTCAAAGCGATCAAATCCTGCATTCTGGGGCTTGGATTTGACCAGTACGCCATACGTAAAGCGAGTAGCTTGGCCTAAAATGGCGGTTCGGGGCAGAATCTCGGCGATGAGGGAGTCGGCGAAGACGGGCTGGAAAACATCCCAAGCCACTCCGCCGATGCCAGTAGCCGCATCGACATCGGCGTTGAAGAATTCGATCATAACTTGAAAATAGCGCCGCGGACTAGGCGATACGATCAGCGTCCCCGCTCCTTGCATCTGAAGTTGGTCTGGGGCGACAATGCCCTCGGGCGAATAAGGTGGGGACCAAGGGCTCCAATTGGTGAGGTCTTCGCGAATCACCGATTTTTGGTTGCTCGCTAACTTGTTGTAGTCCGCTTGGCCAAGAGTGATCTGGGCTCGCTGTTCAAAAGGCAACTGGCCAAAGGTCAAAAGCGCCTCGCGCCCGTCCATCTCTTCGTTGTCGAGGACATTGGCGACCAGATTCTCGAGTTCGCTGTCTTCTACATCTTCGGCTCTCTTCCAAGGCGCATCGATGGGGATGTCGAAAACAGTATCGCCCCGCTGTTCAACTCGGCCAGAGGACTGCTTGCCGATCCGGGTAAACTCGACCGGCTGGGGATCGTCCCCACTGCGGGTGCGGACCTGCACCCTAGAGCGGGTTGGGTCGCCCACCTGCTCTGCAACCCAGCGCAAACGGCCCAAAAGCGCTTGGTCGCCAAAGTCGAATACATTGGAAATGTACACGGCCTGCGGCACAAAACCCTCGCTGAACACTTGAAACTCGGCGATCTCAAAGTCCGCGGCCGTCAGGGATTTGAGCCGCAAAAAGCGCACGAAGCGAGTGGGAATTCGCACATCCACCACCGCTTCTTGGTTCTGTCCCTCAAAGGCGACAGTTTCCCAGATCAGACTGCCTTCGCGGCGCGATTCGGGTTGGCCATCATTGACGAAAATTTCGTAGCCCTTCAAAAAGTCGTCTTGGGACTGGAAATCAGGGGCTGGAAAGGCCGGATCGGCGTTGCGCGGAAAAAACTTGAACCGATTGACACCAAAGATGGCCCCCAAGTCGAATTCGATGAGTAGGCCAAAGGCTCCGGTGCCCCCCGTGCCCGAGGATTTCAGTACTAAAGCGGTGTTTCCGTCGTCGTCGAACATCTGGGGAAAGTCGGCTTCGAGAAAGCGGAAGGAGGGGATGGGCGTGATGACGCTGCCACCGCGCTCCTTAGAATTGACGCCGATCAATATGTTGTCCGTCGTATCGGCCTGCTGCGGAAAGATCCAATACTCGCGCTCAAAGGGAGCAAAGTCGATGACGCCGCCGGGCGCATTGGACTGATCGACAGTCGCCGCGTCGAGGATTACTAGAGCCGGAACCTCCCCACCGCCACTCTCCCAAGATAATCCACCCTCGCCCCCCAGTTGGACGACCTCCATTTGGGCACCAACCGGTGTCTGATAGCTCAATCCTCCGAGGACTGAAAACAGGAAAAGCGCCCTGAGAGCGGTCCGTCGTCGCTCCTTTCGACCTGCCTGAAATTGTCGCATGGTTGGCATATCTTCTGACCCGACTGCTCTGGGCTAAGGCAAATAACTGTATGAAATACGAAAGGATGCAGCAACCAAAATCCGGCAGCGTATAGCAGCTACGGTTGATTGGCTTCAATCTGGATCTCGCCCGTAAACCCACCGGCGATCAAACGCTCCACTAGGGCCTTAGCTTCGGTGCTCGGCAGGTTTCTATTGGCCCGAATCGCCAGCCGACCGCCTACTCTTTCGAGCGTTGCCAAGCCCGCTATACTCTGCAATTTCTCGTTAAACTGGATGAATAAATGGCCTTCAATAGTCCTGAGTTCGCGCAGCCCAAGCAGATCCGTCAGGGCACTGTTGCCGAAGATGGATAGCACCCCCCTTATTCGGCTTAGGCGGTGCAGCCCTGCCAAACTGAGCAGTGCGCCATTATCGACGACCAGCAAATCGCCCCCGACGTAGTCTAGGCGGTGCAGCCCCGCCAAACTTTGCAGCGCACTATTGCCGATGATCAAGAGGATTCCCTCAATGCGAGCCAAGCCACCCAAGCCCTCGAGATCGGGCAGGACGCTATTGGTCTGAATCAGCAAATCGCCGCCGATGCTCTCGCACTCGGCCAAGCCCGCCAACGATACCAGCGCATCGTTTTGCTCGACTCTCAGACTGCCTCCGATCCGACTCAGGTTGCCCAAGCCCGTCAAGCGCTCCAGACGGGAGTTGCCGATTACCAATACATTCCCAGCAACGCGCTCGAGTTGTTCTAGGCCTGCTAGCTCGACCAAGGCTCTATTTCTCTTGATCCGCAAAAAATCGCCCACATCCTCCAGTCGCCGCAGCCCCCCCAGCGTTTGCAACGCCCGATTGCGTTCTATGGCTAGCCCTCCCTTTAGGAGCTTGATTCCCTCCAAGCCTACCAGACTCTTTAGCGATCCATTGCCGACGACGAGGACCTGCCCCTCTATCGCCTCCAATCGCTCCAGCCCATCAATGTGGGCGAGGCGGCGATTGAACTGAATCCTGAGCGACCCGCCCACACGACTAATCCGACGCAACCCCTTCAGATCGACCAAGGCATCGTTGCGCTCGACTATTAAGCTACCTCCCAATTCCTCCAGCGACCGCAATCCCGCCAAATCCACGAGTTTGGGATTGCGCCGGATTCGCAGACTGCCCCCAATCCGCTTTACGTGATTCAGGCCCACCAAACTTTGCAACGAATCACAATGTTCAATGCTCAGATCGCCCCCTATATATTCGAGCTGCTCCAACCCATGCAGTGTTTCCAGTTGGTCGCTCTGCACGAGCAAATGCCCTGCAACAGACCGGCTTGTCAAAGCGCGGAGGTCGGCTGCCGAATCGATGACCAACCCTTCTGCTGGTTTGTTCGACTCAGCCGCTTGTACCGGGCCAACACTCCAACACAACATCCCAATCAGCAGTGCAACCAAGGCTCTATGATCCATTGTGGGTTTTCGGGCTAAAATTCCCCTAGTCAACGCGTCAGCGAGTAGGTTGGACTACCCGCACAATCTGATCGGCGTCAACAGCGGCCAACGTCTGGACTTGGCCGTCGGGCCAGCGAATCGCAATATCCGCCTTCGTCGCCCGACCGAGGCCAAAATGAAGGCGGGGATCGTGGCCGGATAGATAGCTCCCCCCAGATTGGCGCTCTCGCACCTGACGCGCACCGCCGGCAGTAACAGTGACGCGGGCACCCAGTGCATCCCGCTGACTAGTACCAACCAAGAGGAGTTCGATCCAGTGCTGGCGATTGCCCCCGTCGTTGCGCAACAGACGAGGCCGCCCGGCCACGGTGGTCGCCAGCAAATCCAGATCGCCGTCGTTGTCCCAATCGGCCGCTGCCGCGCCGCGAACCACGCTCTCAACGACAAAGTCGGCACCCAACTGGTCGGAGATTTCTTCAAAATGGGCACCACCTTGGTTGCGCAGCATAAGGTCGGGCTGGGCGTAGCAAAGGTCGGCGTCGAGTTGCTCGATATTATCTACCACGTGCCCATTGCCGACATATAAATCGAGGTCGCCGTCGTTGTCGTAGTCCATAAATTTGGTCCCAAACCCCAAGGGCAGATAGCTGGGTGCCCCCAAGCCGAAGTGGGCGGTAAAATCGGCAAAGCGCCCCCGGCCATCATTCCAGTAAAGGGTGTTAGTCTCGCGCGAGTAATTAGTCACGAAAAGATCGGCGTACCCGTCGTTGTCGAA
Source organism: Gemmatimonadota bacterium (assembly GCA_009841115.1). Lineage (GTDB taxonomy): Bacteria > Latescibacterota > UBA2968 > UBA8231 > UBA8231. The sequence goes on along the minus strand of VXML01000095.1, from coordinate 96,593 downwards.
ATCGCCGAAATCTACTCCCATACCGGCTTCGGCGTGCCCATCTTCGTTGTACTGCACCCCGGCCCGCAGGCCGATCTCGACAAAGCGCGTCCCTTGGTTTTCGTAGAGAAAATTCGGCGTGCCGTCATTGGCCACGTAAATATCCGTATCGCCGTCCAAATCGCTGTCTGCAAAGGCCACGCCCAGTCCCCGTCCCACCGCACGGATTCCCATCCTCTTGGTCACATCGACAAAGCGCCTCCCCTCGTTGCGATAGAGCACATCCCCAATAGGTGCGTAGGTGCTTGGCTCGCAGTAAAAGCGAATCACCCCCCGCTGGCATTGGATATTGCCCTGCAAGCTGAAATGCACATAATTGGCCACAAAAAGGTCCAAATCCCCATCGTTGTCGAAATCCAAAAACCCGGTGCTGGTGCCCCAGCGCCCATCGCCCACGCCGGCTATTTGGGTAACGTCCGCAAAGCGCCCGCCGCCGTCATTGCTCAACAGCACATTGGGGCCGAAGTTGGTCGCGTAGAGATCTTGATCCCCATCGTTGTCGAAATCGCCCGCCGCACATCCCATGCCGTAGCCCTGGTCGTCAGTTCCAGACGCGACGCTGAGATCGGCGAAAGTCCCATCGCCAGCGTTGCGATAGAGGCGATTGATGGGCGGGGTCGGGGGAAGGGGTCCCGAGAGATGGGCACCATTGATCAGGTAGAGGTCCTGCCAGCCGTCCCCATCAGCGTCAAAAAACGCCGCGCCCGCACCAAAGGTCTCGACATAGTAGTATTCTCCTTGAGCGCCGTTGTAGTGCTGGAAGTCAATCCCGGCTTCTTGGGCGACCTCCCGGTAGCGCACCTGGGCCTCTACAGCGGCGACACAAGCGCACAAGATGGACAATAGTGCGTATCTTCTCATATACTAACTGATTGGCTACTTTGACCGGCAATCTAACCGCATCAACAAACCGGGACCCTCGTGCAATTGCACCCAAAAAACGGGCACTCAATGACCCGCGTTCACCTGCCCTGCAAAAAGCTTTTGTCTTGGCTCGGGGCCGCCTTTTGTCTCCTCATCTGCGCCTGTGGACCCAAGGAGCGCGATTCCCTAGTCAGTGCCGGGATGTACGCCTTTGCTCAGGAGCGCTACAGCGAAGCCATCGTCGCCTTTCACAAGGCCCTGGCCTCACGCGCCGACGATTACGAAGTCCACCACTATCTCGCCCGCTCTTACCTAGCACTGAGCAAATTCCCCCAAGCCCTGCGCGCGATCGAACACGCGATTGAACTAGCCCCAAAAAAAGACCAAACGCGCTCCGAGTTATACGAAGTCCTCGGCATCATCCACACGGCCCGCTACACCTCCAGAGCGTATAGCCAAAACCAGCACCGCGATGTCGAAGCAGCGCGGACCGCCTTCGAGCAAGCGACCACGCTCGATCCCCACCGAGCAACAGCGTACTACAACTTGGGCTTACTTCACGGCTATCGCAAAGAAGTAGATCAAGCCCAAGCAGCGTACTCGGCGGCCTTGGAGGCGGATTCCACCTTGGCACCAGCCTACAAGAAATTGGGCAAAATCCAGCGGGAAAAGGGGTTCCCACCCGAGGCGGCTACGGCCTTCAAAAAAGCGGTGCGCTTCGACCCGCAGGATGCCGAAGCGCACTTTCTCTTGGGATTGGCCCAGCGCGATATGGGTGATAATGAGGCGGCTTTGCAGGCGCTACTCAAGGCCACCGAACTCAACCCCGACTCGCCCAAACTCCGTCTCAACCTCGGCAATGTCTATCTCCGCCTAGGTCGCCGCGAAGAGGGCAAGCGGGAAATGGCCCGTTCCGAAAGCCTGCGCCAACAGCATCGGGGCCTGCACTCCGAAATCTCCCCCCCGGCGCACAAATCACTCCCCATCGGCTCGGCGCGAGATCACTACAATATGGGCCTGAAGCACCAGATGGCCGGCGAAACCGACCAAGCTCTGTTAGAGTTTCGTCGCGCGGTCGAAATCAAACCCGATCACAAAGACGCCCACATCGGCCTCGGCCTCCTCCTCGCCGAGCAAGGCCGGCAAAGACAGGCAGCCCGGTATTTCCAGCGGGCCATCGAGCTGGATCCAGAAAATCCCGTTCTGTACGTACATCTAGGCAATGCTCACTATCATTCGGAATCACTCGAAAGGGCGGCCCAAACCTTCGCCAAAGCGGCCCAACTCGACACTTCTCTCGTCGAGCCTCCCTATATGCTCGGTTTGATCGCCGCCCAGCAGCGCCAGTTCAAAATAGCCACGCGACTTTTTGCCCAAGTCACGGCCCTCGCCCCCCAATACGCCAAAGCCCACTTCAACTTAGGAGTAGCCCATGCCCAGCTCGGCGACTTTGCTGCGGCCCGGACCGCCTATCAACGCTTTGTCGAATTGGAGCCTGAAGATGAGCGCGGCTACCTCTACTTAGGCGATGCCTGCGAGGCACTCGGCCTGCTCGAAGAGAGCCAAAAGCATCGAGCGCGGGGTCAGCAGCTTTTAGAACGAGACGAGCGCTAAGAAGTGGTTAGTGGCCAGTGGCCAGTGGTTAGTCCCCGCACCGCAGGGCCGAGGAGGATGGGACTGATCACTAACCACTGATCACTAACCACTGATCACTAATAGGCCACGACTAGCGTGCGGACCAATTCCTCCTGACGCAGCTCAGCTCCCGACGTATTAGCATCTAGCCGCAAGTGCATTACATACACCCCCGGCGGCACGAGCGTTCCCTTTTCGTTCCTTCCGTCCCATCCCATCTCGTAAATGCCCGAGGCAAAATCTCGTTGCTCGGCTAGCTGGCGCACCAAGCGTCCCTGCAAATCGTAGATAGTCGCCTCAACCCGCTGCCTGCCCTCCACCAACACCACTGAAAAACGCAACGCCACCTCGTCGTTGACCCCATCCCCATTCGGCGTCAATATCGCTGGCTCGACCACTAAATCCGCAAAAATCGAGTGACTCTGCGGCTGCCCCACCACCAATAGCCGATTGCTGCTAACATTCTCCACAGCTTCCCCTGGATCGACGCGTTGCCAGATCCCCTCCCCATCTTCGCCTTGACGCAGTTGCACTTTTAGCGGCCCACCACGGGAAAACAGACGCCCCGCAAAGTCTATCCGCAACACCGTCACTTCGCTTCCTGGGTCCATCGGGGCAAAGGACAAATGCACCCGGTCCGCCGCCGCGGCCAACACCTCAGCCTCCAATGGCGAAAAATCCCCCCCGTCCGCGCTCCCCAACAACCCGTCATACGTCAGTTCCATGCCCGCTGGTGCTTCCAACAACAACTCGTTGAATCCCCCATCCCCTGCGCCGAACTCGGGTCGCACATACACCGAAAAAGGAGTCTCAGCCCCCAGCCGATCCACCTGACTGGGCACTACCTCGCCCAAGAGCCGCCGCGCCACTGGTTCGGCAAAGTTCAGCCGTAACCCTGACAAACTCGCCGCCACATCCGGTGCTGCCGAGCGCAATATCGCCCGCACCTTGAGAAATTCCCGCGGCGACGGCGAGGTGATGGGACTGCCTCCTGGCTCATCGTAGGGCACGCTCCACGGCTCCCAGTCTGCACCAGCGACTTCTTCGGACACAGTCTCGCCGCGAAAAATGCTCAATAGTTTGTTGTAGGCCGTTTCGGAGATTTCGGTCCCATCCTTTTTGAAGTAGTGCACGATCTCGCCCAAGGTGTCGCCGGTGCGAGTCTGAAGCTGGACCTCGGTCCCGGGTGGCGTGTGCGCATCCCACTCGAGAGAGACCAAGTTGCGGCTGCCACCCAACCGGATCAGATCCGACTCGAGCTGCACCTCTGGCAAAAACCCCTCGCCAAAAAGTTGTATCTCGCTCAACCTGGTAGCACTCCGGTTGGGACGGCGCACATGTTCTACTTCAAACACCAAGCGAAAAAAGCGGCCCTTTACCGGATCGAAGTCATTGCCATCGACGTTGAGGGCCCCCGCGACACCCCGCTTTACTTGCTCGCGCCGCACAGCAGTGATCCACTTGAGACCTCCATCCACCTCCAGCGAACCGTCCGAAAATTCCAATCGATAGTTCCCAAGGGCGTACTCTGTGAAACTCATCCTGTGGCTGTGAATCCAGAAGAACGAACCCAAGTCAATGAACAACTCGTCCTCTAACCGATTCTCGATGTTGAATAGGGATAGCCCTTCTACGCTGGTTACATTGCCGTCGATCATCAATTGGGGATTGATGCTGCCGGGCACCGTAGTAGAAATGGAGCCATTGCGCCGCAAGGCCCCACTGGCCAAGTCGTCGCCTTGGGTCCAGACTTCGAGTTCGGCCAACCGGGGCCGCTCGCGCCGAAAGTAGCGTATCGTTCCCCGCCGCTGAGGATCGAGGGCCTCGTACACTTCCTGTTTGACCACGATCTCCCGCCCGTCGGTTTGGCGCTTGCTATATTCGATGATCCCTCGGTCTTCGGAGGATAGCTGGTCATATTCCTCTGGGGATACTTCTCGACCGCGGCCAAAATCGCTGGCCTGCACGACCACTTGGACAAAGCGCCCTACAGCCCGGCGCTGGTCTATCCCCACTGGATCGAGTTCGACCTCAAACGTTCGCTGGCTTTTGTTGGGCTTTAACGTCTGTAGCACCGGAAAAAACTCGATACTCGATCCGCCGATTGCCTGTACTGGCTTCTGTCCGTCCGACACCAGTACATCGAATAAAAGAAAGGGGTCGCCCATTCCCTCCTCGACGAATTTTAGCGCAATTTTGTTGATGAAGACAACGCGGCCCAAATCCACTGTAAACCACCACTGAGACGACAGATCTACATTCTCATCGACTGGATCGGGCTCCCAATACGTGGTCAAGTCGCCATCTAAGGCGGCGACGACTCCTCTGCGGTTGGATCCACCCTGAATGGCGTCGAGGAGGGCGATGTCTTCAGGCTCTTTCTTGGAGAGGTAATCTGGGGGATTGTAGCGCAGAAAATCGACTATATCCAGCGCGGCGTTGGTATTTTTGTAAACGCGATTGGGCCGCACCTCTCCGAGTGGAGAAATCTGGATGGTACCGGGCGCAAACTCCCAGTGGTCCCAGTGGTCAGATCCGACGACGACTTGGTTCGCACTGCGGTCGATCCGATGGCCTGCTTGGGCCAGCAAATCCTCGGTCCCATTCGACCAAAGAACGGCACTGACCAGCACAAAGCGCGCGAGGAGTTTCGTACGGATATTCATCGGCGGCACCTTTCAAAACCGTAGAAAATCCGAGTTTTAAGGGTCCATATGAGAGGGAATCTAACGCCCCTTTGGCCGAGAAACAACATTTACTATCCTAATGAAGACGCATAACGCACTTGACAACTTCGAGAAAGGAACGCGATGGAACTGAATTGGCGAGAAATCGACCGCTGGATTTTTGGCGAGGCTTGGACCGGCTCGCAGACCCGCGAACACGTAGAGGTGCTGTGCGAGCAGATCGGGCCGCGCTGGGCTTCTTCGGAGGGGGAGCGCCAAGCGGTAGAGTACCTGCGAGAGCAGTTTGCCCAGGCGGGACTGGCCGATGCGGCGCGGGAGGAGTTCGTGCTGAATACCTGGGCGTACGAACGGGCAAAAGCAACAGTAGGGGATATGGAGATCGATCTCTTGCCCTACAACCGCTGTCCACCGTGCGACCTCGAAGCCCGGATCGTCAATGCAGGATATGGCACGGAGCACGAAATCGACCGAGTGCGCGGCCAGCTCAAAGGGAGCATCGCCGTTATGCACCTAGCGCTGGAACCTTTTACCGCACCCTCGCCGCCCAATGTGCGGCTCGCAGCGCTATGCGACGCCGGTGCGATAGCAGTGGTGGCGATTGATCCCAAGGACGGACGGCGGGTGGAGTACCACAACGGCGGAGATTGGCGCGAGCCAGAGACCGCCGAGTTGCCCATTCCAGCGGTGACAACCTCGCGGGAACACGGAGCGCTGTTGCAGAAGTGGGCCAGCGAGGGCAAGCGGCTCAAGCTAACCGTTGATAGCCAATTTTACCAAGCATCAGCGCACAATGTGGTCGCCTCAATTCCCGGGGCGCAGTGGCCTAAGGAGCGGCTGATGTTAGGCGGGCACCACGACACGGTGTACGGCGCACCAGGAGGCAACGACAATGCCTCGGGCACCATTGCGGTGTTGGAAACAGCGCGGGTACTGGCCGGACTAAAATCGGCGCTAGGCGTCGAGCCGGGGATGAGCCTGTGCTTTGCGACGTACAGCGCCGAGGAGCAGATCTTCCAAGGGTCGAGCGAATACGTGCGGCAACACTGCGGTGCAAAGCCGCGCCTGGCGATCAATCTCGACGAGCTATCGACCGGGCCGATCAAGGGGTTAGTGCTGGCGTTTGGACATCTGCGCGGCTTGGTACAAACGCAACTCAATACAATGGGCGACGGACTAAAGTGCCACGTCATGTCCCAACTCGACGCGACTTCAGACCACTTTCCCTTTTTGCGCGAGGGCATTGACGCAGCGCATCTGTGGCGCTGGCGCTTTAGCGGCCGCCACGCCGACTCCAACTACCACCACGAGCCAGCCGACACTGCCGATAAGCTCAACGTGCGGGAGTTAAAAGAATACGTCGGGCAGCTAGCGCGACTATTGCTGCGGCTGTCGCACGTGGCACCCGAAGAGTGGCCCGAGAATCCGATGACCAAGGAGGTGGTCGAAGAACGACTAGCGGCTGAGCGCGGTACCGTGGTGCGGGTGTTTTAAGACCAGACGTAGATTTCGTCGTCGTCTGGGGACATGGCAAAGAAGATGGCCAGCACCGCCCGAGGCTGATCGCCGACGACCGAGGGCACCTCGTGGATGTTCTCGCTAAAGAAGAAGTAGAGGTCGCCGGGTTCGAGCTGGACCTGGACGCGCTCGATGCCCTCGCGGGCGACGTAGGCAGCGAAGTTCTCGCGCCCCAGATGCTCGGTGAGCGCGGGACGAAAGGGACAGTTGTACAGGTACGGCTCACCCGTGCCGCCTTCTTTGGTGCTATTCTGAAAGCAAAGCACCCCAGCAAACTGGTGTTTGAAGCGCGAGATCTGATATTCAAAAGCCTTCGTGCGCTTGGCGACAGAGTCGTAGTGCGGGCCGTGGCCGGTTTCCCGGTGATAGACGCGGAAGATGGCCGGGCCGTAGAGGCGGCCGTCCGGCTCGCGCGCGGTCTTGACCTCTTTGTCGGGCGCTAGCTGGGCGAGAGCGTCGTACATAGTGCGGACCGGATCGTCATAGCCGTCGAAAAGAGTCTCGAATAACGCCAGCGTCTCCGCAGAATGGGCGTGGAACTTTTCGCGGTCGCTGCGGTGGTGGCCAAAACTAGTGCCAATATCGACTCGACGCGCTTGGCCATCGCCGACCTCGTGGGGGTCGTAGAGCAGGCTGCGCTCGTAGAACCGCCGCATCAGCGCCCGGCAATGGGCGGGATTGTAGTGCTGACGCAGCACAAAGGCCGGCACCTCGCCGCGCGCTAGGGCCATCAGCGGCTCGGGGTACTGGGCAAGAATCTCAGGGATGGAGGCTTCAAATGGGGTCCAAGTTTGGGTGGTTGTCATGGCGGAAAATTTAATATGCGTCGCGGGCTGAGTCCACACTTCAGTCTGAGAATGGCGCGATTGCTTTACTGCGCAGATAATCGACGTTCATCTCAATTCCCAAGCCGGGACGGTTGGACAGATGTAGGCAGCCGTCTCTGACATCCAACGGATGGTCGATCAGCACATCATAAGCGTTAAGCTTGGCGCGACTGGTCTCTAATTTGTAGAAATTCGGGACGGTCATCATCGTATGCGCCCCAGCCAGCACATTGATGGGACCGCTTGCATCGTGTGGCGAGATCGGCACGTAGTACGCCTCCGCCTGCGTCGCAATCTTCTTCAACTCTGAAATACCACCCGCCCACGTCACATCTGGCATGATATAGTCTGCGAGTTCATTTTCAAGGACTGGCACGAACTCATAGCGGGTCTGGAGCCGCTCACCGACACAGATTGGCACGCTGACGTTCTGCCTGACCTGCTTCAATGCGTGGTAGCTTTCAACGGGGACCGGCTCTTCAAACCATCCGATGTTGTAAGGTTCCAACCTTTTCGCGAGCCGAATCGCTGTTGCTACATCAAACCGACCGTGACAGTCGATGAGAATTTGAATGTCAGGTCCGACCGCCTCTCGAATTGCAGCGATCACATTTGCGCCCTGTTCCTCTCCTGCGGCATCCATCTGCCCACTCAAATAGCCGTTGGCTTCTTCCGGATGGTGAGGGAACGGATCGGTTTTCAACGCGGTATGACCTGTTTCTGCAATCGCTTTGCAATGCGCTGCCGTGCTCTCTGGATCTTGCTCACCCCCTGGATGTGTGTAAAGAGATATCGAGTCCCGAACGGGTCCTCCGCCAACCAGTTCATAGATTGGTAATCCCAACTGCTTACCGCGAATATCCCACAACGCGATATCAATAGCACTGACGATATTTGAGGTGGCACCCCGTGTCCCCATGTAGGTGAACGCTCGAAAAACCTTGTTCCATATCGTCTCAATGCGCGTTGCGTCATCGCCTTCAATTAGACTACTGGTTTGTGCAAGCATGGCACAGACTGCTCTATTTGCTACTGGGCTGGTGCCGGTAATTTCGCCCCACCCTGTGATCCCTTCGTCTGTTGAGACTTGAACGAAGACATACTCTCGTTCTCTGTTGGGAGGGTCACCGGCGGTATCTAGGTAAGGCGCTGGTGATTTAACGAGCCACGGTGTGACTCCAGTTATCTTCATAGATTCCTCGCGTGAGACTGCTGCCTTTAGGCGGCAGAGGGATAGCGATTCAATCGGTGATGGGCGGCTTGTCCGCCTTGAGCCGATCGAAATCTAAGGGGTTATGTAATGAAGATAAAATCACTATTTTAAGGGCATGGAAACGATCCGCACCCTTTCTTGCAAGTTGGTGGTTCCGCCCCAAGTAGCGACGCGCCTTGAGGCGACGCTTGAAGCGTTTGCCCAAGCCTGCAACTTTGTGGCTGATTGGGGCAATGAGCATAAGAAGCATCGCCAGTATGATCTGCATAAGGGCTGCTACCGCGAGGTGCGTAAGCAGTTTGGTCTGTCGGCCAACTTGGCGGTCGCGCTACACATCCAAGACCTGTGCCGACTGCTTGCATGTGGGTATGCGTCGTCAAGACGATTTCTCCTGCAAAAATTGTGGGCAAGCGTCCCATGCCGACTTCAACGCGGCAAGGAACATTGCCCGCTGGGGCCTCGCTGTAATCCGAGGCGAATACTCCCTACTCTCCTGTGCGCTACCAAGCGGCGGAAGAGTAGGAGGGTAAAGCTAACTGCTTTAGCTGTCAGTGAGATTACATAAGAAGAAGTTACAAAGCCTCCGCGAATTAACGCGAATCTACGCAAAAGAAAAAAAGGAAATTATATATAGTGCCCGAGGTTGCCTTATGTCAACTTGGGCACTATATATAATTCCCAAATAAATACTTACCACAAAAATAGCGGCGTCCCATGCGACGCGGCGTAACCTGTCGTGGATGGACGCGGCGGGGTAACCTAAAAGGAGAAACGCATGAGAAGTATGCTGTTGGTTTTCGTCTTTGGCCTTGCGGCTCAGACCGCACACGCCGGACCAAGCCTGAAAGGGACTGTATTGGCTTATTCGGATACCCTTAAGACCCCTAAGAAGACGATAGCAGACGGATATTTAGAAGGGCGCAGGGTAGCCGAATTAGCAACAAGCAAGGGTGCCCCCGGATTGGGCGGTGGTTTAGTCGCGGGGCTTTTAGGTGGGATTATAGGCACTGCGATTGTTTATAGCCTAACAGAGGGCGATGACCCTGATATAATTACATTATCCAATTATGAAGGAGAGAGTGCTGACTTTAAGCTGGGATTCAGGCAAGCATATAGAGAAACCTACAAAGAGAAAAAGAAAAAGCAACGACTTGGTGGGGGACTTTTGGGCACGGTCATACTGGTTGTAGTTTATCTGCAAACTGCAAGTTGATAAGGGAAGATGAAGACTATTATAAGCCCCGCCGTCGGCAACGTATTCCCATCGCCCCCAAGCTGTGCTTACGCGTCCTTTGGGCACTATTGTATATAATTCCCAAAAAAGACTAAAGATGGGCAACTCGCGAATGCGGTGAAGCGGGCGTCAGTACGCCAGCCCGATCAGACGCACAGCATCGTCCTCGCCAGTCTGAGCGCCCAGATCGATGCGGCAGAGGTAGATCCCCGGCGGCACGACCGCGCCCTGCATATCAACTCCATTCCACAGATAAGACAGTAAACCGCCCGCCGATGACGGGCTCAACCGCGCCACTAGATGCCCGCTCAGGTCGAAGATCTCCACTTGCGGTGCAGACGCGGCAACCTTCAAGACGGCAAAGCGGACCGCGACTTGGTCGTTAATCCCGTCGCCATTGGGAGTGAAGACCGGTGGATCTATCGCGAGGTCGTCGATGAGCCAGCGGCGGCCAGTCAGTTCGGGCAAGAGCACGATATTGGCGCGACGGGACATGGCCTCCACCGATTGCCACAGACCCGGTCGCTCGTTGGTGCCGAGGGCGAGGGCGAAGAGGGCGGCGTTTTGCAGGAGGCGGGCAGTAAAGCTGACTTCGAGCGAGTCGGCGGCGATCACCTCTGGCAGGGCGATGAAGAGCGAGTCGCCCCGCGCTTCCACCGCCACGGGATCGATAAATGCTTCCCCCGCGCTCACTTCCACGCCAGCCTCGAGGTCAACCGGCCCAGGCAAGGTAAAGCGCAAGAGGTCGAAGCCGCTGTCTGTGGGCAGCGCGCGCGTTGCCAAGGCATAGGTGAAGCGGGTGGCCTCGTTGGGGCGCGCCTCGCGCGGCTCGATGCGTCCCAAGGCCTCCTGCACCAAAGCCTCCTCAAACTCGATCGCTAGCGAATGGACCGTCGGCGCGAACTCGGGGTCGTCGGTGGCGAAGATCAGTTCCAATTGCACAAAGCGGCGCGGACTCTCCGACTTAAAGGGGTCACCCGAGGACTGGTACTCATTGCTCCACGCGCTCCAGTCCTCGCCCACCACCAAGACGGTGTCGATAGCACCTTTGAGAACCTTGGGCAGACTATTGTATTTCTCCTCAGTGACCTCGTCCCCCTTCTTGTCGTAGAAGGTGTATTGCTCGCTGAGCGCGTTGCCCGAGCGCGAGCGCAATTGAATGCGGGCGTCGGCGGGCAGCTCGGCGTCCCAGGAGAGTGCATTGATGACCTTGGGGCGGCCATCTACGGCACCCAGATCGATAAAGTCGGATCGCAGCACGACCTCGGCGGGATAGCCGGGTGAGAAGACCATGAACTCCCCCCATTTGGCTTGGCCCCAGCCGCTGTCGGTGACGCCGTGCCAGAACAAATAGCGCATTTTGCGCGGTCTGAAGAGATAGCGGATATAGAACAGGCGGTCGGCACCGGGGTTGAGGTGGGTGAGCAGTTCGGCGTAGTCGAAGGGCTCCGCCACCGGCAGACCGCTGCCCAAGGCGCGGGTGCCGTCCGAAAAGAGGATAGTGTGGCCGGGACCGGTGCCGCCGACGCCAAAGCCCAGGGTCCCCTCCTGCTGGCGCATCGAATAGATAAACATCTCATCGACGAAAAACACCGCGCCCAAATCGACTCCAAACCACACGCCGTTGTCCTTCCAACCCAGTTCGCCAGTGCCTGAGGAAATGGAGTTGTTGGTGTTGAGATTAGCGTCGAACAGATTGGCGGTGGCAGTGGCGCGGGCCCCGTCGGTGAAGAAGCCGCGCCGGTCGGTGCCGATGGCGATATTGTCACCGATGCCGATGACCTCAATCTCGGCGAGGGCCCCGTCCGCGTTCTGTTCCTCGGCCATGATACTGATGTACTGGATGAGCTGGTAGTGGTCGCGGCGATCCGGTTCTACTCGCAAGTCGGCGTCAATCACCAAAGTGCTGTCGTTACCGGAAAATCCGAGGGGTATGGCGATGGAGGTCGCCTCATTAGGTCGGGTGGTGCGATAGACTGAGCGAAAAAGAAAGACGTCTTGGGTGGCGACGATGCGCACGCCGGTATTGACCAGCACGGTAAACTGCCTGAAGGGACGGGCCCCTTCCCGGTCGGGAAAGATCAGGCGGATTTCGCGAGCGAGTACGGCGCGCCCTAAATCGATAGTGATAAACCAGTCTTCGGGTGCCGCATCGGGGTCGGGCTGCCAGAAGGTCTCGGGATCGCCGTCGATGGCCAGCGTAGCCGTCTCCGGGCTAGATCCCACTTCCCAAATGCCCCCAAAAACCGAGTCGCCGCGCCCTTTGGTTTCATGCGCGAACAGGTGGGCGTCCTGCACCGCGTTGATATCCTTGCGGAATTTGACCAGTTGTAATTGTCCCTCGGTCCCGACCTGCGTCAAGCCGAAGGGCTTTTCCCAAGTCGCCCATTCTGCGGCGCTGTCGAAGACTAGTTGGTCGGCCCAGACCGGGGCGGCGCACAGCAGTAAGGCGCAGATGGCGAGGTGCTTGCTCGACATAGCCATTGCCTCTTAATAGGCGATACCCAGCGGGAGGATCTGTGCCGAGGTGGCAAATTCGGCATTAGGGGCGACACTCAGGAGATAGACGCCGGGCGGTAGCAATTCGCCGCTCTCGTCGCGTCCGTCCCACTCGGTTTCCTGCGGGCCGGCAGCCTGCCGACCGGCGTCAATGCGGACCAGTCTGCGTCCGTCGAGGGCGTAGATCTCCAGCGCTACTGGCACCAATTCGGGCAGGCGAAAAAGCGTGTAGCGTATCTGCAGGCGATCGTGGACGCCGTCGCCGTTGGGGGTCAGCACCGAGGTCGAGACGCTCAGTTCCTGGACCACGCTGGGAGCAGAGTCCGCCACCCCCAGCACGTGCAGGCTATTGGTCGATAGCGCTTGGCCTGCGTCACCGCCGACGACCGGCTGTGGCAAGACCTCGCGCTCACTGTCGGAGACCTCGCCGATGAACGTGGTGGCAAAGGAGAATAGCGCGGTTGAGAAGAATAGGCGCAGCGGCGGGTTGTCAGCGCGGGTGACGCGAGTGGGCAGGCGGACGAGCAGGCCGTCTTCCGACTCGATAACCTCGGCGGGTGCGACTGTTGCGAGCGGTTGGCCCACCTCTAAGCCGACGAAGCGGGTGCGGCTGCCAGTGCGGATGCGCAGCACATCGAAGCCCGGGGCGTCAACCTGCGAAAAATCGGCCCGCAGGTCGTAAACGAAGTCGGTCTCCTGCCCCAAGGAGACCTCGGTGAAACCGCGCACCGGTTGCGGATCGGAGCGCAAGGCGACCTCGCCGATAATGTCGCCAGCCAAAAGCGGAGCGGTCTCGATCCACAGCGAATCGAGGCGGACGAAATCGTCGAAGGACCGGCTTTCGAGCGCAATCCGCAATTGCAAATAAGAACCGCTGCGCAGGTTGAGCGGCAGGCCCGGTTGGGTGAAGGGCACCGACCAAAAAGTCCAGTTCTCGTCGTCGTACCCGATGGAGGCGCGCAGGCCGGGGCGCGGCTCCAAGGTGACGATAGGAGACTCGAGATTAGGACGAAACTGGCGGGTGCGAAGCTGGTTTTCGTAGCGCTCGCGCGAGACGACGCGTTCAAAACCCGTCTGCATGTACTCATGGTAAACGGCGGGATCCCCGTCGCGACCGGTGCGCACCTCAATCTTGACTCCGACCGCCGCGTCGGGCGTCTCCACGGGCGTTCCGCCGACCATGCGCAAAGGCGTGGTCCGCCAGAATAGCCGCCCGAAGTTCACCGACTGGCCGAGGTCGGTGATGCTGGTTTTGTAGATGGCCTTGCGGGGCACGCCCTCGGCGAAGAGCTCGAACTCGGCAATGGTGCCGGGTGGGGCGTCCCGGTATTGGCCGCGGACGAAGGAGGCGAGAAAGTCCTCGTCGAGGACCGAGACCTGCCGCCGATAGCGCACGTAGCGCACGTAGCGGCGGGGGAAGGGGATCGCGACGCGGGGCTCGAAATTCTCGGCGACATCGGCGATGACATGTGAGAGAGGCTCCAGCGTGCCCTCGACGACGGGTCGCTCGGATTCGCTGGCAATCGACACGTCGTAGCCGGGAATTGCGTCGGTCTTGAGAGGCGTGCCGTCGGAGCGGAAGCCTTGGCTGGGGGTGGTAAAGCCGAAGGAGATGGCCGGCACGGCGACGGCCAGATCCATGGTATAGACCTCGCGTTCAAGCGGCACGGCGCGGGGCGGGTAATAGGTGGCGTCGTCGCCATCGATAAGCAGACTGCCGCTGGGGGCAGCCAAGCCGTCGCTCCACTTCCAAGTGCGCGGAGTCTCGCCATCGACATAGCCGAGGACGATATCGCTGGGATCGCGCCAGAAAACCCAGTTATCGAGGTGGGAAAAAACCGTTTTTTCAGGCGTCAGGTAGATGGGCTGGATGGAGCCGGGCGCGCTGACGAAGTCAATGAACAGACGCGTGGTGTCGCTTTCGCTCCACGCCAGACCAGCGCCGCCCAACTTCCACGCCGAGATCTGGGCGGGGGCCGGCTGCGCCATCACCAGCGCGAACAACAATACGCGCCCGAATGAGGACTGCTTCAGAGCCATCGAATGCTCCTTCAATACGCATAATAAACAACTGATGTTACGCATTGTAGGGGGCGGTTTCAAACCGCCCCCTACTCGTCCTCTCCGTCCTCTATCGCCTCAATATCAAAAGCCGCCGCAATCAACGCCCGCGTGTAGGCCTCTTGTGGCGCGGCGAAAACCTCCTGCGTCGGTCCCTGCTCAACTACCAACCCCTCCTTCATCACAATCAGCTCGCTCGCCAAGGCTCGGACCACCTTCAAATCGTGACTAATGAACAAATAGGCTAGGCCGTGGCGCTCCTGTAGTTGCAGCAACAGCTCGACGATTTGGGCCTGCACTGTTTTGTCCAACGCACTGGTCGGTTCGTCGAGGACCACGAAGCGCGGCTTGAGGGCCATGGCGCGGGCGATGGCGATGCGCTGGCGTTGGCCGCCGGAGAACTCGTGTGGGTACCGGTCCATGGTCAACGGGTCCAGGTTGACTTCGGCCATGGCCTCGGCTACTAACTGCCGACGCTGGTGGTAATCGCCGCCGATTGCGTGAATCAGCAGGCCCTCCTCGATAATCTGAAAAGCCGACAGCCGCGGGCTCAGCGAAGCGAAGGGATCCTGGAAGACGATCTGCATCTGTCGGCGCAGCGGGCGGATCTCCTTCTGGCGCCAGCCTTGGATATCGCGGTTGTCGAATTCGATGGGGCCTTCGCTGGGCACCAGCCGCAAGAGCGCCTGCCCCAGCGTCGTCTTGCCCGAACCAGATTCGCCGACGATACCGACAGTCTGCCCCGCGCGAATACTGAGCGAAATTCCGTCAACTGCTTTTACATGGCCCACAGTGCGGCGCAGCAGACCGCGCTTGATGGGAAAGTGGACCTTGAGGTTGTGAGTGCGGATGACTTCGGGCGCGTCCTCGTCGATCGGAGCCGGTTCGCCTTGGGGTTCGGAGGCTAGAAGCGTGCGGGTATAGGGATGTTGCGGAGCGGTAAAGAGAGACTCAGCGATATTGTGTTCGACGATCTCGCCGTCGCTCATCACATAGACGCGATCAGCCATGTGGCGGACGATGCCCAGATCGTGAGTGATTAGCAGAATCGCCATGCCCAACCGAGCCTGCAACTCCTTGAGCAACGCGAGGATCTGCGCCTGTATAGTCACATCGAGCGCCGTAGTCGGCTCGTCGGCGATGAGCAGGTCTGGCTCGTTGGCCAAGGCCATGGCAATCATCACCCGCTGGCGCTGACCGCCCGAAAGCTGATGCGGCCAAGCGTCTAGGCGCTCCTCGACATCCGGGAGGCCGACCAGTCCTAAGAGCTCCATAGCCCGGTCGCGCGCTTCCACGCGGCTCAGACCCCGATGCAGGATGAGTGTTTCGCATAGTTGCTTTTCGATGGAGTGCAGTGGGTTGAGCGAGGTCATCGGCTCTTGAAAAACCATCGCCACGCGGTTGCCGCGCAACGCCTGCATCCGCGCCGACTCAGCGCCCAACAGTTCCTCACCGTCAAAGCAGACGCTGCCGTGAGGATGGCTGGCGCGCGGGTAGGGCAACAGTTGCAGCACCGAGAGCGCGGTCACCGACTTGCCCGAACCGGATTCGCCGACCAGCGCCACGGTCTCGCCGCGCTCGATGCTGAGCGAAGCACTGCGCACGGCCTCGACATCTTCTCCCTCGACGTGGAAGCGCACGCCCAAGTTTTCGATGGTCAGCAGGCTCATGCGCCGTCCTCCCCGGCGTAGGTCTTGCGCGGATCAAACGCATCGCGCACCGCCTCGCCGATAAAGACCAACAGCGACAGCATCACCGCCAGCGCCAAAAAAGCCGTAAAACCCAGCCACGGCGCTTGCAGATTGCGCTTGCCTTGGTTGAGCAATTCGCCCAGCGACGGCGAGCCGGGCGGCAGGCCAAAGCCGAGGAAGTCGAGCGAGGTCAGCACCGCCACCGAGCCGGTGAGCACAAAGGGCAAAAAGGTCAGGGTAGAGACCATGGCATTGGGCAGCACGTGCCGCCACATGATGCGGCGATTGCTCTGGCCGAGGGCGCGGGCCGCCTTGACAAAGTCGAAGTTGCGCGCGCGCAAAAATTCGGCGCGCACAACCCCGACCAAGCCCATCCAGCGAAACAGCAGCAACAAGCCGAGCAGCCACCAAAAATTCGGCTCCACCACGCTGGCGAGGATGATCAGCAGATAGAGCAGCGGCAGGCCCTGCCAGATCTCGATAAAGCGCTGGAAGAGCAAGTCCACCCAGCCGCCGAAGTACCCCTGCACCGCACCCGCGGCAATGCCGACCGCAGCGCTGAATAGCGTCAGCAGCAGGCCGAAAAGCACGGAGATGCGGTAGCCGTAGAGCACGCGCGCCACCACGTCGCGCGCTTGGTCGTCCGTGCCGAGCCAGTTTTCAGCGTCGGGCGGAGAAGGAGCCGGCTGCTTGAGGTCGTAGTTGACGGTGTCGTAGCTATAGGACACCAGCGGCCACAAGATCCAGCCTTTTTCCTCGATTAGCTCCTTGACGAAGGGATCGCGGTATTCGGCCTCGGTCGCGAAATCGCCGCCAAAGGTCGTTTCGGGATACGTCGCGAGGACCGGAAAGTAATAGCTGCCGTCGAACCGAACGACTAGCGGGCGGTCGTTGGCGATGAACTCAGCCGGCAGACTCAGGACGAAGAGGCCCCAGAAGATCCAGAAACTCCAAAAGCCGCGTCGGTTGCGGCGAAAATTGGCGAGCCGCCGTTGATTGAGCCGCGACAACTGCAAGCCCAAAAAGCGCGTCGGAGGAGGCGGTGGGGCAGATACAGCGCTCATGACTCGCGGCTTTCAAAGTCGATGCGGCGATCCACCAGCGTGTAGGTCAAATCGCCCACCAACTGCATCAGCAGGCCCAGCAACGTGAAGAAATACAGCGTGGCAAACATCACCGGGTAATCGCGGCCAATAGCCGCCTCGTAGCCCAACAAACCCAACCCGTCCAACGAGAAGATGATTTCCGTCAACAGCGCACCAGTGAAGAAGATATCGACAAAAGCACTGGGGAAGCCGGCGATGACGATCAGCATGGCGTTGCGGAAGACGTGGCCGTAGAGCACCCGATTTTCGCTCAGGCCCTTGGCGCGGGCAGTAGTGACGTAGAGCTTATTTATTTCGTCGAGGAAGGAGTTTTTGGTCAGCAAGGTCAGCCCGGCAAAACCGCCGATGACCATCGCCGCGACCGGCAGCGCTAGGTGCCAGAAGTAGTCGGCGATCTTGGCAAAGAGGCTCAGCTCATCCCAATTAGACGAGGTCAGGCCGCGCAGCGGAAACCAATCGAGGTAATGCCCACCGGCAAAAACCACGATCAGCAGGATGGCAAAGAGGAAGCTGGGGATGGCGTAGCCGACGATGACCAGCCCCGAGGTCCAGACATCGAACCGCGAGCCATCGCGCACGGCCTTGGCGATTCCAAGGGGAATGGAAATGAAATAAACCAGCAGCGTGGTCCACAGCCCCAGCGAAATCGACACCGGCATCTTCTCTTTGATCAAGTCGACGACCCGTTGGTCGCGGTAAAAGCTCTCGCCAAAGTCGAAGCGCACGTACTGGCCGATCATCTGCAAGAAGCGCTCGTGTACCGGCTTGTCGAAACCGTACATGCGTTCGAGCTCGGCAATCAATTCGGGGTCGAGCCCTTGCGCACCGCGGTATTTGCTGCTGATCTCGCCGCCCGGCGTCGCGTCCGTGTCGAGACTCTCGCCCATGCCCGAACCGCTGACCCGCTCGGTGGCGTCCGTGCCAAAGCCCTGAATCACCGCGATGGTGCGCTCGACCGGGCCGCCCGGAGCCGCTTGGATGATGAGGAAGTTGATGGTCATAATGCCGAAGAGGGTCGGCACCATCAACAGCAGGCGGCGGAGGATATAAGTGCCCATAAAAGTGGGCTAACGGTCCTGTTCCAGCCGCGCCGCCTTCTCGGCGTCGTACCACCAAGTATAGGGCATGACGAAGTAGTCGCCGGTGTAGGGGGCAGACAAGGCGGGTTTGCCGAATTTGTCCCAGTGGACCACGCGGAAATTGTCGCTGTACCAATGCGGAATGGTGTAGTGGCCCCACAGCAATACCCGATCCAGCGCCCGGGTCATCGCCACCAATTCGGCGCGGCTAGGAGCCTCGATCAAACGATCAACTAGCTCATCGACGACCGGGTCTTTAATGCCGACAACGTTGCCGCTGCCCGGCTCGTCTGCGACGGCGCTGGTCCAGTAGTTGCGCTGCTCATTGCCGGGACTGTGGCTCTGGCCTCGGACTAGGACGATGATATCGTAGTCAAAGGCTTGGACTCTGTTTTGATACTGGGTCCGATCGACAATGCGGATCGTCGCTTTGACGCCGAGGCGTTCGAGGTTGGGAATCATCGGCGCGACAATGCGTTCCCACGACGAGCTGGAGAGCAAAAATTCGATTTCCATGACCTCGCCGGTCTCGCCGTGGGTCAAGATATCATCGACAACCACCCAGCCCGCTTCCTGCAACAGCTTTTGGGCAGCGCGCAGGTTTTGCCGAAGCCGACCCGACCCATCGGTGGTAGGTAGCTGAAACTCAGTGATAAAAAGTTCGTCGGGAATGCGCCCCCGGTACTCCTCCAGAATTTCCAGCTCCCGACCCGAGGGCAACCCCTCAGAGGCTAACTCCGAATTGGCGAAGTAGCTGTTGCTGCGGGTGTAGAGACCGTAGAACAGATTCTTTTTGGTCCACTCGAAGTCAAAGGCATAGCCAAGGGCTTGCCGCACCCGGGGATCTGCAAACTTGGCGCGGCGCGTGTTGAACCAAAAAGCCTGCATACCGGCGGCGCGCTGATGAGGCAGAGGATCTTTGATTAGCCTGCCAGCGGCCACGGCTTCTCCCTCGTAGGCCGTTGACCAGTCCTTGGACGAGTTTTCTCGGCGATAGTCGAATTCACCGGCCTTGAGCGCTTCGATGGCCACAGTCTGGTCGCGGTAGTAATCGAAGTGGATGCGGTCGAAGTTGAAGCGGCCCTTATTGACGGGCAGGTCGCGGCCCCAGTAGGAATCAACGCGCTCGTAGGTAATCGAGCGGCCGGCCTCGACCGCGGCGATTCGGTAGGGTCCGCTGCCCAGCGGCGGATCGAGCGTGGTTTCCTCAAAGTTGCGGCCTTCCCAGTAGTGTTTGGGTAGAATGGACATCTGGCCGGAGATTAGCGGCAGTTCTTTGTTGGCTTCCCCACTGAAGATCAACCGGACCTGACGTGCTCCGACTTTTTCGGCTGCCTCGATAGCCGCAAAATAATTGCGCAGCCCAGGATTCCCCTTGGTCTTGTAGGTCTCCAGCGTGAAAATCACGTCCTCGGGGGTTATGGGCTTGCCGTCGTGCCAGCGCGCCTCCGGTCTCAAGGTATAAAGAATCCAAGAATTGTCGGGAGGGACTTCAATGCGCTCGACGAGGAGACCGTATCCGACGGCGATTTCGTCTTCGGCACTTTCGGTAAGAGTGTCGTAGATCAAGCTACCTAGGCGCGGCGGCTCAAGGCCCTTGAGGATATAGGGGTTGAGATTGTCGAAGGTGCCGATCCAACCTAAGCGCAGCGTACCGCCCTTCGGGGCGTCCGGGTTGGCATATTCAAAATGGGTAAAGTCGGGGCCGTATTTGAGTTCGCCGTAAATGGAAATGCCGTGGCCGACGTAGTTGTCAGCACGAACGGGAAGCGCCGTCAGGATGGCGATTAGAGTGAGCGCGATGCGCGATTTCTGTTGGACGTTCATTTGGATTCCAAGCGCGCCGCTTTTTCCGCGTCCCACCACCACGTGTCGGGAAAGCCCAACCCATTGGGGGCTGGCTTTGGCATTCGCCCGAACTTGTTCCAGTAGGCCAAGCGATAGGAGCGGCTGTGCGAGTCGGGGATTACGTAGTGGTTCCAGAGCAAGATGCGGTCGAGGGCATGGGTTATCGCGACCTGTGTTGGACGGTCGGGGGCAGCGATCTGGTGCTCGATTAGCTCGTCGATGACCGGGTCGGCAATGCCGACGTAATTGCGGCTGCCCTCAGATCGCGCCGCCGCACTCGACCAGAAGTTGCGCTGCTCATTGCCCGGGCTCAAGGTCTGACGCCACGAGGCGGCGATGATGTCGAAGTCAAAGTCCTGGACGCGGTTCTGGTACTGCGCCGCGTCAACCGTGCGGATGGTCGCCTCAATGCCGAGGCGTTCGAGGTTTTGCACGAGGGGGCTGAGGACGCGCTCGTACGACGAGGATCCGAGCAAGAATTCAAAGCGCATTACCTCGCCAGTCTCAGCGTGGGTCAGCTTCCCATCGACCACGGTCCAACCGGCTTCTTGCAACAGCTTTTTAGCGGTGCGAAGGTTTTGGCGAAGCTGTCCCGAGCCGTTGGTAGCTGGCGGCGCATAGGCAGTAGTAAACACCTCGTCCGGTATCCGCCCTCGGTACGTCGCCAAAATATCCAACTCCTGTCCCGTGGGCAGTCCCGACGACCCAAGGTCTGAGTTGCCCCAATAGCTGTTGCTGCGGGTGAGGAGGCCGTAGAACAGATTCTTATTAGTCCATTCAAAGTCGTAGGCGTAGGCGAGCGCCTGCCGCACCTTGGGATCTTTGAACTTGTCGCGCCGAGTATTGAACGCAAAACCCGACATGCCGCGAATGAGCTGGTGTGGGATCTGAACCTTGATCATCCGTCCCTCGGAGATCGGCGCAAAGCCCTCGTAGTCAGTGGCCCACTCCTTGGGGTTGCTCAACAGGCGATAGTCGTACTCCCCTGTCTTGAAGGCTTCGATGGCCACGGTCTGGTCGCGGTAGTACTCGTAGCGGATGCGGTCGAAGTTGTGACGGCCCTTGTGCACGGGCAGGTCGCGCGCCCAGTAGTCATCAACCCGCTCGTAGGTAATCGAGCGGCCCGGCTCGAACTCGGCGATCTTGTACGGGCCGCTGCCCAAAGGCGGCTCAAGCGTAGTGGCGGCGAATTCGCGCCCTTCCCAATAGTGCTTGGGCAATACGCGCAACTGGCCGATGATCAGCGGCATTTCGCGGTTGGTGCCCTCTTTGAACTCGAACTTCACCTGGCGCTCGTCGAGGGCGAAGACCGTATCGACGTCGGCGTAAAAAGTGCGAAAAAACGGGATGCCCTTAGTAGTGAGAATTTCAAAGCTGAAGATCACATCGTCGGCGGTCACGGGAACGCCATCGTGCCAGCGCGCTGCGGGGTGGAGCTCGAAGATGATCCAAGAGCGATCCTCCGGCATCTGCATCTGCGCGGCGAGCTGGCCGTATTCGGTAAACGGCTCGTCCTTGGACTTGGTGCAGAGCCGGTTGTAGAGCATCAGCGAACCAGCGGCACCCACGCCCTTGAGGGTAAAGGGGTTGAGGTTGTCGTACGTGCCGATGGCGGCGAGGCGGATTTCGCCGCCTTTGGGGGCGTCGGGATTGACGTAGTCGAAGTGGGTAAAATCAGGCCCGTACTTGGGGTCGCCGTAGAGCGTGAAGGCGTGGGCGCGGAGAATGGTGCTGTCCGCGGCATGGGCCACCGAGGCGAGGACAAAACAGAAAGCTAGCGAGCGCATGATCCGCATGAAAATCGTCGTTTCGTTTAGTGTGAGGGAGATAAAACGGAGAGTCCGTAGTGGGGGGAGATAAAACGGAGAATCCGTGTACATAGATATAAAATTAAACTAGAAAGGAGATTTACGCCCACTGACACCGGTTGGCGGCAGCGCGGGCCTTGTCTATCTTGCTGACGTATAATCCGCTACGCGAGGAAGACTACCGATGCTAACGCCCAAACAAAAAGAGCACTTTGACGTCTTTGGCTTTCTCTGTTTGCGCCAGGCGTTTTCCCCGGACGAGATGGCCGAGATTACCCAAGCTGCCGACCAAGTGTGGCGCGAGGATCGGGGCGGCCAACCCGACGACGGCCAGCACCAGAGCCTTGCGCCTTTTGCCGAGCTAAATCCCCGGCTTTTGGACTTAGCTGAGGACGACCGCATTTTCCAAGTAGTAGCCGACCTTTTAGGCCCAGATTTCCTATGGTCGGGATCGGAGGGCAACAAGGAGGGATGTACCGAGAAAGGAGAGCACAATTGGCATGCGGATCGGCCAGGGGCCGCAGAGACCGAGTATCAGCGGCTCAAGGTGATGATCTACCTGACGCCCACCACCAAAGAACAGGGCGCGTTGCGGGTGATCCCCGGTTCGCACCGCATGCCCTTCCACGAGTGGTTGTGGCCCTTGCAGTCCCACCACTTCAAGGACGGCACGATCGGCGACAGCTTCGGGGCGCGGGGCGAGGACATCCCTGCCTGCGCGGTGGAGACCGCGCCCGGCGACGTAGTCTTCTTCCACCACAGCCTCTTTCACGCGGCCTACGGCAAGTTTCCCGAGCGGCGCTACGTTGCCTTCAAGTTCGTCACCCGACCCGACACCGAGGCCAAGCTGCGCTCCATGCAGCGCTACGCATCCTACGCCTTCGACGTCAATCCGGCGCTCCTAGCGAGACCCCGGCTGCGCTCCATTGCAGAGGATCTGATCGCATTGGGCGAACAGGCGAAGGCCCTAGGGACCTGACGCGCCTTATACCGACGGCAATTGCGGCACGACTTGGTTGGCGAGCAAATCCATCGAGCGCTCCCACAGCGGCCGGTCATCCCAGTCGTGGGCGATCATCAACAGCGTGTCAAAGCCCCCGGTCGTCTCCCACAAGCCCTGTAGCTGATCTACGCACGATGGCACGTCGCCTATTATGCACAGATTCCTGATCAGATACTCGGGCGTGACCTCCTCGTCGGGAACGTCCGGGTCGTGCTTCGTAATGTGGAGCATTTGGGCACCGCTGAGCACGGCAATCAGGTATTCAAAGGCGCGACAGAAAGCGCTCTTCTCGTCGAGCGCGTAATCCCAAGCGCGCGCTTCGCCATCGGCGACGAGAATGCTGCGGGAGATGCGCCAGCGGGTGCGCTCGGGCGCGGGCAGACCGGCCTCGGTGGCCCCGGCGCTGTAGGTCTGCCAATGCTGGGTCAAAATCGAAGGAGCGACGAGATTGGTGCTGATCGGCAGATAGCCCCGCTGGCCGGCCATGGTCGCGGCCATGGAGTCGCCTCTTATCACGCTCATGCCAATGGGCGGGTGCGGCTGCTGATAGGGCTTGAGCAGTTCGCCGATGCCGAGTTCGGAGTTCGCCTCCTCAATTTTGATGCGGTAGAAATCCCCTGCAAAGTCAAACGGGGCCTCCGCCTGCCAGAGCTTGAGCACCATGTCGATGCTCTCGACGGTCATCAGCCCTTGCGTCTTGGGATCGGGCAGGTCAAAAAGGCCCCAATCGGTGGCGACGCCGCCCTGGCCAAAACCGCAGTTGAAGCGGCCCTTGGACAGGTGGTCGAGAAAGGCCAGCCGCACCGCGACGTTGACCGGATGGTGCTGCGGCATGATGGAAACGCCCGTCCCCAAGCGGATGTTTTGCGTCAGGGGCAGGACGTGGGCGATAAAGAGGTCGTTGGACGGAATCGGCTCCCACGCGACAGTGTGGTGCTGGCCGACCCAAGCCTCGGTGAAGCCGAGCTGATCGGCGCGGACGACGAACTCGACGTCCTCGGCAAAGCATTCGGTGCGATCTTTTTCCGGGGGATGCAAGGGCATCATAAAGGTGCCGAGTTTCATGGAAATCCTCCTCTAAAGGCAATGTAGATGCGCGGTGTTTTCTCTATCTCAATATCCCAATTCCCGCTCCATCTCTCCAACCACATCCGCGATCACCTGCGCGACTTCCTCGACCTGTTCTTCGCTAATGGTAAAGGGCGGGCTAATGGCAATGTGGTCGCCGGCAACGCCGTCGATCAACCCAGGCGAGCCAGGCATGATGAGCACGCCTTTGGCAAAGGCGCGGTTGACGATCGCGGCAGACACGCCCTGAGCGGGGTCAAAGGGCGTGTGGGTCGCCTTGTCTTTTGCGAACTCCACGCCGGTGAGCAGACCCTTGCCGCGCACCGCGCTGACTATGGGCGAGTCCATTAAGGGCTGCATTTTTTCCAGCATCAAGTCGCCCATCTGCGCGCAGCGATCGACCAAGTCGTGGTCTTGGATGTAGTTCTGCACGGCGAGGGCAATGGCGCAGGAGAGCGGATTGCCGCCGTAGGTGTGGCCGTGGACGTAGTGGTTTTGCTTTTTGTAGATCCCGTCGTAGATCTCGTCGCGGACCAGGGTGGCGGCAATGGGCGTGTACCCGCTGGCGAGACCCTTGCCAGTGGCTATGATGTCTGGAATGGCGTCCCAGTGCTCAATGCCGAAATTGAGGCCCGTGCGTCCGTAGCCAGTGACCACTTCGTCGATGATCATCAGGATGTTGTAGCGGTCGCAGATCGCGCGGATGGTGGGGAAATAGTCGGGCGGCGGCATCAGGCCGCAGCAAGAAGTGCCCGAAATCGGCTCGGCGATAAAGGCGGAGATGTACTCGCTGCCTTCTTGTTTGATAACCCGCTCCAACTCTTCGGCGCACGCCAGCGTACAGGCGGGCCGGTCTTGGCAGTACGGGCAGTGATCCGGGTGGGGGAAGGTGATGTGCGGAAAGTCGTGCAGGTAGGGCACGTAGTCCTCGCGCCAAGTGGTGCGGCCCGACATGGAGAGCGCGCCGATGGTATTGCCGTGCCAACTCTGCCAGCGGGTGATGACTTTGAACTTCTTCGGGTTGCCGGTCTCGACGTGGTACTTGCGGGCGATCTTGAGCGCGGACTCCGTGGCTTCGGACCCGCCGGAGATGAAGAAGACGCGGTTGAGGTCGCCGGGGGCTATGGCGGCAATTTTGTCGGCAAGGTCGATTTGCGGCTGAGTGAGGAAGCGGGCGTAGGTAAAGCTGACCTTGTTCGCCTGCTCCCGCATGACCTCAGCTATCTCTGGAACGCCGTGACCGATGGAGACCACGTGGACGCCAGCGCAGGCATCGAGATACGCACGGCCGTCTTCGGCGTAGAGATAGCAGTCTTTGCCGTGGGAAATCTGCGGCCAGTTGTCGGTAATGACGCGATGAAAAATGCGGTCGGTGGTCATGAATCTGTCCTTTGTATGTAGTAATGGCAGGGCCTGAAAGATACGAAGTCCCAAGAGGCCAGCATAGGGCGCGGCCGATTTTGACGGCTATTCGGGGTGCAACCTGCTCAATATCTCGATATGTTTCTCTACATACCGATGAGCAACGTCAGCGAGATACAAACAGGTGAGTTTGCAAAAAAATTGTAGGCGAGTGCTGGTAGCGTGTCTGCTATCGGCAGGGACGGCACAAGCGGCGACCCTGAGCGGCTTTGTCTCCGACGCCGACAGCGGCGAAGCCCTGACCCGTGCCACCGTCGCGCTCGAGAAACTTCAACTCAGAGCGGTCAGCAACACCAGCGGCTACTACGCGGTCGTGCAAGTACCGGCTGGCACGCACATAGTAAGCGCGTCTCACCTAGGCTATCAGACCCGTTGGGACACGCTGCACTTTGGTGCCCACGAGGCCGTGCGGCTCGATTTGACGCTAGTCCCCAAGCCGACGGACCTGGGCGAGCAGGTCTCGGTGGAAGCCGAGCGCATCAGCCTCCGCGTCAAGCCGTTGCAGCAGTTGCCCGCTCTCGGCGAAGCCGATCTCTTGCGCGGCTTACAGCTACTGCCGGGCATCCAAGCGGTTGCGGATATCAGCAGTGGCTTGTACGTGCGCGGCGGCGGCCCCGACCAGACGGCCATCCTCCTTGACGACATTACCCTGTACAATCCCTCCCACCTGTTCGGCCTCTTCTCGACCTTCAACCCAGACGCCATTAAGGAGGTCAATCTGTACAAGGGATCCTATCCCGCTCCGTACGGCCGCACGCTCGGGGCGGTGCTCGACGTGAGCAACCGCGAGGGCAATCGCAAGCGCACCAGCGGACGCGGTGGCGTGAGCCTGATCTCAGGCCGCTTACTCACCGAGGGACCAGTCGGCCAAGGCTCGTGGCTACTAGCCGGTCGCCGCACCTACTTAGACGGCGTGTTCAGCGCCCTCCGCGCCCGCGGGGAGGACATCCCCTTGAACTATTACTTCTACGACCTCAACGGCAGCATCAACCAGCGTCGGGGCGACGACACCCACGCCGCGAGCGCGTACTGGGGACAAGACGACCTGCGAATTGACCTAGAAGACGACGAAGAGTCTTTCGTCGATCTGCGCTGGGGCAACCGCGCCCTGACTGCGCGCTGGACGCGTGCGTTCTCGCCGGCCCTGTTCGGCCACTTCACGGTCGCCGGTTCAGAATACGAAAGCACCGTCGCGCTCCGTTTCCTCGACGCGCCCGTCCGCATCGCCAACAGCATCCGCGACCTGTCGCTCAAAGGCGACTTAGATTACTTCGCCAACCGCCATCACACACTTTCTTTGGGATTGCTAGCCACTCTGTTCGAGTTTCACTTTGTCCGCTCCTTCAACGAGCGGACTCAACTCGACTTGCGCCAAGAGCCAGTGCTGTTAGAAGGCTACGTGCAGGACGAGTGGCGGCTCGGGCTGACCACGCGGGTGCGATTGGGCGGACGGGGAACGTACTTCAGCACAGGAAACCGCTGGCACTTCACCCCAAGGCTGTCCCTAATCCAAGCATTGAGCGACAAAATCCGCGTCAAAGCAGCCGCTGGCGTGTATCGCCAACACCTGCAACTGATCACTACCGAAGCCTTCAGCGGCGGCGATTTCTGGGTGCCTTTGGACGACACCGTCGAGCCGGGGCGATCCTATCAGGCCGTCACCGGCGTCGAGTGGACCCCTTCGCCGCGCTACCAGCTTGCCGTGGATGCCTATTACACGGACCTCGCCAACCTAGTAATCGTGGATACCGAACTGCCCGACGACAACGAAGACACGCATTCAGAAGCCGTGTTCAAAAGCGGCGGCACGGGCTGGGCCAGCGGGATCGAGGTCTTTTTGCACCGGCGCACCGGCGCACTCACCGGGTGGATCGGCTACGCGCTCGGTTGGACGCGGCGCACCTTCCCCGAACTCAACGACGGCCAGCCCTTCCTCCCCAAACACGATCGCCGCCACGACCTGTCTTTTGTCGCTTCCTATGAGATGGGCGCATGGCGGCTCGGCGCGAACCTAGCGTATGCCACTGGGCAGGCATTTACACCGGTTTCCGAGTCACCTGTCCAGCGCAACAGCGCCCGCCTGCAGCCCTATCACCGCCTCGATGTCAGCGCCAGCCGGTCGTTCGCATTACGGGGAACTGACAGCGAGTTCTACGTGCAGATATTCAATGTGTACAGCCGCCGCAATGAGTGGTTTGTACAGCTTGATTCGGTCGATCCCGAAGTCGATCCGCGCAAGATCAAGCAATTGCCCATAATCCCCACGCTGGGCTTCAACTTCTCTTTTTAGCAGCGAGATCCAAAGTCGGCAAGCGCAACGCGGATGCAACCGAAAAGGCCCCTTCGCGTCTCGCCGGATACGTATCGGCTCACAATCCCATCGCCCTAAAAGCCCCTGCATAATATAGTGAATTAACAGATTGTCTAAATTTTGTCTAAAAAATTTTATAAAATAACTTGACAAATAATAGACAAATAATTACACTCAATTAGACAGTGGACGCCAAAAGTGGCTCCATAACCTTTACAAGGAGGAAATCGCATGAACCTCGCTCGTATTACCGTACTCATGGCGCTAGCCCTCGCGTTTTGGGCAAGCCCAGCCCAAGCCCAAGACGAGGATATCGTCGATGTTGCCGTCGGGGCGGGCACCTTTAACACGCTGGTCGCCGCGGTTCAGGCCGCGGATTTAGTCGATGCGCTCAAGGGCGAAGGCCCCTTAACCGTCTTTGCCCCCACGGACGAGGCATTCGCCGCTTTGCCAGAGGGCACCGTCGAGTCGCTGCTGTTGCCCGAGAATAAGGATCTGCTGACCTCGATCCTGCTTTATCACGTTGTCGCGGGTTCGGTCATGGCCGCCGACGTAGTGGAGCTAAGTTCGGCTACCACCCTCAGTGGCGACTCGATCGATATCAGCGTCAGCGACAGCGGCGTGATGATCAACAATGCCAATGTCGTCCAAGCGGACGTGGCCGCCAGTAATGGGGTAATCCACATCATTGATGCGGTGCTCCTGCCTCCGCCTGCTACCGCTGTCGAAAGCAGTACTTGGGGTACGGCCAAGCAGCAAACTCGTTAAACCAGCGAACTCAGACGAAGAAGGCCGCAGCGAATGTCCTTTTTTGCTACGGCCTTCTTCGCTTTGCCACGAAGACGCGGGAGATTGTGGAAATGGGCAGAAAACGCTTGTTTGCTGTGCTATGGAATCGACGCCGGGACATTCTATCAAAGTAGTAGTGCGGCGGACCGGGCTTTCGGCCCATGTCATCCGCGTCTGGGAAAAGCGCTATCAAGCCGTGGTGCCCGCGCGGACGGCGACCAATAGACGGCTTTATTCGGACGAGGACATCGCGCGCCTACAATGGTTGCAACAGGCAGTACAGGCCGGACATAGCATTGGCCGCATCGCCCATCTTTCCACGCCCGAGCTGATGAAGCTGGTCCGCGCTGAGCAAGCAGCAGCACCGTTGGCTCAGAGGCCGACCGATGAAGAGGACGAGAAAAAAGACCCCGGCGAATTCCTCGAACGAGCCTTAGTCGCAGTGCAAGGGCTAGACGCAGTCTCGCTCAAAGAGCAATTGGTTCGCGCCTCCATAGCGTTGAGCCAGCAGCATCTGCTCGAAGAAGTGGTCCAGCCCCTTATGGAGCGCATCGGCCAGATGTGGCAGGAAGGCACCTTGAGAGTATCCGACGAACATATGGCTTCGGCCGTGGTGCGTAGCTTTATCGGCAACATACAGGCCAGTTTCCAAGTATCGGAGGCCGCCCCCCACGTCGTCGCCACCACGCCCGCAGGGCAATTGCACGAGATGGGAGCTTTGCTCGCTACGGTCGTAGCCACGTCAGAGGGCTGGAATTCGACGTTTCTGGGCCCCAACCTACCGGCCGAAGAAATCGCCGGAGCCGCCGCGCAAAAGGGTGCTAAGGCCGTTCTCCTCAGCATAGTCTATCCGGGCGACGATCCCCATCTAGGCGGCGAGCTAGTCAAATTGCGCCGTCTGCTAGGCGACGATATTGCCCTATTGGCCGGCGGCCGGGCCGCCCAGCACTACCAGCTTTTTCTCGATCAGGCTAGAGCCGTTACCCCAGCCAACCTGAGCGATTTGCGCGATTCCTTGCGTCTTTTGCGCCAAGAGACCATATCGGCCCAAGGTTAAAAGCGCCTGATCAACAGGTAAAACAATATCTTCGTCCACCGCCTCTACTCATACACCTTTGCCGCCGAAGGTGAAGAAAACTGGATGGGGCGTTATTTTTTTACTGGCGGCATTATGCCTCCGACGATCTACTGCACTACTTCCAAGGTGACCTAGTCTTAGAGGTGCAACAAAGGGGTAACGACAGGGCGGATTTAGGGGTTAAAAGGAAGTGGTAAGTATCGCATTATCGTTTTAGACGGAGAAAGAATGGTAATTATTAGATATTGGATGGTGGCTCTCTTGGTGGCCATGCCCGTGGCGGCCCAGACCCCAAGTGCCACTTTGAGCGGTTTTGTCACCGACGCCGACAACGGCGAAGCCCTAATCTTGGCGGTCGTCGTAGTGGAGGAGCTTCAGCTCGGAGCGACTAGCAACAACAGCGGCTATTACGCCATCAAGCAAGTGCCGCCTGGCACGCACGTGGTGAACACGTCGCACATCGGCTACCAGACCCGGTGGGACACGCTGAGTTTTAGTACCAACGAGGCCGTGCGGTTCGACGTGGCGCTAGTACCTAAGCCAGTGGACATTGGCGAAGAGGTCGTGGTGGAGGCCGAGCGCAGCGAAGAGTTGGAGCAAGCCACCCAGAGCAGTTTTATCGCCCTGCAGGTCGAGCCGTTGCAGCAAATGCCGGCCGTTGGCGAGGCCGATCTCCTCCGCAGCTTGCAGTTGCTGCCGGGCATACAGTCGGCGTCGGATATCAGCAGCGGCCTGTACGTGCGCGGCGGCGGCCCCGACCAAACGGCCATTCTCCTCGACCACATCCCCCTGTACAATCCCTCCCATCTCTTCGGCTTCTTCTCGACCTTCAACCCCGACGCCATCAAGGATGTCCAGCTATACAAAGGGGCCTATCCGGCTGCGTACGGCCGCACGCTCGGGGCGGTACTCGACGTGAGCAACCGCGAGGGCAACCGACAGCGCTTCAGCGGCCGGGGCGGCATCAGCCTGATCGCGAGCCGCTTGCTGGCCGAAGGGCCGGTGGGCCAAGGCTCGTGGATGATGGCCGGTCGCCGCACCTACCTAGAACCCGTGCTCAGCGCCGTCCGCTCTTTCGATGTAGACATCCCTTTGAACTATTACTTCTACGACTTCAACGGCAAAGTAAACCAACGGTGGGGCGACGACACCTTTACCGTGAGCACGTACTGGGGCCAAGACGATCTGCGGGTGGACGCAGAAGATGAGGATGAGTCCTTCGCCGATTTGCGCTGGGGCAACCGCGCCGTGACCGCGCGCTGGACGCGGGTGTTTTCACCGACCCTGTTTGGTCACTTCATGGCCGCCGGCTCATCGTACGAAAGCATCCTCTTGTTTAGTTTCTTCGGCACGCCGTTCGGCATTACCAACAGCATCCGCGATTGGTCGCTCAAGGGCGACGTGGATTACTTCGCCAACCGCGACCACACCCTCACCTTAGGCTTTCTGGCTACCCTGTTCGAGTTCGACTATTCCCAATCCTTCAATCGGGAGGAAGAGACCTTGTACCAGAAGTCGGTGTTGGCCTCGGCCTACGTCCAAGACGAGTGGCAGGCCGGGCCCACCACGCGGCTGCGACTCGGGGGACGAGGTACTTATTTCAGCGTCGGGGATCGCATGCATTTCACGCCGAGGCTGTCCCTCAGCCGCGCCCTCAGCGAAAACATTCGCGTCAAGGCCGCTGCGGGGATGTACCGCCAGTACCTGCAATTGATCACCTCCGAAGCCTTCAGCGGCGGCGATTTCTGGGTGCCGCTGGACAATAGCGTCGAGCCGGGCCGCTCTTATCAGGGGGTGATAGGCACTGAGTGGAACCCGTCGCGGCGCTACCAACTCTCAGTGGAGGCATACTACACCGATTTGGCCAATCTGGTGGTGCTGGACAACGCGGTGGCCGTTGATAGCGAAAGCACGCGCTCGGAGGACATATTCAAAAGCGGGGGTAGCGGCTGGGCCAGCGGGGTCGAGGTCTTTTTGCAGCGGCGCACTGGGGCGCTCACCGGCTGGGTGGGCTACACCCTAGGCTGGACGCGGCGCACTTTCTCCGAACTAAACCGTGGACGCGCCTTCCCCCCCAAGTACGACCGCCGCCACGATCTGTCTTTTGTGGTCTCGTACAACTTGGGCAAATGGCGCCTTGGCTCAAACCTCGTGTACGCCACCGGACAGGCTTTCACCCCAGCCTCGGCCCGCTATTCGCTGCGCGAGCCGACCACTGGGTCACTGCAAGACTACGTGCTACCAGCCAACCGCAACAGTGCCCGCCTGCTGCCCTATCACCGCCTTGATGCCAGTGCCAGCCGCAAGTTTGGGCTGTGGGGTCTTGACGTCGAGTTCTACTTGCAAATTTTCAATATCTACAGTCGCCGCAACGAGTGGTTCGTGCAGTTCAACACGAACAATCCCGAGACCGAGCCGGAGGTGATCAAGCAGTTACCCATCGTGCCGACGCTGGGTTTCAATTTTTCGTTTTAAGGAGAAAATCGTGCGCTACATTTTTATCGTCCTGTGCCTGACAGCCTGCGCTGCTGAGCGCCAGCCAGGGGATCTCTTCGGCTCGGTAGAAGAAGGCAGCGAGTTGGTGGTGGACGGGATTCTGATAGTTGATCAGACCCTGCCCGAATTGTTCGTGCGGCGCATCCTGCCTCCCGGCCAAACCTATAGTCGGGATGCGGCGGGGGTGTCCGATGCCCAAGTGCTTGTCTTCCAAGGGGATCAGATCTTTGAGTATGCACCTGACCCAGTAGCACCCGGCCGCTATTTGCCACCTTTAGAGGCCCCTCTCGTGCAAACCACGACCGAGTATCGGCTGGAAGTGGATGTCGAGGGCAAGAAGGTGCGCGCCCGCACCACCACGCCGGAGCGAATGCAGGTGAGGCGGGTGGTTTTATTGGACGAAGACACCCAAGAGATCATGCGGACTCTCAAGTCATTTGCCGAAGTGGGGGACGAGGTGTACGCGGCACCGGAGAATCAGCTTACGCATCTGGAGGGCATAATCGAAATCCACTTGGAAAAGGCAGGGGAAGCGTACCAAGCGGCGCTCTTCACCTTGGACGAGGACGCGCAATTGCTCGACGAGGATTTCATAGAGATATACGACCGGGACCGGGAGGACTTGCGCGCCAACCAATCGCCGCCCTTCGCCGCCAGCGACGGAATCGTGCGCTGGCCGTGGTTCGCCGTGGTTTATACCGGGCGTTCGCTAATAAAGGTGTACGCAGTCGATCACAACTGGTTCGAGTACGCCCGCGCTAGCCCCGACCAGCAGGAACAGGGCGGCTTTGGGGGGCTAGCCGGCGAAAATTTCGAGCGGCCGTTCTTTCAGGTGGAGGGAGGCATCGGGCTATTTGGCTCGGCGTCGGTGGATTCGGTGGGATTTGTCGTTTTGCCGCGACCGTAGAGCGCTTCCGGTTTATGCTCGACGACGCGGTGCGAGCCGGTTTGCACGTCTATACGATCGCTGGAAAACCCTCCAATGCACCTGAAATCTATTCCTCGCCCTGCGGCCTCCTGCCCGCCAAATCCCGATCCATTAGAAAAAGGCCGTCGCGGCTTTCGATAATCAGCTCCATGTCGCTGACGATATTGCGGACGATGGCCTCCTCCTCCACCTGCTCGTTGACGAACCATTGCATAAAGGTATGCGTGGCGTGGTCACCCTCGGCGAGGGCCTCATTTACTACCGCGTAGATTCGCTTGCTCAAAGCCCGCTCGCCTTCTAAGGCGAACTTAAAGGCGTCCAACGGCGAGTCCCACTCAATGTGTGGCTCAGCTATGGCCTGCAAGCGCACGCGACCGTCGCGGTCGTTGATGAAGGCGTAGATCTTTTCCGCGTGCATCAACTCCTCTTGGTACTGGATCTTCATCCAGTGGGCAAAACCATTGAGCTCGAGGTCCTCGAAATAAGCCGCTAACGACAGGTACGTATAGGCCGAGGAAAACTCGGAATTGAGCTGATCGTTGAGGGCTTGTTGTATTTTTTCGCTAAGCATTATCTGTTCCTTTCTCATCGGTTCGCGGCCACAATACTGTGGCCGGACTGCTCAGTTGCCTGTTTGAGCACTCGGCTGCGCTCGTACAATTCGGCTAAATCCATTTCTCTAAGAAACACCAAGCCCCGCGTAGCGCGAATCAGGGGGCTGGGATGTTCTTGAAACCACTCGCGGCCGAGGCACGTTTTGATTTTCTGGTACTGCTCCACCTGCACTCGGCGCGCCAGCTCAGAGAACGGGCCGTCGTGCTCGTAGCTGGGAAACGAAGCGTCGCGCTGAGAGATAAAATTACTCATAAACGCGCTCTGCATCACCGAGAGCATGTTGAGCGAGACCGGCACGAAAATATTGGCCTCACTCGGATCGAAGCGGTACCACACATTGCGATAACCCCAAACCTTGATCGGCGCGTCTTTGCGCTGCCGCTCGTAGCGGCGCAGAGCCTCGGTGACGGCCTGCAACACCTTGTAGTGCGTGTCCGGGCCGCTGGCCTCCGGGTCCAGCGCCACGCTGACCACATCGGGCGCGACTTCTTCGAGGAGCGCGAGCACGGGCAGCACATCGCCTTCCACCGTCGGATCCTTGGTGAAGAGGTCGCCCGTATAAAATCCGAGTCGCAAGTGCTTGACGCTGGTGCAGTCCCACCCGAGATAACCCCACGTGCATTCGGCCTCCCATTCTCTACACAAGCCCTTGAGGGTCTGCACTTGCGGCGCGTCCTTCTGCCCGGGATAGCGGCTGGCAAAATAGGCCTCCAACTCGGCTAGCCGCGCCTCAATGCCCTCGCGGTCCTCGACGCCATACAGCGCAACGAGGTTCCGCAAAAAACGCCGCGCCATCCCTTCGTCGCACATCCGCGCATCGTCGGCTGCCACACCGTCGAGATACAGCCAAACATCGCGGTTGCGGCCGTGCTCATAACTCGGTGCAAAGTAGCCTTCGGCCAGCAGCGCGGCACATCCGTCACTAGGCAGAAAGCGCCGCAGCCGCTCAATGTGGTCCTCGATAAAGCGGTTAGTCACCGCAGTGAAGCCGCCGGTGAAGCAGACGAAGTAATGCACATTCGTGGCGTCGCGCACGTGGCGGACGATATAGGGCAAATAGCCCAGCATCAGGTCGTCGTGGTGTGGCTCGGTGTGGAGGAAACGCGTGGCGGCAAGGGTCTGGCAACCCCGCTCAATTTTGCCGATCAAGCGGTCGCGCACCATGCGCATCAGGGCCTCAACCGGTTCGGCGCGCCGCTGCAAAAGCACCGCACCTAATTCGTCCTGCGCCAGCTCTTCCTCGGTCAAATCGACGATCTTCTTGCCCAGCTTGCTGGCGAACTCGACGACGATCTTTTCCACCGCTTCGTCGTCAATGGCCTCCTGCTGCTGCAAAAGCACCCGCTGTCGCACCCGCAGCAACTTGGCCGCGCCGCGCGTGATGTAAAACCGCGCGCGGGGCAGGCGGTGCAGGACCGAAGCCGGATAGCGCACATCAGCCGCTTCCTCTATAGCGGCGGCGACAATCCCCGCCTTGGCCTCGCCCGCAGCGATAATTATGGCGCAGGCATCGGGACGGGCGGCGATGGTGCCGAGGCCGATGGTAATGACCAACCGCTTGCGCGCCACCTCCATGCCACCTAAATCGGCGGCCGCAGCCGCTTGCGTCTCGTAGTTGACCTCGGTCAGCCGCGTCGTCGAGAAGTGGTCTGAGCCGCGCACGTTAAAGCCAATGTGCCCGTCCGGGCCAATGCCGCCCAAAAAGAAGCCAATGCCGCCAAGGGCGCGGATCTGCTCCTCGTATTCCAAGCACCACTGGTCAATCCTTTGCAGCGCGTCTTGCTGCACTTGCTCCAATAGGGTGCGCGCAGGCCGATAGCGCAGCGATAAGTCAACCGCGCCGTCGGGCCACACCTCGACAAGGGTCTGACCGGGCCGCAACCCGATTTCAGCGCAGTTGATCAGCAGTGCTTTAGCCGGGTCGAGCCCAAAGCCGTCGATGTAGAAGCGGTTTACATAGCTGTAGAAGCTGTTGTCCTGCTGGGGGTCTATTGGATAGAACTCGTCGATCTGCACGAAGTGCAGCCCGCGCAGGTCCGGTTTGTGCGCCGGATTGACGCCAGCTTCTGCGAGTGTGCTCTGTATCTCTGCTTCGTCCCAATGCTGCACCAGCCGCTGGACCCAACGGATGAAGTACTGCGGAGTCTTGCCCGTCGGCAGCGAGATCACGCCTTCGGGATGCTCCTGCACCCATTCGATGAAGCGCATCGCCGCTAATTTGCCCAGCCCCGGGAAGTTGTCCACCACAATGGTTTTGATCTTTTCAGTCGGTGGATAGAGCGCGTCAAAGGGCGAGGCGGCTACGGCGCGGCATTCTACAGGGGTAAGGTCTTTGGTGTGTGCCATGTTGGGGAGAGGGGAATGGGGGGTGAGAGTAGATAGAATCTAAAGTACTACCACAATACCACAAAAAGCAGAATACTCGCAACCGCTAGATAAACCCCGATCCACACCCCCGGCCGCAAATACCAGCGCG
The DNA here is from genome assembly GCA_009841115.1 of Gemmatimonadota bacterium. Classification (GTDB taxonomy): domain Bacteria; phylum Latescibacterota; class UBA2968; order UBA8231; family UBA8231. The sequence goes on along the minus strand of VXML01000095.1, from coordinate 60,301 downwards.
GGCCGTCCGCACCGACCGCAAAGGGATACTCCGGTCGGATGGGTGCTTCCGTCAGGGTCTTCTGCAACCAAGTGCCTTCCAACGCCGCGAGCCGCTGACCCATGTGCTGCCGCAGTGCAGCCGGGTCTTCGTGGCGAACGTAAATCAGCCCGCGCAATTCTTCGTCGCGCACCGGACCGCGCCGCCAGTCGATCACCTTTGAAGCGATGAGCATACTCAGCGCGGGCAGCACCAAGTTCCACAGATAGGTCCACCAAGTATTCTGGTACCACACCGGCAGCGCCCATTCGTTGAAATCGGCCAAGATCGCCGACATCCCATAGCCAAGCCCCACCAGCAAACCGACGATCCCGGTCTCGCGGTGTACGCGCGTAAAGACCCCCATCAAAATGACCGTCATCAGCGGCACGGCAATGGCCCCGGCCAGCCGCAGGTAGAACATCAGCATCCCCTTCTCGCCCAAAAAAGGCACATAGATAAAACCCAGCGCCAGAATGATCGGCACTGAGATCCGCCCCACCTTGGTGTAGTGCGCGTCCGTGCCGTTTTTGACGATAAAGCGAGCGTACACATCGCGCACAAACAGCGAGGAAATGCCAATGCCGATGGAGTCGAAAGTCGAGTACCCAGCCGCCACCAACCCGGCGACCACCAGCCCGACCAATCCAGCGGGCAGGTACGCTTCGATCATCAGCGGATAGGCCTGATCGACGATTTCCAAGCCGGGAAACTGCGCCCGCGCCATCGGTCCCAAGCTGACGTTGAAAAACAGACAAATCGCCGTGGCAATGCTGGCCACCAGCGCGGCCATTTTGAAGTCCCACTCCGAGCGCGCGCCTAAGAAGCGGATGGCCTCATACTGATTGATGACCGCGTACGTAGTCAATACCACCAAAAAGCCGAAGATCACTATGAAAGGAGGCACACCGGGTGGCGAATAGCCCCCCACGTGCAGCAGCGTATCCGCCAGTCCTTCTTCCACGGCCTCCAGCCGCGCCGTCACCCCATCCCAACCGCCCAATCCCGAATAGACAAATCCCCACAGCACAAAAGAGGCCACAATCATCGTCGCGCTTTGCAGCGCATCGGTCAGCACCCCAGCCCGCAAGCCACCACGCACGATGTACAGCACCGAACTGAGCGCCACGCCCACCACCACCAACCAGCAAGTCGTCTCCTCGATTCCGGCGATGATATTGAGCACCAGAAACATGGAAAAGAAAATGTTGCCCAGCACATTGGTCCGCGACTGGACGTTGATCAAGACGGCTAGCAGACGGGCCGCTGGCCCAAAGCGGAACTCCAGCCACTCGGCGTTGGTAAAAACCCCCGAGCGGTACATCGGCACGATGACGAAGAAGCTGAGCACGGTCCACCCCACGGCAATCCCCAGCCACCACTGCGCCAACTGCGACAGTCCCAGCTTGTACGACCCGCCGACAATGCCAACGTAATCGCCGCTATCAACAGCAGTCCCAAACGCCGACAGCCCGATCACCCACCAGGGCATGGACTTGGCCGCGAGGTACCAATCGAAGCTCTCGCCCTTGTTGCGGAAGGCAATCAGGCTATAGGCGACAATGCCGCCGTTGAGCACTACTACGACAGCCCAGTCTAAGGCGGTCATCGCATCACGGGGCTGGTAGGTGGTATCCGTCCTTGCCGACTGTTATCTTGGCCAAGATGCCAGGGTTTTCCGGCGGCCCGCCCCCGCCATAGGTGACGTAGAGCGTCTTGCTCTCCTCACCGCGGCCAAACGCTACATTGGTCGGGACCACGGGCGTGGGGATATAGGCCAGTTCCTCACCACTGGGCGCATACACCACAATGCCCGGGCGTGTCATATCCCGCACCGCCACGTACAGGTTGCCCTCAGCATCGACGACTAGGCCATCCGGCCCGTCTTCGGGATAGTAATCGGCCAGCACCTCGCGGAAGGTAGCAGTGCCGTCGGGATGCAGATCGTACGCCAACAGCGCCATCCGGCCCTTGTGCACCGGCATGCCTTCCAAGCGGAAGATCCCCGTATTGCCGTTGTCGTTGCTCACCACGTAGAGCGACTGCTGGTCCGGGGACACGCAGACGCCGTTGGGCTTGCCCGCGTCGGTAATGATCCGCTCAACGGTGCCGTCCGGGTCAATCCGGTACACCGCCATCACCGGCTGGTCAATCGGCTCGTGCCCCAAGTAGCGCGGATCGCTGAAGTAGATGCGGCCCTTTTCGTCGATGGAAATGTCGTTAGGGGCGTTAAAGGGGCGGCCCTCGTACAGCCCGGCGATGATCTCGGTCTTGCCGGTTGTAAGGTCAGTGCGCGTCACGCGCCGCCCCCCGAAATCCGCGCCTTCAGCAGCAATCAGCCGACCCATCGCGTCGAACTTGAGGCCGTTGGACATGCCGCTGGGCGAGCGGAAGATCGCGGTCTGGCCGGTCTGGGGATCGTAGCGCCAGATGTGCCCGGCCTGCATCCCCGATTTCATGGAAAAGGTAATGTCGCTGAAGTAAACCGAGCCATCGAAGGCCACGGCCGGCCCCTCGGAAAAGAACGCGCCGTCGAAGAGCACTTCGAGCTTGGCACCCGGGGGTATAATCGACGGATCGCCCGTCGGCTCTTGGGCAAAGGCCGTGCTGGCGACCAAGGCCAGCGCGATTGTGGCGAGACGTTGCATCATGGTATCTCTCCTTGGATTATGTGAACGTAGGGGGCGGTTTCAAACCGCCCCCTACCGATTCGGCGCAGATGCGTAACATCAGTTGGTCAGGAAAACACCGCATCGTACAGCCGCCGGACGCCTTGGCAATGCCCCTCCAAGACGGCCTCCAGCGGCTCGTCCAGTTCCATCAGTTCCGTTAGGATTTGGCGATCCTCTTCCTCTTCGGGCACCGCGTACACCGGCTGGGCCTCCTCAATTTGCAGCAAGTTCTCTAACTGCCGCAAAAAGCGATATGCCTCCTTTAGGGTCTGGGCGTCCGCTGGCGCGAACAATTCGGCCCGGCGCAGGCGCTCTATCGCCGTCAGGGTATTGTGGGCGCGAATCTGGGGATGGGTATGGCCGTTGAGTAGCTGCAAGCACTGGACGATGAACTCAATGTCGCGGATGCCGCCAGGCTGAAGCTTGATATTGTTTTCACCGGCCCTACTCGCTATTTCGGCTTCGATGCGTTGCTTGACGCGGGCAATCTCTTGGCGCGGGTCGTCCTTGAAATGGCCCGGAAAGACAAAAGGGACCAGCATCTGGCGAAAGCGCTGCCACACTTGAGTTGAACCAGCGGCGCGGCGGGCCTTAATCAGCATCTGGCGCTCCCACAACTCGCCCCGTTCCTCGTAGTAACTCAAGTAGCTGGCCAAGGGTCGCACTAAGGCTCCATCAATTCCGTCGGGTCGCAGCCGCATGTCAACGCGATAAAAAAATCCCTCCCCGGTCATCTCGGTCAACAACTGGATAAGCCGTTCGCCCAAGCGCCGAAAAAACTGGCCGTTATCTACTGAATAGCCGCCGCGCGGAGCGCGCGTTTCGCCTTCTTCGTCGTAGATGAACAACAAATCGATATCCGAGCTGTAGTTGAGCTCTTGGCCGCCGTACTTGCCCAAGCCCACCACGCAAAACTTGGCCGGCCGGCCGCACTCGTCCAGCGGCCGGCCCCAGCGCAGCAGCAACTCCTCCCAAGCCCACTTTAGGGCCTGATCTACGATCCCGTCGGCCAAGTCGGCCAATTCGCGGCCGACCTGCCGTACGTCTTTCATTCCCAGCACTTGGGCCGCGCCCAACCGCAGCAACTCGCGCCGCTGGAATCGGTACAAGGCCGCTAGAGGATCGTCGTCATCCGTCTCTTCGATTAGGGCGCGGCGCAGGGCGGACAGAGCCAGCGGCTGACTCAAGTGAGCCGTCTCAACCAGCAGCCAATAGAGGTGCGCCGGGTCGCGCATCAATGCATCGGTTAAAAAGCCGCTGTAGCTCAAAATCTGCGCTAATTGCTGCCCCAAGATGGGAGTGTCGTTGGTCCGGTGATGTAGCGTCGTAATCCCGCCCGCTCTCTGCAAAAACCGCTCCAACCGCCGCAGCGCCTGATCGGGCTGGACGGACTGGCTCACCGCCGCCAGCAGCGACACTGGGGGATCTAAGGCGTAAACTGGCCCCGCCAAATCGACCAACAGGTCCAGCCGCCGCAGGGCTTGATAGGGCTGGTCAAAACCCAATTGAGCTAAGGTATGGCACGCTGGCCCGGTCGCTTCTTCATAGACCCGATGGGCTAGACGCAGACTCTCTTGGAACGCAGGCATCAAGAGCCTCCTTTAATGCTCACGCCCTCGGCGGCCACGGATCCAGACAGGCCCCGGTCGGCCGCGGTCCAGTCGGTCGCCAGCGAAACGCATCGTACGACTGGTATTCTAAGTCCAGCCACGGCGTCTCCAGCCGCTTGTACCCCTCGTAGCGCGAAGTCAGCGCCGCTTCAAGAACGCCGCTGGTCAGCAATGTGCGCTCGACCGGATACTGGGCCTCGCCGCTCAGGAACATCTCTTCGACGTTGAGCGACAGATAGCTGAAATGCGCGTACGCCCCTTCCGACCCGCCGTGCCCTTGCGCGTGAAACTCGCAGGCTTGCACCTGTCCGCCGACCCGCGCCGCGTACGCCAAGTCGTGGACGTAGCCGTTGAGCATCAGCACGGCCCCCCGCAAGCCATCTTCGTATTCTACCGCAAAAAGCGCCGGATTTTGGCAGTGTTCCTCCATCGTCCCCTCGGGCTTATCGACAATGGTCGCGCAAGCAGCCTCTGCTAGTTCCCGTGACCACAATCCCTCATCGGCGGCCCGCCACACAGCCTCTCCCTCCAAACAAGTCACCGCAGCTACTCCCGTCTCACCTCCCCGCCGCCGCTCGACCATGCACTGGAGCACTTCGAGGGTGTGGAACCCGTAGATATCCAACCCGGAAAACCCAATCGCCACCACCTCCTCTACCGGAGTTTCCAACTCGTGCTCGACCCAAGGCTGCCGCCAACACACCGGCAGCGAAGACCCGCCCATAAACGCCGCTCCCACCGCCTGCGCTCGTTGGTACATCCACAGCGCATCGGTCCAGCTATAGGACAAGTGCTTGTCGTTGAACACCGGCACCCCCCGCTTCGACGTCGCCATCACCCCGCAGATTTGCTCCATAAAGTAGCGGCGCGGATAGAGCTGCTGCTCCTTTTCGTTCCAAGCGTAATCCCCGTGCTCGCCAATGGACAACACCCCATCCACTGCTAGCTCCCGTCCCCCCAGACACAGCGCCGCTGAGATGCTGTTAAAAATCGGCACCCCGTGCTCTTGGGCCATCGCCCGTCCCATGTCGTTTTCGGGAAACTGGTCGATATACATAGACGCGATCTCGACCCTCGGCGCGCACAAACCCTCGTCCGTGGGAAAGCCCTTGAGGAACTTGGAAACGATCACGTCTGCGTGCGACCTTGGGCGGTATTCGGTGATGATCGCCGCGATTTTTTTTCTGCTCATCTTTATCCCACTATTTGATCGCCACCAACGCAGCAAACAACGCCTTGATGTACCCCACCGAGTACGCCAACCCCCGCGTCAGTACCCCCTCGTCTCCTTCTAACGCCGGTATGTGGTCGGGATTAATGCACCCGTCGAAACCCACCCGGTCCAACTCCAGCAAAATTTTGGCCATGTTCATGTCGCCGTCGTCGAGCAGGGTCTCTTCAAATCCCCCGGCCGTGGCCAAGCTCCCGCGCACATTGCGCAAATGCACCATGAAGATCCGGCCCTTGCGCCCGTAATTGTGCACCTCGTCGAGCACCAACGGCAAACCCCCGGCCTCGGCGCGGGTGCCACAGCAGTAAAGGTACCCAACTTGGCGGCTAGGAAAGGCGTCGATGACCTTGTGAAAACCCAAGCCACCCAGCGGCGTATCCGGCAGCGGCGAGTCCGAGGGATGGATCGCCAGCTTGATGTCGCGGTCCTCGGCAATGGGCACCAAGCGCTCGTACACCGCGCAAAAGCGCGCCCACCAAGCATCGAGCTGTTCCAGTGAAGGCGGTCCCTCATCGCTCTCGGCCAAGCTGCGGCTCTCGGCCCGGTAGTGGTAGCCACCGCGCCGCGGCGAGTTCCAGCGGTGGAGCATCCAGGGGAACACATCGCCGTGGAATCGCTGCCGCGCAATGGGCGCGCCGGCCTCGGCAAAGACCTCCAGCGCCGCGACCGTGTTTTCCAACTCCTTCTCGCAGCCGTCCTCCCCAGACATGAACTTTGCGGTTATGTCCGGCAGGGTCACGCGGTTGAAGTCCAGCCCCCAAGAACGGATTTTTTTTCTTATTTTTATCACGGCGTCCAAGTCGGGATAGCCCTGCTCTTTGACCCCGGGGAAGTAATCGCCCGAGCCAAAGTCCAAGCAATCGACTCCGAGTTGGGTGACGTAGCGCAGGTACGATTCCGACAAATCGCCGTGCCAAACGGATATTTTGAACATCGCTTGCCCTCCTTTTGCGGGGCACAAAATAGCCAAGTCCCCCCAATCCAACAAGCAGCCCCCTCTTGCCCATAGGACGACACAACATGCCAACACAGCCTCCCGACTTCGCGCTCACCCTAGACGTCCGCGACTACGAATGCGACCTCCAGGGCATTGTCAACAACGCGATCTACCAACACTACCTCGAACACGCCCGCCACCAGTATTTGCAAAGCCTCGGCCTCAGCTTTGCCCGCTTCCACGAACAGGGCCACGACTTGGTCCTCACCCGCGCAGAAATCGACTACAAGGCCCCCCTCCGCAGCGGCGACCGCTTCACGGTCGAACTGCGCGTAGAACGGGAGAGCCGCCTGCGCTTTTGCTTTGTCCAAGATATCTTCAGAGAAGCCGACGGCGCACACGTACTACACGGCCGCCTCATCGGCACCAGCCTCAACCGCGACGGGCAGCGCGGTTTTCCTCCTGAGATAGAGGAACTGTTGGCGAGTCGCTAACGCGCCAACTCCAGCCCCACTTCTCGCAGATACCCCTCACACTCAGCCAGCGATTCGCCGACCAGCAGCACGGTAGCGAAAGAACGGGCCTGCGCCGGATCGGTCGTAAAAAGCACCCCACCGCTCAACTGCTTGCCGTCAGGCATCATACGGGCCGGATGCGCAGCCTCTAGCGCAGCGGCACATTCAGCCAAGTCGGCAAACCCAGCCGCCGTCACCTCGCGCCGACTAATCACCAGCCACAGGGCTGTGCGCGCCGAATTAACCGCCTGTTGCAACTTGAGCGCCACCCGCCCCATCGTCGTGCGCGGATTGACCTCCACAATCGGCTTTAGACGCAGTCGGTCGCGGTCGCGGCACACCATAGCATCCACGCCGACCGGCCCCTGATAACCAGCAGCGCACAACGGCTCGGCGAGCCATTCAGCGAGTTGTTCGCCCAACTTCGGCAAGCGGCGGGCATCGCGTCCATCGCCGTAGAGAAATCGCTTCACTTCCTCGTCGAGGCCAGCGGTAAGCGAGCCGACAAACGAGCCGCGATATTGGCCGCGCCCATCGGTGAAAAATCGCGTCCAACCCGCCACCGTCACCGCACCCTCGGTTCCCACGTCAAAATGCAGCGACAGATCCACCACCTTGTCGAGCCACGGCTCTACTACGACTTGGCCTTGCTGCCGCAAAATGTTTTCCAAGCGACCGCGCTGCTCCGCGCGTAGTTGTCCCCCACGGCAATGAATTTGGCCGCGCCCCGAAGAGCCGTAGATGGCCTTAATGACCACTGCGTCAAAACCCTCCTCTCCCAAGCGCCCTATCTCCGTTAGGACTTGTTCTGTCGTCTCGCAAGCCGTGCCAACCACATCCGTCCCGCAGAAATAGTCAGCCTCCTGCGCCGCGAGAAACTCCCCCAACCACGCCGCGCCCCACGACTTGGCGTAGAGCGACCTAACCGCCTCGTTCCAGCAAGGCCCTTCCCCACCGCGAGGCAAGCCCTCAACCAACGGCGCAAACAACTCAGCGCTGTCTGGACTCCAACCCCAGGGCCTGAGCGCATTGACCTTGCGCTCGGCAAGTGCCACTAATCCATCTGCACTACACTCGACAAACTCCGGTATCGCAAAGCCCAACCCCTGCATCCGCCGCAAAAAGGTCGGCGAAGGCTTCTCTCGCAGCAGCACCACATCGTCGCGAACGCACAGCAGCATAGGCAGCGCTTGGAAGTCATCCTCCAACTCAGCCACCCGCTGCGATGGCGTAAGACCCGGCCGCCCCAAAGCCACCTGTTCCTCGCAATTGGCATTGAACCAGTACACAGCCGGACAGCGTCCCCGCGACTGCGAGAACAACTCCAGCTCATCGATATAGTCCGCAGAAAGCCCCGCCTGAAGCCGACCCGCGCGATTAAAGCCAATGCCCTTGGCCCGCGCCGGCCCAAGCGGAAAGCGCAGCGCCTGGCGATAGGCGTCCCACTCGCTCAGCTCGGCCTCCTGCCAGCGCCTAAACCACGTCAGCCCGTGTTTGACGTGGCCGATTTCGTCGCGATAGATCCGCTCCAGAATCGCCGCAGTCTCCAGATCGGCCAATTGCCGATAGACCTCGGCGTAGTGCCGCGCGTAGTCGAGATTGGCTTGTTCGAGAGTCAGACTCAAGCCCGTTACGAAATCCATCGGGGTCTCCATCGGCCCGATGGCCTTCCAGAAAAAATCGCCGACCGGGATCTCGCCAAATTGCACCCCAATCTCCTGCATCCGCCGCTGGTAGAGCCGCACGTGCTCCTGCTCATCTTTGAGCGTCTGCACCAAGCCACGGCGAAACTTCTCCGGGGCCTGTGGAAATTTGAGCAGCGCCAATGCCATCAACTCCAAGGCGAGCAGTTCGTGGTTGGCAAAAAAGTGCAAGACCAACCCGCGCTCTTTTTCGCTGTGAAAGTGGCGCACGTCGCGGAAGCGGAGCTTTTCCCGGTGGTGCCACTCGTCCAGCCCCAAGCCAGATGGACGGCCCGGCGCACTCGGAGTCGCAATCCCCGCACCGGGCGCACGGTCCTCGTAGCGGTCGAGGACGACCAGCTTGTCTTCCCAGCGCGTGCCGAATAGCACCTGCTCGGCGAATTGGCGAATTTCCATGCCGTCAATATAACGCATTCCCCACCTTGACACTCGGCTCGGCCCTCCGTATCTAGCCCCTCCCACCCCTTCCAAAAGGAGTCTCCAATGCAGGTCCAATCCGTCGAACTCATCCACTTAGACGTTCCGTTTACCGACCACACCAATCAGCACATGCAGTACTGGCTGCCGCACTGGCGCATTGTCCAACTCTGCAAAATCACCCTCGCCGACGGCACCATAGGCTGGGGCGAGACCATCCCCAACTACACGTGGGCCAAAGTCCCCGAAGACATCGAAGACCGCATCGTCGGCCACGCCGTCGGCGATTTGCTGTGGCAGGATGCGCTGGGGGCCGGGGTCCAGCAGGCGCTTTTCGACGCAGCGAGCAAGGTCTTAGGTGCCCCCGCTTATCGCCTTCTGGGCACCAAGGTCCGCACGTGGTGCCCGCTGTCGTGGTGGGCAATGGACATGCCGGCCGCCGACTGGGCGCGCCAGTGCGCCGACGCCGTCACACAGGGCTATACCACCGCCAAGCTCAAGGCGCGGACTTGGTACGACCTGCACACCTGCATCCAAGCCATCGTCGAGGCCGTCCCCCCGCAGTTCAAGCTCGACTTGGACTTCAACGGCACACTCGCCAACGCCGCCAGCGCCGTCGAATTCTTATCAACCTTGGAGCAATACCCGCAGGTAGCCATGATCGAGACGCCGATCCCCCAATCCGATGTGGCCGGCAACGCCCAAATCCGCAATCACATCCGCCGCCCGCTGGCCATGCACTACGGCTCGCCGCCGATTCTCACCACCCTGCAAGAAGACGTCGCCGATGGTTTTGTCGTCTGCGCTGGTGCCCACGGCATCGCACAGCAATCCGCAGTCGCCGATGTGGCCAACAAACCCTTCTGGCTCCAACTCGTCGGCACGGGCATCACCACCACGTGGGCTGCTCACTTAGGCGCGGTCTGTCCCCAGAGCAAGTGGCCGGCCATCACCTGCATGAACATCTGGGAGAGCCAGCTTTTAGCCGATCCCATCCAACTGCGCGGTGGCTACTACCGAGTTCCAGAACAACCCGGCCTCGGCATCGAGATTAACCTCCAAGCCATAGAGCAATATCGCGTGGATTACAGTTGGGTCGATCCACCCCGCCACGTCTATCGCTACGCCCGCGCCAACGGCGAAGTCACCTACTACGGCTGCTCCAAGCAGGACCTCCACAACGAGTACCCCCGCGACGCCATGCCCGTCTGCGAAAGCGGCTCCGAATGCCTCCCCGTCGAAGACGACGGCAGCCGCGAGTTCGCCCAGATTTACGAAGCTGTGCAGGATGGAGGGACGTTTAGAAGAATCGAATAGTCCAAGCCATGAACAGAGGCTCTTACCCGCGCCGCTACGACCTCGACGCCCTGCGCGCCACGGCGATGCTACTCGGCATCGTATTGCACGCGGGCTTGTCCTTCACTCCGTTTCCCTGGGCAGTCCAGGATGAACGGCAAAGCGGTTTCTTCTGGCTGTTATTTGCCGCAATCCACGGCTTCCGCATGCCGGTGTTCTTTGTGCTGAGCGGCTTTTTCACAGCCATGCTTTGGCGCGGGCGCGGTTTAAAACCAGTGCTCTCCCACCGCTTTCGTCGCGTGTTGCTGCCATTCCTACTCGGACTAGTAACAATCGTTCCCGCGGTAAACTGGATCAGCGGCTGGGCCACTGCATCTGGATTAGAAACCAACGCGGTCAAGGCCGAAAAAGACAATATCTGGAGCGCGGCCAAGAACGGGGACCTCGCCGCTATTGAACGGCACCTGCAAGACGGAGCCGATATCGATAGGACCGATCCGGCATTCGGGCAAACTCCCCTAGTATGGGCTGCGCTGGTCGGCCAGCTTGAAGCCGTCGATTGGCTGCTGCAAAACGGGGCTGCGGTCAATGGCCGCACCAAGGATGGGGGGACGCCCTTGCACGCGGCTGCCTTCCTAGGACGAGTAGAAGTCGCCAAACTGCTGCTTCAGCGCGGAGCAGATCCCGAGACGAAAAACAACAACGGCGATACGCCTCGGACGGCTTTGGAGGTGGACTGGGAACTGACGCGGTATTTGGCGGGCTTGTTGCAGATTGAACTCGATGAGCGACAAGTCGAGGACGGCCGCGTTCAAATCGCCGGACTCTTTGAACAATCTCCTACTGACGAAGGTCGGGAAAAAACCGACGAGACAGAAGAAAAATCGGCCGAGTTCCTCAAAGCGATGGCGTCGCCGATTTTTGCCGTGCCGCTTTTTCACCACCTCTGGTTTTTGTGGTTCCTCTGCTGGTTGGTCCTCGTCTTCGCACTCTACGCCCGCCTCGCTGATTGGCTACAATGGCAGGGACCGCCCAAGTGGCTGGTTCTTCCACCCGTTCGCTTTCTCTATTTGATCCCTCTGACCATGATCCCGCAATCGCTCATGGGACTGGTCGTGCCCAGTTTTGGCCCAGACACCTCCTTGGGCCTTTTGCCCATGCCGCACATATTATTTTACTACGCCCTCTTTTTCTTTTTTGGCGCTCTGTATTTCGACTGCGACGACCCAGACGGCCGAGTCGGAAAATGGTGGTGGCTGGCGCTTCCCGTGGGGCTATTCATCGTCTTCCCGTTCGGGCTCGAATTTTCAACGGGTGCGTTCGGATTTCGCCAGGAGATATTCGATCCGGCTATGGCCCGGCCCGCAGCGGTGGCGTTGCAGGTGATCTACGCTTGGATGATGACCTTTGGATTCATCGGCTTGTTCCGCAAACTCTGCACCCGCGAAAACAAAACCATTCGCTACGTGTCGGATTCGTCGTACTGGCTATACGTAGCGCACGTACCGCTAATCATTGGCGCTCAATTAGCCGTGCGCGATTGGCCTCTTTCTTCAGGGGTAAAGTACTTCCTAGTCTTGCTCGCAGTCACCGGCCTTCTGCTACTGATCTACCAATTCCTCGTCCGCTACACTTGGTTAGGCCGATTGCTGAACGGTCCTCGCGTCCGCCCGACGAGCTAGCGTTACACTTCCATATCTGCAAGAGCATTCTCGTAAGCCCCGTACGTTACATTGTCGAAGAGGACGAAACGCACCTCATCAAGACCGTCGTGCGCTTCGAGGAACTGCTTTACCACATTGAGCGCGACAACCGCGGCTTGCGCGACTGGATAACCGTACACGCCGGTGCTAATGGATGGAAATGCAATCGTCTTGATGCCCTGCTCCACTGCGAGTCGCAAACTTTCCCGATAGCAGCTAGCGAGGAGTCCGGCTTCACCAGCGTCTCCACCCCGCCAGATCGGCCCTACAGTGTGGATGACGTACTTGGCAGGAAGATTGCCCCCCGTCGTGATGACGGCTTGACCCGTGGGACAACCGCCCTGCTTGGCGCGGATTGCGCTGCATTCCGCCATGATGGCTGGTCCCCCAGCGCGGTGAATGGCACCATCGACGCCACCACCACCCATGAGCCGCTCGTTGGCAGCGTTGGCAATCGCATCGACTCGTTCCCTTGTAATATCTCCACGCACTAGCGCGAGGATCGTTTGGTTGATTTTCGTCGTCATAAAGAATCCTCCTCACCGTCGCTTGATCTTGGCCGGCTAGCACGACTTCCCGCGCCCCGTTCCTTCGCAGGCCCCCGTTGACACGCATCGGCCCAGTGCGTTGCAGCGCATTCGCGGCCCTCGTTGCCAAGCGCACTCGCGATGGCCTCGCCCACCCCTTGGGGCCGAATATGCGGAAAAGTTTGTCGAGCGGCGTTGTCGCGGACGACCGTTGGGTGGCGAATACTGTCGATCAGCTTCCGCCCAATTCGGGCGTACAAGGGCGTCACCAGACCGAGCCAAAGGCTAGAAAGGCGCGGCGTCAACAACGGCACGGGAATCATTAGCCGCCTAAGCCGACGCTGACGCGCGTACTCCCGCATCAGGTCGCCATAAGAAACCGAATCAGGACCGCCGATTTCAAAGATCGCATGGTCATCGGTTTTTAGGTCGAGTGCAGCCGAGAGATATTGCAGCAAATCATCAATCGCTATCGGCTGTGCAGTGACGTTCACCCAACGCGGAGTGACCATCACGGGAAGCCGCTCCACCAGCGAGCGAATCATCTCAAATGACAGACTGCCAGACCCAATGACAATAGAGGCGCGAAACTCGACGACCTGCACCCCCGATGCGCGCAAGATCTCGGCGACCTCCTGCCGGCTTCTAAGATGCGGGGACAGTTCCCCACTCGTCTCGCCAAGACCGCCGAGATAGATAATCCGCTCGACGCCTGCTCGCCGCGCCTCTTGGCCAAAGTTGTGCGCGGCTTGGCGGTCCTGTTCCTCGAAATCGCCCTTTGAACCCATGGAGTGGACCATGTAGTAGGCAATCTCGACGCCGTCCATCGTCCCTTTTAGGCTTTCGCGGTCGAGGACGTTGCCGCTGACTACTTCAGTTGCTGGCGCGACGCAAGATTGGAGTGCCTCGGGACGCCGAGTTACACAGCGCACTCGATGGCCGGCATTTTCCAATACGTGCAACAGCCGCCCGCCGATGTAGCCGGTCGCGCCCGTCAAGAGAATAGGCAAGTTCGATTTCTGGTTCATATTGGCCCTTCGACCAACAACGGAGCTAGCACGGCTCGGTTTCTTTATTTGGCGTCGATCTCTTCCAGCCGCGAGAGGCGCTGATCCATATTGTCGAGGAAGGGCTTGGGATCGTCGATGAACATCCGGGGAGAGTTCAACCGACGGCTCTGGATTTGGTGATGACGCTCTAAAGTCCTGAGACTCATCTCCAATTCTCGGAGGGCCCGATGCATCTCAAAGTGAAGTCGCCTAGGACGGCGTACCCGCAGGGCTGGCTGACCGGCGCGCTTGTAGAGCTGGCGCAGTCGATCAGCTAGTTGATCCAGCCGTTCGCGATTCTGTTCTTCGATCCCCGCGGAATACAGAGCTATGCCTATAGCTAATAAGAGCAAGCCATATGAGATGAGATAGATTGGTTCCATAACAACTCTTATGATCGGGTCTCGTCCATCCGCCGCTACGGTACGCTATCCTTCTCTTCGGCGTTGGGCGCTAGCAATTTTTTATAACAATTATACTAATAAACTAGTACATTAGTTCACATGCAGGTTAGCATCAACTTGCGTGACCGCACTCCCATTTACATCCAACTGGAGCGGAGGTTGAGAGCGGCGATTGCCGCAGGACGCCTCCGTGCTGGTGATCAACTGCCGACAGTTCGGCAACTCGCAGGCGATTTCCGCGTCAATGCGAACACAGTCGCGCGCGTGTACAGCGAACTCGAGCGCGCCGGCGTGCTCGAAACCCGACTAGGGGTCGGCTCGTTCGTCAGCGCCACGCGGCTGCTGGCCGATGCCGAAGCCGAGGGGTTCACCAGCGACGACGTCCTAGCGACACTTCGCACACATATACGGGGAGAAACATAGCTACAGCAACTTATCGATCAGCGTTCGAACCCGTGGGGTCGGTCGAGATGCGAGACATCGGATGGGCCCCGCAGAGAGGGAATAGAAGAGATGATCGACCAGAAGATGGAACGCTACTTTGCCGATTGGGCCAAGCGGGAGGAAGTCGCCGAGTCCATGGTCCCGCTCATCGGCAAACTCTACCGGAATTACGGGGTGGTCACCACGATCTACGGTCGCTCCCTAGTCCACAACTCCACGATCGACATCCTCAAGGCCCATCGCTTTGCTCGCCAGGTGATCAAGGACGAGCTCTGCATGTTTTCGAGCTTTGTGGTCCTCCAAGCCCTGTCCCGGCTGAACCTAGCCCCGACGCGGATCGATATCGGCAAGTTGACTACTAGGTTCCACAAAAGTAAAGCGAACGGGGATGTGGACGCTTTTGTGCGCCGGGAACTGGCTGAGATCAATGGCGGGAAGACGCGGCTAGACAAGCCGCAGGACGTGGTGCTCTACGGCTTTGGCCGGGTCGGACGCATCCTGGCGCGGATCCTGATCGCGCGCAGCGGCGGGGGCGATAAGTGGCGGCTGCGGGCCGTGGTAGTGCGCACGGGCTCAGAGGGCGACTTGGTGAAACGGGCCAGCCTGCTCCGGTTAGACTCCATTCACGGCCCCTTCAAGGGGACCATCGTCATGGACCAGGAAGAAAACGCCATCGTCGCCAATGGCAACATGATCCGCCTCCTCTACTCGGACACCCCGGAGGACGTGGATTACAGCGCCTACGGCATTGGAAACGCCATTGTGCTCGACAACACCGGCGTCTGGCGGGACCGCGAGGGCCTCCAGCGCCACCTCTGGGCCCCGGGGGTCGCCAAGGTCGTCCTGACCGCACCCGGCAAGGGCGATGTCCCCAATATAGTTTACGGCATCAACAACGATTGCATTGTGGAGGAAGAACGGATCCTCTCTGCCGGCAGCTGTACCACCAATGCCATCGCGCCGGTGATCAAGGTCGTGCACGACCGCTACGGCATCGTCAGCGGCCACATCGAGACCTGCCATTCCTACACTAACGATCAGAATCTCATCGACAACTATCACAAGCACGAGCGGCGGGGGCGCGGGGCACCGCTGAACATGGTCATAACGGACACCGGGGCGGCCAGCGCCGTAGTCAAGGTCCTGCCGGAGTTAAAAGGCAAGCTCACAGCCAATGCCATTCGCGTGCCCACCCCCAATGTCTCCCTCGCCATTTTGAATCTGAACTTGGAACGGGAAGTCGGCACAGAGGAGATCAACACCTACCTGCGGGATATCTCCCTCGATGTGCCCCTAGGGGGCCAGATCGATTACACGAGCTCGCCCGAGGTGGTATCAAGCGACTTCGTCGGCAATGAGAAAGCCGGCATCGTCGACTCGGGAGCGACCATTACCCAGGGCAAACGCTGCGTGCTGTACGTGTGGTACGACAACGAGTACGGCTACAGCGCCCAGGTGATCCGCATTCTGCAGCACATATCCGGTCTCGAACTGCCCTATTTTCCCAAGTAATCCAATAGTTGGGACGGATCTCCATGCGAGAAAAGCGAGAAGCCAAATACCGGGTCGGCGTCATTGGCTGCGGACGGGCTGGCACCAGTCGGGCCCGGGCCTTTGATGTGCACCCCTTGTGCAAGGTGGTGGCCATTGCCGATACGGATGCGGAAAACCTAACGCTGGGTTGCCGCCGCTTTGGGGTGCCCGGCTACGCCACCTACGAGGAGATGTTGGCACGCGAGTCGATCGATATCGCCATGCCAGTGCTGCCGGTGAGAGCCAACGCCGGCGCAGTGGTGGCCGCAGCCGAGGCCGGGGCCAAGGCCATCTTTTGCGAAAAACCGCTGACGGCCCGGCTGTCCGCAGCCGACCGCATGGTGGAGAGCTGCCAGCAGCGGGGCGTGTATCTGGCCTCGGGCGTCATGGTATCGAGCCATCCAGACTACCGCCGGGCCTACGAGTTGGCCGCGGGGGGAGAGATTGGTCGAGTGGAGCGCATCAATCTGTACGGCGGCAACGGCCAGGGTGGCTGCCACGGTTTGAACTTGACGCGCAAGTTCGCCGCCAAGGCACCGGCAGAGTGGGTCGTCGGCTGGGTCGGAGGCGATCCCCACAGCGATCACGAGGAACCCTACGAGGAAGGAGCCACTGGTTTCGGCGGAGTGGGCGGGTACATTCGCTTTGGCAATGGCATAGAGTGCTCCAGCAGCTTCCCGGGCCCGACTTGGCGCGGCATCGAGGTGGTGGGCAGCGAGGGACTGATCTGCAATTGGAACAATACGGGCCTAGGTTTGCGCCTGTTCAAGCACAGCGGTCGAGGGGCCCCTTTGGTCGAGGAAGAAGAGGTGTTCGAGCAATACACCGAGGAGGAGAGGGGATACGACGACGAGGGTTGGCAGGATCCCGGGCCGGTGATGCGGGCCATTGTCGAGGATATCATCCGCGTCCTCGAAGAAGGCGGAGACTTGGCGATCACCAGCGGCGACGATTTGCGCCATGCCCTAGAGTTGGCCGTGGCCCTGCGCGAGTCGCACCGGCAGGGCGGCACCCGGGTGTCCCTGCCTTTGGCGGATCGCTCCCTGGTGATGTACCCGGAAAAGAGCCGCTGGAACTACAAGAAAGACCTCATAGGTCGAGCCGCTTATATGGAGCAGATGGCGCGCCAAGTCGAGGAGGGCACCTGAGAAGCCTTGGCGAATCTCCTTTTCTGTCAAACGTGGGAATGCTGTGGCGTTCAGAGGTGCTCTAATCAGTAATCCCGCAGAGCGCCGTCGGGTCCAACCACCGGCTCCCGAATATACGGCTCAGGCGGATAATGCGAGAACGCTTCATCGTTCAGTTCAATGCCAATGCCCGGAGTCTGCGGCACAATCAGGAAACCGCCCTCGCGTCGCAGTGGCGTCTCGACCAGATCTCGCTTCGGGGCATCGTACTCGTCCCTCGGGTACTCTTGGATGGCGACGTTATGAATGGCGGCGTCGAGTTGCACGCACGCCGCGGTCAGGACGCAACTCAGCGGGTTGTGCGGGGCGACTCCCACGTAGCTTGCCTCGGCCAGCGCCGCGATTTTTTTGCAATTCGTAATTCCACCGGCGAGCGACAGGTCTGGCCGGATGTACGAGGCTCCCTTGTGGGCTAGCAACTCGCGGAACTGGTAGGTGGTGTAGAGCCGCTCGCCCATGGCCACAGGCACCGGCATATTGGCCGCGACATGGCCCCACGCATCCATGTTCTCAGGCTCGATGGGGTCTTCGAAAAAAGACAAGCCATAAGGCTCGAGCGCCTTGGCCACCTCAATGGCCTCCGGCGGCGTGAGGCGGTTGACCACATCGACCATGAGATCGATCTCGTCGCCCACGGCGTCGCGCACCGCCTGCAAGGTAGCTGCGGCGTGCTTAGCCATGCCGCGGAACGACAGTTGCTCCAAGCTTGTGCCCTCGCCGGACCCAAAGGCACCGAACGGATAGAGTCGCAGGGCGGTGTAACCGGCCTCGACCATGCGCCGGGCGTCTTCGGCCAGCTCCGCCGGGGAATTACCCTGTAGATGCGAATAGATACGTACGCGCTCCCGCGTGGGACCGCCCAGCAGCGAATGAACGGGTAACTCGGCAACCTTCCCCTTGATGTCCCACAGGGCGATGTCGATTGCCCCGATCGCAGCCATGCTGTCCGCGCCGCCGCGAAACACGCAGCGGCGGAACATGTGCTGCCAGTTGCGCTCAATGTGGAGGGGATCCTTGCCGATCAGGTACTCGGCGCAGTAATCCACCGCCGCAATGGGCACAAACGGCGTACCGCTGGTACCGCTTGCGGGGTGCAACTCACCGACGCCCGATATGCCCTCGTCGGTATGCACCCGCACGTACATAAAGCGGCTGGCCCGCAGGGTCTCGATCTTCGTGACTTTCATATCGCTACGCCCCCTTCGCGTCCCCGCAACGCCCCACTCCCTACCATCGCAATCTCCAGTGCTCTCAGCCCATCGCGGTGATCAACGACAAAGGGCGCTCCAGCGCGGCACTGGTCGATGTAGTGGGCTACCTCGGCCTTGTACGCCGGCCCGAAGCGCTCGATAAAAAACGGCACCTCCTCGCCGTAATCGCGCAGGGCGAATTTCTGTCGCTCGATTGAACCCCGTCGTCCAAATGCCTCCACTTCTACCATAAGCGGATCCTCACCAAAGGCCCCCACATGCACCAACCCCTCCGTCCCGTAAACCCAAGTCTCATTGCGATACCCGGCCACGTGGTTGCGGCTCACCGTCACTTGGCCGATCAGGTTCTCGGGAAAGTACATCTGCAAGAGAGCATCGTCGAAATCCTCTTTGACGTCCGTGTGCTGCTGGTTGTAGAGCAGGCTGCCAAAACCCGCTAGCCGCTCGGGCTGCTGCCCGCCGAGCCAGAGGATCTCGTCGATATTGTGCACCGCCATATCCGAGAGTATGCCAGAGCTATTGTACCCCTCGGGCGGCGGCACTGGATCTTCGAGGATCGAGACGATCTTGAACGGCGCACCAATAGCGCCTCGCTCCAACAAAGCTTTAGCCCGCAGTAGCGGCGCGTCAAAGCGGCGCATAAAAGCCTGCATCAGCGCCGTGCGGCGAAAATCGTCGGCGTCTAGATAGGCGGCAAACTCCCGCGCTGTGGCCAGCGAGTGCGTCAGCGGCTTTTCCATCAGCACCCGCCAGCCCGCGTCGATCAAGGTCTGGGCCTCGCGGTAGTGGTTTTCAGTGCGCGAGGCAATAAACGCGCCATCGGCCGCATCAGCCGCGACCAGTTCCTCCACGTCTTTGAAAACACCAATCGCCGTTTCTTGGTCGGCCTGTAGCTGAGCTGCGACCTCGGCGGCCAAGTCGCCGTAGCCGTCCACTACGGCTGTCAACGCGCAATCGCCTCGCTCGCTGGCCAACTCTTGGACGTGGCGGGCGTGAAATGCGCCAATCCGGCCGACGCCTACGACCGCTATTCTAAAGAGATTATTCATCAGTCTAGGTACTTTCCGTAAAGTGCGCGGAGCCGCTCCTTCACCTCTAAGGGAATCGCCGCCGGGTCCGTGATGATAGCGCTTTCGGCAGCGTGCAAACAAGGACAAGCGGATTCAGCCGGCAGGCGCGTGGCAACCTCGGCGACGATCTGCACGGCCAAGGCACTGTTGGCCCGCAGCACCGCTAGCACTTGCTCGATGTTCACGTCTTCTTCCTCCTCGTGCCAGCA
Organism: Gemmatimonadota bacterium; assembly: GCA_009841115.1. Lineage (GTDB taxonomy): Bacteria > Latescibacterota > UBA2968 > UBA8231 > UBA8231. The sequence continues at coordinate 40,565 of VXML01000095.1, read as the reverse complement.
GTCGTAGTCCGTGCCCGTCGCCAGCAGCGCGTAACACATTTCCGCCTCGCGCGCCAGCTTGGCCTCGGGTAGAGCGGTCATGCCGATCACAGCCGCGCCCACGGCGTTGCGATAGAAATGCGACTCAGCGCGGGTGGAAAAGGCCGGCCCCTCCATGCAGAGATACGTGCCGCCCGCGTGGACGTTGGCATCGGCCGCTTGAGCCGACGCGATGACCTCGCCTCGCAACGTCTCGCAGAACGGATCGGCAAACATCACGTGTCCGACGATCCCGTCGCCGAAAAACGTCGATGGGCGTTGTCCGCGCGTGCGGTCGAAAATCTGGTCGGGCACAATCATGTCCCCAGGCCGGATCTCTTCCTGCATGATGCCGCAGGCGCTTATAGCCAAAACGTGGTTCACCCCTAATTGCTTAAGCGCGTGGATATTGGCGCGAGCGGGCACTTCGCTCGGCAGCAGTCGGTGCCCCCGGCCATGTCGAGGCAGGAAATACACCGTGCGGTCGCCGATTCGCGCCTCGACAATGGCGTCCGAAGGCGCGCCAAAGGGCGTATCTAGCCGATGCTCGACGACCGTTTCGACTCCTTCTATTTGGTACAACCCCGACCCACCGATAACACCCAAGACTACGGATTGACTCATCATCATCTCCTGTGAAAATGCAAGTGCCTGCTAGCGGCCCTATATTATACGCCATGCCCCCGCGTCTGCTCAAAACCTCGGTCCGCGAACTTGTCGGTTTCGTGCTGCGTTCCGGCGATCTAATTTCCGGCGGCTTTTCCCGCCCCGACCGCCTAGTGGAAGGCACTCGCGGCCACCAGAAGATCCAGCGCGCCCGCCCCGCCGACTATCAGGCGGAAGTACCCATTTCCTACCTAGTCGAGACCGACGAGATTACCCTCGAAATAAGCGGCCGCATCGACGGCCTGCTCGTCGAAGACGATGTCGTGCTCGTCGAGGAAATCAAGACCACCGAGGCCGACCTCGACGAGATCCCTGAAAACCCAACACATTGGGCACAGGCCAAACTCTACGCCTTCATGGTCGCCGAGCAAAGTGGCCTCGACGCCATCGACGTCCAGCTAACCTATCTTCAGTTAGATACCTACGAGCGCCGCGAGGACCGCCGCACCTTTGCGTCCGACGAACTAGCGGCGTTTTGCGCCGATCTCATCGAGCGCTACCTGCATTGGGCGCGCATCTACCAACAGTGGTGCGCCGAGCGCGACCTTTCGCTTGAAGCGCTCGCATTTCCCTTCGCCGAGTACCGACCCGGCCAGCGCGATCTGGCCGCAGCCACCTATCGCACCATCGACGGTCGCGGTCGGGCTTTTGCCCAAGCGCCCACTGGCATCGGCAAAACCATCTCGACTCTGTTTCCCGCCGCCAAGGCTCTCGGCTTGGGCCATGCCGAAAAAATCTTCTACCTGACGGCTAAGACTAGCGGGCGCAGAATCGCCGAAAAGGCCATCGACGACCTGCGCGGGGGAGGCGCACGCCTCAAGAGCCTGACGCTGACGGCCCGCGACAAGATCTGCTTCAAACCCAACGGCGGCAGCACCTGCGATCCCGATCAATGCGAGTTCGCCCGCGGCTACTACGACCGCATCAACGACGCGCTTGAAGACATCTTCACCCACGACGCCTTCACCCGGACTCTCATCGAGGAATGCGCGCAAAAGCACCGCGTCTGCCCCTTTGAATTCTCGCTCGACCTCGCGCCGTGGTGCGACGTCATCATCTGCGATTACAACTACGTCTTCGATCCACGGGCCTTCCTCAAGCGCTTCTTCCAAGACACCAGAGGGCAATACGCCTTCCTGATCGACGAGGCGCATAATCTCGTTGATCGGGCGCGCGAAATGTTTTCGGCCGATCTGTGCAAGTCCGAGATCTCTGGGCTCAAGCGCTTAGTCGGCAAAACGCATCCCGACTTGAGCAAACAACTCGACGCCCTCAACCGCTACTTTGCCAAGCTCGGCAAGAAGGTCGAACAGGAAGGCGACGGCGAGTGCTGGATCAGCCCGCAGCTATCGACGGATTTAATGGCCCTAGTCCACAACGTCCTCCGCGCCGCCGAGAAGGTTTTAGAACAAGGCGCGGCCTTACCCTTTTGGGACGAATTGATCGAGTGCTACTTCCGGGTACTGGGCTTTGAGCGCATCGGCGAGCTTTTCGACGAGCACTATACCACATACACCGAAAAACAAGGGCGGGATATTCGCTTCCGAATCTTCTGTCTCGATCCAGCGCACAATATCCGCCAAGCCCTAGAGCGCGGCTGCGCGGCCGTATTCTTCTCGGCCACGCTCTCGCCGCTGGCGTACTTTCGCGACCTGCTCGGCGGCGAAGAGGGAGACACCTTATTTAGCCTTGGCTCGCCCTTCCCACCCGAGCACCTGCGCCTGCTGCTAGCCGACCACATTGAGACCACGTACAAAAAGCGCGGCGAGAGCTACGACGACATCGCCGAATCCATCGCCGCCCTCGTCAGCCAGCGCGCGGGCAACTACCTCGCCTTTTTTCCTTCGTACAAATACATGGAGGAGGTGGCGACGCGCTTTGCCGAGGCGCACCCAGACATCGACCTGCTCGTCCAAGAAAGCGGCATGTCCGACCGCGAGCGCGAGGCGTTTCTCTCCGCCTTCGACGCGGAGCCATCGCAGCCCGAACAGTACACCGTGGGTTTCGCGGTGATGGGCGGCGTCTTCGGCGAGGGGATCGATTTAGTCGGCGAGCGACTCGTCGGTGCAGTAGTAGTCGGCGTTGGCCTACCGCAACTGTGCCTAGAACGCGACCTGATCCGCCACTATTTCGACGAACGCGATATTTCCGGCTTTACGTACGCCTATGTCTATCCGGGCATGAACCGCGTGTTGCAGGCCGCCGGTCGCGTCATCCGCACCGCGAGCGACCGCGGTGCAATCCTCCTCGTCGATCGCCGCTTTGCACAAAGCCGCTACCGCCAGCTTTTTCCCGCCTCTTGGCACCCAGTGCATTCCGTCCGCAACCCAGCCCATATCGCCCAGTCGCTGACCGAGTTCTGGTGCCATGACCCTACGTACACTTAGCATCTTACTGCTTTTGCTCTGGCCCGCGCTAGCTGCGGCCCAAAGTGTGTTCGCCGCTGCTAGCCTAAGTTCCGCACTCTCAGAGATAGCCACCCACTACGAGGGAATGCGCCTGTCCGTCGCCAGCTCTTCGACCTTGGCCAAACAAATTGCCGCCGGTGCTCCAGCCGACATTTACTTTTCCGCCAACGCCGAGTGGATGGACTATCTCCAAACGCGCCAGCACATTGAGCAAGACACCCGCGTCGATCTCCTCGGCAACGCCCTCGTGGTCATTGCACCTAGGGAAGAGCCTTTCTCCGTCCGCTGGACAAGGGACTTCGACTTTGCCAGTGCTTTCGCTGGCCGCTTGGCCCTCGGCAACCCCGATCACGTCCCGGCCGGTCAGTACGCCCGCCAAGCCCTAGAGGCGCTGGGCTGGTGGCCGGCGCTCAAAACCCGCACCGCACCCGCGCCCGACGTCCGCGCCGCCTTGGTGTACGTCGAGCGCGGAGAGTGCGCTGTGGGCTTGGTGTACGCCACCGACGCGGCCCAAAGCGACCGCGTAATAACCATAGCGACCGTGCCAGACTCACTGCACCGCCCCATCGTCTATCCAGCGGCCATCGTCAAGGGCCGCGCCAGTGTACAGACCCGCAGCCTGTTAGCATTTTTTAGCTCAGAGCCGGCCGCCGACATCTTCCGCAAACACGGCTTCACCTTTTTGGGCGACCAACGTGTTCAGCGCTGAGGAAGTGCAAGTCCTCTTGCTCTCGCTGCGCGTGGCCTTTTGCTGCGTGCTGCTGAGTCTGTTGCCGGCCGTGTTGTTGGGCTGGCTGCTGGCCCGGCGGGAGTTTCCGCTCAAGATCGCACTCGACGGCCTCTGCCACTTGCCGCTGGTCCTGCCACCGGTGGTCACCGGCTATCTGCTCCTGTTGCTTTTTGGCCGCCGCGGTCTATTCGGCCCAGTGCTCGCAGCCTTTGACCTCCAGTTGGCCTTCGACTGGAAGGGCGCGGTGCTGGCCTCGGCCGTGGTCGGCTTTCCCCTGATGCTGCGCTCCGTGCGCCTCGGGATTGAGAGCGTGGATCCGCGCCTAGAACGCGTCGCCCGCACTCTCGGAGCGGGTCCGGTGCGCACCTTCCTAACCGTGACCTTGCGCCTCGCTGCTCCCGGTCTGCTGGTCGGCTCGCTGTTGAGCTTTGCCCGCTCCTTGGGCGAGTTCGGCGCGACCATCACCTTTGCCGCCAACATCGCCGGACAGACCCGCACCATTCCCTCGGCCATTTACACGTACCTCAACCAACCGAACGGGGAAAGCCGCGTCGTCGGACTAATCGTGGTCTCGGTCGCGCTTTCGCTGCTGGCTCTCGTAGCCAGCGAGTGGTCCGCCCGTCGCCTGCGCTCGACTTAGCAATGCTCCGCCTCCGCGCCCAACGCCAGCTAGGCCCCTTCGCCCTCGACATAGACATCGAGTGCTACCACGCCGTTACCGCCATCTACGGGCCATCGGGCGCAGGCAAAACCTCACTGCTCAACGTGGTCGCCGGACTGGTGCGGCCGGACGCCGGCGAAATATCCTTGGACGGCCAAACCCTCTTCTCCTCGGCTCAGCGCATCGACCTGCCGCCCGAGCACCGCCGCATCGGCTACGTATTTCAAGACGACTTGCTCTTCCCGCACCTGAGCACCGAGGAAAACCTGTGCTACGGTCACAACCTGCTACCAGTGGCAGCACGCCGCTTTGCCTTGGACCAAATCGTCGATTTGCTCGAAATCGGCCCCCTGCTCAAGCGCCGACCAGGGCACCTGTCCGGCGGCGAGCGCCAGCGCGTCGCCTTGGGCCGTGCCCTGCTCACTTCCCCGCGCCTGCTGCTGATGGACGAGCCGCTGGCCTCGCTCGATCAGGGCCTCAAAAACCGCATCATCCCCTACTTGTGCCACGTCCGCGATGCCCTCCAAATTCCCATTCTCTACGTCAGCCACTCGGTCGCCGAAATCCTCGAACTCACCAGCCAAGTAGTAGTCCTCGACCGCGGCCAAGTCATCGCACACGGCGACTTTTTCACCATCGCCGCCCACCCCCAAGTCCTGCCGCTGGTCGAAGAGCACGGCTTTGAAAACGTCCTCGACGTGGAAATCGCGGCCACCGACGCGGAGCGGGGCGTCTGCGAGGTCCTGTGCCACGGTCAGCAGCTAAAAATTCCCTACTGCGAGCAACCCGTCGGCAGTCGTCTCTTCATCGGCATCCGCGCCGACGACATCGTCCTCGCCCGCCAGCGACCCCAAGGGCTGAGCGTGCGCAATGCGTTACAGGGGACCATCAGCGCAATCGCCGACGTGGGGGGGAAACAACTCATCTACGTGGATGTCGGGCGTCGGCTGGCCGCCAAGACGACCCCAGAAGCCATCGAGGAAATGCAACTCAGCATCGGCGACCCAATCTACTGTCTCGTCAAAACCCATTCCATCCGCTTGGGACCGCAGTTGGGCGGGTCGGAAAAGCGTTGACACGACAAATATCCGCCTTTTATACTCTTTACAAAGGAGTACAAGCTGTACCTGAGCACTTCCAACCTAAGAGACTCGCCATGAATGTCATCACGGTTGCCCGTCAGCTCGGCAGCTTTGGCGACTGGATCGCCGAGCAGTTGGCCGCCAAGCTAGACTACGAATTTATCGACCGCCGCCTCGTCGAAGAGATCGCCAGTATCACCGATACTTCGGTCGAAGAGGTTGAGCGCTACGACGAAAAGGGGGAGGGCCGGCTCCGGTTCTTTCTCAAGAAATTGCTCGTGCCCGAAGTCGCCCCAGGGACTTTTCCCTTATCGGCGGCCGCGTACGCGCCCGAGTTTGGGCTCGAGTTCCCCCACATGCGCGAGCACGATGTTGGCGAAGCGACGTACCTCGACCGCGGCACGTACCAACTGCTCATCACGACCCTCGTGCAGGATTTCGGCCAAAGCGGCAAGGCCGTCGTCGTCGGCCGGGCCAGCCAAGTCGTCCTCGCCGATTTCCCCAATGCCTGCCACGTCAAAATCATCGCCCCGCTCGAAACGCGGATTGAGCGATTGATGCAGACCCGCGACATGGATCGCGAGCAAGCGCAGAAACTCATCGAGCAACACGACCAATGGCGGCAGAGCTACCTGCGCAACTTCCACCGAGCCGATTGGAACGACCCTCTGCTCTACGACCTGACGATTAATACCGGCAGAATAGATCGAGAGGACGCCGTAGATCTTCTCGCCAATTTCTTGGCCGAATCTTAGAGATCAAACGAGCGCGGCACCGACCGTGCCCGTGCCCCGTGTAAAAACGCGTCGTCCGGCCGCGGCCAGCGCATTGCGTACTGCCGGCTGCGCTGGCGGCGATAGCCCGCATTGTAGTACGTGCTCGCGGCCAGCCAACGCAGCAAACGGGCCGTAAGCTCGTTTTGCAGTTCCCGATGTTCGGATCGGCCCCAGAGGTTCCACAGCTCGTGCGGGTCCTGCTCCAAGTCGTATAGCTCGCCCTGATCTTGGCCGATGTAATAGACCATCTTGTGCCGCTGGCCGCGCATCATCACCTGATAGTTGTCCTCGCAGAACACCCACTCGCGCGGCGCGCAATCCGCGTCCCCCTCCAAGTACGGCCGCAGCGAACGCCCCTCCAAGTAGCTGGGCACCTCCACGCCAGCCGCTTCTAGGATCGTCGGCCCCAAATCCATCAGCGAAACCAAGTCACCGACAGCATCGCCCGTCTGCGTCCGACGACTGTCGCGCACAATCAGCGGCACGTGTACTATCGGATCGTACATCAGCCACTTATACGCCAGCCCGTGATCGCCCAACAGTTCGCCGTGATCCGAGCAGAAAATCAGCAGACTATTTTCCAGAAAGCCCCGCGCCTGCAGCGCGTCGAGGACTTCGCCTAGCTTCTCATCGACCGTGGTAATCTTGGCGTAGTAGTGCCGCCGCATGTGCGCAATATCCTCTTCGCTAGGTGAGAACATGTCGATCGCGGACTCGTGCTCGGTTTCAGCGTGCGTCTTTTTCTGCGCCGCGTGCTGAGGCGGCTTGTCCGCTAACTCGCCCTCGCGCAGTACGCACGGCGGCATTGGCCGCTCTGCGTACTGTTCCAAATGCCTCGGCAACGGGTCCCACGGCTCGTGCGGGCCGGTAAAACCCACTTGCAAGAAAAACGGAGACTGGCCCTTGTGATCGCGGATCCAAGCAAGGGCTGAGTCGCCGATAAAGACATCCGAGTGAAAGCGCTCCTCCAAGTGCCAAGGGACGCCTTGGTATTTCTGTAGCCAATCGGGATCGGTCTTATTGCGGTCGTTGGGCCGCTCTAAGCCGTGAATCCTCAGATAGCGGCCCCAATCGTCGTCCGCCCCACCCATGTCGAGGTTCTTGCTGGTGGGATTCTCCACCACGACCCGCTCGTGGAAGCCCCCGGCGACATCGCGCGGCGCAAAGTGCATCTTACCGATGTTGACGCAGTGATAACCCGCGTCGTTGAGGTCTTGCACCCAATTGCGGTGATCAGCCCAGTGGTCAAAGCTGTACACGCCAGTATTGTGCGGGTACATACCTGTGAAAATCGCCGCCCGCGAGGCAATGCAGGTCGCTCCCGGGCAAAAGGCATTGCGGAAGGAGAGCCCCTCCGCGGCCAAGCGGTCCATCGCCGGAGTAATCGCGTAGTCGTAGCCCCAAGCGCCGATTGTGTCGAAGCGCTGTTGGTCGGTCATAATGAGAATGATATTGGGTCGTTCAGGCATTCGGTATCTCCTATTCATTTAGGAATCAGAAATTGAGAATTAGAAATTGCGAATTCCCGGCCCCACGTAATTCGTAATTCATCACGTATTCGGTACCTCCTCCAAACCTGCTTCTGCGAGCGCCCCCAGCAGCGACGGCACGCCAAAGAACACCAAACTCAACGCGGTCGGGTGCATGGCTACCGCACCCCGGTAATCCGGGCGGTCGCTCCAGTCCTGTTGGTCAATCAATTCGGCCAGCACTGCGCGCCCCACCTCCAGATAACCCTGCTCCCCAGTCAGCCGCCAAGCGTACGCCAGCGAGCCGCAGAGCACGCCGTGGTAGCTTTGAGCGCAGGCAAACTCGGCGTCGAAAACGCCTTTGCCGCCGCAAAACCAATCGACGGCACGCACGAAAACCTCGGCCACATCCGCACGTCCGGTCATTCTGTGTAGCAGTTCCAGTCCAACCATCAAATAGTGCGTCTGGTAGCCTTTCTGCTCCTCGTAGGGCAACACCCGCTTTAACGAGTTAAAACTCCCCCCCAGTGCGAGGAATTCTTCGTCGCTAAACGGGTCCGCCGTCCCCATTTCCACCGCCAAGGTCGTGCCCTCGGTAGCCATGCCGTACGGCCCTTGGTCGGGCAGCTTGCCCTCAGTGGATACCTGAAAGCGCTTGTGCCAGCTACCGTCCTCGTTTTGGCCGCGCGCCACCGCATCGTACACCTCTTCAGCGCGGCGCATAAAGCGCTCCTCTCCGGTCAACTCGTACAGATAGAGCAAGCCCCGCAGCGCGTTGCCGATGGAGCGCAAGCTGAAGCTGTAGCGCGGGTCCTCGCTCCAGCGGTAGCGCAGGAAAAATTCCCCGGCCTCGTGCAAAACCTCCCGCGCCCGCTCGTCACCGCTCAAGTAATAGTAATCCACCCAGTTGTCGATAAAGGTGTGCGAAGCGCACGGCTCGTCGCCAAAGTGGTCCATGCTGTGGCGGAAACAGCCACCGACCATGTAGGGCCGCAACGGATGATAGTGGCAAGTATCCACATCCAGCGAATGCCGGGTCATGGCCTCGCCGAGTGCGTAGTAGCGCCCCTCGCCCGTGCGCAAGTACTGCAACCACACGGCGTGGCGCGGATCCCATTCGCTGTTGCACCAACCCCAGCGACCCTTGAAGCGCCAGCCGCCTTCGCTCTCTTCCCAAGTGGCCATCACATCACCCCAATCGAAAAAACCCTTCCAGCGATAGCGCTCAATGTGTCCTTCCATCCAATCGACAAAACCCGTCAACATGCGGTCGGAACGCGGAAACCCCGCGCCAGTCGCCAACCCGCCGACCGCCCCGCTCTGCACCACCCAATCCGGATCAACGCTCACCTGTGGCGGATGCAAAAGGCCCCGCAATCGCTCGCCATCGGCGGAACCCGCGCGAAAAAAATCAACGAAAAACTCGCTGCTCTTTGCCGTACCCATGCCGTCGGCATAGACCCCTTCGCCCTCGTGCCAAGCCACCTCCTCGGCGTAGCGTTTGCAACTGAGCCGCCGACCGTCTGGGTCGCGCCAAAAGAACACGTCAATGCCTTGCGCACCCACGCCGAGGGCCTTGGGGTACTCCTCGGCCATGTAGCGCAGCGCAACGCCGACGCCAGCGCGGTCGTTCTCGGCGCAAATCCAGCCCTCGGCGTGCTCGCCCTCGGCCCGAACAGCGCACTCAACGCCCTCGTACTCCTCCCAACAAAAGTGATTGTCCAGCCGCTGCGAGAGCAAGGCATAGCGCTCGGGAACCCAAGGCCCCGCCATGACTCGCCCCGCCCCGACGCGCCAAGTTCCGCCGCCTTCAGGCAAGAGCGGGACGCGCAAGCCCAGTTCCTCCACCTCGGTCTCGCGCGGATTACAGGTAACGATCACCGTATGCACCACCCGCACCTGCGCCTTGCCAGCATAGGCGTAGATCCGCGTCGCAAAGCGCAGCGGGCGGTAGCCAGCGTAGTGGTGCATGGGCGCGGTGGACTCGTAGGCCCCTCGGCAGCAAATCACCGCCCGCAAGGGACCGGCCTCTTCGATCTCAACGGCGTATTCCTCCACCCCCTCTGACGCCAGACACGTACCCCCCATCCCATAGATCCGCCGCTGCGTTCCTCCAACGAACTCGGACTCGGAAATCTTGGCCCAAGCGTCGCCGCCGCCCCGAGGTGCAACATCCACCTCGGAAACAAACGGTCCTTCGGCCCGCTCCTCTAGCTCTACCCCGTCAAAAAGCGCGAACGCCTTTTTGCCAATGCCAAATCGCAGGGGTCCGGTACACACCTCAAAGCGATCTTCCCGCTCGACGATTTCCACGCCTTGGACACCTGCTGCGAATTTTTGGTCCGTATATCTCAAGGTGTACACGGCCTCTTGCCCCGCTTCCACATCGGCCTGAAAATCCACCAAGACCCACTTTGCGCTGCCGTCCGGCCAGCGGCCTAAGACTCGTAGCTGCACTGGGACATCCCGGCCCTGTTTGTCCTGCAAAGACAGATCCTCTACGCCTATTGCGGCCCCTTGCGGTAGGGGGACGCCCCTAGTCAAGGGGAACCTTCGGCGGGTAATGCCCGCGGTCTCTGCTACTTTTAAAGCAATGCCTTCGTCGGGTATGCTCACGTGACTGCTCCTTGGTCTCGTCTGTGCGGCGATGGAAAATAAGCAAGCGACCAACGCCCCACCAACCCGCATTGACCCACCTCCACACCCCTCCTATCTTCTCGCTGCCCAAGCCAAAGGAATCGCTTCGTGAAACCAGACCAAGACCTGAACGCCCAACAGCTCCTGCCGGCAATCCAGCACTTTTTAGCCCTTACCGGCACCAAGATCCTCGATCTCGACAACACCTGGGACCCGGACCGCGGCACCCCAGTCTTCACCCAGCAGGGACGCTACACCACCCGAGGCTGGACCGAATGGACCCAAGGCTTCCAATACGGCTGCGCCATCCTCCAGTACGACATGACCGACGACGCGCGCTTCCTCGCGCTCGGCCGCGACCGCACCATCGCGCACATGGCACCACACGTCTCGCACGTCGGCGTCCACGATCACGGCTTCAACAACCTCTCCACCTATGGCAACTTGCGCCGCCTGATGCTCGAAGGCCGCATTCCGCACAACCAGCGCGAGCTGGATTTCTACGAATTGGCCATCAAGCTGTCGGGCGCCGTGCAAGCCGCGCGCTGGACCGAGACCGCGTACGGCACGGGCTTCATCCACTCCTTCAACGGCCCGCATTCGCTCTTTTCCGACACCATGCGCTCGCTGCGCATTTTGGGAACGGCGCACCAGCTAGGCCACGCGCTGATGGGCGAAGGCGACAAGCGCATCAGCCTGCTCGGCCGCTTAATCGAACACGCCCAAACCAACGCCCGTTTCAACGTCTATTACGGCGAGGAACGCGACGCGTTTGACACACCCGGCCGCGTAGTCCACGAATCCATCTTCAACACCCGCGACGGCCAGTACCGCTGCCCCAGCACCCAGCAGGGCTACACCCCGTTTTCAACTTGGACTCGCGGCCTGTCGTGGGTTCTTACGGGCTACGCCGAGCAGCTAGAGTATTTCGCCACGCTCAGCGAGGCCGACGTCGAACCTTTCGGCACCAAAGCCGACCTCGTGCAAACCATGGAAAAAGCCGCCCTAGCTACTGCGGAATTCCACATCGCCAACAGCTTTGCCGACGGCGTGCCCTTCTGGGACACCGGTGCCCCCGGGGTCGCCTCCTTTGGCGCGATAACCGACCAGCCCTCCGACCCGCACAACGACATCGAGCCGCTCGACAGCTCGGCCGCGGCTATCTGTGGCCAAGGCTATTTGCGCTTGGGCAACTACTATTTATCCAAGGGAGACGAAGCGAAAGGAACGCGCTATCGCGCCGCGGCCTTCACCATTGCCCGCGCCCTGTTAGAGGATCCTTATCTCGCCGTCGATCCCCAACACCAAGGCATCACTCTCCACGCGATCTACCATCGCCCCAACGGCTGGGACTACGTGCCCCAAGGTCGCGCCATTCCCTGCGGCGAGGCAGCCATGTGGGGCGACTACCACACAATGGAACTGATGAGCCTAATCAAACGCGAAGCCGAAAACGCCCCTTATCCACTCTTCTTCCAATAGCGAGACCTACCGTGAAAATCACCGCCATCACCCCCATCATCGCCCGCTTCGGCAACCGCCCCCGCGTCTTGGTCAAAGTCGAGACCGACGAGGGCATCACCGGCTGGGGCGAGACCTACTCCATCGGCCCCGACCTAGCCGTCGGCCCTACCGTCGATTATTGCTTTGAGCTAATCAAGGGCATTGACCCTCGGCGGATCGAATTCATCATGATGAAGCTGCACCAGCAGTTCCGCTTTCCACCAGGCGGGATCGGCCTGTCGGCTATCTCCGGCATCGACCACGCGCTGTGGGACATCTCCGGCAAAGCCGCGGGCGTCCCGGTCTATCAGCTTTTGGGCGGCCACGCCCGCGACCGGGTGCGCGTGTATCGCTCCATCGGCGGCCGCGACGGCAAAGAGGCCGCCGACCAAGCCCGGCGTCTGCACGAGGAGTACGGCTTCACGGCCTTCAAAACCAGCCCCTATCGGCTCGACCCGGACGCCCATCGCTGGGGCCGGGTTTGCCAAGAGGCAACCAAATACTTTGAAGAATTGCGCGTTAACTGCCCCGACGACTGGGAATTTGCCTTCGACCCGCACGCCAAGATCTTCGAGCCGATTCGCGCCTTGCAGCTAGCCAATGCCCTCGCGCCGTACGACCCCTTTTTCTACGAAGAGCCGCTACGCCCCGAGCACATTCCAGCGTGGACTAGCCTCAAGTCGCAGATGCAGGTACCGTTGGCCACCGGCGAGAGCCTCTACGCCCGCTTTGAGTTCCTCGATCTAATCGCCAACCAAGGTGCCGACATCATCCAGCCCGACATCTGCGTCTGCGGCGGCTTGCTCGAAATGCGCAAGATCAACACCCTTGCCGAAGCCCACTACATCAGCATCGCCCCGCACAATCCCATGGGGCCGTTGGCGACTGCCGTCAACCTGCATTTCTGCGCCTCAGCACCCAATTTCAAAATCCTCGAATACCTCCTGCCGACCGAATCCGAGTGGAACGATTGGGTTGATGAACCCTATCTGCCCAAAGACGGCTACTTAGAGTTGCGACCAGACCGGCCGGGCCTAGGCGTCGAGATCAACGAAGAAGCCATCGCCGACAACGAATACATCCATTGGGAACGCTCCAGCCCCACGCGTCCCGACGGCTCGACCGGATACATCTAATGCTCAGCCGCGACCACACCGCACTCGTCCTCATCGACATTCAAGGCAAGCTGGCCTCGCTGATGCACGAGCGCGAGGCACTCTACCACCAACTCCAGATTCTCGTCCAAGGCGCACAGGTCCTAAGGTTGCCCATCCTATGGCTAGAGCAGTACCCCAAAGGGCTTGGCCCCACCATTCCCGAGGTCGCCGACCTGCTCTCCGACCAAGAGCCACTGGCCAAGACCTGCTTCAGCGCCTATGGCCTTAGCACTTTCCAATCCCAACTGCGCCAGAGCGGCCGCCGCCAGATTCTCCTAGCCGGAATCGAAAGCCACATCTGCGTCTATCAGACAGCCCGCGATTTGCTAGATTCAGGCTACCACGTCGAAGTCGTCGCCGACGCGGTCTCCTCGCGCACAGCCGAGAACAAGGAGCTGGGGCTGAAAAAAATGGCGTCCGCTGGCGCACAGATCACGGCGGTAGAAATGTGTCTATTTGAACTGCTACAGGCGGCGGGAACGGCGGAGTTCAAGCAAATTGCCGCCTTGGTAAAGTGAGGAGTATTGTGTTACCTCTGAGGAACAACGTTGTTCCTACAAGACGACAGCACGGCGCATACAACACATAACGCTACCAGAGGGAACGGGCATCTGCCAAGCATGGCCTACCTTTTGCTTATAGGGGGGAGTGCTTACATTTACCCAAAGAGGACCTTCTCATGGCCGAGCAAGTGCCCAATCCCGCTCAACCCACTGAATCCACCCTCGCTCTGAGCTTCCTGCGCGAGGATATTCAGGACCTGCGTCAAGACGTGCGCCAAATACACGAGCGCATCGATCAGACCAACGGGCGCATCGACACCCTGCGTACCGAAATGAGTGGCCGCATCGACACCCTGCGTACCGAAGTGGGCGAGCGCATCGATCAGACCAACGGACGCATCGACGATCTATCCAAACAACTCGATTCGCGTTACGCGCGGTTAATGGCCATGCTCATCGCCTGCACCAGCATCCTCGTCACCACAATGGGCGCAGCCGTCGCCGTACTCAAGTAAACCTACTAAACGTCTATCTGCTTGCCCGCGACTTGACGGCGGGTTTTAAAATGATCTCGACGCTGGTCAGACGAGAACTGCTGTTTAGCATCGTTTTACAAATAAATAGCGAAAAAAGGGTAGTGTTTGAAATCGGAGGCGGTCTTTTTGGGGACCCACTACCTAAATTCCCAAAGCATAGGAGCCCAAGATGGCTAAAATTATATCTTCTCAAGAGCGATCATCGTTTGAAGTTATCGTGGAAGCCGAAAACCTGAGCGAGGCGATAAAAGAAGCTGCGTCATTGGCCGATGATGTGAAGACGCATGGATATGTACTTTTCCAAGCAGAGGAAAACCTTTTCGGAAACATCGATGATACTCGGCAATGGCGTCTCAAGTGGTACGGAAAGGAACGTTAGTGGGTGCCCCAAAAACAAGCCTTATATTCAAACGCAACCACTACTCTATTATCTTTTTCGCCCTTAGCCGTCGCCGTACTCAAATAATGTCCTAAGCCCGCTCCGGAAACCGCTCCCGGTACTCCCGATCAAATTCTTCGCTCCCATCGTCGAGCCGCACTTGGAGATCCATTCCCGGATAAAAGCCGGTGATTTTGCCAGTGGTGAAATCGCCCCGATACCCTCCGTCCGGTGCCCACAACTCCCGACCATCGGGCCAGCGCACGGCGTGTATTTGGCGCACCGGCGCTTTGACAAAATCCGGCTCGACGCGCAGGCGCTCCACAGCATCCCGGTCCAACTCGACCCCCAATCCCGGAGCCTCTGGCACCCGCAGATGCCCGCCCTCCACGGCAAACTCCTGCACCAAAACGTGCGAATAGATGTTGACGCAGGGAATCGCTGGCCAGCGCGCTTCCTTTAGCACCGCCCCCAAGTGCGCCGCAAAGGTCGCCGTCAGGCCAGTGCCCACCATCTGCAACCAGAACGGCATTTGCGCCCTCGCCGCCAAGTTGCCGTCGCTCAAGACGCGGCTCACCCCACCGCCGATGACAAACCCGTCGCACACGCCCTCGCGAATCGCCGTCATAGGCGGCGGCTGGCCTATGTGCATGGCGATTGGACATTGGATCTTGCGCCGCAGGAGTTTGTTGCCCTCCACGTCGTCCTGCGGAATCGGCGACTCGACGATCGCCAGACAGGCGTTGTCCCGCTCTAAGCGCCCAATGAGCGGGGCGGCTTGGTCAACCCCCAGCAGCATAGTGTTGAAGTCGGCGTCCAGCTTGAAGTGCTGAGAAGAGACTTCATCCACGGCCTGCAACTGCGCCGCAATATCGTACCAAGGCCGCGCCTTGACCTTCATGGTGGTAAAACCATGCGCCTCGGCCGCGCGCGCCTCAGCCGCCCACGCTGCGGGCGGCATGCTTTGCGCCCACCAAGAAACTGGGCAGGCGTCGCGGTGCTGCGGCCCCATCAGCCGGTGGCAGGGTACGCCCAAGTGCTTGCCGGCCGCGTCGAACAGCGCCATCTGCAACCCTGCTCCCAGCGAGTCGTCCCACAGCACCTCGAACACATTCCGGCCGCGCACGCGAGCAAACTCCGCTTCGCGCGAGTGGCCCCACGTATATCCCTGAATCGTCTCGCCAATGCCAACAACGCCGCCCTCGGTCTCCACTTCGATCAACTCGACGATGGACCAACCCGGCCCATAGACCTCCATGGTGTCGGCGCAGCGCTCGTGGAACGGCACGTGCAGCACAGTCCGCACGACGTCTTTAACAACAC
The DNA here is from genome assembly GCA_009841115.1 of Gemmatimonadota bacterium. GTDB lineage: Bacteria > Latescibacterota > UBA2968 > UBA8231 > UBA8231. Next base: position 24,717 of record VXML01000095.1, on the reverse strand, counting down.
AAGAACTCATCGCATCCTCTCGCAGGCTCTACTCAGCCATCCGTCTGAGTACTGCGTGTAAGATCCCCCCGTTGCGGTAGTAGTTGATCTCCACGGGAGTGTCTATCCGGCATACCACTGAAAAGCGCTTCTCGCCCGCAGCGCTCTTGGCCACCACCTCCAACACCTGCCCCGGCTGCAGGTCGTCGTCGAGACCCTCAATATCGAATACCTCCTCGCCAGTCAACTCCAGCGCGTGGCGGTCTTCACCGGGAGAAAATTGCAGCGGCAGAATGCCCATCCCAATCAGGTTCGAGCGGTGGATGCGCTCGTAGCTCTCGGCGATTGCGGCCTTGACGCCCTGCAGAAAGGGGCCTTTGGCGGCCCAGTCGCGGCTCGAACCCGATCCGTACTCCTTGCCCGCGATAATGATCGACGGTACGCCTTCTTCAATGTAGCGCATCGCCGCCTCGTAGATAGTCATCTGCTCGCCCGAAGGCAGGTGGCGCGTATAGCCTCCCTCAACGCCGGGCACCAACTCGTTGCGGATGCGGATATTGGCAAACGTGCCCCGCATCATCACCTCGTGGTTGCCGCGTCTAGAGCCATAGCTGTTCCAATCCTTGCGCTCGACGCCGCGGTCGGCGAGGTACTCGCCCCCCGGGCTGCCCACGGCGATGGAGCCAGCCGGCGAGATGTGGTCGGTCGTCACGCTGTCGCCTAACTTGGCCAAGACGCGCGCGCCTTGGATCGGCTGGATCGGCTGGACTTCCTTGGTGAGGCCGTCGAAGAAATTCGGCTTGCGAATGTACGTGCTCTCCTCGGCCCAAGCGTAGCGCTTGCCCTCGGGCACGGGAATGGCGTTCCAAGTCTCGTTCTGGCGGAACGCATTGCCGTATTCTTCCTCGAACATCTTCGGCGTCAGCGAGCGGGCAATCGCGTCGCGGATCTGATCTTGCGAGGGCCAGATGTCGCGCAGGAACACCTCGCGGCCCGCTTGGTCGCGGCCCAGCGGCTCGCGCTCAAAGTCAATCGTCGCCCGGCCCGCGAGCGCGTAGGCTACGACCAACGGCGGCGAGGCGAGGAAATTGGCCCTCGTCAACGCGTGTACCCGGCCCTCGAAATTGCGATTGCCGCTGAGCACGCTACACACCACCAAATCGTTGTCGGCCACGGCCGTGGAGAGTTCCTCAGACAAGGGACCCGAGTTGCCAATGCAGGTCGTACAACCGTACCCCACCGTGTGGAAACCGAGGGCCTCTAGGCTCTCGGTAAGGCCAGCCGCGTCGAGGTAGCGCGAGACGACCCGGCTCCCCGGCGCCAAGCTGGTCTTGACGTAGGCCGGAACCGAGAGGCCCCGCTCGGCCGCATTGCGCGCCAACAGCCCCGCCCCCACCATCGCGCTCGGATTACTGGTATTCGTACAAGAGGTAATAGCGGCGATGAGTACGGCACCGTGGTCCAACTCAACCGCACCCTGCTCGCCCAATTCGACGGCGACCTTTTTATCGCGGTTCTCCACCTCAAAACGGTCCGTCAGCGAATCGGCGAAAGCACTCGGCACGTTCTTGAGCGCGACCCGATCCTGCGGCCGCGTCGGGCCGGCCAAGCTCGGCTCGACCGTGCCCATATCCAGCGCCAAGTGCTCGCTGAAGATGGGATCGGGAGCTTCGGCGTGGTAGAACATGCCCTGCGCTTCCATGTATGCGCGGACCCGCTCGACCACCGCCTTCTTGCGCCCGGTGAGCGCCAAATACGCCAGCGTCTCCTCATCAACCGGAAAAATGCCCATCGTCGCCCCGTATTCCGGGGCCATATTGGCGAGAGTCGCCCGGTCGGCCAAGCTCAGCTCGCTCAAGCCCGGGCCGTAAAACTCGACGAACTTGCCAACCACGCCGTGCGCCCGGAGCATCTGCACCACCGTCAGCACCAAGTCCGTCGCCGTCGTCCCGGTGGGCAAGGCACCCGTCAGTTTGACGCCGACCACTTCGGGCAAAAGCATGTAGATCGGCTGCCCCAACATCACGGCCTCGGCCTCGATGCCGCCCACGCCCCAGCCGAGGACGCCGAGGCCATTGATCATCGTCGTATGGCTGTCCGTACCCACTAGACTGTCGGGATAGAACTCGCCGTCCTGCTCCTGCACCACCTGCGCCAGATATTCCAAGTTGACCTGATGCACGATGCCGGTGGCCGGCGGCACCACGCGGAAATTGTCGAACGACTCCTGACCCCAGCGCAAAAACTCGTAGCGCTCGCGGTTGCGCTCGAATTCGCGCGCGGCATTCATGGCCAGTGCCTCGCGGATGCCGTAGTAATCGACCTGCACCGAATGATCAATGACCAAGTCAACCGGAATCAGGGGATTGACCTTCTCTGGATCGCCGCCCAAATCGGCCACGGCGTCGCGCATCACGGCCAAATCGACCACCGCGGGCACGCCGGTAAAATCCTGCATCACCACCCGCGCCGGCTTGAAGGGAATCTCTTCCTTGCCTGCGGTCTCGGGACTCCAGCGCGCAATGCGCTCGACATCCTCGCGAGTAATCTCAAACCCGTCGCACTGCCTGAGCGCGGCCTCTAGCAGAATTTTGATCGAATAGGGCAACCGGCTCACCTCGGCGACGCCGTCTTCTGCTAACTTTTGAATGCGGTACAGGACGCCGCTGCCGCCGCTGCTTTCCAGCCGGGTGCGCGCCCCGAATTCGTCGTTGTTAGTAGTCATAGAAAACCTCTCAGGGATGGGGGCGTGAATCAAACGCTAAAATAAAAATTTCCGCACAGTCTTCTCTTGAATTTCGGCCCCGCCGTGCGAACTAAATCGCGGGCGGATTCGAATTGTCGTAACAGACTCGGTTTCATCATCAACCAATAGGGCCTCACCTCTGCGATTTAAGTTGCGAATGTAGCCTTTTAAGTCTCCCTCCATGTAAGTTGCACTCAGTCGGTCAAGTGCATTGATGTCGTCCCAAGTTGTAATTTTGTGTGCGACAATGACGTCACATTGAGATAATAGTTCCGGATCAATCGCGGCCGGCTGTTGTGTAGCTACGACGAGGCTGAGTCCGGGTTGACGGCCCTCTTTCACCCAACGGATGAGCATTTCCTTACAGAGCGAGGCTCGGCCTTTCGGCACAAATTGATGGGCTTCGTCAATCGCCAGCCAGACCCGCGGTAGTTTCGTTGATAAACCAAACTCTTCTCGTCGCCTTTCTCTCGTTCGTTCAGTGAAAAGACGTTGGGAAACAACATCTAGCACCATATTGCGTAGCCCTTTTGTACCCGCGTCAATCACACTCAGATCTAGAACATTGATCTGGTTTAAGAGAAACACGTCACTCAACGAGGTAGGTTCTTGCGCGAAGATACCCCACCTATTTGCCGCCGTTAAACGGTTTTCCAAAGCCTCTTTAGATGTATCTTTCGCTCTTGGGTCTTCCTCAATTGCCGCAAGGATGCTATCAATATTAAAATGTGGAGCTTTTTCGAGAAGCGTGTCAACCGCTCTCCACAAAACAATCCCCATCGCTTCGTTCATGCCAATATCGAATAACTCACACCATGCCTCTGGGGAGAGGTCAGAGGCATTGATTTGAAGTGGAACAACTTCGACACCGTTCTCTCGCAACTTCGTAAGCACTGCGGCATCGCCGTATCGAACCAATGGATCACCAGGGACAATTAATCTAACAGGGAAGCCGCTGGTAAGGAAGCCGGCATGACGAACTTCATCCGCTTGGGTTTGGTTCGGAAGAGCCATCGTGTGATATATCCCCATCGGATCGGCAATGATGATTGTTGCCTCGCCTTGTTCTTGGTTGAACAGTTCTTCTACGATGACACCCATCGTGTAGCTTTTTCCAGAACCACGCTTACCGCAGATAAACACGGCACGTGACCCTGTTGCATTCATATAAATCAGTTCGCCGTTTTCGTATTCAGTACCTATTCTCAAGTTGATCTCTGCCATTTGAATCACCTACCATTTAGGGTAATGTCGAATAGCGGAACGAAAGACTCTTGTGCAGAAATTCCACCGTGAAATCCCCACTCCGTCACCCTCCGGTTTCTAGCGATGACTTCATCGCCTGTTAAAGCCGTAAATGTCTCTCCAGACTCAGCAATAGTGATTCCCGACATATCAGATGAGGATTTTGCACAAACATAACGGGCAGAAGCAGTACCCGATTGAAATGGCATCACTTTTTGTTTTTTAAACCAAAGAATCCCATGATCACTGGTTACAAAAATCCGCACGATTTTCTGAGATGAACCAACTGCTTCGACAATTTGCTTAATGTTCAATTCAAGTTGGTTAAGGATCGCTTCAATATCCGGTTTCTCTCTGTGATTGTGGCAAACCCTATCAAGTCCTGTACGAACAATTTGAATGAATGTTCGAGCAGGCAAGTCTGTATTCTGTAATCTGTCTAACACCTCTTCAAAAGTTGTGATGCGAAATAGTTGGCTCGGTGGGAATTCGGAAAAGAGTACATTGGTGAGTTGATTTTGGGAACGCTCCCAATATGAAAATCCGAATCGTTGCACGTACCCTAACGCAAACAATCGATGGGTTAGGGGTGGAGATCCAATTAACCGACGCATGCCGCTCGTTGTGACGCTTAATCCATCAACAAAACACGGTTCACACACCACGTGCCAAGACTCTGGGAATGCCCAATCTGCTACATCGTACAACGACAGCCCATCAAGCACTAAAAAAACCATAATGTCAGGAAGCGTGTATGATACGCGGTCTATAATAGTTTGAACGAGTTGCGATTGCTTCAAGAGTTTCGAGTCATCTGTGCATAGGGCGTTGAAATGTTCAGGTAATTTCTGATTCACCCATTCGATTGGAGGAAAAGTCGGGAGGTCAACCGTAGAGAAACCAAAAGTTCTTATTAACTCTTGACTTTCAGTCTCTGGTAAATTCACAAAAAGCGTTGCCTTTGTGGAATCATCCTGTGGCGCATCAACAACATCTCGCCATTCTGCCAGTGAATTGGGACACCAAATATCAGATAGGCATATATCCCATAGTCCCTGAGCCTCCTCTGGTAGGGTTGTCAGACAAGGGATCTTCTCTAAAATATCTATCACAGTCACTGTCCTATCGTTCGTGAGATTCTGATGTTCAGCCAGTTTCGCTGATATAATTCTTCAAGACTTTTGATAATCTCTGTCGTATCACGAAGTACTTCATCATTTGATTGCTTCAGTTCGATGATTAACTCCGTGAAATCTTTTTCGCCGCTTCCATCAATTAGGGTAAGCAGCTTCTTGGCACTTTGACTCAACTCTTCTACATCACTTCTCAATCGATTTTGAATCTTTTCCTGTCTTTGAACGATGTTCTCTCCATCTTCAAGAATCGCTTGTAGTTCCTTTATATGAGTGGGCAGAACTTTTTCGATGCCATCGGACTTTAGGCCGTTTTGAATCTGGTTAATCCGATGTTCTAAGTCTATAACCTCACCTTCGAGTACCATCGCTTCGTTTCGCACTGCGTCACCAACCTTGAAAACCTCAATGGGTTTTGTGAGTTCACGCCTAATCATTTGGATTTTATTCATCCCTGGCCTAATGACGAATGTCTGAATTTTTTCAACCGATTTTTCGCGAACACGGCGATAGGCACCATCTTCGTCTAACGGATTGTAGGATTCTCCAATATGCGGCTTGTCAAGTAATTCACCGAGTTCGTTTTCAATTCCAGCTTGGAATTTGATAAATTCATCTTTCCGGTTTGCAGTAATCTGATCGTACTCATCTTTTATTTTTGAGAGCTGGTTGGCGAAATATTCATAGTTTTCAAGAACTTGGCTCAGGCTTAATGCCTGATTGGCAAGGTGTCTTTTGATTTGTTGCTGTTCAGTATCCAACCGATCAATAAGATTCTTGACAGCATCGCTAGCGTGAGCATCGGTCATCATTCGACGGTTACTCTCAACTTGTCGGGCGATTGTTCGCCATCTTTCAAAAAATGTGTATAGTTGTTCTGCTTCTTCCCGAGAAGTCCGCAATCCACCAATCTTCGTGTCGATTACATCTATGAAGTCATGCAGTTGTGCCGCAATGTCAATTGCTATTTCAAGACGCTTATCTTCTATATATTTTTGGAGCTTTTCACTTAGTGTATTCTTGACCTCTCTCTGTAGATTGGAAACTTGATCAGAGATAGCCATATACGTTTTCTTAACCTCACTGCGTATGTCATTAAACAGAAGTGTCGAAAATTCGGTCAACGGGTGCCCCGTCGTTTCATCAAGCACTTTTGGAATATCAAGGCGCAACGGCTCAATTTCATGGCGTTTCTGATCGGCTCGTTGCTTTTCGGTATTCAGCCAGCCTACACACTGTGTTGTGAAAGCCTCCTCAATCGAATTGAGTTTTTGCCGTAATGAATCCTTGCGAATTTCATCAGACTCAATTCCAATTGCCTGGAAATCTATATGAACCGATGATAATGATTTCTCCCCTTCTCTTTCTGGTGTAAAACCTTTTGATTTTGCCAGTGTCCCAAGTTGCTCAAGCCGCTCGAATTTGCGTTGTAGTTCGGCAAAATTGATTTCTGTCTCAACGAGATATAGATAGTTAATTCCTTGGTGCGACTTTTGATCGACCAACCCTCTTGCTACCAATACGTTTATTAACCCCTTGATTTCGTCATCGAGATATCCAAGTCTCTCTCCTTTCTGGAAAAACCCGTTGAGCTTCATTGCTTTAGTGGTCTTACCATCAACAACGATGCTCTCCGCGCTTTCCTCAAGTGTATCCAAAATGCTCTCCTCCATGTCATGGAGCTTGAAGTATACAGCGACGGGAGCTTGATTGTTTTTAACCTCAACTCCTTCTGCTACAGTTTTGCCATTGGCATCAAGTTCATTAACAAGCAAAAGATCACGCAAAATGCCGTTTGGATAGAAGGTATTGAAAAAAGTGGTGTGCTGACCGACATTGAACCGTTCCGGCACCTCTTTACCAATCATTTCAACAGGTTCCTCGCCTCGTCTCACACCGAGACTTTCGACGTTTTTCAGTGCCTGTATGTAAGTTCCCAAATTCTTTTTCCACTGATGCGAGATCGCAATAGCTCGATATGATTTGAACTTTTTCCGTATCACTATGCCTAAAGCCCGTTCGACAAAACCTTTCCCTGCCGGCACTTGTGCCAAATCTGCCTGCTGTGATACGGCACTCTCCTTGACCTCATTAGAGAAGAAGTAACTGATAAGTTGATCGCGAATTCGGGATTTCAAAATATCCACCTGAGTTTCCTGTTTTAATCCCTTGATTCGGGCGATCGTCGTTTCCTTATTAAAGAAGTCGAGCATCGACAAGAGCAGCGAAGGAGTAACGGATTCCGGCAGAAAGAGGTCTCCGAGTTTACCAATATCATTTGGGACTTCTTTTTTGTCGATAGCTTCAGAGATGTTGAGGTGGAAACAGAGCTTGTTTGCATGAACATCACAGGTATTTGGAATATGCTTGTCCTGCTGAGCGTCAAAAATGAAAGAGGTGAAAAACTGGCTTTCAACATAGGGACCGCTAATCTCTTGGAACTCCTCAGTGCCAACATGGACAGTCAGTGTCCGATCCGGATAATCTGGGAGAGAACTTCCCGACAGTGCGACCTGAAAGATAGGTTCAATATCCCCCTCCATCTTTTTTAGCCCTCCCCAACCCGTGAAGGACGCTCCAGAAGTCTGTGTGAAGATTTCGGGTAGAATGAAATTCACAAATGACCTGACAGCGGCGCGATGCGTTTCTGCACTTGCAGGGTTGTACTGATTCCGCAGGATTTTGAGGATCTCAATGAGGGCATCGCCAGCCTGTAAATCATCCTTGTAGTGGGTTAATGTGGGTCCGATGATTTTCGTAATAACGTGTGTGCCCAACAACCCTTCTACAACTGCCAAGCGGTCTTCATTGGAGATACCATGCTTCTTGAACAGTTCATCCGGTACACCATCTGGGCAGACGCACAGGAGTTTGACGACTTGCTGCTTTGCTTCGTCACCACCGATGATAGGTTGGTTCATGATTGAGGTGTGCGCTTTGACCGTATCGGTTTCTTGGTTGTTGAAGCAGATGAGGCCTTGAGAGATATAATCCTCACAAAAGTCGAAAATTGAATACGGCTGTTGCGTCTGAGTGTAGTGGATGGCTGCTCGTCGCAACGTCGCAACAACAGACCGAGGGCCGCTAATCAGTTGCGTTGTGCGTTGGTGTCCCAAAAACTGTCCTAGGGCAAACAGCACATCTGGGTCAATCGCGTTTTGATCCTCGTTGGATAGATTACACGCAATGGACAATTTTTCCCAAAGTTCGTGAGCGAAAGATCTATCGTTTTCGATTTTTCCATACGCTTGCTCAAGGTCGATCAAACTTCCTTCAGGGTTATTGAAGCGCGCGAATATGTAAGGCTCTCTGAGTTGGATATCCGAAAATGTTCGACGATAGGTCAGAACAACACATCCTATTGGCAGATGTTCTTCTTGGAAGATCGGGAAGATAAAATCCTTGAGTTCAGAGAAATTCTTGGCGACGTCTGGATTAGTATTGGCAAAAAGCTCAAATTCATCTGGCAGGATAAGCAATCCCTTGTAGTCTGCCTCAAGAAGTGTTTCCGTTGCCTGTCGTAAGTAATCAATGAGGCGATTCGGGGAAATGGAATCGGTTAGTTCCCCCTTCGCTTTGAGCGACTGAACAACCCGTTTGGCGTGATCGAGCGGAATATTCTCCTCTAGGCTGGTCCTGCGGGCGCGATCTTCGTCGCTACTTTCAACTAGCGTCTTATACTGCTGTTCTAAATCGGAAATCAGATCCGGCCTCTTTACCTTCAAACGATGACGAACCCATCCATGAGTTGCAGTGAGCATATCGGCGATGCTATTCCACGCGAAAGGGGGAACGGTGACCACGTCCCGGTTCTCCGCATAATGCCAAAGTGCGGCTGCAGTTGAAGTTTTGCCATATCCCGTATCTGCATGGATGAGTCCGGTTGCCGAACGCCCGCGCAGGAGGTTTTTGAGAATGGCATCCCACTTATCGGTCATATCTGCCATCGCGACGTGTGTTGAGACGTGAAGTTGAAATCGATCTGCCCATTCGTCTGGTTTTGCCGCGAGGTCTGATGCACGTGGCGTGTCAACCACAGCATTCTTCTGGATAATCTCGTCTAAAGCCATGCGTTATCTCTTCTCCCTGATCAAGTCCGAGGACCTGCTTATGTCTTATATCGCGTGTTCTACCAACACGTTCAATCGTTCCCAAATCCCAGAGCTATGACGTTCGGCATCGTGCTGGCTGTCAACTGGGAAATGGCCGAAAAGTTTACGCATCACACCTTCAATCTGCACCATATCTCTATCTGTCAAGGTCAACTCAATTCTCCGAACCACATCATCAATCGGTTGGCGCGTCACCAAAATTGTCGACGATGCCCCTGCCCAAAGTATATCTCCGAAGATTGACCGCGCTAAACTTCGATCATGTGGGGCGTTGTCAATGATAATCACTGAATTTGGGGAAAATTCTGTAATTGGACAATTCTCTGCCGAAGAAAAATAGAGCGTGTCTGCACGATGATGTAGATAGTGTGCCAAAAATGTTTTGCCCACTCCCGGGGATCCCCAAAGATTGATACGTTGTTGATAGTCTCTAATCTCTTGGCGCAAAAATTGACAGACTTGCTGCTGAGAAGCCGTCAAAATCTCGCTAGTTTCCGCCAATGCGAGCAGTTTTCTATGGTAAGATTGCCAGAGCATCAGAATTTAATTCTCAGATGTTTTGCACTCTATTTTTATTTTTTGCTGACGCTTTCACAGCAACTCGGTACGTTCTTGCCAGAAAGCCAGTTGTTCTTCAGGTGTCATCTTGCAACTTGATTGTAGATTCGTTCTGCGCCACGGCGTTTTATCTCAACGCAATCGAACGCCTTCTTCATCTTCATAGCTGATCATCTCTTAAGAGAAATGGATCACAATTTATCCTCTCACTCAATAAAATCTCTAATCTCTGGCCTTTGATTCAATACAATATAAATCCCGTCCCAACCTCTCTGTACCGAAAGGTACGAGACCCGACGTAATGCCTCGTCAAGCATAAGATCGAAACTGGTTTCGTTGATGAGGCAGAAGCGACAAGCGACCTGTTTCTGCGTGTCGTCAATTTTGACCAAAGCTCCAAATGTTGTGTCATATTCTCGCACAATATAACTGAGTGCCATCAGAAAAAGTGATGTTGAGCAAAATGTTCGTTGTGAGAATGTTGCGTCCCTAATTGAGTTGCCACCGGCCTCGCTGCTCGATAAAACAGGTGGATCTAACGGCAGGAGCCAGTCATAAGCGTCATTGATCGATTTATTGGAAAACGCATTGCCGCTATCTGGGGGAATCACTACTTCGTCAGAAGTACGAAGGTCATTGATGTAAGCAACTAGATCTTGTTCTCTGTCTGGAAGCGTTTGCCGTTCCCACAGGTAGTCACATATATTTTTGTACGCCCACGATGCAATATTTTGGTCAGGGGCCTTTTGTGTCCATAAGCCGTATTGCCGCCCGTGCAAAAAGTCAATTGCCACGCTCCGCTTTGTTTCCCATAATGAATAGAAAGCCTCGCCTTCGGGGGTTAATGACCTGCTTTTTCCATCTGCCAATTCCCATTCACTTAATAGCTGAACCGCTTCATAACGTGCTGTATCTGTTATAGAGTACCCATTTTCCAAAGCAGTTCTAACCATCTGTCGGATTGTGAGTCCAGGATGATATTTGTGAACCCATAATGCCGACTCCAAATCCGAAAATCCTTTTAGAATATGCGAGCGTGCCATAGAGCCTCCGTTAAAAATCGTGATCACTAACAGGCCATAAGTCTCCATCTATTATGCTTTGAGACATACGATAGTACGTTCCTGATAGTTTCCGTAACATATCTGTTTGAGGTGTCCTCTGATGTGTTTCTAACTCTGACATAACTATCAGATTATGCATAACTCGATTCCATCGATTATTTGAAAGTTCCTCGAAAGAATCGCAGAACGGACAATCATGCTTTATATTTTCCTTCCATTGTTTGAATTCTGCTTCATTCAAACTTCTATTTCTCCGAGAATTAAAAGTGACCAGATAACCCCGCATAAATGGGAGAAATATCTTGCCATATCCACCAGAGCGCATCCAACCATTAGAATCAAAAGAATGTACTCCGGCTAATGATAGTAGATAAATTGCAGGTGGTGTTGAAATACCAAAAGTATGTAGTTTGATATTCTCAGAATCTAGCCTTAGAGTCAATTGTCGGAGAATCATCAGCGCGTCGATGTTCAAGCGGTTGATAGAGTTTGATGTTCCACTTGTTGGAAATGAGCCGAACCCGATTTTCTTAAAATTGGCATATTGTCGCAGGCAATAGTCGAGATGTTCACTTCTCGTTGCATGAACGACAGGCATCGCCTTCTGCTGAATTGCGTAAGAAAGGTCTCTATAAAGTCGCAGGCTACCCTCAACAGTTTGTTTTATCTTTGACTCCGCAGACCTCAGCGAATCTTTACTGAGTGGTGGATTATCTGGCAGAACATAAATATCTGCCCAATCTTCCTGCTGATAACATTCATAGAGTTTTCTATGAAGGTCGTAGTAAGAGATGTCCCCTTTCTGGACGAAATAGCCACCAGAATCGAACATGACTACTTCCGTTTCACCCGTCCGTTTTAGTTCCCGGACAAAATCAAAGGTGTACTTGCGAGTAACGACAGGAGAGATAAGTACTCGTTGAAATGGATTAGGTTTGCCGAACTTCCAATCAAAATCATGTGCATACTTATGCCAGAGATGATGCAAGGTCCTCATCTCATCCGGTTTGACAGTCAAGGATGCGTAGAATTGTGCGGGAGCGTGAAATTCGGTTCCCTTTGTGAAAGGTTTCTGAGAAGCCAGCTTATTAAGCACGGGGACAAGGCGGGTAATCGGGAGAGTTTCCGCGTCTGGCTCGTGCATTGGGGGAATACGGTAGTGCCACACTTGGAGTTGTCTCTTTTTGCCTTGCTCTGTTTTGCCATGCCGAAATCCGCATTTTTGATAAAATTGATTGGCACTCAGTTCTTGTGGACACTTAAGACGAACATATTGCCCACCTGCGAGGTGAACACGTCGGATCAATTCGCTCATCAAACGGGTACCGACACCTGTGTGCCTGTATGCACCAGCTACTGCAATTTCGTACAGCGTTGCATTTCTGTCCTGTTTTATTCGGAAATTTGCAAATCCAACGACAACATCACGCTTTCTCAGATCCTTCCATTCGGCTGCAACAAGTAGCCATCCTTTACTTTGTGCTACCCGCAAAATAGCGCTATTGACAAATCCTAATTCTGCGCGGTATTGATCCGCAATTTGTTTCGCGCCTTCAATATCTGCTTCTCGCGCAAGTCGAACGGTTATGGGCTGTTGGTGTTGTGGCAAAATCATGTGATGCAAATCACTTATAATTTAGGCATTAAATCTTCAAAAGTGAGATTTGTATAGTCAAAATCTATTTCCTCTTCAACAATTTTGCCCATCTGTGTCTTTAACGCCCACTCGAAAGGCATCGTTTCCACAAACGAATTTGTATAAAAATTCAATGCTGCTACAATCAGCGTCGTATCTGCCGATTCTTGGAGATATAACACCTCAGTAATCCGCTCAATAGGTAACGGTTCATCTGACAGTAACTTTGTGAGAGCTTGCCGATATTTCGAGGCTCCCTCCCAAAGGTACAAGCCGTACGCATCATTATTATAAGCTTGAAAGCGATGAGAGTATTTTTCGCAGGTATTAGCAACATCAAAAGGTGTCAGTCTGAAATTGCCGAGTTGACTCCCTATCCCATTAGCAACCGCTTTTGCTGTGGCTGGCTCATTAGCCATTCGGAGGTACCATTCAATAAGTGAGGCTTGTCCCGTGGTAGTCGTTGGCTTTTCTGGATTGAACCATGTCCACTCTTTTAACCCGATGTGTGTCTTTCCATACCGATAAATTTTTAAGCTGGGATAGTGTGTAATCACATCGAGCAACTGATCTGGATCGAATTTGTCCGTCTTTTTAATGAGACGTTGACATTCTTCCAATGCCAAGGGCCGATAACCGTAATATTGAAGTCTCGCTACGAGTTGTATTAAAAAGCTCTGAATAGGTTCTGCGGATTTTAGCTGGCAGACACCATTAATAATTTTGTAATCATCTGTCCCTAAGCATATCCACGTCTCTCCGAATGCTTCATCAAACCAGTCGATAATCCACTGCTCGCCATCTCCCCATCCTAACCGCTGATGAATAATTTCTTGGAGATTCTCGACAGAACACCACCCATCATCTTTTGCTAGAACATCGCGGATGAGTTCGCTCAAGAGACGGAAGATCGTGATTGTGATTAGATGATTGTCCATACCTTGACTGATCTTTGTGTTGACTACCTTCTTAAGTTGCCTGACGCGCTCACGACTAATCCCAAGTGCTTCGCCAATCTGCTGTAAATTTTTAGGTATTTCCCCGTAACCGTAGTAGTGCCTAATAATCTCCTGTTGGCGAGTTTGCAGGCGTTGGAAAACTACGTGGCCGAGTTCTGAGAGTGTCTGAATCTGTGGTAACTCAGCCGAATGCTCGTCAGTCGGATCGATTATATCGGGATTCACTATAATTTTGTTGACTATTTCCTGAATCTCGGTCAGAGATTTGATCCCGAAGTTCTTAAACCTAAGCCATTTTTTCGGGGGAAATTCGGCAATCTCAGCAAGCGTTTTAAAATCTTTCTTAAGGAGAACATTTTGTGTTCTAATGCTCCATCGGATACTATTGATTGGAGTATTTTGAAGAACTTTCCATGTGTCGGTGGATACTTCTATGTTCAAAAGTGGAACAAAAATTGATTGCGCTTCGGCAGAATGATCATCGCTCACATCAAGCACACCAGAGTTAACCCTAAGTTGCTCGATTATTTCCGTCATGTTCTCTTGGATTTCTGTCAAGGAGGTATTTCCGAAATTCCTAAATCTAAGCCATTCTCTGGGAGAATGTTTGGCAATCTCAGCTAGTCCTTGTAACCCCTGCTGGCCGATTACGTTTCGCGTCCGAACGCTCCATCGGATACTATTGACTGGAGTATTTTGAAGAACTTTCCATGTGTCGGTGGATACTTCTATGTTCAAAAGTGGAACAAAAATTGATTGCGCTTCGGCAGAATGATCATCACCCGAATTGGACGATGTAATTTCTATTCCTTGATGATATTCGGAGGTAAGTTTTAAGTTTGTGAGAAATGCCCAGATCTCTTCGGCTGTTTGTCTGCCACAATTTCTGAGAGCAAGCAGACAATCAAGAGTTGCAATTTTCTCGATTAGCTCTTGTTCGTCTATAATGTTTGCCATTGATAGACAATTGGATGCACGAACGCTAAGCCCTTTAGATCTCCAGAATTGTGCAGTTGTTTTCCGTTTCATAAGTTCCATCCGCGCTTCTCTAAGCCGTTCCTTCACTGTCATTTTGAGTCGAAGCATCTCATCCCCAAGATACCTGCAACATCAATTATCGCTGGATAGGCTAACGGCCCCTATCCGATCAGCGCATGGCCGCTTCCAAGCAAACGGCTCGTCCTCTTGATCCAGTGGCACAAAGTGCCCGTTTGCAATTTTTCCAATATAAACACCACCGGCCCAGCCTTCAACCGGCCCCACGAATCCCCTGTACACCGGGCCGATCCATTGTAATAGACCAGTCTTCCTATATATTTAGGAACAGTCAACCGCATCACTTCCCACCCCAAGCCGCCATGCACAACCTGCGCCAATTTCTCGCTCTTCTGCGCCGCGAAGGCGAGCTCGTCACTGTCGACGCCCCTGTTTCCTCTGAACTCGAAATCGCCGAGATCCATCGCCGCGTCCTCGCCGCCGCTGGCCCGGCCCTGCTCTTTACCCACGTCGAAGGCGCGGACTTTCCCTGCGTCACTAATCTCTTTGGCACGGCCCGGCGCGTCGATCTGGCCTTTGGCCCTAGGCCGGAGCAGTTTATCCAGCAGCTAGTGCAACTCGCCCAAGATCTGCCCTCGCTTTCGCCGGGCAAGCTCTGGCCGCACAAAAACCTGATCCCCGCCGCGCTCAAGGTCGGGCTGAAGACCGTCGGCAAAGGCCCCGTTGGCGAGTGCGTGCAGTCGCCGCCCAACCTTGAGCGCCTACCCCTGCTCAAAACTTGGCCCGAGGACGGCGGGCACTTCATCACCTTGCCGTTGGTCTATACCGAACACCCCGATACCGGCCATCACAACCTCGGCATGTACCGCATTCAGCGCCACGATTCCCAGACTCTCGGCGTCCACTGGCAAATCCAGAAAGGCGGCGGCTTCCACTACCACGTCGCCGAGCAGCGGGACGAAGACCTGCCGCTGGTCATCTTCGTCGGCGGGCCGCCAGCGCTGATCCTAGCGGCGATTGCGCCTTTGCCCGAGGATTTGCCCGAACTGATTTTGGCCTCCCTGTTGCAGGGCGAGCGCCTGCGCCGCGTGCAAGGCGCTACGCTGCCCCTAATCGCCGAAGCCGAATTCGCCATTGAGGGCGTGGTGCCGCCGCACGTGCGCAAGCCCGAAGGGCCTTTCGGCGATCACTACGGCTACTACTCGCTGCAACACGACTACCCAGTGCTCCAAGCCAAACGCCTCTACCACCGCAAAGACGCCATCTTCCCGGCCACCGTAGTCGGCAAGCCGCCGCAGGAAGACATGTTCCTCGGCACCTACATCCAGCAACTCATGGCACCCTTGAGCAAGCTGGTAATGCCCGCGATCAAGGCCATGTGGAGCTACGGCGAAACCGGCTATCACTCGCTGGCGGCCATCGTCGTCGAGGAGCGCTACCCGCGCGAGGCCATGAAATTCGCCTTTCGCATCTTGGGCGAGGACGGCGGCCAGCTCAACCTCACCAAGTTCTTGGTCGTAATAGATCGCCCCTTGGACTTGGGCGACTTCCGGCAAGTGCTCGCGTACGCCCTAGCGCGTGCGCAGCTTGCAACCGACCTTTTCGTCATCGCCAATCTCGCCATGGATACCCTCGACTACACGGGACCGGCCGTAAACCAAGGCAGCAAAGGGATCCTCATAGGCGTGGGCGATCCAGTCAACGAATTGCCCGGAGAATTCAGCGGCGACCTGCCCGGCGGTGCCCGCGCCGCCGAGGTCTACTGCCCTGGTGCCCTCGCGGTCCAAGGTCCGACGTACGCGGAAGATCCCGGCTACGCCCAACACCTCGCCGAAGACCGCGCCGTCGCAGCTTGGCCACTGATATTTTTGGTTGACGACGCCAGTGCGGCCACCAAGAACGTCACCTTCCTTTGGAGTACCTTCACCCGCTTTGAGCCGGCTGCCGACACCTATGCCGCCGCCGTCCAACTCCGTCGCCACCACCCCTGCTATACGCCGCCAATCGTCTTGGATTGCCGCATGAAACCCGGCTACCCGGACGAGCTAATAACGGACGAAGAAACGGCGCAAAAGGTCAGCCGGCGCTGGCAGGAGTACTTTCCCCAAGGCGGCGTCGAAGGTGCGGAAGACCGCCTCGGCTACACCGGATTTTCCCTGTTGGATTAACCCTAATTAGAGGCCGCTTCATGGATGACACCCTAGCGTTTTCCCCCATCGCCGAACTCGCCGCCCTGATCCGCCGCGGCGAACTCTCCCCCCTCGAACTCACCGAGCTTTACTTAGAACGCATTGAGCAATACAATCCCGCGCTCAACGCCTATCTCGCCGTCACGGCCGAGCGGGCGTGCGCCCAAGCCCGGGCTGCCGAAGCGCAAATCGCGTCCGGTACCTACCTCGGTCCCTTGCACGGCATTCCCCTCGCCTTTAAGGATCTCGTGGATGTCGCGGACCTGCCCACCACCGGCGGCTCGACCCTGCTGCGCGACAACATCGCCGCAGCCGACGCCACAATTGCCCACCGACTCTTTGCCGCGGGAGCCGTACTCTTGGGCAAGACCCACCTCGTGGAATTCGCTTTTGGCGGCACCGGCGTCAACCATCACTACGGGACCCCAGTCAACCCCTGGGATCCCGAAACTCACCGCCTGCCGGGCGGATCGTCCTCTGGCTCGGGCGTGGCCGTGGCGGCTGGACTGGCCCCGGCCGCCCTCGGCTCGGATACCGGCGGCTCGGTGCGGATCCCCGCGTCCTTTTGCGGCCTCACCGGCCTCAAGCCCACCTTTGGCCTGCTCCCCAACACCGGCGTCTTGCCCCTCGATCCCACCCTCGACAGCATCGGGCCTTTGTGCCGCACAGCGCAAGACTGCGCTCTGTTGTGCCAAGCCATGGCGGACCCCCTGCCCGGTGATTCGCTTGTGGATCGCTTGGAAGGCGAGGTCGCCGGCCTCCGGCTCTGCTTCCCGCGCGAGTATTTTTGGGACGATGTCGATGCGGAGGTCGAAGCGGCAGTGCGCGCATCGGCCAGTATTTTCGCCGACCTCGGCGTGTACGTCGATGAAATATCGCTCGAAGTGCTCAACGACCTAGTCGAATGGCGCAGCGGGCCAAGCACCACGGCCGTCGAAGCCTATCTCTATCACCGGCGCAACCTCGAAGCGCACCTCGACCAATTCGACCCCATTGTCTCGGCACGCATACTCGACGGCCACGATATCCTCGCCGCGGACTTCCTCCAGCAACTTAGAATACGCGACGAACTGCGCCGCAAAGCCCACACGGCCCTCGAAAACGTCGATTTTCTCATCACTCCAACCACCCCTTTCGCCGCCCCGATTCTAGACGAGATCGACCGCGACGAGGTCTATTTCCCCATCAACGGCCTCTGCTTGCGCAACACCATCGCCGTGAATCTCCTCGACCTGTGCGCCGTCTCCCTACCCTGCGGATTCACGCGCGATGGCTTGCCCATCGGCCTGCAGCTCATCGGCCACCCCCGCGACGAGGCGCGGCTGCTGCGCCTCGTCCGCGCCTTTGAGCAAGCCACCGACTACAATCTCCTCACTCCCGCGCTCGACGATTTCGCCTAGCAAAATGCGGCGGGACGGCTTGCCAATATGCGGGGCTAGGTCTATATTTTTTCCTCTTGCGTGCTCCCATCGTCTAGCGGTTAGGACCCAGGGTTTTCAACCCTGTAACCGGAGTTCGAGTCTCCGTGGGAGCACCATTTTTTTTGTACGCTGAGGAGGAACTCATGTTCGACATCGGCATCTTCGCCCCCTTTGGGGCCGACCACGATCGCAACATCGCCTATTGCCGCGACGCTGGTGCTAGCCACATCGTCTTGAGTACGGGCAACATCTCTTCCGACGACGCACCCGCGGCCGACGCACTCAAGACACTAGCCGACCAATACGCCGCCGCCGAAGTGGTGCTAGCCGGGCTGACCCCGCCACGCCTTAGCCTCGACGCCTGCGTTGACGACGCGGCCCGCACGCACGAAGTAGGATACATGCGCCGCCTAATCGAAAACATGGGCCACGCTCAAATACCCTTCGTGCATTTCTACCTCAGTGCCAACGCCGCCCCCACCGACCCAGACGAGCGGCAGCAGCACTGGCAGGGCCTAGTGGAGGTCTTCCAAGAACTCGGCCAAATCGGCGAAGATGCTGGCGTGCGGATCTCCACCCACACGTTTCACGTACCCGACCGCCTGATCTGGAACAGAGAGACCTTTTCAAGCCTCATGGCCGCCACCAACTCGCCGGCCCACGGCCTGACCTTCTGCCAAGGCAAGTCGCAAATGGCCGGCGACAGCCTACCCGAGGTCATCCGCCACTTCGGCGACAAGGTCTTCATGGTCCACGTGCGCGACATCGCCACCAAGGCCCAAGGGCCTTCTACCCCAGAAATCGAGCAGCGGTTAGCGGACTTAGGCTACCTCGAAGTGCCCTTCGGTACAGGAGAAGTCGATATGGTCGGCACCATCCGCGCCCTCAAAGAGATCTCCTACAAGGGCCAGATTTACCCCGAGCACTTCCCAGCCATCGCCGGTGACCGCGCCGCGGGGCTAGCTTGGACTATCGGCTACATCCGCGCCTTAGACCAAGCGGTCGTCGTCTGAAAGGGGCGACCGGCCGATCGCCCTACGGTCGGCGAATGGACACCCCCTTTTAGCCGCTCTATATTTGCCTTTTCAACCCAATTGGAAAGGTCCTGCCATGTCTCATCTCACCTCCGCCGACAAGCGTTCCTTTAAGGAAAATGGCTGTCTCATCGTCCGCGGCGCACTCACGTCCGCGCAAATTCAAGCCGCTCAGGACGCCCTCTGGACCGGTATTGAGGCCGACCGCGACGATCCTGCAACTTGGGTCGAAGCCGGTCCACGCGCCCCTGTGCCCGCTCATCACCCGGCCATCCGCGCCACCGTCCACGAGTCGCCGCTCTTTGCGATGATGGAGGAAATGGTCGGCGAGGGTCAGCTCAATCCCGGCAGCGCCGGTCCCGCGTTAGTGTACCCATCCAAAGACAAGGCTTGGTCCCTGCCCGCGCGCGGCCACCTCGACGGCTACTACACCCCTACCAACGGCGTGCCCGAAGGCACGGTCGGCTACATGACCATCAACGTCACGCTCTACGTCGAGGACATCGACTCGCAGGGCGGCTGCTTCACCTATTGGCCCGGCAGCCACAATGTGGCCTATGAGTACTTCAAGACGCACTCGTTGCTGTCGGTACAAGGCGGCGTTTCCAGCGACGTATTTCCCGAGGGAACCTTCCCCCAAGGAAGTGAATTCGTCGGCCAAGCTGGGGATGCCATCTTCTGGCACGGCCAACTCTTTCACACGGGTTCCAAGAACGTCAATCGCAACATCCGCATGGCCCTCATCGGCCGCTTCTCGCGCAAAGACACCAACGATATCCGCTTTGAGACCTGCGACGACCAATGGGCGCATTGGGAGGGGATTAGTTGATGCACCTCGTCTTCAGCCCGACCCTCTGCCCAGACCTTCTCTTGCCCCAAGTACTCGACCTCGCCAAAGCAGCCGGCTTCTCCCGCCTCGAACTCTTCCGCGCGTACACCGAGAGCACCCCTGTCCACCGCGACTGGTCCGTGCCCATGGTCCGCACCGCCATTGCGGACGCCGGTCTAGCGCTTTCTGGCTTCAACATCCGCAACCTCACCGGCCGCAAAGCCGACTCCGACGAGCGCAACCTCGCCTACAACCTGCGCCAACTCGAAT
Organism: Gemmatimonadota bacterium; assembly: GCA_009841115.1. GTDB lineage: Bacteria > Latescibacterota > UBA2968 > UBA8231 > UBA8231. The sequence continues at coordinate 4,546 of VXML01000095.1, read as the reverse complement.
GGGACATCCACTTGGGCCGCGCCCTCGGCATCAAAACCCTGAACACCAAAGGCGGTGCCCGCACGGACGAAGCGCTCGCCGACCTTATCGAAGGCGTCAACACGCTCCTCGACAACATCCCTGACATCGCCCTCAACTTGGGCAACCACAAAGGCAACCGCCTTCAAGGACTGGCCGACTACCAAGCAGTGATGCCCGAGCTACCCGAGCGGACACGCGTACTCTTGGACACCGGCCATCTGCTCTCAGTCGGCGAGCCAATCATGCCCTTTGCCGAAGCCCTCGCCGGGCGCATCGGTCTCGTCCACTTGCGCGACCAGCAGGGCGAAAAGCCCGTGCCCTTTGGGGAAGGGGAATTGCCTTTTGCGGAGTTGTTTGAACTGTTAGCGGATAGCGGTTATGACGGCCCCCTCGTCGTCGAGCTTGAGGAGGTCGATTGGGACGAGCCGCTGCCGGCGGCTATTGTCGCACGAGAATACGTCGAGGCTCTTCTTACCTGAGTTTGGGCTTGACGCTCCGTAGAAGCTGTCAAGTTTTGAGCATTTTATCTGCGATATATAAAAGGAATTCCTATTTTCTAGGCTAAGGAGGAATTGACTATGCCCATGATAGCTGTGCCCGCCCATTTTGACGGGGAACGCATTTGCTTGGATGAGCCATTTGACCTAGAACCTAATGCGAAACTGATTGTCACTATTCTACCAGGACGAGAATCTGACAGTGAGTATGCAGCTTGGTTGCATTTATCCGGTCAAAGACTAAAAGACGCCTACGGAGAGAACGAACCTGAGTATTCATCAGAGTTGCTCAAAGAGGTGAATCCCGACTATGAAGGAAGGTGACGTCGTTATTACACCTGTGCCTCAGGCCGATGGAGAACTAAAGGACAGACCTGCCATTTTCCTACGGGAAATGCCGCCCTATCACGATTTGCTCGTTTGTGGTGTAAGCACGCAGTTACATCAGCATGTCGGGAACTTTGACGAAACTATTTCTTCTGCCGATGAGGATTTCAAGTCGAGTGGTCTGCGATCAACATCTCTAATTCGACTTGGCTTTCTCGCTGTGTTACCGCGTCATAACGTACTTGGCACTGTGGGTTCCATTTCAGCCGAACGGCACAAACGTCTCTTGAGAAAGCTGAGTGATTACCTTACTTACGCTCACTGAGAATCTGGCTATCGCAGCAGGATGAGCTTGCGCGTCAAGACAGCCTCGTCCGTCAATAGTCGATACAGGTACGTACCGCTGGCTACGGAGTGCCCTGCATCGTCTCGACCGTCCCAATACAGCCGGTGGTAGCCGGCCTGCTGCGGCCCTTGGTGGAGAACCGCTACTCGTTGTCCACTCAGTGCGAATACTTCTAAGCGCACCGGCCCCGGCTCCAGCAGGAAGTACGAAAGAACGGTCTGGCTGTTGAACGGATTAGGTGCGTTTTGCAGCAATTGAGTGCGGTCGGGCAGGGCTACCAGCTTACCACCCCGAAAAAAAGTGTCGAACATACTAACCAAGGGGTCCTCTTGCCCGGTAGCGGTAAAAGTCACCGACGCCAGTCCCGCGACGGTGGCTTCCACCGTGTTCGTCCCCACCTCGCTGTCCAGCGTCAGCCAGGTCCTAGCACGACCGTTGGCATTGGTAGTGGCCGTAGCGGCTGACAGTGTCCCCCCGCCTGCGGTCACCGCAAACGACACGACCACCCCGGCCATCGCCGCACCATCCTCAGCCGACACTGAAACCACAAACGGCTCGTCCAGTAGTATGCCGGCCGTACCTTCTTGGTCATCGCCGCAGACCTTGGTCAGACTATGGGGCGTTGCTTGCTCGGCGGCGATAGCAGTAAAGGTCACCGGTTCCAGCCCCTCGACAGTGGCCTCCACCGTATTCGTCCCCAGATCGCTGCCTAGCGTCAGTCGGGTTGCGGCTTGGCCGTTGGCATCGGTGGTGGCGGTGGTAGATGACCTAGATGATACAACGGTACAAGGGTTGGCATTGGTGGGGGCCGACAGCATCCCTCCGCCAGCGGCAACCGAAAAGGTGACGTCCACCCCGGCAAGGGGTGACCCGTCTTGATCCACCACCGAAACTATAAACAGCTCGGCCAGTTGTGTGCTGGCCGGGCCTTCTTGTCCATCGCCGGAGACCGTAGCCAAGGTCTGGGGCATCGATTGCCCGTCAGTGGTGGTCTCCTGCTCTGTCTCCTGTTGCTCATCGTCGGAGGTCTTCACCAGACTGTGAGGAGGGGTCCCCGTCCACTTAGACACATTCCACAGTTGGACCACGTCACTAGTTGATCCAGTCGCAAGGATGGTCCCATCCGGCGAAAACGACAGCGAAGAGATGCCCCCTGTAGCTCCGAAGGTGGCGATATTCTTTTCGGTGGCCACGTCCCACAGCTTAACTGCGCCATCCCCTGACCCGGACGCGAGGATGGCCCCATCAGGCGAAAACGATAGCGAGACACGCCTATACTTCCTATGGCCCTCGAGGGTAGCGATATTCTTTTCGGTGGCCACGTCCCACAGCTTAACTGCGCCATCCCCTGACC
>VXML01000095.1:0-1991 GCA_009841115.1 Gemmatimonadota bacterium | reverse complement strand
GCGATATTCTTTTCGGTGGCCACGTCCCACAGCTTAACTGCGCCATCCCCTGACCCGGACGCGAGGGTGGCCCCATCAGGCGAAAACGACAGCGAATAGACGAACTCATAGACGAACTTCGTAGCTTCGAGGGTAGCGATATGCGCTTTGGTGGCCACATCCCACAGCTTAACTGCGCCATTTGCTGACCCGGACGCGAGGATGGACCCATCCGGCGAAAACGACAACGCCGCCAGACCCGGATATACATAACCCTCAAGCCTGGGCTCCTCAAGGGTAGCGATATGCGCTTTGGTGGCCACATCCCACAGCCTAACCCCGCCATTTGTTGACCCGGACGCGAGGGTGGACCCATCCGGCGAAAACGACAACGAATAGATGAACCCTGTAGCTTTGAGAGTGGCGATGTTCGTTTTTTTGCTCACATTCCACAGCTTAACTGCGCCATTTGCTGACCCGGTCGCAAGGATGGACCCATCCGGCGAAAACGACAACGAATAGACACCTCCCATAGCTTTGAGGGTGGTGGTATTCTTTTTGGTGGCCACGTCCCACAGCCTAACCGCGCCAATCCATAATCCGGCAACGAGGGTGGATCCATCCGGCGAAAACGCCACCGAGATCTCAAACGTCCGCCCCCCATGCCCCTCAAGGGTAGCGATATGATGCGGCGAAATTTCCGCAAGTACAAACTCCCCATAGCCCACATTGCCCTCTTTATCAACGGCCTCGACCATAATAGAATGCACGGGAGATATAGAAAGACTCGTCGTAAGGGGAGCAGATGGAATAACGCCATCATAATCGAATTCAACGATGGCCTCTCGTTCACCCTCCAATCCACGACACGCCTTCACTTCCCGAGCTCCAGCGGAAAAATGTGGTAATCTTGTATAATCGAATAAGGTCACTTGGTGAAGCCCTTCTGAATCGCGGGCTTCGAGTTGGACGGAAGCGATGTTAGACCCGGCCGGATAATGCGATGGTGAAATGAGTTCGATGGTTGGTAGCTGTCTGTAGTCCTCTAAAATTGAGGCAGCATGATTGAAGTAGAGATGCACGGCCAAAAATCCAGCATTGCACGCCGATAATTGATCCGGTTCCCTCCCATACGACATGATGTACGCATCATCCCTGAAATTGTGCTCCAAGCCAAAGGCATGTCCCAGTTCATGGGCCATTGTTCCAAAATCGAATTCTTCATGAAACACCCCCAAGCCGCCATTTTTGCCATTCTTGAATCCGACACCTCCCACTAGGCGACCCCCATGACCAATTCCATATATGCTATTATCAATTACGACGACGTAAATATTCCTCCAGAGATCAAAAGTCTGTATAAGCTCCTCGTTCACAGTACTAAGCGTATAGTTACGATAGTAGCTATCGGGGTGTCGCCCATCGAGGCGATGCACCTTCGGCGAGCCTGCGGCATCGGTTTCAAAGCGGAAGGTTCTATTGTAGCCATGCGTCTCCATCTGCTCGGCATAGAAGGTCTGAACCCGACGAGCCATCCTCTTCATCTTATTGACCACTTCGGCGCGATACGGACGGTCGTTGGGCAAGAAGTAGATCAGCCGCACGGTGCGCGGTGGGCCGACTTCCAGATTCGCTAGCCGCTTGGCCGCAGGCGGCGGCGACCACGCCTGCTGCGGCGTGGCGATGGCTCTACTGCAGGGCAACAGTTGCGGAGGATGGCTTTCGTCCTCAACGCTAGCGTCCGACGAAGATAAAGCATGAGCTACCGTCAGCGGCGAAAGCAAGAGGCCGAGCAATGCGAAAAAGACGAAATGGAGAACGGGTGTTTTCATGGTAGGTTCCTGTAGTGTCGGCTAGCGTCTTTGTATGGAACAGTTGGCTTCAGCGTAGCACCGGAAAGCTCAAAGGCGACAAGGGTGCTGTCAAGAAAAAACCAACGCGACATCCCCAAGTTTGCCCCACCCCGTCTGAGACCCGAACATACCCCGGATCTTATAAAAATATGCCAGACC
>VXML01000087.1 GCA_009841115.1 Gemmatimonadota bacterium | reverse complement strand
GCACTGGGGTGCGGGGGCGGTGGGGATGAGGAGGAATTTATACTACCAGATTCGCTGCGCTGGCATTCGTCCCCGCCATGTAAAAGGCGATGGTAAGACGCAAGGCTGCCACGGCTAGCTCGTCTCCTGTCTCGGTTTCTGTCCTTTCGGCATCCGGTAGCCGACGCGACGCTTGGTAAAGATATAGGTGGGGCTGTCCGCGTCGTCGCCCAGCTTGCGGCGGAGATTTCTAACAGGGGTGCGGATCAACCGCACATCGCTAGCGTTGGTCCGGCCCCATACCCTTCGCAACAACTGATCGTAGGTCACCACCCGTCCAGCATTGACCGATAGCTCAAAGAGCAGTTGGTATTCGGTGGCGGATAGCTCCACCAGCCGGCTGGCAATCATCACGCGGCGTTCGGCATAGTCAATGGTTAGGTCGTCCAGCACGTAGGGTTCCAACGACTCGATCCGGTAAGGGTCTGCCTGCCTGCGCAGGGCCGCCCTAACCCTTGCTACTAGTTCCGTCGGCGAGAAGGGCTTAACGATGTAGTCGGTGGCTCCCTGCTCGAAGGCTTGGGCAATGACCTGATCCTTGCCGTACGCGGAGACGAAGATGACCGGCACGTCGGATATGCGGAGGATGTCCTTCATCAGGTCGATGCCGTCGGAGTCGGGCAGCACTAGGTCGAGCAAGACCAAGTGGGGCTTTTGCTCCTCCATGAGGGGGAGCGCCTCTTTTGGGTCAGCGGTCACTGTCGGCGTGAAGCCCGCCCCCGAAAGGGCGTCGCGGATGAACCGCAGGGCCTGCGGATCGTCGTCCACCACCAAGATGCGGACATCCTCGTCCGCCTTCTGACGTGAGTGGGTAGCAAGCAGGGAAGACTGGGTTGTTGCTTTGCTCCCGGTATCTTCGGCTACCGGTATAGTGAAGGTGAACCGCGCGCCTTGGCCGTCGCTTTCAGCCCAGATGCGGCCACCGTGTGCCTCCACGATCCCCTTGCAGATGGCAAGGCCAAGACCCGAACCGCCGATTTGGCGTTCCCCATCCTCGTCGTCAGTGCGGGAAAACTTCCTGAACAGGTGCGGCAACCGCTCGGCGGAGATCCCAGTACCCTCGTCGGCGACGGTGACCGCCACATGGAGCTCCTCCCGCACGGCGATCACCCGGATAATGGACGAATCCAACGAATACCGTGCCGCGTTGGACAGAAGGTTGCCCAGGACCTGGATGATGCGCGGTCGGTCTGCCATGACCGGGGGCAGGTCCAGCGCGAGGTCGAGGTCGAGGTTGTTCCTTCCACCGCTGCTTAGGAAAGTGTTCCTAGCCCGGTCCACCAAGCTGGCGACCTCCGTGGGTTCGGGAGTAACCGGCAGGGTGCCCGTCTCGATGCGCGCCACATCGAGTAGATCGCCGATCAACTCACGCATGTGGTTGACCTGATCAACGATAATATGGAGAAACTGGTGCGACTCGGCGGGGTCCAGGTCGGATGAGGCCTCCAGCAGGGTGGCTGCGGAGCCTTTAATAGAGGTCAGCGGGACGCGCAGTTCGTGGCTTACCATCCCCAGGAACTCGGCCCGCAGTTGCCCCAACTCCTCCAGCGGCGTCAGGTCCTGCAGCGTGACGACGACTGATTCCACCTCGCCGTCCTGCGAACGGATGGGCGTGGCGTTGACCAGCGCGGTCACCGACCGACCGTCAGGAGTCTGCATGACGATCTCCTCGGCGCGGAGGGTCTCACCAGTGCTCAACGCCTGCGCGATAGGAAACTCGGCCAGAGAAATTTCGCGCCCATCGGCACGCCGGACGGTGAGCACATCGAGGAGTTGCTCCATAGGGCATCCTGGCGTCTGGAGGCTCACCATAATCCTTCTGGCCTCCCGGTTGAACGACACCGGCGCGCCGGTTGGCGCGTCGAAGACCGCCACGCCCACCGGAGAGGTGTTGATCAGCGTTTCCAGGTCGGCTCGGGCGCGCTGCTCGTCGCGGTAGCGGCGGACGTTGCCGATGACCAGTGCCGCTTGGGACGCGAACATGACCAAGGTCTCCTCGTCTTCGCGGGTAAACTCCTGTCCGGGTTCGCTTTTTCCCAGATAAATATTGCCCACGCCCACGCCCCGGTGACGAATCGGAACTCCTAGGCAGGCGCTCATCTGAGTAGGCGGGCGGAACTCGGGCAGGTCCTGCGCTCTAGTGTAGCTGGCAAAGTCCGAGACTCTCAGCGGTCCCGGAATGGTCGTTAGGTATTCGAAGATCTTCAGCGCCTCGGGCATCGCAAATAACTGTTGGGTCTCCTCGTCCGTCAGGCCGGAGGCCAAAAAGTCTTCCGCCTGCCCTTTATCGTCCAGGGTGACAATCACGCCGTACCGAGCATCGGTCAGCGATCGGGCACTATCCAAAATCTCCTGCAATACCGTGTCGAGGTCGAGACTCTCGTTGATGCGGAGGCTGGCTTCGCTTAGCTGGGAGAGGCGGTTGCGCGGTTCCTCTTTCTGTTGGTCAGGCTCGTCGGTGTTTTTCAACTCATTACCTCCATCATGATGCGGGATACCCGTAATTGTCGTCGGGCGTCGCCTAATGTACAACGGGAGTCGAGGCGTGGTAGGGGGGCTATATTGGGCAAAAAATTATAATAATATCATGTAAACAGGCCTGCAAATCACATGTGGATCACACATGGACCTTATCATAAAAAACTGTGGGATTTTATAGGGCTGTATCACATAATTCACGGTTTCGCGCAGGGAGCGCGGATTTTTCTACCAGCAGCGGACGAATGGAAATGGTAGGAACGTTATATATTGCAAACGTATCCATTACAACCCCGGCTGGTAAGGACGTGATTTACTCTGTCTCGTCCACAGATTCGAAGGCACTAGCTGAGTGGGTGACAGCGTATGTCACCCTCGCCCGCAAAAACGCCTCGCAACGCAAATTCATAAAGGGTTGGTTGAACCGCGTCTTAACCTCCTGATGGAACAATAGGTGTATCTTTAGCGTGTCGGTGCGCCGCCGTTGTGTGGTAGCTGACTGCTCTTGCGCCATCTAAATATCGGCGTCCATTAAGCGGGCCATCGCGCGGTGCCGATGGCGTAATACTTGTGTACGAAAGGGGGTGCCGGGCGCGAGGCGTACCAGATGCGGAGGGAGCCGTCGTCGAGGCGCAGTATCGATTGGCTGGTAGTGTAGTGGGATTCCCAGGTTCGCGATGGATCGGGAGCGAAAACGGGGTTGTCGGGGTCCTTTTGCCAACGCAAGCCGTCTTCGCTATACGCGCAGCCAATAGCGGTTTTCATTTCCTCGCTGCCGTGCTGGCTGTAACTGCCGTACCACATCCAGTACTGACCGCCGATGGCGACAACCGTGGGATAGAGGAGGCGGTCGTGTTCCCAAGATTGGTCGAGCGTCAGGACCGGGTCGGCCGCGACCTGCCAGTCGCACCCGTCGGCGCTTTGGGCATAACGTATGCTCCAGGGCAGAGCTTGGACGTCGGTGTACCAGAGTTTGTAGTGGTCGGCTTCTTTGATAAGGGTCGGTGCGTACGCATGTTCGAGTTGCGGAGCCGATGGCGCATCCCACTCGATGCCGTCGTCGCTGACGGTTTCGTGTAGGGTGTGCAGCCGGTCGCCGGAGGGGAAGTTGCAGGAGGAAAACCACAGACGCAGGCGGCCTTGCTCCCTGCATACCGAGCCGTTGGGGTGGCGGAGGAGCGTCGGGGTTAGAATCGAGCGCGTGCCCGTGAAGCGGCACACCGGCGAGCGCGGATCTTTGGTAAAGCGGATGCCGTCGGTGGAAGTAGCCAAGCCGAGGGTGAAGACGCGATTATCCACGCGGTCGCTGACATTGTGGCGCGATCCGCTGTACCACATCGAGTACATCCCATCCTCGTAGGCGACGCAGGGGGCGAAGAGGTGCATGTCGTCGAAGGCTCCCTCAGAACCTAGGGTGATGCAGGGGCCTTCGTCGCGCTGCCAGTTCTGGATCATGCGTTTTCTCCTGTGTACGATGCCCTTCCAGCGAACTCGCAGTTGACCGGAACCAAATGTAGCTTAGCTTGGTTCGCTCAGTGCTCGGGCGTTGGAGTTCCAGTCCTCGCTTCGGCATCATTCTAATTTAATAGTTAGTCAATCTCAAGATGACGAATAGACAAAACTAGAGTTGATAGACTACCACCTACAGGTGGGCGATGAGATGGGGAGACAGCGGCATGGCTGCGACGATTGGACTGAGGAGCGGCTCCTGCCGGGGCTTCCTCCTCGACAACGAGGCGAACGCCGACCGCCAGGGGAGTGGCTTCAACCCCCTGTGTCATCTGAGCTACCCGGATCAGAACCTCTTCCGGGACGACGCCGTCGGCCTCAACTTTGAGCACATCATGAACGGCGCGGCGGCCGACGCCGACCGCTCGATGTTCACTCCCCGGAAAGACCGCTGCTTCCTCCTCTCCCATGCTCCCGGCGAAGCGTCGGTCCACCATCCGGCCGCGGACTCCTCTTGGGGAATCGAGAGCGCGATGTGCTATTGCCTCGGGCCGGACTGCGTCGATATGGAGTTCACTGCTCGCCTGACCGACGAACGATGCGCCCCGCTCGGGTACGTCGCCTTCATGTGGGCTTCCTACATGAACCGCACCTGCGGCCGGGCGATCCATTTCTACGGGACCTGCGAAGGGGAGGAAGGCTGGCTCCGCTTCGGCGAAGACCTTCCGGCCGGCCGCTTCGAGACCGGCACCGTTGCCCACGCCTCGGTCGATCCACTCCCGTACGAAGAAGGAGCCGAAACCCTCAACATAGTCGAAGATCCCCGCAAGCGCTTCCTCCTGCCGTTCTACTACGGTCTGGCGGATGGCGACGGAGACCTGTCGAGCGGGGACGATCGGATGGTCTATGCGATGATGTTCGATCAGGAGGCACCCATCCGCTTCGCCCTGTGGAACTTCATCCGGGACGAGCGCGGACGGCCGGACCCGCACAGCCCGGCCTGGGACTGGCAGTACGTCATCCGCACCCCGGAGATCGGCCGGACCTACCGCTACCGGGCGCGGCTCCTGTACCGACCGTTCGTCGATCGGGAAGCGGTGGTGCGGGCGTATGAGGAATGGGCGTCTGAACTGTAGTGCTCCGACCTTCACCACGGCGGGGCCAGACTCGGCTCGTGGACGAAGCGCTTCATGCCCAGCACGAGTCGGGCTTGGGTGCGCGACGGCAGAGCTAGCGCGAACGTCTTGCCGTTCACCGGAACGCGCTGGGACGCCCCGGCGATCTCGGTGAACTCGTGTTCCCCCATGCCTCCCGCTTGGATAAGCACCTCCCGGCACTCTGTCGGATTCAGGTTCACCATGGTCAGCTCGGCCCGGTCGTCGCTCAGCTCCGAGACCAGCGCGGCCACGTCGGGCGGAAGCCCCGGACGACGGCGCTGGGCGTCGAAGTGGCGCAGTCTCGTGACTAGCAGGCCCCCATTGTAGTGGGGGAGAGGGGCACCCATGGTGAGCTGCACTAGGCCTTCGCAGGTAACGGGATTCCGCTGTTGGAAATAGGCGTCGCCATAGGTGGCCGGGTCCTGCTCGTCCTGCGCCATGAAGTCGAGACGCGCCTGCACTTGGGCCAGATTGTGTTCGAGGATCCGCTCCGGATACTCGGGGAACTCGCCGTGCAGGTAGGCCATCCAGCCCCAGTCGTGTCCGCCCTGATCCTTGGTGTGGTGCCACGAGTTGATGGCGAACGGATCACCCGACCGCTTGCGGGTCTGCTCGAATCGCTGTGAATCGGACCGGGCCATCGACATGCACCACAGATGGGCGATGTCGGACGGGTACATGGGCATGAACTCGAACCAGCCGTCCTGCTGCAGGGCGGTGCCGTCTTTCTTCCTGATCGGGTACCACATCCACTCGCCCGGCTCGTAGTTGACCAGTCCGGGATCATCGTACTTGTGGGGCACGTAGAGCTGATCGTCGCGCTCGATCCCGTGGGAAATGAGGACGTCGATCTGCGACCGCGGAAAGTCCATGTATTCCAGTCTGCGCGTCAGCAGGGCGCAATTCTGGGCTGCGACCCCCACGGCCTGCCCCACGCTGTGCCAACCATGGGGCCAGGCCCAGCCGTAGCTCGACCCATACCACTTGCCGTTGGTGTGTTCACCCACGACACCGGAGAGGCCGACGTTGTCGGGTACGATGCCGCCGTTGGCGTCGGCGCGCTCCATCCAGGCCTCGGTGTATTCTACGACCCAGTCTCGGTACTTCCCGTCCGCCGTTAGCAGGTAGGCGTTTGCCCCTAGGGTGGTCGCCAGGAGGTTGACCACGGCGTCGCCGCGGCCCATGCGATCGCGCATGGCCTGGCCCAGCCGCTCGGCCAACTCGGGACTGCTTCGCACCGCCTCGTGATTGGTGCATCCCGGCACGTCGTAGAAGGGCAGGTTGTACCCCTCATAGGGCCAATGTGGACCTTCGTCGAAGGCCCAGTAGGCCGGTCCCTTGCTGCCGTTTCTCGCGCAGCGGATGATCCGGTGTTCCGGGTCGTAGTTGGGTGCCTCTGGATCCTCGCCAAGGAACAGCCCGGCGAAGCGCCGAGCCCGCTCGATGTTGGTCCCGTTGGTCGGATCGGCCATGCAGAGCATGTAGGACAGGTAGTTGCCCTCGCCCTGATGGAACCAGTCGTAGCCCGGCTGGTACTCCCGCACCACCATGGGGTAGCCGTGTCTCGTGCCATGCTGGCTCATCTGCTCATTGATGACGTCGAATTCCCGCTGGGCGTCGGTTAGGAACCGGTCGCTGCCGCCGAGCAAGTAGAAGAGCGGCCAGTTGTGGAAGCTCTCGTAGCAGTCATCCAGCGCGTCGATGCTCTGGAAGTCGGGACTAGGGGGCCAGAGCAGACGCCCATCTGGATGGGTGTATCTCTCGATCACCTGTGGAGCGGCATCCTCGATTGCGTCGAAGAGTTGGCGCTGAAGCAGGGCCCACTTCGGTGGTGTCTGGGCCGATTCGCACGCCTCTAGGGAGACTGCCATCCCTTATTCTCCCAGCGAGTCCTTACTTGGCCAATCCCCGCTTGACCTTCCGCTCAAAGTCCCTCATCTCGTCCGCCCCGTCTAATACGCCGATTTCCATATTGAACTCGCGCACCTCGCCCGGCTCTATGTACTGCAAGGTTCCGTGCTTGCGGTTCCAAGCGCGGCCGAGCACTGAGCAGTTGCCCGGCTCAATGCCGGTGACGTAAGTGCCCTTGTGGAAGTGCTGCCAGTGGTTGACGATGGGAATCTCGCTGTGCTTGAACTGCCAATACAATCCCAAGCCGAGCTTTTCGTTGAGCAGGCCGATGTGGACGCGCCCTTGGCGGTTGGTGCGGGGCCGATGCACGTACACATCGTCGTGGGCGCGCGGTTGCGGGCCTTTGGCCACGGTGTAGTCTTCGGGGCTGACGGGGCGGTCTGCGGTCCACTCGGTGCTCTCGCGGCTGTGGAGGACGAGGCGGGTCCCTTCGTCGAGGAGGGGGAAGCCGGGGTTGCAGTGATATACGAACATGAGCGGCGAGCGGTCGGCGGCGAGGTTTTCAATGCGGTCGCGGATGTGGATGCTCCGCTCGCCGAGTACGGTCGAGATCTCGCGCGACAACTCTAGATTCTCGGCAAAGACTTCGGCTTGGCGCATTTGGCCGCGGATGCGCACGACGTAATCCGAACCCTCCCAGCTTGCTTCAATGCCGACGTTCTTCGCCGGTATATAAGAGAGGCGACCGTGTAGCGGCATTTCGGCGTTTTCTTCTTCGGGATCGACTTCTGGGTGGCCGACAAAGTCGAGGCCGCACGAGGTGACCAGCCCGCCAAACCAGCCGCGTCCCCATTTGAAGCCCTCTGGCTCGTAGAAGGCTGGCCCGACGTCTCCGGGTCCGGAGCGGAAGCACAGCGACTGGCCCTTGTAGTGGGCCGAGGCAATGTCGAGGGCGCGGCCGGGCAAGACGGAAAACCCCAAGCCCGAAGCGTTGAACACGTCAATGAGATCGGCACCGCGCTCGAATCCTTCTCGGCGCTCGGCGCGGCGGGCGTACATGAGCTGGCTGATGTCGCCGACGCGGTTGAGCAGTTGGCGGCGGGTGAAGTTGCGGCCGAAAAGCTTGGGCATGAGGAACCTCCTGTGTAAATGAGAAACCTTGTAAGGGTCTGGGTTTCTCAATATAAGATATAGGGCCGAACGGGCGAATGGCTCTTCTCGGTCAACCCGAATCTATTGAGAGGAGGTCAGAAGGATGGCTTTTGCAACGGCAGTACAGCTCGAAGACGTGTGGAAGCGCTTCGGCGCGGTTGAGGCCGTGCGCGGGGTGTCGCTGCGCGTGCCCGCGGGGTGTATCTACGGGCTGTTGGGTCCCAACGGCGCGGGTAAGACGACCCTTATCCGCATGATTATGAGCATCTTCTTCGCCGATTCCGGGCGCATCGGCCTACTGGATGGACAACAGGCTCTCGCGGTCAAAGACCAGCTCGGCTATCTGCCCGAGGAAAAGGGCCTGTACAAGAAGATGAAGGTCGCCGAGGTGATGATCTATTTCGCGCGGCTCAAGGGGATTGCTGCGGACGTGGCGCAGCAGCGGGCCGCTGAGTTGTTGCAGCGCTATGGCCTCGGCGATTATCAGGATCGGCGCTGCGAGGTGCTTTCCAAGGGCATGGAGCAAAAGGTGCAATTGCTCGCGGCGCTGATCCACGAGCCCGAGTTAGTCATTCTCGACGAGCCTTTTTCCGGGCTGGACCCGGTCAATCGCGATCTGATGCGGGACGTCATCTTGCAGATGCGCCGCGACGGCAAGACGATGATCTTCTCGACCCACCTGATGGAGCAGGCCGAGCAGTTATGCGACTTTGTCGCGCTGATCAACAAGGGGCAGAAGGTCGTCGATGGTCCGTTGGGCCAAGTACTCGCCAGCGGGGGACGCGCTGCGCTGCTCGACTACGATGGCGACGGGCGTCTGCTGCGCGAGCTGCCGGGCGTTATCCGGGTCAACGACTCGGGCAAGCGGGCCGAGCTTTTTCTGGCCGAGGACGCGGACTCGCAAGCGCTGTTGGCCGCGCTCGTCCCCAAGGTGCAGATACGGGGTTTTGCCCTGCGCACGGCCTCATTGCACGAGATTTTCATCCGCGCCATAGGGGAGGCCGACGATGCGTAAAATTGCTTTAGTTGCGCGGCGCGAATACATGGAGCACGTCCGCACGAAGGGGTTTTGGATCGGCGTCTTGGCCTTCCCGCTCATCCTCGCGTTGAGCGTTGTGGTGCCCATTCTATTGAGCGAAACCAAACAGGCGCGCACCTATGCTGTGATCGACCACTCGGGTTTTGTGCTACAGGAGGTGGAAAAGGGCATTTTGGCCGAGGATTTGGGCATAGTGCTGCGGGATGCGGCAGAGCGCTACCGCGATGGCGGTCAGACTTGGGAGCGTTTGCCGGATGCGGTCCGGGCAGCCGCGAAGGGCTATGTGAGCTTGGACGAAGCGGAGCGGCCAGCGCTGGTCCAAGACCTCGCTGCGGGGGGAGATGAGGTCTCAGCCGGTCTCGTCGAATGGTGGCAGCAGGTGTCGGCTGAAGAGTTAGAGGGACTCGACTTAGAACTCTCGCGCAGCCGCTACGTCCGGGTGGAGGTGCCCAGCGGCGACGATCCGCCAGCCATGCTCAATCGCATGGTGAACGACGGCTCGCTCTTTGCGTACTTCGTCATCGCCCCAGATCCAGTCGCCAGCGACGAGGGATGCAAATACATCTCTTTGAATCTGACCGATCAGGACTTGCGTCGTTGGTTTGCAGATCAGGTGTTCCAAGTGGTGCGGGCGCGGCGCATTGAACAGGCGGGCCTCGACGCGGAGACGAGCAACTGGTTGCAGACCCCAGTGCATTTTGCGGAGCGCAAGGTCGATAAGCGCGGCGACGAGGCCGAGGTTTCCACAGTCGATAGAGTCCAACAGTGGGCCGTCATACCGTTCGTGTATCTATTGTGGATGGCGATATTTATCAACGCGCAGACGCTTATGACCAATACTGTGGAGGAGAAGTCCTCGCGCCTCATCGAAGTGCTGCTGTCCGCGCTCTCGCCCTTTGAACTGATGGCCGGTAAGATCGCCGGCACGGCCGCGGTTGGACTGACCTTGGTCTTTACTTGGGTCGCGTGCGTCGCGGTGGGGGTGGTGATCGCGCCGGCCGCGTTGGGGGACGATGTGGCCTCCATTGTCGGTATTGCCAGTACTCCGCTGTACTTGTGGTCCTTTGTCTTTTACTTCTTAGCAGGCTTCCTGCTGTATGCCTGCCTGCTGGTAGGGGCTGGCTCGCTGTGCAATAGCTTAAAAGACGCGCAGAGCTTGATGTTGCCGCTCCTCGTGCCGCTGATCGTGCCGTTGCTCACCATGATCCCCATCACTCAAGACCCCAATGGCACCTTGGCGCGGGTTATGTCCTACATCCCGCTTTTTACCCCTTTTGTCATGATGAATCGGGCCGCTGGCTCACTGCCGCTGTGGGAGTATTTGGCGACCACGGTGCTGCTTTTGTTATCCATCTACTTCGCAGTGCGAGGGGCGGGTAAGGTTTTCCGTATCGGCATCTTGATGACGGGCAAGCCGCCGCGATTGGGAGAGGTCATGCGCTGGTTGACGGCCAAAGAAGACATCAGCCCAGCGGAGCGCGAAGCGGACTAGGTCAGTTGAGCGGGATCAGGCGATTGGCAAGAACGCGGATGTTGTGCTCGATGGCGGAGGTGTCCGGGGCGTCGCTGGCCCCGCGGGCGAGGTCAATTTCGCCGGAGGAGTCACGTGCCTTTTGGACGAGCGCGAAAAAAGGGTCGGAGGGCCGTGGACGCATAAGCTGCGGCCCCGGTTAGACGCAGCGGTTGTGGATCCAACTAAACCGCAGCGGTGCGGTGTGCTGCTGTAGCCGTCGTTCGCTGCGCTCGGCCAGCTTGGCGTAGCGCGGCCCGAGCGTGCACAAGTAGTCTTGGGCCGCGGCCGCTTCGCCGGTGAGGCCGCAGAGCGAATCCAACCCCCATTGGCGGACTAGGTGCTGGATGATTTCAGCGTAGTGCTTGGCTGTGTATACCCCGAGCCGTTGGGCTATAATCGAGAAATGTTCAAAAAGGTCGGGATCCTGCCCGTCGGTCATCAGGTGAGCGGGCATGACGACTTGGCGTTTCATCAGGTCGCGGAAGGCCAATACCGCGCCGGTGGGATCTAGCTCGAAAATCTTCTTAATAAAGTTCGTGTATGCTTTTTCATGGCGGGCTTCGTCGCCGGCCACGACACCGCAGATGGTCTTGAGGTGCGAATCGCCGGCCTTTTGCGCTAGGCGAGCCACGTTGCTGTGGGAGATGCGGGTCGCCCGCTCTTGGAAAGACGTATAGACAAAACCTTTGTAGGGGTCTTGGGCAGCTTGCGGGTTGAAGCCGTTGCGCAGCAGATATTGGATCGTCGTCTCAATGGCGCGCATATCGACGCGACCTGTGAGAAAGAGGTACTTGTTGAGTAGATCGCCGTGGCGATTTTCCTCGGCCGTCCAGCCGCGCGACCACTGGGCCCACGGGCTGGGATCCGTGCCGGTGGTATCCGACACGCCTTCAAAGCTGTTGAGCAAGGTCTGATAGGTGGGCAGGGCTTCTTCGGTGATCATGTCGCCGACGAGGACGACGAGGACATCGTCGGGGAGCGCTTGAGCTCGGGTGCGGAATTCGCGGATGGAGTCTTCCCAGTTTTCCTCGCCCACATTGGGGAGAAAATCGTCGGGCTGCCAACTGTCCTCTACGGGCTTGAGCAACTTGAGCTGGCCCCTGACAAAATCCTCCATGCTCGCAATGACTTCTCTCTTGTGCGGATTCAACGGAGTTTCTCCATCACTGAGTGTTTGAAAGGTACCGCAGGCGGCATGGGTTTATATATAGATATGAATATAAGACAAAATGGACAAATTGAGCTATGGATTCAAGCAGCGTTGCCTCGGTAAGCCCTTGTCGGAGCAAGAAAGAGTATATTACAAAACAAATGTTTTATATATAAAACAAATGTAATATAATATAAACATGCGCTTTTAGTCTGTCAACGCGTACTGCTGGCGGTTCGCGCCAAAAGTGGCGCACGCCGCCATAAATTCGGGTGGTGTGCACGCTCCTCTTAATTTTATCTGGTTGTTTACAAATAAGTTGTGATCTGCGCAAAACGGCGGTACGCCCTTTGCTAATAAACGGGGTGAATCCCTTACCCCCAACAAGGAGGATACCTTGGTGAACAGAGGATTTAGTAGGGAGCAGATCGAGCGCGTCGCGCGGATGTACAAATGCAATCAGGACGCCAGCCGGGCGCTGGGGATTACGATTCGCAGCTTTAGCCGGCTCTGCCGCAAATACGATATTGAATCGCCTTTTGCGCGGCGGCAGCGGCAGCGCGTTCAGGTGGCCAAAAGCACTAACCTTTAATAGGAGGCATATCATGGGAGCAATAGAGCGAATCGCTACTATCTGGAAGGCGAACCTCAACGAAGTGCTGGACCGGATCGAGAATCCGGTGAAGATGGTGGATCAAATCGTCCGCGACGCAGAGCGCGCCGTTGACCAAGCCGTAGATTCTTTGGTCAAGGCGCGGGCCACCAAACGGCGTTTAGAGCGCGATCTCCAGCGCAACGCCGAGCAGATGCAGATGTGGCAAGACAAAGCCGCAGCCGCAGTGGAGGCTGGAAACGACGAAGGCGCACGGCTCGCCTTGATACAGAAGACAGAGCTAGATCAGGCGCACGGGCGGCTAGAACCGGCCCTCGCAGAGAGTTGCGACACCGCGGCCGAGCTAGAGGAGCAGGTCGAGATCCTGCGCCAAAAGCTGCGCGATATCCGCGCGCGGCGGGGCAAGCTGATCGCTCGCTGTTGCGCCGAGCGCGAGCGCGGTGTCGCATTCGGCGAAGACGCGCCCGCGCTCCGTTTTGACGCGATCGCGCAGCGGGTGCAACAAAGTGAACGCGAGTTGGAGCGCTTTGAGCAACAGGTGGATCAGGCCGTTGCTGAAGCCGAAGTGCTGCGCGAGCTAGCTGCCAAGCGCCGCGCCGAGCGCGACCACAAAGTCGCGGAGGAACTGGCCGCGCTGAAAGCAGAAAAGACATCGTAAAGGAGGCCGGTCATGTTGGCCAGAATACTAGGTGTGCTATTGTTGATTGGGGGCGTTGCGCTGGGGGTCGAGCTGATTTGGCCCTTGTTCGGCGGCCTCTTTGGTTTGCTCGGTGCAGTTGCGGTCGTCCTCTTGGCTGCCGGGGCGCTCTATATAGGTCTGCGCTTGTTGCGCGGCGAGAGCATCGTGGGCCGGGTCGTCGGGGCTTTAGTCCTACTCGCTGGAATCTGGCTGGCATTTTGGGCCGCGTTGAGCTTGGTGTCCGGCATCTTTGGCATCGCATTTTTGCTGTTGCAGGTCGCCTTAGTGCTGGCGATGCTCTACGTGGGCTGGCGGTGGCTGGACAACGGCGAGTTTAGCCTGCGGAGATGGAGGGTTTGAGGGCGAAAAAAAACGCATTTTAAGGGATTAAACTGCTTGACAACTGCACTTGTGTTCAGTATGTTTTAATCACTGAACACAAGTGCAGTAAAACGATTCCCCACGTCCTCTCTGGCGCATCCCCAAGCGCCAGCACTCCCTAGGAGGTTTCCAATGCACAGGCAGCGTGCATCATTCCCCACATCCCCTTCTATATCCCGTCTGGGCGGCGAGCTCAGCGCGGTCATCAATCGGGTGCGAAGCGCTTTCGGTCCCATTTCCATGCTCGGCTCGGCCGCCCGTCCCCGAGTTCAACGGGCCGAGAAAGTCGTCGATCAAACCGCCCGTCAACTTCTGCGCGGCGAAGCAGACCTGAGCGCGTGGTATAGGGTGTTGCGTCAGTACGAAGATGCTTGGATGCTAGAGTTGGAAAGGGTGCGCGGTGCTCGGGCCGAGCGCTGTGCGGCTTAGCTGAGGTGTATCTCGTCCACCTTGCCGACGATAGCTGCGTCCACAGGCAGTGGAGGGGCAAAGGCATTGCAGGCTTCGCGCGCGACCTCGACGATCACCGCGTCTCCCTCGCGCAGGGCCGCCCAAGTCGCGCAAAGCTCGGCCTCGCCCACAAGCTCTAGGTGCTCGTCGATGTCTTGGGTCAGGTGCAATATCTGGCCGCGGAACGGCTCAATGCACTGCGAGAGCACTACGGTGCCCACCACCTTGGCCAGCTTCACTCGGCGACCCCTTCGTCGATAATTCCCACGATTACGCTCCTACACGGTGGGCGCTCGGCTCCAGTCACCTCGGCCCCGGCAGCCCCCGACTGCACGACTAGCACTTTGCTGCCGACCCCTGCTTGGACCCCATCCACCGCCACCTGCAAAGCGCCACTCTCCTCGTCTTCGGGGCGTACCACCATGATCTTTTGCCCGGCGAGCAAGGGATGTTTGCTGCTGGCGACTACGTGGCCAATGACGCGGCAGACCCTCATGCAACTTGCTTTTCTAGGGGGCGTCCAAACGCCTGTAGCGAATCCACGATGCCAATGATCAGCGCATCTACGGGCATCTGATCCATGCCCGGTGCCTGCCGCGCCGAACTGCCCTGTACGACGACGACGAGTTCGCCTTCGCCTGCTTGCACGCCGTCGATGCAGACGAGGTGCTTTTGCGTGCGCTGCAAGCCCTCGGGCGTGGCGGCGAGGATCTCGACGATTAAGAGTTTCTCGCCTTCGAGCGCATCTACCTTGGCGCTGGAGACCACGTGCCCTTTGACGAGGCCGAGTATCACGGGCTTTCCTCAAAAAGTTGCAAGCTGGCACCGTCGAGTTCTTGCGCGTCGTACCCGTACAAGCTGGCGATTTTCTCCAGCACTTGGTTCATGAGGATATCCGGGCAGGATGCGCCCGAGGTGATGATCAGCCGCACGGGGAGGGGGCGCGGCAGCCAGTCTTCGCTCTCGGTTATTTTCTTAGTGTGGACGTCGAAATGGCGTATGCGCTGGTCCGATAGGATCTCGTCGCTGTTGGCGATGAGGAAACTCGGCATGGACTGGAGGCACAGCTCGACCAAATGCGAGGTGTTCGAGCTGTTGTAGCCGCCGACAACCAGCGCCAAATCGGCGCCAGAGTTCAGCAGCGTGCGCGTGGCGTTCTGGTTTTGGTGGGTGGCGTAGCACAAGGTGTCGTTGGTGTCGGCGGAGTGGTAGTCGAGGTTTTCCGCGCCATAGCGTTGGTGCATGGCGCGGCGCAAGATGGCGGCTACTTCCTGCGTTTCCTCGGCGAGCATGGTCGTCTGGTTGACTACGGCCACTCGCTCTAGGTCCTTTTGTGGATCGAAACCCGCTGAACTTTTGCCGACAAAGGCGCGCTCAAAGTCGGCGAGCGGTAGTGCACCGGTGATATACGCGGCTACCTTCTCGGCTTCGGCGGCGTCGAACACCACTAGGGTTTTGGTGTGTTCCTCGGTGTGCGAATGAGTCGCTTGGGTCTCTGCGTGGTTGTACTTGCCGTGGATGATGATGGTATATCCTTGACGGCCTAGCTCCTCGCCGCGCTTCCACACCTTGGACACAAAGGGGCAGGTGGTATCGTAATTCTCCCGGTATTCCTCGGACTCGATGTCGATGCCGCTTTGACGGAGCGATTCCTCGTTCTCCATGGTGGTGCCAAAGGCAGGGATGAGCGCGATGTCGTCGCTGCTCATCTCCTCTTCGGAGACTTGGCGGTCCCCCTCGGGGTCGTAGATGAAGCGGACGCCTTGCTTTTTGAGGTCGTTGTTGACCAAGGGGTTGTGGATGATCTCGCTGACGAGGTACGTGTTGCGATCCGGGTTTTCCTTGAGGGCTGAAAAGGCCATGTGAATGGCCCGCTCGACCCCGAAGCAAAAGCCAAAGTGCCGGGGGATTAAGACCTGTAACTGGCCGATTTGCAGAAGCGTCGGGCACAGCGAGCGCTTGCCGTTTTTCAGGCGGTAGTCCTTGACGCGCTGGATAGTGGGGCCGGCGTAGTGATTGGGGACTTGGTCGAATTGCGGATAGGCCATGCGAAGCTCCTCGTGGAATTGCTACAGAAGTACATAGTACAGCATCAGGTTAAGCTGTCAATAGTGCGCCCTGCTCGGGGCCGGGCGATTGGTTATATTTTCCGGCGTTGAATTCACTTGTACGGGAGTGTCAAACTATGAAATTCGTCATTCGCGCCGGAGGGGTCGGCACGCGGCTGTGGCCCTATAGCCGCGCGCGCAAGCCCAAGCAGTTCCACTGCATGGCCGGCGAGCAGACCATGTTGCAAGACGCGGTTGCCCGCATTGGCGCGATTGCCGCGCCGGCCGATGTGTACGTATCGACCGGACGCCCGTTGCGGTCCTTGGTGAGCGAGCAGGTGCCGGCGTTGCTACCCGAGCAGCTAATCGTCGAGCCGGCGTTGCGTAATACCGGGCCGGCCATCGGCTTGGAGTGCGCGCTGTTAGAGGCCCGCCATCCGGGCTGCACGGTCGCCAGCTTGGGATCGGATCACTACATAGGTCGGCCCGAGGAGTTCTGCCGCTTGTTGCAGGTCGCTGACCAAGCCCTAAATGACCGGCCCGACTACTTGTTTACGCTTGGGGTCAAGCCGACGCGCGCTGAAACTGGTTATGGCTACATTCGTCGCGGTTCTGTGCTGACAGAGGTGCGCGGGACGCCGGTGTACGCAGTCGCCGAGTTTACTGAAAAGCCCGCCGCACAACAGGCGGCTGAGTACGTGGCTAGCGCTCACTATTTGTGGAATAGCAACATGTTTGTCTGGAAGGCGGCGACCATACTGGAGCTTTTTGCCCGCTTTGAGCCGGAAATGCACGCTGGGTTACAGCGCATACAAGCCGCCGTTGGCACGTCGGAAGAGGAAGCGGTTATCGCCCGCGAGTATCCAAATCTCAAGCCGATCTCCATTGACCACGCCTTGGTCGAGCGCGCGCCCAAGGTGGCCACGCTGGAGGCGGATATCGACTGGGGCGACATCGGCTCTTGGGCGGCGCTGACGGACGTATTGCCGACGGATGACGCGGGCAATTTGCTATCGGGCGAGGTGGTGGCGTTGGACGCGGCCCGTTCGACGGTGTACGGGCAGGCCGATAGAGTCGTGCTGCTACTAGGGGTGGAAGACTTGGTGGTGGTGGATACCGAAGACGCGCTGCTGGTGTGTGCAAAGGATGCAGCTCAGCAGGTGAAAGACGCGGTGGACATGCTAAAAGAAAAGCAGGGGTACGAGAAGTACCTCTAGGTTCACTCCACGTCGAGGATGTAGCGCGCTAGCGGCGAGAGCCGTTGGGTTGACGCCCCACATCGCCGGCATGACCGACCAGGCCTCCGAGCAGATGGCGCTGGACGCGGCCCAGGGCATCGTGGATGTGCTCCAGGGACGCACGCCTAAATATCCCGTCGAGCCGGACGGAGTTTGAGCCGCCCGGCTCAACCCATCCAGAAGCCCTTGCGGTGCGACACCCCCAGCACTTTTTGGCACTCGCTGCAAAAATAGAGGAATCTGACGCCGAGGTGGCTGGATATTTTTTGCGCCAGCAAGCGGGTAATCGCGCTTTCACAATGGGGGCAGATGGGATCCTGCTGCGTCGTTTCGACAATCTCTATCACTGGACTCCTCCTTTTATTCGTCTTCGACCCAGACGGCGGTGCCGTAGGCCAGCAATTCGGCCGCCGTGCCCATGACTTGGGAGGTGGCGAAGCGGGTCGAGACGACGGCGTTGGCCCCCAGGCGAGTGGCCTCGGCGCGCATGCGGTCGAGGGACTGCTCACGCGATTCGGCCATGAGCTTGGTGTACTGGAGGATCTCGCCGCCCACCAAGTTCTTCAGGCCGGCCATGATATCCTTGCCGATATGCCGGGTGCGAATGGTATTGCCGCGCACAAGGCCGAAGGTTTTGGCGATTTTCTTGCCGGGTATGTGGCTGGTTGTGGTGACGATCATCTTCTCACCTCCTTATAGGGATCGGATTTGCGGGTTTTCAGTCTCTCTCTGAGCACGGAAAAGAGGAGCATGGCCAGGCCGATCCACACGGTGGCGGTGGCAATTTTGGGCACGTTCCACTCGCCGTGCTGGACGAACTGGTAGACGGCGTAGAGCACCAGCAGGGTGCAGCCGGTGCCGACCAGAAGGAGCCCGGCGTTGCGGCTAAAGCGGCTGAAGGGGCTCTGCCACAGTTGGTCGAGCACTTGGTCGTGGGGCTCGGCGAATTTGAGACTGGCGATGTGCGCCGCGCTGCCGCGTAGCTGCTCGTATTCGCGGCGGAATTCAGCGTCGCGCACCAGCAGGTCGTTGGCTTCGGCCGCTTCTTCGGGTGTCAGTTCTTGGTCAATCAGGCCCGAGAGCAGGCGCTGGCGTCTCTCGCGTTGTGCGTTGTTCATTGGCCCATCTCCTAGGTTATTTGGCGTATTGTGCAGCAAAGGCTTTGCGCGCGTGGTAGAGGCGGCTCATGACCGTGCCGCGCGGGATTTGCAGCCGCTGGGCAATGCCGTCGTAGTTGAGCCCTTCGATGTACTTCATGACGAGGATTTCCCTGAATTCTGCTTTGATACGCCTCAGGGTATCCCACACCTGCGCTTGCTCCTCGTGCGCTTCGAGCAGGAAGTCGGGTTTTTCGACCGGGTGTGTGGTGGCAGTCTCGGCGGCGAGCCGTTCCTCATATTGTGCGGCGGTCTGCCTTCCGGCGATGCGGTTGAGGCAGTGGTTGCGCAAGATGCGGTAAAACCAAGGATAGAAGGCGTCTAGGCTAGCGAGGCGGCGTATGGCGACAAAGGCCTTGCCAAAGGCGTCCTGGCAGGCGTCGGCCGCCTCTTCGCGGTTGCCCAGCAGGGCGATGGCGTGCACGTAGGCCTCGCGGCGGAATTTCTCAAAGAGAAATTCAAAGCCGCGCACATCGCGTTGGTCGAGGCAAAGCCTGATCGCTGTTTTTTCGTCCATGGCGCTCGTTTCTCCTTCTGCAGGATTAAACAGACGAGCGAAGAGAATATTCAAAAAAAGGTCGAGAGAATTTAGGCAGTGATAGGGGTGGCATTTTGGGGTAATGCAGGGCTACATGGCGAGCGGAGCGCTTCAGGTGAAAGAGAAATCGCGACTTTCGCGCTTCGGGGTAGGGCTGCCGGCGGTGCCCCGCCGAGGCCCCCGCCTCAGCCGCAGTTCAAGTTCGCCGCCGGACCTCCTACGCGATTCGCTCCCTGGGCTGTGAGCCGTAGGGAGGAGTGCGCCCTCAAGTACCAGGTCATCTCAAAGAAAAGCAGAGGTACGAGAAATACCTCTAGGTTCATTCCACGTCGAGGATGTAGCGCGCTAGCGGCGAGAGCCGTTGGGAGGTTGCGGGCCGCAAGTACTCGCGCTGGTTGGTTTGCTGCGGGTGCTCGCGGGCGATAAAGGCGCAGTGTAGGGTGCGTCGGGGGGCGTTGCTGTCGTTGCGATACGAGCTGTGCCAGAGGCTGCCATTGAACACGGCGACCGAGCCGGCGCGGCCCGTCAGATGCACTTGCTCGGGGTGATCGGCCAAGCGGTCGTCCATGTAGTCGGTGACCCTGCCGGGTTTGTGGTGACTACCAGGGACGCAGCGGGTCGCGCCGTTGGCTGCGGTGAAATCGTCGAGCATCCACATGGAGTTGACGACGTGGTACGGCTCGCCGGGCACGGTGGGTTGCCCCCAATCCGCATGTAGGATTTGTAAACCGTTGCCGGGCAATGGATCGTGCCCATTAAGCGAGTGCAGCTTAAACGGCCGCTGCAAGACGTGGAAGACTGCGGTCAATAGCGTTGGCTGTAGGTACACATCGTCGAAGACCGTCCCCTTGTTGACCAAATCGGCGAGGCGGCGCACGCCCTCCACTTGGGAGACCTCAGCGCCGGCTGCGTCGCCCTCGCGGGCAAAGATCGCGTCAAAAGCACGGCGCAACTCGGCCAGCCAGTCGGGCGCGATAACCCCTTCCAAAATGATGAAGCCGTTGGTATCCAGCGCGCTGCATTGCGCAGGTGTCAGCGGCTGGGGGACGAATCCCCGTTGCAACAGTTCAAGGTCCAAAGCGGATGTTCCTCTGGTTTTTTAATGTGTAAGGGGCGGTTTGTAAACCGCCCCCTACATCTGTTGCGTGAATTCGCAGATGGTGGTCACGCCTCGGCGGATGTGCTCTTCGGAGGCGGCGATGGAGATCCGCACGTGGTCGCGGCACATCTGGCCGAAGGTGCTGCCCGGAGCCACGGCCACTCGCTTTTCTTTGAGCAGCCGGATGGCGAATTCGCCGGAGTCCATGCCGGCCGCGGAGATGTCGATCATCAAATAGATCGCGCCGCCCGGGGTGTAGCGGTACAGGCCGTATTCCCGCAGGACATCGAGGGCGATGTCGCGGCGGCGCGCATAGGCGCGGCACATGGCGTCCACCTCGTCTTGTGGGCCGTCGAGCGCGTCGGCTGACGCTAGCTGGGAAAAGCCCGTGCCGCACGAAATAAACGGCTCTTGCAGCTTGGAGGCTAGTTCGATGTACTCGGGATTGGCGCGGGTAAAGCCCACTCGGTAGCCGGTCATGGCGTAGCTTTTGGACATGCCGGAGACGATGATGGCGCGTCCGTCCGCGTCGTGCGGCAGCGCACTCTGATGCGGTTGGTCGAAGACGATCTGGCCGTAGATCTCGTCGGACAGCACCCACAAATCATGGCGCTGAGCCAAGTCCATGAGCTGGCGCATTAGGGCCTCGTCGTACACTTGGCCGGTGGGGTTGGAGGGGGTGCAGAGCAGGAGGAGCTTGGTGCGGGGGCTGACTAGGCGGTCGATCTCGTCGAGGTCGGGCAGAAAGTGGTTTTCCGCCCGCAGATTGTAAAAGACGGGTCGGCCGTGGACAATGGAGACGGCCATCTCGTAGTTGGGCCAGCCCGGATCGGGCAACAGGACCTCGTCGCCTGGTTCGAGCAGGGAGAGGAAGGTGGTTGCTACGCTCATGACCGCCCCGGGGGTGACGAGGATGTTTTCGCTGGTGGTTGGCACGCCGGTGCGGCGCTCGAAGTGGCGGGCTGCGGCCGCGCGCAACGCATCGACGCCGCCATTGGGGACGTATTTGGTGTGACCGGCGCGCGCGTAGCGGCATGTGGCCTCGACGATGTGCTCTGGCGTGGCAAAATCGGGTTGGCCGACTTCGAGGTGGATGACCTCGCCCGTCTTTTCGACAGCCCAAGCCAAGTCCATGATCTCGCGGATGCCCGAGCGGGGAATGGCCGCGGGGATACGGGCAAAAGGCTTCATCGGAGGTGGATACCCGGGCCGGTCGCGCCGATCATCTGCACGGTGTTGTAGATGGAGACCGGCGTCGAGGCCCCGGTAACGCCGGTGATTCCCTCGCTGCGCGCGACCTTGAGGTCGAGTCCGGGGCCTTGGGCGTGGATTTCGACGATGGCTTCGGTCCATTCCGGGCTTACGAGCAGCAGGGAGTGTGTGCGGTCGAAGCCGATGCCGGCGTATGCGATGGCCGCGTGGGTGTTGACGTTGCGCGGGAAGAGCGGGCAGATGCCGCGCGTCGGGCCGTCGTAGAGGACTGTTTCTTCTTTGATGTCGTCGGGGTCGAGGCCGGCGGCTGCGCAATCGACGTTGTGCGGGGGCTTCTTCATCACCACATCGACCGACTCCCACACGTCGCGGTTTTCCAACAGCGCGTCCATGCCGACTACGCCTCCGTGTGGGACAAAAGCGCGGGTGCCAGCGCGGCGGGTGGTCTCCTCGATGGTGGTTTCGACGGCTCGGTCGGCGAGGGCGGTCACTGAGATGAACATGTAGTTGGTTTTTTTGAGGATCGTTTGTCCCCACTGGCGGGTAACGTCCGGGTGGGCCATCTCGACGACGAGATCGGGCTGGCGCGATTCGAAGTCGCTCAAATCCGCTAGGCAGAGGTCGGCGGGGAGGTTTTGGACGGCAGCGGCCATTTGATCGTGGACGAAGACGACCTCCATGCCGTTGTCTGCGTCAGCGTCTATCATCTTGTGGACGACTTGGCCGATCTGGCCATAGCCGATTAGGCCGATGCGGGTCGATTGTTGGCTCATGGTTTGGCTCCTCAAAACGGGGTGAAAGCGGAAGTAGCGAATATATGCACTCGCCGTGGATATGGCGAACAAACGGCGCGTTTTGGCTGGGGAGAAGGTTTTCGATGCCGCACCGGTCAGAAGCGCAGCTTGGCGACGGAGGACAAGCGGCCCCTCAATCCCGCCAATCGACGACCACCCCGACGATATCCCCATCCCGCTCCCGCTTAATGCGCTCGAACATCGCTGGCATCTCGGCGCACCCGATCCGATGGGTAATGCAGTGTTCCCACTTGAGTACTCCCATCGCCATGTTCTTGATCACAGCGCGGCGGCAGGGCTGCCAGCCGTCGTCGCAGGGAAAGAACATCTGTAGCCGCTTGCCATGCGGCGTAGGAAAGTCTAGGGCGATCTGATCGTCCCCGTAGTGGCCCTGCCAGACGAAAGACCCAAACCGCCGACAGAGGGCAATCGCCGGATCGATGCACTGTGGATGTCCGGTGCATTCGAATACCACATCGGCACCTTCGGGCGCGAGTTCCTGTAATGCAGCGGCCACGTCCTGTTTTTTGCCATTGATTGCACAATCCGCGCCCAGTGCCTTGGCGACCGCGAGCGGTTTTTCATCAATATCTACCGCCATCACTACGCACCCGCGCTGTGCACAAGCCGCCACCACCCCTAAGCCAATCATCCCCACCCCGTGTACCACCACCGTATCTCCCATCCGCGGATTGGCCATATCGACGCCATAGAGCCCCACGGCTGGCATTACAAACAAACTCGCCACATCCATCCCCGCTCCGGGCACCATCTTGGCCACGCCATGCGTGGTATTGGGCCGGGTCACGATGCGGTTGCAATGTCCGCCGGAAACGCACCCAACCTCCGTCCCGTCGGCCAGCCTCATCGCGTCATTGCCGCGAAAGTACACCTCGTCGCCGACTGCAAAGTTGTCGATATCGGCTCCGACGGCTTCTATGATGCCCGTGCCTTGATAGCCGGTGCACAACGGAAAGGGGTTGCGGTTCATTTTGCTGATCTTGCCGCTGATCAGTCCGAACTCAGTGCCGATACTGACTCCGGTGAAATGGGTGCGGATCGCGACTTGGTCGGGGGCGGGATCGTTCAGTACGACTTCGGTCAGCGCGAAATTTTGCTGTTCGTCGCAGATGAGCGCTTTGGCATCCATGGAAAGTCCTTTCGGGTGGTTAATTTATTTTCTTTCGGCGATTTTGCAGACCCAGATGCTGATTTCGTAGAGCAGGAGCAGGGGTAGGGCCATCAGGAGTTGGGAGACTGGGTCGGGCGGCGTGAAGATCGCGCCGAGGACGAAGATGCCGATGATGGCGTAGCGGCGGATACGGCGCATCCGCGCGGCGGTCAGCACCCCGACTTTGGCCAAGAAAAGCGATAGCACGGGCATCTCAAAGACGATGCCAAAGCCGGCGATCAGCCGCAGCACAAAGCCGATGTACTCGTCGGCTGCCCACTGCGAGGTCATGTCGGGCGGCTCTAGCGCGAGGAAAAAGCGCAGTCCGAGCGGGAGGACGATGTAATAGGCGATCATTGCGCCGACCGAAAAGCAGAGGACGCTCAGCGAGATAATGGGCAGCGTGAGCCGTTTCTCGCGCTGCAAAAGCCCTGGGGCGACAAAGCGCCAAGCTTGGTAGAAGATGACTGGCAACGCCAGCAGCAGCCCGCCAACGAAGGCAATTTGCAGACTGATGAAGAAATAGGTCATGGGCCGCAGGGCTTGCAGTCGGCGCGCTGGGGGCAGGTCGGGGATGGGTGCGTCCGGTTCTGGCGCAGCATCGGGTTGGTCCAACCACTGGCTCACTAGTTTTTTGACCGCCAGCACCACGCCCGAGGATTGCTGGCTCTCCAAGCTGAGGACGGCCTCTTCGTATGGCCGGGTCAAGATCTGCATAATCGAGTCGGAGAAGGCGAAGCAAATTACCGCGCCTACGACGAGCGCGGCTAGGGCCTTGAGAATGCGCCAGCGGAGTTCTTCGAGGTGGTCGAGAAAGGGCATGTTGGCTTCTCGGGGCGAGTCTGGTTCGTGGGGGGGCTCTGAATCGTGGTCAGCGTCTATATCGTGATCAACTCCTGGATCGTGATCAGCCTCCGGTTCGTAGTCGGCTTCTGCTGGCTCGCGGGCGGGTCGCGGGTTGCGGAAGCGGGCGACGAAAGCGACCAAGATGATCAGCAGGCAGCCCCAAGCGAAGATGTCGCCGTACCGGGTGTAAAAGGTCGCGGGTTGGCCGACCGGCACGGTGGCAACTGCGACTGCGGGCGTGAAGAGGTCGGTTGCCTCGTAGGTGCGGCCAAATGGGTCGATGAACAGGGAGATGCCGGTAGTGGCGGCGCGGGCGATGGCCGTGCGGTTTTCAACGGCGCGCATGGCGTTGATGAGCGCGTGTTGATAGGGGCCGGCGCTGCGGCCAAACCACGAGTCATTGGTGATGTTGACCAGCACGCGCGCCCCAGCCGCCACGTGCTGGCGCACCAGATCGGGAAAGATGGACTCAAAGCAGATGAGCACGGCAAAGGGATGCCGGGGATGGGCAAAAACCGCGTGCTCGGTGCCGCGCGCAAATTCCGCCGGGCCGAGGTCGCCGGTCAGGCGAGTCCAGTCGATGTCGCGCAGTAGGGGGATGGCGTCTCGGTAGGGCGTCCGCTCGCCAAAGGGCACTAAGTGCATCTTAGCGTACGAAGGCAGAGATACGGCTCCGGGCTGGACGAAGAAGGCCGCGTTGTAGTTCGCGTGCGGCGCGCCGGTCAGCAAGGGGGTATCCAGCTCCTCGACGAGCGCTTGGATGCGGTCCCGGCAACCGGCCCGGCGCACGGGATCGCACGGCACGGCGGTTTCGGGCCAGACCAGCAGTTCGGGATCGCGCTTGGCCGCTTGGCGCGAGAGGGTGGCGAGGGCTGAGAAAGTACGTTCCAACCCGTTGGGACCCCATTTGTCGGCGTACGTGGTGTTCGGTTGGATCAGGCCGATGCGCAGGCCCTCGGTTGGGACGGCGGTTGCCATCGCGCTCTGAGCGTGAATCCAGGGCAAGAGATAGCCTAAGGCAACACCTGCGAGAAAGATGCGCCGACCGACGAGTGCCGAGTAAAGCAGCGCGTTGAGACCGACGACCCAGCAGGAGACGCCAAAGACGCCGGTCCAGGTGGCGTACTGGATGAAGTGCGGCAGGGCTGCTTGGCTGTGCCCCAATAGGAGCCAGGGAAATCCCAACTCTCCGAGCGAGAGTAGGTATTCTTGCCCGGTCCACAACAAAGGCAGCAGCGCGAGCGCCTTCGCACCCCACCGCGCGGCGAGCACGCTGAACAGCCCAGTGCAGAGGCCGGTAAAAAGGCCCAAATAAGCGGCCATCAGCCCGGTGCCTCCGACGACGGCAGGCCCTCCGCCTTGGGTATAGGCCACCCAGTACAAGGACAGCAGGTTCCACACTAGCCCGCTGATCCAGCCTGCGGCAAAGCCAGCTTTGAAGCCGCGATCTTTCAGTACCAGCAGCAAAGGCACCAGCGCACAATGGGCCCAGAGCGGATGATAGAGAAAGGCGAGGGGGTGATCCGGGTGACTGGGAAAGGCCAGCGAGAGCAAGGCCCCGCTCAGTGCGGCGAGCAGCAGGCGGTAAAACGGGGTTAGAGCCAAGACAAAGCGCGGGTTAGACATCGGCAGTGGAGGGTAATGCACAAAAATATAGGAGGGGGGTCGAGGTGGAGCAAGGTGCTGGCATGGATTCTGCTTTTATATATCGGTTGCGCCTAGTGCCTAGGGGATAGTGGGAGCTAGACGCTACATTCGCGTGGTTTTTTTGCTACAACTTTGCCCAAGGAGGAATGCGCCGTGCCAACGCAAACCCAGCCTATTGACTACAACTTTGCCGCCCGCACTGTGGGCGAGGGGTCGCCCATCCACCGCGATGAACTGCCAAGGGAGCGGCTCGCGCGCTTGGGACCGCAGGCGCTCAAGGACCAAGAGCTGTTGGCCGTGGCCTTAGGAACGGGGTATCGCGGTCGGCACGTGGTTGACTTGGCCGAGAGCATTCTCGCCGATTACCCCAAGGAATCGCTGGTAGATATGGATCTGGGGGAATTGAGCCGGATCAAGGGGCTGGGCAAGGCCAAGGCCGGGGTTTTGGTCGCGGCATTTGAATTGGCACGCCGCGGGTTGCACAAGGGCTTGGGGGTGCGGCCGGTGATTAGTGCGCCCGGCGACGCGCTGTCCATGCTGTCCGACATCAAGGATCAGCAGCGCGAGCACTTTCTCTGCTTGTATCTCAACGCCCGCAATCAGGTGATCCACAAGGAAGTCGTGTCCATCGGCAGTCTATCTTCGGCCATCGTGCATCCGCGCGAGGTCTTTCGCACGGCTGTAGCGCAGGCTGCAGCCAGCGTGATTTTAGCGCACAACCACCCTTCCGGCGACGTGTCGCCCAGTCAGGACGACATCAACCTGACGCGGCGTTTGGTACAAGCTGGCGAGATCATGGGCATTGACGTGCTGGACCATCTCATCATCGGCAGCGACGATTTTATCAGCTTGAAGGAGCGCGGCTTGATATGAAGAAAGAAAATTGTATTTGCCCGGCAAAAGCCTATATTACTGACGAGAACAGCAATCTATACAAGGGTACGCGAGCGATGAAAGACGAAGAGAACCATCTAATTTCAGTGTATATTTTCGACATGTATCCCTATCCAGACGCGGAACAGGGTTTGGGCATGCCGCAGAAGTATTTGGTTTTGCTCAAGGGTACGGAAAACAGCGTGGTGCCCATCACAATCGGCCACTTCGAGGGCCAAGCCCTCGTCATGGCCCTCCGCAAAATCGCCTTGCCGCGGCCCCTGCCGCACGACCTGTTGTGCAACCTGCTCAAGCGAATCGACGCCGTGGTCCACAAGCTGGTGGTCCACACGCTCAAAGAGGATGTTTTCCACGCGTATCTGCTGGTTCAAGCTCAGGACCAGTCCTTTTATCTCGACTGCCGTCCGAGCGACGGCATGATTGTGGCTACGCTCTTGGGCGTGCCGCTTTTCCTGACCCCAGAGGTTATGGAAGCGGCCGGCCAGCCGCTGGAGCACTCCGACGAGCGCGAAGCGGCCGAAGGCGAACAAGTTGCTGCGCCCGAGGTGGCCTCGGATGCGCTCACAGAGGACGAAGCGGCTGAGCGCGCAGAAGCCGCGCATAAGTCGGAGGCGTTCGTGGATCCGGAGACGGGTGAGCCGATAAGTAAGTTGGAACAACTCAAGGCGCACTTGGATTGGCTCATCGCCCAAGAGGCCTACGAGCAGGCAGCCAAGGTCCGCGACCGCATCAGCGAGCTAGAGTCCGAAGGCTGAATATTGCTCTCGCCGCGTTTGGACGCTCTTGTACGGCTGTTGTCGTGCAGGGGCGTTTTTTTATGCGCTAGCTGGCGGCTTGAGTGCGGGCGTGCAGGAAGACCATGAGCGAAGCGAGGTCTGCGGGCGAAACCCCAGAGATGCGCGAAGCCTGTCCTAAGGTCTGGGGGCGGATCGCCGCGAGCTTTTGGCGCGCCTCGGTTGAAATGTTCAGGCCGGGAGCGGCGAAGTCAAAGTCGGTTGGCAGGCGCAGGGATTCGAGGCGCTTGAGCTTTTGCGCTTGGGTCTCTTGGCGTTTGATGTACCCCGCGTATTTGATCTCGGCCTCGACGTGTTCGGCCGCGTCTGGGGACAGGGGCTGTGGCGGCGGGGCGAATTCGCAGAGGTGGTCGTAATTGAGTTGGGGACGGCGCAGCAACTCGGCGAGCGAGGTCGATTCGGTGATGGGTGTGGTGCCCTGCCGCGCCAAGACTTCCCGCACCTTTTCGGTCGGTTTGACGCGCTCGTGCTGTAGGCGTTCGCGCTCGGCGGCGACTTGTTGCTGCTTGGTTTGAAACTGACGCCACAGGTCGTCGCCGATCAGCCCTAGCGCTCGGCCCTTGGCCATCAGGCGGTCGTCGGCGTTGTCCTCGCGCAAGAGTAGGCGGTGCTCGGCGCGCGAGGTGAAGATGCGGTACGGTTCGAGCGTGCCTTTGGTCACGAGGTCGTCGATGAGGACGCCGATGTACGCATCGGCGCGCGTTAGCACCATCGGATCGTCGCCGCGAGCTTTGAGTACGGCGTTGATGCCCGCCATAATCCCTTGGGCCGCGGCTTCTTCGTAGCCAGTGGTGCCGTTGATCTGGCCGGCGAAGAAGAGATTGGCCACGCGTTTGGTCTCTAGGTGCGGATAGAGCTGGGTCGGTGGAGCGTAATCGTATTCGACGGCGTACGCCGGGCGCAGGATCTCGGCCCGTTCAAGGCCGGGCAGGGAGCGCACGATCTGGGGTTGCAGGATCTCCGGCAGGCTCATCGACAGGCCGTTGAGATAGAACTCGAGGGTGCGCCGCCCCTCTGGCTCGACGAAAACTTGGTGCCGTTCCTTGTCGGCAAAGCGCGCGATTTTGTCCTCTATGGAGGGGCAGTAGCGCGGGCCGATGCCCTCGATGCGCCCGCTGTACATGGCCGAGCGCGCTAGGTTATCTTGGACGAGCTCGTGGGTGTGGGCGTTGGTGTAGGTGATCCAGCAGGGCATTTGCGGCTGGGTGATCTTTCGCACCGCATAGGAAAAGGGGCGCGGCGGGTCGTCGCCGGGCTGTTCTTCAAACGCAGCAAAGTCGAGGGTGCGGCCATTGACGCGCGGTGGGGTTCCGGTCTTGAGGCGGCCGGTTTCAAAGCCGAGCGCGACCAAGCCCTCGGCGGCCTTTTCAGCGGCAGTCTCGCCAGCGCGGCCTGCGCTATAGGAGAAATCGCCGACGTGGATCTTGCCGCGCAGGAAGGTGCCGGTCGTGAGGATGACGGTGCGACCGCGGTAGGCGATGCCGCCCTTGACGCCGACGCCTTGGACGGCCCCGTCCTCGATTAGCAAACTCTCCATCAGACCTTGGCGGATGTCGAGATGCTCTTGCTGTTCGCAGGTGTACTTCAGCTCGAATTGGTAGTCTTTTTTGTCGGCTTGGGCTCGCGAGGCGCGCACGGCTGGGCCGCGCGAGGTGTTGAGGCGGCGGAATTGGATGCCGCTGCGGTCGATGTTGACGGCCATCTGGCCGCCGAGTGCGTCGATTTCCTTGACGATGTGCCCCTTGCCGATCCCGCCGATAGCCGGGTTGCAGGATAGCTGACCAATGGTATCCAAGTTCATGGTCAGGAGCAGGGTCTCGGCTCCCATGCGCGCCGCAGCGAGCGCGGCCTCGGTGCCGGCGTGGCCGCCGCCGACGACGATGACTTGGTATGCTTTGTCGTAGAAAATCACGCTCGTTTATACGCGGCGAGGATGCGGTCGCCTTCCTCTTCGGTTTCGCGCAAGAGCGCTTGCAGCACGTCTTCGGGGGTGCCGGCGCGCTCTTGTTTTGCGGACCAGTGCCACTGGTCTAGATAGGCATCAGTGCCCACCAGTCCCTCCTGCATGGCGATGCGGTCGATCGCAAGCTGGAAGCGGCCGGGTAGGGTGTGCGAGCTCGGTCGGCGGCCGGCAAAGAGTTTGATTTGCACGGGGATGTCGCGCCAGTACAGGACTTGGTATTGAATCATGGGTCGAGTGCTCGGCGAAAGGCGCGGATGTGGTTCGGCGTGGTGCCGCAGCAGCCGCCGATGATTTGGACGCCGGACGCCGCTAAGCCTGGGATGTACGCGGCCATTTCCTCGGGGCTTTGCGAGTAGATAGTGCGGAGGGCGCTATTGAGCTGGGGCATACCGGCGTTGGGATAGGTCATCAGCTTCTTGTCGAGGCCGCGCTCCTGCATGGCAGCCTTAAACTGCTCAACGCCGTGGAGGGCGTACGGCATGCCGGTGTGTTCGCTGCGCCGGGTTTCAGCGCCGCAGTTGATTCCGACGAGGTGGACGTGGTCGAGGAGGTTGTCGCCGCCGGAGTATTGGCCCGAGGCGAGTATGTCCAAGAGGTCGGCGATCGAGTGCCCCCAATCGGTGCGATAGACGACCTGCTTGCTTTTGCGATCCTGCGTGTACTTGAGCGCGAGGTTGACGGCAATGGGCAGGCCAGTCTGGCGGGCGATGTCGCAGACCATGGTTGCTTCGACGGCTGAGAACTGGGTCTCAATGGAGAAAAAATCGACTCCGCCTTCATACAGCGCGTCGATGATGCGCTGATGCGCGGCGCGCACCTTGTCGTTGGCAATGCCGAAATCCGTGCTGCCGGCGTCAGCCTCGATGGCCCCCGGGGAGGGGCCGATGGAGCCGGCGATGAAGACATCCCGCTCACCGAGTTCCCGGGCGCGCTGTGCCAACTCGGCCCCGCGCCGGGCTAGTGCCCCGGCTTGAGTCGGGTCCTTATCGGCCATAGCGAGGTGCAGTTCAGAGGCGACAAAGGTGTTGATGCCAATGCAATCGGCACCTGCGGCGATGTATTCGGCGTGGATATCGACTACCGCTTCTGGGTGGCTTTCGTTGGCGAGGGTGGAGTTGGTCAGTTCGATTTGGCGAGCGAAAAGCTCGGAGCCAAAACCGCCGTCGTACAAGAGAGGGCGCGGGTCGTCGAGGCGCTGAAGGAAATGGGACACAGGGTTGTCTCCGTCTAAGATAGGGTGTCGGCGCGGGAGTCGTTGAATAGCCACTTGAGCAATCGCTGGCCAAAGTCCGGCGCAAAGCGCGGTACGTGCGAGCCTTGCTCTATGGTCCACAGCTCGATGGTAACGTCGTGGCGGCAGCCCGTGCGGTAGCGGGTGCGGACCGTCTCGGGGCCATCAATGCCTTGGTCGAGGTCGAGCGGAGGGAGGGTTTCTGGATCGGTGAGGTCGCAGCGGGCGAGTGCTGCCCAGCGCAGCGCGACTTCTTCTGCGCCGGCGTACTCATGTTCGCCTGTGCTGCCGTCGTAGGCTACGGTCTTGTCGTTTGTGCCGTGGATTTGTAGCACTGATACCGAGGATGCGAAGGCGCAACGGGAGGGGTCGCTGAAAGAAGTGCCGGCGAGGCTGGCAATGGCGGCTAGTCCTGGGATGCCTTCGCAGGCTAGTCGGTAGGACATAAAGCCGCCGTTGGAGTGCCCGAGGGCGAAGATCCGCTCTACGGCGATATGCGTAGTGGCCTCTTCAAGTAGTCCGGAAAGGTATTTCACGTCATCGACTTGGGTGTTGTGGAGGTCGCAGCAGAAGTCTGTGGCGTTCCAGAAGCGCTTGCCATCGGGGTCGCGCGTGCCGTTAGCCATAATGAGGGCGAAGCGATCGTCGTTCACTCGCTTTGAGAGGCCGAAATAGCGGTCGTGCTGAGCCGAATGGCTGGTGAAGCCGTGTAGGCTGAGCACGAGCGGGATAGGCGTCTCGGGGTCGTGACCGGCTGGGAGGACCAAGAGGGCCGGGCGTTGGCCCCCCAACGTGTGGACGATGTGATCCTTGCTCAAATTGGCGACCAATTCGGTATGGGATATTTCTTTGCTGCAGGCGGTGAGGATCAACGACAGCAGAACAGCAAAGATATAGATTTTGTCGTTCCGCATATTGATCCTCCTTTCCGTTTGCGATCTATAGGTGCGACGGCAAAAAACGGTTCTAAGTTCAGTTTTAATCTATGGGATAGGGCCAATAATGACCAACGCGCTAGGCGGCCAACTCGCCTTTGCGATAGGCGCGGAGGAAGGCGGCACAGTACTCGTCTCGGCCCAGCAGCATATCCTCGGCTAGCTGGTAGGGACGGGTTTGGCGGTCGGTGGCAAAGAGGTCGGCTAGGGAGGTGGTCGTTGGGTCCATGATCGCGCTGTCGGCACCAGCTTCGACGGCCAGTAGCAGGAAGACATCGTTGATCAAGTGGCGGCAGGGCAGGCCGAAGGAGACATTGGAGAAGCCCCCGGTGATGTGGACATCGGACCCTAACTCGTCGCGCAGTTGGCGGATGGCGTCAAAAGCGTGGTGGCCGAATTGCGCATCAACCGAGATGGGGAAGATCAGGGGGTCGATGTACAAGTCGGCCAGCGGCAGCCCCAAGGCGAGGGCCTTATCTACCATTTGCCGGGCGTGATCGATCCGCTCTTGCGCGCTTTGCGGCATACCGGACTCGCCAGCCGCAGTGATGATGACTTGGGCGTTGTACCGTTTGGCTAGCTCTAGGGCTTCGGGCCGCTCTAAAGACGCGGAGTTGAGCAGTAGGCGCTGGGGGTGGTCGGCACCGGCTTCGAGGCCGACGGCGAGGGTGTCTAGCTGGGAGGAGTCGATGGCCAAGGGCGTCTGCGACATGGCCGATACTGCCTGTACTAGCCAGCGCATGGCCTCTTGTTGATCTATGGGCTTGATCGAGATCTCATCGACATTGAGGTCGAGGAAATCGGTGCCGGCCGCTTCTTGGCGCTGCACTTGGCGGCGAAGGTAGTCGAGCCCGTCCGCGTTGCCGAGCATGGCTTGTTGCACGGCGATCTTGAGGTGTTTGACGCGGCCTTCCTCGTAGTCTTGGGTTGTTTTGACTGCTTCGGGAATCTGGAGGAAGCGGCGCTTGTTGTCGGCGTCGCGGAAGCGCACTGATTCGACGCCTTGGGGGTCTGGACCGATGAGCTTGCCCTTGCGCAAGACGACGCGGGTGGTGTGGATGTTTTCGCCGATGACGAAGAAGGGACGGTCCGTAGCGGGGATGTTCATTGGCATGTCCGTTGGAATGGGAAGCGTTGTTAAAGCAATAGAAAATAGGTAGTTGTGCTAGCATTCACAAGCCCGAACAATCGGCTATGATGCGTTCAGCTTTAACGCAAATTCCGGTCAAGCGGCCTTGCCTGCTAAGAGTAGTATCGTACATTGATACTATGAACCTCAGCGGCAAGCACCGCAAAACGCTCCAAGCTGTCTTTGCAGAACCTGTTCGCGCCAACGTGAAGTGGACGGATGTTGAGCACTTACTGCGGGCACTTGGGGCCGAAATAACGGAAGGACGTGGATCGCGCATCCGCATACACCTCCAAGGGGTGCGGGCCGTCTTCCACCGACCACATTCGCAGCCAGATATGGGCAAAGGAGCGTTGAAGTCTATGCGGCGCTTTTTGGAGCAAGTCGGCGTAAAGCTGGAGGCAGGAGATCATGCTGAATCATAAAGGCTACACGGGCCACGTCGAGTTCGACGACGAGGCAGGTATTTTTCACGGCGAGGTACTCGATCTCAGCGATGTCGTCACGTTTCAAGGGCGGACGGTTGAGGAACTAGAACGAGCCTTCCGAGAATCGGTAGAAGATTACTTGGCCTT
Organism: Gemmatimonadota bacterium; assembly: GCA_009841115.1. Taxonomy (GTDB): domain Bacteria; phylum Latescibacterota; class UBA2968; order UBA8231; family UBA8231. The sequence goes on along the minus strand of VXML01000087.1, from coordinate 1,195 downwards.
CTGCCAAGAGCGCGGCGAAGCACCAGACAGACCCTTTTCTGGCCGCCTAATGCTCCGTTTGCCGCCGCCGTTGCACCGCGATATTTACGTGCGGGCGAAGCGAGAAGGCAAGAGTCTGAATCAATGGATTGCAGACCAATTGACAGTGGCTAGATAGAAGCCGCGATGGGAATGGGCCGGATGATAGGCATTGGGCTTGTAAGCCTGATGTTGGGGGTAGGGTGCAAGCCGGAAAAGGGACGGTCCGTACCGGGGATGTTCGGTCTTTATCTCTCCTCTCTATTGCTAAATAGACAGAATTAGCGTCCGCTGCGACGGGGGGCTAAGTCTTCAGCTCACCGATCTAGTCTCACCAGTACTCGCAGTCTTTTGGCAGAGTAGCTCTGTGCATTGCCGGCAAAAGTCCAATCGGAATTTTTACCAGCCCGATTGCCAATGCCGATATCGGCGCGTTCACCCCGCCGCCAGTGATTGATGGCAAATAGCGTCTGTTGTGTAGTGGCGTTGTGTATCTGCATACTGCCATAGCCATCGGCGGGATCTATGGGCTGGTCGCCAAAGTCGTAGCTATGCTGAGAGGCATTGGGCACGGCCGCGGCGTTGGCTGGGATATAGTTGTTGGGCCAGAATTCGATGTGGCCTCCTGCGAGGCCGATGCCGTTGTGTACGCCCGTGTTGGACCAGATGTTCATCTGGGAGACGGGTTGGTGGAAGTGGGCCCCCGAGGCCAAGGTCGGCACGCCGATCATTTTGAGATCATCGGTAAAGGCATCCAGTGAAACGTAGAGAAAGCGCGTTTCGCCATCGCTGTTTTGCAATTCCACAAAATAGGCGATGCGGTCAAAAGGCTCGGTAATCGCAGCGCTATTGTCGACGTCATAGTGTATATCCGCGGCGAGGTTGGCCAGATCGAGGTCGTAAACGAGGTGATAGTCTGCCGCTTCGGGCACTTCCATTGCGAGCCGATCGCGTTGGGGTACGGCACCAGCACGGAATGGGGCAGCGGGCAGACCTGCGGCGTTGAGTAGGTTGGGTTCGGCCAACTTGTGCCAGGCAAAGCGTACCGCCACGGGGTTTGCAACACCCGGCGCTGAAACTACGATCTCATCGCCTACTATCTTGGCATTTGCTCTGACGAATCCGCCGCGTTCTTGGTCGATCACCGCAAAGTGATCGGGTGCCGCGCCGTCGCGTG
>VXML01000041.1 GCA_009841115.1 Gemmatimonadota bacterium | reverse complement strand
CGTCGAGCGACAGTTCTTCGTCCTCGCCCATGCCGTCTTCGCCCATGCCATCCTCACCCATGCCGTCCTCACCCATGCCGTCTTCGCCCATGCCGTCCTCGGAGGAGGCAGCGGTCAGCGCGACGGACGTGAGGGTTTCGTTCACGTTGGTGTAGGTGGCAGTGGCGGCGGCGCCGTTGAGCGTGAACGAGTTCTCGTCCACGTCGTCGCGCCCGAGCTCGGACGTATTGATCGACCACCCGCCGGAGGCGTCGGCCGTGGCCGTGGCGACCTGGTCGTAGTGGTCGCCGTGCAGTTCCTGCAGTCCGACCACGTCGCCCGGCTCCAGGCCGGTGCCGACGAACGCGTGCGGGTTGCCCGGCTGGGCCAGCGCGGCTGCGCTGAGGGCAATCACCCCGAGCAGCGCGGTCAGCGCGACCGCAGCCAGCCGGGGCATTGTGCTCATCTTCAACATTGTCAGCGTCCTTTCGGGAATCGCTTGCTTCTCACGAGCGGGGGAGTGCCCCCCTCTGTCGCTCCGCGACATCTCCCCCCGCTGGCGCGGGGGGAGATGCAGATGGGAAGCGATTGCCTTTCTCTTGTTCTCCCCCCGCCGTCAGGCGGGGGGAGATGCCGAAGGCAGAGGGGGGCTCCGCCGTTCGCTAGTTGCCGATGTAGAGCACGTCGCCGCTGCGGACGGTGAAGTTGCTCGAACCGGGGGCCTCTGAGCCATCGATGAGGGCGTAGTAGGCCGTCCAGTTGTCGCCGTCCGACAACCAGATGATGGTCGCGCGGCCGGCCAGCAGTGCCAGCAGGTCACTCGCGGTCGCAGCCGGGCCGGTGTAGGCGGCCACGCCGCTGAGGCGGCTGAAGTCGTCCAGGCTCGGGCCGTCGGCCGCTGCGTCGGTGCCCTCAGTGCTGACGGTCGCGCGAGCGTTGATGCTGCCGGAGACGACGCGGATGATGGCTAGGCCGGAGCCTTCGCTCACCAGGAACGTAGCCTTGGCGACGCCGTTCTTGACCTCAGTGAAGACAACGTTGTCGTTGTTCTCGTCGTAGCCAATCAGCTTCAGGCTGCCGGTCGCGACGAATCGGACGTCGTCCGCTCGGCTCACTGCAGCCTCGTCAACGTCTGCGGTGTTGGTGTCGTCCGCGACGTTCGCCTGGCCGTCGGCAACGGGCAGGCCGTTGGCGTCAGTCAGCATCGCCGTCACAGTGACTTCGTCACCAATCGCAACTGTCTCCATGTCGACGCTGGCCTCGATGTTGGCAAGCGCACCGACGACGTTGAAGACCGCAGTGACGGTGTTCTTCGAGCCCTCGTCAAGGGTGACTTCAGCTGTGTAAGCACCGGCCTTCGCAGTTGAGCCGGTGGCAGGAGCAATCACGATTGCGACTGCGTTCTTACCAACCTTGGTCTCATCGATCGCGGTGGTAGACGCGTCGTCCGTAGCCAAGCGGACCACTTCAGTGACCGTGAACTGGGTGGTCACAGTCTCGCCGTCGGCGTCCTTGATGACCGTGCTCAAGTCAGTGTTGTCCAGCGCCAACGCGGTGTCGGCAGCGTTAGCAGTCACCGGGGTGTCTGCAGCACTGGTAGCAGTCACGTCAAACCACGCGGATCCACCGCTGGCGTTGCCCGCGGCATTGATCGTGATCCCGCCATTCACAGTGCCTGCGGAGATCGCGTTGGGACCGCCAGAGAACGTGAGTGTCAGGACGTTCGACTCTGCTCGCTTGCCAGCGCCGATTGCGATCGCGCGCACCTCAACGGTGCCGCCCTTCGCGGTGTCAACGGCACCGATTGAGAAGTTGTTGCTTGCACCCACGTTGGCGGTTGCTGTCTCGTCTTCGTCCGTCGTCGACAGGTTGTAGTTGACGATGGTCGAAGGCGTAGCAGTCGGCCCGACTCGGCCTGAGGCAACACGGCCAGTGGTGTCCGCGAAGACGATGATGGTGTTGACCTCATCCTCGTTCGGAGCCTCACCCAGAGAGTTCTTGACGCTGACGACAATGTTGACCCAGCCGTCTGCTGCGGAAACGCCGTCCTCAGCACTCACGTCGTCGGCTGTTGCGGTACCGCCGCCGACGAGCGAGTCACCTACAGCAATTTCGTTGCCGAGCGAGATTTCGACTGTCGACACGGCGTCGCCGGGTTCGCCAACCGTGAACGTCCCAGTAAAGTTGGTTGTTCCAACCGTGGCGGTCAGGGTGAACTCGCCAGCTGCACCCGTGGTAACGATGGTTACGGTGTCTGCGGTCGTGATCGTGCCAGCGGTGTCTGAGAAGACCACTTGACCGGCACCGGAAACGTGCCATCGAGCCACCGTTACTTCAGAATCGGCGAAGCTAGCCGTCGGCCCAGCCGCAACAAGCCTGGCTTGAAGGTCAGTGCCGGCTGCGACGGTCGCGTCGGAGTCGTTGTAGACGATGACGTTGGCGGGCTGCGCCTGTGCCGAGTTGAGCACGGCGAACAGGGCGACTACGAGACCGGCGAGTACCGCCAGTGCCGCCCAGTTGGTGCGCTTTCGCGCAAGAGTTCCAATCATGTTCTGCCCTTTCATTGGGCCGAAACGGCGAGCGGAGCCTGTTTCCGTTCGCCCTCTGCGTATCCCCGGATGAGGTTCCGGGTGTGCGCGCTCGCTCTTGCCGATGGCGCCTCCTGTTCCGGCAGTTGTGCCATGCGCGGGGCCCTGCCCGTCGCTGTGTCGGGGAGCCGACACGGGCCCCGCCCGCGCATGGTTGTCCCCGGTCGTCGAGTTTCCACGTCGTGATCATCGCCGATCCACCCCTGCGCAATCAAGCATCGGGGCGGGCTAGGCGGTCGAAGATTACATCCACATAACACTGCTTCCCTCTCCCCCCGCTGGCGGCCGTTCTTTCTCTCCCCCCGCCACAGCGGGGGGAGATGTCCCGTAGGGACAGAGGGGGGCACGCCCGTCAGCGCCGAGGCCGGAGCCCCCCTCTGCCTTCGGCATCTCCCCCCGCTCGCGCGGGGGGAGAGGGGAAGACTAGGTGAACGCACGGACCACCAGGGCGATCAGCATGCCAATCGCCGCGCCTCCGATGAGGATGAGCCAGCGTTCGAGGCGGTCGATTTCGCGCTGGAAGTCAAGCTTGAGCTGCGCAAGGTCCTGCTTGGTCGATACCACCGACATCACTCGCATCATGCCCAGCTCAAAGGCTCGACTGAACGCCTTCGCGTGCGGAGGTTCCATGCCTTCCTTGACGAGCTCTTCCTCAAGGTTGTCGGACCAGTCGTGGATGACGGGATCGGCGGGCGGCGTTTCGGTGGTCATGTGGACAGTATAGGGAGCGCCCACTCTGCCTCTCCCCCCGCGCAAGCGGCAGATCCCCTCTCCCCCCGCGACAGCGGGGGGAGATGTCACGTAGTGACAGAGGGGGGCACG
>VXML01000038.1 GCA_009841115.1 Gemmatimonadota bacterium | reverse complement strand
GATCCATCTCATACTCAGAAGACTCGCAGCATAACGGAGTTTTAAAACGGTCTCTGAAAAAAAACAGAAAGAATTTCCAGATGCGTTTATTCTCAGTGCATTAGAACATTATCACCAAGAAAACCAAGCGAGTATTGCTGTCATAACTAACGATGGAAGCTTTGGGGAAGCATGTGTGTCCCGACGATACATCGACTACTACCCCAATTTGGAGGACTATATAAAGGCATTTGCTCCGGACCGAACTGCGGAAGATCTTAATCCCGAACCGATTGATCTGACTCAGCCAATTGTCACTGAGGATCTCACGGCACTCAAGGAAATTCTAGGCAGAGGTAGTAATGTTACCTCTATTGAGATTAATCGAGTTCTAATGCTTCTTCGGAGTCGTGGCGAAAATTACCGCTATTTTTTTTCTAAAAGTAGTGATCCTATATGGCTTAGCCATCTCGAACAAAATGGTTACTTCAAAAATCCTCCTAACTCTGTGGTATTGTCCGACAGTTCTGTTCAATATCCTTTCTGGCCGGAGCTTGAATATCTCAAGAATATATCTCAAAATGCAACGGAGGAGATCATCCAGGAGGAGATCATCCGGATCGTGTTGAAACTTCCTGCGGTCGATAACCCGAGAGTCTATAACTATATTTTGGACATTGCACTATCACTCGATGGCGAACAATCTGTACGACTCAAGCCAAAGATGCTTGAATATGCTAAGCTTGAGTATCAGTTTCTAGCCCATAGATACCACGAACTACTAGCTCATTGGACAACTGAGAATCAAACACAGGCCGCATTGGAGCTCGCAGAGATACTCATTCAATTTCATCCTAATCCTCAAGATCAAGAAAATCAAAATGCTCAATCCAGCTCCTAAGTTCGACACATGGCACTATCAAGAAGTTTTAGCCAAAGGCATTCGCCCTCTGGCGGATAAAGAGCCTTTTCAAGTCGCCCGTATGCTTATAGATGCTACGGCGAGCATGATCCGTCTTGGAAGGCGTCAAGACGAGCTTGAAAGCGACACGAGTCGTGATTTTTCAGAAGTGTGGTGTCCAAAGCTCAACCAAGAAAAACGGAACTATCGAAATACTAGAGAAACCCTCATCCACACGTTGACCTATGCATGCGAGAAGGTTTATGAGCAATCACCCGAGGCAATAATTGCGTCCCTAGACAGCACTTTACGGAATCAACGATGGAATGTTTTCAAACGGCTCCGGCAATACCTTTACGCGTTGCATCTGAACGAGCTAACCAAGCCGTGGATTCGGGAGTTGATCTTAGAGCATGGAGATTATGCGAGACAGCAACACCACTATGAGTTTCAGCAGATGATACAGTTATCTTGTGAGCATTTTGGTGCGGAATTGCTCACAGAAGACGAGCGAACCCAAATTTTCGATGCGATACTCAGCGGTCCTCCAATGGAAAATTATCGTGAATATCGTGAACAGATGGGTGAAGAATTTACCGAAACGGATTCCGATCAATTGAAGCACAATTTCCATCATAAGCAACTCAGGCCGTTTGCTTCGGTACTTTTTGGAGAATATGCGACCTATTTTGAAGAACTCAAAAGCAACGACGACGCAGAAGAGATTACGGATGAGACCTACTTACCCTTCCATACATCTGAAGTCAGAACGATTACCTCTCGCAGTCCAAGATCATCCGAAGAACTTTCGAGGCTCTTGGACGAGGAATTACTAGATTACATCAACGAGTGGCAAGATGAGCACCGCGACAGGGATGATTGGTCCATCGATATCAATATTCCAACCCTTGCCGAAGCGTTTCAGTCCGTTTTCACCGAGTCGATTATACCGGCCGATGACAGGCTGGAATTCTGGATCGAGAAGAATCGCAAGCGAATCGTGCGTCCTATTTATGTCAAATCCGCGATTCAAGCCATGCGTGAGCAAGTGGAAGGTGGAAGTTTTGAACAACTCGACCGATGGTTTGACTTCTGTAAATGGGTAATCTCTCATTCCGATGAAGATCGGGAGGAAGATGTTCACCACAACGACACATTACGAGAAAATCCGAGTTGGAGTTCTTCTAGGCGTGCTGTCTGCGATTTTGTCGAAGTTTGCCTCAAGGATGAAGTCAATGTCCCAATCTCCGCTCGGAAACAACTGGTCAAGATTCTGGAGACGCTCTGCATCCAGTTTGATTGGGCACTAGATCGGAACCAGCCTGTTCTGTTGAACAGCGATCCACTCACCGAGGCCATCAACACTACACGGGGCCGTGCCTTGGATAACTTGAGCAACTTCGTAAGTTGGGTGCATAGGCATGATGACAAGGCAGAAGTCCACGAGATCATGCCTATTCTCGAAAAACGTTTCAGACCGGAAGCAGAATATCCGCATCCGCTAACGATCCCGGAGTACGCTATTCTGGGCATGAACTACTGGCAAATTTGCCAGCTTAGTCAAGAATGGGCGACTGAGCACAGGTCCGACTTCTTCCCTCAAGACAATATTCCTGCTTGGCAGGCGGCGTTTGGGACTTTTCTGAGCTATAACCGACCCTATAAGCCGGCCTTTGATATTGTTCGCGATGAATTTGAGTTTGCCCTGGAACATCTGGATTACTTGGAACAACAAAATCCGTCTGGTCGGGAGGAGATCGATACCCTCACTGAGCATTTGTTCCTCTACTATTTATGGGACGTATATCCACTGACGGGCGACAGCAGCCTACTAGCACGCTTTTACCAGAAATCTAACGACGAACGAAAGCACTGGGCGACATTGTTCGATAATATAGGACGTTTATTGAAAAATACCGACAAGCCGCAGTTTAACGAGAACTTGGAGGATAGAACAATTGCCTTCTTCGAGTGGCGATTAGAAGTCGGAGAGCCAACAGAGCTCAGCGAATTTACTTTCTGGCTGGAAGCCGAGTGCTTAGAAGCCAAGTGGCGATTAGAAGCCTATTCTAAAATTTTAGATGTGCCCGGTATCCTATATACAGATCAGAGTAAACGAGAAATGAGCGTTTGGTTTCCGTTGCAATCGTTGCATACCATGCTCCCTGAGCACACGGCACAAGTGGTCAAATGTTTTGCCAAGCTGATCCATTCCATGCCCGAAGACAGCTCAATCTTCGTCTCAACGGATGAGGCGCGAGCAATCCTGAAAGCCGGTTTTGATCACGACAACGAAAGTGTGCGTAATGCCGCCGAAGACACCCAAGAAAAATTGCTCCGTATGGGTCATTTAAGCTTATTAGACTCGGACGACTGAAAGCCAGATGCGATGAATTCTCAAAACCAAACGCTTTTGCGGCTGGACGCGGCTACGCTATGAAACAGCTATGATGGAGATAGCGAAGACTGATGGCAATGGATAAGAAAGCGGTCTATATTGAGACCTCAGTCATCTCCTATTTGACTGCTCGACCTACGAGCGGCTTAGTGGCGGCTGCTTGGACAAAAGTCACGGTTGACTGGTGGGAAACACAGAGGACCCGATTTGACCTCTATACATCCGATATTACGATTGAGGAAGCTGGCCGGGGCGACGCCGAGGCGAGAAGGCGGCGTCTCGAAGCGTTATCCGGTATTCCCATACTGCCGATTACAGAGGCCGTGGTTGGGTTGTCCAAAGCACTTCTTCACGACAAAGCACTTCCGGCCAAGGCATTGGACGATGCCCAGCATATTGCCATATCCGCTGTTCATGGGATCGATTATCTCTTGACTTGGAATTACCGCCATATCGATAATGCCGAAACCAAACCCATCATGCGAAGAGTTTGCCTTCTACATGACCATACCTGTCCAGAAATCTGCACACCCCAAGAACTTATGGGAGGATTTGAAGATGTCTGATGAAATCATCGAGGAACTGTGGCGGATTAAAGACAGCATTGCACGGGAACATGGGTATGATATCGAAGCTCTCGTTGCCTATCTCCAGAGCAAGGAAAAGGCGGAAGGTCGGCAGATTGTGGATCTGTCTGCCATGAAAAAGACCGCCGAACAAGGTGCTTCATCAGCAATTGAAGACTAGACACCAGAGACCGCTTAGCCACTTCAAACGCTTTATGAACTCTCCCCTACTCGACGTCCACGACCTGAGCGTGCGCATCACCCGTGACGAGGGCGTGGTGCGGCCGCTCAACGGCGTCAGCTTCCGCATCAACACCGGCCAAGCCGTGGGCATCGTCGGCGAGAGCGGTTGCGGCAAGACCATGACCTCCAACGCCCTGCTGCAGATTTTGCCGCCAGCAGCCGAGATAACCAGCGGCCACATCCGTTACCGCCGCAAGCTGGACGAGCGCGAGATCGATCTCGCCGCGCTCGACGCACACAGCGACGAGATGCATCAGATCCGAGGCGGCGACATCTCCATGATCTTCCAAGAGCCAATGACCGCGTTCTCGCCGGTACACACCATTGGCAACCAAATCGCCGAGATGATCCAACTCCACGACTCGCTATCCTCAGAAGCAACGCGGCAGCGGGTCGTCGAGCTGTTGCACTTAGTCGGCATCCCAGATCCGCAGGATCGCGCCGACGACTATCCCTTCCAGCTCTCGGGCGGCATGCGCCAGCGGGCGATGATTGCCATGGCGCTGGCGAGCAATCCGCGGCTCTTGATCGCCGACGAGCCAACTACGGCACTCGACGTAACCGTGCAAGCGCGGGTGCTCAAGCTAATCCAGCGACTCCAGCGCGAATTGGGACTGGCGCTCATGCTAATCACTCACGATCTAGGCGTGATCGCGCACACGGTCGAATACGTCTATGTGATGTACATGGGGCGGATCGTCGAAGAGGGGCCAGTAGCTGCAATTTTCGACAGCCCGGCGCATCCCTATACCGCGGCCCTATTGCAATCCATCCCCAGTCTGACGGGCAAACGCCGGCACATCGAACCAATTGAAGGCAGCGTCCCCAGCGCGTACGCCCTACCCGAGGGATGCCCCTTCCACACCCGCTGCACGCAAAAGGTCGGCCCCATTTGCGAGCAGCAAATGCCCGCGTCCGCAGAAGTGGGGCCACATCACCACACCCGTTGTTTCATCCACACCGAGGAAGGAGGGGACTAGCCCAATGTCCAACGAGGCCACAGACGCCCTCCTGCAAGTGCGAGGGTTAAAAAAGCACTTTCCCGTACACCGGGGGCTTTTACAGCGACAAACGGGTTGGGTAAAGGCCGTGGATGGCGTGAGCTTCTCGCTCGCCCAAGGCAAAATTTTGGGGCTGGTCGGCGAGAGCGGCTGCGGCAAGACCACCACCGGGCGGATGATCCTCCGCGCCCTAGACCCGACCGAAGGAGAGATCCTCTTTCGCCAACAGGACGGGCAGGTCGTCGATATGGCCCAACTCGGCCGCCGCGAAGTCGTCCAAGCCCGCCGGCAGATGCAAATGATCTTCCAAGACCCGTACTCGTCCCTAAATCCGCGGATGCCCGTGCGCGATCTAATCGCCGAGCCGCTCCGGTCTTATGGCTGGTCGGCGCGCGATAGCCACGCACGCGTGGGCGAGCTGATGGAGCGAGTGGGACTCGACCCCAGATATGCGCGCCGCTATCCGCACGCCTTCTCCGGCGGCCAGCGACAGCGCATCGGCATTGCCCGCGCCTTGGCCTTGAGCCCATCGCTCATCGTCGCCGACGAGCCAGTCTCCGCACTCGACGTCAGCGTGCAAGCGCAGATCCTCAACTTGCTCCGCCAATTGCAGACCGACCTCGACCTCACCCTGCTCTTTATCGCCCACGACCTGAGCGTGGTGCGCTATCTCTGCGATGAAGTGGCCGTCATGTACCAAGGCCGGATCGTGGAACAGGCCGCAACCGAAACTCTCTTTACCCAACCGCAGCACCCCTATACGGCCATGTTGCTAGAGGCCGCGCCCGCGCCCGACCCCCATGCCTCGTGGATGGAGGACGACGAAGACGCCAGCGAAGCGGGCGAGCCAACGCCGACCGACGACCAAGGGTGCGCGTTCGCACCGCGCTGCCGCTACAAAAGCGACCTGTGCAGCCAGCAGATGCCCGCGCTGGAAGGCGAAGCGCACTTAGCCGCTTGCCACCACAAAGACGAGTTAGAGTTGCAGGGCGTGTAGCTCTTATCTTGCCGCGTAATACGGTTCCGCGTCAAATCCCGGATACCGCGTCGCCATCCCCGCGATAAATTCTTCTGTCCACAGCGGATCGCCCGGCGGCGGGAAGCCCAGCAATTCGCGCTGGCGCGGGGTGGCTTCGGCCATGAAGCGGTTCATGGCCGCACCTTGGGCACCGCTCTTATACGTGAAGGTGCGACCTCCATCCCAGGGCCGATCCTTGCGGGTGAAACCCACCCACATGACCGGGCGGTGCCCCGCTGGCGCAGTGAAATCCGAGGCGGCGTGGCGGGTGAAGACGCTGTAAAGACACACCGAGCCGCCGGGGACGATCATCGGCACAGCTTCCGCGTCGGAGCGGCCCTTGGGCACCATGCGGATCGGAGCCATGCCTTCCTCGACATCGTCGAAGCAATAGAAACACACCAAATTCATAAAATCGTCGGGCTCGATAATCGGCCCCAGTGTGTTGTTGCCGTAGTCGATGTGAAAATTGGTCCCGTATTCCTCGCCAGCGTATTTCATTCCCAAGTGCCCTTCGCAGAGGCGAATCTCGCGCGTGCCTAAGACCCGTTCAGCCGCGTCAATCAGATCGGGATGAACGGTGACGTGATTGAGGCCGGAGTGGTCCCAAGGGAAGAGTATTTGCCTAGGGGTGTCGTTGCGGCGGTCGTTGGCTAGGTATTGGTCGTAGGACGGAGCAAAATGAGTGAAGAAGCCATCGAGCGCGGCTTGCTGTTCGTCTTTGGTAAGGAAATTCTCGACGATCAGGAAGCCCTGTTCTTTGTACGTAGCGAGTTGGGCGTCGGTGATGTGCATTTGCTATTACTTGTCGGCGTAAATCCCCACAATCCGCTGCAACAGGTCCAGAGCCTGCCCGCGCTCGCGCTGGAAGGCATTGCGGCCGATGATGGAGCCAAAGCCGCCGCCATCGCGGATGCCAGTGATCTCCTCGATAATTTCTTCTTCGCCCTTAGCAGGGCCGCCAGAAAAGATCACTACGCGCCTCCCGTTGAACGCCGATTGCACCACGTGGCTCACGCACTCGGCCAAAGTACCAGTCGGCACATCTGCATACGCCTTGCGGGCTTCGTCTTGCTCAATGTGGGCCGTAGGCGGTTTGACCTTGATGACATGGGCCCCTAGCTGGGCGGCGATTTGAGCGGCGTACGCAGTGACGTCGAGCGCGGTCTCCCCTTCCTTGCTCAAGTCCGTGCCGCGCGGATAGGACCAAACCACCACGACCAAACCGTACCGCTTGGCCTCTTCGGCCAGAGCTTGCAGCTTCTCGTACATCTCCTGCCGCAGGGCCGAACCCGGATAGACCGTGTAGCCGATGCCAACACAACCCAAGCGCAGGGCGGCGGAAATGGAGCCGGTGAGCGACTGCGTAGGGTCCGCGTCGGAGTGGAGGTTTTCGCGGTTGTTGAGCTTGAGGATCAGCGGCAGATCGCCAGCGTAGTCGCGCGCGCCGGCTTCGAGGAACCCGAGCGGAGCGGCGTACGCACTAAGGCCAGCGTCAATGGCCAGTTCAAAGTGATAGCGCGGATCGTATGCGGGCGGATTGGGGGCAAAGCTGCGCCCGGGGCCGTGCTCAACGCCCTGATCTACTGGCAGGATGACCAGCTTGCCCGTGCCGCCGAGCGCGCCGTGGTTGAGCAGCCGCGCCAAGTTGGTCAAAGTGCCGGGGTTGTCGCTGCCATACCAGCTTAGAATTTCGCGGATGCGATCTTGCATTTTATACCTTTCTAGCATGTGAGAAGTAGAAATTGACAAAAGAAAAGCTCCTCAACCGCGCAAAGCGCGCTCAAGGAGCTGGCAAAATGGCGGGGACGACGAGACTCGAACTCGCGACCTTCGGCGTGACAGGCCGACGTTCTAACCAACTGAACTACGCCCCCGTTTCGTTCTGATAAGGTAAGAGCCGGACTAAATGCTGTCAATGGATGGCCGAGGCTTTGGCCTGCGCGGCGCTCTCTTTTTTCAACCGCTTGAGCGCGCCGCGCATGAGCTGGCGCTTGAGCGGGCTGAGGTGGTCGATGAAGAGCTTGCCGTCGAGGTGGTCAATTTCGTGCTGGAGGGCGCGGGCGTAAAAGCCTTCGCCTTCAGTCTTGAAAGGCTGGCCATCCAAGCCAACGGCCTCGACTTCGACCCAAGCGTAGCGCTTGACGTCGCCGAACAGGTCGGGAAAGCTCAGACAACCCTCTTCGCCGATTTGCTCGCCCTCGTGGTCCGTGATCTTGGGATTGATTAAGACCACGGGTTGGTGGTTTGGCTGATGAGCAGTCACATCAACGACGCAGACCCGCTTGAGGACGCCAATCTGCGGGGCGGCAAGCCCGACCCCCTCCGCGGCACGCATGGAGTCGCAGAGGTCAGTGACGAGGGCGCGAATGGCGTCATCCACCTCTGCGACCCGAGCACACGTCTGGCGGAGACACTGCGCCCCGAACAGCGCAATTTCGCGTTTCATGCGTCCAAGGGGTCTAATTCGAGGGCAATATAACGCAAGCCCAAATCGGCAAACGCGGCCACTAGGGCCGAGCGCAACCGGGCCTCAGCGAGGCGGGCGATGGCTGCTGTGGGCAAGCGCAGGATGAGCATCTGGTCGCGCTGCTCGTACGCGGCCGGCAGTAGCGAATGCGCTGCGAGCAGCGGGTTGACCCGCGCAAAGAGCGGCTCGGCGGCACCGGAGTCGGCGATGGAGAGCAGCGCCTCGTTCATGCTGCCGGAGCGAAAGCCGCACAAATCGACGGTAGCTTGCAAATAGCCGATTTCCCGCAAGCGCTCCAGCAAAGACCGACGCGCATTCGGGTCACCTAGCAGGCGCGTCAAGTCCTCAGCGGGCAACTCAATGCGCGACAGTGTCTCGTGGTGGCGGGCGCGAACCTGCTCGAAGCCACAAACCTCGCGCAGATAGCGCTCGGCGCAGTCAATTTGTCGCAATCCCTCGGCGGTAACGGGCGTGCCATAGGGAAAGCGCGACGATAGGCAGGCCATGGCCGGGCGGTCCCATACCGTCAGCCCCCAGCGCTTGGCTAGGGCGCGCACGTCGTCCTTGGTCAGACCCGCCTCGGCTAAGGGCGCGTGTACGCCGCGCTCGCGGGCAGCCGTGGCCCCGGGGCGGAAATCGCCGATGTCGTCGGCGTTTTGGCCGTAGAGGATATAATGGACGTTAAGCGTACGCGCTAGCTGCTCCATGTGGGTGAAGAGCTCTTGCTTGCAGTAGTAGCAGCGGTTGGGCGCGTTTTTGGCGTAGTCGGGGTTGTCCAACTCTCGGGTCTTGACCACCTCGTGGCGGATGCCGAACTCGCGGGTGATCTCAGTGGCCTTCTCTAGCTCGCCGGTAGCATAGCTCTCAGAGTCCGCAGTGACGCAGATGGCCCCCTCGCCCAAGACTCGCTGGGCTGCCACCGCCAGCGTAGCACTATCGACTCCACCCGAATAGCCGACCAGAACCTGCCCCATAGGGCGCAGAATTTCTTCGAGATGCGCTAGTTTTTCGTCTAGGGAAACCATGGCGATCAGAAGGAGGATTTTTCCGCGGACGCGGCACAGGGCATGATCGCAGCGTCAACCATGCCGTGCAGGATCTTCTTGTCGGCTGGGAACACAAGGGCTTGGATGCCGCACAGGCGCGGTGCATCGCCGATGACGTAATAGTAAGGACGCAGCATCACCCGGCCCCGCATGGGCACGACCTCGTCGCGGTGGAAGTCGTAGTAGCGCACGGTACGGCGGGCAGCCTTGTGGAATTCCTGCAAGATATAGGGCTGGTGCGCAAAACGGTCGAGCGCCTCTTGCACGCGCTCGGCCCATTCGGCTTCGGACAAATCGTGGCCGATGGACACGCCCTTGCTCTCATAGGCTATGTTGGAAAAACCCGAGGGCTTTAGCACTAGCTCGCGCTGCTTCTTGGTTAGCTGCTTCAACTGCTGCCAGTCGCTGACGGGCTGGCCGCCAATGTCGAGGCCGGGAATGATGGCGTGGGGCGGCAGCGGCCGCGCATCGACGATCCACGAGCGCGGAATCAAGCTGTCCAAGGCGGCAAAAGGCTCCTTGCCCAAGGCGCGGCGCCAATAGGATTTGAGCGCAGGGTGGTGGTAGAACGCCAACCAGAGCTTTTCTTCAAGGTATGCCTTTGGCGGCGGAGTCAAGCACAGGGCGTTTTTCTTGGTGAAATAGGTAAAAAGCTCGGCCTTGGGGATGTTTTTGAGATCGAACAGTTCAAAGAAGCGATAAGCCGCGTCAATGCGCCAAGGGGCCGACTCGTCAGCGCCTTGGAGAAAGAGGCCACTTTCGTCAAAGCGGGCCTCGCGCGGGTGGGCACTGCGGGCCGGTTTGCCAGCCGCCTGCAAGCGCTCGACCAGCCATTCCATTTCGCGGCGATAAGCCTCGGACTCGTCTGATACGAAGAGAGCGAAATGCGGCTCATCCACCTTGGCGACAGCGGCGATAGCTTCGTAGAATGGATCGATCAGGCCGCGGGCACCGCCGATGATGTCGTAGCCGAGATCGGCATAGACCTCCGAGACTTGGGCGGTGAATCCCATGCCGCCGGGGATGGCGTCTAGCTCGACTAGCTTGAAGCCGTCCTCGGTGAGCAGCAGGTCCGGGCGGATGACCAAGGGCAGCTGGGATTTGATCCGGTTCCAGAGGCCCATTTCGCGCACGGCACTGGGTTTGCCCAAATCCAAGTACTCGTGAATCCAAGGCGGCTCGACGCCTTTGACGCTCTGATGGTAGAGCTGGTTGGAGGCCTTGTAAAACTGATGGAGGACGCCGCCGAGTTGATCTAGGTAGCGGTGTTGCGCCGGCGAAAGCCAAAACGGCTCTGGGGCAATGCGCCACGGCAGATTACTGTCCGGGTGTAAATGGGTGCGGTCGCCTTCAAAAAGGCCACCGGCGGGACAATGGGCATTGATGTGGAGGCAGAGCGCTTTGAGGTCGGGTGCAGTACTGGGCAGGGACATCGAATAGGCTCGCTAAGATGTATGCCCATTAATTTAGGATGAATGGTACGCTAGGTCAACGACGGGCCTGTTGGCCTTTGGCAAGAACGAGCCAACACCGCATATTTGCTCAGGTGACGAAGGAGCGCGATATGGAGCTGATAGGCAGGCGTTGCCTAGTGACCGGCGGCGGGCGCGGCATTGGCCGGGCTATTGCCTTGGCCTTGGCGCGGCAAGGAGCACACGTGGCGACTTTGGCCCGCACCGGCTCAGAGCTAGACGAGACAACCGCACTTTTGGCAGACTGCGGCCAAGCGGCGTTGCAACTACGGGCGGATGTGGGGCGGCGCGAGGAAGTAGATGCAGCCATTGAGCATGTGCTCGCAGCTTGGGGTGGGGTCGATGTGCTGGTCAACAACGCGGGAATTCAGGGGCCTATAGGCCGAGTGGAAGAGGTCGATCCAGAGGCTTGGATGCAGGTGGTACAGATCAACCTCGGCGGCTGTTTCTACTGCACCCGCAAGGTCCTGCCGGCCATGATCGCCCAGCACTACGGAAAAATCATCAACCTCTCGGGCGGCGGCGCAGTGGGGCCGCGGCCCTTCTTTAGCGCGTATAGCGCTTCCAAGGCCGCAGTCGTGCGCTTTAGCGAAAACTTGGCTGGAGAAGTGGCCGAACACGGCATTGACGTCAACGCCATTGCCCCCGGCGCGGTCAACACGCGGATGCTCGACCAGCGGCTAGCAGCCGGCGCAGCCGTGAGCGCAGAGGAACGCAAGCAGGACCAGCGCCTGTTGCGCGAGGGCGACGCTACGGGCGAGCGGCCGGCCGCGCTGGCAGTATATCTAGCCTCGGCGCGCTCAGATGGGCTGACGGGGCGTCTGCTATCCGCCGTTTGGGACCCGTGGGAAACCTTCGATGTTGAGGCGATTATGGCCACAGAGGACTTTGCCGTGCGGCGCGTCCAACAGCAGGAGGGCTGAGTGTACAAGGTGGGAATCGTCGGAGCGGGTCGCATGGGGCGGCGGCGGGCGGCCACGGCTCACGCCCATCCCGCATCCACAGTAACTCTGATCTACGATGAGTACGCGCCCGCCGCGGCCGAACCAGCCGCCGAATGCGAGGCCGCAGTCACCACTTCGCTAGAGGAGCTAATCGCGGCCGATCTCGACATCGCAGTGGTCGCGACGACGCACGACGCTTTGGCCCCTATCAGCACCGCCGCACTCTTGGCCGGCAAACACGTCTTGTGCGAAAAGCCGTTGGGGCGAAACCCCCAGGAAGCCCGACAGGCTGTCGCCGCAGCCGAGCAGAGCGGGCGCGTGCTCAAGGTCGGCTACAACCACCGCTATCACCCCGCCATCCAAAAGCTGCACGAGGTCTGCACGGCGGGCGAGATCGGCCCACTGCTGAGCATCCGGGCGCGCTATGGCCACGGCGGACGGCCCGGTTACGAGCGCGAGTGGCGCACCAATCCCGAAAAGGCAGGCGGCGGCGAGCTTTTAGACCAAGGAGCGCATCTAATCGACTTGGCCAAGTGGTTCTTGGGGGACTTTGCCGAAGTCACAGGCTATGTCGAGACCCACCTCTGGGACGCGCCGGTGGAAGACAATGCCTACGGTCTCTTTCGCACGGCCACCGGACAGATCGCCTCGCTGCACGCAAGTTGGACGCAGTGGAAAAACCTCTTCAGCTTTGAGGTTTTCGGACGCGATGGCTACGTCTGCGCCGAGGGCTTGGGGGGAGCTTATGGGCCGGAACGCGCCGTCGTAGGGCGGCGCAATCCCCAAGGCGGCGCACCCAACAGCGAGCATTTTGACTACCCGGGCGAGGATCGCTCGTGGGAACTGGAGTGGGCCGATTTTTTGCGCGGCCTAGCCAGCGCGGGCACCCCTTATTCGCTTGGCTGGGAGGCTTTGGAGACTATCGAGTGGATTTACCGCCTCTACCGGGCTGCTGCCGAAAAGCGCTCCGTGCAGCGGGAAGAATCTCTAAACATGTAGAAAAAAACGAGTTACGGATAGTATAGCCGCCGTGCCATTAGCCGCTGCGGTTATTTTTTTGTCGCGCGCGTTATTTTTTTGAAAATTTTGCGCGAAAATTTCTTACCATTATAGATAGCTATACGGCAAACACTACTCTTTATGTCTATAGAAAGGAAGGAACGCTTTTAGACAAAGTGAAGCACCCCCAATTCTTTATTTATCGCATTTCATATACCCTTAACCCCGCAGGAAGTGCTATGAGAACAGATCAGGATACTGCCCAAGTGGAACGCATTGCGATGGCTTATCGACGCCTTGCTAACGCTATGATTCTCAGTACTTTACGCGAAATATCCAAGATGGATGAGGTCGTGGTAACCCCAGATGGCACCCCGGAGATGGCCTTTGTCGAAAGCTCTAGGATTGATCCTTGGTGCGAGCTGGCTGGCCTCGAACCCGAAGTCGTGCGCAAGGCTGCTAAACGGCTGATAGAGGAACGACCTTTTTAGCACCACAAGGTACAAACCAACAAAAAAGCTCCGGAAGTGTTCCTTCCGGAGCTTTTTTGCGTTTAGTGGCCAGCGCGAAGCGTGGCGCTCGCGGCGTGGTCGAGGAGGCCGCGCACCACTTTTTCGGCATCGCGGTGGCGTAGATCCTCAAAGCGCAAGGCCCAGACGTGATCCCGGTACGCCATGTTGCGCACTTCGATGAGGACCTTGACGTCAGCGGGGTTGTTGCGCAAAACCCCTAGCCCCTGCCCTCGGACGTGGGCACCAGCCCCCAAGGCCGGGAGCAGCGAGCGGGCGAACTGGCGCGAGACGCGATCTACGCGCCCACTCCTGCTGCTTTTGTAGTATAGAACCAGTGGCGCTTCTGGAGCCTTCGGTTCAACATCGGCGTGGAAGGAGAGAAATATCCGCCGTCCCTTTGGGGCTTTGGCAAAGGCCTGACGGGCAATGCGCACGCGAGTTTCAAGATTGCTGCCGCGCGGCCAAGCGCTGAGCTTGTTGGTCTGGTTGTAAGCGGCCCAGTTGTACACTTCGTTTTTTTCGTTGACAAAGGTCTGGGTCGGCGGATCGCTTTGGCGAATTAGGTGGTTGGGGCTGAGTAGGGTCATGGTGACTTGGGCTCCGTGCAAGCGCGTCAAAACATACACCCGCAGGGCGATGTCGAAGACGTACTCGTCCTCTACTACATAGAGCCTATTGCCGTTGCCGTCGCGAGTAGAAACTATTGCGCCCGGGTCCAGCCCGCCGTGGCCTGGGTCGAGGACGATGTGCCAGCCTTCCAACCGCGAACTCAAGCGCCCCATGCTCCCGACCTTGCGCTCGAATTCCCGCCACAGACGCGCTGCTTGGCGATACGTCCGGCGCGGCGAACTTGGATGTTCCTCGTAATATTTCTTGCTTGGCTGGCGCTTATTGCGGGGCCGAGAGAAGTAGTACGGGCCATTGTCGGATGCAATTTTCGGCGTGTCAGAACGGCGAATCTGCAGGTCGTCCCAATTGATCTCAGACAATTCCACCCAGCGCATTGGCCGCACCTTGAGCCGGTCGCCCGGGTGGATGACGGCGTTTTTCTTCAATTTGTTGATGCGGGTGATTTCAGCCACGCTCATCTGGTGCAGGCGGGCGATCTGCGCGAGGTAATCGCCCCGCTTCACCACGTACGTGGCCAGCCGCGGACCGCTCGCGGGCGCGGCACTCGGTTCGAGCTTTCGGTCTGAGTAGAGCTTGAGTTCCTGGCCTGGATAGATGCGGTTTGACCGGAGGCCGTTAAGTATCTTGAGGCGATAGACGCTGATGCCGTACGCACGTGCAATCTCCCACAGCGCGTCTCCGCGCTCCACAATGTGTACCGTGCTCGCCGCATCTTTGAGGCGGAGCTTCTGGCCGATGAGAATCCGATCGCCGACGAGGGCGTTGAGGCTCTGCAATTGGCTGACCGAGACTCGGTAGCGCCGGGCGATTTCAGTCAGGGTT
This sequence comes from Gemmatimonadota bacterium, assembly GCA_009841115.1. Taxonomy (GTDB): domain Bacteria; phylum Latescibacterota; class UBA2968; order UBA8231; family UBA8231. The sequence goes on along the minus strand of VXML01000038.1, from coordinate 19,529 downwards.
TCGCCCTCTTTCACCACGTGGACGCCTTCCTCTAGCCGCGAAGCGCGCAAGCGGAGCTTTTGCCCGGGCCGAATGAGGTCGCTTTTGAGCTTGTTGATTTGGCGCAAAAAACCCAAGCCCACGTCAAATCGCAGGGCGATTTTCGAGAGGGTGTCACCGCGCCGGACTGTGTATTCGCGCGGCTCTTCATCGTGGTCGTCGGCTGAGGCACTTCGAGCGGGCGCGGCCGTTTTCAGGCGGAGCTTTTGCCCGACGTGGATGACGTCTCCATCGAGGTGGTTGATCGCCTTGAGTTTATAGACCGGGATGGCGAACTGTCGTGCGATTTTCGAGAGGGTGTCACCGCGCCGGACGCGATACCAATCGCCGCTTCGCGCTGGCGACCCAACTTTGAGTTTCTGGCCAGCGTATATCCTACTGCTGCGGAGCTTGTTCCAGCGCTTGATTTGCTTCTGCGAGACTCGATAGCGTGCGGCAATCTCAGACAGAGTATCCCCTCGTTTGACCACGTGGATACTTGGACTCCTGCGCTCGGCGGCGTCCAGTGCAAAAGCACACAAAAGCAACGCCACCAAGATATAGACCGGGCGCGACATAGACTAAATATTGGAATTGGACAACAGGGGAAGGGGTTTTGCAAGTATAAGGTTATTAAGGCTATTGCGCAAAGACTACTTGCTGACCACAGAGGGGCAACCTATACTTCGCCTCCATGAATGAAGCTAGGCTGCCTTCGGTAGATCAGATGCTCAAGCAGGTCGCCGACCTCTTGCAAGAGTACGACCGCGCCTATGTCGTCGATCAGGTGCGCCGCTGCATTGCGGACGTGCGTCGCCAAGTGCGGACAGGCACTGTAGATGAGGAGCGGGAGGCCCTATATATGCGGATCGAGCAGACCGTTCGCCGCTGCATCGAACAAGAGGCCGCGCCCCGGCTGCACCGCGTCGTCAATGCCACCGGCGTAGTGTTACACACCGGATTGGGCCGGGCACCGCTGCCTAAAGCGGCCCAAGAGGCCGTCGCAGGGGTGGCCACCGGCTATTGCAACCTCGAATTCGAGCTAGAGTCGGGCAAACGCGGCGAGCGCGTCGCGCACGTTGAGGCCCTTATATGCTCTACGACCGCTGCGGAAGCTGCTGCCGTGGTCAACAACAACGCCGCCGCCGTGCTCCTGCTGCTCGATACCTTGGCGCGGGAGCGGGAAGTGGTGGTCTCGCGGGGGCAACAAGTCGAGATCGGCGGCTCATTCCGCCTGCCCGAAATCATCGCGGCCAGCGGGGCCAAACTGCGCGAGGTCGGCACGACCAACCGCACGCACTTGCGCGACTACGAGCGCGCCGTCGGCCCGGAAACCGGCGCTATTTTAGTGGTGCATCCGAGCAATTACAGGGTGCAGGGCTTTACCACCGAGGTGGACCTAAAGGACTTGGCCGCCCTGAGCCAGCGCGCAGGAGTGCCGCTGATCCACGACTTAGGGAGCGGTGCCTTGGTCGATCTGGAACAGTGGGGGCTACCGCCCGAGCCGGTAGTCTCCGCCAGTCTCAAGGCCGGAGCGGCCGCGGTCAGCTTTAGCGGCGACAAAGTGCTGGGCGGGCCGCAAGCCGGTATCATCGCCGGCCAGCGCCTGTACGTAGAGCAGGTGCGCCAAAATCCGCTCATGCGCGCCCTGCGCTGCGACAAGCTGATCTACGCCGCGCTCGAAGCAGTATTATCGCTCTATCGCCTACCGCCGGACAAGCTAACCCAGGCCCTGCCAGCATTAGCAATGCTGCGGGCGACGGTTGAGACGCTGGAGGAGCGCGCTCAGAGGCTGTTGTCCCTTTTACCCGAGGAAGTCTGCCGCACCCTGCGCCTCAAAGTGGTCGAATCGCTAGCGCAAGCCGGCAGCGGGTCTCTGCCTCTAGCCGAGATCCCCAGCCGAGCCGTGGCTCTCCAGCCAAGCGCAGTCCAGGTCGAGCAGCTAGGTCGCCAACTTAGGCGGCAGGGCATAGTCGGTCGCATTGCCCGCGAGCGGCTCCTGCTCGACATGCGCACCGTGCGCGACGACGAGGTGGAATGGATCGCCCAAGCATTATTACGCGTTACCGCGCAGTAAGAACTGCGCTGTTGCTAGCCGCTTGGCTGCTCAGCGGCTGTGGCGGCAAAGACCCCACCGCACCGCTTGCACCTGCGCCTGCGCCCCCCGAACCCACCAGCCAAGCCGGGACCGTCGCGGTCGCCAACCACACCACCTACGACCTCGAAGTGGCCTATCTCAACGAGACCGATGCGGACGCGCCGCGGATTGTGCGCACCCACGTACCGGCCGGCCAGCGCGCGGAGGTTTCGGGCGGGGTGTTGCCAGCCGGTCTAGAAGTGGAATTCGACTTGGTACTCGTGCCGCGCACGGAAGACGGGATTCGGGTGCGGCGCAAGATCCGGGTCTCGATTGACGGCGATTGGGTCTTAAATGTGCGCTTGGCGGACGAATCTGACCCCTTCAGCCTAGAGGTAGCCAGCGCGTCTCCATAGGCTGCAAAGAGAGCGCAATATTTTCGCTTGCTTTATCGCGGGGTGGGTTTTACGTTTGTTATCCCCACGATGAATTTCAGCATTTTCCCCTTGCATAAATTCATAGAGTAGTTCCTGACAGTCTAGTAGTTGTGCCGCTCGTTTTGGCACAGCTATGAGGATCAAAAATCCATGGTATTGGACACCCGCGACTGGTGCCAACAGGCTGCGCCAGTCGCCGAAACATCGCTAGACCAATTGCTCCACGGCCAACAGGCCCAACTACATGGGCTGGTGCTCAGCGCGGACGATTTGGAGCAACTCTTGACCATCGCCGAGGACTCGGGCGACAGCCGCCGGCTAGCGGCCATCGACATCTTGAGCGAGCACCGCTCCTGGCTGTCTTCGCTGCGCCTATTGCGCCGGATCGTGCGGTTGGCGCACAAGGAACTCGATTCCCGACTAGCCGCGGCTTTGGTGCAAGCACTGCGCCAGTGCGACGAGGTCGCCCAATTTCTAACCAGCAAAGAGCGCGCAGTCGCCCGCGAAGCAGCGCGAGGCGTGCCGATCAGCCGCCAGACCCTCGCGCCGATCACTGAGGCACTAGCGGCGGGCCTTCCAGCCGACATCGCGGCCGTATTGCTCGACAAAATTCGCCGCACACATCCATCTATGGTGCCCTACGCCGTCGATTGTCTCCTCAAGTGCGATCCCAATGAGAGCCTCTTGCGCGCGTTCTTGGCGCACTTGCCGCAGATACCGCTCTTCGCGCTCTTTGTCGAGGCCGGGCTGCCGCAAACTATGACTTCGACCACCCGCGTCTGGCAACGGGCCGCGCGGATAGCCGCTGAAATCCTCCAAGAAGCTCCATCGGCCAAGCTGCTTCGCCACCTGCTCAGCAAGTGCGGCGAGGACGCGGCTTTCGCCCGCAACTACGCCCGCTTCCTGCACCGAATCACCCAACGCGCCGACACCTCGGCGGACGCCGATTTAATCGGCCACTTTGAGCGACTCACCTCCGGTGCTTCCGAGGACAAGGTCGCTCGCCTAGCACAGCTATTAGTCGGATTAAGTGGGAGACTCGAAGGCCAAGCAGGGCAGCAAGCGGCGGCCTTGCTAGAAAATTGGAAATCTCGCTCGGCTTCGCTCAAACTCAAGATCTATCACTTAGAGCAAGGCATCCGCTGAGCATTTGTTCCAATACGGGTCTCCCCAAGGGCCGTTCGTCGACGGGCGAACGGCCTTTTTATTTGTGCACGCGCCACAGCACCACCAAGGCCAAGACGGCAAACAACAGGTTGGCTATCCACGCGCCTAGCCAAGGCGAGAGGATTTGATTCCAACCGAGGGCTTGGCCGGCCTTGACGCAACTGTAGTAAACAAAGCAGATCAGGACCCCCAAGCCGAAGCTGTTGGCCAAGCCGGCTCGACGGGCATTGGCACCGAGGATTGCGCCAAGGGCGATGATGATGAAACTAGTCAGGGGAAAGGATACTTTCAGATGCAAATCGACGCGCTGGCGCGTGGCATCCTCCCCATTGAGCGTGGCGCGGGCGATGTAGTCGGCCAGCTCGGCATAGTTCATTTCCTCGGGGTCCTTCTGCTGGCGAGCAAAGTCGCTGGGGAGCAACGACAAGCTCGGCAGAGATAGGGTATCGAAGGAAGAAGTCGCCACGGCTTCACCTGCGGCAAAGCGAAAGCGGCGGCCTTCAAGGAGCACCCAAGTGCCCTCCCGCCATTCCATGCGCCGAGCCACGGCGCGCTCCAGCGGAGTGTAGTCGTGCAGCCTCTCCCAAGACACTTCGTCGGCGCGTTGCCGCCCCGCATCGTAGCTGCGGGCGTACACGAACTGGTTGCCCGCGTCTTGGAGCAGGACTTGGCGGCGGGAGCCGTCGCTGCGGTGATAGGACTTAATCTCGTCGCTGATTTGATTGTACCGATAGGTAGCAGACGGCACCACCCAATCGGTAAAGAAAAAGGCCGCAACCGAAACGGCGAGGGCACACGCGAAAACCGGGGCCAGCAGGCGATATAGACTAATGCCGGTGGCCTTCATAGCGGTGATTTCGTTCTGGCGCGCCAAGCTGGTCAGGGCAAAAAGTGCGCCGAGTAGCGCGGCGATGGGCAGGGTCAAGATGAGCCAGTACGGGAGCCGATAGACGTAGTAGAGCAAGATCTGCTCGAGACGAGCTTTATAGTCGATAAACGTGTCGATGTTTTCGGTGAGATCGATAATCACCGCAATGAGCAACAGGCTGACCACGGCAATCCCCAGACACAACAGGAAGCGGCGCGTCAGATAGAGGTCGAGGGTGCGCATCTCAGGTCTCTTTCGTCCCTCGGCGGCCAGCGCGGTCGTACGCGACCACCCGCAATAGCCCCCATCCGGCGAGGGCAAAGACCAAATTGGGCGCCCACATCGCCAACGGCGGTGGAATATAGCCCCGGTCGGCCAGCTCCTCGCCGCCGATGAGGAACATCCAGTAGATCCAAAAGAAGAACAAACTGATACCAACGGAGACGGCGGCACCGCGGCGGCGAATCAGCGCGCCCAAGGGAGCGCCGACCAGCGCGAAAACCAAGCAGGCGGCCGGGATGGATAGCTTCTTGTGAATCTCGACCAAGTACTCGTTGATCCGCCCCGCGCGGCGGTCTATGTGCCGCCACTGCCGACGCAGAGCCTCGGCCGCCTGTTCCCTTTCTCGCTCTAGCTCATTGACCGTAGAGTCGGCAAACTGGCTTTGGTGCAATTCGAGGTGGCGCGCGGCAACCGAATCGAGGCGTCCATAGGCGCGCTCCTGCTCGCGGCGGCGCTCTAGCACCAAGCGGCTCGTGGCTGCGATGTCTGTTTGGTGCAATTCGAGATAGCGCGCGGCAATCGAATCGAGGCGTCCGTAGGCGCGCTCCTGCTCGTGGCGGCGCTTTAGCACCAAGCGGTGCATGGCTGCGATGTCTAGCTCGCGGTCGCTGCGATAGGACGAGGGACGGTGCTCGTAGCGGCGGCGCTCGTCCTTGATGTGCAGCACTTGGCGGGCAAAGGTGCCGTAGAAAAAGCGCTCTTCCTGACTGGATTCGACGCGCTGGACATGGCCTTCCTCCAACTCCAAGCGGATGTAAGCTCCATCGCCCAACAGCGCGAGGCGGCCCCTAGGGGCGTGGACAATCACCGGCGGCCCGGGGCGCGAGGTGTCGTAGAGCACGATGCCGGCTAGCTCGTTAGTCTCCGGGTCAATCTGGCGTATGAGCAGGTGATAATCTCCCAAGTCGGGAATGAAGACCCCTTCCCTTTCCCGCAGCACCAAGGCGGCCTTCGTCCGTTGCAAGCTCGACGACAGGACGCGGGCTTGGTGATTCCAGTCCGGGAGGATCTGGTCGTTAAAAAGGACCATCAGCAGGGTCAGCAAAAAAGCGGCTACAACCACCGGCCGCAGGAGCAGCCAAAAGCTCACCCCACAGGCTTTGGCCGCGATAATTTCCCCGTCGGCGGCGAGGCGGGCAAAGGCCATGAGCACGGCGATGAGCACGGCCATGGGTACGGCCAGCGCCACGATCCAAGCTAAGTTGAAAAGCAAAAGCTGGAGAGCGGCCGGCAAGGCCAGCCCTTTGCTCAGCACTTGGTCCATCGTCTGCAAAACGACGTCGATCAGCAGGATGAAAAGGATCAGCACAAAGCCGAGCGCAAAGGGCCAGCCGTGCTCTTTAAGCACGTAGCGGGATAGGGTCGTCATGGGTCGAAAGGGTTACGGGGTTGTGGCGCGTAGCACTCAGGGCACTTCGTTGCAAGCGGCGCACACTCGGACAGCCACGGGCCTAGTTCCCTCAAATATAACGACTTAGGCTACTGTCTAAAAAACGCGCGCCGCATCGCGCAACGGGAATGGTTTTTGCAAGGGCTTCCTTGAAATAATTGCAGCCGCGTGCTATGTTTTCAAGTAGTTGCCCGCTTCGTCTTGGGCAGCGTCCTCCTGTTTTTGGGTCTGGAGACCGCCTATCGCGTTTGGTTAATACAGAAGCCGCTCGGCGCATTGCTTTGGCTGTGGCCGAATCTCCAGTGCAGGCTTCTGAGTCGCTTCCGCTAAACCTCAATTGAAAGACTACTCTTTAGTTGAGACTGCCGAGCGCATTCGGCTTGACGCCGCGAGCTCTCATCCTTTAGGAGCTTGCGAGCACGTCAAACAATAGACGTCGATAGGTGTGAATTTAGAGGTGTTTCTCCGCTTTTCCCGCCAAGCGTTTTCCTCGTGGCTGTGTGTTTGCTTGCTCGCGGTAGTGGTACGCGCCGAGCCTGGTCTGCACTTTGAGCCGCTATACGGCCCGCTTTCCCAGCGCTTTGCCATCCCTAGCCAAACTGCCTTTGAGGCTGGCCAACCGCTCTTGCCCGCCCCCGACCGCGCGCCGATCTCGTACCAAGCCGCAGTGGACTCCTTGGGAATGGCCCACTACGGCCGCCGCGTCAGCGGATTCACCGAGGGCCCAACGGTCGCCGTGGCTCTAGACCACTATCTCCGCATGGAATACCAAGCGAGACATCGACAACTTTGGCACCAGCAAATCCGCCGCGATTTTCGCAGCACAGCTTCCGAGCAGCGCCAGCGTCGGGGCAGCCGCTTTGAGTGGACGGTGCCCTTTTCCGCGCCCAAGCCCTTGCGGCGCTTTATCGGCGACGAAGGCCCCAGCCTCGCGCTCAATGGTTCGCGCACCATCATCGTTTCTGGCAAGAGCGAGTGGACCGACGGCGAGGTGCAAACCTCGTTTGGCCGCAGTTCCAAGTTCCCCTCGCTGGGCATCGAACAGGAATCCGATTTCACGGTGGAAGGCAAAGTCGGCGAGTTGATCAACATCCGCATCGATCAAGACACCCAAAATTTCGGCTCGGCCATTGGCTCCGGTTTGGGCGATCAGCTATCCAACCAGATCAAGCTCGACTACGAAGGCGAGGAAGACTCCATATTCCAAGAGGTGCAGGCCGGCAACACTACCCTAGAACTGCCCAACACGCGCTTCGTCGGCTTCCGGCAGAAGAACAAGGGGCTCTTTGGCATCCGCGCTAAAGGGCACGTCGGGCCGCTGGCTTTTACGACCGTAGCCAGCCACGAAAAGAGCAAATCCAACCGCCAGACCTTCAAAGGCGGAGCGGCCATCGATACGCTCCAGCTCAGAGACTACCAATACATCCGCAACACGTATTTCTTCTTACACGAGTTCTACCGCGCCCACCTTGCCGACTTCCGCAGTCTGTTGGCAGGAGTGCAGTTTGGCCCGGAAAACTTCGTCGATATCAGCCGCCTCGAAGTCTATATCAACGACTTCAATACGCGGAATGACGCCGAGCTGTTCGCCAAGCCCGGCGTTGCATGGGTCGATCCGTCCGATTCCCTCTCCACCATCGAGTGCTTTGACGCGGTGGGCAATCGCCTGCGCAACAGCGGCTGCTTTGAGGAAGGGACCTGGCACCGGCTCGACCCGGACGACGACTACTCGGTCGTGGCCGAGGCGGGTTATATCATCCTCAACAGGCCCGTATCCAACCCCTATGCCATGGCCGTGCATTTCAAAACCAATGCGCCGGACTTCGACGGCACGCTCCAACAGGAGACAGCGCGGCTCAAAGCCGGCGCAGAATCCGACTCCTTGTATCTGAAGCTGATCAAAGCCCGCAATCCCCGCCCGGGTTTTCCCACTTGGAACCTAGAGTGGAAAAACGTGTACCGCATTGCCTCTGGTTTTTCCACTGGCCGCCGCTTCGACCCCAGGACTTTGCAGGTCGATATCGCCAAGGAAGTGCCCGGTCAAGAGGATCAACTTTCGCAACAGGGTCGCTCCTACTTGCAGATTTTGGGCTTGGACGAGCGCGGCAAAGACCCGGGTAGCGCGCCCGACCGCGTCATCGACGCCGACTACATAGGGCTAGACGACATCCGTGGGCACTTGATTTTCCCCGATCAGCGGCCCTTTGATCCGCGCTCCAACAAATATCGCGGCCTACTCGACGAACCCGTCCCTGCCATCTACGACGAGCAGCAGCAGCGCGCCCAGATCGAGGTCAGCCGCTACAAAATCCTCGTCCGCGCCGCCTCCTCAGAGCAGCGCATCCGGCTGGGCGGCATCTTTGGCGGCGTTCGGCCCGAGACCGTGGAGGTCCAGCTAAACGGTCGCCCGCTGGCGCGAGACACCGACTACCGAGTCGATTACACGGGCAGCGTGACGTTTATCGGCTCGGTCGCTCAGGAAGTGGCCGACCCCGGCGCGGACTTGGAAATCTCCTTTGAATCCGAGGACGTCTTCAACATCGGCAGCCAGCAGAAGACCCTATTGGGCCTGCGCACCGAGTACGAGTTCTGGGGCGGCGACGGGCGCGTGGGCAGCACCATGATCTACAACAACGAGCGTTCGAGCGATCGGCGGGTGCGGGTGGGCAATGAGCCGACGCGCACGGTGATCTGGAATCTCGACTTGCGCGCCCGGCGCGAAGTGCCAATCCTCACCCGCGTCGTCGATATGCTGCCGCTGGTCAAGACGGCCGTTCCCTCGGAAGTGACCCTCGACGCCGAAATCGCGCAAAGCCGCCCCAATCTCAACACCAAGGGGCGCGGCTACATCGACGATTTTGAAGACAGCGAGCGGCCCATTTCCCTAATCGTCAACCGCCCGCGCTGGGCACCCGCTAGCGCACCGGTTGGCGCGCGCTTTGGCGCAGAAAATCGCGCACATTTCATCTGGTACAATCCCTACAACGGGGTGCTGCGCACCGACATCTGGCCCAATCAAGAAGAGCAAATCGAAGCCCAAAATCGGCGCACCGACATCCTAGCGCTAGAGCTGCTGCCACGCCTCGAAGCCGCCGAGTCTTGGGGAGGAGTCTCCCTCGCCTTTTCGACTGTCAACGACTTGTCCGAGTCCAAGTTCCTAGAGATTTGGGTCCGGGGCCAAGAAGGCACCTTGCACCTGAACTTGGGCGACCAAATCAACGAAGACTACATCGCCAATGGCCGCCTCGACACCGAAGACGAGCCTTTCCCCGGGCAAGCCGCAGGGGATGGGTTGGTGTCGCGGGAGGAAGACGTGGGAATCGACGGCCGCAACGACGAAGCCGAATTGAACTTCTACTTGCGCCGGCAAGACGCCGCGTTCGACACCACCCGCTCTCTAGCCGAGCGGAAGCAGGCCTTTGCCGCACTCTACCCAGACCCCGATCCCCTGCGCCCCAACCGCTCGGCCGACGACCCCGAGGGAGACAACTGGAAATACGACGCCCAGCGCAACAAGAACGATTACAGCCACATCAACGGCACCGAGAACAACAAAAAAGACGTCGAAAGCGGCGACCGCCCGGACACCGAAGACCTCAACAACAACGGCGTGCTCGACCGACGCAACAACTACTACCACTACGAAATCGACCTGTCGTCGAGCCATTACGAAGTCGTCGGGACCCAAAACAAGGGCTGGCGTCAGCTCCGGGTGCCCCTGTTCGGCCCCCACGTCGAGCGCGTGGGCTTGCCCGACTCCACCCGCATCGAATACGCGCGCCTGATGCTTTCAAGCGAGCCGCGCTCGGACGCGGCAGACACCGTGCGAGCCGAGATCGCACTGGTAGAAATCGTGGGCAACAAGTGGCAGGAAGACGAAGTAGTGCGGCTCGACGATCGCTTCCCGCTCGGCGACCGCGAGGCCCTCGACGTCACGGTCATCGGCACCGACAAAAGCCAGAGCTACCGACCTCCACCCGGCGTGAAAATCCGCCGCAACGTGCAGTCGCGCACCCGCGAACGCGAGCAGTCCCTCGTGCTGGCCTACGAAAACCTAGAGCCTGGACACCAAATGTCGGCGACTCGCATCCTGACTCGCTCTGCCAATTACACCAGCTACGAGCGGCTGCGCATGTACGTCTATGGCGATTCGAGCGGAACCATTGAATACGCCCACGGCGATTCGAGCGATTTGGTGCTCTTCGTGCGCTTTGGCGTGGATTCGACCAACTACTACGAGACCATCAGCCCCATTTTCCCGGGTTGGACAGGGGGACGCAAGGGCTGGAAGGGCAATCAAGTAGATGTGGACCTGCCAGTCATCTCCCAACTCAAGGCCCTCTTGCAATCCGGGCAGGCCGATACCACCACGGGCGAGTTCTACTACACTTATCGGGTAATCGACTCGCGTGGAGCACCGCTAGACGGCAAGAGCTTGATCGCTCAGCGCGAGTTGGAGGCGCTGCACGCGGCTGGCTACGACCCCCAAGTCGAGCGCTTTTCCCTAGACCAAATTTTTGCGCGGTCGGGCCTGCGCAGCGGCGAGCAAGCCATTTACCGGGTGCGCGGCAACCCGTCAATGCAGTCGATCAAACAACTGAGCATTGGTCTGCGCAACCGCGCCGCAAACCGCGCGTACAGCGGCCGCATCTTCCTCGACGAGCTGCGCCTCGACGAGGCGCGCAACGATCCCGGGCTAGCCGCGTACGCCCAGCTCAACACCAAGCTAGCCGACTTTGCCAACGTCGGCGGCAACGTGCTCTGGCGGCAGGAAAACTTCCGCAGCTTTACCGGCCAAGGCGGCAACAGCACAGACCGCGAAGCCGGGCTGTCGGTCTCCACCAACGCGCAAAAACTCCTGCCGAGTAGCTGGGGATTTTTGATCCCGGTCAAGGTAAATGTCAGCCGCTCGACCAGCTTGCCGCGCTTCGGCCCCGGCTCAGACGTGGAACTGACCGCTGAAGAGAAGCTAGAGCAACAAGCCGTTCGCTCCAAAGAATTCTACGATGTGTCCATCAGCCGGCGGCAGGGCAAAAACTTCTTCTTGCGCTGGACCCTCGACCAGATGAACCTGCGGCTGTCGCATTCGCGCGAACACAGCTCGGATCCGGTGCGCCCGATCAACGAGCGCGAAGCCCAGACCATGAACTTCAACTACAGCATGCCCCTGCCCAAACCAGAACTGCGAATCATGCGCTGGCTGCCGAAATTCATGCCCGAGGGCTGGACGCGGATGGAGTTTCGCCCGCTGCCGACGAGCCTGACCTACGCGGTCAACGGCAGCCGGCGCACTTCGCGGCTGTTGCGCCGCGGCGACGACGAGCCGACCGCACAGGAGGACTTCGCGCTCGTCGAAACCTATGCCTCTAAGCTCAATCCGCTCTCCGGTCTATCGGCCAACTACAACCTCAAAATCGACCGAGACTTGCGCAAAAAATTCGTCCCCGACAAGCGCAGCTTTGGGCGCGAGGTCGGGCGCAGACAAACAGCCGACTTGGGCTTTTCGCTGCGCTTAGTCTCGTGGCTGGACCAAAACTACACCTTCAAGGCCAATTACGAAGAGCAAAATGACCCAGCGCAGCGGCGCGGAGCGGCCCCAATCGATTCAATCAGCGGCCTGCCGTTCAATACCCTCGAAATCCGCAACCAGAACGACCTCTCCGCACGCCTCAATTTCAAAATCCCAACCCTGCTCAAGAACTTGGGCCAGTCCCCAGGACAAAGCCGCAAGGCGCAACAGCGCGACGACCGAGACCGCAATCGAAATCGAAACCGAAACACAGACGAGGACGCGCCAACCTCGAAGGAAGACCAAGCCGACCAGAAGAAAGACCAAGCCAAAGAGGAGCAAAGCAAAGCCGAGCCGCCGCAAGGCCCCAATATCCTCCGCCGCTTTGCCGGATGGACTGGCCGCATCGTCGAGCCGGTCAACGCCAGTTGGCGGCGCAACACCAATTCGCGCCACTTCAATTTGCTGCAGCGGCCCTCGTTTTCCTATCAACTCGGCCTCGAAGACACCCTGCGGGTGCGGCAAGTGTCCCAGGGGCTGACCCACCAAGACAATTGGTCTCACACGTCCTCGTTTGAGGCTGGCTCGGGGATGCGATTGCCCTTTGGCATTAGCGTCAAGGTCAACTCCAAGGAGCAGACCTCCGAGCGCAGCGGCGCTTCGCAGCAACGGCTGCGCTTGCGCAACGATCGGACCTACCCGCGCGTGAGTCTTAGCTGGGGACGAGCCGACCGGATTCCGTTGATAAAGCGAGTGATCAACAGCGCGCAGGTAAACGCGAGTTTCGAGACTTCGGAGGGCAGCGAGGGCGAGGGCAGCCTCGCGCCCGGCCATCTGCTCTCTGAGGAGACCAAGACCGAGTTTAGGGCGTCGTGGAATGGCCGTTGGCGCTGGGGGCCGACCACGACCATCGAGCGCGTAATCTCCACCTCGGAAAGCCGCGATTTTGAACCAACTGGAGACAGCGGCGAGCAACCCCTGCGCGGCACTCGCGACCGAGAGCAGGTGACCACTACCTTCAAGATCACCCATAACCTCAAGCCGCGGCGACTGCCCCTAATAGGCCGGCTCAAAAGCGACGTCACCCTCAACTTAGAACAGAAGTTTGAAGGAGAAACGCGCTCCATCGCCACCGGCGACGAAGAACGCGTCCCCAATGGCAAAGAAAACCGCTGGCGCACTCAGTTGTCCATGACCTACAACTTCAGCACAAATTTCCGCGGCGAGGGGCGAATTCGCATCGAAAACAACAAAGACCACCTCAGAGACAAGACGCGAAAAATCCGCGAAGTGCGGCTTTCGGGCACGTTCTTCCTCCGCTAAAGCATATTGCCCGACGCGGCTGTGGGAGGTATTATTTGTTCAATCAACGCGAGCAACGCGCGCTCATCGGCCTAACAGCGGCCTTGCTCATCGGGATGCTCGTCGCCATCGGCGATTGGCATCGCCCCTCGCAGTCAGAGGAATTTAGCGTCGTGCCGCGCGCAGTCGCTCCGCCGCCACCGCGCCAAGTGGTAGCAGCCGAGCAGGGGCCATTGTCGCTCAATTCGGCTACGGTAGAAGAATTAGTCGCCCTACCGGCAATCGGCCCCAAGATCGCCGCGCGGATCGTCGCCTTCCGCCGCGAGCGCGGCCCTTTTGCACGGCTAGAGCAACTAACCGAAGTCAATGGCATTGGCGCGAAGACGCTAGCAAAGCTCCGTCCTTTGCTCACAGTGGAGTAGAGGCCACTTTGTAGAAGAAGGGGTTGGGATTGTTTGGATTTGGCAGGACAAAGGCCACCGGGATTCACATCAGCGGCCAGACTATGCGCATCGCCGCCCTAGACGCTGACCGCGCTGGCATCCGGCCGTTAGTCTTGACAGCCGAAAAGCTGGAGCGCCCCTTCGACCCGGTGTCCCTAGGCGACGGCCAGCAGCGACAAGAGCTAGCCACCAAGTTAGCCGCGCTCGCGGCGACTTATAACTTCGACTATAGCACGGCCTGTTTCTCGCTAGACCGGCGCTTGGGTCTCATTCAGCGCCGGCCCCTCGTAGCGAGGATTGAGCGCGAAAATCGCCAACAACTCCTGTGGGAAGCCGAGCAACTCTTGACCGAAGACGCGAAGGCGTTTAGCTGCGATTTTGTGCTGACCTCGCAGTGGGGCTTTGTAGTGGCGGCGCGCCACCGCGCGCTCGATGGCTACCGCGCCCTAGGCAAGGCCGCGGCGGTCGGTCGGCTCGATGTGGATCTAGTGCCTTTTGCCCTGTACAACGCCAGCGAATGCGCCAATCTGCTCGCCAAAGATACATTCTCGCTGCTGCTCTACGCGGATGAAAGCGAGGCTTGGCTCCTGCTAATAGAGGAAGGCGAACTCTGCGCACTGACTAGTTGCTGCTGGGAGCAAGATGATGACGCACCCGCAGCCTTAGAAGGCGCAGCGCGCAAGTTGCTAAGCGCGGGCGGCAACGGCCTCCAACGCCTGTGGGGAGCTGGCTTCGTCTATTGGAGCGAGGGCTTGGCCGCGCATTTGGGGGTGCCGCATTCAATCCTCGATCCACTCGCCGCAGTCAAACCCAAGCTGCTCGACAGCACCCCGCCCGCGCAGCGATCTGAGTATGCCATTGCCGTCGGGCTAGCTCAGCGGGGGTTGGTGCGATGATCCGCGTCGAGCTTCTCGGTCGCCAAGGGCGGTCGCCTTGGCCCAAAGCCTTGCTTTCGGTCCTAGTCGTCTGTGGCGGACTATACGGCATCTACCACTTCTTCCCCGCGCTGACGAGGCCGATTTTTAGCGCGAGTTCCGACCTCATTGCCGCAGCGCAGCAAGAGACCGCACCACAGCGAGAGACCACTCCAAGCCCCGAAGAAGCACAGCGAGAGGCCACTCCAAGCCCCGAAGAGGCTATCTCTAGCCCCGTGCAAGAAACCGCTCCCAAGCCCACGATACAGCAAGAGGTCGCCAGCAGTGCTACGACGCACCAAGAGGCGACTCCGAGTCCTGAGCCAGAGACCGCGTCGAGCCTCGTAGCCCAGCCAGAAGCAACACCCCGTCCCGACCCAACGCCAACCCAAGCCCCTTCGCTCCAGCGCAGCACGGCCTGCCACCAAGTCATGCGGATTGACGAACAGGTTCCCACCGAAATTCGCGTGGCTTCGCTGATTTGCAACTCAATCGGGGAATACTGGCTGGAGGGGACCAGCCCCTCGTACAAAGCGCTGCGCGAGTTTAGGCTTCGTTTGCAGACGTTACCATCGCGGGTGTCGTTTTCGGCTTGGCTGGAGGAGCGCACGCTGCGCTTTGCATTCCAAGGCCGCTTTGCCGAACGGGATACCCCTCCACCGGCGGTCCTCTCGCCCGACCAAGCGGAGCAATTCTTCGGCAAGGTGGCCCGCTGGGCCGACGCAAGTGGTCTAGACAGCCTCTCGATCGAAGAGCCCACCCATAGGGCCTTGCCGCTGGCGCGTACGCACCAGCGGCAAAAACTGCGGGGCCTTGGCTCCCCTCAGCAGATCAACGCCTTCTTGCAGCAATTGCAACAGGCCGAAGAAGTCGCAACCCTCGGCGAGGTTTTGCTCATGCCCGTCACAAGCGACGAACACGGCTGGGTGCAAGCGCGGCTCTACGCGGCCGTGGACATCATTGTGGACGCACCCTGATGAACAGCTTTGCAGACGCAGCTATCTATCCCGGCAGCTTCGATCCCATCACCTTTGGCCACCTAAACATCCTAGAGCGGGCCTTGGGCATTTTCTCCCAAGTCACCCTGCTGGTGGCAATCAATCCGAATAAAAGGCCGCTCTTTTCGCTGGAGGAAAGCCGGGCGATGATCTCCGAGGCCATTAGCGACTGGCCCCAAGCCAAGGTCGATTTCCACGACGGCCTGACCGTTGACTATGCGCGGCAGCACAATATCCGCACGGCCGTGCGGGGCCTGCGGGCGGTGACCGACTTCGAGAACGAGTTTGCCATGGCCTTGACCAACCGCTCGCTATGGCCGGAGTTCGACACAGTCTTTCTAATGACTAAGGCCGAGTACATGTATCTCAGTTCGTCGGTCGTGCGCCAAGTGGCGCAAATGGGCGGGCAGTTGGACCAGTTCGTGCCGCCTTGTATCGAGCACCGCCTGCGGGAGAAATTCCACAATGCCTGAGTCTCAACGCGAAGTGCAGGCACTCCTCGCGCTGAGCCAAGCCGAGCGGCCCAAGCGCGTGCGGCGCTTGCTCGCCCACTTTGGCTCGGCGCAAGAGGCCCTCGCCGTCGCAAATTGGACTGCGGCCGTGGGATCCCGCGCACCCGAGCAGCGTCCCACGCCGGCCGATTTCGCTTGGGCCGCCGATCAGTGGCAACGGCTCTGCGCGGCCGGCGGACGCTGTCTGTCCCCAGCAGACGCGGACTATCCACCACTACTGGGCCAAATCGCCGCGCCGCCCCCCGTGCTGTTTGCGCTGGGGCCGGATGACTTGACTCCTCCCACCATAGCCATCGTCGGCTCGCGCAAGGCATCGGACAGTGGCAAGCTGATCGCCGGCGAACTGGCTCGCGGGCTAGTAGCTCAAGGCATCTGCATCGTCAGCGGCATGGCTTTCGGCATCGACGCGGCCGCCCACCAAGCCGCGCTCGCAGCCGGCGGGCGCACCATCGCCGTATTGGGCTGCGGGGCCGACGTGCCCTATCCCCGCGCCCACACCCAACTCTACCGCCAAATCCGCGAGCGGGGAGCCATCGTCTCCGAGTTTGCCTGGGGGGCGCAGCCAGAGCGGGGGGCCTTCCCGCGCCGCAACCGCATTATCAGCGGGCTGAGCTTGGGGGTGATCATCGTCGAGGCCCCGCAAAAGAGTGGCGCGCTGATTACGGTCCAACACGCACTAGAGCAAAACCGCGAGGTATTTGCCGTACCTGGAGATGTGCGCTCGGGCCGCAACGCGGGCTGCCACCAGCTCATCAAAGACGGAGCGAAGTTGGTGGAGAATGTAGAAGACGTGCTAGAGGAATTGACCATGTGGGCGGTACCGCGCCCGCAAAGCGCGCCCCTACCCACGCCCGCTCTTCCCCCAGAAGACGAGAGCGTCTATGCCCTGCTCTCGCGCCAACCCCGACACATCGACGAACTCGCCCAACACAGCGCCCTGCCCCCCGCGACCCTGCTCGACGTGCTGCTGAGATTGGAACTCGACGGCCTAGTCGATCAACTCGCGGGCAAGCGATTTTTGCGGCGTGCGGGGTAATCCAGTGGTCAGTGGTTAGTGATCTGTGGTCCGTCCCAACCCCCGGCCTTGGGGCGTGGTGCAGGGACTGGCCACTGGTCACAGGTCACTGGCCACTATCATCCGATTGCTCTATTTGCAAAGGTTCGTCGCGGCGGGATTTGTCTTGGAAAAAAGGTCGCGCCAAACGCCACAACACGTACGCTGCGGCGAGCGCGGCAATGGCGACGGCCACCGGCGTCTGCCAGTCCATTTCAAAACCCCAAGGCCGTGCCGACTTGGTAGGTCGCCAAGGCTCCGAGATAGGCGAAGACCGTCATATAGCCAAAGCTGAACAGAGCCCAGCCATAGGAGCCGGTCTCTTTTTTGATGACGACCAAGGTCGATAAACACTGCGCACAGAGGGCAAAGAAAACCATAATCGACAGCGCCACCGCCAAGGTGTAAATCGGCCGGCCATCCGGCCACGTAGCCGCGGCCAAGGTCGCGCGCAGGCCCTCGGAGCCTTCGTCCTCATCTGCGCCGAGGCTGTAAATGGTGCCCAAGGCCGAGATGATGACTTCGCGAGCCGGGAAGGAAGCGATGACCGCCATGCCAATGCGCCAATCCCATCCCAAAGGACGCACAGCCGGCGCGACCCAGTGCCCGGCTTGGCCGAGATAGCTGTTTTCTACCAGTTCAGCCGCCTGGCGCTTTTCCAAGACGTCGAGAGTTTCCGGCGCGACCGCTTGGCGCTCAATTTGGTGGCGCTCGACCACGTCTGTCGAGCGCGGGAAGTACGCCAGCGCCCACATCGCAATCGTCGTCGCCAAGATGAGGCTGCCAGCGCGGACGACAAAGGCCCGGCTGCTGTGGTAAACGCGCAGCAGCACCGTGCGCAAATCGGGCATCTTGTACGAAGGCAACTCCAGCAGAAAGGGCGGGGGATCGCCACGGAGCAAGGTCCGCTTGAGCAACCAAGCCACCGGGATGGCGACGAGCGCGCCGAGGCAATAGAAGGCGAACAGAGTCAGCGCCTGCAAGCCAATGACCCCACCCAATAGCGAGCGGTCCGGGACAAAGGTCCCAATAAAGAGCACGTACACCGGCAGACGGGCCGAGCAGCTCATCAGCGGCGCGACCAAGATAGTGGCAAAGCGGTCGCGCCGATCTTCAATGGTGCGGGTGGCCATGATGCCTGGGACGGCGCAGGCAAAGCTGGACAGCAGAGGCATGAAGGCCGTGCCAGACAACCCCACGCGGGTGAGCAGCCGATCCATCAACAGTGCGGCGCGAGCCATGTAGCCGCTGTCTTCGAGCAGGGCGATAAAAAAGAACAAAATGGCGATCTGCGGCAGGAAGATGAGCACGCCGCCGACGCCGGCAATGAGGCCATCGACGACGAGGCTTTGCAGGGCACCGGGGGGGATGAGTGCAGCGGCGCGGTCGCCGCTGGCGGCAAAGAGTGCGTCAATGCCATCCATCAGCGGCCCCGACCACGTGTAAATGGCTTCAAAGACCAAGACGTTGACTAGCACAAAAATCGCCACGCCGAAGAGGCGGTGCGCGAGAACGCGGTCGGCCCGATCCGAGCGTCGGCCCTCTAAGCGACTGGGCTGGTCAATCGCCTGCGCGAGCAGGCCGTCTATCCAAGCATAGCGGGCGTTGCTTTCCAACTCGGACAGAGCATCCGCACCGGCCGTGCGCAGGCCGTGCAAGCGGTCCGCGGCCCCATCACCAGCAGACGCCAACAAGCGGCGCTCCGCATAACCGTCTTCATCGACTAGGGCGCGCAGGGCCTCTACCGGAGAGAGCGGCCCGGGGACTGCGGCTTGCAATTCGGCAGTGGCGCGCTGGAGTTGGTCGGGCAGTTCCACCCTCTGCGGCCGCGCGGCCGCAGAATCCGTACTCAAATCCGCCAAAGTACGCCGCAACTCGTCCAATCCCTGCCGCCGGTGGGCGCAGATGGGCACCACTGGCGCGCCGAGTGACTCAGACAAAGCACGAGCATCGATGCGAATGCCCCGCCGGATGGCTATGTCCCCCATATTGAGGGCCACGACCAAGGGCAACCCCATTTCCGCAAGTTGAGAAACCAAGTAAAAATTGCGCCGCAGATTGCTGGCATCGACGACCGCCAAAATGCCATCTATGGGCGGCGCGTCTTGCTGTTGGCCCAAGAGCACGTCAATGGCCAGCATCTCATCGGGCGAGTGCGCAGCGAGGCTATAGGCACCGGGCAGATCGATCAACTCTAGCGCGTCACCCCCATCCAGCGTCAGGGTCCCCACTTTGTATTCCACCGTGACGCCCGGGTAGTTGCCGGAGTGCTGCGCAAGGCCGGTCAGCGCGTTAAAAAGCGTGGTTTTGCCCGTATTGGGGTTGCCAATAAGTGCGAGGGTCCGCACGGAGCGTCTGCTGAGCAGGAAAAACTAGGGGACGAGGCGGATGGCGGCAGCATCCCTGCGCCGGAGCGCAAGGCGGGTCTGTCCTATTTGGACGATGATCGCGGTCCCGGAGCGCAAAACGCGCAAGTGCTCACCGGGCAAAAAGCCCAATTCGCGCAGGCGGGCGGCCAAGCGCGCAGGGGCCAAAATTTCGGCGACGACAGCTTCGGC
>VXML01000062.1:64029-152595 GCA_009841115.1 Gemmatimonadota bacterium | reverse complement strand
GGCCGATACCCGAAACATTGGGACAACTCAAAAGCTTGCATACCCTGTGGCTCCATACCAACCAGTTGACGGGGCCAATACCCGAAGCATTGGGACAACTCAACAACCTAGAATACTTGGCCCTCAGCATCAACCGGTTGACGGGGCCAATACCCGAAGCATTGGGACAACTCAAAAGCTTGCATACACTGGCCCTCAACGACAACGATTTGACGGGGCCAATACCCGAAACATTGGGACAACTCAAAAGCTTACAATCCCTGAGCCTCGCCGAAAACCGGTTGACGGGACCGATACCCGAAACATTGGGACAACTCAAAAGCTTGCATACCCTGTGGCTCCACACCAACCAGTTGACGGGGCCAATACCCGAAGCATTGGGACAACTCAACAACCTGAAATACTTGGCCCTTGCCGTCAACCAGTTGACGGGGCCGATACCCGAAGCACTAGGACAGCTCGATAGCCTGCATACCCTAGCTCTCGCCGAAAACCAGTTGACGGGGCCAATACCCGAAACATTGGGGCAACTCAAAAACCTGGAATACTTGAGCCTCGCCGAAAATCAGTTGACGGGGTGCATCCCCTCAGCGTTGCAAGATGTATCGGTCAATGACTTAAACAATCTATGGCTAGCCCTCTGTCTGCCCGACGGGTCGGATCCCATTTCCACCGTTAGCTTCCCATCCAACGACGGCGTCGAGGTGAGCGCGATTTTTGGCATGGTGCAGACTGGTGAATCGTTGCCGGTGGTGATCCTCCTACACGATCTGGGGGGGAGCAAATCCGACTGGTTGAACCACACCGGCACGTACATGGCCTTGACCGGCACGTACATGGCCTTGATAGAGCGCGGCTACGCCGTCTTAGCCATCGACATGCGCGGTCACGGCGAAACCCGGCTGCCTGATAACCGACAGGTCTTGGAATTGATAGATCTGGAACTGAGCTATCGCGATGTCCACGCCGCGCTGATCTGGCTGCAGAGCCAGTCTGAGATCGATGTCAGCCGTATCGCAGTAGTGGGTAGTGGCTTGGGGGGAAATGTAGCCTACGTGAGTTCGGGCATTTTCCCCGAGCTGATAAAAACCAGCGTTTTACTCTCGCCCGGGCTGTGGGTAGCCTCTTCTCTAGAGCCGTTGGTCATCGGGGCCAGCTTCGAACCGTTTGCCCCGCGATCCATACTCTTTATGGTGGGAGATCAGGACCAAATTGTGAGCGGGAACGTCACGCTCAGCTATGTCGATTTCGCTCGCAGCCTAGAGGCGCGGACGGCCGAGCCAAAGGAACTGCACATTTTTCCAGGCTCAGCCGACCACGGCTTTGCATTGCTCGACAATATCGCCGAGGCGCAGGATCTGTTCTTCCTCTGGTTAGAGGAAAACCTTTAGATAGCACTCTGGCCCTACCACAGACGCCCACTTAGCCCTGTGCCAACATTGCTAAAATCGTAAGAGAACCGCCGCTAGCGGATTGTCCAATAACGCCATATGGCCTATTTTATATGGCAATATAGCCTCAATTCCTTCGCGGAAAGGAGGATGCGCCCCCACCATGTCTCCATCGTCAAAGAAAAAAAATAAACCCATAGGTACCTATGTTTGGGCCTCCGAAGGCGCGAAGCCCTTGGCCGCTTCGACCATCAGCGCGGATGCCCCCAGCGGCCCTTCTTATGGGTCCTCTGCGGGACTATCGTTCAAAGATACCGGAACTCTGATCCGCCAGCTCAAGCGCGGGCTGCCGATGACCGCTTTTGACGACCTTCAAGGTGCCATGGCCGTACCGGCCAAGACGTTGGCCAGCGCGGCCAATATCGCGGTTCGGACGCTCAATCGCCGCCGCAAAGAAGGCCGCCTCCAAACCGATGAATCCGAGCGCTTATTCCGCATTGCCGTACTATACGACCGAGCGATTGAAGTCTTGGGCGACCAAGAGCGGGCGAGGGCGTGGTTCAAAGAGCCCAAGAAGGCCCTCGGCATGAAGACACCATTGCAATACGCCGACACCGAGCCAGGTGCCCGCGAGGTCGAAAACCTCCTTGGCCGCCTTGAGTACGGCGTATTTTCGTGATCATCCGGGCTTGGCGCATCGTCCAGATGCGCTTCGCGGATCGGGCCTTTGAAGGAGAAGGAGCGCGTCTTTTCGGAGGACGCTGGAATCGCCGGGGCACCCCTATCATCTATACCTCGGAATCGCTGTCGTTAGCCATGCTCGAGATCCTCGTCAACCTCGACTCCGCCGCAACCCTTGATCGGTATCTGAGCATTCCGGTCGAATTTGACGACAGCCTGTGCAAGGTCCTAGCATTGGACGCCTTGCCCGATAATTGGTCGTCTGATCCAGTGCCACCGAATGTCCAAGATATGGGCTCTATGTGGGCCGCCGCTCGCGAATCAGCAGTGCTCGTCGTTCCCAGCGCCGTCGTTCCGCAGGAACACAACTTCCTCTTAAATCCACAGCATCCCGACTTCGCGCAAATACGCATTGGCCGCTCCACTGAATTCGATTTCGATCAGAGGTTAATCAGGGGATTTTAAGGCCAATGCGGTTTAGTTTGCGGATTTTAAACTGAGATAATACCATAATCCCTCGGCAGATCGTCTGTCGGGCTGTTTCCCTGCTTCAGTTTCCTCTTTCGATTTTATAAAGGCTATGTTCAAAGCACTCATCCTACATGAGCACTCTGCCCTCATCGAAGAACTCGACGAAAGCCGCCTGCCCGCCTGCGACGTAGAAATCGCCGTTGCGTATTCCTCGCTCAACTACAAAGACGGAATGATCCTCAACGGCATAGGCGGCTTGGTCAAAACCTATCCCCACGTCCCCGGCCTTGACCTCGCCGGCACTGTCGTCCACAGCCAGAGCGACCAGTTCCAACCCGGCGACCAAGTTATATGCACGGGCTGGCGCGTCGGCGAAATCCACTGGGGCGGGTACGCGCAAAAGGCGCGACTCAAAGCCGACTGGCTCGTGCCCCTACCCACCGACCTCACACTGCGCACCGCCATGGGCTTGGGTGCCGCGGGCCTGACCGCAGCCATCTCCTTAGAAGCCCTCGAAGCCCACGGCCTCACGCCCGACAAAGGCGAAGTCCTCATCACCGGAGCAGCCGGCGGCGTTGGTTCTCTCTCCGTTTTACTACTCGCCGCACTTGGCTACCAAGTCGCCGCATCCACCGGCCGCCCCGAACTTGAACCCTATCTAAAAGACCTCGGTGCCCAAACCATCATCCCGCGTCAGGATCTCGCCGAGCCATCCAACAAACCTTTGGAAAGTGCGCGCTGGGCCGCTTGCATCGACTCGGTCGGCGGCACCACCTTGGCCCGCGTCTTGGCCCAGATGAACTACGGAGCTTCCGTCGCCTCGGTCGGCTTAGCCAGCGGTGCCCAACTCACAACCACCGTCATCCCCTTCTTGCTGCGCAGCGTCAACATCCTCGGCATCGACTCGGTCTTCTACCCAGCCGAGCGCCGCGCTGCCGCTTGGGCCCGCCTAGCCACCGCACTCCCCTTGGAAAAATTAGATCTCATCTGCACTGAGGTCGGTTTAGCCGACGTCCCCCGCCTCGGCAAGGACATCTTAGCAGGCAAAGTGCAGGGCCGCGTCATCGTCAATCCCAACCAATAAGGAAAACACACTATGCGCCGACTAACGCTTCTACTTCTCACCCTCGCCACCACCCAAGCTGGAGCCGATCCCAACATGCCCGGTACCGACCGCATCACCTACTTCGGCTACGAAGACTGCATCCTGCTCGAAAACGCCCATACCCGCGTCGTCCTCACCTCATCGGCCGGCCGCGTTCTCGAATACTCGCGCAAAGGCCCCAACGCCATCTACCTCGACCCCGCACAAGAAGGCGCGACCTTTGAGGACGGCGACCCTCGCTTCGGTCCCACCGGCGGCCGCCTCGACATCGGCCCCGAAATGATCATCCCCGCTCATCCCGACCTCTGGCTCGGGCAGTGGGAAAGCCAAATCACCGGCCCGCGCTCGGCCCGCTTGATCAGCAAAAAGGACGAGCCTACCGGCGTCCAACTCATCCGCGACTTCCAACTCGCCGAGGACTCCACCCACTTGAGCGTCACCCAGACCATCAAAAACGTCTCTGACAGCGCAAAACACTGGGGCCACTGGAGCCGCACCTTTGGCACGGGCGGCGGCATCGTAATCATTCCCCTGACGCCGAGCCGCTTCCCAGATTCCTATGTCATGTACGGCCCCGGGCCGGTCATCAACTACCGCCCTGAAGATCCCAATATCCGCATCCGCGACAACTTCCTCGAAGTCCTCTCCACGCCGCTCAGACCCAAGCTCGGCATGGACTCACAAGCCGGGTGGTTTGCCTATCTCGACCGCAACGACCTGCTGTGGGTCAAGCGCTATCCAGTGTACCCCGACCGTCCCTATGGCGAACTAGCCGGGCTGACCATCTCAATATGGTATTACGAGGATCTGATGTGCGAGTTGGAGCCGATCGGCCCACGCGAGGACATACCGCCCGGCGGCGAAGCCTCCTTCACCGAGGATTGGTGGCTCCTGCCCTACACCTATCCCCAAGACGGCAGTGATCTCGATCTCGAAGCCATCAGCGCCATAGTGGAACGAGAAGCGCGCTGAACATAAAACCGCCGCTAACTTATTGATGTTAGCGGCGGTTGACCTTCTGCCCGAAGTCAAATGCGACCCGAGGTCGGCCGTCTCATCGGCCCACGTTTTCCCTCACGGCAGCTTCGTCGTCGTCTTAGCTTCTACACGCCCATCCACCTCGACCCGATAGAGATACACCCCAGCGGCCACATCCCTAGCCACCTCATCGCGGCCATCCCACGTAAAACGATGCGTACCCGCCGGTAGTGCCCCCTGCCACAACTGCCGCACCCGCTGACCCAACACGTCGTACACCGTCAGCGACACTCCTGCCGCGTCCGTCGCCAAATCGAGGGGAATCACCACAGCCGGATTAAACGGATTGGGATAGCTGTCGCCCAGCCGATACTGCGCCGGCACAGCACCCGCCGTCACCACCGCCGTCGGCTGCCCTCCTCCCGAATTCTTGAGCACATGCACGCCGCCCAGGGCCGAATCCAACACCACCAAGTCTAGGTCTCCATCGTCATCGACATCGCCGAGCAACACCCCGGTCCCATCGCCAGTCAGGCGATGCGTCTCCTCTTCTTGGGTCGGACTTAAGCCCCCACCCCACTCGACAAACACTCCAAAGCCCGATGCCCGGTTGCCGCCGACAAACACCCAATCATCTACCCCATCGGCATTCAAATCGCGCACCACCACCCATGAGCGCAGAAACAAATGCTCATCATACAGTACCTCCAGCACCTCTCCGGATAGCCCCCCTTCTGCGGAAAGCCTTTTCACAACGAGTCCCATATTTCCTTCATAGGAGTTGCGTTGGAGTTCCACGGGTATCTCCTGTTGCCCATCGCCATCAAAATCCCCTCTCATAGAATCAAACCTGCTGTAGTACAAATCCCATAGCGCTTCGCGGTCGTCCGAACTTACAGTGAGTACCTCTTCCTGGAGATCCGCCCCGATAGACCAAACCTCTATTTCGTCTACGTTCCATCTAAAAAACGCAAGCTCGTCTTGGCCATCGCCATCCACATCGTGGGCGAGTATATGCATAAATCCTCCCTCGTCTTGGGTATCCTCGATACGCGCGCTTTCAAAGGTCCCGCTACCATCATTGAGGGCCATGACCCAGCCCCGAAAGAGATCCCCCTCATAACGGGTATAATGAGTAGAGAAAAGGTCTAAGTCGCCATCGCCATCTAAGTCAGTCAAGACGCCGCTCCCCAATGGCTGCCCTAAACCCGGTGCAATCGGATAGAACACCGGGGGTGCAAAAAGACCGGGACCATCAAACTGAAAATATTCTACATGCGGCCGGGCTAATTCGCCCTGCGAGCGCTCTTCAGGACCGGTCAACTCGATCCAGTCGATCTCAAAATGCCCGACCACTTCATCCACCAACCGAAGCTCCTCCGCTTCGTTTAGATCCAAGCTAAAATGCAGCCGAATATCCCGTAAAAGCCCTGCCCACACGATCTCATCTTGGCCAGAGAGGGTAAACTCTACTTCCTGCCACTCGGTTGTGTAAACGAAGTCTGTGGAGGGGATCGAAAATCGCTTTTCTGGCGGCTCTGGATCGAGTCCTGGTGCCGCGAGGTTGAGCTCGTTGGTCCAAGCAAGCCTAACGTGCCCTACCGTAGGGTGGTCATGTACGGTGCGGAACCGGATTCGCACCCGGTCGAACAGGTGCGAATCGTAGCCAATGATATAAGAAATCAAGGCCACATTCGGAGCAGGTTCCCACTCCCCCACTACCGAGGGCGAGACATCGACCCTCCACACGCCGTC
Source organism: Gemmatimonadota bacterium (assembly GCA_009841115.1). Lineage (GTDB taxonomy): Bacteria > Latescibacterota > UBA2968 > UBA8231 > UBA8231. The sequence continues at coordinate 146,214 of VXML01000062.1, read as the reverse complement.
TTCGACCTCCCCTGGAAACAGATAAAATTCATTTGGCCCACCCCATTCAAACGCTCTTTTGGCGGACCACCCTTGTGTCGTCCCATCGTCGAAATCCCACTTAACCGCCTCGGCGAGGCCGCTCCATAGCACTAAGCATCCAATAACGGCGAATCTCAACATGACAGCACCTCCATAGGTTAATGAAAGGAACCTTTTATACCCATCTTCAACACGTACTCAAAAGATATTTTGGCTGACCCACGCAACCCATCCCTAAGATACGCCCTAAACCTGATCATAGACTAAGGTTGCCTCAAGTTGAATTTCACTAGGCAAATATGCTTCTTTACATACCCTATGCCGTCTATTGCTTCTTCATCCTCGCCCCTCTTCCCTCGGTTCGCCGAGTATCGTCTCGCCCTCGCTGACCAAGTCGAAATGGCCTATATCGACAATGGCAAAGGGGACCACCCCCCTTTAGTACTCCTGCACGGCATCTTTGACAACAAGGCCACTTGGTTCCGCTTGACCGCCCGCCTGCCCGGCCACCGCATCATCGCCCCCGACTTGATCGGCCACGGGCACAGCAGCAAGCCGACCTTTGCCGCCCGTCCGACGCACGAGCGCTACTCGCCAGATATGCAGATTAGCTACCTCGCGGCCTTTATCGCCGCGCTGGATCTAGACGACGTAATCCTTGTGGGCAACTCGCTCGGCGGCGGCTTGGCCCTGCGCCTGTACCTCGACTTTCCCGTGCTCGCAGCTAAGGTACGCGGCCTAGTGCTCATCGACGCAGCCGGCTACCCGCACAAACTTCCCGTCCACGTGCGCACCCTCGGCAGCCATTTAGGCAAGCTGTTGACCTACGCTCCGATCCACACCCTAGCCCGAACCTGCGGCCTGTTGCGCTTGGCCGCTTGGCGCACCTTCCGGCGCTGCTTCCACGACCGCAGCAAAATCCCCCCCGAACTCGCAACAGTCGCCCACGCCGCGCTCGAAACACCCAACGCCGCGTACGCCTATCACTCCTCAGCGCGGAACCTCATCCCCCCCGACATAGAAACGTTCCACCAGCGCTTTGGCGACATCACCTGCCCGACCTTGGTCTTGTGGGGGCAACAAGACCGCGTCTTACCCGTGCGCTCGGCCCAGCGCTTCGCCGCCGACCTGCCCTGCGCCGACCTGCACATCTTCCCCAATTGCGGACACGCGCCCCACCTCGAATATCCCGACGAGGCAGCCGACTGCATCGAGCGGTGGATAAAAGAGCGGTATATTACCTAAGTGCTTATATTTGAATAAATAAAAAAATTGCCCTCCCCATAAATGTCCGGCAACTATTATTCAGTACCGGCGTCTAAGCAACAGAAAACCTTTTGCAAGGAGGGACAATATGCCACTCTATCGCCACGCAGAAGCCTCGGGAGGCCCAGACGATATCCTCGTGATCGAGGATTGGGGAATGCTCGGGCGCGGGCAGCCTGATTTCGAGTTCATCGACTCACGTACCATCAAGGCTCATCCCCTGATCATCGAAGCCCTAATCGCTAACTCCGAGCGTTTGTGGACTCTTGAAGAAATACTCGCCGACGTAGAGGAGTGACGTACAGTGCGTCACTGAGCAACACAAAAACACCCGTTAGACATCCCCCTCCTCTTCCTCTCCAGCAAAAATTCAGTCCATCCCCTAGCTCGACCTCTTCACGGGACAGCAGCAACGGTCAATTGTAATCCGGTCCGCCGACCGGCCCCAGCAACGCGCGATTTTCCTCGGGCGTCTCCACCGCATCGAGAAAATCTGCCAAGGCTTGCTGCATCCGCCGAGTTTCTTCTGGATGCTCGCCGATCACATTCGTCTGCTGCTGGGGATCGGTCTGCATGTCGTACAGCTCGGGTGCACCGCCGTGTTCGCCATACGCTAAATAGGTCCAGCGCTCGTCAGTCACCGTCGGCCCGCCATTGCGGATAAAAGTCGAGCTGAAGGCGTACTGCCGCGGCCGCGCTGCCGATCCGCTCAGCAGTGGCATCAGCGAGTGTCCGTGCATTGTCAGGTCGCTCTTCTCCACGCCAGTCAAAGCCATTAGCGTCGGCAGCAAATCCACCGATTGCGTCAATGCGCTCACCCGCTGTCCGCCCGCAACCTCGGGAGCAGCGATCAGCAGCGGGATGTGGCTGATCTCTTCGTACAGCGGCCAGACGCGGTCGTCTTCGGGATGGATGTTGGACTTGCCCGTGCGGTTGTGCTCGCCGACGAACATACCGTGATCCGAGGTAAAGATCACCACGCTGTTGTCGAACAACCCTAGCTCTTCAATTTTGTCCAACACGTAGCCAATCCACTTGTTGACCAAGTAAATCTCGGCTGCGTAGTGAGCTTGGAGGTTGGCTAGTTCCTCTTTGGTATAAGCAGTCGCCGGGCCGTAGTTTGGGTGGATCATCGGCGAGCCGTCGTACCCCGATGAGTCGTAGCGGCCCACGAGATGCTCCGGCGGGTCCCACGGCTCGTGCGCGTCGAAGAAATCCACCCACAGCAAGAATGGCTCGCAGCCGCGATTTTCCTCCAGCCAGCGGCTCGCCGTCTGCGCCGTGCGTACGCAAAACCGGTCCTCCTCCCAAGCCCAGTCGCGGTTGGTCCACGCGTGTAGGGTCGCCAAATTGCCAAAGCGCGTCTTCGCTATATGCGGATCGACGCGCGTCTTCGCCCCATCAACCTCCATGCGCGGCGGCAGATTGCCCTTCAACAGCGGCTTGTCTCCCTCTTGCCCCCGAATCCAATACGCCCCGCCAAACCCCCGGTCAAAATGGTGGACGCCCTTCATCAGATGCGGCGTGTCGCAGATAAGCTGACTCTGGTAGCCAGCCGCGCCGAAAATCGTACTCAGCACCGGGATGCCTGCGTCGAGCGGTTTCCAGCCGTGGAAGGGAAAGCTGTAGCGGCCAGTAAAGAGATCGGTGCGATTGGGGATGGTCGGAAAGCTCGACAAATAGTGCCGGTCGAAGCACACCGCCCGCTCGGCAAAGCGATCGAGCGCGGCCGTGCCGATCCACGCATTGCCGTTGCACCCCAGATAGTCGTAGCGAAAGGTGTCGCTGACCAAGACGATGATGTTCATAGAAAATCTGCTCCTTGTATTTACAATCCGATGTGGCGCTTCACGAAGTCAGCGCGTGGCGCAACGCACCCTCCAATTCGGGATGCGCAAACTCGAACCCAGCCTCTAACAGCCGCTTCGGCCGCACCCGCTGGCTGGCCAGCAAGCCCTCCTTGGCCAACTCGCCCAAAACCAACTTGGCGGCAAACGCCGGCAGCGGCAACAGCGTCGGCCGCCGCAACACGCGCCCCAGCGTCCGCGTCAGCTCGGCATTGGTCACCGGCTGGGATGCGGTCAGGTTCACCGGCCCGCGCAAGGCGTCGTTTTCCACGGCATAAATCAGCGCCGCCACCGCGTCTTCCAAGCTAATCCAACTAACGTACTGCTGTCCGTCGCCGATCTTGCCACCTATCCCTAGACGGAAAGGCAACAGCATCTTGGCCAGCGCCCCGCCCCGGCGACTGAGGACGATCCCCAAGCGAGCCTGTACGACGCGGATACCAGCCTCGGCGGCTACGGCGCTCGCCCCTTCCCACGCCCGGCCCAACTCGGCCAAAAACCCCTCGCCAGTGTCGCTTTCTTCGTCCAACTCCTCGTCGCGCCGATGGCCGTAAATGCCGACGGCCGACGCACAGACCAACACCCTCGGCGGTGCGGCCAATCCCGCCAAGCGCTCAGCGAGTAGCTGCGTCGTCTGCACCCGACTCTGGCGCAACTGCGCCTTGACGGTGGCAGTCCAGCGTCCGGCGACGATGCTCCGTCCCCCTAAATGCACGACCCCATCTATCCCCTCCAGCGCCTCTTGTTCCAGTTCGCCGGCTTCTGGATCCCAGTACAACTCCCCTTGTGCCGGTGCCCGCCGCACCAAGCGCACCACCTCATGTCCCTCGCGTTCCAGCCGGCTACAGAGCGCCGTGCCGATCAAGCCGCTGCTGCCCGCTACTAGTATTTTCACTAGCTACTCCTATTGAAAATTCTCTGCTACTAAAACGCATCCCCGCACTCGACACAAGTGCCCATCAAGCGTGGTATCGGTGCGCTTGACCCGGTTTTTTCCTCTTGTTTTTCTCTTAAGGAGCGAGTCCCCCTGCCGGAGTAGCATCGGCCCCGCTGCCCAGAAAGTACGCATCATGCCCGATGATTATAGAAGAATCACCACCTGGAGCAACTTCAATGGGCACGTCTTTACTCAACCTGATAAACAAGCCAATGGCACAGCCTTTAACGCAGCAGATTGGATCGACCGGCTAGCCGCAGCGCTTGAAGATGTTGCCGCACAGGCGCGACCCGCTTTCCCCTTTTCACTAGAGACCCCACACTACGGCCCGCTAGACGAATACTGGCCGAGTATCCACCGGCAATACCGAGATCTCGCCGCCCGCGCCAAGCACGATCCCGCTGCCGAGCAGCTCTTCGCAGAATCCCCTCTCTGGCTCAAATCCGATCCTATAGAAGCGAGGGCAATCCTACGGGAGCATCCCTTGTTGAGACTGGGTCTGATCGGTTCGGGCAAGTGCGAAGGGGTCGGCTTCATCCTAGCCACGCGCGACTGGTTCCACGTCGAACTGAAATCCCTCGTCTCCCATCTGGCTAAACGCGCGATGAAAGATAGCGGCGAGCAGGCAGCGCAACTGCTGCACCGCTATCTGACGGCTGGAGCGGAGGCCAATCTCCCGGCCTACGAGATCACGCTCTTGCACGGCTTAAAACTCGACCGGCGCTTCGATCTTGGCCGCGACGCCTATCTGGCTCCCTACGCGGACGTCAGGGCAACGTACGGCCTACCCGACGAACCCGAGAATCAGAATCCAAACCGGTCAAACCATCCCGTGCGCACGACCGCACTCGTGCGCAGTCTAAGGTGGGGACCAGGCGTCGCACCTCCCCTGGACAGTGGCGATTTTTCCACTAGCTGCGCTTGCATCCCGAAAGTGAAGTATTGCTTCCCCGGCGACTACGAGATAGACCTTACAGACCGATTGCCAGACGACAACAAAGTCCTAGTTGATCTGCTGTCTATCGCCACGCGGAGTCCGCTTATTTCCCACACGAGCTTTGTCCGCGTCGCCAAGTGGATCGAAGAGCTTGATCCCAACTTCGCTTGCGGTTTTCGCAACTCCTCCACCTACTTGTCCGACGCAGCGTCCAAAGAACACCCATTCAGCCAGCATGACGCGACTGCTTTCGCGTCCTTGGCGGGCCGCTGGTGTACCTATCGCGGCCGGCGCGATGTCATCGACCTTGCAATCCGCCGCCTCGCCGCCTCTTTCGCCCGAGTCGGCGGCCCCTTTAGCGCAGAGGACCGCATCCTCGATGTCTCCATCGCCTTAGAGATCATGTACGGCCCGATCAAACATAAACTGACCCACCAACTAGCGGCCCGAGCAGAACGACTACTCGGCCAAGACACCGACCAATGCGGCTGGACCTCCAACCGAGTGAAGTCCTTCTACGGAGTCCGTTCGGCCATCGTGCATGGGCAAAAGAAGATCAAAGGCGGCCGCGATGCGATCGACAAGGCGCTGGAGGACGGACGCGACCTAGCCTGTCTCACGCTCGCGGAATTACTGTCCCGAGGGCCGATAAGGGATTGGGATAAACCCATGGGAGACAAATAATGCGGTTGCGGTTGCGGAACGCTGAGCTAGGCTGGCACCCAGCCCTTTTGCCGCATTTCTCCTTCCAGCAGACCCAAACACTCGTCGATGATGGCCAAGGACTCGTCGAGCTGTTCTTCCGTAATGATCAGCGGCGGGTAAAAGCGCAAATCGTCACCCTCGACCCAATCAGCTCCCCCGCTAGTACCCGAAATAGCCAAACCCCGTTCCAAGGTCAGTTGGGGCACGCGCCACGACACACCCCACTCGGGAGGAAAGGGCTTGCGACTGCGACGATCCTGCACCAGTTCAATCCCCAACATTAGACCCTTGCCGCGCACTTGGCCGACGCAAGCGTGGCGCGTCAAGCCTTGGGCCTTTTCCTGCAAATAGTCCCCGACTTGGGCGGCGTGTTCCACAATGCTCTCTTCTTTCAGCAGTTCCAGTACGGCCAAGCCAGCGCGCATAGACACTGGGTTGTTGACATAGGTAAAAACGTGCGGCAGAGCCTGGCCGCTGCGCGTGAGATCCCGCCGCATCTGTTCGCTCAGCAACACCCCTCCCAAGGGTGCGTACCCACTGCTGGCCCCCTTGCCAAAAACGATCATATCGGGTACTACGTCCCAATGCTCAATAGCAAAAAGTTTGCCGGTGCGGCCAAAGCCGGTGATGATCTCGTCGGCAATGAAGAGGACATCGTACTCGTCGCAAATCTCGCGGATTAGAGGGTAGTAATCGGGCGGAGGGACCCCGGCGGCGACCCCAGCCATGACCACCGGCTCGGCGATAAAGGCGGCGATATTGTCGGCCCCTACCTCGCGGATGGTCTCTTCTAACTGGCGGGCGCAGTTCAAATTGCAGCGATCTTCGCAACCGGCAAAAGTGCAGCGGTAGGGATAGCACGAGGCAATATGCGGAAAAGCCGGCAGATACGGCTCAAAGGGTGCCCGCAGCCCCGGCATCCCGGTAGCAGCCAAGGCACCCAAAGTAGCGCCGTGATAGCCGCGCCAGCGGCCAATGATCTGGTGCTTTTGCGCTTGGCCCCGCTGCACATGGTACAAGCGTGCCAGTTTAATAGCCGTCTCCACGCCTTCAGAGCCGCCCGAGACAAAGTATGCGTGGTTCAAATTCCCAGGGGCCAATTCGGCCAAGCGGCGGGCGTACTCAAGGGCTGGCGGGTTAGTAAAAAAGGTCGAAAAGCAATAGGCCAACTCCCGTCCCTGATCGGCCATAGCCTCGACGATGGCGTGGCGACCATGGCCCAAGGTGACGTTGCCAGCCCCGGCCGTGCCGTCGATATAGCGATTGCCAGCTTCGTCGTACAAGTAAATCCCCTCGCCTTTGACAAGAACCGGGTAGGTGTATTGCGGGTCGCGGTGGAGAAGTGCTGTATCGGTGGCAGTCATATTCATCCATCCTCGTCTAATTGCGGCAACACCTCGCGCAACACCCCCGCAAAGGCTTGCCGCTCGGCTGCCGGTCCTATAGTCAGACGAACGCAGCGATCGAGCGGAGCCACACCCGGCATCCTTACGAAAACCCCGTGCTGCAAAAGCACCTGCATCAGACGCCGCGCACGCTCGCCACTCCCCACGTCGAGCGCCACGAAATTAGTCGCCGAGGGCACCGTTTGCAGTCCCAATTCCGCCGCCAGCGCCTCGTACTCCCGCCGACCTTCCTCCACTTGCCGCACCACCGAGCGCACAAACTTATCGTCGCCCAGCGAAGCAAGCGCCCCAGCCTGGGCGATGCGATTGACGCCAAAGTGATTACGCACCTTGTCGAGCGCGGCCACCATGTCGCGGTGCGCCAGCGCATAGCCGACCCTAGCTCCGGCCATGCCGTGCGCCTTGGAAAACGTCCGCAGCCGCACCACCTGCGCCCGTTCCACTTCCAGCGGCAACAGAGCATCCTCCGGCGCGAAGTCGATATACGCCTCGTCGAGCAAAAACACACAATCCGGCGGCAACCCCGCGATAAAATCCCGCAACTCGTCGGCCCGCTGATAGGTGCCCATGGGATTGTCGGGATTGGCCACGTAGATCAGCTTAGGGCGCACTTGCCGCGCCTTGGCTAACAGAGCCGGCAAGTCCTCCCGATCCGCGCGATAGGGCACCTTGTGCAACACCGCCCCGTGCCCCTCGACATGATAGTTAAACGTGGGATACGCTCCCAGCGACGTCACCACCGCATCGCCCGGCTCGGCAAAAAGGCGCACCAAAAGCCCCAACAGTTCATCAATCCCCGCACCCAAGGCGACCTCTTCCCGCACCACCCCGTGCCGCACCGCCAGCGCCGAGCGCAGCTCGTATCCCTCCGGGTCGTTGTACCAATGCACTTGATCCACCGCCTCCACCATAGCCTGCCGCGCTTTCGGCGAGATCCCAAAATTGCTCTCATTAGCCCCAACTCGCAGGGCGAGCGGCTGTCCTTGCTCCCTCTCAAACGCCTCGGGCGGCACAAAGGGAACGGTCGGCGGCAGAGCGCGGACGATGGGCGTAAACGGCAGCACGGCTTAAGACCACACGTAGATTTCGTCGTCGTCTTCGGCATAGCCAATGAAGACGGCGAGCACCACCCGCGGATCGTCCCCCTGCACCGCGGGGACTTCGTGGATGCAGCGCGTATTGAAGAAATACAAATCGCCCGGCTCGAGCGCGACCTCGCAGTGCTCCACGCCTTGGGCAGCCGCATACTCGTGAAAACGGCCCTCGGCGATATACGGCTGTATCTCCTCGGTCCACAGGCAGCGGTGCAACACAGCCTGTACTCCGGGACCCGCAGAATCCGCGTTCTGCACGCACAGCACGCCAGCAAATTGGTGGGTAAAGCGCGCCACCTCGTAGTTGAACCGCTTTTCGCGCAGGACTACGTGGTCGATGTGCGGACTATAGGAGTGAGTTTCATAGTGGATGCGAAAGATGGCCGGGCCGTACAAGCGCCCGTCGCGCTCGCGCGCCGTCTTAACCGCCTTGGCGGGTGCCAACGCCTGCAAGTGCCGATAAAGCAACTGCACCGGATCAATCAACCCCGCAAAAAGGGTAGCAAAAAGCGCGTGCGTCTCCTCTGCATCAGCCAAGAATGCCTCTTGATCGCCGCCTAGGTTGCCGAGACTAGTACCGATGTCGATGCGCGTGCGACCGTCACCCGAAGCGCGTAGCAACCCGCGCTCGTCAAAGCGCTCCATCAGCCGCTGACAGTCGGCCGACGTGCATACTTGGGGCAGCAGGATCGCCGGTATCTCCGCCCGCGCCAAGGCCCGAAGCGGATCGGCGCACTCGTCCGGCCCCACGGGCCGCCACAATGCACTCGCGGCGTTTTCTTCGTACGTTGTTCTTGGCAAATCGAAAACTCCTATGGATAGCGTTACGCAAATCGCACTCGGCGCAGCCGTCGGCGAAAAGGTTTTAGGCAAAAAGGTTGGTAACAAAGCTCCCCTGTGGGGCGCGGCCTTGGGCATCCTCCCAGACCTCGACGTATTGGGCGCGGCCTTTCTGTCGGGGACCGACCAATTGGGCTTTCACCGCTGGATATCGCACTCCCTGCTCTTCGCGGTAGGAGGCGGCCTCGGAATCGGCTGGGCGCTGTCTAAGCTACACCGCGACGCGAACTGGCGCGAGTGGTCCGCGCTGGCGTTCTGGGCGATTCTCACGCACGCCCTCCTCGACTGCTTCACCGGGTACGGCACCCAATTGTTCAGTCCGTTCAGCAACTACCCGGTCGCCTTCGGTTCCATCTTCGTCATAGACCCGCTCTATACCCTGCCCTTAGCCGTTGGCCTCATCGCCGCTCTATTTCAACGGCGACTGCACTGGCGGCGACGGCTCAACGCGCTGGGCCTGTGCTTGAGCACGGCGTACTTGATTGTTACCGCCGCGATTTGCCTACACGTGCGCAGCACCTTTGCCCACGCCCTCACCGAACAAGGCATCCCCTACGAGCGCCTGCACGTCGTGCCGACCCCTTTCAACGCCGTGCTGTGGTCGGGCCTAGCCGGTACAGACGACCACCTGTGGGCCGGACTGTACTCCCTGTTTGACGACGACTCGGCGATCCACTTCCGCCGCATCGAGCGCAACACCCACCTCATCTCCTCCCGGCGCGATGACCCACCAATCCAGCGCCTGTTCTGGTTCTCTCGCGGGTACTACCGGGTGGAGCGCCGCGCCGACGCGCTCTACTTCTACGACCTGCGCTTTGGCCGTTCCGACTTCTATCTCGACTCCACCGGCACCTACTTCTTCACGTTCCGCCTGTTGCCGGACCCGTCTCATCCCGAGCACATCGCCGATCTCCAGCGCATCAACAACCCATCCGCGCTCACCGACCAAGTCCTCAAGCGGCTCTGGCGCCGTCTACTCGGCAACTAAACCTCCTTAGCTCGCTCCCGCTCCCCATTCCTAATTCCCAATTCCTAATTCTATAACCCCCACGCCTGATCGACGTCGCGCTGGTACGCGTCGACCTTGCCCACCAGCACATCGGCGACCTGTACCACCTGCCCAGACTGACCAGATTCGTAGATAGCCTCGCTGACGGCCTTGCTGCGCAAGCCTTCCTCCGCGTCGATTTCCACCGGCCGCCCCTCGCTCAACGCGTCGATAAAATCCCACAACTCCAGCGTCACCCCGCCGGTGATCCCATAGGGGAAGAGCGCGTCCTTTTCCTCCTCACTCAGAGTCGCCAAGTACATTTCCTGCAGCTCGGACATGCTGTGCGTGGTCCCGTCGGCGAGCTGGCACTCGCCATTGGCCTGAAAGGCGGCCGGGTGGAAGATGTCTGTGTCGATGATCGATCCCTTCTCGCCGCTCAGCGTCAGTTGGGTAAAACCCTTGCCCGGCGCACTGATCGTCCACGACCACGTGCCGATTAAGCCGCTCTTGAAGTTGAATATGCTGGTCCAAAAATCCTCGGACGCACTATTGACGATTTCCTCGCCTTGGCGATGGGGGCGCGGGTAGATCTGCTCAACCCGGGCGTACACGCTGTCGATCTCGCCGAACCAATAGCGCATGGTGTCAACCCAGTGCGCCCCACTGTCCATGACCATGCCGCAGCCGCCCAGCTTGCGATCAATGCGCCAGTGCCAATTCGGCACTTCCGCTGGATCGCGCCACCCCGCCTGCACAGCCCACCACATCTTCGGCGCGCCCAACAGGCCGTCGTTGAAGGCCCAGTGGATAGTGCGCTGGCCCAAGGCGCGGCGGCACTGCTCGGCCGTGGCGGCGACCCGCCCGCAACGCTGCGCCGTCTGTGCGATCTCCTTCGAAGCCCGCACCGTGACGCCAATTGGCTTTTCTACCAACACGTTCACTCCGCCTTCTAGCAGTTCGCAGGCCAGCACGTGATGCAGGCCGTGCGGGCTGCATATATCGGCCCCATCGAGCGCGTCTTCCCCAGCGAGCAATTCGGCCACGCTCGCATAGGCATTGACCTCCCAGTCAGCGAACCCATTGATGCGCGCAGCAAAATCCTCAGCACGCGCTGGCACTTCATCTACAGCCGCGACAATGCGGAACCGCGTCTCACCCTTTTCCAACAACTCTTCGTATCCCCGCAAGTGCGCCCCGGCCATGCCGCCGCAACCCACCATCGCTAATTGGACCACCTCGCCCTTCTTCGTTCTGCTCATTTCTACCTCCACAGGTTGGTTTTGTGGTAGGGGCGACCGGCCGGTCGCCCCTACGTAACGTCATCCCCTCCATCACCACCCCAGCACCTCCGTCAAAAACGCCTCCACTCCAGCTTCATACGTAGCCGCATCCTCGCTAAAGGCCGAACTATGGCCGCCCCGCAGCTTGGTAAACGCCTTGGGGGGGCTAGCGGCCTCGTACAGCCGCTGGCCGTGCTCAAATACAATAAACATGTCGCCGCGGCTGTGGCTTATCAGCACTGGGCATTGGACCTGCTTTAGATACTCCAGCGTGGGATACTCGTAGCGGGCGAGCAAACCGACCGGAAAGATCGGATACAACTCTCGGCCCAGCTCGGGTATGGAAGTAAAGGTCTCCTCCAAGAGCAGAGCAGCCGGTGCCTTGTCTCGCGCCAGCCGTGCGGCAATCGGCCCGCCCAGCGAGCGGCCGATAATCGCGATCTGATCTGGGGCTAGCCCAGCCTCTTGCACCAAGTAGTTCCAAGCCGCCTCTGCATCGCGGTGCGTACCTTCCTCAGAAGGCGTGCCCTCGCTCTGGCCATAGCCGCGATAGTCAAACAGCAGAATTCCCAAGCCCAACCGATGTGCATCCTGGGCCACTGCGATCAGATTCGATATGTTGCCCGCATTGCCGTGGCAAAAAAGCACCGTGCCCCGCGCATCGGCCAACGGCAGGTACCACCCAGCCAGCCGCACTCCGTCGCTGGCGACTAACGCGACTTCCTCGTAGTACATCCCCACCGAGGCCGGCGTGACCTTTATGCGAGTACTCGGCCTATAGACGAATTTTTCTTGGAAAAAATAGAGATAGGCTGCGGCCAGACCGTAGCACACCGCAATTAGCACGGCGATTCCTAGCACAAGGCGTCCTGTAAGCGGCATCAGTGGCATCAGTATCGATCCTCCGATTGAATAAAAAGTGAAAAATGCCTATCTGCTTCCAATAGAGACTTGGCACTAGCGGCTTATTGTTGACACCTATGGTACAAAAAATGCTAATTTAGAAACGAATACCTACCCCAACCCGAAAGATCTCCCATGCTCATTGTCCTCTCATTCGTCCTCGCCCTCAGTGTCACCACTGCGGTCCTCGCCCAAGACGAAGACTACCCACCCGGCACGTTAGTCCCCGAGGTCAATCTGGGCTTGCAGCCGACTCCGCTCATTGTGCCCGAGCCCTTTCGCGGTGCCGTGCCCCAAGACTTGGTGCTCAATCTTCCCCCTGGCTTTTCGGCCCACGTCTTCGCCCACGAGGGCCTGCGCAAACCCCGCTTTATGGCCTTTGACCCCAATGGCGTGTTGCACGTAGCCAACATGGGTGCCGACCAGATTGTCGCTCTGCCCGACCGCGACCGCGATGGCGTCGCCGACGAGCGCATCGTCGCCCTGCGCGGCCTCAGAGAAGCCCACAGCCTCCTGTTCTACAAGGACGCGCTCTACGTCGCCGAGGAACACCAAGTCATCCGCGTGCGCGACACCGATGGCGACCTAATATACGAACAAGAAGAAGTCGTCCTGCCCGACGTTCCTTGGGAGGGCTGGCACGATACCCGCACCCTCGTCGTCGATCGCCGCAACGACAAAATGTATCTGTCGGTCGGCTCCCCCTGCGACCTGTGTCGCATGGACGAGGGCTTTCAGGTCGTCGCCAACACCAACAATCCCGTGCCCCACCACCCCGAGCGCGGCACCATCTTGCAATTCAATCCCGACGGCAGCGATCGCCGCATCTTTGCCACCGGCATCCGCCACGTCATCGGCATGGACTTCCACCCGCAGACCAATGCGCTGTGGGCCAATCACAACGGCCACGACCTCGAAGGCCGCACGCGCCCGCCGGAGTGGATTGACATCATCGGGGATCAAGACTTTATGGGCTACCCGCTGGTCCACAGCCACCAAGTCTGGAGCGACTTTACCATTGCTGGCTACGAAAAAGTACTGCCCATCACCCGCCAAGACAGCCTCCTCGCCGCCACCCAAAAACGCCCGGTGGCCTTGGTACCAGCTCACTACGCGCCGATGGGCCTCCACTTCTACACCAGCGACCAGTTTCCCTCCCGCTACCACAACGCCGCGTTCGTCGCCTTCCGCGCCGGCAAAGCTAAGCTCTCGTCGCACCCCGGCTACCTAGTAGCCGCCCTCTTTAGCCAACCCGATGGCAGCGACGCCCGCATGGGCAGCTTCATCACCGGCTTCCAAGCCGGCAAGACGCAAGGCGATGTCTGGGGCTTCCCCGTCGGGCTTGCCAGCGACGCCGAGGGCAGTCTATACGTCACTAGCGACAACCGCAACCACCTCGTCATCAAGATCACCTACAGCCCCATCGGCGGCTCGTGGGAACACCAAATGCCCGACGCCCTATCTGTCGGCGACGCGCTCCAAGTCAATGCCACAGTACGCGTCGAACGGCTCGTCCCCGACGGCGGATCGCCGCGCCTAACCGCAGACCTAAGCTCTTTGGGCGGCCCGGACGCGCTGCCGCTAGTCGCCCTCGACGACCAGACCTACCAACTCGACACCCGCTTAGAGACCGCCGACCTGCCCAAGGGCTTCTACAAAGTGATCGTGCGCCTCGAACAAGAGGTCGATGGCGTCTTCAAGGGCATCGACTTTATCCACTCGATCGCCCTCCTGCCGCCGGACTTGTCCGTCTTCGACGAAAGCGTAGCTGCCGACTGGCAATTGATCGGCGACAGCGGTGCCCAAATGCAGGTCACAGGCGATGGCCCCATCTTCTACGGCACTCGCGCCGTCGCTGTCAAAGCGGAGCCCCAAAACTTCTACACTCCGTGGACCGTTGAATTCCGGCCGGCTGCACCCGTCGATCCCCTCGGTTTTGCTGGCGTGCGCTTCGCCTTCCATCCCGGCGACATCGAACTGCCTAACTTTCCCATCTTCGCCCTCTTCATCGACGATCTCGGCGTGGATTTGGCGCGCGATCCCGAACAGTTCCACATCGACTTTTCGCGCCGCGAGTGGCAAGTCATAGAAATCCCCTTCACGATATTCGACCAACCCAACTACTACGGCCCCGGCCTTCTCGACCAAGTGGACATGATTGACGCTCTCCGCTTTGGGGGCAACATGACGGGCACCTTCTACCTAGACGATGTGCGTCTCATAACGCGCATTCCGTCTCTACCGCGCGTGCCGACAGCCGTCGCCGCGGTATCCGGCACAGAGCAACCGGCGGCCTTCGTCCTCGCCCAAAATGTCCCCAACCCCTTCAACAGCAGCACCGTCCTCCGCTTCGCGCTGCCGCAAGCAGCCGACATCGAATTGACCATCTACAACCTCGCCGGTCAAAAGGTCGCCCAGCTTACCCGCGGCTGGCACGCAGCCGGACACTACACCACCCATTGGGACGGACGCAACGACGCGGGTGTGCGCTTGGCCACGGGTGTTTATATCTACCGCCTGCGCGCCGGTGAGCAGGTCCAAGTGCGCAAGTTACTCCTGTTGCGCTGAGCACCTAGCCCCATGTCCGCCGTCCTATTGTTCCTCTGCTTGGTCGCCGCGGCTGACGCCGACCAATTGCGCTTCAGTTCGGCACGCGATTGGAGCGATTGGCAACTGCCCCTCGGCGCAGTCGAGGTTGCACCCAATGGCTCGATTCAGCCGCTGCGCGTTACAAAAAATACCGACGCTGTGCGCGATGCCCTCCAGCTAGGCGGCGGTATCCGCCGGGCCGGCTCCAATCCTAGGGACGCCATTGCGCTCCTCGACGGCAACCTAGCGACCGGCTGGGCACCCAACCCAGACGACGCCCCAGACGACTGGTTCGTGGAAATCGACCTCGGCCGCAGCGTCTCGGCACACAGCGTCGCGCTCATTTTTGCCGCCGATACGCCCCCTTTTGAACTGTTCGACCTTTTGCTCTCCTCCGGCGAGCCGCAACTCGACCAAGTAGCCAATCCGATTGAAGGCTCCCTGATCTACCGCATGAAGGAACGCTTCAAGGAAAACGCGCGCCACCGCGTCACATTCGCCCCAGGCGCTGCGCTCTACCTAACGCCCATACGCTACCTGCAAATCCGCAACCTCAAACACGTCCCCAACGCCCAGCTCGTCGCCGTCGAGGTCGAGAGCATCGGCGACAATCTCACCCTCAACCTCATCGAGCGCGGCGGAACTATCGACATAGTCATCGACGTCTTTGTCCGCGCCGAAGAAGTCACCTTGGGCAACGCGCTCAACCTAGTCGATGGCTCGATCTTCAATCGCTGGCGCAACGGGCGCGAGCCGCGCAACACCTACAACACTTGGAGCCATATCACCATCGACTTAGGGGCCGTCTATCCAGTGGACTTCGTGCGCCTGATTACTGGCATAGCCATCCGCGGTGGCTTTGGCGAACACCTGCTGCGCACTCGGGCCGGAGCCAGCGGTCCGCGTTCATTCAGCTACAAAAACTACGAGATCCTCACTTCCGACGGCACCATCGCCCCCGACGGCACCCGCCGCTGGACGCGGCACTTTGCCGGCTACCCCGACAGCGAAAACCACAGGGCCGGGCTAGCCGACCACCAGTTTCCCACCCTGCCAGCCCGCTACGTCCGCATCGCTTGGCTAGTTTGGGACGCCACCTGCGCCGCAACCGTGCCCGACGCCGCCGCGAGCTGGGGCTGCCGAGCATCTGGCTCGGCCGAAGAAATCCAAGTGTACGGCGAGGGCTACCCCCTCGCGGTCCGTCTCCGCTCGCCGCTCATCGACCTAGAAAGCGGCAAGAACCTCAACTCGCTTGAGTGGCAGGCCCAGACCCCCTTGGGCACCCACATCGAAATCCGCTCGCGCACGGGCAACGAGGTCGTAGAGCAATACACTTTTCACGACAAAAATGGCAAGGAAGTAACCCAGAAGCGCTACGACAAACTGATCCCCAGTTTCAAGGGCAAAATCGACACCACGCGCATCCCCGGGGCGGACTGGAGCCCCTGGAGCAACATCTACAGCGCGTCGGGCGCGGCCTTCCAGTCACCTTCTCCGCGCCGCTTTATGGAACTGGACGTGCGCTTGGTGTCCGATAGCCCGTCGCAAGCTCCCCACTTCAACTGGCTAGCCGTCAACTTCAGCGATCCCCTAGCGTCCGAGGTCGTCGGCGAAGTGTTCCCCCTCCAAGTCGCACCCGGCCAAGAGACCCAGTTTTCCTACTTCCTGCGGCCCGCGACGACCCGCGACGGCTTCGACCAGATCGCCATTGAAGCCACCACCGTCCCCCGCTTTGACGCCGCCTTGGTCGATGGCGAGCCTGTCGAGGTGGTCACCGATACTCTCGCGCAGGGATTTCGCACCACCTTCCCGCGCCGCATCCGCAGCCGCCAACTCGTCGAACTGCGCTTTACCTCCCCCATTTACCTACAGGCGACCCGCTTCGACGCCTTTCTCGAAGACAGCCAAAAAGCGCAAACGCGGCAACTCGTGGACCCAGGCGACGCCGCCCCCCAAGTCGAGAGCAGTTCCAACGTCGTGCGTCTGCCCATCGCCGACCAGCTTTTTGCCGACCTCTCGTTCAGCCCCGCGCTCATTACGCCCAACGGCGACGGAATAAACGACCAACTCCTAGTTTCCTTCGACCTCATCAACGTGCTCTCCGCTCGCCCCTTGCACCTGCGGCTCTATGATTTGTCCGGTCGGCCACTTTTTGCCCAAGAGCGGGACGGCCAAGCTGGCCACATCACATGGCACTGGGACGGCCGCGACCAATACGGCCAGCGCGTACCACCCGGCCTCTACATAGCCGAGTTACACATCGCTGGCGACGCTGGAGATCGCAGTGCGAGACGGATCGTGGCCGTGGCCTACTAGGGGTCGCGGAAACAGATCAGCATCCAAGCGCAAATAGTAGGGGGCGGTTTGAAACCGCCCCCTACAGCGGTCGCATCGTCCACCGTCTGCTTGGTCAGACGGTTTGCAATCAAAATTCCGCAAACAAGCGCGTGTACCAGAAAGCACCATTGTAATCCCAAGGCGTGCTCTCTGGGCGCAGATTGCCCTGGCCGGCGGTCTCCTCGGGCGCGGCTTCAGGCACTGAGTCTAAAATATTCTGCGCTCCCACGCTCAACTGGTAGCGCTCGGCAAAGGTGTAGCCGACTTCGGCATCGACAATGACGCCCCCGTCAAAGGAATCGAGATCGCCGCAACTGTTGTCCTGGAAGCGGCAGGCCTTCCAAGCGCTAAAATAGCTGGGCCGCAGCATGGCGTTCCAAGCGCCCATTTGGTGGCTGCCGGTGAGCACCAAGCGATGCTTGGGGTTCATGTCCGCCAGTTCCACCTCGCGCCGGGGCGTCATCAGTTTGAAACTGATCGGTTCGTCCAAGGGCTTGCCGAGGAATTCGCTGACGGTCCGCACTTGCGAAAAGTCCTCGAGGACGTTCCGAGTCCAGTTATAAGCGACATCGATATGAGACAGGGATTGGGTGTCCCACGTCCACGTCCACGACAGCACCAAGTCAATTCCTTGGGTGCGGGTGTCGAAGTCGTTGGAGAAAAACTTGACTTCTTGGAGGACGCTGACGCCCTGTAGGGATTCATCGTCCCGGATGATCTGGGCAATTTGGTCGGTGATCTTGATATTTCCAGTCAGGGCGATGCGGTCCTCGATGGCAATGTCGAAGTAGTCGAGGGTCAGATCAAAACCGTCGGCGAGTTCCATGGTGGTGCCGACGGAAAATCCCACGGACTTCTCCTCGGTCAGTTCCTCGCCACCCAAGGCCGCGGCAATGGGATGGGTGGGCGGCACCTGTCCCTGCTCGGTCAAACCACCGGTGCCGGAAAAGCCAGTAGTCACGGCGCGGAGATTGGCTTGGCCGGGCGACGGAGCGCGGAACCCAGTGCTAACCGTCGAGCGCAGGTTGACCCGGTCGCTAGCCCGCAATAGGGCCGAGAGCTTGCCGTTGAGGGTATTGCCAAAGTCGGCGTAGAAATCCTCGTAGCGCACGGCCGTGCCTAGCTGGAGTTGCGGCACCACGTCCGCCTGCAAATCCAAGTACAAGGCATAGTTGGGACGATCCCACTTGCCAGCGTTACTCGGGTGCAGCCCCTGATAGCCGTTGGAACCGCTGCTGAAGCCCTGAGCGGCAAAGCGGCCCACCACGTAGGAGGCTTCATCACCGGCCACGGACTCGAACGTCTCCTGGCGCCATTCCGCACCCCAAGCGAGGCCGAGCGACGACGCCAAACCACCCACCTCCATCGCATAGGAAAGATCGAGGTTGGCCGCGACTTCGGTCTGGATGTAGTCGCGCGGGCGGAACGACGTCGGCGTATCCGGCCCCAGCGAGGCGTTGATGGTATTGAAGATGAAGAATTCTATATTGCTGCGGGCGGCGCTGACACTGGCGTCCCACCTGAGGCCGCCGGAGCGGGCACTGCGCAGCCCAGCCACCAAGCTCACATCGCGAATGTCGGCTCCAAAGCGCGGTGTAAAACCACCCGGAAAGCGCTCGTTGAACAGAAAGAGATCGCCCTGGTACTCATCGACGAAAGCCTGGGTCTCGTCGAAGCTGGAGTCCAAAGAAGGTACGTCCAAGTTTGCAGGATCAATGTCATCGTCCAAGTCGAGATCGGCTACGGCCCGCTGATCGCCGATGCGGAATACGCTGCTGCGCGCCGAGGAAGTACCTGGAGCGCGGAAGAAAAAGCCCCCTTCGGCGCGGCGCTTGGCCCAGCCGCCAAAGCTATAGGCTTCGGACCCATTGCCGAGATCAACTCCACTGTTGAAAAAGGTATTCCACACGCCGTCGAGGTCGGGACTACCCCAAATCTGCGCCGGCTCCTTGACGGGATAGCCCCGCTCCCTCAGCGTCTCCGCATTGGCGCGTTGGCCGCTGCGGATGGTTGGATCGCTCTGGCGGTACTCGACGCTGACGTTGAAAAAACCATCCTCGGTAAGCGGCAGGCCGACATTGGCGGCGACTTGATACAAGCTACCGTCGCCCTCGAAGTACTGGCCCCCTCGCGTCTCCACCAGCACCCCTTCGGAGGCTTCGCGCAATCGCAGGTTCAAAACCCCGGCGATGGCATCGGAGCCGTACTGGGCCGCCGCGCCGTCGCGCAGCAGTTCCATTTGCCTCAAAGCAATGGCCGGGATCACGCTCAAATCCGGCCCTTGCGATCCCGTATTGAGCGAACTACCCAACAGTGCGATTACGCCGGAGCGATGGCGGCGCTTGCCGTTGACCAGCACCAGCAGGTTGTCCGGCGGCAGGCCCCGCAGCGTGGCCGGGCGCACTAAGGTTGCTTCGTCGTCAATACCGTGCCGCTGGATATTGTACGATGGAGCCAAGGTGCGCAGCATGTCGTCCATATCGACCGCAGCTTGCGTGCGCAGTTCGTCGGCATTCAGCACATCTACGGGCGCAGCCGACTCCTTCTCCGAGCGCGGCGCATGGCGCGACCCCACGACGATGGCTTCTTCCATCAGATAGACATCCTCGGTATAGGCCCCCTCCTCGTCTTCTTCCTCCGCCTCCTCAGACCACGCCGCCTCCCCGACGACGAGCGAACCGACGAGGACGAGACTCAGGGCCGCCGTTCCCAACAGGCGCATTAGACCGGCCAAGTCCTCATATATGCTCCGCATAATAACCCCTCCCAGTTAAGTGATTGGAACTGTTAGACATAGATAGTCAGTAAAACCCCTATATCATACCCGGATCTGCTCACACCGCAAGAACTTCAGGCCGCGCGCCGACAAGGCTGAGCCGTTGCGAGCCCAAGGCCCTTCACCCCCACACATAGAACGCGGCCAATAGCGCAATCCACACCGCTTCGAGGAAATGCCAGTACGCGGCGCAGGCCCGCACGGCGAGCAAGTGCTCGCTGTCGAGCCGATTCCCGCGCGCCTTCCAAGCCAGCATCGACAACGGCACCATACCGCCTACCACATGCAGCGCGTGAACTACCACCAGTGCGAATGCAATGCCATAGACACTCACCCCTAGGGCCTGGTGGCGGTCGAGTAGCTGCATCAGCGCCGGCACCTGTACGGCGATAAACAACGCGCTCGTCACCCAAGCCCAGACCAACCACCGCCGCAAAAGCGGGAAGTGCCCGCGCTTGGCGTTTTGCGTCGCCTTGTACATCGCCACCCCAGCGCCCAACAGCACCACCGTCGAAACGCCAAGCGCCAGCGGCAGCTCCATGCGCTCGCTCCCCTGTAGCGCCGGGCTGGTCAGCCGCAGGTAGGCAAAAGCCGCGATGCTGGCCCCAAACAGCATAGCTAGCGAGATCAAAAACAGGGTCAGGCCCAACTGGCGGCGACCTCGTAGATCGGGCGAGTTCCAGTTCATCCCCAGCGATACTCAGGCGGGTCGAACACAAACCCGTGGAAAAAGCGCCGCTGCGCTGGTGAAAGCCCCTGCAAGAAGGCTTGGTCGTAGCGCCACTGTTCGGCACACGCCAGCATCCACGGATGTTCGTATCCATAATACAGCATCACCCGCTTGCCCCCACGGCGCGTAAAGGAACCAGCCGTATGCCACATCGCGTTGTGGAAAAGCACCGCCGTCCCCGGGCCGCCACATATCTGCACGGCCCCGGGCATACCATTCCCCGTGTCCGGTTCTAGCAGCGCCTTGTGACTGCCGGGCACTAAGGTCAGGTTGCCTTGATCAGACGCGCTCATGTCGCTCAGGTAATAGCCCACCTTGAACTGCAACAGGGGGATGTGCGGCTTGAGGTTGCGGAAGCCATCCTGAATGCCGTCGATGTGCCAGCCCTGTCCGTGGTAGTCGGCGGGTTCAACCTCGTAGAAGGCGTCCGTCGAGTGCAGGTGCGGCATCTCGTTAAACAGACCGTGGACGTAGGCCATCATCGGCTCGTAGTCGAGCATTTCCAAAAAGAGCGGGTCTTCGGCCAGCAGGTGCATGACCCGCACGTTGGCCGCGTCGAGCCGGTCGGCAAAAGCTGGCTCGTGCTCGCGCTTGAACTGGGAGTCGCGCCGCCGCTCAATGGTGCATTCCAGTGCCGCGTAGAGCGCTGCGACCCGATCCGGCGCGAGGAAGTCTTCCAGCACCAAGTACCCGTTGTTGTCGAAGAAGAAGCGCTCGGCGTCTGTGGGATGGTCGGTCATAATCAGAGCCTTCCTAGGGGGCCCACTCCTCCATCATCTCGGCGTACTGGCGCGCCTGATCGGCGATGTCCACTCCGACCTCTTCAGACCACGCCGCTAGCAACTGGCTATACACCGGCCCCACTTGGCCGTCGCCCACCGCCTGAAAGTTAAAGCGCGTAATCGGCACCATGCAGATCGTAGTGCTGGTAAACCACGCCTCATCGGCTTCGCGTACGTCGTAAGGCTCAATGTCGGCTTCGCACAAAGGGAGACCGAGCTTGCCCGCCAACTCCATACACGCGCCGCGCGATACGCCGCGCAGGACATTGTGCCCTTTGGGCGTTATTACTTGGCCGTCGCGGACCATGAAGAAGTTGTTGCCCGTTCCCTCGGTGATAAAGCCGTGCTCGTCAGTCAGAAGCGCCTGAGCACCAGCTTCCATCTGCGCGGCCTGCAACTCGGCGATCTTGTAGAAGATACGGCTGCGGTTTTTGGCCTTGGGGTCGATGTAACGCGAGGGCACCGACTGCTGAGGCGGGACGACGAAGTGCGTCCCCTCCTGATAGAGATGCGCCATCCCGCCGATATGCCGCACCAGTGGGAAGACGTTGATGGTGACAATGGGGGCCGTGCCCTCTTTGACGATAGTATTGTACAGCGGCAGGGCACCGCGCGTGACGTCGTGCATGATCTGGAAGTCCAGCGCGCCTATCGCGGGCAGGTTGCGGGCAATGGTCTCGTGGGTCGCCTCCTCCATTGCGTCGATGTCCATCCCGCAGTGGATCTGCGCGTATTTGAGCGAGCCGTAGAGCCGCTCCAGATGCTCGCGTAGCCGATAGGGCTGTTGCCCAAAGCTCCGCGTCATCTCAAAAACCATGTCCCCATACATCAGCGCGCAGTCGAAAATCGAGATCCGCGCCTCCGGCTCGGGGACGAACTCGCCGTTAAAATACACCAGTCGTTTGGCCATAGCTGCCTCCCTGTGATATACGCGATCCGCTACCACCCTCCAGCCCAAAGAAAGGCCAGATAGCCCTTGCCCGAAAGGTCAAAGACTATCTGGCCTAAAACGATCTGGTATAACTGATGTTATGCGGTCGGCTCATCATCAGAAACCATCATGGCGATCCTTATCGTCGACCCTGCACTATTTCACGGAAAAGAGCCTTGAGCAAGGGAGCCGACAAGTACCCACGGCGCGTAAACAACTCATCGGTGTATGTTTGCCGACACAGTAGGCACCGCTCACAAGCTCCCTCTACCAGACCAGCAGCGACGCTGGCACGGATATTGCAATGTCTCCAACATCGCCTATCCCCCACGACTTCGCCCGTGGTTGCGTCGCCGTGTAACGTCCGTTATGATCTTGACGAAGAGATGACCGCATGAACGAACCGATTACTCCGCAGCAAGACCACGACCGCCGCATTGGACGGTTAGAAGGGATCGCCGAGCAGTTAGATCGCCGCTTGGAGAGCATGGAGCGAGCCATGGCCGATCTTCGCGCCGGCCAACGCTGGATTCTCGGTATCCTATTCGGCGTGGTGGGCCTACAACTCACCACCCTGTTGAAGGTGCTGAACTAGTGAAATTGAACGACTCCTCCTCTTGAATCTGAGCATGGCCCTGCTTTTTGTCTTGGGGGCCCAATATCCCGTTACCTCTTGCGGTGTAGGAGATTGATCTAACTGCAAGAAATCGCAACTACAATTTTAACAGACACTTAAAAAGCACTTACACGCTTATTCAGCGACCCCTGCGATAATCGGACCCAGATTGGGCGGCGAATAGAGTTCACCTTGCCGTCGGCGCGGTGAATCTCACGGCGTCGGTGCCCCCTCTGGCAGCAGCCCCTCGGCCTTCAACTCCGCCCACAGAGCCGGCGGAATCTCCACCTGCATCACGCGCGCATTGTCCTCTAGCTCGGCCACCGACGCCGCGCCGGGCACCGCCGAAATCACCGCCTCGTGTCCAAAGGGAAATTGCAATGCTGCGGCCCGCAGTTCAACGCCGTGCCGGTCGCAGACGGCCTTGAGTGCCTTGGCCTGTTGCACCAGATGCTCAGGCGCGGGCAGGTAATCAAAAGAAACCGGCTGGTTCAAATCGCGGGCGAGGATGCCGCTGTTGTACGGCCCGCCCATGGTCAGCTTCACCCCGCGCTCTACGCACAGCGGCAAAAATTCGGGCAACGCCGATTGGTCCAGCAGCGTGTAACGCCCAGCCAACAGGATGTAGTCCAAGTCAAAGCGCTCGACCATCCGCCCAGTGCGCTCCCACTCGTTCATGCCCATGCCAATAGCCTTGACCGTGCCGGTCGCCCGCAATTCGACCGCAGCCTCCAGCGCCTCGATAAAGTCCTCGTCGGTGTGCTGCCCCTTGAAGTCGCTATCGTGGACGAAGAAGATATCCACCGCCGCCAATCCCAGCCGTTCCAAGCTCGAATCGAGCGAGGCTTGCAAGCCCGCAGCGCTAAAATCAAAATCGTAAACGTAGTGCGGAATCCCGTCCTCGCTGTAAAGTTCCAAATCGTCCGGGTTTTCAGGCCGCAACACCCGCGATCCCTTGGTCGAGATGGCAAACGACTCACGCGGAAACTCGCCCAACACACGTCCATAGCGCACCTCGCTGCGCCCATCGCCGTACATCGGCGCGGTATCAAAATAGCGCACGCCCATTTCATAGGCCCGGCGGATGATGGCCAACGCTTCGTCGTAGCCGCTGCCCACAAAAATTCCATCAGCTAAGACCATCCCACCCAAAGGCGCGCCGCCCAACCCAAGCCGCGTCACCTCCACGCCCGTATTGCCAATCGCTACTTTCTCAAAAGGGTCCATGCTCACTCCAGTCCGTAGAGCCGCTCGGCATTGCCGGCGAGCAATTTAGCCTGCTCTTCCTCCGGCCGCCCGGAGACGATCTCCCGCAGCGCCGCCACCCACGCCCCCAAACTCGCCCCAAAGTTGCACACCGGCCAGTCGCCGCCGAACACCACCCGATCCGGCCCAAAGCTGTCCAAGCAGTGATTGACCGCCGACGCCAGTGTGTCTGCGCTCCATCCTGCGGGTGCCCGAGCGACGATCCCGGATATTTTGCAGACTACTTGTTCCCGTGCGCCCAATGCGGCCATGTCGCTCTGCCATTGCTCTTTGGTGTGGCTGAACGGGTTGGCCGGATCGTGATCCGCCGCGCCGTTGACGATCTGCGGATCGGCGTTGCCGCAGTGATCGACGATGAAAAGCGTATCTGGACACTGATCCACCAAGCCGACCGCGTCTCCTAACTCGCTCGGCCGCAGGCACAAATCGAAGCTCATGCCGATCTCTCCTAGGTACTGCACATCCCGAACGAAACCCTCCTGCAGACAATGGCCCGGCTCGGCGTCAGGCACGTGCAACACCTGCCGCACACCCTTGATAGCGCCCTCGTCCTTAAAGCGGTCGATATAAGCGCGGAAACCATCCTCCCCCGGACTGCCCCCGATCACCGCCCCGGCCATTGGATTGTCGTCGGTCCTACACAAGCCAGCGACAAACTCCGCCTCCGCAATGTGCTGCTCAGCGGCGACATCCACTTCCATATAAATGGTGCGGGCAATACCAGCCCCAGCACCCGCGGCCAAGTAATCGCTCATCAAGTAATTTTTCCGCAGCGGGTCCATTCCCTCGCCCTCCAGCCACGGCAGCGCAAACTGCGCCAAATCCCACATGTGTTGATGCGTATCGACGATAGGTAGCATGATCCTTCCTCTATTTAGGGATTAAATCTCAACTCGGCACTCGTACACCTGCGCCCATCCACTCTGATCCGACGCAAAGACCACGTAGCGCCCATCCGGCGAAAAATTCGGATGCGGATGCGTGTGCTGCGGCGCATAGACCTCAACCGGGCCATCGTCGTACGGACAGTGGTCAGTATTCCAGTGTTTGCCCTCGTTACTCGACCGCGACAGGCAGAGCAGTTGCGGCGCACCGACCCCATCGTTGGGATCAAACACCTGCAACCCGCTATCGGGAAACGTCGTATCCGCCACCATTCGCGCGCCATCCCGGCTGACCATCGGATGCCAAGCGTTGAACGAACAGACCGGCCGCACGGCCCCGGTATCGACATCAACGCCGATAACTCCGTGCGGCCAGCGCGTCGTCAGCAACTCCCGCTTGCACGGGTGCCAAGTCTCGTGGACGATCCACTCGTTCCCCTCGCGCGCGTACGCCAGCCGATGGCCGCTGCCATCCCGATTTACCACCCACATCCGCTCGTAATACGGCCCGGCGTAGCGCAACAGCGAACTATCATTCGGATGAAATTCTGGATGGCCAATCGAATCCCGTTCCACAATCACCTCACTCGCGCCGCTACAGATATCAATCACCACCAAGCGCGCCACATCGCCCATCTTCACCGGCACCGCCCACCACTGATCGTCGTAACTAAGCGCCGTCGTCCCCATCGCCGCTGCAACCATGCCTTTTTCGCGCATGGACTCGGTGGCGAAAGAAGCCAACTGCTCTTCCTCACAGGTCTCAGTATCCACCCGCCAAGCCCCTTGCCCATCGGTGAAATAGACATAACGGCCATCGTGCGACGGCGCGATCGAAAACTCGGCCAGCTCCTCGTGCTCGGTTAGCTGCAGCAACTGTCCAGAATCGCGCAATTCCAAAAAAAGCTCTGGGCGGCCCGTGCGGTGCGAGACAAACACCAGATGCCGCATCGCGTCGTCGTACGCGGGGATATAGTAGAAAGGATGGTGGTGAATGGACTCATGCGCCGTAATCTGGCGGACTTCAGCACCCGTCTGGGCGTCGCGCAAAGTCCGCGACTCGGGCGGATAAAGCGTGCCCCGTCCCACGTCAGGGCTGGGCGTAGTTGACCGACATCATGCCCTCTACGTCCATTGGATCGATGCCGTACTGTTTGGTGAGGCTCTGGTGCTGCGGAGCGTCCGCAGCCGCCTCGTCGGCCAATGGCAGGGCTATCCGCTGCCCCTCGTTCTGCGCCGACAAATCGCAGGCCATATTCATCGCCAGTGACATCAACGCGTCTTCGTCGTCGAATTCGCTCTGCTGCACCCCCCGCACGGCGAGCGCAAAGTCGGCAATATGGCTCATCGCCGATGCGCCGTAGTCCTTGCGCAGATTCGAATACTCATTGGTGCGAAAGGGATTTTCGTATTCGATCCGGCCCAGGCTGGTGTCGGCATAGCTCCGGGTCCAGCTATAGCCGTCGTCCTCGTCGATGACATCGACGATCTCGTCGGCAATCGAGCGAATCGTCTCCACCCCGTGCTCAGGGTCAATCCCAGCATCCGAACAGCGCCTAAGCTGCATCTTGGCGATCGTAAAGCCCCCCTTGCTCGCTCCCACCCCCGGATCCTGCGCCCGATAGAGCAGCGTCCCGCGCTCGCCCTGCCATTCGGTGTACCCAGGCCGCGGATGCCGCCCCAACCAGCCTTTGCCATTGGCAAGCTGATCGGCGACCATCTCGCCATCGGCAAAACCGAAGTAATGCGCCGTGAAGTGCTCGCCGGAGTGAAAGCGGTGCGGCATAGAGCGGAAGGACGGCGTCTCCATCGAATGCCCGATGGCCTGTGCCCATACGGGATGCCCAAAAAAGCGTACCCAGCGCGAGTTGTTGTGATACCCGGTGTGGTCGGCGTAGCTGAAGATGCGGCCAATGCGGCCGATAAACCCGCTGTCCTTCACCGTTAGGGCGAAGCGGTCGCAGGCAAAGCGGAAGAAGTTCTCTGCCACTCGCACCACCACCCCTTGCTCCCGCGCCACCCGGATCATCTCCCGCGCCTGGGCTATCAAGCTGCACCAAGTCGTCTCGCACATATTGTGGATGCCGTGGCTCGACAGATAGACCGAATAGGCGTAGTGCGACGGCACCGGCGTGACGACCAATGCGGCCTCGGCGATCCCGTCCTTGACCAATTCGCACACATCGTAATAAGCCCGCGCCCCGAGCGCGGCAGCCGCCCGGTCGCAATGCTCCTGGACCGGATCAACGCAAGCCACCACCTCAACCCAATCTTTAAGCGTCGGCAGCAAGGGTTGGTAAATGGTGCTGGCGCGATTGCCCGTGCCGATCAGGGCGACTTTTACCGGATCATCCAACTTGGGAACTTCCATGACAGACCTTCCCTTCTACTTGCGAACGCACTCGTAACCAAGCGCCTCCAACCCCTGCCGAATGCCCGCGATCTCCGCTGGTGCCAAGTCCCGCAGGGGCCGCCGCATCTTCGGCGAGGGGAACTTGCCCAGCAGCCAGCGGGCGCACTTCATGCGCTGATGCGCGCTCGACGACGGCTCGCCAAAAGCATAGACAATGCGGTTGAGCGGCTCGACCTTTTTCTGCACCTCCTTGGCCCCAGCCAAATCCCCGTCTAACGCCCGCTGCACCAACTCGACGATCAGCTCGGGCACAAAACCGGCAAAGCCGACCAGCGCTCCATCGGCCGCCTCCAGCAAGCTGGGCAGCAAAAACTCGTCGTGGCAGGTGATAATCGGCACGTCGGAGTTTACCTTTTTCAACTCTTGGTAGTCGTAGAGCCAGCGGCTCATATCGCGGGTGCCCATCTTGATGCACTTGACTCGGGGAATCTGCACTAGCGCCTTCATCTCGTCGAGCGTATAGCCGGCCTTGGTCCACGCTGGATACTGATGCACCACAATGTCGATCCCGGCCGAGGCCACATCCTCAAAAAAACCCACCGCGGTCTGACTCGACCGGCCAAAGCGCAACCAGTGGTGCGGCGGCATCAACAAGATCGCATCGGCCCCGGCGTCCTTGGCCGCCAGTGCATGGTCAATGCCCTCCAAGCTACCTTCGACCGACACGCCGGAGATCGTCTTCACCGTGCGCCCAGCAGCCTTGACCGTCTCGGCCACAATCTGCGTCACCCGATTGCGCTCGGCCGGGCGCAGCGACATGATCTCGCCGGTGTGGCCATTGCAGGTCAAGCCATCGACGCCATCGACCGCGGCTAATTCGGCGATATAGTCCCGCAGCCCTTCTTCGTCAATCGACTCGTCGGCGTGGAAAGGACACAAGGTCGCGGGAAACACACCCGCGTAGGGGTGATCCCGCCAACTAGTAGCAGACATAAGGCATTCCTTTGGCTATGTGAGGCCGGGAATTAAGGGAGGCGCGCTTGACCCGTCAAGCGGCCTTGACACTTCCGCTGCCCCGCTCGACACTACTGCCCATCACCCAACACCAAGGAAGGCTCTCCCATGACTGCCACTATCACTCACGTCGAACGCTTCACCCTGCAAGTGCCGTTTGTCGAGCGCGTCCGCCGCGACATGGAACGCGCCGGCATCCACACCTGGTCCGAGCTCGAAATCACCCGCGTCGAAACCGACGCTGGCGTCGTCGGCTGGGGCGAGACCATTCAGAACTACACCTGGGGTCGCGTCCAAACCCACGAGCGCGTCCTCGGCCAATCGCCCTTTGCCGTCATGTGGGACGATTCCTTGGGTGCTGGCCTGCAAATGGCCCTCTTCGACGCCGCAGGGAAACTGGCCGGCGTGCCGCTCTACAAGCTCTTGGGCACCAAGTGCCGCGACTGGTGCGCCATCTCGTTTTGGGATCACGATATGTCTCCGGAACGCTACGCCATCGAGGCTCAAACCGCGGTCGAGCTCGGCTACACCAGCATAAAGATCAAGACCCGACCGTGGTTCGATGTCCGCGAGACTATCCGCCAAATCAGTGCCGTTACTCCCGACCACTTCCGCATCGACGCCGACTGGAACGCCTTTTTAAACAATGCCTCCAATGCCATCCCCCTACTGCGCGAGTTGGAGCAGACCTTCCCCAAAATCAAAATTTTCGAAGACCCAATCCCGCGCCACGACGCCTCTGGCAACCGCTTCCTGCGCACCCAGATCAGCACCGCCATCGCCCATCACTACGGCGTAATCCACCCCCGAGAGGCCATGGAGCTAGGCGGCGTCTGCGACGGCTGGATCTTGGGCGGCGGCGTCAACGCGATCACCAGCCAAGGCCACACGTGCGAGGCGCTGCGCATGCCCTTCTTCCTGCAAATGGTCGGTGCCGGGCCAACCACCGCACTCTCGCTGCACCTGAGCGCAGTGCTAGTCCAAGCCCAGTGGCCGACCATCACCTGCCACGAGCTATACGAGCACAGCCTGCTCAAACAGCGAATCGAGGTCATCGGCGGCCACGCCCGGGTGTCCGAAGCGCCGGGTTTAGGCATTGAAATCGACGAAGAAGCGCTGGCAAAATACCGCGTCGAACAAGCCGACCACAGCCTGCCCAAACGGCTGGTCAAGGTCTCCCGCGCCGGCGGCATCAACATCTACTTTGCCAACTCTGGGCAGAAGTGGACCTTCTTCCAAGGCGGCAACCACCCCGTTGACGAATGGGGATCGAGCACCGAACTCCTCGACGACGACAGCAGCGCCGAATTCGCCGACCTCTACGCCCGCGCTGCCGAGTCGCCCGTGCTGACGGCGGAATGAGGCAGGGCTAAGCGACTATACGCAGGCGTCAGTTACAGGTCGGTCGGTCACAGGTGCAAGATGGTCCTCGTCACATAGGAGGGATTCATCTGTTTTTCCAAAAGTAAATAGTATATATTTCACCTAAGTGTGGAGTCGGCCGGAATCCTTCCCCTCCTCCGGTCGTGCCCTCGCAACCCTCCCCCCGATCGGCGAATCGTCCCATGCACTTCGACGCCTACGATCTCAACGCCGCAATCTACGATGAAATGTTTCTGCCCGACGGCACACCCCGCGAGCACTGCCGTGAATTATACGACACCCTGTGCCGGCTTTCCGACGAAGAGTTCGGTGCGATCCAAGAGCGAGTAACGCATTCCTTCTCCTCTGAAGGCATCACCTTCACCGTCTATGGCGACGACGAGGCCGACGAGCGCATCATTCCCATCGACTGCGTGCCTCGGCTCCTCTCGGCTGCCGAGTGGCGGCATCTCGAAAGCGGCCTCACCCAGCGCATCGGTGCCCTGAACCGCTTTCTAGAGGACGTGTACGGCGAAGCCCGCATTATCGCCGATGGCGTGATCCCGGCCGACGTGGTGCGCGGCTGTCCCCAGTACCGCATTGATATGCGCGGCGTCTCCGTCCCCCACGGCACGTGGGTCGCCGTCTGCGGCACCGATATAGTGCGCACCCTCGAAGACGGCTTCCTAGTGCTTGAGGACAACCTGCGCGTGCCCTCGGGCGTGTCCTATATGATCGCCAACCGCAAGGTGGTGAAGACCAGCTTGCGCCGCCTCTACCGGAGCTGCCGCGTGCGCGAGGTAGAGCACTACGGGCAGGTCCTACTCCAGACCTTGCGCGACCTCGCCCCCGATGGATGCACCGACCCCTGTATCGTCCTGCTCACACCCGGAGTCTATAACTCGGCCTTTTACGAGCACATGTTCCTAGCCTATGAGATTGGCGCATCACTCGTAGAAGGACGCGACTTGCTAGTCAACAACGGCTTCGTGTACATGCGCACCACCAAGGGACTGCGGCGCGTCGATGTGATCTACCGCCGGGTCGATGACGACTTCCTCGACCCCCTCGTTTTCCGCCCCGACTCCCTGCTCGGAGTGCCTGGACTGCTGCACGCCTTTAAGCTCGGAAACGTGGCTTTGGCAAACGCCCCGGGGACGGGCGTGGCCGACGACAAAAGCGTCTATGCTTACGTCCCCGACATGATCCGCTACTACCTAGGCGAAGAGCCAATCCTCGCCAACGTGAAGACCCACCTGTGCCGACGGCCAAAGGACTTGGAGTACACCCTCGACAACCTCGAAAACTTAGTGGTGAAGCGCGTGGGCGAATCCGGCGGCTACGGTATGCTCATCGGCCCGCACGCCACGCCCGCCGAGCGCACAGCCTACGCCGAGGAGCTTCGCGCCGACCCAGCCGATTTTATCTCTCAGCCGGTCCTCTCGCTGTCAAGCGCACCCTGCTTCATTGAGGGCCGCGCCGAGCCGCGCCACGTTGATCTGCGCCCTTTTGTCCTCCACGGCCGCGAGACCCGCATCGTGCCCGGGGCCTTCTGCCGCGTGGCGCTGCGCCGGGGCAGTCTCGTGGTCAATTCCAGCCAAGGCGGAGGCGGCAAGGACCTCTGGGTACTGGAGGACTGAATGCTTTCGCGCAGTGCTCAAGGACTGTACTGGATGGGCCGCAACATCGAGCGGGCCGAACATCTGTGCCATTTGCTGCGCTGGCAGGTGGAAGCACTGGTGGACCGGCCACTTGCTGAAATCCACTTTGGCTGGAACCGGATATACAAGGCCCTAAGGCGGCAACCGCCTTGGGGCGATCTTGCGGCCAATGAGAGCGACACTGACATCTCCTATGGGATTTTGTGGGGTTATCTTCCTCTGTATTGGAACGATCTTACGGCCGGTGAGAGCGACGATTACACCTTGGCCGATTCCTACACCCTAGCGGGCGATCTCACGTTCGAGCGCGACAACCCCAATGCGATGCGGAACTGCTTCGCCCTCGGCCGCGAAAACGCCCGCCAAGTGCGCCACTGCATCAGTGCCGAGATGTGGACCTGCCTGAACTTGGCTTGGCTACGCATCCGCGACCTCGACATTGAGGACATCTGGAAGGTCTCCCCTGAGAGCTTCTATGCAGAGACCGCACGGGAAATCAACACCTTCATTGGGGTGGCCAATGCGACCATGTACCGCGACGAAGGTTGGCACTTCATGCGGCTCGGCCGGTTCATCGAACGCGCCCAACTGCTGGTCTCATTGCTCCTCGCCCAGTTTGCCGCTGGCCGCGAGCAGGGCGAGACCGAGGATACTAACTGGACGAGCTTGTTGCGTTCGTGCCAAGCACTCGACGCCTACAAGCGCAGCTACGGCATCAAGGTCCAGCCAAGTCGGGTGCTAGACCTACTCGTTACCAATCCCCTACTGCCCAACTCATTGTGCTGCGCCCTCGACGCAATAGCGGCAGAACTGACGTCCATTGGTGAAAGCCCTGATGCACACACGGGAGCGGCGACCAAACGGCTCGCTGGTCGCCTCGGCACCCTGATCCGCTATGAGTGGCCGGATCGGGAAGATCGGGAAGCACTGCTCGTGCAGGGGGACGAGCAGTGCCGGAAGCTCCACTCACTCGTGACTACTGCCTATATCGACTACGCCATCGAGGACTCTCAAGTGCAAACGCTATGACCGGAGCCGTCCGTTACGAAATCGAGCACCTCTCTCACTACTCCTACACGGCCCCAGTACAGCAGTGCGTGATGCTCCTGTGTTTGGAGCCGCGCCAAGATCGAGGGCAGCGGCTCATCGACTTCGACATTGAGACATCCCCTCCGGCCTACCTAAGCCGCGAGACAGACTGCTTTGGCAACACGCGGCACCTCCTCGACCTCCACCAAACGCACCAAACCTTGGAGATCACAACCCACTCTACGGTCGAAGTTGCATACGCCCCGCCGCTCCCAGCGCGCTTGCGTACCGGTGCCTGGGAGGAGATCCGCTCCCGTAGAGAGTCGTACGCCGATTGGGATTTCACGCACTCGAGCGCGCTGGTGCGCCCCTCGTCCACACTCACTGAGTTCGTCGCTCGGCATGGCATCGCGCCTATGGACGACCCGCTCGAAAGTCTGATGCAACTGTCGCACACGCTCCACGACTGCCTGCAATACATCCCGGGCAGCACCACAGCGGAATCACCCGTCGGGCACATTCTCGAAACCGGTCGGGGCGTCTGCCAAGATTATGCCCACCTCATGATCGCCATTGCGCGCTCTTGGGACATTCCCGCCCGCTATGTCTCAGGCTACCTGAACCCAACCGATCAATCCAGCGAGCAGGCACCGAGCAACGCCACGCACGCCTGGGTCGAATGCCGACTGCCAGAGCTTGGCTGGGTCGGCTTCGACCCGACCAACCAGAGTTTCGCCGGCGAGGGAAGGAAAGTACACATCGCAGTAGGACGCGATTATCACGACGTGTCGCCGACGCGCGGCGTCCTCCAAGGTGGCGGAGAAATCCGTCTCGAAGTCGATGTGCGAGTGCGCGCTTTTACTATTGAACCACCATAGGCATAGTTCTTAACTTGAGGGGAAGTTCAACCACATCACACGGGAGGGAATTATGGATACACTCAAGCGAATCTGCGGCCTATTTCTCGTCTTAACGGCGGTTGCGGTCGCAGTCCACACCGTAGTCGAACCGCTCTACCACACTTCCAGCGAAGGGCAGCCGTACAGCCCGCTTTGGGAAATCCTAGATATATTGATGGCAATAGCCATTGTGTTGGGTGTGATATTCGGCTACCTCCGCAAGAAAGCCGCTGACAGCGAGGGAGACAGCGGCGCGGTGACGCGCGAGTTTGTCGCCGCCAATGTGCAGTTCTACGGCTTCCTGTGCGTGGGCATCATGTTCTTCTGGAACTGGTTTATCCTGTATAGCCCTGCATTCACGGCCATAGGAGCGGATACAGCTTCCCTCGTGTGGATCCTCATCGACGCCACCCTACCACTGCTTACGGGCGCGATGGGCGTGTTCCTGCTGCGCGGTAATAACGACGGCTAATCCACGAACTCCACGATATATATTTCTTCGTCCCGATCTCGCTCAAAGACGATTCTCTGCCTATCAGGACCAGGCGACCACGCAAGGGAGCCTGGCACATTACCATCTTTTCCAGCACCGTATGTGAGTCTTTTCTCGTTGCGCCCATCAGCGTCCATGACATAGATCTCCATATCGCCATCACGCTCAGACACAAAGGCAATACGTTCCCCATCAGGCGACCAAGTTGGACTGATATCGTAGCCTTCAGACCGTGTCAGTCTTTTCTTGTTAGAACCATCGGCATCCATGACATAGATCTCATATAGACCATCGTCAATCGCATGCAATGAACTGTAGGCAATACTTGTACCATCAGGCGACCAAGCTGGATCAAAACTCCTATCGTCCTGCGTAAGTCTTTTCTTGTTGGAACCATCAGCATCCATGACATAGATCGCAGTAGGAGAATTGCGTGCAGATAAAAACGCAATTCGTTGACTATCGGGCGACCACGTCGGCAACTCGTCATCCTCAACATGTTGTGTGAGTCGGGTCTTGTTGGAACCATCGGCGTCCATGACATAGATCTCGCTGTTTAAACCATCGCCGTCTAGCCGAAGACCATTATCTTCACGAAGCTGAGATACGTATGCTATACGCCGACCATCAGGGGACCAAGTTGGAGATGTGTCATGACGGTCATTTTCTGTTAGTCGAGTTTCGTTTGTTCCATCAGAGTCCATGATGTGAATACTCTGGTGACCGTCGTAACCGTCGCGGTAAGACGTGAAGGCAATTCTGAAACCGTCAGGCGACCACGTCGGAGCCGCTTCACCCGTTTCGTGTGTCGTTAGTCGGATTTCGTTTGTTCCATCAGCATCAATACTATATACATCCCACCAGCCATTGCGACTGGAGTAAAAAGCAATGCGTTGACCATCTGATGACCATCTTGGCCCGCGCCCACTAGATGTGAGAAGACGAGTCTCTATACTACCAATTGATGGCGATTCGGAACTTATGGCGTCAAAAGCGTCGAATAGGGAAGTGCCGTCGGAGCTTGTATCAGTGTCCTGCCCGCTCACCGTGATCCTCACAGCCGAGGAACAGTTGTTATCGGTATTGCTCTCTCCATTGACGCTGTCCACACACGCGCCATAGAAATATACCCCCGGCCCTCCACCCGTTGGGGCCGTCAACGCAATCGACACCACACTGCTGTCCGAGGCGGCCAGTGTACCTATTGCGTCCGTACCCACTTCCGTATCAAGGGAAGTAATCGTCGCGTTGTTAGAGCGATAGTAGTGTAGCATCGTCGCAGCCGCCTGCTCGTCGCCTTGGTTATGCACGTTGGCATGCAAGGTGAACGCCTGCTCCGGCGTCAGCATGGAGTCGCTGACCGAAGGCGATTGAACAATCAAATCCGGTCCCCCCTCGCTGGACGTACTATCCGTTTCCGCCTCTTCTTCCGCCGTCTCGTCCTCCTCTTCTTCCGAGTTCTCGAATCCGCCGAACAAACCGAACAGGTCGGAGAAGTCGCCAGCCTTACCCGCCGGTGCCGTAGGCTTCTGCCCGCCAGAGCAAGCTACGATAAGAAGGACAATAAAAACGTAACTCATAACGACCCTCCTGAGTTAGAGTAAAACAGGAGATCAAGCGACCCCCTTGCGATAAGTACCAAGCCGAAAAGTAGCAAAAGCTCCATCTCCTCCAAGATTTGTTGTAACGACAATCGTGTGCAAGTCGTCTCACAAAAGCAACAGACGATTCAAAAGGATATAATGTACTTCCTATCTCCCTACAAATTCCTGCTGCGCGGCGGCAACGACGGTTAGTACAGGCACTTCCACTATTCCTGTTCAGTTTCAACGGCACGACCGGAGCCGTACGTCTGAGTCTTAGTTTCTAAAGCCAAGACCTTACACATAATCCGCAATTCGCTTGGGCTGTCCATCCACCGTCGTCTCCATCGCCGCAATCACCAGCGCAAAGCTCTGCAAATTATCTTCAATCCTCGTCGCCGACGCGGCCCCGCCCTCCAGCCAATCCACAAACTCCTTGAACAAATAATCGTGCCCTGCCCGCTCCATCGCCGGTGCCGCATACACCTCCGCCTCCTGCCCCACCCGATAAATTCGCACCTCGTCTCCCGCCCCTATTTCCACCGTCCCTTCCTCGAACTCCAAGCGATAGTACTCGCGTTGCCAACAACTCGTAATCCCGGCAGCCGAACTGTTCCCCTCGTATGCGGTGTGCACTCCATTGTCCATCCTCATCAGATAAAACCCGCTCGAATAGTGCTTAAAACTCGACCACGCCGGGTTCCACCCAAACCCTTGCAACACCTCGCAATCCCCTCCCGCTAAAAAGCGCATCATATCGAAGTGATGCACCGAGCCTTCAAAGAGCAGGCTAAAGTCCATATCGTGTCGCCACTCCTTGCCCCACGACTTGTATTCGCGATAGTCGCAGGCATAGCGGCCGAAGATGTGCTGCAGCCGCCCAAGTCGCCCCTCCTCGCGAATCCGCACCACCTCCTGCTTGTTGGGCGCGTAGCGGTAATTCTGGATAATCGCGCACGGCAACCCCGTCTCCTCGGCCTTGGCGGCCATGGCCTTGGCCGCTGCTAAGGTATCGGCAATCGGCTTCTCGCAAATAACCGGCATCCCGGCTTCCAGCGCGGCAATGGCCTGCGGGCTGTGGAACTGCGGCGGGGTGGCAATGCCGCAGAAATCGGCCCGTACCTTGGCGCAAGCCTCTTTGTAATCGGTAAAGAGCTGATCGGCACCCAAGCCGAGCTTAGCCCCTTGGGCCGCCAGCACTTCCTCGTTGACATCCACTAGCCCGGCGATCTGAATTCTGTCGCCGAGTTGCTGGGTCATCCGCTCTATCCAACCACCGGCCATGCCGCTGGCCCCGATCATCAAACACGTCTTAACTGCCATACTATCTACCTTTGCTTGTTTGGGTTGAGGAACTAATAGGCCAAGGCAAGGGGGCGCAAAATCGCCGCGCTACCGCTCGCCGTCCCCGGTTCAATCCGGCAGAGGTACATCCCCGGCAACGCCAATGCGCCGTCCGCAACGCGTCCTGACCAGCGAAAGTGCCAACGTCCAACACCCTCGCTACCAACCAGCCGCGCCACCAACCGACCGGCGACGTCGAAAATCTGCACCTGCGGCTTTATGCCCGTTGCCTTGAAGACCATAAAGCTGATCTCCACCGCGTCGTTGACCCCATCGCCGTTGGGCGTAAACGCCACAGGCGCAATCGCCACATCGCCGACGAGCGCAGATTGGACCGGCAGGTCGGGCAACAACACGATATTGGCCCGCCGCTCGCTCGGCTCTACCGACTGCCAGATCCCGGGACGCTCGCCCATGCCTAGGTCGAGCGCGAACAGTGCCGCGTTGTCCCAAATCCGCGCCGTAAAATCCACCTCCACCGAATCGGCAACCACGGTACGCGGCAACGAGACCAACAGTGAATCGCCGTGCAACCTCACCGCCTCGGGCGCAACCTCTTCTCCGCCAATCCGCAGGCCCACCTCGCCCGTGGTCGCGCCGGGAATGTGAAAGCGCAAGCGATCAAAGCCACTGTCCTGCCCATCAGTGCTTGGCCACAGCGTATAGGTAAAGCGCGTATCCTCGTTGAGTCGGGCCTCGCGCGGCCAGATTTGTCCTCGCGCTTCTTGTACCAAAGCATCGACAAATTCAATCGCCAGCGCATCTACGGAGGGAGCCACGTGCAGGTCTTCGGTCGAGAGGATCATCTCCAATTGCACAAAGCGGCGCGGACTCGCCGATTGGAAGGTCTCGCCCGAAGACTGGTACACATTGCTCCAAGCGTCCCAGTCTTCGCCTACTACCAAGGTCGTATCAATCGGCCCTTTTAACACCTTGGGCAAGCTGTTCCACTTCTCCTCGGTGACAATATCGCCTTTGCGGTCGGAAAAAGTGTACACCTCCTGTAGTGCATTGCCCGAGCGCGAGCGCAGTTGGATCCGAGTCTGCGGCGGCAGGTCGGCGTCCCACGTCAGCCGCTCAATCACCTTGGGCCGCCCGTCCCCGGCTACTGCCGCTAAATTGACAAAGTCCGAGCGCATCTCCACGCGCGCTGGGTAGCCCGCCGAAAAGAGCATGGTCTCCAAGCCCCAACCAAAGCCCGGGGCCGTCCCGTCTATCTCGTGCCAGAGTAGGTAGCGGACTTTGCGCGGGGCAAATAAATAGCGCTGGTGAAAAATCCGTCCCAAACACCGGGGCCGACAGCGATCTTCGACGAGCACCTCGTAATCAACTCGCTCGGGCACTGGCAACCCCGATCCCGCGGCCGGGCGACCGTCGGAAACCAAGAAAAGCCCACCCGCCGCCGAAGGGTTGCCACCCTGGACCTGACTGCGCAACCCCTCGCCTAGCTGGCTGAAATAGATAAAAAGCTCGTCGAGAAAAAACACCGCCCCCAAATCCACCCGCCACCACACGCCTGCATCGCGCCAACCGCCTTCGGCGCTAGTCAACAGGGCGAAGCTGTCCATATCGCCGTCGAACATCAGGGCCGCGCCCGTAGTGCGGCCCCCTTCGAGAAAGCTGCCACCGCGCTCGGCCGTGCCCAAGCTCACGTTATCCCCTACGGCCAACACCTCGATTTCGGCCAGCGCCGCGTCTGGATGCTGCTCGTCGGCTTCGACGATGATGTACTGGATCACCTGATAACGGCGCTCGCGCTCGCGATCAATGTCCAAGGACGCGTCCAATACATAGGTGCTATCCGTGCCCAGATACTCCAAGGGAATCACCAACTCCGTCTCGGTGTTGGGCTTAGAAGTGCGATAGACCGCTTCAAACTTGAATACATCGTTGAGCGCCTGAATCCGCGCTCCCGAGGCGATGAAGACGCTAAATTGCCGCAAGGGCCGCGCCCCCTCGCGGTCGGGAAAGAACAAGCGAATTTGGCGCGCCAGCACCGGACGCCCCAAATCTATCTGCACCGACCACTGATCAGGCGCGTCGTCGGGGTCGGGCTGCCAGTAA
Organism: Gemmatimonadota bacterium; assembly: GCA_009841115.1. Lineage (GTDB taxonomy): Bacteria > Latescibacterota > UBA2968 > UBA8231 > UBA8231. The sequence goes on along the minus strand of VXML01000062.1, from coordinate 107,274 downwards.
GTAGTGGGATCGCCATCGATGATAAAGTCTGCCGTCTGCGGATTGCTCTTGGCTTCCCAGATCCCGCCTGCCACCTCGCCGCGCTCCTGCGTCGCATGGCGGAAGTCTCCGGCGTTGGCCACGGCGTTGATCTCCTTGCGGAATTTACGCAGCTGCAGCCTGCCGTCGGCATCGCTCTGCACCAAGTCGTTGGGCATCTGCCAAGTCTGCCACACCGCCGCACTGTCGAAGCGCAGCTCATCGGCCCATACCGCGCCGACTCCCAATAGTAGCGCGTAAAACGAGTGCATCGCCATGCTCTCAGTAGATAAGTGTTAACGGGCGCAATCGGCGTGCCCCCGTCCGCTCGGCTTTAGGCGCTACTTCAACCAAGTAGATCCCCGGTGACAATAAAACCCCGTCCTCATCGCGCCCATCCCAGCGCACCCGCTGCGCACCAAAGCGCTGCGTACCTAACGACCGCTTGGCCACCCGCCTTCCGTCGAGCGAATACACCTTGAACACCACGGGGACATCCTCGGGCAATCCCACTAGCGCATAGCCGATCTCGACCTCGTCGTGGACTCCGTCGCCATTGGGCGTCAGCACCCTAGTGGAAAAATCCAATCCCACCACCGGCCCATCGCTTTGCCCGGCCATCCCCAAGACCCGCAAACTATTGGTCCCCAGTTCGGCGCTGGCATCGCCCGGTTCGACGGGCTGGGGCAGTGCATCGACGCCGTCGTTATAGACCTCGCCTGAAAACGTCCAAGCCAGCGAGAACACATCGGCGACAAAGACGACTCGCGCTCCTTCCGCGAATCCCAGCCCGATCCGCTCCGGCAACACCACCGCTAGTTCCTCGTCGCCCTCGGTGACTGCAACCGGCTCGACCACCCTCGGGGGATCCCCCATCTCTAGCCGGATAAACGCAGCCCGCGTCCCGGTGCGAATCCTCAGCGCATCAAAGCCCGCTCCTTCACCGACAAATTCACCGCGAATATCGTAGATCAGTTCCGCCGCTTTCCCCAACGGCACTTGGGTCAAGCCTCCCGCCGGCTGCACATCGCCGGCTAGCGCTACCTCGCCCACGACTCGGCTAGCCAAAAGCGGCGCAGTCTCAATCCACAGCGAGTCGAGCCGCACGAACGCAGCAAAATCCTCGCTTTTGAGCGTAATCCGCAACTGGAAATGACTCCCCCCTTTGAGATCAATCGCCTGCCCTGACTCGGCAAAGGGCAGCGACCAGAAAGACCAATTGTCGCTATCGTACTGAATAGAGGCGCGCATTCCCGGCCGGGGGTCGCGCAGACGGCCAGCGCGCCAGCGCGGCTGCAGCACCAAATCGTAGCGCTCGCGCGGCACCACTTCCTCGCCGCCGCGATCGGTGTACTCGTGGTAGATGTTTGGATCCCCATCGCGACCGGTGCGCATCTCCACCTCCACCCCCACCTCGGCATCGAGAGCCTCCACTAGCGCCCCATCAACCACGCGCAGCGGAGTTGCTGACCAGAACAGGCGACCGAAATTGCGGGGCGCATCCAAGTCGAATATCCGCGAGCGGTACACCACTTTGCGCGCCACCCCCTCGCCGAAGAGTTCAAAGTCGCCGATTGATCCCTTGAAAGCGGTCCCCGAACCCACGCTGGTGTTGCCCCCCCTCCCCGAATCCAACAGCGAGGTCTTCCGCTTGTAGCGCACGAAGCGCACGTATTGTCTGGGAAATTCGATCTGCACCCGGGCGACAAAATTTTCGGCTACATCGGCGATTAGCGGACCAATGCGCTTGTAGGGTTGGCTCCCTTCGAGCCAACTCGGATCGCCTTCCGCGGCGATAGACACCTCGTAGGCCGGCACAGCATCCTCGGCAAAGGGGATCCCGTCGGAGCGAAAGCCCCGAGGCGGCGTAAAAAAACCAAAGCGGTACGCCGGTACCGGCACAGCTAAATCGATGGTGTACCATACCGACTCGGGATTGGACGAAACCGGCGGATTAAAAGACATACTGTCGCCATCGACCATATAGGTGCCATTGTGAGCCGTCGTCACGTTGCCCTGCGACCCCTTCCAAGCTCGTGGCGTTTCGCCTTCGACATAGGTCAGCTCGCGTGGCTCTTTGAGTGGTTCCCAGCCCGTAAAGAGCGAGAACAAGCTCTTGTCAGGGTCGATATACACGGGTTGGATCGCGCCGGGCACCGAGTCAAAATCAATGAGCACCACAGCAGAATCGCCCTCGCTCCAAGCCAAGCCTGCGCCGCCGATTTGCCAACTTTGCCGCTGGGCACCGCTAGCCGTCGCCCAGCAGACCAGCAGCAGCCATGTGAAAGTCTTAATCGCCATGACAAACCCTTTTGGTCAATTATAACACATATAACACAATAGCCACACAAATTTAAGGTCCGACAAACTGTGCAAAATTCCTTATACTAAGTGTTTCTTTATAAAGCGCCTCTTTTATCTACATCCCCAAATTGAACGGCAAACGCATGCCAAAGTGCGCAATTGAGCAAGGAATTTTGGTTTTTCCCGCTGGCGCTGCAACCGATATACAAGTCGCTGGCCGCACCCTCCTCCAACGCGGGATCCGCACCATGGCCAGCGCGGGCATCAAGCGCATCTTGGTCGTGCTTCCCCCCGGACACACCTCCAGCGACAAATCCCTAGTCCCCGACCTCGACATCCAAGTAGAGCAAACCACCCCGGAGGCCGCTCGCCTACCCAACGCCCCCTTGCTGCTACTCAGAGGCGATTGCGTCCACCACCACTCCTCGCTGCAAGCCCTCATCGACGCGGGCCTACAGCAAGACGACCTCGTCGCCCAGACTAGCCAAGGCGTCAGTAGCGGGGCGTTCCTCTGCGCTACGGGCGCGTTATCCTCGGATGCGCTAACCGGCGATCTCTGGAGTGCACTCGCAGCGCGTCCACATCGCCGCGCAGACATCGCGCCGACTCTGTGGCACCGCGTAACCGACAAGCGCAGTGCACGCGCCGCCAAAAACATGCTCTTCGACCAAGTGAGCAAGGCCACCAGCGGCACAGTAGCGCGCCTGCTCAATGTGCGCATCTCAGTGCCCATCAGCAAACTCATCGTCGATACTGGCATCTCGCCCAACATGGTGACCTTTTTCATGGTCCTGTGTCCGGGCTTGTTCGCGGCCTATCTGGCGACGCAGCCCGACTCCTACCTGCGGCTTGCCTGTGCCGGTATCCTCTGGCAGCTCGCCTCCATCCTCGATGGTTGCGATGGCGAGATCGCCCGCGTCAAGCTGGCCGAGACCAAATTCGGCGCTTGGTTCGACACGGTCACCGACAATCTCGCCTATCTCTGCGGCTACGCTGCTCTGATGGCTGGTATGTGGCACCTCTATCCCGACACCTATCTCCCCATCTACGCTGGTATCTCCGCCATCGCCTCGATGGTCCTGACCTTGATTTTACTCTACAGCTACGCCCTGAAAACCGGCACTGGCAGCTTACAGTACTACCTCGGCGACTTGGGCAACAAGGTGCCCGATGGCGAAAAGGACTGGAGCTATCGGTTCCTAGAGCGCGCTGGCTTTATTACCAAGCGGGATTTTCTCTCGTTGTTTATTGCCATCGGCTTGGTAGCCAATCTGTTGCCGGTCGTTTATTGGCTCCTCGTCGTCCTGTTGCACGTAGCAGCGCTGGGCGTTTTGACCACCCACTATCGACTGATGGGCAATCAGCGCACCGCCGAGCGGCAGATCGCCTCGCTTCCAGCGCCGGCCGTCAACCGAGAGGAGACCGCGTGAGAGCACTGCAAATCTCCATGGTCGCCTTTGGCTTCCTGCTGCTGGGCTATCTCGTCGGTCAGCTCGGGGCTGATGAGGTCCTCCACCACTTAGACGCGATCAAGTGGATATTCCCCCTGCTGTTGCTACCCTCGTGCGCCTGGCATCTTTCCAACACAATCGCCTGGAACTTCGCCTTCCCGCCCGACGCCTTCAAACCGCGGCTACTCACCCTTTTTGCGGCCAAGCTGGCCGGCGAGGCGGTCAATCAACTCACGCCGCTGGCCAATCTCGGCGGCGAGCCAGTCAAGGCATATTTGCTCACCCACCGGACGCCCGGCCCGCGTGGCATGGCCTCGGTGGTCGTTGACAAAACCGCGCAGATTGCGGTTGGCCTGTCTTTTACCGTCCTCGGCCTAGGGCTGTTGTTCTACTACCACGACGTGTCCGAGCTTATTCCCTTGGAATACCGGGTCTTGTTCGCATGCCTGCTCATCGTCAGCTTGGCGGCTTTCTGGGTCTTCTACAAGCGCCAAGAGCGCATGTTCACGTCTCTGCTCAAACTGCTCCGATCGGCTGGCCTGCGCACCGACATGATCGAGCGCAATATGGGACGCGCGGCGCGCATCGACACCAATATCGGCTCCTTTTACCGCACCCACCGCACTCGCTTTCTGCGCGCCTTGTTCTTTCAGAGCATCGGCTGGTTTATGGGCACCTGCGAGACCTACGCCATCCTCTGGGCACTGGACGCAGGCGTTGGTTTTTGGTTTTGTTTTCTACTCAATGCCTTGGGCGCGGTCATCAACGGCCTGTTCTTCTTCATGCCCTCCAACATCGGGGTCATGGAAGGCAGCCTCGTATTTCTGTTCTCCAGCTTGGGGTTGGATCCATCTCTCGGCCTGTCTTTGGGTCTTACGCGCCGCATGCGCCGCGTGTTCTGGATTTTCATTGGCTGGACCTGCCTCAGCTACATGAGCCGCACCGCGCTCCAACGCCGTCCTGCAACGGCCTTAACCATGCTTCAGGAACAAGAAAACCCGCGCTGACCCCGCGACACACAAGAGATAGAGCAATGCGTCGACACATACTCGCTTGCCTAGCGGGATCCTGCGTCCTCTCTCTCTACACTGCCTCTGCCCAAGACTCGCCGCCGGACGGAGGAGAGCACGAAGCCCCTCCTTACATCGTCATTGAAGACTTTGCCTCCACGCCCCTAGACAGCCTGCCCCGTGACTGGCGCTGGCGCAGCAAGGACGACGACAAACCCAAACTCTACGCCGTCCGCGAGGCCAACGGCCGCCGCTACCTAGCTGCGCAAGACACCGGCCACTCGGTCGTCCTCATGAAGCGATTCCACTGGGATCCTCGACAATACCCAATTATGACTTGGTGCTGGCGCGCCGACGCCCTGCCGCCGGGCGGCGACGAGCGCTATACCGAGACCAACGACAGCGCCGCCGGAGTGCACGTCATTTTTTCGCACAACTTCCTTGGCATCCCACGGCAGATCAAATACGTGTGGAGCACGACCTTGGCCCCGGGTACCGTCTCCCGCCGCAAAGGCATTGCCCGCCCTTGGTTTGTCGTGCTCCAAAGCGGGCCGGAGAAGTTGGGGCAATGGCTCCAAGAGTGGGTCGATCTGGAAAAAGATCACGAGCGCATCTTGTCGTCCAACTTACCGAAAAAAACCATCGGCATAGCCTTGCTCACCGATGCCAATTCGACCCAGGGATACGCCGCGGCCGCCTACGCTGACTTCCGGGTCTGGCCGCGAGCAGCACTGGTGCACATCCCCAACTACTGCGCCGGCCTCGCCCCATGAGGATCTGCATCGACGCCCGCTCGTTGCGAGATGTGCCCACCAGCCTCGGCCGCTACGCCGCCGACCTCGTCAGCCATATCGCCAAGCTAGACCACGAAAACGAGTACATCGTCGTCCGCCGTCCCTCGCGCCACGGCCCCATCGCCGATCAGGCCAACTTCAGGGAGATTTTCTCACCGCACGACATTTCCTCGCCGCACAACATCCTCGCCGGTGCCCGGACCATCAACGGGCTCGACGCCGACGTATATCACTCCCTGTACCACTTTCTCCCCATCGGCGTGCGCGCCCGGCGCGTCGTCATCACCCTGCACGACCTGATCTGGGTGGATCATCCCCACCTCGCCGACGGACGGCGCTGGCGGCGCTGGGTCAAAGGGTCTCTGGGCAGCTTCGGTATCCGCCGCGCCATTGCCACAGCGGACCATATCGTCGCCGTCTCCGCCAGCACGCGCCAAGCTGCGCTCGACCACGGCATCCCCGCCGACAAAGTAACCGCCATCCTCCACGGTGTGGCATCCGTCTGGCACTCGTCCCACGCGGAACCGGCCCCGTTTGACTTGGGTAGCTCGACCGTCCAAGACCAAGCACAGCAGGATATTCTCAACGGTCTTGCAGAACGGCCTTTTGCGTTTGGCCTAGGCAACAGCTTGCCGTACAAAAACCTGCCTCGGCTAGTGCGCGCCTTTGCCCAAGTCGCCCCGGACCATCCCGATCTCGCCCTCGTATTCGCCGGCCGCGGCGAGGGCAATCCCGCGCTCGTGCGCCTAGCGCATCAATTCGGCCTAAGCGACCGGGTGCTCCTCGCCGGCCAACTCAGCGACGAGCAAATCCGCGCCTGTTTTGCCCACGCGCTCTTTTTCGCGTTTCCATCGCTGATAGAGGGATTCGGGTTACCCGTGCTCGAAGCAATGGCCAGCGGCTGCCCGGTACTGACGTCGAACTGTTCGTCGCTCGCCGAAATCGCCGGAGAAGATGCAGTGCTCGTCGATCCGCTCGACACCGCAGCCATCGCTACCGGAATGCAGCGCCTGCTGACCGATTCCGCGCTCCGCCAACGGCTATCGCACCAAGGACGCCAACGGGCCGCTGCCTTCACGTGGGAAGACGCGGCTCAGCGAACTATTCAACTGTATAAGCAGTTATAGACCGTAGCTATTCGCTGCGTCATGGGGAGATTTGCGGTCGGCTAGGCGGGGTGCCCATGGGATGTGGGCCGTCGGTCAGCGGGTTTCTGCGAGCGTGGTCGTACACCGCGTCCTGTATTTCAAGAACGCGCACGGCTTGGTCGATATTGGGGGTGAAGGACCGCCCATCTGCCAAAGCGGTCAGGGCTTGATCGACAATGGTCGTCATGCGCTCGCCGTGCGACAAATCCTCACTGAATTGCACGCCCTCGGTAGTGTGGACTTCGATGAGCGGCTCGCCCTCTTTGCCGTACTGCTGGAAAACCATGGCGCGGGTGCCGATAAAGCGGAAGAAGTGGTCGCCGCTGCGCACCCCTGACGGATAGGCGTAGCCGCTTTCAATAACGCCGGTCACGCCCCCCTCCGTGCGCAACATTCCCAAGCCAATATCCTCCACCATACGGCCGTGCGTCGCATTGGACATGATGGCACCGACCACGTGTACCGTCTGCTCGCCGACGAATTGCAGGAAGGTGTCAATGCCGTGGGCCGCCTCTACGGCCCAACTGCCGCCACCGGAAATGGCCGGGTCGTTGTGCCAAGCCGAGGGCGTCGGATCGTAACGCGAGGGCGGGCCGTTGTTGAGACGGCAGCTATACTGGACCACATCGCCCAGCGTACCATCAGCTAACAGACGCTCCACCGTGGCGACGATGCGGCTGGCGCGGTTGGGCAGCGTGAGGGCGCTGAAGACCCCGTGTTTGGCCGAAGCTTCGGCCGCGGGGCGGAGCCGAGCAGCGCAATCGGCAAAGGGTTTGTCGAGCAGATAGGGAATGCGCCGATCGACGCAAGCCTGCACGTGATCCGGCATTTCAATGTGCTTGCCAGCGACTAGAGCGGCGTCGGGCTGCGCGGCGTCGAGGCACTCGCCCGTGGTGGCAAAGCCCGGACATTGGAAAATCTCTGTAAGTTGTTGGCGCGGGCCTTCTTCCCCATCCACAACCCCGATTATATCGTGTCCCAAGGCGCGGATGGTCTGGCCGATGCCGCGGCCGTGGTGGCTGTACGACAAGATGACTAGGCGCATAGGTCGTTTAGCAGGCTTGCTTTGCATTGACACTTGTCTCCATGTCTATTATTATTCTAAAAAGAATAATTATTAAGAGAATAATAATGAGATTCTACGACCGAGAAACAGAACTGACACTTCTTCGCGACCTCACCGAAAGATCTGCACAATTTTCTCAATTCACCGCGATCTTTGGGCGACGGCGTGTGGGAAAAACAGAACTCGTGCGCCAACATATCCAGCATGGCGGCATTTATTTTTTTGTTGAAAAACGCCCGGCAAATGCCCTCCTCGCCGAATTTTCGGCTACCCTCAAATCGCACATTGCCCACGCACCCACATTTACAAGTTGGCAGGACTTTTTCGTTTTTCTCTTTGCCGAAACCCGGCACCGGCACCTGATCGTCGTCTTCGATGAATTTCAAAACTTTCTCACTGTCGATCCCGCCATCTATTCCATCCTCCAAGGCGTGTGGGACACCTGGCACAAACAATCCAGCATACATCTCATTGCCATAGGGTCTGTCGTGGGCCTGATGAAAAAAGTTTTCCAAGACGCCAAAGAACCCCTCTACGGTCGTCTCACCCGGGAAATTGATCTCAGCCCTTTACCCATCGAAGCCATCTATCAAATCGCTACAGACCTCGGCTTTCAATCGCCCACAGACATACTTACCCTTTACGGCATCTTCGGCGGCATGCCCCGATATTACGAAATTATAGAAAGCATGGGATTGGGCGGCAGCACCATCCGACAAATTCTCCATCAAGCGCTGTTCTCCCCCTTTGCCCCCTTTCGCAATGAAATGCGCGATATCATCCTCTCCGAATTTGGTGGCACTGCCCACACCTATTTGGCAATCCTCGAAGCCATCGCCACCGGAAAAACCCGCCGCTCTGAAATCGCCGGCCCCGCCGGACTGCCGGCCACTAGCTTGTCCAAATACCTGCGCGAATTGTCCGACCTGTTTGACCTCATCGAACGCGAAGTGCCCATTACCGAGCAATCTTGGAAAACCAAAAAAAGTCGCTATAAAATCCGCGACCCCTTTATCACTTTCTGGATGCGATTCATCTACCGTCAATTGAGTATCTACGAATCGGGCAACTTTCCGTACTTTCTCAATCGTCTCAATACCTGCGTAGCGGAATTTATGGGCTTTGCCTTTGAAAATATCACGCGAGAACTCTTGCTCAAACTCAACCTTCACAACCGCGCCCCTTTCTACTTTCACCGAATCGGACGCTGGTGGGACCGACAAAGCGAAATAGACCTCGTCGCCCTCAACTCCGAAACCCGGCAAACTCTCTTTGTTGAATGCAAATGGACATCCACCCCTGTTGGCACCGACGTTCTGCAAACCCTCAAACATCGCGCCCAAAACCTCCCGACCGCAAACGCTTTTTATCTAATCACCTCCAAATCCGGCTTTACCGACACCCTCAAAAATCTCCGCGACCCGCACCTCTACCTTTGGGACCCAAACGACATCGCGACATTTTTGAAGAAATAAACTGATGTTACGCATTGTAGGGGGCGGTTTCAAACCGCCCCCTACTCGGCTTGGGCGATGCGCATGTCGCAGGTGGAGCGCGCCTTGCCACCGGGCGGCTGCGGAATGTGAGCCACGACTTGGAAGCCTGCTTTGGCAAACGCGGCGCGGCTGCGGGGATTGTAGTCGGCAATGTCGCAGGCGAAGATAAGATCGGCCTTTTCCTCAGAAAAACCGAAATCGACCAACGCGCGGATTATTTCCGTCCCCAAGCCTTTATTCCAGTACTGCTTCTCACCAATGGACAGGTCAATGCGGCGGCAGTCGCAGCCGGGGTGGGCCTCAATGATGCGCGACAGATTCATGGCTTGCAACCAAGCTTCGGCGATGGGCTGGCCGTCGAGCTCGGCGATAAAGCAGAAGGCGGCTTGCGAGATACCGCCGTAGATGCGCTTGATCTGGTCGAGCGTATAGGCTGTCACATCCGCGCCATCGGCGTAATACAACACGTCGGGATCTTGGTTCCAACTCAGCAAGGTATCCCAATCGGCGTCGGTCATGGGACGCAGGTGCAGACGGGGCGTGTGTAGGTGGACGGCGTGGCTTTTGAGAGGCATAGCTACACCGCCTAATCGGACACGGTCGGTGGCCACATTCCCTCGACCGGGTAGGCTTCGTCTTCGCCGGGCCAAGGGGGCATGGTAACGGCAATCGCGGCGAGTGGCTCGTCGCCCAAGGCGCGGAACTGGAAGTGGGTGCCCAGCGGAATGGTCAGGCAGACGCCCGGCTCGACCGCCACGACTTCCTCGCAGTCGTCCTGTCGCCGCCACATCTGACCGCAACCGGTGAAAAAAAACCAAATCTCTTCGACCGTGCGGTGGGCAACGGCCTTCGATGTCTGGCCGGGTTGGAGTTCAAAATGAGCCATGCCGCCGCCTTGCAAGCCCAATAAAATGCGCACATCCGAGCCGTCGGGGGCCGTCACGTCAGGGGTGGCGGGTAGTTTTTTAGTGTCGAATTTCACGGTCGATTTGCTTAATTTGGGATTTGAAAGGAGGCCGTCATGATTGATTTAGGCACTGGGATTACCTTAGCCGGAATAGCTGCTGTTCTGGCGTTTTTGTGGAAACTTACTAAGGATATTTCGGGCGTTGAATTGCGTTTAAGCGAAAAAATAACGGCAGTAGATAGGCGCGTATCAAGTTTGGCAGAGCGCGTAGCCCACATAGAAGGATTGCTAGAAGGAGCCCGAACTAAAGCGAGTGATATAGATAACTAGGGCGGTCGGCGGCTACGTGCTCTCGACCGGGTAGGCTTCATCCTCGCTGGTCCCGCTATTGATTTTCGACCCTAAAAAGTCCCCGATGCCGCAGTGGCGTCGGGGGCTTTTGGCATTTTTTTCACTATTTTCTCACAAAAAGCAGTTGTGCAAATACCTGCTGACGAGCTTGACCCCTTACCAATAATGCCTATTTATTTGCCCTACGATTCGGAGACGATCCCATGCCAAAGCTAAACATTGTCGGTGCCGGTACACCCACCCCCACTCGCGACCGCTGGGGCACCTGTTTCATCCTCGAAATCTGCGATCAGCGGCTGATGATCGACTGCGGTCCCGCATCGACCTTTAAGATGCACCGCCTAGGCATTCCCTGCACCTCGGTGCACAACCTGTTCTTTACCCACCTGCACTCCGACCACATCTCCGATTATCTCTGCTTCCTGATGACCCGCTTCGACCAGTGCATCGGCACCGAGCCCGACCTCCATGTTTACGGACCTCCCCCGATCAAACGCATCACCAACGGCATCTGGAGTCCCAATGGCCTCTTCTGGTACGACGTGATCGCCCGCACTAATCATCCCATGAGCGTCCACGCCTACCAGATGCGCGGCGGCGTAGGAGAGTCCAGGCCGGAACCAGTGGTCCACGCAGTCGAATACACCGAGGGAGAAGTGGCCGCCGGGGAAGGCTGGACCTGCTATGCGCGCGAGGTCAAGCACGCCCAGCCCTACATCGAATGCTACGGCTTCCGCTTTGAGACCGAAGAAGGCGTCGTCGCCTTCAGCGGCGATACCGCGCCGATCGAGTCCGTGGTCGAATTAGCGAGAGACGCGGACCTATTCGTAATGGAGGCCGTGCATCGAGAGGAAAAGATTCAAACCTTCCCCAGCGTCATCTCCGAAACCGGCACCCTGAACGCCGGGCGCATGGCCGCCGAGGCCGGTGCCAAGCGCTTGATAATCAACCACCAGTCAATAACTCTCGATCCCCCAGAGGAGACCACCCAAGGAATCGCCGAGGTAAAAAGCGTCTTTGACGGGCCGATGTACTGGGCGCGGGACATGATGGAAGTAGCCTGGTGATCGGTTCAGAGCCATGGCGTCCTTCCGCTTCGTCCGCCTCAACGCCACCATGTACCCAGCCAACGAGCTGGAACAATCGCTGTACGCCAAGTTCGGCATCACACCTGAATACGTCGAGGAAGAAGACCCGCAGGAACTCATTCGCCAACTAGCTAACTGCGACGCCGTCGCCGTCGTCTCAACCGGCTTGCCCGCGGCCGTGGTCGCATCGCTGAACCGCTGTCGCCTGATCTCTCGCCTCGGCAATGGCACCGATAAAATCGCCGTGGAAAAGGCCACGGAATGCGGCATCATCGTCTCCAATGCCCCCTTCTTCTGCGCCGAGGAAATGACTGACCACATCATGGCCATGCTGTTGTCCCTAGCCCGTCAACTACCGAGGATGGAGCAATTCATGCGCGCCGGCCGCTTCCGCCAAGCCCGCGCCGAGTCCACCCAGTTGCAGCGACTCTCCACCTGTGCGCTGGGCATCGTCGGCTTTGGAGCCACCGGCGAGATGGTCGCCCGCCGCGCCAGGGCCTTCGGCCTCCGAGTCTTGGCCACGCGCAGAAACTTGCAGGCACCTCTACCGTCAGACTTGGAAATCGAAATGGTGGACCTAGAAACGCTACTAGCCGAGTCCGACTTCGTCTCCTTGCAGGTTCCCCTAAACGCGGACACCTATCACATGTTCGACGAAGAGCTACTGCGCAAGATGAAGCCGGGATCCTACCTAATCAACACGTCTCGCGGAGCCTTGGTAGATGAAGACGCGCTGGCGCGAGTCCTACGAGAAGGACCACTGGCCGGCGCGGCGCTGGATACGTATGAATGGCTCAACGTGTTCACGGACGAGGATCAGACCTTGCAGCATCCCCTCATGGAACTGGACAACGTCCTAATGACCTCCCACGTCTCCGCTCACTCGGTGCAGTCTGGCGAAGACGTGGCGCGCACTGGCGTCTGCAATCTGGCCTCCGTCCTCAAGGGCCACTGGCCAGCGCCGGAAAACATCGTCAACCGAGGTGTAGTGCCGAGGTATCCCCTGAAACCGCACGATGCGGAACTGTACGCAAGCGCGTAATCGCATCAGTACCCCCAAGAAAGGAAACCCATGTCCTCACAACGCGTCATCCTCTTTGTCCTCGACGGACTGCGGCCCGACGGCTTGCAACAAGCCACCACCCCCCACGTCGATCGCTTGATCAACCAGGGCGCCTGCACCTATGCGGCCCGCACTGTGATGCCCTCGTCCACCTTGCCCTGCCACACCTCCATGTTCCGCGGCGTGACCCCACAACGGCACGGCATCCTCACCAACACTTGGGTGCCCCAAGTCAGACCCGTACCCAGCCTAGTCGACGTGCTGCACCAAGCTGGCAAGCGCACGGCCTTCTTCTACAATTGGGAGCAATTGCGCGATCTGGCCGATCCGGGATCGCTAGACCGCTCGTACTACATGAACAATTGCCACGAGCCAAACGGCGATGAGGACTTGGCCGACTTGGCTGCGGCGACGCTGCGGGAATGGACGCCCGATTTCGCCTTTGTCTATCTAGGAGGAACTGACATCGCCGGCCACAACCACGGCTGGATGTCGGACGAATATCTGGCCGCTATTGGACGGGCCGATGCGGGCATTGGCACGGTGTTGGAAGCAGTCAACCAAGAAGAGACCGTGGCCATCGTCACCAGCGACCACGGAGGACACGATAGCACCCACGGCACGGAAATGGACGAGGACATGACCATTCCGTGGGTAATCTCCGGTCCTGCGGTATCCCCCGGACGGAGCTTGCAAGAGCCGGTGAGCATCATCGACAACCCAACGACCATTGCCGCTTTGCTCGAAGTGGCACCGGCAGAGGATTGGGCCGGACAAGTGGTGCGGGAAGCCCTCGCATAACAAACTAACCTCAGCGGTAAAACGGCGGCGGCCTCAGCAGGCATTTGATGACGTGAGTGCCTGCGCTCATGTAGAGCACGCCGGGATTCCCTTCGGTCAGGGCGTAGAGTTCGGGCAGGGGAGGATCGTTGAGATAGGTCAGGACGCGGGACGAGCCGTCTATGCGGAACAAGTCGAAGCGCGTCAGGCCGTAGATAAAGCCGTCAGAAGCGCAGATCAGCGGGAACATCTCCACCCCTTCGGGCACGCCCATCAACCTAGTCCCCTCCGAGCGCAAGGGACCTATCACCTCTTCTATGACAAACCGCTCCGGGTCGAAGACGAACAAGCGGCGGTTATCCGTAGTGCCAAAAACCAACCCCGAGGGATGGACGGCCAAACTGGTGACCGTGTTGGCCCCTTCCACTGGACGCAGTTCGCAAATGCGCTGTTTTGTCTGAGGGTCAAAGACGAACAACAAGCCGTCGCGGGTGGTGACTTCCGAACCGCGCCCCCCATAAATGCTAGTGCCACCGTACACATAGCGCTGGTCCGCAGCCACGCATTGCACGCTTTGCTCGGGGTCGAGGTAAATTTCCCTATCATCGAGGCCGGTCGCGGGATCGTACGAAGCCAAGGAGCCGCCGGGAATGCCATAGTTGCTGCGGTTGGCCACGTAAATGCGGCCGTCGGGGCCAGTCACCGCCTCAAAGGGCCGGTTCTGATTCTGGCCCAACTGTCCCCAATTGCGCGGATTGCTGTCGTCCTCCGAGCCGGGATTCCACGGCTGACTCGGGTCGTACACGCCGATATTGGAGCCGCCGTAGCTGCCGACATAGAGCTTGTCTTTATGGGCGTGAACGTGGTAGAGTTCGCCGCCGGACCAAGTGTAACCCAAATCCTCTATGGCATCGGTATCGGGATCTATGGCGCACAGATGCATGCCGTAGATATTGGTGCCGTAGATTTTGCCCTCCGGCCCTCTACCCAAGGCGCACACCGCGCTGCCACGGCTGCCTTGATAGACTTCAAAACTGCGTTCTTCCTGGTCGCCGGTGTCGGGATCTACAATCGTAGCGCGGCCCTCCTCGACTTGGGCGAAGACCAAATGGCCGTCTTTGCTCAGCCCCGATATGCCGGCGAAAGGACCTTGGCAAACAGAGCGGATGTCCAAGGTCTGGGCGTCGATGACCACCAATTGATCCCCAGCCCAGGCATACACCACCCCGCGATCACTGGCGCGGCTGTTGCGACCCAAGGCTAAAGGCACGAGCGCCGCACCAGCAACGGGACTGTCGAGGCGGGCCACTTCGGTGAAATCGGCGTTGAGAACGCGCACTTGATCGCCAGCCGCCAAAAACAGGCGCTCTCCTTCGGATACAGCGCCTGCAATCCCCTCGGCTGCGGCCGGTACATCGCTCAACTGACCGCTTTCCACATCGTAGATCTTGGCCGGGACAGCCGGATATCCAATGAGCAGCAGTCGGCCGTCGGGCAGCAATTGGATATTCACTAGGCGGTCGGTAGGCGGAGCAAACGGGCGACAGAGTTTGTCAAAGCACCGCTTTTGTGGGTCGTAGCAGAACAGCTCGGCCAGTTCGTGGCCGCCCATGTACAACAGACCGTCGCGCTCCTCAATGCACAGGAGGCGCTGATCGCCGGGGGCGGGACGCCCCAGACTGCTGAAGGTGCGGGTCTGAGCGTCAAAGACCATGAGATGGTGGCCGTGGTCGGCCGACAGGCCGGACATGATCCGAGCGTAAATGGTACCGTCTGCGGCTTGGAAGACGGGGCCGTGCTCGCGGCAAGGCATGGGAAAGACTTCCAAGCTGCCGGTGTCGAGGTCGTTGCAAAAGTAGTGCGCCCCGTCCTGCGAGAATTCGGCCCCCCAAGCCAAGGTGTGCCCATTGGCAGGGTCGTAGGTAATGGAGAAGCCGTTCCACACAGCACCTATAAAGGGGATGCCCAAGTCGTAATAGGCCACGCGAGGGTGCAGAGTCGGCGGTAAGGTTGGAGCGCGGGAGGTGAGAGCTTGCATAGAGGCTCCTGTGGTTCTGACGGGTGGTAGGATTAGCCGCCCCAAAAAAACTGCCAAAAACCGCCGCAAGTCCACCCTCAAAATCCGCACCGCCATGATCGCACCGACGGATAAACCTTCATCACCTACTATTGCGAACGAACTTGACCCACGACCGACAAAGTTACTTTATTTTCTATTACATCCCGACCACATGCTGAGCCTTTCCAGCAAAAAGAAGCTAGCGGTAACTGTATGAGAGCAATGACGAGGCGCTCGCTGCTCCGTGCCGGCCTTACCGGTTGCTTGGTCGCCCCTTGGTGGCACGCACTGCGGGCCTTTGCCGCCCGCCCCACCGAGCTACCGACGAAATCTGGCGTGACCGATACCGAGATCATCCTCGGCACGTCCGCTGCTTTCTCCGGCCCCTCCCGAGGGTTGGGCATCGAACTCTATCGGGGGGCCGGTGCGTATTTTACCCACGTCAATCAGCAAGGTGGCATAGCTGGCCGCACCGTGCAGGTCAAAACCTACGACGATGGCTACCAGCCTGGCCCTTCGGTCAAAAACACCATGAAGCTGATGCTCGACGACCAAGTGTTTTTGCTGTTCGGCTACGTTGGCACGCCGACGGTGACGCGCGTGTTGCCCATCCTCAAAAAATTCCAAGACCGGAACATCCTCTTATTCTTCCCCTTCACCGGCGCCCAACCCCAGCGCGAACCACCCTATGGTACCTTCGCCTTTAATCTGCGCGCCTCCTACCGCCAAGAAACAGCCGGTCTAGTCGACAATTTCGTGCGCATCAACCGCCGGCGCATTGCCGTGTTCTATCAAGCCGATGCGTACGGCCGCAGCGGCTGGGCCGGCGTGCGCAGCGCCCTGAAAAAGCACGGCGAGCAAATCGTCGGCGAGGCCACGTACCGGCGCGGCGAGCGATTCACCGGCACGATGCGCAAACAGGTCGAAATCCTCAAGGAAGCCAAGCCCGAAGCGGTGATCTGCATTGGTGCCTATGCAGCCTGCGCGGCCTTTGCCCGCGATGCCGTCGATCTCGGCCTAGAAGTGCCCTTTGCCAACCTGTCGTTTGTCGGCAGCGAAAACCTCCTCAAGCTGCTCACCGAGGGACGCGACGACAGCCAGCGCTACACGCAATGGCTGGTAAACTCCCAAGTGGTGCCCAGCTACGAAGACACCTCCATACCCGCAGTCCAAGAGTACCGCGACTTGATGACTCGCTACGCCCCGCAGCCGCCTGCGGAACTGTTAAAAGACCCCTATACGCCCTTTGACCACAGCTTCGTCAGTCTCGAAGGCTTTCTCAACGCCAAGTTGCTGGTCGAAATTTTGCACCGCCTCGGGACCGAGCCGCAGCGCAACCAACTCGAAGACGCGGTGTTCTCCGTCGCGGACTTTGATCTGGGCATTGGCGAACAGGTCTCCTTTGGTCCCGACCGTCGTCAGGGGCTCCAGCGAGTGTACTACACGGTTGTCGATGAAGGCCGTTTTGTCCCCTTAGACGATTGGCGCATTAGGTTTGCATAATGGTGATAAAAGTTCAAAAGCTGTTTAAGAAAACCCTGTTCGGCGTCTTTGCCCTATTTGGCTTGATCGGCCTATCGACCTCCATTCTCTGCGTCTATACGGTCGATACGCACCTATCGGCCGAATACGAGAGCAACAGCCGCGACATTGCCAAAACCATCGCCGATTCCAGCGTCGATATTCTCTTAAATCGCGACTTGTCGGCCTTGCAGTCGCTCATCGATCAGTTCGTTGAAATTCAAGGCATCAAGTACATCTACATCACCGACGAATCCGGCGAGTTCCTCGCCCACACCTTTGTGCCAGGCATTCCCGCGGAAATTCGCGCCAGCGACCCGTTTAATATGGAAACGGTGGAGCGCAGCCTGCCTGGGATGGGTGATTTCGTCGAAGTGGGCAGCCCGATTCTCGCCGGCGTTGCCGGGACGGTTCACGTGGGCATGGACACCGGTCTGATCGCACTAAAAATTCAACGCGCAATTGGCCAGCAGGTTTATCTCTTCTCCATCATCCTCGTCGTCGGCGTCTTTGCCGCCATCTGGTTGGTCAACCTAGCAGCCAAACCGCTGGGGGCGCTCTTGGGATATGCCGTGGACATGGCGCGCGATGGGAAAGCCGACGATGACAACCTGCTGGCGCGCGAAGACGAAGCTGGACACTTAGCTCGACTCTTTCTCTACATTGCCGACAAAGGACAACGCTCGCCTGAAAGCGTGGAATAGGTTCGATTCCCAATAACGTATCCGCAGATGAACGCAGATTAGCGCAGAGGTAGGGTGAGGTCGCTCGATGCAATCGCCTGGCGATTGAGGTCTAAAAAAAATGGCACGACAAAGGGTACTAATTCCGCGCTCGCTTATGGCGCTGTTTTGCACGGTCCTGCAGGTCTGTTTTGGGACGGTGTACGCGTGGAGTTTCTTCCAGACGCTCTTGGTGCGGCAATTGGGTTGGTCGTTCACGGAAACGGCTTGGGCTTTCAGCCTGACGATCCTTTCGCTGGGCACTTCGGCGGCTTGGGCGGGCGTGCTACTGCCGAAGGTCGGGCCGCGGCGCTTGGCCGTGACCGGCAGCGTCATGTTCTCGGTCGGCTACATGCTGGCGAGTCTGGCGTTGCAATGGGACATGCTCGCGCTGTTCTACGTGGGATACGGCGTCATCGGGGGCGCGGGGATCGGGCTGGGCTACGTCACCCCCGTGGCCACGGTCGCCAAGTGGTTCCCGGACAAAAAGGGCTTGGCGACCGGAATCGTCGTGATGGGATTCGGGGTAGGCGCCTTTCTGTTGAGCAAAGGTTTGGCACCTCTGCTCGTATCCCACCTAGCAGGCGATCTGGCCGATGTCTTCTTCGGGCTCGGGGTAATCTTCGCCTGTGTCCTAATCCCCTGCAGCTTGCTGTTGAGCAATCCCCCGGCCGCCGCTGCAGCTGTTACCGAACAAACGCCCGCCGACGAGTCCGACTCGGCTGCGCCGTATCTGCGCTCCTCTGAGTTCGCCCTCATGTGGATCGTCTTCTTCTTCAATATCGCCGCTGGCATCTCCGTCATCAGCTTTCAGTCGGAACTTCTCCAAGAAGTCTGGGGCCTAGCCGATCCAACCGTAGAACCAGCGATGCTGGCCGAGTATGGAGCCACGCTAATCGCCGTCAGTTCGCTGTGCAATGGCGTGGGCCGGCTGTTTTGGGGCTTGCTCTCAGATCGGCTGGGGCGCGTCAGGGTCTTCAGGATTCTGCTCGCCAGCCAGATGGTCGTCTTTGGCATTTTGATGACCGAGCGCAATCCCTATGTCTTTTCGGTCCTCGTTTGTTACGTCCTCTTGTGCTTTGGCGGCGGTTTTGCCACCATGCCCTCTTTCGTACTCGATGTTTTCGGCCCGCAAAAGATGTCGACGATCTACGGCACCATTTTGACGGCTTGGGCGGCGGCGGGAATTTGCGGACCGCTGTACGTGGGGTATCTCAAGGATCAATATCCCGACCGAGCGTTCATCTATTGCTTCCTAATCGGCATCCTAATGCTCGGGCTTGGCTACGTATTCTCTTATTTGCTGAGCGACGATCGCATTCGCCTCCGTCGGCCGACCTTGGAGGATACGCTACGCCAGTACGGCATTTTGCCCGTAGGACAAAGTAACTAATGGGAGCCTCAATGCGGCTGCACGGTGGCCGTCGAACTCAATGTGCAGACATGCGGTTAGCAGTTGCCCTTACCCCCCTTTTTCTATATATCCCATAAGTAAGCCCGTTAAAGATCATTCACGCCGCCCGAAAGGGGTCGTTTAGATGAGCCGACGTCTGGTATTGCCGCTGATAGCCTTGGTATTTTGCACCATTCTGACCGACGTGAGCCAGGCGCTGACCATCTACCGCATCGGCGGCTCCGACTTGCCGCCGCCCGAGCGCGACGCGCCTTTCGACTTCATCCAACTGGAATGGGCCGATATCGACGCCAAGCAGCACGGCAGCACTCTGCTGACGGAGATCAGCACAACCCTCGCGCCCGAGCAACTAGACCCCGCAGTCAACCTGACACCATTACTGGATGAACGGGGCGGAAAGATCGAAACGCTGCGCTCGATCGTGGGTTGGGCCGATTTTCCCGCCCGCGACGCGCCGATGTTCGACGGCGACCCCACCACCCACTTTCTCGGCGACGGCGATTGGGGTGGAGACTACGGCGCGATAGAAAACAAAGTGCTGGTATTCGATCTAGGCGGGTTATTCAACATCGACCGGGTGCGCTTCTATCCCCGCGAAAAGCACCTTGTAGATCGCTTTATTCAGACCTTTATAGTCGGCATCAACGACGGCGACCCGCTCAAGGACGGAACCCGGGAATACCTAGTAGGCGAGAAGTGGGCAAGGCGGCCGCCAGGCGCGCGGAAAGACTTTGAAATCGTCCTCAACGCTACCGAGAACACCCGCTCCGATATCGTCCTCGAAATGCCTGATCGGCCCATCCGCAACATCCTGTTCGAAGCACCGGCCAACATCCGCGGGGCTTGGGAAATCGCCGAATTTGAAATTTACGGCTCCGGTTTTGCACCACATGCCACCTACGTCTCCAATGTGATCGACCTAGGCCAACCCGTCAGCTTGGGCCGACTCAACTGGTCCGCGCAGGAAGACGAAGGCGCGTCGATTGATCTGACTATGCGCAGCGGCGACGATTCCGATCCCAACACGTACTGGCGCAAAACCTTCCGCGGCGACGAGACTACGCGCTATAGCGACGGCAAAGCCTTGGTTTTGTCCACGTACAACAAACTGGACAAAGGGGAGCGAGCCGGAATCACGCCGGACACCGAAAACTGGCAAACTTGGAGCCCTCCGTACGATCTGGTCCTCGGCCGCGGCGACCTTGCCGGCAACAAGCCGCGGCAATTCGTCCAGTTTGCCGCCCAGTTCTCTTCTACCGCAGAAGCGGGCGGGTGGCTGCATTACCTGCAATTTGAAATATCCAATCCGCCGGTGGCATCCCAAGCCCTAGCCGAGATCGTCCCAGTGGAGGTGTCGGCGGGTGCAGTGACGCAGTTTACCTACAAGATCCTGCCGCGATTAACCGGCACTGATCTGGGTTTTGACAGCATTGAGATCCAAACGTCAGCTCGGGTCGCCAGCATTGATCAGGTCCGCCTAGAAGGCTTGCCAGTGGATTTCACTGAGGTCCGAGTGGAAGAAAATGAATTTGAGTTGCGAATTCCCCGCATGGACCTGCAGCGCACCAACGAATTGCTGGAAGTGGATTTCCAAGCTCAAGTCTTCCAGTTTGGCACGGTATTCGCAGCGCGAATTTTCGATAGCGAGCAGCCCCACGAAGTGCATCAGGAGGTCACGGCAGGAGATGCCGATCAACTGGTCGATAGCAACACCTTGCGCGTCGGTTTGATAGACATCGACAAAAAAGCGGTCAATGCACTGCGTTTGACCACGCGGTCATTCACCCCGAATGGAGACGGGGTCAACGACCAGCTAAAAATGCAGTACGAATTGCTCAATCTGAGCGCTGTACCGGTAGCTATTGATCTGTACGATCTTGCGGGGCGGCGCATCAGTGAGCTATACCGCGGCACCGCGACTAGTGGCAGTTTCGCAGTAACTTGGGACGGCCGCGACGCCCAAGCCAAGTTAGTGCCGCCGGGTCTCTATATCCTACGCTTAGAAGTGAACAGCGACGAGGGGATAAAATCGGAAGAACAAGTGGTTTCGCTAGTTTATTGATCTGAACACTCATCGAGTGGTGCGAGATATGGAATGGATTCTGAAGTGCATAAGTTGGGCGGTCTTGTCGGTGGTTCTAGGTACGGCAGCGTACGGTCAGGGGGCGGGCCACCGAGTGACGTCCGACCAAGTAGTGGTCAACAGCGCTGCGCACTGGCGCAATTGGACTTTTCCTCAAGGGGTAGTGGAAATTTCGTCCAGTGGTGCCTTGACGCCGCACCAGTTGCACCGCGACATCAACGCGGTGCGGGACATTGCCGCTTATCTGCAAGCCCGCCCACCCGCCGGAATAAAAAAGGCTCCCGAAGAAATTACCGTCCTAGACGGCATCCAAGCTGGAACCGCTGGCAATCGGGCGGACGTGGTCAACCTTTTCGACGGCGACTTGGGAACGTACTGGCAGCCCGACCCACCCACCGGCGAGGGCGAACTGGCCGACCAGTGGTGGTTTACCGTCGATCTGGGGCGGCTAGTAATTGCCAAGAGCATCGTGCTGAAGTTCGTCGACGAGGCATTGGGCGATCCCTTCCTGCAATTCGACGTGCTGGTGTCCCAAGGCAACAAGCCCACGGGTGGCCGAGGGCCTTCTCTCGAATACACCACCATGTGGCGGACCCTCAAGCCCAACAAGGAACAGCGGCTCTTTGAGATTGACCTGAAATTGGAGCGCGAGTTCGAGGGGGTCGGCATTCGCTTTGTGCAGGTGGTAGTAACTGGCAGCAATTTTGGCCGGGGTCGTGAAGTCACTCAGACCGAATACGATCAGCTCGCGGCCGACGAGCGGGGCGAGGTCGATTACTTTAAGCTCCATGCGAACGGGCGCGAGACCCTAGTGCCCCAAGAGGTACACCGCCAACTTGAGGGACAACAAGGATCGGTGCGCTATTACCGGATCGAGCGTCCACGGCTGGCCGAGTTGGAAGTGTGGGCAGAAGGCGACGAGATCCTCACCGGAGCGTTGGACAGGGGCGGTTTTGGCACGGCTTCCCAGACGGCATCGATCAATAGCTTGATTGACGGGCAGATCGAAAGCAAAGTGCAGTTCATCTACACCTACGGTCGGGGATCGCTCAAGTCGCCCGAAGGGCAGGTACTTTTCGATTTGGGTGCCTTTTACTGGATCGACGCCTTCAGGATGGCCTACGGCGGGTCTAGGTTTTCCAATTACCGGCTGGATTTTTCGGACGGCACGCTGGCCGCCGACGGCAGCATCAAGTGGAATACCGCGGTCGATCGCGAGCAGCGCGGCGGCGGTGGGATTTCGGCCTTGGGCTTCGGCTTTTACGAAGGCAACAATTTCGCGCGGCTCAAAGCCCGTTTCTTTCGCTTTGTCTGGAAGCAATTCGAAAGCACCAGTTCTACGGGCAAAGGCGGAGCCACTGGGCAGCCAGCAGAGCTACAGCTATACGGGCGAGGTTTCCTGCCCGAAGTAACGCTGACCTCCGATCTGATCCGTTTGGGAGGCAGCCGCAACCTGCTCTCCGTCGAGTGGGATGCCGACACGCCGCCCGGCACGAGCGTGCTGATCCAGACCCGTACTGGCAACGAGTTGAGTGAAACCCTGCATTACTTCAAAAAAGATGGCACAGAAGTATCCAAGGAAGACTACGACAAGCTGCTGTCGATCTTCCGCGGCGAAATCGTCGCCGAAGAAACCGCCGGTTCCGACTGGGAGCCGTGGAGCCAGCCGTACGAAGATCCGACCGGTTCGCCGGTGACTTCGCCCAGTCCGCGCGAGTTTCTGACTTTGCGGGCGACCTTGCTGTCGAACGATCCTGAGGTCAGTCCGACCTTGCGCTCGATTCGGCTCAACTTTAGCAATCCCGTGGCACAGAGCATCACTGGCGAAATCTCGCCGTTTCAGGTGGACCAACTGGGTAAGGAGCAATTATTTTCGTTCTATGTGCGTCCAGACTTCGGAAGCCGAGATCCAGGCTTCGACCAGTTGCTGTTGGTGGCACCGTCCGATATGCCACTGCGCTTTGTGGGCCTATATGCCGGTGCCGAGGACGCCTTCGGACCCAGCGCCGACTTGTCCAGTCTAACTATACCCGATGTGGAGGTGATGCAGACGCGCGCGGACAGTCTGCAATTGGCCTTCCCGCCGGTGGACCCTCGCTCAGGCGTAGAAGTGCTGCGGCTCGATTTCGCAACGGCGTTGTTTTCGACGGGTGCGGTGATGCGGGCGCTCTTAAAAAATAGCGACGCCGGCACGGACAACTGGCAGCGCGTCGATGCCGGCAACGCACTGGCCGAGATCGAGAGCAACACTACGACCCTAGTCGGTGCGGTGCAGAGTACCTCGCTGCTAACAGAGGCGGAAGTGATACCTCGCGCCTTTACGCCCAACGGCGACGGCATCAACGACCAAGCTCAGTTCGCCTTCAAGGTGGTGCGAGTAGGTGACGATAGCCCGGCGGAAGTGGAAATTTTCGATTTGGCGGGCCGTCGAGTGCGTCGGTTAGTGGAACAGCGGGATTTGAGCACCGGCTCCTACGCCATCGGCTGGGATGGCAGGGATGACGCAGGAGCCTTGGTGCCGCCCGGAGTGTATTACGCTCGCTTGCGGATCGACACCGACACCGAGGGTGCTGGCATCGATGGCGAACAGGTCCTGAAAACCATTGCCGTCGCGTACTGAAGAGTCGATCCAAAATGGATGAGGAACAGCGCTTCGCTTTTGACACGTGGGGCTTCCTCACGGTGGAGGATGCAATCACCCCCGAGCAGGTTGCGGACCTCAAGGCCACCGTCGATGCAAAAGGCCCAGAGCTCCACTCGCAGCACGCGGATCGCGGCGGCTTCTGGTCGCAGGCTTTCGTCGATTTACTAGACGTGCCGGTGATTTCGGAAATCCTAGCAGAGATCTACGGCGGCCAACGCCTCGTAGAGTTCCCGCCCTTCCGCATCGACCATATCAACGTGCACACGCACGGCACCTTCAACAAAAATCTCGCCGGAGGCACTATCCACGGCGGCAACGGCCGCTTGCTAGATCCCAATCGGCCGCATGAGCTAGTCACGCATTACTTCGCGCGTGACCCCGCAAGCGGGATGTTCTCCAACGGTCTGGTCACCGTGGCGTACGAACTGGAGGATACCGTTTGCAACGGGGGTGGATTCGGCTGTTTGGCAGGATCGCACAAGGGACATTATCCCGTCCCAGAAGCGTGGGTTGATTTGTCCAAAGGCGTGCATCCCATGGTCACGCGCGTGCCGGCCCGCGCAGGCACGGCTATTATCTTCACCGAGGCCCTTTTTCACGTCACGCTACCGTGGACGGCACCGAGCACGCGGACCACGCTCTTTTACAAATACACGGAGCGCGGGGAAGCCTATTCCGGGCCGGATAATTTTTTCAGCCCAACGGACGCCGACCAATGGGCAGGAATCGACGAACGCAAACGCGCAATCCTCACGCCCCCACCGCAGGCGTTCGTCGAGCGCAAGACGCAACTAGCCGAGGCCGCTTCTCAATAGTCCGTCGGATCGCGCCTCACGCCACGGTCTGAAACCGCTCCCACGCCTCGCCAGCGGCAGCCGCTTGGCGCTCCAGCTCGCTGCGCCACCCCACGACTTCCCCCGCTTTAATGCGCTGGATATCAAACCCCGCGTACCGGTCTTCGAGGGTATTCCCTAACTTCTGGGTCTCGGCCCAACGGTCCCACGCGGTCTGCATCCAATCGTACGGCAACGCTTCGCGCACTGCAGGATCGAGCTGCCACGCACTGCGCGCGTCCGCCACCGCCGGCTCTCCGGTAAACGGACCCGACCACTTCGACCAGCCGATGGACAAGGTATTGCGCTCGCGCTCGGGGACGGTGTGCCCGGTGTGGATCGTGACCCCATTGCGGATGAGAGCTTCCCCGGGCTTGAGGCGGATCGCCACTTGGCCCGGCAATGGATCTTTCCTGTTCCAACTAGGCGTGTGCGGCACCCCTTGGTCCTTCATGGATTGCGGCAAGAGTACATCGTGCTCAAAAGGCGTGCGCCAGCGTTCGTGACTGCCGGGGATGAGTTCGTGGCACTCGTCGTCCACCAGCGCCAAGAACATGCTCACGCCGTTCCGATTAGCGAGCGACTTGGCGTTGTTGGCGCGGATTTCAGCCCAGCGGACTTTTTCGACTTCCTCGGAATAATCCTCCGGGCTTTCCCCTCGGTTGTCTCGCTGCGAAAAATAGGGCTTGCCCTCGCCCCACCACGTCACGTCGCGGTGCCAACTAGGCCCATTCTCGTGGTGCCGGGGATTGCACCACAACAACAGACCACTCAGCGACATATCTTCAGGTCCAAGCCCGTCGCACCACGAGGCGACGAAATTCAGGAAATCGTCCGAGCCGTGGAACTCGGCAAAGCAAGGCTCCTCAAAGGCGGGATGAACGAGACCCCGAATCGCCCACGGCTCATTGCCGCCGGCGCGATGCACGTAGCCCTTTGAGCAGTCGATCTTGCTGTAGCCATGCTCGGGCGCGCACGCTTCGGTGACGCGGCGACCGGCCTCGCGGAGCACGGGGATCCACGGGTTATCGACAAAGTCGGTGATGATGACGAAACCATGCTCCCGCAAGTGTTCCAACCGCTCGGGCGTGGCCCCGGGAGCGGCGAGTTCGGGCTTGGAGTCGGCAAAAGCTGTGGCGCGGTAGGTCTCCTGTACCGGAGATTGATCGGTAGTCATTTTGCACCCCTCTTTCGGCGGATGGGAAGGTTGGCCCTGTTGTCGGGGTTAAGCTACGTTTGGCCTCATTAACTTGTCAACGAATTTTAACCACTGGAAGTTTTTTTGATAATTTAGATATATCAAACTGACAAACCGCATAGGTAATGGGATGCACAAAATCGCCTCGCTATTCCTCCTATTGTTATGCAGTACACCACTCCACAGCGACGAAGTTTTGCACCGAGCCGCCGTGGAGACCATGGTCCAAGCGACGCGCTATTTTCGCGACCAAGTGGCCACCAACGGCGGCTATCTCTGGCTCTATCAAAGCGACTTTACCCGCCGCGAAGGCGAAGGCATCGCATCGCCGACCACCATCTGGGTCCAGCCCCCAGGCACCCCGTCGGTTGGCATGGCTCTCCTCCAAGCCTACGACGCCACTGGCGACACCCTCTTCCTCAACGGCGCAGTCGAGGCGGCGCAAGCCCTCGTCTGGGGACAACTATCTTCGGGCGGTTGGGATTACCGGATCGACTTTGATCCTGAGCAGAGCAAAAAATGGCACTACCGGCGCGATGTCGAACAGGGCGACCGCACGACTGGCAAACGCCGCAATCGCACCACCCTCGACGACGACAATACGCAAAGCGCTCTGCGCCTGCTCATGCAGGTCGATCAGCACCTCGACTTTGCCGATGCTGATATACACCGCGCCGTCCTCTATGGACTGGAATCCCTGCTCAAAGCCCAATACCCCAACGGCGCTTGGCCCCAGCGCTACAGCGAATGGGCCGATCCCAGCCAATTTCCCGTCCAGAAGGCGCGCTATCCGGCGACTTGGCCCCGCCAGTATCCCAAACAGCGCTACCTCGCGTACTACACCTTTAACGACAACGCCATCGCCGACGTCATCGAAACCATGATCGAAGCGCACAAAATCTACGGCGACGAGCGCTGGCACCACGCAGCCGAACGAGGCGGCGACTTCATCATCCTAGCCCAGATGCCCGATCCGCAACCAGCTTGGGCACAGCAGTACAACTTGGCGATGGAGCCAGCTTGGGCGCGCAGATTTGAACCACCCGCCATCACCGGCGGCGAGAGTTTTGGCGTGATGCAAATCCTGTTGGAACTCTATCTCGCATACGGCGAGCCGCGCTTTCTCGAACCTATTCCCCGCGCCTTAGCTTGGGCTAAAGCAGCGCAATTGCCCGATGGGCGCATGGCTCGGTTCTACGAATTGCAGACCAACCGACCGCTCTACTTTACCAGAGAATACGCGCTCACCTACAGCGATGCAGACCTACCGACGCACTATGCCTTTAAAGTGGGCAACCGCACGGATCGCATTGAAAGCCTGTACCAGCGCATCCTCGCCGAAGGCCGCGAGGCGATCCTAGCCGCACGCGCCCAAGTGCGCCCGGTCGCTGCGGAACGGATCCAAGCCATTATCGACGCCCTCGACGCAGAGGGCCGCTGGATAGAAGAAGGCCGCCTGAGAAATCCCGAAGACCGCCATGCTCCCATCGTCGCCCAAGTCATCTCCTGCCGCACCTTCAACCACAACCTTGCTCTCCTATCTCAATACGTAGCCAGCCGGAATCAACCGTAATGCACGCTGGCATCAACTTTTGCAAGACGGTGAAGCGGCGGATATGGTGGATTTGTCTGTTGGACTTTTAGGTAACTACACACGTTGTCTATCATTAAAATCTATCCTCATTAAAGACCATATATGGCCTTTTATTTAATTTCGGCTATATATCGTCTTTTTCCCGAACAAAAATATCCCCAAATAAGATCCTCATATTGTAATATTTTATTGACATTTTCTTTGTATGAAAACTATATATGAGTATCCATGATCAAGTAGGCTGAGTACGTTAGGGTCGTTACCGCTTATCCCTAACTCATGTTAACTCTATATCATTCACGTCCTCAATAGACGCGGAGGCCATTATGAAATGTTTGACAGCAGTACTCATTCTGGGGCTAGCCAGTCTCTTGCTCGCCGCGCATCCCGCTGTAGCCCAAACCCCAGAGGTAACAGCTAGCGAGGTAGTGGACGCGGAAACGCTACAAGCCTTTGTAGAAGGCGCAAGGGCATGGTCGGAGACTTTTACCGATCCCAACGATTTCGCGCCATATACTATCGCTATCAGTACCGAGGGTGACTGGAAGCACGGCAACACGTACCTCGTTCTCATGTTGCCGAACGGCACGGTGATCTTTCACGCCGATGAACCATCTGTGAACGGCAAGAGCCTGTACGAAGTAGAAGACGCCCGTGGGAACAAGGTTGTGCAGCAACTCCTCGCGGCAGCCGACATGGGCGGAGGCCACGTCGAGTACTACTGGGACGATCCAGAGCAGGAAGGGGACGAAGAGATCACCAAGATCGCCTACGCCACCAGCTATGTCTCCGGAACAACGGCTACCACGGTGGTCCTGATTGGCGGCTATTACCAAGCCCCTCCGCGAGCCGTTGCGGCGACCTTTGATCCGTCGATAATCCACCCCCCCGAGGTCACGGCCGCTGACGTGGTAGATCGAGCAACCCTCAGGGCCTTTGTACACGGGACGCGGGACAGTTATACCAATGCCCTAGAACAGTTCGGGGCCGATGAACTCCTGCAACATCAGGATATCTTCAGAGTAGAAGGAGGGCCATGGAGGCAGGGCTCCATCTACTTCTTTATGTTCACCACGGAGGGCCATGTAATCTTCCACGGTGCCGACCGGGCGCGAGAACTGCGAGATGCGTCCGATTGGGAGGATATCAACGGAATCATGGTCACCCAGGAACTTATCAAGCTGGCTAGGGCGGGCGGCGGCTTTCTCGAGTATTACTTCGACGATCCGGCGGTGACAGGAGACGAAGACACCGGCTCGCCCAAGGTGAGTTATGCGGAGCTAATCACGTTCCAGGGTCGGGAATATGTCGTCGGTGCCGGGTTCTATACTGGTGACCTCGACCGTGCCCTGAAGACTGTTACCCGCACGGAAGTAGAAGCAACGGTCTTGGGCGACGCCGTCGAGGGGTTAGCCGTCGAGTTTTCTCGCGCCATTGCCGGCCGCCAGCCCAATTATGCCTGGAACGCGTTCACCGATGCTACTGGCCACGTATCCCTGACTATCTCCAGCACACGTGGGGTGAGTGGTTACTATCGGGCTCGCGCCCGCAACGCCGCTGGCGAAATCGTCGGCCAGTGGCACAGCATTCCCCTCAATCGCGACCGACGCCAAGTCTTGGAACTGCCGCTGGGCGGCGACGTGAGAATCGTGCGGGTCGAACCACTAGCCGCAGCCAAGGCCGTGGTAGCAACCAGCGGTCTGGCACCCAATGTGCCCAACCCCTTCAACAGCGCCACCCAGATTGCTTACCACTTGTTCAGCCCCGGTCCGGTGCAGTTGGTGATCTACAATGTGCTGGGCCAGCCGGTACGCACATTGGTGGATCAGTTCCAAGCCGCTGGCTCCTACCAAGCCCAGTGGGATGCCCGCGACCAGCAAGGTGTCTCGTTATCGTCGGGGATCTATATCACCCGCCTGAGCTATCCTGACGGAGTGCAGACGCGACGGCTGCTCTACCTCAAGTAACGCCGAACGGTTCGGTAGAAAGCGTTAGCTAAGAAGCCATCTGGAGACACCTAATAAGCCTTGACGAGGGCGACGGGGTTTTCAGATGGCTTCTTTGTTTGTTGCAAATACTAGACGACAGAAGGAGCATGTCTAATAGATTTATTCTAAGATCGTACGTATCTTATACTAAATATCAATTATATCTTCCAATAGAGAGGAGCCACCATGAAGCGTCTGATCGCAGTACTCATTCTCGGGCTAGCCAGCCTCTTACCCACCGCGCATCCCGCCGCGGCCCAATCTCCGGCGGTAACCGCCAGCGAGGTCTCGGACGCGGAAACGCTAAAAGCCTTCGTGGAAGGCGCGAAATCGCGCATTGAGGAGATAAGCGCGGGGACAGAACTGCTGACGCCGTTTATCTCCAGCCTCAGAGAAGAAGGAGAATGGAGGCACGGGAACCTGTACCTCATTCTACTGAGCGATGAAGGGACCGTCTTGTTCCACGCCGACGATGAGGATGCGGGAGACAAGAACCTCCTTGCGCTCGAAGACGATCGTGGGAATACAGTCGTGCAGGATCTCATCGCCGCCTCGGAGACAGGCGGCCACGTTGAGTATTACTGGGACGACCCAGCGCAGGAAGGCGACGAAGACACCCCCAAGATCGCCTATGCCACCCAGTTTTCCGGCCGGGCATACGACAACACGAACGTCCTGATTGGAGGATATTATCAGGATGTATCACATGTTCCTCCGCCCGTGTACGACCTCTCGCTCATTCCGACTCCGGAGGTGAGGGCCGCCGACGTTACGGACCTCGAAAGCCTCCGAGCTTTTGTAATAGGGGCGCTTCAGGCCTATGTCGCCGCAGTGCAGGAGCATGGCGCCGAGCGCTATAGGGACATCCTGAACGTCTTCAGAGCAGAAGAAGGAGATTGGCGGCATGGCTCTATCTACCTGTTCATCTTTACCTCTAACGGATACGTGATTTTTCACGGAGCGAATAGGACACAGGAAGCCCGGACCGTGCTCGACTCTGAGGACATCAACGGGGTCAAGGTCGTCCAAGAACTGATCAAGGCAGCTAGAGCAGGGGGCGGCTACGTCGAATACTACCTCGATGATCCGTCAGTAACGGGAGACGAAGACACCGGTTCGCCCAAAATTAGTTACGCCCAATCCTTTACCACGAGAACTGGCCGGGAGATTATCGTCGGTGCTGGGATATATACGGGAGACCCTACAGCGGTGGAAGAACCGTCTTGGGGACAGCTCAAAAGTAACTTTTAGCAGCTTGCGCTGAACGCGGAAGCATTAGCTAAGAAGCCGTCTGAGAATTCGCAGTGCCGGGATTTTCAGACGGCTTTTCTATTGCTGCGCTACAAATGTTGCAGGATGCGACAATGTCGCAAATCAGCCCATCTCGCCAGATTTTCCAACAAACCATTCCATAACCCACATAATTTCAAATAGTTGGCTTCTTCCTGCTCTCCTTCAGGGCTATTTGATTGTTGCATTATGCGTCATTATGGAATTTCCCCACCTCCACTCCTCGATCATATAACCTCCTTTATAGAAAGGACTTACCTGTTTTTTTACGCCTTGGCACAGATTGTGCATTAAGATGTGGAATTAAGTATGTCTTTTCTCATGTCATGCACACTTATCAACAGAAAGGAATCATCGTGAAGCGTCTAACCACAGCACTCATCTTAGGGCTGGCCGGCCTCTTCGTCGCCGTCTCTCCCACCGTAGCTCAATCTCCAGAGACAACCGCCAGCGAGGTGGTGGACCGGGAAACCCTACAGGCTTTTGTCGAAGGCGCAAGAGCATGGTCGGCGACCTTTACCGATCCGAACGATTTCGTGCCTTATACTACCACTATCAGCACCGAGGGTGCTTGGAAGCACGGCAACACGTACCTCATCCTCATGCAGCCAAACGGCACGGTGTTATTTCACGCTGGTGATCCGAATGCCAACGGCAAGTACCTAAACGACATCGAAGACGCCCGCGGGAACAAGGTGGTGCAAGCCCTCATCGAAGCCGCGAATGCCGGCGGCGGTTTTGTCGAGTATTACTGGGACGATCCCGCCCAAGAGGGCGACGAGGACACCCCCAAAATCGCCTATGCCACTAGCTATACCTCCGGCACAACCGGAACTCCGATAATCCTAATCGGCGGCTATTATCAGGAGGTCGCGCAAGCCGGCTTCCCTCCGCTAGATCCGTCTCTCGTTCCCATGCCCGAGGTCACCGCCGCCGACGTAGTAGATCGGGAGACGCTCAAAGCTTATGTGCAAGGTGCAATGGGGAGCTTTATCACTCTCTTAGACCAAATCGGGCTCGAACGATTCCTGCAACACGTGGATATCTTCAGGGAAGAAGGCGGTCCCTGGAGAAAAGACTCCGTTTACTTCTTCGTATTCTCCACGGACGGTTTCGTGTTATTTCACGCTGTCGATCGGTCGTTAGAGCTCAATACGAGCGACCTCGATAAGACGGACGTAAACGGAGTTAAGTACCTCCGAGAACTTATTAGAGTGGCCAAGGAGGGCGGTGGTTTTGTCCAGTATAACTTCGACGATCCGGCGGTGGTCGGAGACGAAGACACTGGTTCGCCCAAAATTAGCTACGCTGAGCTTGCAACGTACCAAGGTCAGGAGTATATCTTTGGTTCCGGGTTATATACGGGAGCCGCTACGGCAGTGGAAGGTCAGTCCTGGGGACAGCTCAAAAGTGACTTTTAGCTTTGTGCAGAACATATCTTTTGCAGATGGGCTTGTCTGATGGATTTTTTGCAAAGTCAGACGTATCTTAATTCCATAATTAGCAAAAGAAAGGAGCTCATCATGAAGCGTCTGACAGCAGTACTCATTCTGACGTTGGCCGCCCTTTTCCTCGCCGTGCATCCCGCCATCGCCCAAGACTCGGAGATAACGGCTGGTGATGTAGTGGACCGAGAAACCCTGAAGGCATTTGTACTCGCGGCAAAGGCGTACGGGGATAAAGCCTCCACCTTGCCCGAATACCTGAATATCTTGCAGGAATTCAGAACCGAAGGACCTTGGAAGCAGGGATCTGTTTACCTCTTTCTTTTCTCCACTGAAGGTCTCTTCATCCTGCACGGAGCGGATCCAAGCCTTGAGGGACAAAACTTGTATGACCTCGAAGACGTCAATGGAGTCAAAATGGTCCAAGAGCTCATCTCAGTAACGGCTGAGGGCGGCGGCTACGTCGAGTATATTTGGCCTGATCCGCAGATAGAAGGGGACACCGGCTCTCCTAAAGTGAGCTACGCCATCCCCTATTCCGCTCTCGGCCAAGATTTCGTCTTGGGCGCTGGCTTTTTTCCGGAACCCGCTTCTACTGCCGTTGCAGACCAATCCTGGGGACAGCTCAAAAGTCAATTTTAGACAAACGCACTTGAACAAGTCCTAAAACTGACTAGGGGCATCCGCTGAGGCTTGCAACAGCCTGTGGATGCCCCCAGTCGTTCTGCTAGTACCGCTCCCCCACCTCCAGCAGGGTTTTCCCTTCCATCATCGCCTCGAGGTATTCCACGGTCCGCTTGACCGCTTCTTCGGATAAGATCCTTCCCTTCTCCGCATCGGCCTCCAAGGGCGTCTTGTCCTCCTGATCCTGCATGGCGTCATGACGAATTTTCTCCGGGAACATGTGCATGGCCAGCGAAGTTTCGAATTCCGTGGCGTGTCCCGGCGCACTTTTGGTAACCATGTGCTCGTCGATGAGCGCCCGCGGAATCAAGTTCCAATAGGGGTGGAAGTGCAGATTGACCCCCGGAGCTGTGGACTCGAAAAACAGACGCCATTGGCGGAGTATGCTATTCACGGGTCGCACATTGCCGCCGTGCCCGTTGAGGATTAGGATATTCTCAATGCCGTGGCGGGCAAAACATTCCACCGCGTCAAAGAGTACGGCCAGCCACGAGCCCGGCTTGGCCGTGAGACTGCCCTTGTGCTTCATGTGGTGCTCGGAAATGCCCACGGCCATGGGCACGGCCACGATCACTTTTGGGTACATGCGCAGAGCCGCTTGGCGCGCGACCCAAGTTGACGAGGCGATATCGTGTTCAAAGGGCAGGTGTTCAAGGTGCTGCTCAATGCTGCCGGTGGGGATGATCGCGGCCTGGAATTTTCCGGCCTCAAGACCTTGGCGGAATTCGCGCCGGGTGTAATTCTGCAGCATAACTTCCCTGTTATCAGTCACGGTGGACCTCCTTTAATTAAAGGATGTTAGTAGGTTGACCATGGTCGAGACCGTTCCTAGGCTGAGAGTATCCCACCTTCAACCTCGAAGCGTCCCGATGACCACGGCCGATTTTATGATTTTATAATAGCTCTGTTTTATCGTATCGACATATAGTAACTGACTTACGCAGTAGTGAAAAACCCCCGTGCCGGGAGATTGGCACGGGGGTTTTTCTTTACCTCTGTCAGGATGCAAGATATCCATGGTTATGGGATCATCGGGCGGCGACTACCTAGAGGAGACAACGGAATTCGAGGCGCGGTAGGCTTGGCGAGGCCAAATTATACCGTAATTGGACAAAAATCATAAAAAATCATAAAAAAAGACTTGTAGATCACATAAAAATCACACAACAAGTCTTATATTAACTAAATTGCAGCAGCTAAAGGCTGCGTAACATCACATAGTAAATTTAATGAGCTTGCCTTTCCGATAAGGAGAACCCTCATGATGAAAGCTCGAACATTGCCCACCTCGACATCGATGCTTGTTGTCGGCCTGCTCGTGTTGATCGGCCTCTTTCCCAATGCACACGCCGCCCTGGCGCAGACAGAGGAAGCTTGTCCACTCCCTGCTGGCGTGACGCCTCCTGCGGACCCGAGCGTGACAGCGCAACAGGTGGAAGACGGCAGCGCCAGCCTGATGGACTTTGCGCTGGCCCTGAAAAATCATCCGGAGCTTAGCCAAGTATCGGCGAGTTTGAATAGGATGTTGCACCTTGGATGTCTCTATAGGCAGGAGGGGGGGCCGTACCGTTCCGGCTCCACCTACGTCGTGCAACTGACGCCCGACGGCAGGCTATCCGCTCACGCAAAGGACATGTCCTTGTCGGGCCGGCTACTCAACCCCTTGATATATGGAGCGATCCTTCAAGCATTGGGAATCAACCCAGCCGACCTCACCGACCGTGCTGCGGCCCTGGCCGCTTTCGCTGCCGCGGTAGCCGGGGATGGCGGTCCGTTCAATGTGCCCGATATCCCAGGGGCTTCCGGCTATGCCGCCGCAATTATATCGCCCAGTTTCCAGTCCCCGATCGTGCTGCTCGCGGGATTCGATCTCAACGAATCTCACGTAGTTGAAGAAGTCATCGATTACGGCGACCCGACCATTACCGCCAGGGACGTAGTGGACCGAGAAACCCTGAAGGCCTTCGTCACGCAGGCGGGGGAGCGGTATCGCGAAATCTCACTGAGCGGCGATCCAGCCGCTTTCTATAAAGCTAGGAACGCCATGCGGGATGAGAACGGGCCCTGGAGACACGGTTCGGTGTACCTCTACGTCTTGGATCTTACCAGCAACATCATCACGTTTCACGGTGCGTTTCCGGACAGATTCGAGCTTCGGCCTCTGGTAGCCACGGTCCGCGACGTCGTTACTGGAGAGCTCATTCTGCCTCAGGTCATCGAAGCAGCAAAAAGTAACCCGGAAGGCGGCTTCGTGGAGTATTACTTCGACGATCCCACCGACGATACCGACAGTGCCGACATCCCCAAGGTGGGATACGCACGCGAGTTCAAAGGTGAATTCAGTGCAGGCGGACGCACAGTCCCACTCAACTTCATCATTGGGTCGGGTTTCTATGGGCGCGCACCCGATGATGCCTCGACCGTTACCCGGGAGGCCACCTGGGGACAGCTCAAAAGTCGCTTTTAGACGCGCCGTTACCCGTACGGAAGTGGAGGCAACGGTCCTAGGCGACGCCGTCGAGGGGTTGACCGTCGAGTTCGGTAGGAAGCGTTAGCCTAAGAAAAGCCGTCTGAGAATTCACAGCGCCAAGTAATCGCTGGGAATTTTCAGACGGCTTTTCTGTTCGCTACGCCGCAAACGCTAGACGACAATGATGAGCATCAGAGGGTAGCCGCATTGGGTGTTGTCTAGAGAATTGCAGTTGATGAAGGTATCTATCTTTTTTTCATTAAAAGATGAGGTGATACCCATCGACGGGTGCCCATTTCGCTCCGCGCCATCGACCAACGACAGGTTCCCATGCCACCCCCCCCCAATATCGTCTATATCCACTCGCACGACACCGGCCGCTACGTCCAGCCCTACGGCCACTCCATACCCACGCCGCATATCCAGCAGCTAGCCGAGGAAGGCGTCCTCTTCCGCCAAGCCTTTTGCGCCAACCCCACCTGCTCGCCCAGCCGCGCCTGCCTGCTCACGGGCCAGTGGGCCCATTCCTGCGGCATGACCGGCTTGGTCAATCGCGGCTGGACCTTGCCCCACCCCGAACGGCTGCTGACCCACACTCTGCAAAAGGCCGGTTACACCACGGCTATGGCCGGCTTCCAGCACGTGGTAGCGGACATCAACGACGGTGGCTTCACCCGCCTATTGCCCCAAGAGGCTCCTGATGCCCAGACCGAGGACCGGGCCGCCGCCTTTTTAGCCGAAGATCATCGCGCGCCCTTTTACTTAGACGTGGGCTTTGGCGAAACCCACCGCCAGCGACGCGGTTTTGCGCCCCAGCCCCACGGCGAGGATTCCACCGACCCGCGCTATGTGCGGCCATCCGCGCCCTTCCCCGATACACCCGAGACGCGCCAAGACATGGCCGAGTACATCGACGCGGCCCGCACCCTCGACGCCAAAATGGGCCGCGTCTTCGCCGCCCTGCAAGACAATGGCTTGGCCGACAATACCCTCGTCATTTGCACCACCGACCACGGCATTGCCTTCCCCACCATGAAGTGCAACCTCACCGACCACGGCCTTGGCGTCATGCTAGTGCTGCGCGGCCCAGGCGGCTTCAGTGGCGGCCAAGTGGTCGATGCCTTGGTCAGCCAAATCGATATCTATCCAACGGTCTGCGCCCTAGCCGGAATCGCGTTGCCCGATCACGTGCAGGGCACCTCACTTCTGCCACTGGTAAACGGTCAAGCGCAGGAAATCCGCGGCGAAATTTTCGCCGAAGTAAACTACCACACTTACTACGAACCCCAGCGCTGCATCCGCACGCCGCGCTTCAAGTACATCCGCCGCTTCGACCAGCGCCAATACCCAGTCATGCCCAATTGCGACGACAGCCTGACCAAAGACTATTTTATCGACCAAGGCTGGCGGCAACGCCCCCTAGAGCGCGAACGACTCTACGACTTAGTCTTCGACCCGCACGAAACCCACAACTTGGCCGCAGACCCCAATTGCCAAGATCACTTAGAGGAGCTACGCCAACGCCTCGACCAATGGATGCAAAACACCGACGACCCCCTAGCCCACGGGCAGCCCATAGTGCCGCCCGCTACCGCGGTAGTCAACGATCCCGACGCCCGCTCGGCCTCGGAGCCGCACCACCCGGCCCGCGAATTTTTGGGCATCTACCCAGAATGAAATAATTGTCCACGCCGTAAGCCTCGCTACCATTAACCAAGGCATTTGCCAACTCCAGAAAGGAAGTCTCCATGCAATCCGCTCTGTTTTTCCTCTTCACCTGCGCCTTGACCCTAGGCGCATGTTCCGATCTCGATCCAGTCTCCTCCAACGAGCCGACCGAGCCGGCCGCCAAGCGCAGAATCAGCAGCATAACTTGGACCAGTACCCCCGTTGCTGGGCGGGCCGAGTCGCGGATCCATCCGCTCGGCCCCGGCGAGGCCGTGCAGATTCGCTCGTTGCTCTCGATCACTGGCGCGGCGTCGCTAGGCGGTGCGTTGCGCAACGGCGTCGAGTTAGCCGTGCGCGACTTTGGCGACATTCACGGTCGCGCCGTCGAACTCGGCGAGTCTATGGACAGCATGTGCACACCAGATGGCGGACGCGCGGGTGCCGAGCAGATCAGCACCGACCCGCAGGTGGTAGGCGTCATCGGCACATCGTGCTCAGCCGCAGCCGTGGCGGCTTCACCAGTGATCAGCGAGGCAGGACTAGTGATGATTTCCCCATCCAACACGTCGCCGCTGCTCACGTCCAACCTCGCTGGCAACGCCAACCCCAACTATCACTCCGGCTATTTCCGCACTGCCAACAACGATCTCTATCAGGCCAACGCAGTCGCCGACTTCGCCTACAATGAATTGGGGCTGCGGCGCATGGTGGCCGTTGACGACGGCGATCCATACACCACAGCCCTCGTCAGCGCGTTTGGCAATGCATTCGGTGCACTCGGCGGCGAGATCGCGGTCGCTGCCCGCATCAACAAGGGCGACACGGATATGACGGACGTTCTCGCGGAATTCGCCGCCGCCGAACCAGACGGCATCTTCTTCCCGCTCTTCGAAGAGGAAGGCACGCCCTTCGCCGAGCAGGCGCAGGCGTTCGACGGCCTAGAAGATGTGACGCTCATTTCAGGCGCGGCTCTCTTCGTGTCCGAGTTCCTCGGCACGCCGCAGTCGGAGGGCATGTACTTCGCCGGACCGGAGTCGGACCACGGAGCAAACGTCAATGCAGCGACCGGCAAAAATGCGGCCGACGTACTCGCCGCGTATGAAGCTACGTACGGCGGGTCGCCGACTTCTCCGTACTGGGCCCATGCGTACGACGCCACTACCGTGCTGCTCAGCGCCATCAAATCCGTTGCAGTAGAGCAAGATGGCAAATTGTACATAGACCGCGCCGCACTGCGCTCAGGAGTCGGCGCGACGGCCGACTTTCAGGGACTTATCGGCGCGATCTCCTGCGACGATTTTGGCGACTGCGGCACCGGCCGCATCAACATCTACCACCACACGGACACGAGCATCACGGATATCGCGCAGGTGCCAGTAGTGTACCAGTTCGCGCCGTGATCCCAACGGAAAGCTGAGCCTCTTTTGACAGCAGCCCGCGCAAACGCAAACATCCGCTACGAACTAGACGAGCGCTGTCCCCTACCCGTGGCCATAGGGGTCGGCGTCCAAGGTATCATAATAGGGCTAGCACCGACGGTGCTGATCGTGGCCATCACCGCCCTAGCAGCCGGCCAAGACGAAAGCTATCTGTCGTGGGCCGTTTTCGCGGCGCTGATTATCAGCGGGGTGAACACTGCGCTACAAGCGGCCAAAATCGGACGGCTGGGCGGTGGCCACATACTTATTATGGGAGCCACGCCCAACTTCATCGCCGTCTCGGTTCTAGCCATCGAAGAGGGCGGGACGGCCATGTTGGCCAGCCTCATCGTCCTTTCGTCGCTCTTTTACTTGGCATTAGCGGCATGGCTACCGTTGCTGCGCCGCATCATTACGCCCGTTGTCTCCGGCACGGTACTCATGCTGATTGCGGCGATTCTCCTGCCCATCTCTTTCGACCGGCTGCAAGAAGTGCCCGAGGGATCTTCACTGGCGGCAGGTCCGTGTGTGGCCGCGGTGACGCTGATTGCCGCCACAATGTCGATGCTGCGTGGCCCCCGAACTTGGCGGCCGTGGTCGCTACTGCTCGGAATCGCAGCCGGCTGCGTGGCCGCAGCACCATTCGGACTGTATGACTTTGCACACTTGAGCGCCGCTGCTTGGGTTGGAATCCCCGCCAGCGGATTTCCGGGCCTAGACCTGACGCCGAGCGCGGGATTCTGGGCACTGCTGCCGATGTTCCTGATTGTCACCCTCGTGCAAGTGATCAAGGGCATTGGCGATGGCGTGGTTGTCCAACAGGTATCGCGGCGGCGGCCACGGACGACCGACTTTCGCCTGATCCAAGGCTCAACCTACGCCAACGGGGTGGGCGTCCTATTATCGGGCCTCACCGGGACGCCGCCCACAACCTCCTATTCGTCTTCTACCGTCTCGCTCATCCACCTCACCGGCGTCTCCGCCCGCAGCGCTGGCTATGCCGTAGGGGGTCTCCTCGCGCTGCTGGCGTTTTTCCCCAAGATAACAGGCGTCCTGCTCGC
Source organism: Gemmatimonadota bacterium (assembly GCA_009841115.1). Classification (GTDB taxonomy): domain Bacteria; phylum Latescibacterota; class UBA2968; order UBA8231; family UBA8231. Next base: position 67,706 of record VXML01000062.1, on the reverse strand, counting down.
CATTCCCAGTCCAGTCATGGGAGGCTTCTTGTTGGTCGCGATTGGGATGCTCTTCGTCGAGGGGATCCAGACCCTATTGCGAGCCGGCCTCGACCCACAAAAAGCCATCGTGGTAGGGCTGGCGTTCTCCATCGGCCTTGGTATGCAGCATCAGAACATTCTCGCGGACCTGCTGCCTAGTCCTTGGGGCGCGTTGCTCGGCAACGGCATAACCATCGGCACGACAACGGCGCTGGCACTAACTGCGTTCCTCGAACTAACTAGCTCGCGCCGCCGACGCTTGGAGATCCGGCTGGATATGGCCGACCTTCCCCGCATCAACGCCTTCCTCCAAGAGGTTGCCGCCCAGATCGGTTGGGACGCTGCTGCGACCGAGCGGTTGCGCTCCGCAGGCGAGGAAACCCTGTCGAGTTTGTTGCAGCCGGGCGACGCATATCCGGCGGGCGAGGCCCCGCGCTTGATTATCGTCGCGCGGCCCGAAGGCGGGACTGTGGAAATGGAATTTCTAGCGGTCTTCGACGAGGAAAACCTAGAAGACCGTCTTGCGTATCTAGACGAACAGACCGAAACCTTTGATGAACGAGAGCTATCGTTTCGCCTGTTGCGCCATTACGCTTCTTCAGTGCGGCACCAGAAGTATCACGGACTGGACATCGTTACAGTGCAAGTGACCTCCTAAAAAAGGAAGCTGCCTGAAACCCCTCGCGGGCCCCGCACGACTGCAAACGCGGCGGCCGCGGCTGTCCACCCCGTTTGCTCCACCTTGCCTCGCGCTCGGACGCACTCGGAAATTCCAGACAGCTTCTTACTACAACACATCCCTCCTACGCCGCCCATTAACGCGCAGCGTCAACAGCAAGTCGTTCGCATCCACGGATACTGATGCACAATCCGTACCAAGGCGTCGAAAAATGAATAAGTCCTTTATACAAAGGAAGTTAGATGATCGAGGCGCGAGGATCGGAAATTCTGAGGTGACGCACAATGCAACGGTCGAATGGCGCTGAAGGAGAGGAGGAGGAGGCCAACTCCTTGAAATCACGTGGCTTATGGCGCGGTTTACGGAAATTTTGGCGGGACGTGCTGATTTGCAACACTGTCGTATCTTGCGACAGGCAATATCGCCTTTATTCAGGACGTTTGATACCCAGTTTTTTCATTTTGCTATATAGAATCGACCTTGAGACGATAAGTAGCCCTTTGGACACGGTAGAAAAAATGGGCATCAAGCCAGAGACTCGATAAATTCGCGCATTGTCGCGGCGCATTCTGCTGGCTGCTCTATTTGCATCAGGTGCGTCGATTCGGGCAGGAAGTCGTAATCTACGGTCAAGATATGACTAAGATCGAGCGTCGGCAGATAGGAATACGGCAAGGTAGGATCAGCGCCGAGAACCTTTATTGGGCAATGGAATGTTGCAAAATCTACCAGCACGGCATAAGGGGCAGCATACTCTACGACCTGCGCTTCGTACTCGCGCGGACAGCGAAGCTCATAACCCTCGCCATTCTCACATTCGCGCAGCGTAGTCCTTCCCACGAGATCGAAAACCCCAGGCACGACGCGCTGGAAAGTTGGTATATAGGGAAGAATATCTACAAGCTCTTCCCTAGTCCGAAACTGAGGCGTGCGGCGCCGCGTCATCGCGGCCAAGCGCTCAGCAGCCGCATCAAATTCTTCATAGCTGGCACCGCGCTTGCACAAAGGCGGATCAAACAGCACGTACGCCGAGAAGCCACTGCCTTTGGTCGGCGATAAAAGCGTTGTCAGCGCCGCAACCGAATGGAAAACACCTATTTTCGGTTTCTTGCCGTAGTGGTGGTCAATCGCTTCGAGAATGAGGTCGTGGTCGCTAATGAAGGTGGGAACATTGTGATTTCGCAAGGAGCTAACAGCATTCCAACCGTGATTTCTGAGGTCGTAGATGATCAGATCGAAATCATCGGTCAGCAGCGACCAGAAGGGATAATAGAGATCAATCGCTAGGCCACTGCCGTGGCACAGCACGAGCCGCGGCCCCGCCGGATTCCCATGACGGCGCAGAGTGATGACAGTGTCATCATCCACGCGAACATCGCTAGTGGAAAGCGGCTCGGGTATTTCCCAGACGGGTTCTGAAGTTGAGGTCAATTGGGATCCGGATCTAATTCGCAAGCGATGGCAGCCGCGAAATGCTCGTTGCCAAGGTCCTCTATGTGCCATCTGACGGTCGGCATCTGCGGAAACTGAAATACGCTCGTCGTCTCACCGTGACGCATGGCCAACGGGATCTCGAATCGGGACATATCCAAAGCAAGCCCTAGGCCAAGTGCCTTGATCAAGGCTTCTTTAATAGTCCAAAAATTGAAGAACAAGTGCAACTTGCGACCTCCACGCGCCAATGCCAGCTCGGCTTGTTCGTCCGGCCCCAGCACGCTGCTGATCAGTCCATCGAGATCGCGCGGCGTGCTGCGCTCCTCCACATCCACCCCCAGCCGCCCTGCCTCTGCAACCGCGATTAGTCCATGCGCGCCGCTATGACTGACGTTGAAACTGACGGGAGCCGCCACCCCCTGCATCACCGCGTACGGCTTTCCGTGATCAGACGCACCAAACGCAAGCTGTTCATTGCGGCAACCGAGCTGACCACAGAGCACGGCGCGGAGCGCCGCACGGCATAAGGCGAATCGGCGTCGCGTACCATCGTGCTGGTAGCGTTGCCAACGCGCCTGCTCTTCCTCATCCAGCCACGCCCAAGCCTCCGCCTCGCGGTCCGCATGAGCCGTCAAATCGACATGCAGGACCGTAGCACAGCCAACCTTTCTAAACGGACGCCACCAGCACTCGGCAATGGAATCAGGCATATGTCGGGGCACTACCATCCGCATGGAAACGGCGGCTTCCCAATCGGCCGTGTCGGCCCGACTAGAAAGCCGCCGGTTTTCACAGGATCAGCGGACACCTTCCAAAGGCGTTTAGCTATTGAGAATCGATGAGTTCAACTACTTCCTGTACGCTTTTAAGCTGCGTACAATGTTCGACGGTGAACGTAACGTTGAACTCCTGCGAAACCAACTTCGCGAACGCAACGAGATCCGTAGAGGGGACGCCAGCCTCAATGAGGCTGAAGTTCAGATCTTGGGGCACATCTATTGGCTGCCCATCTACTTCGAGGTTTTCGCTGATGAGGTTTCTGAGACGTTCTGCGGTTGAAGCCATGTTTATTATCCTTTCTCAAGGGTGAAGGTATATGGCTGCTTAAAACGACGGGCAAAATATTACAAAGTTGAACGCGTTAAGTCAATCCACCGTAATCAACGCTCCACGACGCTTGGAGCGGGCCGCGCTTCGATCCAGTGGCGGCGGCGCTGGAACGGATAGCTCGGCAGCGAGACCCGAGACCGCGTCTCCCCAGCGAACAACCCCGCAAAGGAAATCGCCAGCCCCGCCTCGTACGCGCCTGCAACCGCCTCCGTGAAGCCATCGTCATCCTGCGAGGCTCCCAGGCTGGACAACACGACCGGCATCCCAGCACCATCGGCCGACTCCGGCCAAGCCGAAGCCACCATCGGACCTAGCACCGCGTCTGGGCCAATCTCCACGACGACCTGCACATCTAACTCCGCCAGCGTCTCCACGCAGCGGTCGAACGCTACCGACTCACTTGCCTGTCGCTGCCAGTACGCCTCGTCGAGCG
>VXML01000062.1:4902-63929 GCA_009841115.1 Gemmatimonadota bacterium | reverse complement strand
CGGTCGAACGCTACCGACTCACTTGCCTGTCGCTGCCAGTACGCCTCGTCGAGCGCGCCCCCCCCATCCATCACCCGCCCCGTCACACTGCTTACAAACGCAAGCGATGGTGGTATCGCCACTCCTTCCAGACGCTCCCCCGCACCCCGCGCCGCTGCAAACCGCAACCCTTCCTCCAAGCCGAACACCCCCGCGGCCTGCGCTGCCGCAAGCTCCCCGAGACCCTGCCCGACCACCGCGCTCGGCCGAATCCCCACGCTCGCCCACAACGCCACCAACGCGCACTCCAGCGCATAAATAGCCGGCTGCGTCCACGCCGGGTCGTCCAAAGCGCCTTCCGCACCAGTCTGGCCGAACATCACGTCTAACAGCGTGCCCCGTTCTTCCCGCAGAGCCGCGTCGCAGCGATCCAGCACCGCCCGCACCACCGGCTCGCTTTCGTACAGCGCCTGACCCATACCAACCCACTCGCTCCCCTCCCCGGAGAACGCAAACGCCACCTTGGTCGCCGCCCCTGGCACCCCCTCATCCGCCTTCGCGATCGTCTTCAGCCCATCCCGCAACGACGCGGCATCGCGGAACACCACACCAGCCCGGTAATCAAAATGGCTTCGCCCTACGCCCGCCGTCCACGCCATGTCCGCAAGCATCGTCTCTGCGTCTCCGTCCCCGTCGCGCGCGTCTAGCCACTCCAGATAACGCCCCGCCAATTCCCGCAGCGCACCGTCCGCCTTCCCCGACAGCGGCAACAACCGCGTCCTGCGCGTCCGAGTCTCTTCTTCCGATAGCGTCAGGTCCGCCAGCGGCTCCGGCAGGGAAACGGCTACGGGTCGCGCGAAACCCGCCGGCAACTGCATTCCACCGTCAGAATCGGCAGGATACCCTTCCACCACGACGTGAGAGTTCGTCCCTGAAATCCCAAAGGCACTCACCCCTGCTCGCGGCGGCCGTTCGGAATGGCTCGGCCAGTCGGTCATGGCCGACACCACCCGCACCGGAAGCTGATCCCAGTCCAAGTGCGGGTTCGGTTCCTGAAAGTGCAGATTTTTGGGGATCACCCCCCGCTTCATCGCCAGCACAGTCTTGATCAGGCTCGCAACCCCGGCAGCCGGCTCCAAGTGACCGATATTGGTCTTCACCGAGCCGATCAAAAGCGGACGGTCCGCTTCGCGTCCCTTGCCGTACACCGCCGCCGCTGCCTGCACCTCAATCGGATCGCCAAACCCCGACCCGGACCCATGTGCCTCCAAATAATCCACTTCCGCTGGGGCAACTCCCCCCCGTGCCAGCGCCGTCTCGATCACCCGCTCCTGCGCCGGACCATTCGGCACCGTCGGTCCTGCGCTCGCCCCATTCTGGTTGACCGCCGATCCGCGGATCACCCCCCAGATGCGGTCGCCGTCGGCCTCTGCTTCGCTCAACCGCTTCAGGACGACCATTCCGCAACCCTCTCCCCGCGCAAAGCCGTCGGCCGCGGCATCAAAGGCTCTACACCGCCCGCTCGCGGACAACATCCCCAACTCTGCCATCTCTCTGGTTAAATCAGGCGACAGAACTGCGTGTGCCCCTCCAACCAAAGCCATGTCCACTTCGCCCTCCCGCAAACCCATCACTGCCTGATGCACCGCGACCAGAGACGACGCGCAGTTGAGTTCCACCGGCATCGTCGGCCCCTCCAAACCCAGCGCGAAGGAGATTCGCCCGACCGTCATGCTCGCGGCGGTACCTAAATAACTGACGCCGTAGTCGCCGCCTGTCATCAGGTCTCGGTATTCGCTGGTGGAAATGCCGGCATATAGCCCGGTGCGACTGCCCCGCAACCGGTCTGGGTCCATCCCCGCATCCTCAAGAGCCTGCCAACTCGTCTCCAGCATCATCCGTTGACGCGGATCCATCAGGCGCGCTTCAATCGGCGCAATCCGAAAGAACCTCGAGTCGAATTGCTCAATCCCATCCACAAATCCCCCCTGGCGGTACGCAGCGTACTCGGTGGGAAGATCTTCGGCGAGATCGCCCCAAGAACCGGAATCTCCGCGTCCGTCCGTTACGGCGTCTGTACCTGCTTCAAGCTGGTGCCAGAATGCCGAAATATCCGCAGCACCAGGAAACCGACATGCCATACCCACGATCGCAATACCGTCCTCTTCTCGCTGCACCATCGGCTGGCGCGCTGGCTCGGGCTGTGCCTGAGCAGCAGGCGCACTGCCGACCTCGCCCAGTTCCCCGACCAGATGACGAGCGAGACTGGCGATGTCCGGGTAGTCGAATACCACAGTGTTAGGCACCACGTACTCCTTGGCAAACGCCCGGTTCAGGCGGTTCCGCAACTCTACCGCCATAAGCGAGTCCATCCCCAAGTCGAAAAACCCCACGGTAGGCTCCGGTGCCGTCGATAGCCTCAGCACGGCCTGCACCTCCTGCTGTAAGAAGGAGACGAGCAGTTCCTCGCGTGACGCCGGTGCTTCCTGCAACCGAGACAGCAGGTCCGCTGCCGAAGCCGGGGAGTCGGCTTCATCGTCCGATTCGGTGGACAGCAAGTCCTCCAAGAACGGCGGACGGTCTTCCACAGCCTCTTCGAATACGGACCAGTCCATCGACATCACCACAGAAGTCGTGACATCCTGACGCACCAGTTGGTCGAATGCCCGGAGACCCTGCTGCGGGGTAAACCAGCGGCCCCCGAGTGCCGATCGTTGTCGGTCAATCCGCTCCCGTTGTTCCGCAGCTTCGCCGATCTCTGACCACGCTCCCCAAGCAATGGCCTGTCCGGGGAGCCCCTGTGCACGGCGGTGAGCGGCGAGCTGATCCAGAAACGCATTGGCCGCGGCGTGGTTCGCCTGACCCGGATTGCCCATGACGCCAACCCGGCTCGAAAAGAGGACGAACATATCCAGATCGCGATTCTCTGTCGCCCGGTGCAAATGCCATGCGCCTAGTATTTTCGGCCAGAGCACCGTTTCGAACCGCTCCCAACTCTGGTTGGTCAGTGCGCCGTCCGACAGCACGCCCACGCTGTGGATCACGCCCCCGAGCGGCGGTAGCGTCGCATCTATCCGCGCCAGCATCTGATCTATGGCCGCGGTGTCCGTCACATCCGCGAGTTCCACCTGTACCGTCGCGCCGCGCTCCCTCAGCCTGCTAATCGCCTCCTCAGCCTCGGCATCCGGTGCCCGCCGTCCGTTTAGCACGATCGCCCCTGCTTCGCGGTCCGCAAGCCAGTCTGCTACAGCGCATCCGATCCCGCCTAGACCGCCAGTCACCAAATAAGTTCGGTCAGACCGCAACCGTCCCTGCATGAGCGGCGGTGGCGTCACGACGATCTTCCCAAGATGTCGGGCCGATCGCATGAAGCTCAACGCAGCTCCAGCTTCGGCGAGCGGCCACCTACTGTGGACGATCGGTTTCAGGTCTCCCGCCGTAAGGCCGTCCATCACGTCCCGTAGAACCTTTCCCACCCACGCCGGCTCAGTTTTTTTCAGGACATCCAGTTCCAAGATGTCGTAGGACACATCTGGACGCACAGCCGCCATCTCTTCCTCGCTCAAGATGTCCCGCCTAGCCAGTTCCACGAACCGGCCGCCGTGCCTGAGGCAGGACAGACTCGTCTCGATAAAGCCCTCTCCCGTCAGACTGTTCAGCACCACATCCACACCCGCGCCATCCGTAGCTTCGAGGATCTCTTTGCCGAAATTCGTCTGCCGACTGTCGAATATGTGCTCCACGCCCAGCGACCGGAGATATGCTTGCTTCGGCGCGCTCGCAGTGGCAAAGACCTCCGCTCCAGCGGCTTGTACCAACTGGATGGCTGCCAGCCCGACGCCGCCTGCGCCCGCGTGAATCAGCACCCGCTCGCCAGCCTCCAGCCCCGAAAGCTCGAAAGACAGCGCCGCGGACACGAACGCGCTCGGCACCGTGGCAAGTCCAGTGACTGAAAATCCCGCTGGCGCGGGTGCCACCAATTCCTCCCGCGTGATCATTTGCGGCCCGAACGCACCGAACCCCAAGCCGACCACAGGGTCGCCGACCGCCACGGTTGACACGTCGGAGCCCACCTCGAGGATATGGCCACACATCTCTCTGCCCAGCAGCCCCTCTTCGATGAAGCCGAGCGACCGAAACACATCCCAGAAGTTGAGCCCGGCCGCTTCGACCCCGACGCGAACTTCCCTCGACTCAAGAGGACGCGCCGGCAACGGGTGGACATACGGTCTGTCGAACACGCCGGTTTGGTCTGGAGCCAGCACCCACTCCCGCTCCTCCGGCAGAGACAGCCGCTCCGCTTCGGCACCCGCCCGAACCAAGCGCGCCACTTGACGGCGTCCCGCTCGATACGCGATGTGATTTTCGGAATCGGGATATAAAAGTTCTTTGACGAGATCGGGTTCCGGCGCCATCTCGCCGGGGTCCAGATCAATCATCCTCGGCTGCAGATGCGCCGCTTCGCGGGCTATGGCCTTGCCAAAACCCCAGAGTGTTGCGCCGACGAGTTCTCCGCCGCGCTCCCGCTCCAACACCTGCGCGCCCTGAGTGATCATCCAGACGCCGTTGGCGGGGATCACATCGGCGTCGCCGACGCCCTGCACGAGTGCGAGTGCGCTCGCTCCCGCTCGTCGCACATCCTCCGCCATTTCCTCGGTCGTGGCCTGTGCTCCATGACCGTCCAATCCCGCGAGATGCACAACGCCGCTAAGCGGTACGTCGTCAGGCAGAGTGGACGCGATCGCTCGCCACGACTCGCGTTGCTCCATATCTACGGTTGTTCTGATAACTCCGAAGCTGTCCTCCACCTGTTTTCCGTTTTGCGGACCATCGCTGCTCGCCAGCACTACCGTCTGGTTTCGCGCCGCCAAATCGGTTGCCAGCTTCTCCGCCAGCCCTCCCTGATCCGCTGCCAGAACCCACGCGCCTGCGGGCTCCGTCACTGCCGCCGGACCCTGGGCCACGATGACACCCTTGTCTAGCGTCCGGGATGCGTCGGACTCGTCCGGTCCCAGAACTTCGACCGCCTCGAAACCCACGTTACCGAGGGCCTGACGCCACACCGCAGGGCTCGCCAGGGCGTGGTGCGGACGGTAGTCATCGGCAAACCGCCACCAGCCGTCCAACTGGCCGAAGGTCAGGTCCATCCATCCCAGACCACTGAGGTTCTCAAGCGCGATCAACTGTCCAGACGGCGCGAGCAGATCCCGGCAGTGCCCCAAGGTCTCCTCCAAGTACCGCGTCGCGTGCAGCACATTGGACGCGATCAGCAAGTCGTAACCATGGGAGTCAAAGCCTTGGTCGATTGGATCCTTCTCAATATCCAGCGGACGATACTCAATGCACCCGCCGCCATCGCCGAATCGCGCCTCCGCCTCGGCAAAGAAGCCCGCGGAGATATCCGTGTACACGTAGTCAAACCGCCCGTCGGGAAGCTCCGGCAGCACGGACGCGGTTGCAGACCCTGTACCCGCCCCAACCTCGATCACTCTGAGACGCCGTCCTTCGGGCAATGCGGCCACCAGCGCTCGGACCGCATCCGCCAGCATCCGGTTTGCCGCACGCGCCACAGGTGCCTTCAAATACAAATCAGCCGCCGTTGGTTCTCCACTGCTGAACAGAAGTGTCAGCGGATCCTCATTACCACGCAGCACCTCGGCCAAAGCGCAGCCAGAGCGCCGAAACAGCCCTATCTCGGTCAGGCCGTCGGGGTGCAAGTCGGCCATCTGAGAGGCGAACTCCTCGAGATCACCCGGCATTTCTTCCGGCAGCGGATCCTCGGGCCCCACGACCACGACGAACCCGTCGTCCGCCTCTTCCACCACCCCCGACTTGGCGAGCATCTCAAAGAGCCGCCGGAAGAGGCGCTTGTGCTCCGGGAGGACGTTTAGCTGGCTCTGCAACGCCTCCGGGTCCACGGTTTCGCCCGCCCGGCGCTGCCAACCCAACTCTTCCAACGTCGCAAGCGCGCGGGACCGCGACCATCGCTCGAGGTCCGCCAGCAGGGCGTCCCGGCCTTCGGGATCGACGCCCGCGTCCGTCAGGTAACCGGCGAACAACTGCGAACCAGCCGCGACAGCCGCCGGGCTTGGGAAGAAGTCCGCGGGTGCGATTCCGGCAGGAAGGTCGCGCTCGCGCCACACCACCTCGTACAGCAGATCCTTCACTTGTTCGACCGCCGACAGCAGCGCCTCCCGCGTCGCCCTTTTCACCGCGTATCCGCTCAGGCGGCCGAGCGGCACCCCGTTCAGATCGTAGATGCGCAACTCGCCGCTCAGCACCTCGGCAGGCTCGCCCGCGCTAGTCTCCGCGTCGATTGACGCATCACTCAGACGCACGTGGCAGACGACCCGATCAGGCAGCGGTCCCGCCAGCCACAGCCGCTCCCAACCAAACGGCAGATACGTGGCCCCGCCTTCGGTTCCCGCCAAATTGCGCGCCGCGCCCACGACCTGGAAGCAACCGTCCAACACGAGCGGATGGACATCCAGCCCGTGCTTAGTCAGAGTTTCCGGCAGAGACACCTCGCCCAACGCCTCGCCTGGGCGGGACCAGACCCTCCCAAGCGTGCGAAAGGACGGACCCAGATCAACCCCGGTACTCGCCCTGTGGCGATAATAGCCCGCCACGTCCATCGGCGAGAGGCCGGCCTTGAGACTCTCCAGATCGATCCGCCCACCCGCTTCCGGGTCGGACGCCCCCAGTGCCAGACGACCTTCCACATGGACCGTCCAGTCTCCTTCACTCCCCTTGCTAAATATCTGGACACCGCGCGGCGACGTCGGCTCGGCAACATCGAGCACGAGCTGAATCTTCCGACCTTCGTCACCTGTCTCGTCTTCCTCGAAGACCAGCGGGTTGTGCAACTGCATGTCTTCCACGACCATCGGTCCGCTCTCTTCAAGGAGCGACGCTGCACACGCCATGGCCCCGTAGAGCGCACCAGGCGCCACGACCCGACTGAACACCCGGTGGTCGTTCATCCACGCTGGATCAGCGGGAAACACTTCCGTCTCAAAGGTGATCTCGCCGCGGGCGGATTCGTGCCGGGCACCCAGCAGCGGGTGGCCAGCACTTCCGCTCCGACGCTTCGGCAACTCGATCCAGTGTCGCTCGCGCTGGAACGGATAGCTAGGCAAAGAGATCCGTCGCCGCGTCTCCCCTGAGAAGAGCCCCTCGAAACGAATCGAGAGCCTCGCCTGGTACGCCTCCGCGACCGCCTCCACGAAACCATCAGCACTTCTGGTCTCCGCTGGGTCGTCCGACGGCGGGTAGAGGCTCGACAGCACCGCCGGCACCGGTGTCTGCGGCGACTCCGGCCAAGACGAGGCCGCCATCGGAGCCAGCACCGATCGCGGGCCGATCTCCAGTACCACATCTACCCCAAGATCCGCCATCGTCTTCACCCCATCGGCAAAGGCCACCGGCTCCCGGGCATGACGCCTCCAGTAGGCTCCATCCTGCACTTGACCCGGTTCCACGGCCTGCCCCGTCAGATTGCTAATCACAGTAAGAGAGGGCGACTGGATCGCTACGCCGCTGAGGGACGTTTCTAATTCGTCGAGAATAGGCTCAACTAGGGCACTGTGGAACGCCCGGGTCGTGTTCAGCCGCCTGACCCGCACTTCCTCCAGCTCGAATCGCTGCGAGATCGCTTCAATTCCCGCAATCGGGCCGCTGACCACTTGGTGGGTACCGTTGTATCCCGAGATGCTCAATCCGGGGTCGGGCGAGGCCGCGTTCACCTCCTCCACTGCCGACTCCACGCCCTCGGCCGGTGCAAAGATCGCAGCCATGCCGCCCTCTTCCATCTGCGACATCAGCGCCCCCCGTTTGGCGGCGAACCGCATCCCGTCCTCAAGGCTGAATACGCCTGCCGCCTGCGCCGCCGCGAGTTCCCCGATACTGTGTCCGACGACTACTTCTGGACGGACGCCGACGCTCGACCAGAGCGCCGTCAACGCGCACTGCAGCGCGTACAGGGCGGGCTGCTCCCACGCCGTGTCGCCGAGTTCCCCTTCCCCTCCGGCCCTTCCGAACATCACGTCCAGCAGGGATGACCCTCGCTCCTGCAAAAGGACTGCCTCACACCGGTCCAGAACCGCCCGCGCCACCGGTTCGCTCTCGTAGAGCGTCTGTCCCATGCCGACCCATTGGCTCCCCTGCCCGGTGTAGGCGAACGCCACCCGGCTCGGTGTCCGCGACGACGCGCCCCTATCCGCTTCAGCCAGTCCACGGAGCCGCTCTTGCAGCGATTCCGCATCGTGAAAGACGACGCCCGCGCGGTGATCGAAGTGGCTCCGGCCCACGCCCGCCGTCCATGCCATGTCCGCTAGAAGCGGCAGCAGCGCTCCACTCTCAGGTGAGAACTGGCCCGCACGTTCATCGAGCCACAACAGATACCGCTCCGCCAGATCGCCGAGCGCGCCCTCCGACTTGCCCGATAGCGGAAGAAGACGGGTCCGGCGCTGCTGTACCTCCTGCTCTAACAGCGGCAGATCCCCCACGGTCGCCGGCAGCGAAACCGCCACCGATTTTCCGGAGCCGACAGCCCACGGTTCGCCAGCGGCCGCACCGTCCGGGCCACGGTATTCCTCCATCACAATGTGAGCGTTCGTCCCGGATATCCCGAAGGAGTTCACTCCTGCAAGTCGCGGCCGCTCCGGGCGGTGCGGCAAGTCCATCATCGACGAGGCCACCTGCAGCGGCAGACGGTCCCAGTCGAGACTCGGGTTGGGATTGTGGAAATGGAGGTGCTTGGGAATTACACCCCGGTTCAGTACCAAGGCCGCCTTGATCACTCCGGCCACGCCCGCGGCCGACTCCAGATGGCCGATATTGGTCTTTACGGAACCAATGAGAAGCGGGAGGTCAGCCGACCGGCCCTTCCCATAGACTGCGGCTACGGCATCGATCTCGATCGGATCCCCCACTGAGGTCCCGGTCCCGTGGGCCTCCAAGTAATCCATCTCCAACGGGGAGACTCCCGCGTCGGACAGCGCTGTTTCCATCACTTCTTCCAGCGCCGGGGTGTTCGGTACCGTCAGCCCGACACTGGCCCCTCCATGGTTCACGGCGGCCCCGCGTATCACCGCCCAAATTCTATCGCCATCTGCCTCCGCCTCGCTCAGCCGCTTGAGGACGACAACCCCGCAGCCCTCACCCCGCACGTACCCATTCGCCGATGCGTCGAACGCCTTGCACTGCCCATCAGGAGATAGCATCATCGAATCGGCGCGCAGCTCGTAGATGCGACCGTTCAGGATCGCCTGCACGCCGCCAGCGATGGCCAGATCCGCCTTGCCCTGCTGCAGGTCTGCCACCGCGTCGTGGACCGATACCATGGATGACGCGCACGCAGCGTCCACTGCCTTCGCCGGCCCCCTGAGACCCAGCACAAAGGAGACCCGTCCGCTGGCCCCATTCAGGTTGGTGCCGCTGAGCGCGTAGAGGCACCCGGCAGCCTCGGCGGGCTTGCTTGAGTCCACGACCAGCATTCGGTATTCGTCGTTGCTGATCCCGGTGTACACGCCGGTGCGGCTCTCTTTCAATCCCTCCGGATCAATGCCCGCGTCCTCAAGAGCCTCCCAGCTCGTCTCCAGCATCATGCGCTGCTGCGGATCTAACAGCTCCGCCTCCACCGGCGAAATTCGGAAGAAGGCGTCGTCGAACAGGTCGATGTCATCGACGAAGGCACCGTAACGGCAACTTTCGTTCTGAATTGTGTCGTCGGGGAAGAGCTGGCCCCAGCGCCCTACTCCAGAACCCGGGACCCCTTCGCTGACGGCGTTCTGACCGGCTGCGAGCAGACGCCAGAAGGCAGAGATATTCGACGCGCCGGGGAACCGGCACGCCATGCCCACGATCGCTATCGGCTGTGCGGACGGGGAAGGCTGTTCATTGGAAGAATCGAATGGTTTCATCGCGTTTGTCATTATACCCTTATACCCTTTCTAATGGAAAGTTATACGAAGTCTCTTGCATACAGTTAGCTCAGGAACGATACCGCACCTTTTCGCATTTAATGTAAGTAAAATGTAAGTAAAATATAAAAGGTACGTTGGAGCCGGTCATCCAAAATCTATGGTAGAATTGCAGCCGAGGATAGACCGTGATACCTTACGCCGCTGGCCAACACAATCAGGGGAGGTGGATCAATGGCTAAGAGAGTATTCCACATCGCATTCCTCGTGGCACTCGCGGCAGGATGCGGCGAGGACGAACCGCTCGGCTTTGAGGCGGGACCGCTCGGCGCAGTCGAGGTTGACGCAGACGCGACCGTGCAAGTGCGCTCCATGCTGCCACTCACGGGTCTGCAGAATATTTCCGAGTCGATCCAGAAGGCTATCGAGTTGGCCGTCGAGGATTATGGCCCCATTCACGGTCGCCTAGTCGCACTCAATCAGCCGGTAGATACCATGTGTTCAAGCGACGGCGGCAGCGAGGGGGCGCGTCAGCTCGCTGCCGACCCACAAGTGGTAGGCGTCATCGGCCCAGCGTGTTCCGAGGCGTCGGTGGGAGCCTCACCCGTGCTCAGCGCTGCGGGTCTAAGCACGATCTCGCCGGCGAACGCATCGCCCGATCTCACATCGGACCTCGCGGGCAACCGAGGACCGGACTACCATCCCGGCTACTTTCGCGTTTACAGCAACGGTCTCTACCAAGCCCAAGCAGTCGCCCATTTCGCCTATGACGAGTTGGGCTTGCGGCGAATGGCAACCATCCACGACGGCGACTCGGTCACTCAAGGTCTCGCTACTGCCTTCGCCAACGCCTTCAACGCACTCGGCGGCGAAGTCGTTGCCATCGCCACTGTCAGCAAGGGCGACACGGACATGAGCGCCGTGCTCGCGGATTTTGCGGCCGCCGAACCAGACGGCATCTTCCTGCCGCTTTTTGCCGCCGAGGGGTATCATCTCGTCAGCCAAGCAAAGGCGTTTGACGGGCTGGAAGAGGTAACACTCATCGCCGGCTCCTCTACGAGCACACAGGAATTTCTCGAAAAGCCTGAATCAGAAAGGGTCTATCTCTCAGGACACGACTCGCATTTCGGAACCAACGCCAACCAAGTGACCGGCAAGGACGTGAATGCGCTATCGGCCGATTACCAGGCTGCTACCGACGCGAATTTCTTTTTCCACGCCTATGACGCCACGACGCTACTGCTCAGTGCCATCGAATCCGTTGCAGTAGATGAGGGCGGCAAGTTGTACATCGATCGCGTCGCCCTGCGCGAGGAAATCGCGGCAACGACTGACTTTCAGGGGATTATCGGCACACTCACCTGCGACGAGTTCGGCGACTGCGGCACCGGGCGCGTGAACATCTACTACCACGCCGACTCAAGCGTCACGGACGTCGCGCAGTTGCCGGTAGAGTACCAGTTCGCACCGTGAGTCGTGGTGTCCTAGGCACTATCACACCCCAGAACCATCATCTCGCACTGGTGCAGCGTCGGCCACGGATCAGGGGTCTGCAAACCGTCGAGTCCTATAAGCACGAGATTCTCGCCGCGCTGGACAGGGGGATCTTTCACGACAAGCCAAGTACCGAGCTCGTTTTCCAACTTCGCGGCACCGGCGAGCGAAACATCGTGATCGTTGACCCGGCAGAAAATGCGGTCCATGCAGGCTTCGTAATCGGTAAGATGCAGGCGCAGTTCAGTGCCAAGGATACGTCCATCGGCGAGGCCAGCCTCAATGTCGTCTTCAATGATGAGGGTCATCTCGTACCCAAGACCGCCGGTAGCGCGTGCCGGCATACTCAAGTCGCGGGGCACCTGCGGGTAGTGGTCCCCAGACGCATGCTGGACGACACCTCCCAAGGCGGAATCGGACACCGAATAGCTGCGGTCGCGCCGCGCCAACCGTTCGGGATCGGCCAGATCGGTGAGGAGATTGAGGTGGTCTTCATTGTACTCCTCCTCCTCAAAGGGCGAAGCGCGGTGGTGTCGGTAGTCATAGTTGAAAATGTAAACGCCAGCGGCCCCCTGTTCATACCCATTCAACGCCACGCCACGCAGGACCGCGGGCACCCCGCGTTCGTACCCTTCGTGCGGCGAGGTTAGGTGCGTGGCCCCGTCAAAGCCCACGTAAATCGGCACCTTACTCTCCTCGGCACAGGCGACGGCCTCGGCTATGTCGATGCGAGCCGGGCAGTACGAAGCCGAGGACAGCACAAACAAGTCAGCCACCGGCTCGCTAATCCAAGCCGACGCGTCAATGCCAACACCACGCGCCTCGGCGAGACAAGGAGGAACCCGCGTCAGCAACGAAATCGGCTTCCCCTTCTGCTCGCTGTGGCGGCGCACTATGGCGTGGGCTTGGCGCATGAACTCGGTGAGGGTGTCGAGATTGTCGGGCAAGCGCCCAGGCCGGAAGTACGGGGGGCCGCGCATCCAATCGAGTTCAATGCCGTCGAAGTCGTAGCGCTCCAAGGTCTCATCGACGAGCCCTAAAAAGCGGTCGCGCACCTCCTCCTGCTCGTAATCCCATTGCCAACAGAAATTCCAGCGGTCGGCACCGCCCGCGCGCGTCGGAGTCGGAGAGCCGATTAGCAAATCGGGCCGCGACTTTTTGTGGCGGCTGCGCACCTGCCACTCGCGCGCCTCGTCGGAAGTGTGAGCATCGTTCATGCGCATCGACGCAATCGCCGCGATGCCGTGCCGCCGACAGCTATCGATATAGATTTTCATCAACTCGCGGCCATCGGCGATGACCGCGTCCATGCAGTTGTAGAGCTGTTCGAGGCGATTGAGTTCAAAGCCGCCAGATGTCATCTTGCGGATCGGCTTACCGTCGGCATCCACATCGGGATCGGGGTCCCAAACTTCCGTGTCGTCTCCCCACATAGCCGAATGCGGACTGCCGCGCCAGACCACGTCGTCGTCAATCCCAATAAGTCCAGCGAGCGCGTCAACGCCAGCCGGGACCAGTTCGTCGAGCTGATGGGTGACATCGTCGGGATTGCGGTTGGGTAGGTAGAAGAGCATCCAGTTGCCGTCGGTATTGAAAATCAGGCGCGGGAGTTTAGTCATCGCGGTCTCCGTTGTAGAATGCTACGGCGAAAGAGGCGGAGGAAGGTAGTTTGCCCAAGATAGAGTGTCAACGAAGCGTCGAGCATGTCTTCCTTGACAGACAAGCGACAAAAATTGAGCTTCACCTGCTCAAGTGAGAAGCCCTGAGTCTGTATCTTGAACCCTCTATCGTCCATTGCCAAAAGCGCCGTCGCCCTAGCGCTACTCGCTGCACCAAGCCAAGCCCAGGAAACCCCCGTCGTCCAAGCCACCCGCACGCCCACGCCCCCTAACATCGACGGTCGCCTCGACGATCCAGTCTGGCACCAAGCCCCGGCCATAGCCGACTTTTTCCAGCGAGATCCCGTCGAAGGTGCTCCGTCCACCGAGCAGACCCAAGTCCGCATCCTCTTTGACGACCACTATCTGTACTTTGCCCTGCGCTGTTTCGACAGCGAGGCCGAACGCCTAGTGGCCAACCAAATGCGGCGCGACGCCGAGTTGGACGAAAACGACAATATCCAGATTATCCTCGATCCCTATAATGACCATCGCGGCGGCTTTTACTTTAGCACCAATCCCTTGGGCGCGCGCCAAGACCTGCTGCTCACCGATGAGGGCCGCACCCGCAACCAAGCCTGGGACAGCGTCTGGCAGAGCCGCACCCGTATCGACAGTTTGGGTTGGAGCGCCGAAGTGGCCATTCCCTTCGATCAGGTGCGCTATCCCGACAGCGACCAAGCCGTGTGGGGCATTAATATCGGCCGCGCCATTCGCCGCAAAAACGAGGAAGTCTTCCTCGTTCCCCCACCCCAATCCTATGGTTTTATGGGCCGCTATCGCACCTCGCGGCTCGCCGTCCTGACGGGTTTGGGCCGGTTGCAGAGCCGTCCACCCTTAGCGGTCGTCCCCTTCTTCCTGAGCGGCACCCAGCGCGATTTCACCGTCGATGGCTCTACCGAATACGACTTAGACCCAGGCCTAGATTTCAAATACGGCCTCACACCCTCGCTGACCTTGGACCTATCCTACAAAACCGACTTCGCCCAAGTGGAAGCCGACCAAGAGCAGATCAACCTCACCCGCTTCAGCCTGTTCTTCCCCGAAAAGCGCGATTTCTTTCTCGAAGGAGCCGGCATTTTTGAATTTGGCGAACGCGTCGAACGGCAGGGCTCTGGCGGCCGGCCACCCACCCTGCTGTTCTACAGCCGTCGCATTGGCATTGAAGAGGGCCACAACCTGCCCGTATTGGCTGGAGGCAAACTCACCGGACGGGCTGGCCCCTATCAAATTGGCACTCTGCGCATGACCACCCAAGCCATGACTTTTGTCGATGAAGAGGAAGAGCACGAGGCCCAAGTCGATCTAAGTGAGGCCACAATCGTCGATACCCTGCGGTTACACGTCCTCGACACTCTGCACGTAGCCCAGACTGACTTCACAGTCCTGCGCATCAAGCGCGACATGCTAGGCCGCTCCAACCTTGGCTTTATCGCCATAGACAAACAACCCGGCTCCGAAGCCGACTACAACCGTACCGGCGGCGTGGATTTTACCCTGTCGCTGTTACAAGCCGCCCTCAACCTGCGCGGCTTTGCTGCCAAGACCTGGACACCTCAAGTGGAAGGCCGCGACCGAGCCGGCCTGCTGGAACTGGACTATCGCCAAGGCCGCTTTGAGACCCGCCTGAACTATCTGGACGTGGAAGAGGACTTTGCGCCCGAAGTGGGCTTTGTGCCGCGCACCGACATCCGCCGCTTCAAAGGCAGCGGGCGCTACCGACCCCGCCCGGCCATCGACTGGATTCGCATGTTCTCGATCGGGCCGCGCTTTACCTACCTGATGGATCGGGGCAACACTTTGCAGAGCCGCGACTTTCAATTCTCCGCCTTTGTCAATTTGGAAATCGGCGACTGGTTCGGGGTGCGCTACCAGCAGCGCTACGAGCTTTTAGACGAGCCTTTTGAGATACGCGACGACCAAGAAATTCCTCCAGGCGCGTACGAATTTGGCAGCTACGAGTTCAATCTCTTCGCCAATTCAAGTCGCCGCCTCTCGGGCCGCGCTTCGTGCGAATACGGCGATTTCTTCAACGGCACCCGCCAGCGCATTTCCACCGAGACCATCTGGCGCTACAATGCCCGCCTAGAGCTGGAAGGCACCTACGAATTCAACCACATCAACCTGCCCAACGGCACCTTCAACACCCACCTATTCGGACACCGCTTCCTCTATTCCTTCTCGCCCGACATGTTCGTGCGCGGCTTCTTGCAGTGGAACAGCGCCCAAGAACTAGTAGGCGGCAATTTCCTGTTCAACTACCGCTACCTACCCGGCAGCGATCTGTTCCTCGTGTACAATCAGGTATGGGATACGGAGGGAGGGCTGGAACAGGCTAGCCGCTCGCTGCAGCTCAAAGTGTCGTACTATTGGCAGCGCTGAAACTGCCGCTGGCGTTACACCTCATCGAGTCACAAGGGATCGCACTGCTTCTTCAACTTTTTCACCGCTACCTTTTCCTCCACCCCCGAGTTTAAAGGCTATCTTTCCATCTTGATCAATGATATACTCAATAGGCATTCTATCCACATTGTAGAGCTTAAAAACCGTATCTTTCCAGCCATTGCCTTCACATATCTGGAGCCACGTGAATTGCTCTTCTGTTATCGCAGCACGAAGAGCGTCAAAGTCCATATCTGATGATATACCAATGAGGATCACCTTGTCTTCAGAATACTCCTGTGCAATGTTGCGCAGAGCAGGGTAAACAAACTTACACCAGCCACAGGTTGTACTCCAAAAATGCAAAACCACAATTTTACCCTGATAATCTGCAAGATCTATGTGATTGCCATCTATATCGGACAACCTGAATTGAGGAGCCAACTGTCCGACGTTTAAATTGTCGAGCTCGTTCATGTTTACCTCCCTCAATACAGGTAGCGATCAGCAACGCACTGGACGATCTCCGCCACAGTCGTCTCCGTGCCCTTCATGGCATCGTGTACCCGATAGTGCCACGGCTCACTCCCCAAACCAGCGCGCCAATCCCGAATGGCCTGGACATTGTCCTGACCCGCCTTTTGCAACTGATCGAGACTGCCACGCACCAGCGCTTGGTTTTCCATATCCGCTAGATCGAGCGTGGCCATCTGCTCGGCCACCCAATAGACGCTGCGCGCCAATTCCACATAAGATCGCACCACCCGCGTCTCGTGGGCCAGATCCGCTTCCCCAAGGCCCTCGACAATTTCCAAGGCCCGGTCGCAAATCGCGACTTTGGCATCGAAATCCTCGGCACTGAGATAATAACGGAACATCCCCTCGCCCAAATAGGGCCGCTGCCGCTGCCGCACCATCTCCGCGGCCTTGCCCCAAGAATAGCATATCGGGAAATCGGAATCGTACACGTCGAATTCCACCGGCCCCATCAAGACAGCCCACTCAGCCACGGCCTCTGGCTGGGCATAGCCTTCTCGCCGGGCCCACGCCAAGGCAAATTCCGCCTCGTCGCGGCCTTGCATATTCCAAGCCCACTCGGCCAAAGCGTGGATATTGAAACTGCAAATCTGGCGTTCTGGACCGCCCCAAGCCATCATGGCGTACGCCCCGCTATAGCCCCGCCGCACCAGTTGGCCGACGTAATCCCTCATGCGGTGAGCCGAGCGCTGCGGCACCTTGAACTCAGGCGTATCCACCTTGCCGTTAGCCGCAATGGGCACGTCGTAACTGGCGATCCAGCGCCCCTCGGCGGCATAGTGATCCAGCAGCGGATTGGCCATCAAATCGCGCGGACGGTGCAGCACCCTCTCCAGTTCCGTGGCGCAAGCCCGCTCGATTTTCACCTCTGGCGGCAACTCGTCCAGCACTCGATAGTTGCGCACGGTGGTGGTGGTCGATAAAAAGATGCGAATCTGCAAATTGGGATAGCGCTTTTGGGCCTGCCGCCAAGCCGCGACAAAAGCCCGCGATTCCAGCACAAACTGCCCTACTGCCGTGCATTCCAGACAGCCGCACTGCCCTGGCCGTTCGCTCAACCAACAGCTTATTTCCTCGGCCCCCTGCTCGGCGATATCTTCCATCCACTCTTGTATAATTTGCACCAACAGCGGCTGCGAAGCGCAGGGAGCCCGGTGCTGATTGCCCGCCTTGTGGGCGAAGTAACGCCCAGTCAACGCCCAGTCTCCCTTGCCAGCCAGTTCGGGATAGGCTCTGAAAAGGCCGCAGTCGTGCAGAAAGTTGAGGTGCAGGATATAGGGCAAATAATTGAAAGCCCGCTGCCGCGCCGCTTCGAACTGTTCCCGATCAATGGTAGCCCGGTTGCGCTGACCGCGTTCAATGGGATGCAATTGCGTCGAGGCCATCTTGCCGTAGTTCAATTTGAGCGTGGCCAGCCACGGGATCCAAGTCGCAGGCTCGGGAAAATTCCACAAGCCGCGCTCGTCCATATCAGGCCAGTCAACCACCTCAGCCAAGGGGATGTGTACCTGCTCTCGGCTCATTTCGGGTTCAATCAATTGGATCAGAGTCTGGCAGGCGTAGTACACGCCGCGCTCGTCTAAACCCGTCAGCACCAGACCGTCTCGCCCCCGTGGCTCAATGAGGTACGCCTGGGCCTTATTCTGCAAGCTCTGAAGCCGTTCAATCGCCGCGCTGTTTGCCGGGGCCACGCCAATGTCGATGGTAAAGGCCCCACCATTTGGCTTGGCTTGTCCCTTGTCAACGAACAGTGCTTCCAACTCGGCAGCACCCTGTTGCTCGATTGGCCCGGCTTGATCCCGCAGCGCAATACTCACTTCGCCCGGCTTACAGCGAACACTGTCGGCAATGCGAATCTCGTGCGGCAGGGGCAACAGATAGGACGTCCACTGTGTCGAATTAGCTATAGTCATGCGATATCTCCCTATTGGCGCGGCCTTTTCGGCGGCGTGGCCGATACGCCTTCCATGCCGCCGCTGACGCGGAGCACTTCGCCGGTGATCCAAGATGCCGCCGGGCTGCACAAAAAGGCCACGCCTTGGGCTATATCCTCTGGCTCGCCCCAGCGTCCCAAGGGGATGGCCGCACGAATGCGCTCGATCATTTCTTCTTCGGAAATCCCCAAGGTGACGCGGCGTTGGGCCATGTTGCGCTGATTGAATTCCGTGTACACCGGCCCTGGGCACACGGCGTTGACCCGCACGCCGTACGCGGCCAACTCCAATGCCAAGGTCCGGGTGAGGCTGATGATACCGGCCTTGGCGATGTTATACGCGGCCACGAGCGCAGCCGGATTCTGGCCGTTGATCGAAGAGATATTGACGATGCAACCGGCCTCCTGTTCTTCCATGATGAGTCCAGCAGCGCGGCAGCAGTAAAAAGCCCCGGTCAGGGTCACATCCATCACCCGGTGCCATTCGGCATCCTCCAGCTCGACTATCGGAGCCACCTGCTGACCGGTACCGGCGTTGTTGACCAGGATGTCCACCCGCTCTTCTTCGGCGACCAGTTCGGCGAAAAAGGAAGTTACCGCAGCGCTGTCGGTTATATTGAGCGCCACGGCCCGTACGGTTAGGTCCTCTTCTTGGAGCTTCGCGGCCTCTTGGCGCGCCTTATCCTCCTGCCGGTCGGCGATGACCACGCGGGCTCCGTCACTGGCCAACTGCCGGGTGATTCCTAGCCCTAAGCCTTGGGCACCGCCCGTGACGACGGCGGTTTGTCCGTCCAGTGGACGGTTTTCATGCTGATTCATTAGATAACCTCATATCAGTTTGGGATGACTGTAGCTATAACCCATAATTCTTCGCCGTCGCGCCGCATATCTGCATGATGGCGTCGCGTTCAGCGGTGCTAAACGCCGCTTCGTATTGGGGTTGATACGCAACCTGCTCGGCCCAGCCCTTCACCCACGCCTCGTCGGCGTCCAAGTTGCAAAACGCCAGAATGTCCGTAATTTTTTGCTCGGCTGCCGCGCACAAGTACTCAAACGGCACCACCAAACAGCACGTCTTAAGCGCCTCGTGTTGCAGCACTTCCTCGTAGGTCCAAGCGTATATCGCATTCCAGTATTCAGCCCACCCTTCGGCCTCGCGCCCTTCGCCCCACAGCGTTTGAATGTGCCGCGTTTTCTCCGCATCTATGGTAATGGGAATGCGCTCGTGGCCAAACTCGAAGTGGCCGGCGTTGCGCAGGTACTGGCGATGATCCGGGGATGAAAAATGGGCCAAGTTGCGCTGGTGCTGACGCGCCATGGACGCGATATGTGCAACCGGATGGCGCACGGCAATGACAAAGCGCGCGTCCTCGTATAGCTTGGCCAGATACTCGATCCGCGTGATATTGTAGTTGTTTTTGGAGACAATGCGATCCGCGTCGCGGCACAGCAACAGCTTCGCCAAGGTCGCAGCGTAAACAGCCTCAAATTCCGGGTGGCTGGTCTGCCGTTCGACCACGTTGTTCTCGGTGGGATCGTGCAGGTAAGCAAAAAACTGCATCCACAGGATTTCTTCCATGGCTTCTGGACTGTATGCGTTGACCATCACGCCGTCGGCATGTGCTCGCTCTTGTTTGCGCACCGCACCCAATCCAACGGCACGGAAGATGTGGTCGGCCCAAAACGGCGTAAACGCGCCGTAGTAATCGCAGTATTTGAACGAGGTAAGGCGCGGATGAGACGCCAGTATGTTCAGCAGCAGAGTCGTGCCAGCGCGCGCCAGTCCCGTGATGTAAATGGGCGCTTCTACTGCCCGCCGCGCCAACCGCCCCTTGAGCACCTGCGTCTCCAGCTTGCCCACATCAATCCAAAAATTCGGATGCGCATGCACCAGCCAGCCGAAAAAACGCATCAGCCGCGTGTGATTAAAATCTGTTTCCATAGAGGCATAAGAAACAACGGACGGATACCGGCGCAACGCCCGTCCGCAAAGGAGCTACCCCAATGGCATTAGACGATCTAAAAGAAACCATCAAAACGCTGCGAGAGCGCATTCAGGCGCATCGCCCTATTTGGAAGGCAATCCTGATTAAAGGCGAGCGAAGGGGTGTGTTGCCGCGAAGAAACAACGTTGTTGACGCAAGGTAACAGCCCGGCGCATATCGCCCCTATCGAGGCCAGAGAAAACGGGCGGCTGCCCGGCATGGTCCACCTTTTGCTTGAAAGGGACGAATGCGTACCTTTACCCAAGGAGGAATTTCTCATGGCCGAACAGCCGTCCCAGCCCGTCCCACCAACGGAATCCACGCTCGCCCTCAGCTTCCTGCGAGAGGATATTCAGGATGTGCGCCAAGATGTGCGTCAGACCAACGAGCGCATTGATACCCTGCGCACCGAGATGAGCGGGCGCATTGATGTCCTGCGCACCGAGATGAACGAGCGCATTGATGTCCTGCGCACCGAGATGAGCGAGCGCATCGATGCCCTGCGCACCGAGATGAACGAGCGCATTGATCAGACCAACGGGCGCATTGACGAGTTAGGCAAACAACTCGATTCGCGCTACGCGCGACTGATGGCCACGCTCATCACCTGCACCGGCATCCTCGTCGCCTCCTTGGGGACGGCCGTGGCGGTGCTCAAGTAAAGCCTCCTGTTCAGCCAAGCGAATACTCTAGCTACCCGATGTCATCCCTCCTCCACAAACTCTACATAGCCACCCTAATCTGCTGCCTCCTATTCCTCGCCTTCATCTATGGCGTGGTATCGGCGATCTTCCACCTCGCCCCCGCTCCCGACATCCGCATCCACGCCGTCAACGCCTACGGCCACCTCGCCTATCTCTACGAAGACCTCACCGACACCAAAAACCAATACACCAGCACCATGTGGTTTGAAGACGCCAGCGAGCCAGCCGGGGCCATCATCCACAACGCCGCCGCCATGCAGCCCGGCCTGACGCTCGTATCCAAAAACGCCACTGCCGCCGTGCTCATGGACTCCCTCGGCAACATCCTCCACCAGTGGCAATGCGACTTTGCCTCTGCCTTTGACGAAGACGACTTCGCCGCCTTCCCCCAGCAACCCGACATGCTGCACTGGCACCGCACCCACCTGTACCCCAACGGCGACCTCCTCGCCAACCACGACTACGTCAACCACTACCCCTACGGCTACGGCCTCGTCAAACTCGACAAAAACTCACAGGTAATCTGGAAATACACCGGCACCGCCCACCACGACTTCGACTTTGACGACCAAGGCAACATCTACACCCTCGTCCAAGAAATCGGCACCACGCCCATCGGCAAGATCCAACCTCCGTACATCGAAGATTTCGCCGTGGTCATCGACGGAGTAACCGGCCAAGAGAAGCGGCGCTTTTCCATCTTCCGTGCCCTGAAAAACTCGCCGTATCGCAGTGTATTCGACCGCTGGCAAACCACCCGCCACAGCGAAGTCACCCACACCAACGCCATTCGCCTAATCCCGCCAGATTGGGCCGCAGCCGCCCACATCCCGCGCGCCAAAGCCGGTGACCTGCTCATCTCCCTGCGCAACCCCAACGCCCTCATCATCGTCGATCCCATCGAGCAACAAGTGATCTGGTATGGAGAGGGAATCTGGAAACAGCAGCACGACCCAGACTTCCTGCCCAACGGCCGCCTGCTGCTCTTCGACAACCAGGGCCTACGCGGCCACCCCTTCGGCCAAAGCCGCGTACTGGAAATCGATCTATTTACGCACGAAATTTACTGGGAGTACAAGGGCACCAGCGCCGATCAGATTTTCGACAGTTGGATCCGCGGTGCCCAACAGCGGCTGCCCAACGGCAACACCCTCATCACGGAATCGCAACGCGGCCGCCTACTCGAAGTCACGCCAACCGGCGAAATCGCGTGGGAATACTACAACCCAGACCGCGCCGAATATCAAGGTAAACCCCTGCGCGGCATGATGACCCAAGCCCAAAGGATACCTCAAGATGCACTGTCATTTCTCGAAAATTAGCCTCGTTTGCGCGCTCCTACTCCTGTGTAGCAGCGCCGCCCACGCCTACATCGGCCCCATCATCATCATCGGCGCAATCGGCAGCATGTTCGGCTGGGTCGCCGCCGTGATCCTCGCCGCCGCACTCGTCGCCTCGTATCCCTTTTACGTGCTGTACCGCCGCAAAAACAAGCGCAAACAAAGCAAGGAAGAGCTCCCCTAGCGCCCGTGCTCCCGCAGCAACTGTATCCCATGCGCCAACGCCCCAGGCGTATCCACATCCTGCCACCAAGCCGCACCAATATCCAAAGCGCGCAACCGATCCCGTTCTATCAGCATCCGCATCCCATCAGTCAAGCTGCAATCGCCCCGACGCGCTTCCACTTCGCTCAGGTGCGCCACCAACACATCGCTGCAAGCAAACAGGCCGGTATCAACGGCGTTGAAATCCGTCAGCTCCTTGCCAATCGCCGCGATCCGGTCGCCTTCTAGCCGCACCTTCGTCGCATCGTCCATGTCGTAGATCGCGTCCAGTTTGCGATCCACTGCTAACACCACCTCCCTGGGACTTGGGCTGACGCCGCGCATCGCAGTGATCATCTCCGGGTCGAAGAGATGATCGGCCATCAGGAGCAGGAATTTCTCCGCGAGCACCTCGGTCGCCGCCAACACCGAAATCCCATTGGATAACTTCCATCGCGCATTCTCGACAAACCGCAGCCCGATCCCCAAACCACTCGCCCCGTTCAACGCCGCACACACATCCGCGCCGCAATGTCCAGTGACCACGACAATCTCCTGCAGGCCGCTCTGCTCCAGCATCCGGCAGGTGCGCACCAACAGCGGCTCCCCTGCTATTTGCACTAGAGCTTTGTGCGTTACCGGAACGTAGTCGCGCAAACGCGAGCCGTGCCCGGCGGCCAAAATAAGCGCTTGGTCAATCACAGTATCTCTCCTCAAGGGCGCACAAGGCACGCCCCTACAATTAGCCGATGATAAACACTATATTGCCGGTCTTGCCGGTAAAGTAATCAATGACGACCCACAAGCCATTGCACAGCGTCTCACCCATAATCAGCCCCAAGAAGAAGCGCACGCTCGTCGCATAGATCGCAGGTCCGCCAAAGCGCAACACGCATAGCTTGATCGCCCAAGCAATGAAGACGCTGAACCATATCTTGTCCATTAAGTGATTGGCCGCCACCGCAAAGCCCAGCGGGTGCAAAGGCCACCAGAGCAGATGCTGCCGCGCCCACATCAGCAAGAGCATCACAGCACCACCCCCAGCAAAAAAGCCCCACCCATCCCAGGCAACGCCGGCCGGTTCCAGCCCGCGCACCGCGTAGTTGTACACAGTCGAAGGTCCACCCTTGAACAGCCATCCCACCAAATTGATCCCTCCGTGGCGGTAGGCCATTTGCAACACCATCCAGCACGAGCCGATCGCGCCGATCAAGATCGCCAGATACACCCCCCACAACACCAGCCGACGACTCCGGCGGTCCAAGTCCTCGATCAGCTTCAGCCCATTGACCAGCAGCGCCATGACGAAGATGCGGATGTCGGCGCACCAGATATAGGCCAGTGACAAATTGAACACCCCGCTGGTGCCGACCAGATTGGCCCCTAACCCTTGGATCATCAAGTCCGGCGCAATCATCGGCGAGCGCACCGCCGCCAACCCAGCCTCGGCCACCACCCGACTGATCCCGATAAAAATCAACAATGCCAACCCTATAAACACCGCCGCCACCCACAAATGCACCCCCATCAGCCACAGCCATCCCACCATGACCCCAAAGCCGATTAGCAGGCCGCAAACCGCACTGCGATAGGTGGTAATTTCGTCGCCGTCATCCACATCGCGCCCGCCCCCAAATGCCTTGCGGAACACCCCGCCAATGTGCTCCCGTCCAACCCATAATCCGACCAGCACCATCGCAATCAGCGCCCCACCGCCTTGATACGCCAGATAGGGCTGCCCAGCAATCCCATAGACGAACTTCTGCTTTGAGATGACCCCCATCAGGATCAGGGCCTCGGACTCGGCCTTAGCAATCAGTTGGAACACCCACAGCCCGGCGGAGATGCTGGTGTTGATCAAATAGGAAAAGCCAATGAGCGCGAAGATGATCCGCAATTGCAGCACCTGACTACCCACGTAGGGCATACCCCAGCTCAAATTAAAGGCGGGTAGCGCCGGCTCATAGTGGTGCAGCGCCTTGAGCGACCCGAAAAATAGGGGGATGGCGCAGCCGTACCACATTGCCCGGCTGGTAAAAAAACGGTTGAGCAACCCTTGGCCCTCCCCCTGCACCATCGCTCGCCCGACTTGGGTAATCGGGTAAGCCAGTCGCTCGCGGTCCATCCACTGCCGCCGCAAAATTACCGCCAACGAGACCATCACCACGTAGAGCGCACTGAGAAACACCGCCCACCACACAAGCGGCTCGACCCAAGCTCCGTAGGGAATTTCTCCTCCCTCGAAAAAGGCGCGATTGTCCTCGCCGTCATCGACCAAAATGGCGTACTCGGGGAAAAGCGCCCGCAGCTTTTCCTCCCATTGGTTCTGCGGCGTAGCATAGTAAAAAAACGCGGCGATGATCGGCAGTAGCTGCTGGCTCATGCCCATAGTACACAGGGCCGAGACCATCAACAGCATGACGTACACTAACACCAGATCGGCGCGGTTGAGCGCCAGCGAGCCGCCGCGCAGGACCGCACCGAGGTTGATCAGAGCCGAGACCACCAAAAAAGAAGCCAACCACCAACCCGGATCGAGCACGTCAAACTGCTCCTGCGGCAGGTAGTACGCTAGATAGGCACCCAGCGCCACCACAGCCATCCCCAGCGCCCAAACTCCATTCCGCGCCGCCACCTTGAAGAGAACGTTCAATAGGCCGATGAGAACTAAAAACAGAAAAATTGCACCAGGGGTATTAAAATCCCACGCCATGAAGGTCGCGTGCATGGCCGTATTGGCATACGGCGCACCAATGGCCAAAAAGAAGCTCAGAAATATCCCGGTCCAAAAGCCGCGCCAAGTGATGCCCGTGCGCCCCGCTAATTTCAGCGTCCCAGGGCGGGATTCGAGGTGGTCGGCAAATGTATCGGGAATGAAGCGCCGCAAACTTCAATACTCCACGTGGATGTCGGCCAGCACAGGTGTTTCCGCGACCAAGGTGCGCACGCGGCGCAGATGCCGCTGCCCGGCCCGGCTCAGCGCGGACTCGTCCCCTGTCAGCAAATCGCGCTGTTCCAGCGCGTCGGTCGCCAAATCAAACAACATGGAGCCGCGCCAACTATAGTTGATGTACTTCCAGTCGTCGGCCACAATCGCGTAGCCTTTGCGCGACCACTGCACGTGCTCGTCCGTGTTGACCACCACGATCAGGCGGTCAGGATCTAGCGGACGCAGGAGCGAGCGGCCATCCAGCCGCTCCTTCCATACAGCAACCGTGGAATCCGCGGATAGTCCGAGCAAGTCCAGCGCAGTGGGCACCAAGTCCGTCAGCGCAACGCGCATCTGCGCGTTCTGTCGCAACTGCTCCCAACCCGCTCCCAACCGCTGCCGATGCCGCTCGGGCACGATGGCAAAAAACGGAACGGCAATCGCCGTCTGGTAATACGAATCCGTGCGATGGAGTTTGTGGACGCCGTCGAGGTCTTCGCCGTGGTCGGCCACAAAGAGCACCATCGTATTCGCCGCTAGGCCCTCTGCGGCGAGGTGGTCAAACAGCCGTCCGAGCAGGTGATCCATATAGGCCACCGCATTATCGTAGCTCGCGTCCGGCCACGGCTGCCAATCCGGCGGCGAGTACCCCGGATAATGCGTGCAATTGAATTGCAGAGCCACCACAAACGGGCCGCGCGCAGCAAAGCGATCGATGGTTGCAAGGGTCTCCGCCATCATCCGGCGGTCGTCCATGCCTTCGGAATTGACGATCTCAGCGTCTGAGCGCTCGAGCGTAAACACGCGGTCCAGCGCGTCATCGACGAAAAAGCCTTCGAGATTGTTCCATGCGTAGCTCTGCGCCGAGATCAGCGCCGTCTGATAACCAGCGGCGTGGGCGTAGTGCCACAGCAGCGGGAAGGTGTGCTGCTCCACGGGCGGGCGCGACGGAAAAAGCCCAGTCAGCATGGCCGGCAGCGCCACCTTGGTCGCCGTGGCATTGGACACGGCCTTCTCCATCTGCACCCAATCTGCGGACCGCG
Source organism: Gemmatimonadota bacterium (assembly GCA_009841115.1). Classification (GTDB taxonomy): domain Bacteria; phylum Latescibacterota; class UBA2968; order UBA8231; family UBA8231. The sequence continues at coordinate 37,818 of VXML01000062.1, read as the reverse complement.
CCTTGCGCAACGCCGCCAGCCGGGGCGTAGTTTGCCGCTCGTACCCGTAGATATCCATGCGGCTGAGCGCGACGCTTTCCCCAAGCACCACGATGAGGTTGGGCGCGCTCGCGTCCACGGGCGCGCCGCTGTAGATGGCCGCCGCTGCCGGGCGGCTTGCCTGCAACAAGCGCCCGTGCACCCCGCCGACGAGCGAGTGAACGGCAAAGTCAATGGCCAGCTTCGCGGCCGCTGCATCCGGCACCATGATGCTTGCGTGGCGATGCACCGCGCCAAAAGCCACCACCCCAGCCAAGCACAACGCAACCAAAACTCTGCCATGCGCGACTCGACTGAGCTCGCCGAAGTCTAACTGGCGGCCCGGCTTCGACCTGAGCTCAGCCGAAGGGCGCAGCTTGTAGCGCCACCAGCCCACCACAAAAACCACCACCACCACCCAGACGACCGCGTCCCCCCAATCGGCTTCGTTGAGGATATACCCCCAAACCTCGCGTGGATGGCCCGCCGAATGCACGAGTGCGTAGGCCGTCGGCCAGCAGTAAAAAATCCCATGAAAGTCAAGCCACACCATCGCCAGCACGGCAACCACCACGCCGACGCTGAGGACAAACGCGGCTTGCCAGCGCGGGCGCAACCGGCTGCTGAGCACAAAAAGGCCCTGCCACATCACCAGCGAAAACGCCACCGACAGCCCCCACCACGCCCACTGCATCAGGCGCAAATCGAGTGTCGGCCGCAGCCACAAATCAACGGCCACTCCCAGCAAGGTGATGGGGAGCAAGGGCAACATTTGCTTTCGCACGGCGGGATCGTCCATCAGAACCTAGCGAATGGCCGCTGCACTGCACTACCTACGCGCCTAAGACCCCCAAGCGCTGCAACTCCTGTTTTATCGCCTCACGCCCCGTCGGCGGCACGTTAATCCGAGGCGGGCGCACCGCACCACCGGCCAGCCCCATCAGCTCCATCGTCGTCTTGAGCATACCGGCGTCGTCAAAGCGCGAGCGCAACCGCTCCAAAGGGGCCAACTGCTCCTGCAACTCGATCATCTGCGGCCAATCCTGCTGTTGCGCGGCAGCGAAAAGCGCCAGCTCTAGCTGCGGAGCGAAGTTGACAAAACCAGCGGTAAACCCTTCGATCCCAGCCTGAAAGCGAAAGTGCAACACGCCTGGATCGTGGCGCTTATTGCCGATCCAGACGAAGCGGTCGCCGAGCCGCTTGATGGCGCGAAAGAGGTTGTGCGGCTCAACGCAGGGATCCTTGACCGCAGCGATCTGCGGCACCGCGGCCAGCCGTTCAAAAAGTTCAGCCGACCAGCCCTGCGTATTGTAGGGCATCAGCGCCAGCTCCGACCGCGTCCCCAGCGCTTCGTAGTATTGATACACGCCTTCGGGATCTTCGGGCACCTGATGGCGCGTGTAGGGTGCCATCGCCAGCGCCACGCGCAATTCCAACGCCTCGTAGCGCGGGGCCAAGTCTGCGGCCTCACCCAAGTTGCCGGGCAGGGTCGGCACCACCAGCGCCCGCTCGCCCACCGTCGCCAGCGCACACTCGGCCAGCGCCACGCGCTCGGGCGGAGCCAATGCGTCGTTTTCACCAGTCCCGCCGGCCACCACAAAAACCCGCACTCCCCTGTCGGCAGCCCACGCTATATTGCGCGCAAACCCATCCAAGTCGAGTGCGTAGAGATCATCGCGCTGATAAATGGTCAGCGCATAGGCGTGGACATCCTTTAGCTGGTCGCGCAAGGCAGGGTCGATCATCACATTCTCCCGCTTCGTAGTGATTAATGCGCTACCGAGCCGTCAGCGTGGAAACTGCCCTTAATCGCCCAGCGCTCGTACGGATATTTCGCCAGCGCGTCTTCGACTATTTCAACCCCAATCCCCGGCCGATCTGTCAGCAGCCGATAGCCGCCTTCGACTCGTAGCTGTTCATCGACGATCTCGGTCATCGGCCCGTTGGGGGCATTGTGCTCGGTGTGCGTGTAGTTGGGAATGGCTGCGGCCAGTTGCGCAAAAGCCGCGTTGTTGACCGGACTGCCCATCAGATGCGGAAAAATGCCCACGAAAGCTGCCTCCGCCAGCGCGGCAATTTTCTTCACCTGCGTGAATCCGCCCGCCAACGACACGTCCGGCCGAATCAGACTAACCACCTTGCGGTCGATCAGATCCTTGAACTGAAAAATGTTGTAGCACCGCTCACCGGTGGCGATGGGGATATTGATGTGCCGGGCGACGTATTCCAACGCCTCCAAGCTCTGCGGAGCCAATGGGTCTTCGTAGTACAGTATCTTGAACGGCTCCAACTCGGTCGCCAAGGCAATCGCCTCTTCCGACCGCAAGTTCCGATGGATCTCCAACCCCAAATCCACCTCGTCCCCAATCGCCTCCCGCGCCGCGGCCACCAATTCCACGGCCGTCGAAATGTTGGCCGTGCCAGTGCGCTGCTCAAACCCGCGGACAAACGGCGTCATCCTCAGCGACGTAAACCCCTGCTCCACCCGCGCCTGCGCACTATCCCGCACTTCCGCAACCGTATCCCCGCCGATATTCTCGAACAACTTTACCTTGTCGCGGCACTTGCCGCCCAACAACTGGTACACGGGCAAACCCACCGCCTTGCCGAATATGTCCCACAGCGCAATGTCGATCGCACTCATCGCCGCGCTCATCGCCGCCCCCATGAAGTGCGCCGACCGCGACACCACCTGATAGTGATGCTCCATGAGCAGCGGATCCTTGCCCACGTAGTAATCGCTCAACTCCCCTAGCGCCTCTTTCACCACTCCGTGATGCGCCCACAATCCAGCCTCTCCATTGCCGACGATTCCCTCATCGGTATAGACCCGCACCAACAAAAACCTACCCACCAAAAACGTCCGAATTTCTGTGATTTTCATTTTTTTCCTCTCTAGTACAAACTCATCAATCCTTCCGCACCTTTGATCTGCTTCCTTTCAAAGCTCGGACTAAGCCACCGCGCTCGCGACTCCCGCCCCGGATTGCGATACGCATACACTACGCACCACCGCGTGTCGCTTTCTTCCTTGCGCGGAGTGACCCCGTGCGCCTCATGCGTCCACATCAACACCACCGTTCCCTTCGGCACCGACAACTCCTCAATGCTAAGCGGTTGACCGCTAACCGGATGCGCCTTCCCCGCCATCCACCCCTGCACCAACTCGTCATCTGACTCTGCGTTAATACCTGGATCTCGATACAAATGGCTCCCCGGCACCACCTTCAACCCACCGTCGTCGGCTGCAAAGCCATTGACGTAAAAAAACACCCGCACAAAACCCAGCGCCGGATCGTCGTCGGCGTACTCGTGGCTGTGCCAATTGCTCCCCGGATTGCCCCCTTCGCGGTTCAACGCCACGCAGTGATCGTAGCGGATCTCTGGCCCCAGCACGCGACGCACCAAGTCCAGCAGTTGCGGATGCCCAATCAAGCTCTCCAAATAGGCGTCGAATTCAGCGGCAAAGCGCGAAGGGCAATATTCCTCGTCATCCCATGGCAGTGCCTGAATGCGCGCCAACGCTGCGGTCAACTGGACACAAGCCGCGTCGGTCAGGACGCCCGGCAGCGCAATGTGCCCGTCGCGGTCGAGGATGGCCCGTTCGTCAGCTCCGAACACAAAGGGGCGAAACAGCGCCTTCATGCCTCAAGTCTCCAGTCAGTTATGCTTGCACCTCTTCGAAAAGCGAGGCCCGCGCATGGAAATACGGTGGCTCAAAAAGCAGCGCCTGCCGCTCAGTCAAGGCGACCCCTTCCGGCGGCGCAATGTGGTGTTTGGACCACGACTGTTGCCCCGGACTGTATTTGAACAGCAGCGAGCGCCGCTGATGCGCGGCCTGCCACGGCGCAGTGCCATGCGTGAGTGCCTCCGTAAAAATCACCACCGACCCAGCCTTCGCCTCTGGCACCACCACGCATCCGGCCTCGACGTGAGCCTCGCGGATTTCCTGCGGACAGGAATAATTGACCTTATGGCTACCCGGAATGCAGCAAAAACCGCCGTGTATCGGACCCGTGTCGGCCAAGTTCCAGGAGACCACCGTCAGCCCATTGTACATCTGCCCGTTGCGGAAGTGATAGTACTCCGGCGGATCGTAAGGCGTGTTGCCCCCGTGCAACCCGAGCCGCTCGGCACCCGCCTCCAGATAGATCGCATAGTAGTGATCGAGCCGAAAACCGTCGCCTAAGATCACCTTGAGCAGCGGCATAATGCGCTCGTGGTCCAGCAAATCGACAAAGGGTTGGCCCCACGTCAAAAAGCCGCCGGTGTGCAGCCGCCCCTGCGCCTGCTCAACATCCGCGTCCATCTCTTGAGCGTCAATCAGCCGATTCAACTCGGCAACAGCTTGCGCATCTAACACGTCTTCGACGATCATATAACCCTGTAGGTCAAACAAATATCGCTCTACTTCGGTCATGGATAGTGGCTCCTAGTTGGGTGCCATTAAGCGGCGTATGAAGGACGACCCCTCCCTCTAAGCCGCCAAAATCTTCTCGTACACCTCCATCCGCTCGCCCTCGCGCTCTACTGGATCGGCTAGCTTGAGCCATACCGCCTGATCCTTCTTGCCCGCGGCGACGTGCTGCACGGCCCCGGCTTCCTCGGGCTTGAGTCCACTCCAAATCACCTCTCCGTCCTGCAAAAAGACGTACTGGCCAGCGTGGGCGTCCCAAATCCGCTCGCTGTGATCGCGGTAAAAAAGCGCTTGCTCACTGGCGGTCTGCCGCAGCCGCGCGATTTGCTCCGGCGGATCAGCTTCCGCCGAATCGAACTCAGCCACCGGCGGCGTCAGCCCCTCCATGGCAAAGTCGATCTCGTCCAAATCCACCGTTCCGAAGCCGTGCTCGGCCGCCACCGCCACCGGACTGCGGTCGCGACGGAAAGGCGGCGTCGGCCAATCGAGCCGGGGATCGGTGCCCATCAGGTACGAGCCGCAGGCGTCAGTGGCGATGACGTGGTCGCCGGCGACCAAGCAGTCGGCGATCCGGCCCTCGCCGCCCCACTCCATGCGCGCCTGACCAGTCAGCCCGTCGATGATGTTGAGACAGGGCTGGGCAATCAGTCCTAAGTCGGGCAGGACATACGAGAGGCGGATGACGTGGTGGAAGTACGTGCGCAAGCGGCCGTGCGGCGGGATCGGCGGCAAGCCGAAGAGGTTTTTCAGGCACAGGGTAATGCCCATAAAACCGTGGTTTTTCATCTTGGCCAGCGAGACAAAGGCATCGGCCTCGCCCAAAGCCGCGGAAAGCTGGTACTCGGAAAACATGATCCCGCCGCCAGGTACTTTATAGCGTTCAAAGGGCGGGTCTCCAGCCTCAACGTATTCGACGCCAAATTCCTCCAAGATCGGTCTAGCGTTAAAATCATCACCGGGACGCTCGCCCGGCGGCGCGGCACTGGTATCGAGCGCGAAAATCTCCGCGTCGCTGCGCTCCCGCAACAGCCGCAACACCGCCCGCATCACGTCGTCATCTACCAATTCCTGCCGCCGCCCGCCGATCCGGCGGATATTATTGGTGCGCATCTGCATATTGATCTTGATACCGATCCGGCGCGCCTTTTCGATCTTGGCCCACGACCGGCTCAACGGTGCGGTGATTTCCACCAGCCGGTCGTAGATCTCATCGAGCGACGCTTGGTGACTACAGTGAGTCGCGCGGACGGTGTAATCTTTCTGATTGCTCATAGCTCCTCCCGCTTGTGAATGGACTTGGACAAATTGCACATCAAGCCGTCGATTGACAAGAATTGACCGCACTCTTTATGTACTATAAAACGTTCAACCCCCGCTCCCTACCTACCAAGGACTAGCCGTGCCCAACCTCCGCCTACAACTTCCCTGCGCCTTGTTCGGCCTCCTGCTCGCCGCTTCCAGCGCCTACCCAGCCGACTGGCCCTCCTGGCGCGGCCCGACGCAAAACGGCGTCTCCGAAGAGACCGGCCTCGTCGCATCCTGGTCGCCTATCTGGCACGCCGAATTCACTGGCCGCTCGACCCCCATCGTCCTCGACGGACGAGTCTTTGTCATCGGTCGCCGTGGCGAGGGCATCGAGCATGAGGGCGTTGTCGCCGCTTTTGACGCCCAAGACGGCACCCTGCTCTGGGAACACGCCTACAACATCTTCCACACCACCATCCCCTTCAACCGCGTCGGCTGGGCCAGCCTCGCCGGCGACCCAGAGACCGGCTACGTCTATGCCCATACCGTCAGTGGACTGTTCCTTTGCTTTGACCGCGACGGCAAGGTAGTATGGTCTCGCTCGCTGACTGAGGAATTCGGGCGCATCTCCGGTTACGGCGGCCGCGTCCACACGCCCGTCGTCGATGAAGACCTCGTCATCATCAGCTATCTCAGTTCCAATTGGGGCAGCCACACGCCGGGCCGCCACCGCTACTTCGCCTTTGACAAGCGCAGCGGCGAACTCGTCTGGATCGCCACCCCCGGGGGCCGCCCCCTCGACACCACGTACTCCGTGCCCGTCGTCGCCACCATCAACGGCGTCCGTTTGCTCATCGGCGGCAACGCCGACGGCTCCATCTATGCCATGAAAATCCGCACCGGCGAGAGCGTGTGGGGCTTCAAACTCAGCCGTCGCGGCATCAACTCTTCAGTCGTCGCCGCTGGCGACAAGGTGTACGCAGCCCACAGCGAGGAAAACCTCGACAACACCGCCCTCGGCCGCGTCGTGTGCATCGACGCCACCGGCAACGAAGTCTGGCGCTACGACGGCGTCTTCGCCGGCTATAGCAGCCCAATCGTCCACGACGGCCGCTTGTACATCACCGACAACTCGGCCAACATCCACGCGCTCGACGCCGAGACCGGCCAAGTACACTGGATCCACAACATCGGCACCGTCGGCAAGGGATCGCCCGTGCTGGCCGACAACCGACTCTACGCGCCAGAAGTCAACGGCCGCTTCGCCATCGTCGCTCCTGACAGCGACACTGCCGAGACCCTCGACCTCGCCGAGATTGCAATGCCCGACGGACGCCCAGCCGAACTATTCGGCTCGCCCGCCGTAGCATACGGCCGCATCTACCTTTCCACTGAGGCGGGCGTTTACTGCCTCGGCGACCCAGCGGCGCAGTTCAAAGTCTCCGCGACCGCAGCCAACTACCCACGCGAGCAAGCTCCCGCAGACGCAACACCGGCGTACCTGCAAATCATCCCCGCCGAAGTAGTAGCCCAGCCCGGAGCCAGCGTATCGTTCCGCGCCCGAGCCTTCGACGGACACGGTCGCCTCATCGGCCCAGCCGCAGCCGAATGGTCACTCTCCGGTCCAGTCGGCCAACTCGACGGCAATACACTTGTCCTCGCGGACGCACCCAGCGGCGGGAAAATCGTAGCCAGCGCTGGCGAACTAACCGCCGAGGCGCGCATCGCCGTACTCCCACCGCCAACCTACAGCGAAGACTTCGAGGGTTTCGCCGCCGACGCCTCACCGGCTTGGATCGGCACAGGCACCAAATTCAAGGTGCGCGAAATGGACGGCAACAAAGTGCTGGTCAAACCGCCCGCCGCCCGCGGCCTGCACCGCGCCAACACCTACATCGGCGCACCTGCCATGACCGGCTACACCATCCAAGCCGACCTGCTCGGCACCAAAAAGCGCCGCGCCGTCCCCGACATGGGCCTAATTTCCCATCGCTACACCCTCGACCTGATGGGCTACCACCAACAGTTGCAGATCCGCACTTGGGCCGCTGAACTGCGGATGGCCAAAATCATGCCCTTCGCTTGGGAAACTGGCGTCTGGTACACCATGAAGATGCAGGTGGAAATCGAGGGCGATACGGCCCACATTCGCGGCAAAGTCTGGCCCCGCGACGAGCCAGAGCCAGCCACGTGGACCATCCAAGCGGTCGATCCCCTGCCCAATCGCAGCGGCAGCCCCGGACTCTACGGCTATTCTCCCGCTGAAATCTACTACGACAACCTGAAAGTTTGGTAATGACTATCGCTATTTGCAGCCTCATCCTCGCCCTAACCGCCTCCGCCAATGCCCAAACCGCCATGTGGGGCGGCTCGCCGGGGCGCAACCAAGTCTCAGACGAGAAAAATCTGCCCATCTCTTGGGACACTGAGACCGGCACAAACGTCAAGTGGAGCGCCACACTCGGCTCGCAGACCTACGCCGGCCCCCTGATCGCGGGCGACAAAATTTTCGTCGGCACCAACAACCAAGCCGAGCGCGATCCCAACCACAAGGGCGACCGCGGCGTGGTGATGGCCTTCTCCTTAGAGGACGGCTCTTTCCTCTGGCAAATCGCCCATCCCAAGCTGCCAGCCGGCCGCGTCAACGACTGGCCGCAACAAGGCGTCTGCTCCACTCCTTACGTCGAAGGCGACCGCCTCTACTACATCTCCAACCGCGCCGAAGTCGTATGCCTCGACACTGAGGGCTTCCGCGACGGCGAGAACGACGGCCCTATCGCCGACGAGACCGCCACCGCGCCCACCAACGCGGATCTGATCTGGAAATTCGACATGATCGCCGAGCTGGACGTCTTCCCCCACAACCTCGCCACCAGCTCGCCCATAGGCGTGGACGGTCGCCTGTTCGCCCTGACCAGCAACGGCGTCGATGAGGGCCACATCCACATCCCAGCCCCCTTTGCCCCCAGCTTCATCGCCCTCGACCTGCAGACCGGAGACCTCCTCTGGGATAGCGACCTGCCCGGCGACCAGATTCTGCACGGCCAGTGGGCTAACCCCGCCTACGGCGAAGCCGGTGGCCGCAAGCAGGTAATCTTCCCCGGCGGCGACGGCTGGGTCTATGCCCTCGCACCCGACACCGGCGAGCTAATCTGGAAATTCGACTGCAACCCCAAGGATTCAGTCTGGGAATTGGGCGGTCGCGGCACCCGCAACAATCTCGTCTCCACGCCCGTCTTCCACGACGGCGTGGTCTATATCGGCGTCGGCCAAGACCCCGAGCACGGCGAAGGCGAGGGCCACCTGTGGGCCATTGACGCCAGCGGCACCGGCGACATCACCGAGACGGGCGCAATCTGGCACTTCGGCGACAAAAACTACAACCGCACCATCTCCACCGTCGCCATTGCCGACGGCCTGCTCTACGCCGCCGACTTGAGCGGCTTCGTCTATTGCCTCGACGCCAAAACCGGCATCCACCACTGGACCCACGACACGTTCGCCGCGGTCTGGGGCTCGCCCTTTGTTGCCGACGGCAAGGTCTATATCGGCGACGAGGACGGCGACGTGGATGTGCTCAAAGCCGGCAAAACGCTCGAATTACTCCACGAGACCAATCTGGGCAGCGCCATGTACACCACTCCAGTCGCCCACAACGGCGTCCTCTACATCGCCTCGCGCAACACCCTCTTCGCCATCGCGGAAGAAAGCGAATGAGCGTCTCACCAGACAAAATCGCCGCGGCCCGCGCTGGCCTCGACGCCCACGTCCGCGCCATCGTCGAGTGGCACTTCAACCCCGAGACTGGCTGCCCGTTCTGGCTCTCCTACGCGCAACAACTCGACTTCAACCCGCGCGAAAAAATCCACTCCTACGACGACTTGGCCCTGCTCGGCCACTTTGAGGACGAGTGGCTGCGCGGCGGCCCAGTCCGCCAGTGGGTACCCAAAGCCTATGCCGACGAGCCGATCTACGTCTTTGAGACCGGCGGCTCGACCGGCTTGCCCAAATACCGCATCAACATCCGCGACTTCCACACCGACTACGCGCTCTACAGCGAGAGCCTGTCTGAGGAGGATTTTCCCAAGGGAGCCGACTGGCTGATGCTGGGGCCTTCAGGGCCGCGCCGCCTGCGCCTCGCCATCGAGTATCTCGCCCAGCTTCGCGGCGGCTTGTGCTTTATGGTGGATCTCGATCCGCGCTGGGTCAACGAACTCATCCGCGCCGGCAAGATGCGCGAACTGGAAGACTACAAAGCTCACGTCATCGAGCAGGCGCTCAAAATCCTCAAGGCCCACGACAACGTGCAGTGCGTCTTCACCACGCCACGCCTCCTTGAAGCTCTCTGCGAAAAAGTGTCCCTACCCAAACTCGGCATTAAGGGCATCTTCTGCGGCGGCACGGAAATGAACGCCCAGTTCCACCGCTTCGCCCGCGAGGAGTTGGTGCCCGGCCTCGCCTTTGTCCCCACCTACGGCAACACCTTGATGGGCCTAGCCTGCCCCAAGCTCTTCGACCCAGCCGACGAATACGCCATCACCTACTACCCGCCGCAGCCACGCGCCGTCATCGAGTTAGTTGATCCCAAAGACCCCTCGCGCAAGGTCGGCTACGGCGAGACCGGCCAAGTCATGCTCACCACCCTGACCAAGGAATTTTTCATGCCCCGCTTCCTCGAACGCGACGAGGCGGAGCGTGCCGCGCCGATTGATGCGTATCCTTGGGATGGGGTTAAAGATTTGCGCTTGTTGACTGAGTTGCAGGAGTCGGTGGTGGTGGGGGTGTACTGAGGTGTGGGTTCTACGCTAAGGTCATATTGAGAGAGGTACGCAATGGATTATCAAAAGTATATCTACTGGCAGGATGGCGATATGTGGCTTGGCTATCTAGAGCGCTATCCCGACTATTGGACCCAGGGCGAGACCCAAGAAGAACTGAGAGAAAACCTGAGAGATATTTATGACGAACTCACAGGCGGTCACATTCCTTGTGTGCGAGAGGCTGCTGTGTTGGAAATCGGATGAAGCGACGAGACTTAATCCGCACTTTAGAAAAGATGGGTTGTATCCTCATTCGGCACGGAGCCAAGCACGACTGGTATCAAAATCCGCATACTAAGCTCTCTCAGCCTGTTCCTCGCCATAGGGAGATTAATGATCATTTGGCAAAGCGCATTATCAAAATGCTGACGCCGTAAGTCGTCGCCCCTGACGGTAATTCCAGATTACTAATCACCCGCAACACTTCGACAGCACCCCATCAACTGTACATGCCATCCACAAGAGCAGGCAAATCACAAATCCTTCGACAGCGAGGGAATCCATCTGATGTCTTAGCTACATTTCCCACCCAATCCCAAGGCCACGTCTCAATGAACCACGTCGCCCAAATCGCCTTCAATCCTGCTGCATCGGCACCGCGCAACTCATCGCTCCCACCGTCCCCCACGAAAATCGCAGCACTGACATCGACGCCCAACCTGTCACACGCCAGTTCGTAAATTGCAGAATCCGGTTTAATCAACCCCTCCACACATGAGAAAATCGGCACGTCCACCTGCACCGAAAGCTCGGAAGAATCCCATGCCGCAATTTCATCATAGGCGCAATTTGTGATCAGTCCAATGCGATAACCTGCCTCTTTTAACACATGTAGCGTTTGCACAACCAGCGAATCCATTCGTTCAAACGGCCGCGCCTTCGCAGCCAATCTCTCCGCCTGCATCAAGGCGATCTCTTCTTCCGGCGGCACAATCTGGCAAGCACAGCACATCTCCCTCAACACGTCACTGTAGTGGCGCAACTTCCCAGTCATACGAGCTTGGTAGCGAGCAGACCACTCGCGCTCACAATCCTCCTGAGCTAAACCAAGCCGCTCGCCCGGCGCTGGTGCCTCAACATGCCATTCTGGGTGATTTTCAGTGATAAGCGTCTCGTAGAGATCGAAGATAATAGCCTGACTCATTGGTTTATCCTTAGCAGCGGCTATTTCAATGTGATTTGCGGATCGTCCTCATACACCTTTCCCAACGCCCCAAACTAGTGCAGATTATAAACTTATAGATTGCAATAGCTCACTCCAACCCAAAACCCAAACCCATGCACTTACCTATCCTCCGCGCCGGCCAACCCTACACTAGCCTCGACCGCCTCACCGTCGCCCACATCGCCACCGGCCAACCAGTGGCCCAAGTCAGCCAAGCCAACCGCGGCCTAATCGCCAGCGACTTAGCCGCCCAAGAGCGCAACCGCCAAGCACTACAAGCCCTCACCGTCGCCGAATTAGTCGCCATCTGCCAACGGGCCGCCGACCTCTTCTTACACGCCGAGCTCCCTTTAGGCGACGACAGCCAAACTCCAAACGACTACGTCGCGCAAGTCTCGGCCACCACCGGCCTGCCGCAGTCGCTGGCCCGCGCCAACATGGACAAAATCCACCGCGTCGGCATTGAAATGCCCGCCGTACTCAGCGGCCTAACCCGAGGCTTAGACCTGACCGTCCTAGACGACGGCCCAAGCCCGCTCCACTTCGCGTCCCACGCCCAAGCCCTCGGCTGCATCCTGCCGAGCAATTCGCCTGGCGTCCACGCGCTGTGGCTACCGGCCATCCCGCTCAAGACTCCGCTGGTGCTCAAGCCGGGCCGCGAAGAACCGTGGACGCCCTACCGCATCGCCCAATCCCTGATCGCAGCCGGCTGCCCACCCCAAGCCCTGAGCTACTACCCGACCGATCACAGCGGCGGCACCGAAATCCTGCTCCGCTGCGGTCGCTCGCTGCTATTCGGCGGCGGTCCCACCGTTGCCCCTTGGCGCGACGACTCCCGCATCCAGTTGCACGGACCAGGACGCAGCAAGATCATCATCGGCGCTGACAAAATCGACCACTGGGAATACTACCTCGACCTCATGGTCGCCTCAATCGCTTCCAACGGGGGCCGCTCCTGCCTCAACGCTTCCGGCGTCTGGGTACCCGCCCACGGCCGCGCAATCGCCGTCGCCCTCGGCGAGCGCCTAAGCCAAATCCAGGCCCGTCCCCTCGACGATCCCCAAGCCCAAATCGCCGCTTTCTCCAACCCCGCAGTAGCGCACCAGTTCTCGTCCCTAATCGACGCCCAACTCGGCGACGCGACAGACACGGCCAGAGAACAAGGCGAACGCATCGCTGAAACCGGCGGCTGCACCTTTCTCAACCCAACCTTGATCCACGCCCCCGACTGGCAACATCCGCTGGCCAATACCGAATACCTCTTCCCCTTTGCCTCGGTCGTAGAAATCCCACAAGAAGAAGTGGTCGCGTGCATCGGCCCGACGCTGGTAGCCACCGCCCTCACCGAAGACGAACACCTAACGCGCCAACTGCTCGCCGCGCCCCACATCGAACGCCTCAACCTCGGCCCGATCCCCACCCACGAAATCGCCTGGGATCAGCCGCACGAGGGCAACCTCTTCGACTTTCTCTACCAGCAACGCGCCTTGCAGCGCAGGGCCGGATGACCCCCTTCGACTTTGATCCGTCCATCCGCGTAGTCTTTGGTGCTGGAACCCTCGACCAGCTAGGCGATCTCGCCAGCGCCTTGGCCGGTCCCCGCGCCCTGCTCGTAACCGACCCCGGCCTCGTCCAAGCCGGCCTCGCTGAACAAGCCCATCACGCACTACAAAACGTCGGCCTAACGACGACCACTTTTTCCGCCGTAGCGGAAAACCCCACAACCGAACACGTAGGCGCTGGCGTCCGCCACGCCCGCGCCCACGGTCCTATCAACCTAATCGTCGCCTTGGGCGGCGGCAGCGCTATGGACTGCGCCAAAGGCATCAATTTCCTGCTGACCAACGGCGGCCAAATGCAGGACTACCAAGGCTACGGCAAAGCCGCCCAATCCATGCTGCCCTCCATCGGCATCCCCACTACAGCCGGAACGGGCAGCGAGGCCCAATCCTACGCCCTGATTACCTGCGCCGACACGAATGCCAAAATAGCCTGCGGCGACCGCAAAGCGCGCTTCCACATCGCCATCCTCGACCCAAACGTGCTAACCAGCGTCCCCCAACACGTCCGCGCCGACGCCGGTATCGACGCCCTCGCCCACGCCGTCGAAAGCTACGTCTCCACCCGCCGCACGCCGCTCTCACAAATGTTCGCACGCCAAGCCTGGCAGTTGCTAGCACCCCACTACGAGGCGGCTGTGGCCGATCCCCAAAACGCTGCCGACGCCATGCTCTTAGGTGCCCACCTAGCCGGCACCGCCATCGAAAACTCCATGCTCGGTGCCGCCCACGCCACCGCCAACCCCCTCACCACCCGCTACCCACTCTCCCACGGCCGCGCCGTAGCCCTGATGCTGCCGCACGTAATTCGGTTGAACGGCCAAGTAGTGGACGATCTATACGGCGAGCTTTGCGCGGATATCCAACTCAACGGCAGCGCCCTCGCGCTCGCTGAACACCTCGAAGAATTGTGCGCTATGGCAGGACTACCGCGCCGACTCGCCGACTGTCAGGTCGCCGCAAGCGATCTACCCGCCATGGCCCAAGAAGCCGCTGGGCAGTGGACCGGCACCTTCAACCCACTTCCATTACAAGAAGCGGACTTTCTGCGGCTTTATGAGATAGCGTTCTGATAGGGGAAAGGGACGAATAATTTTCTATACCGCATCCAACGTCGGCGCATTATCCTGACAATATACCGGTCGGAAGAGCGTCTGCCGTTTAAACGGCATCTCTTCGAGGTGCTGCGGATGTGGTTCCCACCTATGCCACTTGTTGCCAACGGTATTATAGCAGTTGAAAATGGCGATCCGATCGACAGTTTCGTCGGTCCACTTGGCACCGGTATGCGTGATCGCCTCCGTGAAGATAAGCACGGAGCCTGCTGGACAGGTGTAATCCTCCCACAATGCGGAGTTGCGATCCTCCGTTGACTTGGGAGCGGGGAATGCCCCTTTGTGGCTACCGGTGAGGAACATGGTTCCACCGCAACCTTTTTGCACCGGGTTAAGTTCCCAGACCACGCGCGTCAACCCACTGTGTGCCTTGTCGTAGTGCAGATGATAGGTATGCGAGTTACCGGGAAAGTTGAGCATCCCACGTCCACCGTGAGGTCGGAAAGCGTCGTGGCCGTTCGCACGAATGGTTAGAAACGTGCCTTCCAGCCGAAATCCATAACAGTTTTCGTTGGCGTAGGCCGAGGCCAAAAATTCATTCATGAATCCGCAAACAACTGGATGATCGGTTAGACTCTCCAAGGGACCGCCGATGGAATAGCGATGGTGTTCGGGAATGGATCTTGGTTCCTGTTTGAGTTGGTAGCAAAACGCGCGCATCTCTTGAATCTCTGATTCGCTGAGGACGCCGGGAATCAGCAGCCACCCGCGAGTATCAAAGACATAGCGTTGGTCTTCCGTCAGTGGGATCGGCGGTAGATTGTCAGCATTCGTCGTAGGATTCGGCATAATTCCCTCCCTCTTTCGGGTGTCTACCAGATCGTGAGAAGTCCCATTACCGATACTGCTTCGCCTGAGTATTGAACATCTGCGCGTATCTGCCGTCCTCGGCCAAGAGTTGCTCATGACTCCCCTGCTCGACAAGCTCTCCCCGCTGCAAAACGAGAATGTGATCGGCCATGCGCACGGTGGAGAAGCGGTGGGAGATGAAGATAGCCGTGCGGTCTGACGTAAGTTCGGCAAAGCGCGAGAAAACATCGCGTTCAGCGAACGCATCAAGAGCGGCTGTAGGCTCGTCCAAGATGAGTACCTCAGCCTCTTTCATAAACGCACGACTGAGCGCGATCTTCTGCCACTCGCCACCAGACAAATCAACCCCCTCGTCGAATTCCTTTCCCAAGATTGTGTCGTATCCCTTCGGCAGATCCTTGATGAGATCCGAGGCACCGCCCTCGTATGCCGCGCGTTCGATCCGGTCAGCATCGTCCAATAGGTCCACTTGGCCAAAGCCGACGTTCTCCTTGGCTGAGAGATCGTAGCGAACGAAATCCTGGAAAATCACCCCGATTTGGCGGCGCAGGCTTGCCAGATCGTATTCCCGCAGATCTCGTCCATCCAAGTAAATAGCGCCCTCTGTGGGATCGTAAAACCGCGCCAAGAGCTTGACGACGGTCGTCTTACCCGCTCCGTTCTCCCCGACAATAGCTACCGATTCGCGCGCCCTAATAGTAAAAGAGACATTCTTTACCACATACTTGTCGGAGCCTGGATAGCGGAAGGAGACGTTCCGGAACTCAATGCTCCGAGTTAGGCGGTCAGGGACTGGTACAGGTGACGCGGGAGGCGGAGCCAGCGCCCCTTCAACTGAGCGGGGGTCGAGGTCGAGGAACCGGAAGAGAATCCCGGCGAAGATCGTATGCTCGTAGAAAATCCCAAGATTACTAAACAGGTTGGAAAACCCAGATCGTCCCTGCTCAGCAGCTTGGAATGCAAGTGCCACGGTGCCCACGCTGATATGGCCACCCACGGCTCGCACCACGGCGTAAGCCCAGATGGATGCCGTTCCCATCATTGTAATTAATCCTAAAAGAAAACCGAATCGTTCCTGGGCAAACCGGAGACGAAATGTTTCCTTGCCAAATAACCTCCAGAAATTGTGGAATCGTCTCAGCAATTCCTCGTGCAGTGCGAAGATGCGGATCTCCTTGACTGCCTCACGAGAGCCGAGTAGCCGTGACATGTATTCTGCCATGCGCCGGTTACTGGCCATTGCTCCGACCAATGAGAAGTGCTTGCCGGCGTAATGACCGCCGACGATCACCTGCGGTGCCGCAGTGACGAGCAGTATTATTGGCGCTGCCCAGTGCACTGAGAGCAGCACGGCCAACATGGCTGTAAGTCCGGTCAATGAGGAAACGATTGTCAGGGACAAGGCGGCGAGGTTGTAAGCGCGATAACTGCTTTCGCTCCTAGCCTTTTCCATTTCATCGAAAAAGGCCGAGTTCTCGAAGAAGGCGATGTCGAGCTGAGCCGCCTTCCTTATGATCAAATACTCGCTGTGGGTTCTGACAAGATACCCGACTTTTTCTATCAGCCCATTCGCCGCTGCGCTGCATATAGAACCCAGAATCCAAACGCCGAAAACACCAGCGACCGGTATCAGCAGCCCGACCCAGTCCACTGCGGCTCCTCCCCCATCACTCACGGCGCTGACTACGTTGTCGATGACAATCTTGGTGATCCAGACCTGCGCAGCCGGGACCAAAGCACCGAGCATGCTTACTCCGACGGCCAGGATGGCATGCAGCCCGGCCGCATCCCAGACTAAGCGGACGCACCGAGGGTAATATTCGATTATCTGGGCTATGGGCCGGAGAATCGCGAACCTTGAGCCTTCCTTATCCGACATTGCAGGCTACTACCATTTCCCTGTCTGCATGCGGTCAAACCGAACCGCGTAGTGAATTAAGGGCATCAGATCTCGAGTATTTATTGTCGGAGTTTCCGCATTTGTGTAGCCTCGGTCAAGGCTGGCGTCTCTATCAAATTAGCAATCTTTCGCCCTCTTCTTTACTTTCGTTCATAGTCTCTCAACCAACAGAATATGCCACTCTACTTCTTAACCCTACTCCTAGTCACCACGGCTACTGCTGACACCTGGAACACCTTCCGCGGCAACTCCCAACTCACCGGCGTCGCCACCTCCAACCTCGCCCCACCTCTAACGCTGCTTTGGGCCTACCCCACCCAAGACGCCATCGAATCCACCGCCGCCATTCACGAAGGCACGGTGTATGTCGGCTCGCTCGACGGCCAGCTCTACGCACTCGACTTGCACACCGGCGCGCTAGTATGGCAGTACCAAGCCGACGACGAAATCAAGTCCTCCCCCACCATCGCCGACAGCACCGTGTACTTCGGCGACGAAGCCGGCACCTTCCACGCCGTCGCTATCCAGAACGGCCAACGCCGCTGGACTTTCACCGCCGACGCCAGCATCATCTCCTCGGCCAGCTACACCGACGGCCAACTCTACTTCGGCAGCTACGACCAGCACCTGTACTGCCTCGACGCAACCGCCGGAACCCTGATTTGGAAAATCGCCACAGAGGGATATATTCACAGTACGCCGGCGCTATACGAAAACCGCGTCGCCGTGGCCGGTTGCGACGGATACCTGCGGCTTTTAGATCGCGCCGACGGCACACAGCACCAGCAGCTTGAGCTAGGCGGGTATGTGGCTTCTAGCGCCGCCATCCACGCGGAACGCGCGTACCTAGGCACCTTTAGCAACGAAGTACTCGGCATCGATTTAGACACAGGAGCAATCCGCTGGCGCTACGCCCACGCGGTGCGGAAATTCCCGTTTTACTCCTCGCCAGCCGTCTCCGACCAAGCAGTCGTCATCGGCGGTCGAGACAAACTCGTACATGCCCTCGACCCGCAAACCGGCCAATCCCTGTGGACTTTTGCTGCGGGAGCGCGGGTAGATTCCTCACCGGTCATCGCCGATGATTATATTTACGTAGGTGCCCGTGCGCTCATCGCCCTCGCGCTCGCATCGGGCGCGGAAGTCTGGCGCTTTGAAACGGGCGCAGCCATCGCGGCTTCACCGGCCATCGCCGCCGGCCATCTTGTCATTGGAGCCACCGACGGTGTGCTGTATTGTTTTGGGAAAGAAAAAGTCAAACCATGAGTTCACTCGGTAGCGACCCAGCGACCACCCGCACCGACCGCACCGAAACCGAGGTCGGCAGCGTCTTCGTCTCCAACTACCCGGCCTATTCGTTTTGGGGCGAGGAGGATGTCCCACAAGCACATCGCGCACTCGCCGATCCGCCACGGTCAGACAGCAAACTCGGCCTCTACCTCCACATCCCCTTCTGCCGCAAGCGCTGCAAGTTCTGCTACTTCCGCGTCTATACGGACAAAAACAGCCAGCAAATCCAAACCTACTTAGACGCCCTCGCCCGCGAAGTGGAACACTACGCCCAGCAGCCAGCAGTCCAAGATCGACCATTGCACTTTATCTACTTTGGCGGCGGCACCCCCTCTTACATCAGCTCGCGCCACCTGCGTTCCTTAGTCCAGCGCCTCAAAGACGCCATGTCTTGGGACCACGCCGACGAAATCGCCTTTGAGTGCGAGCCGGGCACCCTGACCCAAGCCAAATTAGAAACCATCCGCGCCATCGGCGTCACCCGCCTCAGCCTGGGAATAGAAAACCTCGACGATGAGATTCTGCGCCACAACGGCCGCGCTCACGTCAGCAAGGAAATCTACCAAGTCGTGCCCTGGATCCACGCGCTTGACTTCGACCAGGTCAACGTCGATCTGATCGCCGGCATGGTCGGCGAGACGTGGCCAAGCTGGCGTCAGACCGTGCAAAAGACTATCGAATTCGATCCCGACAGCGTCACCGTCTATCAGATGGAGTTGCCGTACAACACGGTCTATTCCAAGGACCTACTCGCTGGCGACGGCGAGCCGCTGGCCCTAGCAGACTGGAAGACCAAGCGCGCTTGGCACGCCTACGCCTTCGAGCAACTAGCCGCCGCTGGATACGTGCGTTCAAGCGCCTACACCATGAAGAAAACGCCCGACGCCCGCTTCGTGTACCGCGACGCCGTGTGGACCGGCCAAGACATGATCGGCACCGGCGTCGCCTCCTTCTCGCACCTGAGCGGCGTCCACTACCAGAACGCGCCAAATTGGGACGAGTACCTCGCCGCCATTGATCGCGGAGACCTCCCCATCCACCGCGCCTTTGCCACCAACCGCAAAGAGCAACTGACCCGCGAGGTGATCCTGCAACTCAAATTGGGCGCACTGGACACCGCGTATTTTCGCGCCAAATTCGGCGTCGATATCGTCACTCACTTCGCCGCTGCACTCAGCGGCCTGCGCGACGAGGGAATGCTCCAATTCGACGTGGACTCGATTGAACTGACCGACGAGGGACTCATGCGAGTCGATCAGCTCCTGCCCGACTTTTACCAAGCCCAATACCGCAACGCACGCTATACCTGAGTAGGAGGTATCATTGAAAAACGCACTCTCACTTTTACTGTTCCTAAGTGCCACCGCACAAGCAGCTGACTGGCCCCAGTGGCTTGGCCCCCAGCGAAACGGCATCTCCAGCGAAACCGGCCTCTTCACTGCCGAGCAACCTTTTGCAGAAGCATGGCGCGTCCCGCTCGGCAATGGCTTCTCCGGCATCTCCGTCGCCGACGGCCGGGTCTTCACCATGTTCGCCCGAGGCGACGACGAGTTCGCCATCTGCCTCGACGCCGAGACCGGCGTGGAAATCTGGCGTCACCGCACCGGTCCTTACTACAAGGAAACCCAAGGCGGCGACGGCCCGCGCTCGACGCCCACCGTCGATGGTGAGACCGTCTATGTACTCGGTGCCACCGGCAAGCTCTTTGCACTCGCAGCCGCGAGTGGCACGCCGATCTGGGAAAAGGACTTGGTCGCCGAGTTCAGCAGCCAAGTGCCGAGGTGGGGGTTTAGCACCTCCCCATTAGTCGAAGGCGACCTGCTCCTAGTCGAAGCCGGCGGCCACGACGGCAACTTCGTCGTCGATATGGCCATCGACCGCACAACCCCGGTCACCGCCGTAGCCCTCGACAAAGCCACCGGCGCAACCGTTTGGACCGCCCTCAACGAAAAGATGAGCTATTCATCGCCCATCGCCTTCACTGCGGCCGGCACCCGCCAACTCGCCTATTTCACGGCCTATTCGCTTACCGGCCTAGCACCGGAAGACGGCCGCGTTTACTGGCGCTACCCTTGGAAAACCCGCTACGACGTCAGCGCGGCGACGCCCGTTTTCATCGCGCCCGACCGAATTTTTATCTCC
The DNA here is from genome assembly GCA_009841115.1 of Gemmatimonadota bacterium. Taxonomy (GTDB): domain Bacteria; phylum Latescibacterota; class UBA2968; order UBA8231; family UBA8231. The sequence continues at coordinate 17,337 of VXML01000062.1, read as the reverse complement.
ACCGTCAACAGCGACGGCGGCACACTCTTGCAAATCAAGGGCAACGGCGACAGCCTCGCCGTCGAGCAGGTCTGGCAAAACAAAAAGATGGAAAACGAGTTCGGCACCTCGGTCCTCTACGAGAACCATCTCTACGGCTTTGGCGGCTCAATCCTCAAGTGCCTCGACGCCGCGACCGGTGAAGAAAAGTGGAAGACCCGAGGCTATGGCAAGGGCACCCTGCTCATCGCCGATGGCCATCTCATCATCTTGGGCGAACAAGGCAACCTCGGCATAGCCGAAGCCACGCCCGAAGGCTTTGTCGAAAAGGCCAGCTACCCCGCTTTCGACAGCCGCTGCTGGACCATTCCTTCGCTGGCCAATGGCCGCCTTTATATGCGCGACGAAAGCGAAATCGTCTGCCTCAAGGTGCTAGGAGCGGCCCAATGAAGAAGATATTGGGAGCGGCCCTAACCCTCGTCTTATGCGCCTTTCCAACCTTAGCCCAAGATTGGTCGCGTTGGCAATCCACGGGCTGGCCGCAATGGCTCGGCCCCGACCGCAACGGCATCTCGCCGGAGACGGGTCTGTTCGGCGACGAGCCGTCTTTTACAGAATCCTGGCGCGTCCAAGGCGGAAAGGGCTTTTCCGGCCTGTCCGTCGTCGGCGATCGCATCTATACGATGTACATCCACAGCGGCGATGAATACGCGGTCTGTCTCGACGCCAGCAATGGCGAAGTGCTGTGGCGCACCCGCACCGACGGTATGTTAATGGAACGGCAAGGCGGCGACGGTCCGCGCGCCACTCCCACCGTAGACGACGGGATGGTCTATGTCTCCAGCGCCTACGGCAAACTCTACGCGCTCGACAGCCAGACCGGCTCCCCAAAATGGAGCCACGACCTAGTGAGCGAGTTCGGCAGCAAGAAGCCCCGCTGGGGCTTTTGCCCGTCGCCCCTAGTCGCGGGAGACCTCGTTCTAATCGAAGCCGGCGGAACGGGCGGTCATTCGCTGATAGCCTTTGACAAAATCAGCGGCGACGTCGCCTGGAAAACCGGCAGGGACAAGCTGGGCTACTCCTCTCCTATCACCACCACCATCGGCCAAACGCACCAAGCGGTGTTTTTCACCGGCAACGGGCTGATCGCAGTCACGCCACAACACGGCCAAGTACTGTGGAAACACCCCTGGACGACTAGGCACAACGTCAACGCCGCGACCCCGGTTTTCATCCCGCCCAACCGCTTCTTTATTTCCTCCGGCTATGGCACGGGGGCCAGTGTAGTGGAGGTCTCCGCCACAGACCGCGGCTATAGTGCGAAGGAGATCTGGCGCAACAAAGAGATGGAAAATCACTTCGCTACCTCCATCTACTACGAGGGGCACCTCTACGGCTTTGACGGCTCGATCCTCAAGTGCCTCGACGCCGAAACCGGAGCAGAAAAGTGGAAGACCCGAGGCTACGGCAAGGGCACCTTGATCGTCGCCGATGGCCACCTCGTCCTCTTGGGCGAACGCGGCAATCTCGGCCTAGCCAAAGCCACGCCCGAAGGCTTCGTCGAAAAGGCCAACACTTGGGTCTTCCGCAGCAAATGCTGGACAGCTCCCGCGCTGGCCGATGGCCGACTCTACCTCCGCGATGATAAGGAAATCGTCCGCATAGACGTGGTGGGGACAGCTCAATGAGCACCGCGCGCACCGCCCTGTTCGCCATCGTCTTAGGTGCCCTGCCGGCCTTGGCCCAAGATTGGTCGCACTGGCAATGGACGGACTGGCCGCAATGGCTAGGTCCTCACCGCAACGGTATCTCGCCGGAGACGGGTCTGTTCGGCAAAGTGCCCTCTTTTAGAGAGTCCTGGCGCGTCCATGCCGGGCAGGGCTCTTCCGGCCTGTCCGTCGTCGGTGATCGCCTCTATACAATGTACATCCACAGTGGAGAGGAATACGCAGTCTGTCTCGACGCCCGCAACGGCGAAGTGATATGGCGCACCCGCACCACCGGCAACGATCCCTCAGAACCGCGAGGCGGCCGCAGTCCGCGTGCCACCCCCACCGTGGACGGCAAGATGGTCTATGTCCTCAGCACTCGTGGCAGACTCCTCGCGCTCGACAGCCAGTTCGGCACCCAACGATGGAGCCGCAATATAGTACGCGACTTCGACAGCGTGAGGCCCAATCGAATCTTTGCAGCGTCGCCGCTAGTCAATAGGAATCTCGTCTTAATCGAAGCAGGCGGTAAGAGTGGCCATTCGCTGATGGCCTTTGACAAAATTAGCGGCGAGACCGCCTGGACTACTGGCAGCGACGAGAGGGGCCATTCCTCTCCCATCATCGCCACCATCGGCCAAACGCGCCAAGCGGTATTTTTCACCGGCTTCGGGCTGATCGCGGTTGCGCCGCAAAAGGGCCGGGTGCTGTGGCAATATCCCTATATAACCAGCCAATCCACCAATGTTGTCACCCCGGTTTTTATTCCACCTAATCGCTTCTTTATCTCCTCCAGTTCCGATATGGGTGGCTCTCTAGTCGAAGTCACAGCCACAGACAAGGGCTATGAAGTGGCCGAGGTCTGGCGCAATAAAAACATGCGAAACCACGCCGCCACCTCCATCTACTACCAGGGGCATCTCTACGGTTTCGACGGCTCGACTCTCAAATGCCTCGACGCCGAGACTGGCGAAGAAAAGTGGAAGGCCCAAGGCAAGGGCACCTTAATTGTCGCCGACGGCCACCTCGTCATCTTGGACGAACGCTGCAATCTCAGCATAGTTGAAGCCACGCCCGCAGGCTTCGTCGAAAAGGCCAACATCCCAGTCTTCCGCCGCAGCAGATGTGGGACCGTCCCCTCACTCGCCGATGGTGGGATATACCTCCGCGACAATGAAGAAATCGTCCGCATAAACATAATGGGAGCAACTCAATGAGAAATATCCGTGGCACCCTGTTAATTTTTGCCTTGGCGGTGCCGACAACCCTTGTCCATGCCCAAAGCGCCGACGACTCACTCCACGTCGTCGATGAAACCATCGTCACCGGCTCGCGACTGGCTATCCCCCGCGCCAACGCCATCGCCACCAAAATGCCGCTGCCCCTGAACAAGACCCCCTTGAGCGTCGGAATCGTCCCCCAGCCCCTAATCGAGACCCAAGACGGCGCGACCCTCAGCGATGCGCTGGCCAATGTCAGCGGCGTCGGCGTCCACACCAATTTCGGCGTCCACGACCTGTTCTACCTGCGCGGCTTCGACTCGCTCGCCAACGGCTTAGTGCTCTCCGACGGAGCTCCCGAACCCGAAGCGACCTTCTACCAACTCTACAATGTTGACCGCGTCGAAGCCCTCAAAGGCCCCGGTGCCTTCCTCTACGGCGGCAACCCGCTATCGGGCACCATCAACCTCGTCCGCAAACGGCCAGTCTCGGCCGGCGACTTCGCCCGCATCAACGCTTCCTTAGGGAGCTTCTCCACCTATCGCGCCACCCTCGACGCTGGCCGCGCCCTGCCCGACCAAAACCTCGCCTTGCGTCTCAACGCTCTGTGGCAGGACGCGGAGAGCTACCGCGACGATAAGAACAGCTCGATCCTCGCCGTAAACCCAACGCTGCGGCTTAACCTCGGCGAGCGCTCGACGCTGAATCTCGACTTCGAATATCTTACCAGTGAGCACAAGGCCGACGCCGGGCTGCCGCTCATCGCCAGCCAGCCTTTTTCTAATGAAGGCCTGCTGCTGCTCTACGGCGACACGCTCCCCGACGTGCCGCGCACCCGCTCATACCAAACGCCGTTCGACCTTTCCGAACAGACCATCCTGCGCTTTCGCGCCGATTACGAATGGCATTTAGGTCCCAATTTCACTTTGCGCGACAAATTCTACTACACCCGCCTCGACTGGCCCTCGCGCGGCACCCTCTTCGGCGGCACCACCTTCAACGCCAGCGGCTCGCTAGACCTCATCCGATTGCTCAACGAACTCGATGACGAGCAGGCGGTGATCGGTAATCAACTCGAAGCCCTGTGGGCGCTGGACACCGGCGGCCTCAAGCACCAGTTGCTCTTCGGCCTCGAATTCTCTCGCTACCAAGACGACTTTACCTTAGCGGTAAATTTCCTCCCCCCGATCAACCTCTCCGTCCCGCAAGAGACGGCGACCTTAGCACAATTGGTGCCGATACCCGACCAATCGCTGGCCGGCGAAACCTCTGCTCAAACCTTGGCACCCTATTTCGTCGATCGCATCACTCTTTCCTCTCGCGTCGAGTTTTTCATAGGAGGCCGCTTCGATCTGGTCGATTACGACAAGACCAGCGCCGTCAACCAGCGAGACCCCACTGCCGATTCCACTTATCGGCCAGTGCCCATTGACGCCCAACGCGACTACCGGCAGTTGAGCCCGCTGCTAGGCGTGGTCTTCGCGCCGAACGACGAGCTTTCGTTTTACGCCAACGCCGGCAGTGCCTTCGCTCCCCCTTCGGCCCTAGTGGTCGGCGGTCTGGAACCCGAAAAAAGTCGCCAGGGCGAAGTCGGTGCTAAAGCGCAACTGCTCGACGGCAAACTCGACGGTCGTCTCGCGCTGTTCCACTTGCAAAAGGACGATATCGCCATCCCCGACGACAACAATTTAACCCGGCAGCTCGGCGACCAGCGCTCCCGGGGACTGGAGTTGGAGCTGTGGGTGCGCCCAGCCTCGGGTTGGTACGCCCAGGCCTCCTACGCCTATCTCGACGCCGAACTGACGCGTTTCAACGAGTTGGAGCGCAAAAAGCTCGACCCCATCGCACAGGCCATCGTCGCCGAGGTAGTCGACCGCTCGGGCAACGCCCCGGCCTTCGCCCCCGAGCACTTGGCGACGCTGTGGGCCGCCCGCGACTTCGGCCCGCACCTCACCCTAGCCGCCGGTGCCCGCTATGTCGGCAGCCAGTTCGCTGCCGAGGACAATATCTACCAAATTGACGGTGCGATGACCTTTGACCTCGGACTGACTTACCGCCAAGGGCCGGGGCTATTGCGGCTCAACCTCAAGAATCTGACTAACCGTGAATACGAGACCCGAGGCTTCGGTGCCGCCTCAGTCATCCCGGCTGCCCCTTTCTCCTTTAAGGCTACCCTAGGTTATTCGCTGTGAGCAACTGCGAACACCTCAGCCGCGACGCGCTGGCGGAGCACCAGCTTCAACGTCTGCACGCCCTGCTGGGCCAAGTGCTGGCGACCAACGCATTTTACCGCCAGAAGCTCAACGCGGCCGGTATCACGCGGGCTGAGGACATCGCCCAACTCGACGACGACTCGACTGAGCTCGCCGAAGTCTTAGCCCGCCTCCCCTTCACCACCCGCGCCGAACTATCTGCCGACCAAGTCGCGCATCCGCCCTATGGCACGAACCTCACCTATCCGCCCGAATGCTACACCCGCATCCACCAGACCTCCGGCACCACCGGCCAGCGCCTGCGCTGGCTCGACACGGCCGAGAGCTGGGACTGGTGGGGCCGCTGCTGGGCCCAAGTCTATCGCGCCGCTGGCATCGGCGAGCGCGACCGCATCTTTTTCGCCTTCTCCTTTGGCCCGTTCATCGGCTTCTGGAGCGGGCACCAAGGAGCCAGCCACATCGGCGCACTGATCGTCCCCGGCGGCGGCATGTCTTCGGCGCAGCGCCTAGACGCCATCCTCGAAAACGAGATCACCGTCCTCGTCTGTACACCAACGTATGCTTTGCACCTAGGAGAAGTCGCCCGCGAGCGCGGCCTCGACCTTGCCGCCAGCAGCGTGCACACCACCATCCACGCGGGCGAGCCGGGCGCAAACCTCCCCGCTACCCGCGCCCAACTCGAGCGCACTTGGGGTGCCCACTGCTCCGACCACGCCGGAGCCACCGAGGTCGGCGCTTGGGGTTTCGACTGCCGCGAACAGGCCGGCTTACACCTCAACGAGGGGGAGTTCATCTGCGAGATCGTCGATCCGCAAAGCGGCGCACCCGCCGACGAGGGCGAGCTAGTCATCACCAATCTCGGCCGCACGGGAATGCCGGTTATCCGCTACCGCACCGGCGACCGAGTCGCCCTCAATCGCACGCCCTGTGCTTGCGGCCGCACCTTCCAACGGCTCCAAGGCGGAGTCATTGGCCGCCTCGACGACGCCTTGCTCATCCGCGGCGTAGTCGTCTATCCCAGCGCCATTGAAAACGTCGTGCGCCAGTTCCCCGCAGTCACCGAATTCGCCGTTGACGTCCACCGGCGCAAAGCACTAGACGAGTTGGAAGTCCACCTAGAACTCGACGGCAATGCCAACGACACGGCCGACCAAGTAGAACGCGCCCTCGCCCACCGCCTAGGCCTGCGTGCCGCCATCCAAATCGCCGCGCCCAATACCCTGCCGCGCTTTGAACTCAAAGCCCAGCGCTTCACCGATCACAGGAGCGACACGTGAGCGACGTCATCGTCATCGGCGGCGGCCCCGCTGGCAGCACCGTAGCCGCCCTCGTCGCCGCAACCGGCCGCCAAGTCCAGCTCTTCGAGCGGGAGCAGTTCCCCCGCTTCACAATCGGCGAGTCTCTAATGCCAGAGACCTACTGGACGTTCAAACGACTCGGCGTGCTCGACCGGCTCAAAGACAGTGCCTTCCCCCGCAAACACAGCGTGCAGTTTTTCGGCAAGTCGGGTCGCGGCTCAACGCCCTTTTACTTTTCGGACACCAATCCCCACGAAAGCGCAGTAACTTGGCAGGTCCTGCGCGGCCCATTCGACGAGATGCTCCTCGACAACGCCCGCGCAAAAGGCACCCAAGTACACCAGGGTGCCCGGGTCCTCGAAGTCCTGTTCGAGGGCGACCGCGCCACCGGCGTGCGCGCGAAACTCGCCAACGGACAAACCCGCGATTTTGCCGCACAAGTCGTCGTCGATGCCACCGGCCAGAGCACGCTGATCGGCCGCAAGCTCAAGCTGACCCAGCCCGAGCCTGAACTGAAGAAGGCTTCGATCTACACCCACTATCGCGGCGGCCAGCACGACGAAGGCATCGACGAAGGCGCGACCCTGATTCTCCACACCGAAAACCGAGATTCCTGGTTCTGGTACATCCCCCTGCCCGACGACAAAGTCAGCGTCGGCGTGGTCGGCGCAATCTCCTACTTGGTCCAAGGTCGCCGTGAAGACGCGCAGACCATCTTCGACCAAGAGCTGGCCAAGTGCCGCCCCATGCAGGAGCGCCTGCAACACGCCGAGCAACTCTTTCCGGTCAAAACCACCAAGGACTTTTCCTATCGCGCCAGTCGCATCGCTGGCGAAAGCTGGGTGCTGGTCGGCGACGCGTTCTGCTTCCTCGACCCGATGTACTCCTCGGGCGTGTATCTAGCCCTCAAATCCGGCGAGATGGCCGCCGACGCCATCGCCGAAGCCTTTGCCAAAGGCGACTTTTCTGCCGAGCAGTTGGGCGGTTTCGGGCCGGAGCTAGTGCGCGGTATGGAGGCGGTGCGCAAAATGGTGTACGCCTTCTACTCCAAGGACTTCAGCTTCGCCGAATTCCTCAAACGCCATCCCGAATGCAAACAGGGGGTCATCGACGTGCTTAGCGGCAACCTCTTCAGCGAACGCGTCGAGCCTATTTTCGGGCCGATGAGCGAGGTCTGCCCGATGCCCGATGCCGTCCCCTTAACCCCGCAACCCTCAGGAGCAACACTGTGAACGCCACCGTACGCCGACTCCTCTACTTGGGGATTTTGGTCCTCTATCTCCTGCACAACGACCTCTGGCTCTGGGACGATCCGCGCATCGTCTTAGGACTCCCCATCGGCTTGCTCTACCACATCGGTTTCTGCGTGGCCGCCACCGGGCTGATGGTCTTGCTGGTCAATTACGCCTGGCCGTCCGAGTTGGACGCCGAGGACGAGGAGCAAACCGCATGACCACGATCATCATCTTCTGCTACCTCGGTCTAGTACTCTGCATCGGCGTCCTCTCCAATCGCTTCTTTCGCGGTACCGGCGAGGACTACTTCGTCGCCAGCCGCTCCATCGGCCCCTTCCTACTGCTGATGTCGCTGTTTGGCACCAACATGACCGCGTTCGCCATTTTGGGAGCCTCTGGCGAAGCCTACCACACCGGTATCGGCGTCTTTGCCCTGATGCCTTCGGGCGCGGCCCTGATTATTCCCACCGTCTTCTTCTTCATCGGCACCCGCGTCTGGGCGCTCGGCAAGCGCCACAACTTGCTCACGCAGGTCCAATACTTCCGCCGCCGCTGGGACTCCGACGGGCTAGGACTGCTGCTCTTCGTCGTCATGATCGCGCTGCTGATCCCCTACTTGCTCATCGGCGTCATGGGCGGCGGCATTACCCTCGCCCAAGTCACCAAGGGGCAGATTCCCCAATGGGCCGGCGGCCTGTTGATCTGTTTGGTGGTGCTGACTTACGTCAGTTTCGGCGGCATGAGGAGCACTGCGTGGGCCAACGCCTTCCAAACCTTGGTCTTTATGATCTTGGGCGGCGTGACCTTCTTCGTTATCGTCGATAAGCTGGGCGGGCTGGACAGTGCGCTGGCGCAAGTCGCAGCCGCGCACCCCGAACTGCTGATCAAAGGAGACAATATCAGCCCGATCAAACTGTTGACCTACACCTGTATCCCGCTGTCGGTCGGCATGTTCCCCCACCTTTTCACTCACTGGCTCACCGCTAAAAGCGCTCGCACCTTTCGCTGGCCGCTAATGTTCTACCCCCTGTGCATCGCCATCGTCTGGATCCCCAGCGTGCTCTTGGGAATCTTCGGCAGCATTGACTTCCCCGGCCTCAAGGGCGCGGCCGCCAACTCCGTGCTGGTCAAGATGATCGACCTACACGCTCCCGGTGCCCTAGCCGGTCTGCTCGCCGCTGGAGTCTTTGCCGCCATCATGTCGTCGCTCGACTCGCAAGTGCTCTCCATCAGCAACATGTTCACCCAAGACATCGTCCGCCACTACCGCAAGGGCGACGAATTGAGCGAAAAAGCCCAAGTCCTGTCGGGCCGCCTCTTCGTGATCGCCATCTTCGCCGTCACCTACGTGCTCTCGCTGGTCTCGGCCCGCAGCATCTTCACCCTCGCCATCTGGTCCTTCACCGGCTTCGCAGCGCTCTTTCCTGTGGTCGTCGCCGCCCTGTTCTGGAAGCGCAGCACCAAGTACGGCGCCTTCGCCTCCGTGCTCACCGTGGCCGCGCTGTGGTGCTATTTCTTCTTTCAGGGGTGGAAAATCCCCGGCTATACGGTCGGCATGACCGGGGTAATGCCAGTGGTGGTGATCCTAGCGGCTTCTGCCGTGGCCATGATCGTCGGCTCGCTGCTGACCAAGCCACCGGCCCAAAGCACCGTCGATAAATTCTTCTAGCGATGCGCGTCGCTTACATCACGGCCGGTGCCGCCAGCATGTACTGCGGCAGTTGCATCCACGATAACACACTCGCTGCCGCCCTCTCGCGCCGCAACGCCGATGTCGTCCTCATCCCGACCTATACGCCACTGCGCACGGACGAGGAAAACGTCGCACTCGACCGCGTCTTCTACGGCGGCGTCAACATCTTCTTACAACAGCAGTGGTCGTTTTTTCGCCGCACGCACCGCCTCTTCGACCGCATCCTCGACTCGCCATTCCTGATTCGCACCCTCGCGCGCTTTGGTTCCTCTACCAACGCACGCACACTAGGCCCGCTCACCGTCTCAATCCTCGCCGGCGAGGAGGGGAACCAACAAAAGGAACTCACCCGCCTCGTCGCTTGGCTCCAGCGCGACTTCAAACCCGACCTCATCCAGCTAACCAACGCCATGTTCGTCGGCATGGCCCGGCAATTAAAAGCCCAATTAGGCGTCCCCGTCCTCTGCGCCCTCCAAGGCGAGGACCTGTTCTTAGACGGCCTAGTTGACCCCTACAAGACCCAAGCCCTGAAAACCCTGCGCCAACGCGCCCAAGACATCGACGCCTTCATTGCCCCGTGTGCGTATTACCAAGAACACATGGCCGAATACCTACAGGTACCGCGCACAAAAATCCACGTGGTGCCACTCGGCCTCAACCTGACCGGACACGGGCAAGAGCCACCATCCACCGACGGCCCCTACAAAATCGGCTACCTCGCCCGCATCTGCCCCGAAAAGGGCTTTCACCTGCTCGTCGATGCCTTCCAACGGTTAAAAGAACAACCCGAATTTGCCTCCCTGCGCCTCGAAGCCGCTGGCTACCTCAGCGCCTACGACAAGCCCTACTTCGCCGAGCAGGTGCAAAAAATCCGCCGCTGGGGGCTAGCCGACTCGTTCACCTACCACGGCGAAGTCGATCGCCGCGAAAAAATCCGCTTCCTCTCCTCCCTCCACGTCTTTTCCGTACCCTCGGTTTACGCCGATCCCAAGGGTCTGTCTATCCTCGAAGCCTTAGCCAACGGCATCCCAGTCATCCAACCCAACCACGGCGCGTTCCCCGAGCTGATCGCAGCCACCGGCGGTGGTCTCCTCGTCGCACCCCATTCCCCGGAGATCCTAGCCAACGAGCTTGCCGCCTTGCTGCGCGATGGAAAGCGCAGACGCCAACTCGGACAAACCGGCCAAGAGGCGGTCCACAGCCGCTTCCACGCCGATGCTATGGCTGAGGGGACGCTCGCTGTGTACGAGCAGTATCTGTAAAAGGTCGTGGTTGCGTTTGAAATTTAGCGCTCCGATTCTCAAGATGAGTTGGGGCGCTTTTCGCTGTTCTGTTTGTCTTCGGAAAAAATTACCAAAAAAATCATAATATCGACCTTTATTATCACATATAAGCCACGTTAAATTTTGTGAAATCACGTTAAATTTCTTATATAAACTGTCTTTTAGGACTCATCGCAGAGCGCGTAGCACACCTTAATTTCAAACTAGCCCACTGCCGAGAACTTGCCTGCTGAGTCTAGTCGGTTCGCAAGTTCCGCTAGCTGCTGCAATGCCCGCAGCGCACACGCATGACTCGGGGCTATTGTGGTTCACTACACACGTTCACACGACGGGCTTTCATCTCTTAACATCGCCGGTGTGACCAGCGCACAGAAAGGCACATTGATGAAACGGCATTGCTTCACATCGTATCCCCTTTTCGCGTTAATCGGCCTCATTCTTTTACCGTTGGCCGTCGTCCATGCTTCGCCCCCGCCGGATTACGAGCAGTGGAGGCGCGACCATCCCCGCCCTGCTGGCAAGGCGCTGGCGAATCTGAACGTGGGCGAACCGCGCACAGTGCGGATGCTTTACTTCTCGCCCAGCGACCGTCCGCATCGCGCTACAGTAGTCGATTCAATGAAAACACTGATTCGCCAACTTCAGACTTTCTTTGCTGAGCAGATGCAAGCGCACGGCTACGGCAACAAAACGTTCCGCTTTGAAACCGATGCCCAAGGCGAGCCGTTAGTGCATCGCTTCAGTGGGCCAGATCCTCATGTGATTCCGGAAACCTTCGATGTAGATAGGAATGTTTACTTTGTTTTCGCTGACGTAGGCGACATAGGCTACGGGGGGGCCCTAGGAACAGGTCATCGGAATACGAAAAATGGGGGGGTAGCGACCGTTTCTAAATATGGTTTCGGCTTTGGCACAGCAGCCCACGAACTTGGCCATGCCTTCGGCTTGCCTCACGATTTCCGAGATGGTGCATACATCATGTCGTATAGCTGGCATGATCGGTTGTCCGCGTGTGCTGCTGAATTCTTGGCTGTGCATACTTACTTCAATTCCAACACCTCAATTGCGACCAGCGCGAGTGTACAGCCAACCATCGAAGTCATCTCGTCGTATCTATATCCGCCGGGTTCAGCGAGCGTGCCCATCCGGCTTAAGCTCGGCAGTTCCAAAGGGCTTCATCAGGCGATCCTGCTGGGTAGAAGTGGAAGATACCTCTTCGGAGTGCAGGAATGCCGTGGATTTGCAGGCGAGAAAGAGACCGTTGCTCGATTCGAGTATGACCTTCCAAGTTTTTCCTATTTTGCTGAGCATCCGCTTAGTATCATTGTCGTTGATGGGGATGGAAATGCCTTTGGGGATGGGGGTCACTTTGCCATTCCTAGCTACCGTTGGAGCCTTGTAGAAAGATCGCCCTACATGGTCGCCACACTCCGGCATAGAGGGGAGATTGCTGATGCACTATCGTTTTCACCCGATGGCTCCCTGCTGGCCACTGCATCAAGGAGTGAGATCCTTCTGTGGGACGTAGCCAGCAGACAAAAAATAGCCACGCTCCAGCATGAGGCTTGGGCCCCTTCGCTATCGTTTTCACCCGATGGCTCCCTGCTGGCCACTACATCGGGGGGTAAGATCTTTCTGTGGGACGTAGCCAGCAGACAACAAATAGCCACACTCCATCAGGGGGGTTATTTGCCATCGTTTTCACCCGATGGCTCCCTGCTGGCCACTACATCGGGGGATGAGGTTTGGTTGTGGGACGTAGCCAGCAGACAAAAAATAGCCACGCTCCAGCATGAGAATTGGGT
>VXML01000062.1:0-4802 GCA_009841115.1 Gemmatimonadota bacterium | reverse complement strand
TGTGGGACGTAGCCAGCAGACAAAAAATAGCCACGCTCCAGCATGAGAATTGGGTCTCTTCGCTATCGTTTTCACCGGATGGCTCCCTGCTGGCCACTGCATCAAGGGGTAGGGTTTTATTGTGGGACGTAGCCAGCAGACAACAAATAGCCACACTCCATCAGGGGGGTTATTCGCCATCGTTTTCACCGGATGGCTCCCTGCTGGCCACTACATCGGGGGGTAAGATCTTTCTGTGGGACGTAGCCAGCAGACAACAAATAGCCACAGCCACGCTCCAGCATGAGAATTGGGTCTCTTCGCCATCGCTATCGTTTTCACCCGATGGCTCCCTGCTGGCTGGCAGACACGGGAATGATATCTTTCTGTGGGACGTAGCCAGCAGACAACAAATAACCACCTTATATATGCCTCGGATAAGTCTTATCTTCAATTCGATAGCATTCTCGCCGGATGGCTCCCTGCTGGCCGCCGCGTCAGGATATGACAATGGGGTTTGGTTGTGGGATATGTCTAAGGTGGCCGTCGCGCAAACGGTCCATAGTCTGGCGAAGGTCTCCGGCGATGGACAGCAAGGCCCAGCCAACACACGATTGGCCAAGCCATTTGTGGTTTCGGCGCTAAACCAAGACGGCTCACCCGTTGCCGGGGTATCCGTCTCCTTTTCGGTGACCGCTGGCGGGGGCCTACTGTCGCCGACCAGCGATGCCGACCCTTGTGCTGTTGGGTCCTCTGTGTCGTCTATCGCGAGCTACACTGATGCCAATGGTCAAGCCTCCGTCCGGCTGACGTTGGGCAGCCAAGTGGAGCACTCGATCAATGCCACCATCGAGGGGCTGGAGCCGGTTGCCTTTACGGCTACCACGTCTGGACAAGCAAGCCCCCATAGACTGACGAAGGTCTGCGGCGATAGTCAGAAAGGCTTAGTCGATGAACAACTGACCGAGCCGTTTGTGGTCTCAGTGTCGGCTGAGAATGGTGCGGCGATAGCCAGAGTGGTAGTTTCATTTGCGGTCACCGCCGGTGAAGGGACGCTGTCGTCGGCCACGGCCACCACCGATGCCAACGGCCGCGCCGCGACCTTGCTGACGCTGGGCAGTGAGGCAGGGGCCAACACGGTTGCAGCCACGGTTGAAGGACTGGCAGCAGTGACCTTTACCGCCACCGGAGAAAAGTCGGCTCTCGCTAGTCTTTTCGACACTTTTTTGGGGAGTGGCAAGCTGGTAGCCCTGCCCGACCGCACTCAATTGCTGCAAAACGCACCCAATCCGTTCAACAGCCAGACCGTTCTTTCGTACTTCCTACCAGAACCAAGTTTGACGCGCCTTGAAGTATTCTCATTGACCGGGCAACGAGTCGCGGTTCTCCACCAAGGGCCACAGCAGGCCGGCTACCACCGGCTCCATTGGGACGGTCGAGACGCCGCAGGGCACCCCGTAGCCAGCGGCGCTTACCTGTATCGACTGGTAACGGACGAGGCAGCCTTGACGCGCAAGCTCATCCTACTGCGTTGACGGCATAGGCCAGATTCCAAACGGATACACTACTTGTAAAAAATAAGACCTGTAAATTTGACGCACTCCCAAAGCTAAAGCATTACTGGCGTTGTGCCGACCTGATCGCAGCCACCGGCGGCGGTCTCCTCGTCGCACCCCATTCCTCGGAATCTCTAGCCAACCAGCTTGCCGCCTTGCTGCGCGACGAACAGCGGCGACGCCACCTCGGACAGACCGGCAAAGAGGCGGTCCTCCATCGCTTCCACGCCGACGCCATGGCCGCGGGGACACTTGCCGTGTACGAGCAGTATGTAGTATGAAACAATCCGCAGATGACGCAGATATAACATGAATGACTTGGACGATTCGAGCTGAGGATCGTCTTGTTTATAGGCGTCCATCTGCCGCCGTGATGGCCGCAGGAACGCTCGCCGTGTATGGCCATCGCGTTTGGACCTACGGCTCAACATCGTTATCATTTCTTTAGGCCGGAGATGTCCTTGATGGTTGCTGCTTTGCGACCCGACCCTCAGCTCGGCTGGAAAACGGAGCACCTGCTCTTATGAACTCCTCCTACCCGCGCATTCCCTACGGCTGGGCTGATTTCCGCGCCATCCGCCTCGAAAAGCGCCTGTATGTCGATAAGACCCGCTTTGTCCACGTCCTCGAAGAGGAACGCTACGTCTTTCTGATTCGGCCGCGTCGCTTTGGCAAGTCCTGCTGGGTGTCGCTGCTGGAAAATTACTACGACCGCACCCGCGCCGACGAATTTGAGGCCGTCTTCGGCGGCACCCACTTGGGGCAGCAGCCGACCGAAAACCGCCATCGCTACGTCGTCTTGCGCTTTGACTTCTCGATGTTCGATGACACCTTAGAAACCCTGCGGGAACGCTTTGAGACGTACTGTGCCTTGGAACTCGACCACGCACTTAGACGCAATCGAGATCTGTTTCCCCAAGAGGCGAGACAGCGCATTCTCGCGCCGCCCTCCATCGACGCCAAACTCGCCGCGTTATTTCTCTATGCGGGCGATCAGGGCATTCCGCTATATGTGCTCATCGACGAGTACGACAACTTCGCCAACACGGTGCTGGCGCATCGCGGGGCCGAAGCCTACCAGTCGTTCACCCACGGCGGCGGCTTCTATCGCAATTTCTTTGCCACGCTCAAAGCGGGAGCTGGGCGCAGCGGTGGCGGCATGGAGCGGCTTTTCATCACTGGGGTGTCGCCGATTACCATGGACGACGTCACCAGTGGATTCAACATTGGCCGCAACATCAGCTTGCGCCCGGAGTTCAATGACCTGCTCGGCTTCACTGAGGAGGAAGTGCGGCAACTGTTGGAGCTATACCGCGACCACGGAGTGTTCAATCAGGAGGTCGAAGCCGCGCTGGACATCATGCGCGAGTGGTACAACGGCTATCGGTTCGCCGAGGAGGCCGAAGGCGACCTCTATAACACCGACATGATCCTCTATTTTCTTGCTGAATCTATGCCGAACAAAAGAGCACCGCGGGAGTTAATCGACACCAATGTCCGCATCGACTACGGCAAGCTGCGCCACCTGCTGACGGTCAACCGCCAACTCAACGGCAACTTCGACCTGCTGCGCCACATCATCGGCCAAGAACAGGTAAATACCCCCATCCAACTCAGCTTCCCCCTCAACCAACTAGACCAGCGCGAAAACTTCCTATCGCTGCTGCACTACTTCGGCCTACTCAGCATTCGCGACGTGGCGCACGGAGTGCCCCGGTTGGGCATTCCCAATCAGGCGGTCAAGCGGCTGATGTACGGCTACCTGCGCGATGCATACGATGACGTGGGGGTGTTCTCGGTCGATGTGTACACCTTTTTCCGCTTAGCTCAAGCGATGGCCTACGACGGCGCTTGGCAGCCCGTGTTGGACTTTTTGCGCGACGCCTTAGCCGAACAAACCGGCATCCGCGATTACATGGACGGCGAGAAGGTGGTGCATGGTTTTGTCGCCGCCCATTTAAGCCTATCCCCGTATTTTCTCCTGCACTCGGAGTATGAACTGAACAAAGGGTATGCAGACCTCTACTTGGAGCCATTCGTCGCCCAATACCCGGACATGCAGTTTGGCTACGTGCTCGAACTCAAATATCTCAAGCGGAGCGAATCCCTCGGCGAATCCGTCGTCGAGGACAGGATACAGGAGGCCGTAGAGCAGGTGCGCTCCTACTTGGCGGATTCGTCGTTGGCGCACCGCTATCCATCGGTGCGACACATTGGCTTGGCGATGGTGTTTCACGGCTGGGAGCTGGTCGCGTATCAAGCCATAGACGACGCCACGGAAGACTAAGCTACTCTCATCTGGCCGCCTTGCTGCACGACGAAAAGCGGCGACGCCAGTTCGGACAAACCGGCCAAGATTTTGACAGATTTACGATTCAATCGTAAATTCGCCATATGATTAGGCGCACCCTACAACAGTATCTTTTGCGCGATGCCCGCTTGTACCCGGTGCTCACCCTCACCGGCCCGCGCCAGTCCGGCAAGACGACCTTAGCCAGAGCGACCTTCCCCCAGCATAGCTACTACTCCTTGGAAGATCCCGACCAACGCATCTTTGCCCTAGAGGACCCCCGAGGATTCCTCGACCAACTCGACGGCCCAACCATTTTGGACGAAGCCCAGCGAGCACCCGAGTTGTTTTCCTATATCCAGAGCATAGTTGACGCGGACGGTAGCACGGGCCGATTTGTGCTGACCGGCTCGCAGAATTTCCTGCTCATGGATCGCATTGTGCAGACCTTGGCGGGCCGTTGCGCCGTTCTGCACCTGTTGCCACTTTCGCGCGCCGAACTCGAAGGCCAAGTCCAGCCGGTGCCTGAAACCCCCGCGACGTTGTTTGCCGGTCACAAGACCCATCGCCAGCTATGGCAGACCCTCTACACCGGCTTCTATCCGCGGATTCACGACCAGCGCATCCCGCCCGCAATATGGCTCCCCGACTACGTGCAAACCTATCTCGAACGCGATGTGCGTTCGCTGGTCAATATCGGCAACATGGATGCCTTTGAGCGCTTTTTGGCTTTGTGCGCCGGTCGAGTCGGGCAGGTACTCAATTGCGCTGCACTGGCCAACGATTGCGGCATCGCCGTAGATACGGCACAGCGCTGGATATCCGTTTTGAAGACTAGTTTTGTCGTCTTTCTGCTGCCGCCGCATCACCGCAACTTCAACAAGCGGCTGATCAAAAGTCCCAAGCTGTACTTCTACGATACCGGCCTCGCCTGTTATTTGCTGGGCATAAAAGACCCCGAGGTGCTGCCCACCCAC
>VXML01000032.1 GCA_009841115.1 Gemmatimonadota bacterium | reverse complement strand
AACTCGTGTACTTCAAAAATGAGACACATGCAATCTCAGTAGTGTGTATGGGCGACTTTAGTACTGCATAAACTTATGCACGCCGCTATATGTGTAAACATAACATGGATAGTCTATATGCAGGATATGATATAATCGACAGATGTAACTTCGATGCATTCCATGCCATACTCAGAGTTGTATTTGAGTCATTTCCTAAACTATTCTATTGCATGGCTAACAAAGAGAAAGCAAAACATGTGTTCTGCTGTGAAGAGTTCTTTTATTCCAGTGATGCAAAGAGGACCGACGAAGGTGTTGAGTCATATTGTGGATGCGTCAACGGAATCAATGATGAAAAATGCAAGTATGTTAGAAAACCATGGTGGTTTCGCGAGAAGGTGTATACTAATGCTAGACGGGACGAGTTAAACGAGCTATATGCAGTATATTCGACCGCCAGCCACCCAAATATAATCACATTCAATGACACGATGACGCCAGATGAGGTGGAACATGGTCGAACTACGAGTTTAGATATTATAACATCTTATTCGTTAATGAATTTGTTTATCATGGTGAATGTAGTAGAGAAAGAGTTGAAACAATGTTCTGAATTTGATGATTCAAAGTTGTTTGTTGAAGACCAGATGAAGAAGATAGGGGGTAGATTGGGTAAATCTATACTACGTCTGTATCCAGACAAGACGGTATTCATTAGTGGATTACCGTTCGCCCTACCCGATTACTAGCGTAGACGAAAATTGTGCCCACTAGATATTTGACCCCCACAGTATGCTTATTGTTATAGTACCGCCATAGATTCAAGTGAACTGCCCCCCATTAATGGCGCCTGTCGTATAGTGGCGCCTGAAGTTATTGTGCATAAGTATGAAGGTTCAATGCGGTTGTTGTTTGATTGGCGTGATTGTGATTATGATATTGAGTGATTGGTTTGTCAAGACGCATATAACATGCAGGATACATAGTAATATGCCAACATGCCAATCTTGTAACACCTACATAGAAACTGATGTGTATTGTGATGTGTGTACATCCGTTATACGGCGGTGTGCACGTCAAAATAAACAACGCCGTATACAGCATGGGTTTAAAACATAGTAAATTTCATGTGTGCTTGTGGTGTCTTTATGTGTCCATGCCTTGATAGTTGTTTTTGCGACGCTTGTCTTTGTCTTTACTCCTGCATATGGTTTATCGTCTACCCTTATTCTTGACCCGATTCCGGCTAGGGTCTATGCTGGCGATACGGTAGTGTTTACAGGTACGCTCACCGGTAGCGGTCAGGGGTTGCCCGGTAGGACGGTCGCGATATGTGAAGATGATCCGCTTCTGCCCGATGAATGCCTGGCATGGGTTGTAACTGATGGTGATGGGCGGTATTATACAGAATGGGTTGCCGAGGCTGGTGTATTTGAGACCGACTTTGATATATACGCTAGGTTTAATGGTGATGAGGGATTGTATGGTGACATCAATAGATTTTATGCTAACACCCAGACTCCTCGACATACCATGAGTGTTTACAAATATGGTGGATCTATACATCTTGATCCAATACCAGATCGGGCCGCATATGGTGATGTTATATCCCTGTCCGGGACGCTTTCACTTGATGCTCATAGCCCGGAAGGTTCTGTTGTGTACATTAAGGATGAGGATACTGCCAATCCGGATGACCTGTTGGTTAGCGCGTATGTTGATGAGTTTGGGAGGTTTTCTACGTATTGGATTGTGGCTGATGTAGATCCGGACTATACCATAGACATACAGGCCGTTTATGAGGGTAATTGGTTATACTATCGGATGACCACCCCTATTCAAGAATTGTATGGATATGAGGATGTTACAAGTCCGGCGCCGGGCCCCGTACCAGATGATGTCTATATGGAGTTATATCGCTCCTTGGACTTTGACCGACCGCCACTTGTGGCAATAGTGCCAAGTCCCGACTCGTATAACGATGTGCGCGGTCATATAGTGCCCGTTCAGGAGGGCATATTACAGCTTACGGCCATACTGGAACATGAATATCCAGCGGGTGACTGGAGCGTGGACTTTGAGGTGGTGAGGCCGGGGGATATCTTGAGTGGGCGTCCTGATGTCATGATGGATCTGGTGGCCCGTGATTATAGTGATGGTTTCCAGAGTTGTGATGATGCGTGGGGTTGGGCATTCCATACAGCTCCAAAACCGGTACCGACTATAGTTTGTTCGTTGGATGGCCGTACCAATGCAGAGATAGGAGCTACGGCAGTACATGAGTTTGTGCACGCCATTGGCTTAGGTCATACCTTCAACATGCCCGGAGACATGTTGTGCAGTGTTGAGGACGGCAAGCAGACCTGTCCGGGTGGTACAGGTCCCGAGTCCACCATACCCTCGTATCTAAACCTAGCCGCCCTTGTGACCATATATGGGACCGACGGATTCCAGAATCCGAATGACAACATTATCTTTAAAACCAAATATGCCACGGATGGAAGCATAACACTTCCTTCCGTGGACGGAACCAACGGCATTAACACGGCGAATCAGTCGGGGCAATATGATGATGTATACTGGCCGGAGGACTGTGATTTTTATGATGATGTTAGTAGTTGTCTTGACTACTACTGTGCATCATATTGGGATATAGACGGCTTTTTGTCATATGGCAGCTGCTTAATGGATCCGTTTGCTTATGAAGTTGAAAGTTATTTGGATGTATACTGGCCAGACGCATGTTTTGCATATGATGATATTTACAGCTGTCTCGACTACTATTGTGCATCATATTGGGATATAGACGGCTTCTTGTCATATGACAGCTGTCTGGAAGATCCTTTCTCGTACTATAATCCATACATAGACGTATACTTGCCCGAGGACTGCCATCTCTATGAGGATGTTGACATCTGTCTTTACTATTATTGCTCGGCATATTGGGATGTAAACGGCTTTTTATCATACAATGCATGTCTATTGGATCCATTTGCTTATGGTTAGTGTTAACTAATGATTCAATAAATGCCGTCCATAGAGGCCATGATATGAACGGCATTAATGATTTAACGAGTATTAATACCCCGCATGGTAATCCTTCATTGAGTGTGTGTTTATAATTTTGTTGGTATGGCGGTGTTAGTAAGTTATGGTGACCTGGTGTATACTGGAAAGCTTGTGACCCGGAGTGGAAACGTATGTTGTTTTAGCGGAGTGGAAATATTGGTCTGGAGTGGAAACCATACGTCAGGCAGATGTCAGGCGCCACTTTGGGACAAGCGCCATATTTGGGACAGTTCATCTTGGTTTGACCAATCTATGTCTGCAAATTCAAATTTGTTAATCATTACTTTGTACTGACAATTTTACTATATAATATAACCAAATGTCATAATTACCAACTAGTACCGGATAGAGAGATGTTACGCTTTTTAGTGATTTTAC
>VXML01000081.1 GCA_009841115.1 Gemmatimonadota bacterium | reverse complement strand
ACTTATGTGCAGCCAATATTTATGTGGCGTAGTGTGCTCAAGGCCGCATTCTGCTGGGAACATGGGGCAATTTACTTTACATAAGCATTGTCGGCGTATGCGCGTACGGTGGGCCGGTCCCTTCAGCCATATCAGGAGATCGGCATGTCTTTGCGTACGCGCACGCACATCTATCCGCACAAACGCTACTACTGGTACTCGGGCTCGCCCGTCGCCGAGTGGCTCGACGACTTTTCGGATTGGCTCAAAGCGTCCGGATACTGCAACACTGTAATCCGCAACCATGTCGCGGCAATGCGGTATTCACTGGAGCCGCTCGCGCCCCTTCCACGCGGTCGCTGTTTCTCGCAAGCCGAGTTAGAGCAGATCGTTACGCATCCCAAGCGACCGCAAGGCTTTGCACACGCACGCTGGGCCTTCGGCCGCTTTTTGCAGTCTTGCGATCAGTGGATCGATCTCCCCAGCACCGCGCCACACGCTGAGCTGATTGGCCCCTTCCTTCAATATCTCACGGAGATGCGCGGTCTGGCATCGGTGACGGTCAAGCAGCACGAGTGGTACGCCAGATTGTTCCTGGACGCGGTAGTGCCAACAAGTGGCTGCTTAGCGAACTTGTCGGCCGCGGACATTGAACGCTTCTTCGCCGAACAATCGCGGCGGCGATGTCGACGCTCCATCATCGATTTGGCTGGCTATGTGCGCGTGTTATTGCGCTTCTGCGTTGAACGCGGTGAGGTAGCGCCGGGCTTGGAAGCGTTCGATATCCCGCGCCGCTATTGCGACGAGCTGCCGCCGCGAGCGATTCCGTGGACGTTGGTGGAACAGTTGCTCGAGTCCATTGATCGATCAACGCCAATCGGTCTTCGAGATCACGCGATCTTCTTCCTCATGGCGCATTATGGATTGCGCACGGGAGAGATGTCCGCGCTGACATTGGACTCGATCGATTGGCAAGCACGTACGCTTCGGGTCGGGCAGAACAAGACGCGCTCCATCTTGATTTTGCCGTTGACCGATCCCGCCGCGAAGGTGTTGCAGCGCTATCTTCGCGACGGCCGACCGACCACTGAACGGCCCGAGCTCTTCCTGCGTTCCCTCGCCCCGGTCGGCGCGCTGACTCATGGTGCGATCGCCTGCGCCTTCCGTCGCCACGCAACACGCAGCGGGTTACCGCTGAGTGATGCATCACCCTACGGCCTACGACATGGCTTCGCGATGCGCCTGTTGGATCGCAATGTCGGCGTCAAGGTGATCGGCGATCTCCTCGGTCACAGAAGCCTGGAGGCGACCAGCGCATATCTTAGGCTACAGATCGATTCGCTGCGCAATGTGGCCCTGCCGCTGCCGGGAGGCGATCATGCGCGTCAATAACCCAAGCACGGTCTTCGAACACTGGGCCCATCGTTACATCGAACACATGAAGGTAATGGGGCGTGGATTCGTTCACGATACCTGGAGGATTAACCGGCTCTGTCTCTTTCTGGCGGAACGTGAAGCCGCAGATCTTGACCCGGTACTCTTTGAGCAGTGGTGCCGTACAGACCAGCATCTGTGCGCCAATGTCCGTCGTATTTACCAGCGTTCTGTGCGCAAGCTCTGCCTGTACCGTCAGCGCACCGATCTGGACTGCTTCGTGCCCGATGCCACACGGTTTCCACGACCGCAGCCCGTCCGAGCGCCGGTGATCCTGACTCCGTCGCAGATCGCAGAACTCCTGTCGGCAACCAAGATGTTGCGCCGTCACGGCTCGGCGCCACTGCGACCGGCCATGCTGCGCCTTGCTGTCGTACTGCTCTACACCGCAGGCCTTAGACGAGGCGAACTGCTCCGTCTTCGGCTTGGCGACATCGATATCAAGAACGGCACGGCGTTGATCCGCGACACCAAGTTCTACAAGTCACGTTTAGTGCCACTGTCGATGGATGCCCAGCGTGAGCTTCGAGCGTATCTCGAGCACCGGCTCGCTGCACCGTGGAACCTATCCTCTGATGCGCCGTTGATCGGCGGTCATCGGAACACGACCGTTATTCACGAGTACTGCGGCTTCGCCATTGGCGACAGCATGCGCAAGTTGTGCATCGCGGCCAACATTCGCGATGCAAACGCCCGCTTACCGCGTGTCCACGATTTCCGGCACTCTTTCGCCGTGCAAGCCCTGCTGCGCTGGTATCGCGACGGTGGCGACGTCCAGTCGTTCTTGCCCAAGCTTGCAATGTACATGGGTCATCAATCGATCGCCTCCACGGCGTACTATCTGCACTGGATCCCGGAGGTTGCCCGCACAGCAAGCAACCAGTTCGAGCGCCGATTCGGTCACCTCATCGAAGGAGAATCGGCATGACGCACCCTGGTCCCAACGCGCTGAGCCATTGCATCGTGCGGTTCTTCCAAGAGTACCTGCCGACTCTCCGTGGCATGAGCGCACACACCGTCCACAGTTACCGCGACGCGCTGGTGCTCTATCTGCGCTTCGCCGCAGACCAGTGTAAACGAGGAGTCGAAACGCTTGATTTCGATGATTTCACCGCGGCCAGCGTAGGCCGTTTCCTGGCTTATCTGGAAGCCGAGCGCGGGAACAGCATCAGCACGCGCAATGCGCGTCTGGCGGCACTCCATACCTTCGCGCGGTTTGCCGTGGGCGAGTGCCCCGACCGGATGACCGAGCTGCAACGCATCCTTGCTCTCCCGTTCAAGCGCGGCCCCCGTCGTGGTCCCGTCGAGTATCTCGAAGAGGCAGAAGTCGAAGCGCTCCTCAAGCTGCCGAGCGGGGCATCGCTCAGCGACCGCCGCGACCAGGCGTTGTTCGCTCTGATGTTCAACACAGGCGCGCGGGTGCAGGAAGTGCTCGACCTAACGGTCGGTGACGTTCGACTCGATCCGCCATACCAGGTTCGACTGCGCGGCAAGGGCGGCAGGACACGCAGCTGCCCGATTTGGGCTCGCACTGCCGTCCGGTTGCGCGCGCTCATTGAGCGGTCCTCGCCGGGTAATGCAGACAGGCCGCTCTTTACAAACCGGCGTGGCCAAAAACTCACGCGCTTCGGCGTGCGCTACCTGTTGGACAAGCGCGTCGCCGCTTGCGTGGACAGCGTGCCTACGTTGCGCGGCAAGCGCATCCACCCGCACTCGTTGCGGCATACCACCGCCATCCACTTGCTGAAGGCTGGCGTTGACTTCGCCACCATCAGCCAGTGGCTGGGTCACGCAACGCTGATCCCAACCATGGAGTACGCCCGTGCCGACATCGATACCAAGCGGCAGGCACTCGCTCAGGTCTTTCCTGACGTAATGCCCGAACCGACAGTCGGTCATGTCGCGCCGGCGCAACTTGACATGGTCAAATGGATGCGACGGCTCTGACCGCGCTTATGTGAAGTTGGCGTCGTCAGTCGCCAAGCATAGCGCGGCGGCAACGACCCAACTCCACATTTTTCCGTTCTGCACATAAGTTGAG
>VXML01000035.1 GCA_009841115.1 Gemmatimonadota bacterium | reverse complement strand
GCGAACACCACGTAGCCCAAAAGTCGAGTAGCACCACCTTGCCCTGTAACTGCGCGAGACTGTTCAGGGGGGAATCCTCATAACCGACGATGGGTGCTACCCAGCGCTCTATGTCAATTTCAAAGGGCACGGCACCCTGATCCAGAGTGTGCCGCTGGTGCATGACTTCCATTTCCCTATGGCTGATATAGCGGACAGAAAAGGTTTGGCCGTCGTCGGTGAATTCGGCGCGGTCCCAATGTAGGATTGCTTGATCAGCCGTGGGTTTTTCCAAGGTTTGGCGCTGGGGAATGGTCAGGATGGGGGCTAAGCGGACGACGGTGTGTAGCAGGGCGTCCGTGGGTCCAGAGCCAGCCCAGACCCAGTAGTCACGTTGCCAGCGGGTCAAGTGCGTGGACGGCTTTTCGGCAGACCGGTACGTGGATTGGGCTGTCTGGTCGCCGATCTCGGTTTCTAGGCCGGGGAAAGGCTCGCCTACCAGTGTTTGGCGGTGTCCCGACAGGCGGTTCCGGTTAAGGTCGTCCCGAATATGCGACTGACTGTCTGGGTGGTGGACGACTACGGTAAAGAGGTTGGCCTTTTCAATCCGGCCCGGTTGATCTGCCCGGCCGAGGATGGTATGCCACAGTTCTTGGCCATCGCCATCTACGCGCCAGGCGTGTAGCCATCCTTGGCGCAGTTGCGCTTGCACGGAACCGCCGATTGAGGTGGGTAGATCGACCGAGTCGCGCCAGGCAGGGGTCGCGGCGGACTCGGCGACGGCGATCAGTCCGGCCACGAGGCCGGTGCAGAGAATTTTAGCACAAGTCATGGTGAAAACCTCTCGCTAGGGGTTAGTGGGCCGGAAACGTGTCGATGTCGTCGAGCAAGTGTTTCAGTTGGGCTGGGCTCGGTGCTTCGCCGTCCTGACTGAGCCAAGCCAGCCGACAGTCGCGGTCGAAGAGGACGGATTGGGGGAAATTCCAGATGCCGTAGCGCTGGGTGCTCGCGCCAGCGTCCACTGCAATGGGCAACGTATAACCGCGTTCGGCGATGAAGGCGTCCACATCGTCGGCTCCTTCGGTGCTGTGGATGGCGATGACGACGAGACCCTGGTCTTTGTGCTTTTTGTATAACTCGTCATAGTGGGCGAGTTGCTCGACGGATTCGGGCGACCAAGTGGCCCAAAAATGCAGCAGTAATACCTTGCCTAGGAACCAGCCTATGCGGTCGCCTTGCTCAATGGGGTTGATCCAGCGCTGGGCCTCGATATTGAAGGGTATGGCACCCCGGACCAACTTGTGCTTTTGCTGCTTACGGTCTGTTTCAGCAGGGGAGACATAGTCGGCTATTAGCACTCCGCCATTATCTAAGAGTTGGGCGTCGTCCCAGCGCACAAAACCCCCGTCGGCAAAAGCGCCAATGCCCGGCTTTTCTGGTACGAACACAGTGGGAGTCAGGCGGATGAGCGTATCCCAATGGTCCGCATTCGGTCCTAGGGCTATCCAGAGTTGCCCATCTTTCTCCCATTTGGTGATGCCGCGCTGGACAGTGGGCAAACGGCGGACGGCGGTGTCGGGATTGGCGAACGCCTCTGGCACCCGTTTTTGGATCAGGGCCAAAGTGGCGGTGTCAAGGGTAGCGAAGGCCGCCGGACCCAGTTGTTGGACTATATTCGCCAAAGTGGTGGAGTCAGCGCTGGCGAACGACTCCGGTGGTATTTCTTGGAGTTGATCCAGAGTGGGTGGGCCGCTGGTTGTAGAATACTTGCTTAGGTCAAAGCCGTTCTGGCGGACGGTGGTATCGAGGCTGGCGAACGCTTCCGGTGCCAGTTGTTGCCGGTGGGCCGCTAGAGTGGTGCCCCAAAAGGTGTCGCGGACAAAGTACATGCCGTTGGCGTGGCGCACTTCGATGGCGGCGGCGAAGTGTTCGAAAGTAGGAGGTTGGTTCGGGTCGGCTTTGGAGAGAATGAAGTGCCAAAGGGGGCTGTCGTTTTGGTCGAGGCGGCGGGCGTGCAGCAAGCCATCGACAATATATGCCTCTATGCGCTCGCCCGGGTTTCTTTCTTCGTTGACAGGGACGGACTCGCTCCATTGGGCTTGGTCGGCCGGATCTGCGGCTGCGGCGATGTAGGGGCCGCTGAGCAGCAGGGCTGCCGCTGCGAGGATTTGGTACGAACGAAAGGAACGCATCTGAAGCCTCCTTTGCTAAGGCTAGGGACGGTTGGTGGACGGTCTGTTGCTCTATAAGAGCCCTTGGTCCAAAATGCGTGAACTTACTTTTTTACGGATCTTGGGAGTTTAGCTACCGGCCTTCAGCAGCGCCTTGATTTGCTCTTCAGTAGGCAGCTCGTTTACAAGGGCGATGCGGTTATCCCGGTCGATCAGGATGTAGTGGGGTATAGGTCCTTTTGGACCGATACCGTAGCGTCGGTAGGTCTCGCCCGAGTCGAGAGCAATGGGGAACGGGTAATCATGGCGACCGACAAAGTCATCTAGTTTGTCGGCCCCAGCCGTCGAATGCAGGGCAATGACGGTAAAGCCTTGATCCCGATAGCGCTCGTACATCTCGGCGACGTAGGGCATTTTTTTTATGCAGGGATTACACCACGTAGCCCAAAAGTCGATCAGCACCACCTTGCCCTGTAACTGCGCCAGACTGTTCAAGGGGGACTCTTCATAACCGGCGACGGGTGCCACCCAGCGCTCGATGTCAATTTCAAAGGGCACGGCTCCCCGCTCCATAGCGTGCCGCTGGTGCATGACCTCCTTTTCTCTAGGACTGATGTAGCGGACGGAGAAGGTCTGGCCGTCGTCGGTGAATTCGGCGCGGTCCCATTGGAGGATTGCCTGATCAGCCGTGGGCTTTTCCAAGGTTTGGCGCTGGGGAACCGTTAGGATGGGGGCGAGGCGGATGACGGTGTGGAGCTGGGATTGGGTAGGACCCGAACCGGCCCAGATCCAGTGGTCGCGCTGCCAGCGGGTCAAGTGCGTGGACGGCTTTTCGGCGGGTCGAAACGTGGATTGGGCTTGGACTGCCGAGTCGCCGACCGCGGCTTCTAGGCCGGGGAAAGGCTCGTCTACTAGTGCTTGGCGGTGTCCCGACAGGCGATTCCGATTAGTCTCGTCTTGAACATACGACTGACCGTCCGGGTGGTGGACGACCACGGTAAAGGGGGTCGTCTTTTAAACCCGGCCAACCCGGCCCGGTTGATCCACTCGGCCGAGAATGGTATGCCACAGTTCTTGGCCCTCGGCATCCACGCGCCAAGCGTGTAGCCAACCTTCGCGCAGTTGCGCTTGGACGGAACCGCCGACTGAGGCCGGTAGGTCTTCCGAATGGTACCAAGAGGTTGCAGTGGCTTCTGAGGCGGCGGCGAGCAATCCGGCTACGAGGCCGGTGCAGAGAATTTTAGCACAAGTCATGGTGAAAACCTCTCGCTAGGGGTTAATGGGTCGGGAACGCGTCGTTGAGCAAGTACTCCAGTTGGGCTGGACTCGGCGCTTCGCC
>VXML01000022.1 GCA_009841115.1 Gemmatimonadota bacterium | reverse complement strand
TGGAGCCACAGGGTATGCAAGCTTTTGAGTTGTCCCAATGTTTCGGGTATCGGCCCCGTCAACTGGTTTTCGGTGAGCTCTAGGCTGGTGACCCGCCCCTCGTAGTCAGTAGTAACGCCGTACCATTCGTTCAGTGGCACTTCACTAAGCCAGTTCGTATTGTCCTCCCAGTTATCGCCGCCGGTAGTCCCATAGAGCACGATCAACACAGCCCGATCTGGGTCAGCGGCTAAGCCGATTTCATCTGGCAACGTCGGGTCAAGCGGATTTGCAATATAGGTCATAATAAGCAGGACGTCCGCTATGTCTATCTGGCCGTCTTCGTTGACGTCGCCTAGGGCGATATTGCCCTGATTGGGTGCTACGAAGGAGGCGCGTTCTAAGGTATAGAGCAGCACGAGCAGCGCGTCCGCTATATCGACCTGGTTATCATTGTTGACATCGCCCAATATGCCCACCACTTGTGCGGCCTTGCCCGCAGCCTGCGCCCGAGGAGGCTCTCCGACGGTTATGGCCTCTCCCGTAAAAGCGAACGCCGTATTGATGTAGGTTGTCATATAGGGACCGGAAACGCCCAACCAGTAGCTCGGTCGCTGGGGTACAGAAACGACGAAGCCTCCTTGGTCATCCACCGGCGCACGGGCTAGCACTACCAGACGCTCCGCGTCGATGATAACCACCTCGGCCTCCGACCCCACAGAGCCTTCACCCGTCACAATCTGGCCTCGTTGGACCTGTTCCGGGTCAGACGGATAGAGCGGGTTGGAAGATTGGTTTTCAGGCTGGCGGTCGCCGTCGCCACAGGCGATCAGCGACAAGGCGAATATCAGAACGAATAAGCTACGCATGGCATGTTTTTTCGGTTTAGAGTGAAGGGCTGACCAGATCGAACGCACTTTGGGCGTCTATACTACATAGTTGTATAACTGACGTTACGTAGTGCCTTTACTCAGCCTACTCGTCGGCGTCTAATAGGTCTGTAAAGGCTTCGAGGCTTGGGACTTGTATGGCCGCTCGATGCAACTGCTTGAGGTGCTGCACATCGTCAATGGCCCTAATACGGTCAGCCAATGGATCCGACGCAGCCAGCTCAAAGCGAATATCTAGCACATCGAGCAGGGCTTCAATGGCGCGTTCTCGGCCTCCTTGCTCAATGCCCTTTTCCGTGAAATACTGCACTACCGACGATTCGTACATGGTCGCCTCCGCGATGATGGTCGTTATTGTTTCATATTCATACACTAACCCGCTCAAAATGGCAAGATCGACGAGGCTTTCTTTACCATCGCAAGCGGCGTTCACTGACAGAAGGCTAGCCCTAGGTCATCTAAGTCGTTGCTCGCTTTAGCTTGCAATGCTTGCAATGCTAAAGGTATGCACCCGGTCAACTGGTTACCTTTGAGCCACAGGCCTCGCAGGTTATTGAGTTGTCCCAATGCTTCGGGTATCTCCCCCGTCAACTGATTGTGGCCGAGGACTAGGTATTGCAGGCTATCGAGTTGTCCCAACGCTTCGGGTATCGTCCCCGTCAACTGATTGTGGCCGAGGTTTAGGTATTGGAGGTTATTGAGTTGTCCCAATGCTTCGGGTATCGTCCCCGTCAACTGGTTGTGGCCGAGGCCCAAGGTTTGCAGGCTATCGAGTTGTCCCAATGCTTCGGGTATTGACCCTGTCAACTGGTTTTCGTTGAGTCCCAAGGTTTGCAGGTTATTGAGTTGTCCCAATGCTTCGGGTATTGACCCTGTCAACTGGTTGCCGCCGAGTCCCAAGGTTTGCAGGTTATTGAGTTGTCCCAACGCTTCGGGTATTGACCCTGTCAACTGGTTTTCGTTGAGTCCCAAGATTTGCAGGCTATCGAGTTGTCCCAACGCTTCGGGTATCTCCCCCATCAACGCGTTGTATCCAAGGCCCAAGGTTTGGAGGTTATTGAGTTGTCCCAATACTTCAGGGATCGTCCCCGTCAACTGATTGTATCCGAGTCCCAAGGTTTGCAGGTTATCGAGTTGTCCCAATACTGCGGGTATTGATCCTGTCAATTGGTTGCCGCCGAGCCACAGGGTTTGCAGGCTATCGAGTTGTTCCAACGCTTCGGGTATTGACCCCGTCAACGCGTTGTTACCGAGCCACAGGCCTCGCAGGTTATTGAGTTGTCCCAACGCTTCGGGTATTGACCCCGTCAATTGGTTTTGGTTCAGGTATAGGGTTTTCAGGCTATCGAGTTGTCCCAACGCTTCGGGTATCTCCCCCGTCAACGCGTTGTAGCTGAGGTCTAGGAATTTCAGGCTGTTGAGATTGCTCAACGTTTCGGGGATAGTTCCTGTCAAGTAGTTGTAGCCGAGGTCTAGGAATTTCAGGTTATTGAGTTGTCCCAATACTTCGGGTATTGACCCCGTCAAGCCATTGTAGTCTAGGTCCAAGCTAGTGACCCGCCCTGCATCGTCGGTTTCGACGCGGTACCATTGATCCAGCGAGTACGCGCTGGTGAGCCAGTTCGTATTGTCCCCCCAGTTATCGCCGCCAGTAGTTTCATAGAGCGAGATCAACACAGCCCGATCTTGATCAACGGCGACCGCTAAACCGATTCCATCCGGCAACGTCGGGTCAAGCGGATTCGCAATATAGGTCATGATAAACAGGACGTCCGCTAGGTTGATCTGGCCGTCTTCGTTGACGTCACCTAGGGAGATATTGCCTTGATTAGGTGCTACGAAAGAGACGCGTTCTAAGGTATAGAGCAGCACGAGCAGCGCATCCGCAATATCGACTTGATCATCGTTGTTGACATCGCCCAATATGCCCGCCGCTTGTGCGGCCTTGCCCGCAGCCTGCGCCCGAGGAGGCTCTCCGACGGTTATGGCCTCTCCCGTAAAAGCGAACGCCGTATTGATGTAGGTTGTCATATAGGGACCGGAAACGCCCAACCAGTAGCTCGGTCGCTGGGGTACAGAAACGACGAAGCCTCCTTGGTCGTCCACCGGCGCACGGGCTAGCACTACCAGACGCTCTGCGTCGATGATAACCACCTCAGCCTCTAACAATGAAGATCCCTCAACTGTCACAATCTGGCCTCGTTGAACCTGTTCCGAGCCAGACGGATAGAGGGGGTTGGAAGATGGGTTTTCAGGCTGGCGGTTGCTGTCGCCACAAGCGATCATCGACAAGGCAAATGTCAGAACGAATAGGCTACGCATGACATATTTTCTTCGATGTTCACTCCACAGGGATTTCGTCGTTGAAGACCTGAGTGCGTTTCATTAGGCGGCGCTGGTCTGGGGGGAAGGCGAGGCGGCGGTGCATGGTCGGGCGGTTGTCGAAGAGGACGAGGTCGTCGACTTGCCACTCATGGGTCCAGATGAAGCGCGGTTGTTCGAGATGGGCGTATAATTCGCCGAGTAGGGCGTCGCTGTCACGGCGGCTGAGGCCGACGACGTACTTGGTCAGGTGCGGCCCTACGTAGAGCGAGCGGCGTCCCGTTTCGGGGTGGGTGCGGACGATGGGGTG
>VXML01000051.1 GCA_009841115.1 Gemmatimonadota bacterium | reverse complement strand
CGCATGGGCCAAGGCCAGCGGCGAGAGAATAAGGCCGATTAACGCTAGAAAAGCGGAGTGACGAACGAAGGTTTTCATGGATTCAGCCTCCGACAGGAAGGGCTGCTTGGGTGTTGACAGGGACAAAATATAGAGCCTTTCTTGACCCGCAAAAGGTTTTGTTTGCCCCACCCTATATCACCCCCTACATTCCCCGCATAGACCCCCACTTAGGAGCTCAGCATGAAAAAGATTACCACCGCCGACTTCCGCGACTATCGCCGCGACCGCTTCATCGACGCCCACACCACTCCCGCCGCCCGCCTCGCTCCCACCTATATGATCACCAACGAAATGGGCGTTGACGGCGACATCTGCGAGGAACTTTCTCCCGCTCTCTGCGCAAAAGTCGAATTCGACATCCCCTCGGCCAAGACCAAAGGAGCCGAACTGCTCTTCTACGTCAACGCCGACAAATCCACCGCCGACAAACCCATGCGGCTCCAAGTCAACGGCCACGTCCTCACCCACCGCCAGAACCGCGAGCGCATGCTCACCGGCGGTTGGGACCGCAAGAAAATCGCCGCCAAATACCTCAAAGAAGGCACCAACGAATTCGTCTTCTCGCACAGCGGCGTGTTGCACATCGACCCCTTCCCAGGCGGTCTGGCCGACACGCCCTCAAGCCATTCGAGCCGCAGCTTTGACGGCGGCAAGACGTGGCACCAAGGCACCATGGGCGAAGCCCGCGCCATTGAAGGCGAATATCTGGTGCGGCTGCGCGTCAAGGGACATCCGCCCCAAGGGACACTCTGCTCGCCGGTCATCGACCTCGCCGACGAAGACGGCCGCGGCCGCATCGCTCCGCGGATGGGCATTCGCCGCCTGCACCTGAAAGCGCGGATGCGCCAGCCGCAGGGAACCCAAATACACTTTGAACTGCGCGCGGGTTCGACGCCTTCCTTTGATCCGCGCACTTGGACGGCTTGGGAGCGAGGCACCGCCTTGCAGTGGCCCGGGCGCTTTGTGCAGTGGCGCGCCATCCTCGAAACCGACGAGGCCAACAAGACCCCGACACTCCAAGCCGTCACCCTCGAAGCCGACATCGAAGAGGACGCCAAGAGCCTCGCCCCCTTCAAGCGGGCAGAATTCGACCAACCCGAGCTCATACACAGTTCTTACCCCTTCGCCTATATGGGGCTGCACCCGCATCAAGAGCGGCTGCGCAAACAGTACCGCCTCGACGAAGTCATCGCCGCGGGCAAAACTGAACTCGAACAGTTAGCCCTTTTGCGCGACTGGGTCCATAGCCAGTGGCTGGGCTGGCAATCCGACAAATATCCCCACTGCCCCTCTTGGAACCCCCTAGAGGTCCTCGACACCACCAAAGGCGACTGGGGCTTCGGCATGTGTACCCACTACGGAGCGGTGTTCGCCGGCTGCGCCTCATCCTTGGGGTGGGTGGCCCGCTCAATCGTCGTCGATCACCACTGCTTGGCCGAGGTCTGGTGCGAAGAGTTGCAGAAGTGGATCCTCGAAGACGCCGGGCCGGCCCGCGAATTTGACGCCACCTACGAAATCGACGGCGTGCCCATTAACGCCTTGGAACTGCACGAGGCCGCGGCCGACGAGCGGCGCGAGAAGATCATGGCCAACAAGCTGCCGCAAAAGGTCGTCGAGCCTATGAGCAACTATATCGACGTCTTCTGCCGCTTCGGCATTCCGCTGCGCAACACGCACCTGATCTTTGCCGAGCCAGCCGAGCTGCGCCACGGTGCCGGTCAATACCACTGGGATGGCTATCTGTGGTGGTCGGACGACGTCGATCCCCGCTACGCCGAATACTCCTTGCAGACCTCTCGCATCGGAGATTTCTACTGGTCGGTCAATCAGACGCGGCTCTA
This sequence comes from Gemmatimonadota bacterium, assembly GCA_009841115.1. Classification (GTDB taxonomy): domain Bacteria; phylum Latescibacterota; class UBA2968; order UBA8231; family UBA8231. Next base: position 153,536 of record VXML01000051.1, on the reverse strand, counting down.
CCTCCAAGTGGCGGAAAAGGCGCGCACGCTGCAAGTCGATCTAGAGCACACCGCGCCCAACTTCTCGCACTTCTTGGTGCGCCAAGACGGCGGCCCGTGGCGCGAGGAGCGCGAAGCCCGCTTTGAGTGGACGCTCGCCGCGGGCGAAAACCTGCTCGAAGCACGAGCGGTCAATGTCTTCGGCAAGCAGGGCCGCATCGCCAAAGCGTGCGTCGAAGCGTCGTAAAGCCACCTAGCTTGTGAGCGCCTCGCTCTCCCTGGCCACGCGCGCCCTGCGCGGTTTTCTCTGGAATGGCAGCGCTTCCGTCATCCAGCTCGGCGTCATGCTGGCGCTCTACAAGCTCTTGCCGCTGGAGAAGTTGGGCCATTTTGAGTGGGCGCTAGCCCTAGTGATGCTCCTATCGCTGGTCGGCGACTTGGGTCTGGGCGCGGCCTTGGTCCAGCTACCAGACGCAGACGAAGAACACTTCGACACAGCCTTCTGGACTTGTCTGAGCTGGGGACTGCTGCTCACCGCTGCGGTTGTCGCTACCGTCTCTTGGCTCGCTCCTCTTTTGGGGGGCGAAGACCCGCACACCTTCAGTCGCGTCCTGCGCACGCTCTGCTTGGCGATTCCCTGCGCCTCTTTGGCGGGCCTGTTGCGGGCCAGACTTCAGCGCGACCTCGACTTCCGCGCCGTGGCCCTTTCCGAACTCGTTTCGGTCCTGACCTTCGGCCTTGCAGTGACGCTACTGCTTTTCTGGCGACCCGAATTGGGCGTCTTGATCCCAGTTCTCGGCTCGGTCGTGCGCGAACTAGGCCTTTTCAGCAGCCTCGCCCTCTCCGCCCGCTGGCTTCCGCGCCTGCGCTTCCGACTCCAAGCACTGCGCCAGATTCTTCGCTTCTCGCTGAATCTCACGGGGTCGCGCGTAGTGGCCCTGCTCAATACCAAGATCGCCTATTTCTTCATCTTCGTACCACTAGGGGCTACGGCCCAAGCCTATTACAGCTTGGCCGAGCGATTGACCTTGCAGCCTTTGACCCGGCTGGCCACGACCATCCAACGCGTTTCCTTCCCAACCTTTTCGACGATAGTTGACGACGACTCGCTCCTGCGCCGTGGCTATTTGTCCTCGGTACAGGGCTTAGTGCTCGCGTTGGGTCCAGTCCTCGCGGGAATATTCGTCTTTGCGCCGGAGATTGCCGCCCTAGTCAACACCGAGCCGATGTGGATGGTACTGCGCCTGTTGGCCGCCGCCACACTTTTGAAAGTCGCCAGCACCCTAGTCGGCTCGATTTTCATGGCCAAAGGCAAGACCAACTGGTCTTTCTACTGGTCGCTCTTTAGCATGGGGGTGCTGATCCCGGCCCTGTACTTCTATGGCCTGCCGCGCGGCGTCGAAGGCGTGGCCAGCGTCATCGCCGCCGCCGCCCTGCTGTTTTTGCTGCTTTCGCAGTGCCTCGTCAACCGCTTGATCGGCCTGCCTTTTGCAACCTATCTCGCCGCGCTCAGCCGCCCCGGCTTGGTGGTCGCCTTTGTCTTCACCGTCCTCCTGCTCGCCCGCCCTCTGCTGTCTTGGTCTCCGCTCGCCGTCCTCGGCACCGGTGCGACCCTCGGCGTCGGCGCGACCTTAACCGCCCTTTTCCTCTTCGCCCGCAACCTTTGCCGCACCTATTGGCAGAGCCTGCGCGGAACCTGATTTTGCCCTAGGCGAAAATTGCGCGGGAGCCTGTTTTGGAATATGTTTTTAAGCAACTGTTCTAAAGGAGATTGCGCTATGAGCGAGATACAAAATGGCCAGACTGGCACCCTCCGCCTCAAGACCGGCCTCGCCGAAATGCTCAAGGGCGGCGTCATCATGGACGTCGTCACTGCCGACCAAGCTAAGATCGCCGAAGACGCTGGGGCCACCTCGGTCATGGCGCTGGAAAGAGTGCCCGCCGACATCCGCGCAGAAGGTGGCGTGTCGCGCATGTCGAGCATTGAAAAGCTGCGCCAGATCATGGAGGCGACTTCCATTCCGGTCATGGCCAAATGCCGCATTGGCCACTTCGCCGAAGCGCAGATGCTCCAAGCCCTCGGGATCGACTACATCGACGAAAGCGAAGTTCTAACCCCAGCCGACGAGCACTATCACGTCGATAAGTTCGCCTTTGAGGTGCCTTTCGTCTGCGGCTGCCGCAACCTCGGCGAAGCCCTGCGGCGGATTGGCGAGGGCGCGGCCATGATCCGCACCAAGGGCGAGGCTGGCTCGGGCAACATCGTCGAAGCCGTGCGCCACATGCGCTCAGTTACCGACGAGATCCGCCGACTGACGATCCTGCGTCCCGAGCAGCTAATGACCGCGGCCAAAGACCTAGGCGCACCGTATGAACTGGTCCGCTGGGTGGCCGAGCACGGCAAGCTGCCAGTGCCCAATTTTGCCGCCGGCGGCGTCGCCACGCCGGCCGATGCCTCGCTGATGATGCAACTCGGTGCCGAGGCCGTTTTCGTCGGCTCCGGGATCTTTAAGTCCGGCGATCCGGCCATCCGCGCCAAAGCCATTGTCGAGGCCACCACCCACTACGACGATCCAGAGGTCCTGATCCGCGTCTCTGAAAACCTCGGCGAGGCCATGGTCGGCATCAACATCGACACCCTCGAAGAGAAGGATAAACTACAAACCCGCGGTTGGTAGGACGCCGCACAGATGCAAACGGAAAATGCCCCGTCTCTGCTCTGTCAGGGACGGGGTAATCTTGTGATATGATCGGAATTCTGGGATTACAGGGCGACTACGCGGCCCACGGCAAAATGCTCGACGCATTGGCCGTCGAATCCCGCGTGGTCAAGAAGCCAGAGCAATTGTCCACAATTGACGGCTTAATCTTCCCCGGCGGCGAGAGCACGACGCTAATTAAGCTCATGGACTCTTGGGAGTTCTGGGCACCGCTGCGAGATTTCGCCGCGACCGGCAACCCCATTTTTGGCACCTGCGCCGGAATGATCCTCTTGGCTCAAAGCGTCTCCAACCCGCCGCAGAAATCCCTCGGCCTGATCGACATCGACGTCGAGCGCAACAGCTATGGCCGCCAAGTCGATAGCTTCGAGGGGACGGGCGTTTGGGCGGCGGATGGGCAACCGCGATCGCTGCCGATGATCTTTATCCGCGCACCCCGCATCGCACGTTTGGGCGACGGAGTCGCGGCGCTGGCAACCTGCGGCGACGATGTGGTCGTGGCGCGCCAAGGCCAAGTGCTCGTCGCCTCGTTCCATCCCGAACTGACCAGCGATTTGAGCCTACATCGCTATTTCGTCGATATGGTTGGGCGCTAGAAATGTTTCTACCCGCTCAATCCGATCTCGACTAGGCCTGCACGAACTTCGACCAACATCTAAAAGGAACCGTCCATGATCATCGACACCCACGTCCACATCTGGGAAATGTCCGAGAAATACCCCATCGGACCCACCGCTCCCAACTGGACCTCCAAGCCGGACGAACCCGCCACCGCCGACGAGCTAATCGAGGACATGGACCAAAACGGCGTTGACCGCAGCGTCTTGGTGCAGACTAGCTGGTCCACTTGGGACAACGGCTATATCGCCGATTCGCAGGCCCGCTTCCCCGACCGCTTTATCGGCCACGGCATGATCGACCCGCAAAACCCGGACAACGCCGATCAGGCGCGCTACTGGATGGAGGAACGCGGCCTGGTCGGTTTCCGCTTCCATCCCATGTACTACCCGGACGAAAAAGTCCTGACTACGCCCCAGAACCGTCCCCTGTGGGAAGTCCTAGCCGCAATGGGTGCCGTCATCCAATTCCATCTCAACGCCGCCTTCGCCGATCAAGTAGCTGAAATCGCCCGCCGCCATCCGCAGATGCCCCTGCTATTGGACCACATGGGCTATCCCAACCTCGACGAGCCTGCCGAAGCTTTTCAGCCCATCGTCGAACTGGCTAACTTCGATAACGTGGCGGTGAAAATATCGGATGTTCACGGCCGCTCAAAGCAGACTTTTCCCTATGCCGACGTGCACCCCTTCATCCAGCGCCTGCACCAAGCCTTTGGAGCCGAGCGCATGTTGTGGGGTACCGGTTATCCAGGACACCACCGCACCAAGCACAACTGGCTGACCCTGGCCGAGGAGTTGCGCCTAGTGCAGGAGGGTTTCGACTTTCTCAGCCCGTGCGAAAAAGACCAGATGCTAGGCGGTACGGCCGCCCGCATCTGGGGACTGACCTGACCTTTACAAGTTCATTCATTCACAATCCACAAGGGAGGCCTACATGACATTGGACACCAGCGACCAAAACATCTATCAAGCCATCGGCGTCGAACCCATCATCAACTGCCGTGGCACCTTTACCATCATCGGCGGCTCGGTGGAACTTCCCGAAGTTGTGGCGGCCATGGAAGCAGCCTCGGGCTACTTCGTTCAATACGACGAACTAGCCGAAGCCGTCGGCCAAAGACTGGCTGACATCACCGGGGCCGACTGGGGCCTGATTCCGGCGGGCTGCGCCGCTGGCCTCAAGCACATCACCGCAGCTTGCATCACCGGCGGCAACCCCGAAAAACTGATCCGCATCCCGAATTTGACCGGCTTGGACAAAACCCAAGTCATCATCCCCCGGTACTCGCGCAACGCCTACGACCACGCCCTGCGCAGCATCGGCGTCGAAATCGTCATGGTCGAGACTCGGGAAGAACTCGAGCGAGCCATCAATCCCCGCACCGCCATGATCTACATAACCACGGGAGCAGGTTCCGCCACCGATCAGCCGCTTTCCCTAGAGGTCATTGCTGACGTGGCCCGGCCACACAAAATCCCCATCCTCGCCGATGCCGCAGCCGAAGACCTCACCATCCCCAATGTCCACTTGCAAAGGGGTGCCACTGTCGTGGCCTACAGTGGCGGCAAAGCCCTGTGCGGCCCCCAGTGCGCTGGCTTAGTGCTGGGCGACAAAGCCTTGCTCCAGTCAGCGTGGCAATTCAGTTCGCCGCACCACGGGCCGGGACGCGACAATAAAATCGGCAAGGAAGAGATCATGGGGATGCTGGCGGCGGTGGAAGCGTGGGTGCGCCGCGACCACGCCGCCGAATGGCAGACTTGGCTGTCTTATCTCGACCATATCGCCCAACAGGTGCGCGATATTGACAGCGTCTCGACCGAGGTCAAAGACCCCACCGGCCTGTCCAACCGCGCTCCGACCCTCACCATCAGTTGGGACCCAGCCGTCTTGCACATTACCGGCGCAGAAGTCGCCGAGGATTTCGCCCGCAACAAACCCCGCATTGCCGTGGCCAGCGGCGGTGACAACGGCCGCACTTCCATCGGCATCACGCCCAACCAAATGCAGCCGGGCAACGACCAAGTGGTCGCCGACCGAATCCACCGCATTCTATCCGAACAACGCAGTCCTCAATCAACCGAGCTAGCCCCTTCGGCAACCGACGTCAGCGGTTCTTGGGATCTCACCATCAACTATTCGAGCAGCAGCAGCCAGCACCAGCTATTCCTCGAACAGGAAGGGCATTGGATCGGCGGCACCCATATAAGCGATTTTTCCCAGCAGCAAATCGTCGGCGTCATCGAAGGCGATCAGGTAAAGCTGCGCAGCCAAGTGAGCCGCCCAGGCGATACCATCCCCTTCCTATTTGCGGGCCGCGCTGCGGATGACCGCATTTCGGGATTTATTCACTTAGGCGAATACCGCAACGCCGATTTCACCGCCTGCCGCTCCCAGTACGAAAAATCGCCGATCTCCATTGCCATACCCGGCGGAGCGCCGCTGGCTACCTAGAATCCGGCGTAACCGTCTTCCAGCGCAAGGTCTGCGCCGCCAGCAGCTCGACATCCGGCGTCGGCAGATCGCCGGTCGAGGGCTTGAAGACGCAGCCCTCGGCCAACTCCAGGGGCGGTTGCGACAAGTCGCGGCGATAGAAGCGGGAGGAAGGAAACAGGTCGCCCGGGTAGGTGAAATTCTCCAGCGTCGCCAGCTCCACGCAGATCGATCCCCCCAGAGCGCTTTCGAGCATGCCCCCGACCCACACCGGTACGCCGGCGTCCCTAGCCATATCGTGCACGGCGAGGGCATTGGTCAAGCCGCCGATCCTTCCCGGCTTGATGTTGATGTAGCGACAGGCACCGATGCGCAGCGCCTGCTCGGCGGTGCGCAGATCGACGATGCTCTCGTCGAGACAGATGGGCGTGCCGATCTGTCTCGCGAGCTCGGCGTGATCGAGCAGGTCGTTGTACGCAAGTGGCTGCTCGATGAAGGCGAGCCCCATGCCGTCGATGGCCTTGAAAAACGGCAGGTCGTCAAGGGTGTATCCGCTGTTGCAGTCGATGTGGAAGGTGGTGTCGGGGAAAGTGCTGGTGACGATTTGCAGCATTTCCAGGTCCCAGCCCGGGGCCGCTTTCAGCTTGATGCGCGGGAACCCGGCGTCAACGGCCTTCTGGATGTTCCCGAGGAGCATGTCGTAGGAGTCCTGGATGCCGAAGTCAGCGCCAGCCGCCACGTCGCGGGTTTGGCCGCCGAGAAGCCGATGCAGGGGGGTCCCAGTGATGCGGCTCTGCAGCGTCCACCAGCCGATCTCCACGGCCGCCTTGGCAAAGCTGTTGCCCTTGAAAATCGCCAGCCGCTGGTCGAGTTCCGCAGCCGTGTCGTACTCGCGCCCCACGACCCAAGGCCCCATCACCTCGGAGACGTGGTAGAACACAGACCCGGCGCTCTCATTGAGATAGGTGGGCGCGAAGAAGGGGGTGCTCTCCGACCAAGCTTCGTGCTCGCCGCTGGTCAGCTTGACGAGCACCGAGTGGATGTCGGCGTCTTCCCCATACGCCGTGCGCCAGGGATAGATGAGCGGCATCACCACGTAGTACACGTCGAGTCTGTCGATTCGCATCTATTGTTTCGCCTCTCTGGCCAGCGTCGTCACCGCTTCGACCAGTGTGTCCAGCTCCGCGTCGCTGGTGTAGAAGGCCACCGAGATCCGCACGCCGGTCGGATTGGTCATGTACGTGCCCCGTTGGACGATCTGCCAACGCTGCCTGAGGGCAGTGGAGACCTCGCCGCCCTCCATCCCTGCGATGGCGAATGTGACGATGCCGCTCCGGGTCTCGGGGCAGCGCGAGCTGACGACCTGCACACCGGGAATGGCGTCGAGACGCGCCCACAACCCCTCCGCCTTGCGGCTCGCCTCCGCCGCGATGGCCCGAGGTCCGCCGATGCAGGTCAGGAAGTCGAAGCTGGCACCGACTCCCAAGTAGAGCACGCTCGCCGGACTCCCCATCTCGTACTGTCGCGCTGAGGCTGAGGGATCGTGCGGACGCCGCAACGGCTTGAGAGCCTGCTGCGCATCTCTGCGGACGTAGAGGAACCCAGTGCCGATCGGTGCCAGCAGCCACTTGTAGCAGTTGGTAGCGTAGAAGTCGCAGCCCATGCTATGGAGATCCACCGGCAGTTGACCCACCGCCTGACAGCCGTCCCACAGCGTGAGGATTCCGCGGGCCCGAGCTAGGGCGCTGATCTCCTCAGCCGGCAGCAGGGTGCCCGAGTCGGTGGTGACGTGACTGAAGCAGATCAGCCGGGTGCGCGGCGTGATGGCCCGTTCCACCCGTTCCAGTATCACGTCCTTGTCGTGGTCTAGCTCGACCTCCTTGATGACGGCCCCCTCCCGGTCGGCCAGCCCTTGAACGGCCTGAAGCGGTACTGGATGCTCCTCGCTGGTGATCAACACCTCGTCACCCGGTTTCCAGCGCAGCCCCCCCAACACCATGCCAAAGCCGTCGCCAGTGCTCATAGTCAAGGCGATCTCCGTCGAGTCGGCCCCGAAGAAGTCGGCGATCTTCGCAGGAATCTCGGAGGCGGCCTTGCTCATCGCTTCATACCAGTCTATGGGACTCAGCCTGCCATCGGCCATTAGCTGGTAGCCGGCGGTGATCGCCTGACTCACGCTGGCGGGTGCCTGGCCGACCCCGCCGGTATTGAGATAGACGCCGAACCGCAGACCCGGGATCTGATCTCGAATCTCAGCGACATCCATTCGCCTGTTTCCTCTCTGTGCTGACTAGTGAACGCGCACCCCGGCTTGGAAAACCGCCCTGACGTCGCTAAAAGCGGCCACGTCTGCCGTCGGATCGCCCCCAAAGGCGACAAGGTCCGCAGATTTGCCGACCTCGATGGTCCCTACCTCATCGGCAATACCGGCCGCCTCGGCCGAGACCCGGGTCGCCGCGACGAGGGCTTCGGCTGGGGTGAAGCCGCATTCGACCAGCAACTGCAGGTCGTAGTCTAAGTGGCCGAATTCGAGGCAGCCCACGCCTGAGTCCGTGCCGGGCACCACGCGCTCCTTCAGGCAGTAGTCGAGCATCTTCCGCATCACGTCCAGCCGCTTCTCCGCTCGTTGTTCGAGATGGGTAAGCGCTGCCTCCTCTTTGGCACCCATAGCCCCCTCGTCGCGCAGCTTGCGCAGGCGCACCATCTCCGGGTAGTTGGTCCACGCCTGCAGCGTGGGGCTCAGCCAGATGCCGGATTCGGCCAACATCTCGGCTACTTTCGGGTCAAAGCGCATCACGTGGTCCGGTTCGAGAAACTCGACGTGCTCAATCAGGTCGATGCCGGCCTCGACGGCCCGCACCATCGACTCCTTGGCGCGGCAATGGGCGACAGTGAGGCGGTGAAACTGGCGCGCCTCGCCCACCAGAGCCTGCAACTCTTCCGTCGAATAGGAGGCCAACCCCGGAATCGTGCCGGTCGTCCCGCCACCGGAGGCCATTACCTTAATGTAGTCGGCCCCCTCGTGTACGAGCCGGCGCACTGAGCGGCGGATCTCTTCCACTCCGTCGGCGATCTCGTTGCACATGTGGAAATGGCCACCCGTGCAGGTGATCGGACGACCGCTGACGAGCAGCCGTGGCCCGGAGATGTACCCGCGTTTCAAACCTTCCTTGAGAATGAATCCGACCCTGTTGCGGGCACCGTGCTCGCACAGGGTAGTGATACCGGCGCGCAGGTGCTTACGCATGTTCATGGCCCCGATCAGTACCATAGTCTCGTCGCTCTCGAGGAAGGTCAGGTCGTAACGGCGGCCATCTCCCGGCAGGCTGAGGTGAGTGTGGCCATCGATGAGACCGGGTGTCAGGCAGCATCCGTTCAAATCGACGGTCGGGGTATCGGGAGGCGTCTGCTGCTCCACCTGTGCCAACGGTCCGACTTCGGCGATCGCGCCATTTCGTACGAATACCGCCTGCCCGGCCTTGGCGCTGCCGCCGAGGCCGTCGGCGAGCAGGCCCGGGCGAATCAGTGCCGTCTGTGAATTCGATTTAGACATAGTTTGTCTCCATTGTCGCGCTCAAATTGTGCATCGGTCAAATTCGTCTCATATTCTTCGCGGGGCCTACCCAATATAGAGGCCCGTCCTGCACTGGAGAACCTATCATGCTTTTCACCGACGCCCAAATCGAACACTACAAAAACCAAGGCTATTTGTCCGGCCCGCGCGTCTTATCCGACGAGCAGATCAGCGCGCTCAAGGAACGCATCGACGACATTCTCCACGGCCGCATCCCTTTCCCCAAACACCTGATGGGCGAAACCGTCGAGCAGTCCCGCGCCAAGGGCCAACTCCCCTCGGTCAAGGTGGTCAATATCTTCCGCCGCGACCCGACCTTTGCCGCCCTCATCGACAACTCGACCATCAGCGCTCTGGCGCACCAACTCATGTCCGGCCCGGTGCGCATGTGGGAAGACCAAATGATCTACAAGCCAGCCTATGACGCAAAAACCGCCTTAGCCTGGCACCAAGACTACACCTTTTGGAATCACGTTGGCCCAGCCGACATGGGCACCTGCTGGATCGCCCTAGACGACGCCACCATCGATAACGGCTGCATGCACGTCATCCCAGGCAGCCACCTATGGCCGATGCGCTATGATCGCGAAGATGCCGTGGTTGACGACCCGCACTGGCTGCTGCAACAAGAGGGGATCCCCGCCGAGGCCGACCTCACTCCAGTGCCCTGCGAGGTCAAAGCCGGGCACTGCCACTTCCACCACTGCCGCACTTTCCACGGCTCGTACGGCAACAAAACCGACAACCCACGCCGCAGCTATATCATGCACCTCATGCCCGGCTACACCCGGCGCTTGGGCGACAATTGGAACGAGCGCATGGGCAACGTCGAAACCGTGGACGTGGGCGAAGTTGTCCAAGGGCCGGACTACCCCGAACTGGTAGCCGTGTGAAAAGCTACCCTAGGCAAAGGGAAAGGTGCCGTCGTACCCCCTAGGCCGCGACACGTGCCAGACGCCCTCGTGCATCGGCGTCATCTGGTAGTGGCACACCACATTGCTGCGCTCCATATCGTCGCGCTCTTTGGCCCCTTGATGCGGTATGTGGCTCAAGAAGACGACGCAGTCGCCCGCCTTGGGGTAGAGGACGACGTGCTCTTGGGCGTCACACCAAGCCGCGAATTTGGGGCGGTTCTTGGGGTAGAGATGAGGAGGCTCCTGCAAATGGCCGTTTTTGACGTATTTGAGGTGGCCGTCTCCCGGCCCGTTGTCCTGCAAGTAATAGGTCGTATTGACCCCTACGGGCTGGGCCGCCAAGCGGTATTGCTCTACTTGGCGCTTTTCCTCCCAATAGCCGTAGAAATCCATGTGCCACTCCTGCAGGTACGGCCCCGGATTGATGTGCGCCCGCAGGCTGCGTAGCTGGCACTGCTTGCCCATCATGCCCTCCAAATAAGGGCGCACGCTCGGATGGCCCACCAACGGGGCGAAGGTTTCAGGCTCGCGGTCCAAGAGCGAATCGAACCACATATTGCCCACGGCATTCAAGCCCTCCTCCCAACCCATTTCGCGCGCGTGGTCCACCCGCTGGCGCACCAATTCCGTCTCTTGGGGACTCAAGGCCCCTTCGACCAAGACATAGCCGTCGCGCTCCAGTTGGTCCAGTTTATCCGCCACATCCTGCATTGTTTTCAGTCTCCTCTTCCTGTGGATCGGCACTATCCTCGCCCGCTTCGACGGTGGATTTGTTGGGGGTGGTCAAGGCGTCTTCCCAAGGGTTAATGACATCGACGTCTAGGTCTGCGAAGTCCCCGACGTTCCGCGTCGCAACAGAAAGACCATGAACTTTGGCTGTCCCGGCGATCAACGCATCCCCCAAGTCCAGCACGCGACCAGAGCGATGCGCCTGCGCCCGGAATTGGGCAGCCCGCTCTGCCCCGGTCCTCTCCAAGGGCAAGATGCGATCCTCATACGCCGCAATGAACTCTGACAGCACCGACCGCAACCCGTCGCGACGTTGTCCCGGCGGCAGCAGCTCCAAGCCGAACTCCAACTCATGCAACACTAGCGCGGATAACCACAAGTCGTCTTGTGCGGTCAGGAATGCGACAACCCTCGGATTGGGCGCGTCTTTTGTCAACTCCGAGACCACATTGGTGTCTAGCAGAAACCCGCTCACTCTGAGTCTCCAGACGCGAATGGGATTTCCCGCCGGGACTCTCTATTTCTCGTGGTCTCGAGGTTCGCGCCACGGGGCATGTTGGCTACCAACCACTGGCCCATGGGTTGGCGCTGCGATTCTTTCTCAGCCCATACGTGGGCGGGAACTACAACGAAGGATTTCCGCGTACCGATGTGTTGCGGCCCTTCCTCTTCGGCACGACGCAGGACTTCAGACAAACGCGCCTTGGCCTCGGCGACGGTCCAAACGCGATGGGGTGCTGAGTATCGGGTAGTCATAGCTTCTCTAGCTGGGCTGTCAATATAGTCCAATATAGACTATGTTGACTGTCACATCAATGCTTTGTTGCGATCTGGGCGCTCAAGGAACGGCGGGTAATTCGAAGTACCCGAGCTCAGCCATACGCCGCAGCCAGCGTCCTCGCTTGGGGCTGCCGGAAGGATTCCGCAGCCATTCGAGCGGGTACATAGACTGTTCCGCCCGCCCAAAGTGCGCGGGCGTCTTCTTTGAGTTGACGGCGCGCTCCCGAGTGGCGGCCTCTTCGACTTCGCCCGTGGGGTTATTGTAGTACACACAAGTGCACATGCGGCGGCCCGCAGCACCGCCACTGCTGGCGTGCCAGCAGCGCATGTCGAAGGCCACCACGTCGCCCGGCTCCGATCGGCAGACGTAGGCGGGGACGTCGGCCACGTCGAGCTCGAGGGAGTTCAGGGAGCCGTGCAACTGATCGTGGAACTCGCGCCGATGTGAACCGGGGATAAGCCGCAAGGCACCGCTCTCGGCATCGACCGGGTCGAGGTAGAAGGCGAACTTGACGCCGAAACAGTCCACGGATGGATCGGCCCTGTGGTCGGGATGCCATCTCGTATCGCCGACATAGCGGTTGGCATCGGTGCCAATGCCGATGACGTCGTCGCCGTAGAGCTGCTCGGCCACGCCGCAGAAGCGTTCGTCTTCGAGCAGGCTGGCGTACAGGGGGGTGCGCGGGTGCAGCATCATCGTCCAGTAGCGCGTCTCTCCCGTGAAGGGCTGATCGGCGTACACGTGATCGAGCTCGGACTCGTACTCCTCGCGCAGTATCTCGACCTCTTCCGAGGTGAACAACTTGCGCAGGGTGACGAAGCCGAAGGTTCGGAAGTGCTGTAGCTGATGGTCGGTCAACATGGGATTCCTCCGATGCGACGATTGGAAAGGGTTGTCCTATGCGTGGGCCAAATTAGAACGCATCCCCCGATTGAGCAAGCTCAGTCGACTACTTCTAGCCTCGCATCCCAGCCATCGCTCGCGATCCGCCAGCGCGTAGTGGTCAACCGCGCCAAAAAGCGCTCGTCGTGGCTGACTAGTAGCAAACCACAGGGACATCCATCCAGAGCTTCCTCTAGGCACTCAATCGAAGGCAGGTCGAGATGGTTGGTCGGTTCGTCCATGACAATCAGATGCGGCACCCGGGCGATCCCCAGCGCCAGCAGGATCTTGCGGATTTCACCGGGACTTGGCTCGGCGCTTTCGAGCAATCTGTGCGGTCTGGAGCCCAGCCGGCTCACCGCCGTCATCATCCGGCCCAACTCCGTCCGGGGCAGTGACCGCACCTCGGCGAGGATTTCGCGCGCCTGTCCGGCGTTGATTTCCTGTGGCATATAGACCAACCGCGCGGCCTCGATATTGAGCCGCCGCAACAGATGGCGCACCAAGGTACTCTTGCCACCGCCGTTAGGGCCAGAGAGCGCCACTCGGTCGTCCGGCCGCATCACTAGGTCGGGGTGTTTGAGCGTCCGCCCCCCGCCTAGATCAATCACTCCGGCGGCCAATCGCAGGAGCACGTCTCGTTTTGAACGCCCCTCGCCAAGCCATATCCCCAAGTCGTAGGTCTTCTTGAGACGGATCTCTTCGGCCTTCTGCCGCGCCTGTTCGAGGCGGCCGTCCATCTGCCGTAGCAGCCGGCCGCTCTGACCGTCCTTGCCGCTCACCCTCGCTAGATTGCGCTTGTAGCGCTCGCTGTTGTCCTTGCCCAAGCCCCGTTTGGAGCGCCGCTTGTCCGAGCGTGCTGCCGCCTCCCTCCGTTGCACTGCCTCGCGCTCGAGCCGGTCGCGTTGCCGCCGCGCTTGTTCGGCGGCGTGGCGCAGGCTCTCCTCCTCCAGCGCCGCCTGTTCAATCCCCTGCGAATAGCCTCCGGGCCGCAAGGTGGCCCCAGGCGGATCGAGGAAGAGGCACTGCCGGCAGAGCCGGTCGAGGAGGTCCCGGTCGTGGCTGACTAAAAGCCCCACGCCGCGATAATCCCGCAACGCACCTTCCAACAGCGCCCGCGCTTGAGCATCGATGTGATTGGTCGGCTCATCGACGGCCAGCACCGGGGGTTCGAGCCACAATGCCACGGCAATCTGCGCCCGCTTGCGTTCCCCGTGGCTCAAACTCTCCCAGCGTTCGAGCCAGTCCGCCTCCAGCCCCAGCCGACCCTTGATCTCCCAAGCCGCGCCGTCCATCGCCGCGAGCAGGGGCCCCAATAGTGGCGGCGGATCGTCGGTGCGCTGGGCGCAATAGACGCTCTCCTCTGGACCCTGCACCGACCCGACCACGGGGCGATAAGCCCGCACCGCCAGCTTGAGCAAGGTCGTCTTGCCCGAGCCGTTGGCACCAACGACTCCAGTCCACCCCAGCGGCAAGTGCAGTGTCAGGTCGCGCAACAGCGGCGCGCTCATCGTCTCGTAGGCGAATTCCACTCCGCTAAAGCGTATCTCGTGCAAACTCGTCTCCATTCCACAACAAAAAAGCCGCCCGGAATCCGGGCGGCTCGTTGGCCTTATAAGTCTAAAATGTCAACCGGTCTCTTACCCTGGCATACTTCGCCCTGCAGCGTGCGGTAAAAGACTCGGCTCTACTGCTTGCTCACTCGCTGCGCGGGTTATTTTGCAAAAGACCAGATGCGTATCATCCCTACCTCGATTTGGTCATCGTCAATTCCTTCGTCCAGGATACACCTCACCTCGCCACAATGTCAAGCGTTTCGCCGAGTTCGACCGGCTCCTTCAGGTGGACGAGCCACACCTCATCCCCGGTTTCCAGTGCAAGGAACCCACCACGTACCGCTTTGAGGAAATGCCGGCGATGGACGTCGACGAGTTCATCGCGTGCTGGAAAAAGAACCTGCCTGCTCGTGCCTATCACCTTCTTAGCAGACGGTGGCGGTTTGCATGGCCGCGAGCAAGTCGGCCGGGCTCATCAGCACACCCAGAATAGAGTGCTCGCTACCCCGTGCTATTTCTAGCCCGGTGGCGGTAGCCGTTATGCCGTCAAAGTCTCGCGTGGGGTGTACGGGAATCTTGCGATTGGGTCGGTCGATGCTGAGATGGGCGTGCAGGGTGATTCCCAAGGGGCTTTCCAACATCACTTTACTAGGGTCCAGATCGAGTCTGATCTTGCCCGTGGCTCCTGCCTCACTCGTCCTGAACCCGTCGAGGAAGAGGCCGATCGGATAGCCCAGTGGACCGTCGAAGAGGTAGCCTCGAGTGGCGCTGTCCGGGAGCAGAAAATGGGTTACCAACTCCGCTTTGCAAAGGAGGCGTTGGTCTGGCACCGTCATGTCAAAGTTGTCAAACGCCGGCGTCTTGAGACCGAGCTGTCGGCCGAGTGCGGTGCCGTAACTGTAAACACATCCAGTAAACGACTCGCCCCACAACTCCAACTCGGTAGTCTCGCAATCGAGCTGGTGACCCTTGTCGGCTAGCTGCGACGAGAACGAGTCGGTCAGGTCCTGCCTGTACTGCTCGAGGTCGATCCCGTCATACCACTCGGCGCGGGGCTCGACAACGCGGTCGTCACCGAGTTG
Organism: Gemmatimonadota bacterium; assembly: GCA_009841115.1. GTDB lineage: Bacteria > Latescibacterota > UBA2968 > UBA8231 > UBA8231. Next base: position 138,268 of record VXML01000051.1, on the reverse strand, counting down.
TTGCTTGGCGTAGGCGAGTATTTCCCGACCCCCGTCGAGCTGAGCGTAAATCGCATCCGGCTCCAGTTGACGGATCGCCGCGCGCCAACGCCGTTCGCACAGCAACTCGCGCTCGAGATAGATCCCGGCGTTCGTGCTGCGCAGGGTTTTCGGATCAGTGGCGGCCAGGTCGCTGTAGAGCATTGAGTGAATCAGATAGACGATCTTTCTCACCTTCATCGGCATAACCTCACCTTCTTGACTCAATTATGGCAAAGACGGCGCATGATCCTCGACTAATATCCTCTCTCAAGCTCGCCAGACAAAGCGCCTTGATCATTTCCTATTCAGCTAATTGTTGTTTCAACAAGAAGACCGGCTCCACCTCTCGAACTCGCCAGACAAAAAGCCTTGATCATCCCCGTCAGAAGCAGTCCGTAATTCTCTTGCAACCGATAGCCTGCCTTATCTTGCACCAACAGCCCTGCTTCAATCAGCTTGTCAAGTACATCCGCCAGTGCCTGCAAAGACTCGGCCAGTTCTGCTGCCAACAGTTCGGCGAACTTTTTCGGGCCTCTCAGAAGGAAGCAAGCAATGGGCCAGCACTCGGGCGCGAGGAGGATACGAAGAATATCTATCATATCGGACGATGGGATGTCCCCTTCTAAGGCTTCGCCTCCGGCAAAGCATACCACGCCGCTACTGCTCCAAAAGCTGAATCCCACAAGTCCCTTATCCGAATCCGACAGTTGATAGGAGATATTCTTATCCCGGTTCCTCATATCATAGGGTGGAATTAGAAATCCTAGTGCCGTCATCAGAGCGGCGTGTCGTTCCTCCTTGTCTCTGAGGTCGCCAATGCGCTGACCCAATTTGGCACCGAGCGTTTCAATCCCGAGTTCGCTGTCAATTCCCAACAGCGCATCGGCCGAAGTGCCCAGCGTTTTGCACAAGGCTGGAAACGTCCCAATATCGGGCAGCGACTCGCCGTTCTCCCACTTAGAAACGGCCTGTGGACTGACGAGTAGATCGTTCCCCAGTTGTTCCTGTGTGAGTCCTTGCTGCTTCCGTCGCTCCTGTATCCTTTGTCCAAGCTCTGCTGGATCAATCATTGCGCTATCTCCTCTATTTTGGGTATGTACAGCATCCTTCAATCAAGCGATGGTTGTTGTTACCTGCACAACCCAAAATAGCGCATGTATCCAGTTGTCGGCATTGAGGAACGCGAAAGTAGATCAACTGCTGGTTGAGCTTTTCCCCTACGTCAGAGCAGCGGCCGCTCGCGGCTCCAAGGGGCGAGTTGCTCAAAGGCGCGGGCGGCGCGCAACACGGTGAGATCCTGCCGCCAGCCGCCGATGATTTGCAGACCTACGGGCAGGCCATCGACGAAGCCGCAGGGCAAGCTAGCAGCGGGCAGGCCGGTAAGGTTCACCGGGTAGGTGAAGGCCGTCCAACTCAGGTAGGTAGTATCGTGGCCGGCGATCGAACCGGGGTGGTCGTCGCCAGCGGCAAAGGCAGTGACCGGCAGCGTCGGCGTCAGCAGCAGGTCGTAGCGCTCGTAAAACTCCCACCATTGGTGGTAGTACGCGTTGCGTTCTATGTAAGCACTAGCCACGTCCGTGCCACGGAATTCGAACCCCTCTTCGACGACAGCGCGCAAGCCGGAATCGAGGCGATCTGCGATCTGGTCGAACTGGTCGCGGAAGGTGGCGGCGAACGCCGTTGACCACAGGACGTGGACGAGACGCCACGGATCTTCGCCAGCCGGGTGCGCCTCCTCAATGGTGCAACCAAGATCCGAAAAGCGACGGGCCGCCGCCTGTGCAGTCTCGACGACTTGAGCATCGACGGCCGCGTACCCTAAGTCGGGCGACCAAGCCACGCGCAGCCCATCCACGCCGACATCAATCTCGTCAAGCGCCAACGGCTCCGCTGGCATTGAGGTGCGATCCCGCGCATCGGGACCGAGCATGATTTCAAGCATCTGCACGGCGTCGCCAACGGTGCGGGTAATCGGCCCGGCGTGGGACAGGGTCTCCACCACGCTGGCCGGGTGCTGGGGTATCCGTCCCCAGGAGGGTTTGAAGCCGAAGGCACCCGAGAAGCCGGCCGGGATGCGGATCGAGCCAGCGCCGTCCGTGCCCTGGGCCAGCACGCCCATGCCAGCGACCACGGCCGCCGCAGCTCCCCCACTGGACCCACCCGCCGTGCGTCCGTGTCCCCAGGGATTGTGAGTCGGCCCGACGACCCGGTTACCCGAATCTCCCTTCCATCCCATCTCCGGCGTATTCGTCTTGCCGAGCAGCACCATGCCAGCGTCGCGCAGGCGTTCGGCGAGGGGCGCGTCAAAGTCCGGGACCCAGTCGGCGGTCAGCAGCGATCCCCGGGTGGTGCGGATTCCGCGCGTCGCCGTCAAATCCTTCAGCGAGCCGGGTATGCCAGCCAAGGGAGATGGCTGCTCGTCACCGGCAAAGGCAGCTTCGGCGTCGCGCGCCTCGGCCAAAGCCCGCTCCGGCGTGACCGTGACGAAGGCATTGAGCCGTGGGTCGAGCGTTTCGATCCGACGCAGCACGGCCTCGGCAACCTCCACTGGGGACAACTCGCGGCGTTCGTACAGGCGGCGCAGTTCGACGCCGGAGAGATAGCACAGATCGGTATCGTTCATGCTTCAAGCACCACCTCTCTGCCGAGGCGGGACGACTCCATACACGCCGTCAGTACCGCCACCATATGGCGGGCGTATTCGGCCGTCACCGGTGGCTCCGTTCCCGCGTCGATCGCCTCGACAAATGCGCCCAATTGCTGCGTCGTGGTGTGGTGGTCCTCGCTCACCTCGACCTGTTCCCAGTCCCCGTCCCGACCAATGAAGAGATCGTTCCTCCCCGAGTGGATTCCCTTGCGCAGTTGGAGCATGCCGTTCGTGCAGACGAACTCCGTGCTGAAGCGACTCCCCCCCGTCCTCCACCACACGTGAATCAGCGTCGAGTACACGCCGTTTTCGAACTGCAGCAGCGCCATGGCCACATCGTCCGCTGAGAACTCGAAGAACCGGCTGTCGATCAGAGCCTTGACGGCGACGACGCGACTGCCCGTCCACCAGCAGGAGCGATCGATCAGGTGGATGCCGTTTTGATACCACAAGCCCCCGTGCGTCGCCTTGTCGAGGTACCAAGCCGACCTGTTCGGATTGAAGGGGCGGTAGGCCTCGTCGCAGAGACATACCAGATCGCCCACGGCCTGCTCGCGCAGCAGCTTCTTCACGGCTCGGTTCGTCGGCGAGAAGCGGTGCATGTGGCCGACGGAGAGCTGGTTGCCGGTCCGCTGCGCGGCTGCTATCATGGCGTCGCACTGCTCCACATCAACGGCCATTGGTTTTTCCACCAGCACGTGCTTGCCGGCCTCCAACGCGGCTACGGTTACTTCGCAGTGCAGGCCGTGAGGCAGGCAGACGATGACGAGATCAACCCCCTCGTTCGCGAGCAGATCCTCATAGGAGGCGTAGCCTTGGCAGGCGTACTCCGCGCAGACGCGGGCTAAGCGTTCCGCGTCGGTATCGGCGACCGCCCGCAAGTGCGTAGATTCAAGGGCCGCCACCGCTCGCAGATGTCCCGGGGATACGCTACCTGCACCGATGATTCCGACTCCGTGCATTTCATCCTCGATTCAGAAGGACAGGAAGTATAAACGGGCATTTGAACCTTGGTCAATTTCAATGCCAGCGAGTTCGAGCGTGATCCCCTACGGCTTCTGAGCCCCGTTCGTCTCGACGTACACCGAAAACAGCGACTGCGAACAGGTTATGAACAGCCGGTTCTTTTTCACGCCACCGAAGCAGAGATTGGCGCAGGGCGCTGGCAGGTGAATCTTGCCGATCAAGGTGCCGTCGGGGGCAAAACAGTGCACGCCGTCGTAGCCCTCGCCCCCCCAGCAGGCCCCCGACCACAGGTTGCCATCCACATCGGTGCGGACCCCGTCCGACGAGCCAATCCCCATGTCCGCGAACACGCGCCCGTTCGCAAGGCGGTCGCCGTGGACATTGAAAACGCGGATGTGGGTGGGGTATTCGGGGCCGTCGGAGCGCCCGGTATCGACGATGTAGAGCAGCGACTCATCCGGGCTAAAGCAGAGGCCATTGGGCCGCTGGAAGTCCCCGGCCACCACCGTCGCTTCCCCCGTGTCCGAGTCGAGACGGTACACGTTGGCGGCATTCTCGAACGTATCCCGATGCCCCTCGTAGTCCATCAGAATGCCGTAACCAGGGTCCGTAAACCAGATCGTTCCATCCGACTTCACCACGATGTCGTTGGGGGCGTTCAACCGCTTGCCCTCGAACTGGTCCATCAACACAGTAATCGAACCGTCGTATTCCGTCCGCGTGACTCGGCGCGCGTCGTGTTCGCACGACAGCAATCGCCCCTCGCGGTCGCGCGTGTTGCCGTTGGTGTTGTTCGATGGGTTGCGGAAGACCGAGACCTCCCCGGTCTCTTCTTCCCACTTGAGAATGCGGTTGTTGGGTATGTCGCTGAACAGTAGATAGCGGCCGTCGCCAAACCACACGGGGCCTTCGAGCCAGCGCCCACCGGTCCAAAGCATTTCAAGGGCGGCATTGGCCAGCTTGTACTTGGCGAAGCGCTCGTCGAGCACCTCAATGCGGCTATCTGGATACCTCACAATTTCCATATCATCTTCCTAGTCAAATTAACGGATTGCGGCGAATTGCTGATGAAAGTTCAGGTTTTGTCCAGCCTCAAGCAAGGTTTTGAGCAAAAGCGGCCAAATCGCTTGACATCTGCACAAATGAACACTACTTTTTTGTTCAGATATTTTACACACCACAACGATGGGCGGATCGGTCAGCAGTTCACATTCACTATGAAAGTGCGGGCCTGAATTAGTCCCTCTGAAAGGAAACCACTGTGGAGTCTATTCTGTTGGGTCTGCACATCGCTGTTAGGATGACCGTTTTACTGGCCATCTTCTTCCTACTCAATCGTTTGTACCGTAGCCGGCGTCACCTCTTCTGGCGCACGGCCGGCATCGGCTTGGTCGTCCTGCTAGTGGCCCTAGTGTCGCTTCCAGAAATTACGGCCAGCGCACAGGTAGCCCCATCGGATCCGGGCGCGCCCCGAGATAGTAGCGCGGCCACTGATCCGGCGATCTCTAGGCCGACCAATCTGACCACGGCTATGGAGATGGGCGACGCCGACCGCGTGAGACAGCTAACCAAAGAAGGCCGATGGCACATCACCGAGGGCGATAGCACCGAGCTTTTCGACGGCCAAACTCTGAAGGGGTGGTGGGCGCTATCCGACCAGTGGACGGTTCAGGATGGACAGATCGTATGCCCAACCTCCGAGCAAATACATTTCGCGATCTCGGAAATCGTCATCGACGAGCCGTTTCAACTCCGCTACGAGGTATCCGCCCTAGAGCGGTCACACGGAGACGGCAAGATGGTGGGGTTCGTGGATGCCGCCGGTTACAACATGCTAGTCGCCCTCGACGACGACGAGCCGCATACGATACAGATAGACAGCGGACGCAAATTCTTCGATGAATCCGGAATTTACGGCCCTTGGCAGCGGGAAGTAGCTGCCGACCTCCAGATGCAGATTGGAAAATGGTACGACGTCGTCTGCACGGTGGCTGGGTCTAATTTCACAGTCTCCACCGGCGACGTGGAGCTGAGCCATCCCTTTGAACCGGAGTTTCCAGTCTTCATCTGGCTCGAGGTCCAGCGCACGGGTGCAAAGTATCGAGGACTGCGGATTTCGAAACTGTAACCAACTGCACTATCTGCAAGGAGATCGCTATGACTGCTCAGGTCATGCCCCTGAACATGGCCAATATGAGCGACGAGAAGTTGGCAGACTTCTTCTTCGCCAAGGCCTTCACAGATGATGAACCAGAGGGCGAACCGCCCACGATCCCCAAGGAGAGATGGCGGCTAACTCCCTCCGAGCTCGAGTTCATTCGGGCCGCGGCCTCGCCGGCAGAGCGCCAGCGAAAAGGTGGGCGTACTATGGTTGACAGGTGGGCCGGGATTTGCGACGTCGGCCGCATGGCCGAATTGGTGCGGCGGGAACCTGCCTTACTGCAATCGGTGGGACCTCTACTCATCCGCGCCACGGTTGCAATGCGAGGATGCGCCCTGTCAACCAAGTTCCTGCTAGACCACGACGTACCGATGCTCGTCTCCGAGACGGGCTACAACTGCTTACACGAGGCCGCTTGGACGGGGACGTGCACCGAGAATCTCCGCCATGTCTTCGAGTCCGGTGCCGCCGACGCTGCTGGTGTCTCAATTCTCAAGCCTCACACGGGGTGGCCGGACAATATCTCACTCCTGTATTGGGCAGCAGCATCCCGCAACGGCGCAGAACTAACAAAGCTTTTGTTGCAATACGGTGCCGACCCGGAAGTGAGATTCAAGGGAAATGGCGAGCGCGGAAATACCGCCCTGCAGGAGGCGGTTGCCCCCGGTGGCTCCGAATGGATTCGCGGGAAACGCCAAACGGCACGCGTACTGATCGACTGGGGAGCGCACTACGACGTGCTCTCTGCCTGTGCCTTAGACGACCTCAATCGCGTGCGAGAATGTGCAGCAGACTTAGACCTAGCCTCGTTTGTGGGAGAAGCGAATATGACGCCCCTGCATTGGGCTGCCCGAGCCGGGTCGCTCACCTGTGCGGAATGGCTGCTCAAACGCGGTGCCGACGTCAACGCTGAGACGACGAGCAAACGCACACCCCTCCACCTAGCTGCCGAAAGAGGAGAGGTTGATTCCCTCTGGTTGCTGAGCGACTACGGCGCTGACTTAAATGCCCAAGACACTAAGGGCCGGACCCCATTACATCGCGCGACCTATGAAGGTCAAGTGGACTCGGCAGAAGCACTCATTGTACTGGGTGCCAGTACTCGAATCCAAGGGAAATCGGGCAAGAATCCACTGGAGGTGGCACGCCTGGATTGCAAGTACCTGCGGTCGTAGAAAACTAGCGCCTTGTTCCCTCTACTCGGGGTGTAGATGACCGAGTCGATGCAGCCATAACCCAATTCTAAACGCAGCGGAATTTCTGCACCCTATCGTGCAGGGTGGCTACTTCGCCGATATACAGCGAGCCTTCCTCGTCCACCCAAATGCTGTGCGGAGAGTCGGCGAATTGCCCCGGAGCCGAGCCGTCCTCACCCCAGCGGGCCAGTAACTGTCCCTCTATGTCGAAGATACTGACGCGCGACGGGGCCTCGACTATGTACACTGTGTTGTCCGGGGTGATGAAGAGATCCATGGGCATTACCAAGTCGGTCCACTCGTCCAAGTAGCGGCCCTCGGAGTCAAAGCGCTGGATGCGGTTGTTTTCGCGGTCAACGGCCCAGACGCGCTCGTCGCGATCAACCCACAGACTGTGAGGCAGGGCGAATTGGCCCGGACCCGTGCCCGCAGACCCCCACGAATGGAGCAACTCTCCCGCGTCCGAAATGCGGTGAATGCGGTATTGGCCGTATCCGTCGGCCACGTACAAATCCCCAGAAGGGCCGCGCATGGCTTTGGTGGGCTGGTTAAAGGGCTGATCGGGCGCGCCCGGTACGCCCGGCGTGCCCCAAGTGTGAACCACTTCCCCCTGCGGATTGAAGCAGCGGATGGTGTGGTTGTCGGTGTCGGCTACGTACACCTGATCCTCGCCATCAACCCACAGGAGGTGGGGGTTCCCCAGCAGGTCGGCTCCCCAAGTGTCGATATAGACCCCGTCGCGGTCGTACACCAACAAGGCGGGCGGGTGACGGCGGCCCACAAAGACTCGGCCCTGGCTATCGGCGGCCACTCCGGGCACGACGCCGCCCATGGGGCGGCCTTGGGGGCCTAGACCCCAGTGTGCGACGACTTCGTAATTATAGGTAGCGCTCATGGCATTCCTCGCGGTTAGAGGGCAAATGTCAATGTATATTGGTAATACGGACGACGGCCTGCAATAGGCACGGAGCAGCTTTGACTGTATAATCCAAGCGAAAACGAACGCGGAGGAGAAAGTATGAAACTAACAGACGATCATTTCCAGACTTTTGTAGAACAGGGTTTTGTCGTAGTAGAAGATTTCTATCCAGAGGAACGCCGGGCCCAGATCGCCGCAGCCATCCGCCAGACTCTCCCCCCTTGGGAGGTGATCGCCGCCGACCCGCCCGAAAGGCGGCTCTTAAGGGACGACTTCCCCTACGCCGATATGCTCTTCAATGAATTCATCCTCGACTGGGACCTCATCGAGTTCGTCCAGAGAGTGCTTGACACCGAGGACATCTTCTTCCGCTACGCCCACAACTGGGCGCGCTACCCCGACCCCGGAGCCGAGCAACCGGGCCTGCATATCGACAATGGCAACAACTCGCTCCTGCCGCCCACATCCGACCGGCGCTACGGGCAGATCAGCACCTGGTACTTTCCCGAAGCCGTGGACGAAAACCAAGCGCCGATGCAGATCGTCCCCAAGCCCTATGGCCAGGATCTAAGCAAGCGGGTTTTGCTGACCGTACCGGCGGGCACGATCATGATCTTCAACACCCACCTCTGGCACTCGGCGACCGTGTTCAAGGGCAGCGAAGGGCAGCGCTATTCCGCCACTCGGATCTACGGCCGCGCCGACCACTACTGGGAGGGCGTGAGCAGCTTTACCAACCGAGGGATGCACGACCACTTCCGGGCCTTTATCGGCCGGCTTTCGGCGCGCGAACGAGCACTCTTCCGCTTTCCGCCCCCCGGCCACGAATACTACACCCAAGAGACGCTAGCCCGCCTCGAAGAGCAGTACCCGGGCTGGAATGCGCGAGGAGAGTACGATTTATGAGCACTGAGAGACCCCAACTAAGCAAAGCTCCTATACGCGCTCGGCCCCAATCCGGCGGATGTCATCGATGCCGTACAGCATCATGGCCAAACGCTCTAGCCCCAACCCGAGACCGACGGCCGTCAACCTATTCGAGTCGAACCCCAGCGCCTTGAGGAGATCGGCTTTCAGTCGCCCCAATCCCGCGATCGAACTCCATTCTGTGCCCTGCAGTTGAGCCGCAATCTCCCACCCCCGTTCGCAGTAGAGCGAGTAGTCGAAATGCTGGATGCGCAGCTGCATATCCGGGTTCAATTCTCGGATGAATTCGCTGAACGGTGCCATCAACTGCCACTCGCTCAAGCCTTCTCCAATCCACAGCACCTCAGCCTGATGAAAGGCGTGTAGTCTGGTGCTACTCTCCTCGTCGTCTATTCGATAGGTTTTCCCCGTGGAGATGAGCCGCACCGGTGCCTCTCTACCCACTGCTTCCACCACCATCGGCATCGTGAGTTCACGCCGCAACCACTGTTGGCGGCTCGCCGCTGTCAGGTACTCTTCGAGCGACCCATTGCCGGCATCTGCGAAGATCTCTCTAACCTTGTCTGGATCGATTTTCTCCGCGAGCTCAACCTCTGTAAAACCGTCGTACTGACGCTTGAATGCCTCCCAGACAGCGCCCACCGGGTTTTCCGGCAGGGCCGTCAGATTCGGCTTCGACAGGAGTTCGACAATGCGTTCGGGCAGATCCGTTTTGTGCATGGCGATTCCCTTTCGCAGGCGTTCGCGGACTCGTTGGAGGCGTTTGCGGACAGCGCTCTCGCTGATCTTCATTTCGCCGGCCAAGCGGGCCGTAGTCCAACCACCGTGATAGTATCTTTCGCATAGCTGTCGATCTTCACCGCCCAGTCCAACAAGGGCTCGGGCGAGTGCCGGACCGAGTTCATCGGCGTCGATTTCCGGCTGGGCGATCTGCGACATATCGAGGTCGCTGACAAATGACCAGCGGTTGGCGCGCCTGCGATTCAGCGCCAGATTCCTAGCAATGCGCTGGAGCCACGCCAGCAGCGACGCGGCGTCCTGTAGGTTGTCGAGCTGACCAAAGGCGCGCAGATAGGTCTCCTGCGCGATATCCTCGGCGTCTTCGGGGTTGTGAACGATTACCCGCGCCGCTGCCTCGACCGAATTGCGAGTCAACTCGACTATGCGACCGTAGGCGCGCACATCCCCATCTTGAGCCGCTTTGGTCAGAGCAGCCAGTTCGTCGTAGTCGTAGACCATTTGGGTACCCATTAACAGGACACCACAATCGGCTGATTGTGACGGCGAATCGCAATTCTGGACAGACAACGTTGGGATAATCTCGCATTCGATGATCGCAGCCGAGGAACTCGACGCGGATATCGAACGGTTTAGGCCGACCTGTTCGACGCGGGAGCTTTGCTGCGGCTGTCGCCGCTGGTATTGCAGTGGTGAACTCGAAAATCGAACTGAAAGTGCTACCGACCGCGCCGGACAGCGCTCGTGGAGCGGATAGTGGCCGACGGCCCCATCACTCCGCCACGTGGCTCAAGACGAGATCGCGCAAAGTCACCATGCCGAGTGGGTGGCGCTCGTAGTCGACGACCACGGCGCGGGAGAGTTCAAAGCGCACGAGCAAGCGCACCGCGTAGCGGGCGAGCATGGCCGACGGCAGAGTCAACACCGGTTTTGACATAATTTCGTACACGTTGACGCGCTCGGGTGCGCGGTTTTGGGCGATCACCTCGCGTGCGATGTCCGCGACCACGAGCAAGCCGAACTCGTCGTCGTCGTCGCGCCGGTCGACGGCAAGCGAACTGACCTCGTACTGCTTCATGAGTGCCATGGCCTCGGCCACGGTCGCAAGCCTGTCGATAGTGTAGAGTTTGGAGCCCATGACGTCTCCGACCCGGATGGTGCGTTTCTCGCTCATATTTCGTCATCCACTTCTTCTAGAATGGTGGGAAGTTGGGTGGTGAGACCGACGGCGTCCTCAATCGGGACCTGAAAGGCAATGCCTGCGCCGGGCTCTTGCTCAAAGCGCCCGGCATCGCGGATGCGCTCCAAAATGTCGCGCGCCCGCGTCTCGACCACCAAGAACAGGACGACATCGCGTTGGGCCGCCAAGTCGAGACCGAAAAAGGTCTTCTGTGGCTTCAGCCCTTCGCCGCGCACGCCAGTAATAATTGTCGCGCCGGTCGCCCCACCAGCGCGCGCAGCATCGACCACAGTATCGGTCTTGTCGTTGCTGACCAAGGCGACGATCAGTTTCAGTTTCATAGCTCAATTCTCCTCGGCGCTGTCCGGCCTCAGTATTGGGGCCGCGTGGTTGGCGTCCCGCCGGCGACTCATCCAAGACACCACCATAGCATAGCCCAGAACGGACATGATGGGAAAGACGCTGGCGAATGCGATGAGTCCGAATCCGTCGATCAGCGGGCTGCGTCCGGGAACAGTGGCGGCGAGTCCCAAGCCCAGCGCGGCGACCACTGGCACCGTGACGGTCGATGTGGTGACGCCGCCGCTGTCGTAGGCGAGCGGCACAATAGTCCGGCTCGACCGAAAGGTCTGGGCGATCACCACTAAGTATGCAGCAATGATGTACCAGGGCAGGGGCGTACCCGTGACAATGCGAAAGCAGCCCAGCGCCACCCCCGTGGCCACCCCGAGTGCCACAGCGATTCTGAGGCCCCAAGCGTCGATCGCGCCGCCCGAGATCTCCTCGGCCTTGAGCGCGACCGCGATGAGCGAAGGCTCGGCCACTGTAGTAGCAAAGCCGATCGCCGCGGCAAAGACGTAAACCAGCAGGTAGTCGTACCAATCGACGCCGTCGGCCAGACTCGCCTCCCCGATGGTCTCGGGCGCGGTGAGTTGGCGCGCCATGGTCTCGCCGATGGGGAAGAGCGCCTCCTCCAAGCCAATGAGGAAGAGCGTAAGTCCCAACAGGACGAGGACAAACCCGGCCGCGATCCGGCGCAGGTTTGGCAGATTGCGGCGCAGCACTGCAACCTGGAATAGAACGAGGATGCCGACAATAGGTGCCACATCGAGCGCGGTGGAAAGCGCGGTGCTGACAATAGTCCGCAGAAATTCCATCTCAGTTCACCATGCCATAGGCCAGTACGAAGATCATGGGCGTCAGGCTGGCAAACGCGATGAGCCCAAAACCATCGACCATTGGGTTGCGCCCCCGGATTGACGTGGCGAGCCCAACGCCCAACGCGGTGACGAGCGGCACTGTGATCGTGCTGGTGGTGACGCCGCCGGAATCGTAGGCCACGCCAATGATCTCTGCGGGCGCAAACGCGGTCATTACAGTCACCAGCACGTAGCCCCCGATGATCAGCCGGTGGATCGGCCAGCCCTTGAGGATGCGCAGCACGCCGAGCACAATCGCCGTGCCGACCGAGACCGCTACCACCATGCGCAACTCAAAGGCGTACGCAGCGCGCACTTCATCGTCGTCGGCAATGGCACCGGCTTCTGCGGCGACCTCGGCCGCCTCCGCAGCAATGGCGATCAGGGCTGGTTCCGCAACCGTGGTGCCAAAGCCCAAGCAAAAGGCAAAGGCCAGCAGCGCGGTCGCGCTCCCTTTGCGCGCAAAAGCCTGTGCAATAGCCTCGCCGAGGGGAAAGAGACCGCTTTCGAGTCCTTGGATGAAGAGCGTCAGGCCGAAGATCACGCAGACCAAGCCAACGGCAACGCGCCCTAAGTTTGGAAAGGGCTGCTGCAACACCACGAGTTGAAAGAACGCGATGACGATGATGATGGGAGCCAAATCGCGCAGCGCATCGACGAGCCGCCGCAATATCGCAAGGCACACATTCCAAAGTCTCATAGTTTTATCGAAATTCAGGAAAGTTGCTTAACACAAGACCGCCTGCTGGGTACGAGAATCCAAGTCACAGAAAAACAGGGTAACGCTATTTAGTTTAAAGTCAATAAGAGTTCGTTTTCTTCGTCAGCGAATCCGTCCACTGCAATTCGCAGTAGGGGGCGGTTTGCAAACCGCCCCCTACGCCTCCGCCTTTTTTGGATCCCGCACGAACGCAATCGATACTCCCAAGGCGACGACGGTCAGGCCAAATACACAAAGAAACGGGATCGCCGGGCTCCAAGCATAGAGCACTCCGCCAAAAAGAGCGGCTACCATCAGCGGCAGCGTAGTCAAGAACCCGGTCCCAGGGCCACCCGTCCCACCGGAGGAACTGCCGACCGACACAGATCCGCGACCGATGGCGGCCATCACGCGGCCGCGAATGGCGCTGGGCACGATGTCGGCTAGTAGGGCACCCATCGCGGGGCTGAAAAAGGCAGCGGCCACGCCGATGACGCACCGAATCGCCAGCACGAATCCGAAGGAGCCAGCTAACAGATACAGCGGCGTCGCCGCGGTGACCAGCAGCGCGGCGACGATAAACCGCGTGCGTCCAAAGCGGTCCGTGAGAAATCCCGCCGGAATCGTCGTCAGATTCCGCAGGCCGAACTCCACTAGCAGAATCAGTCCCCACTGCGAAGCCGTCAGCCCGATGTGGGTCTTGGCGTACACCACCCAGAAGGGGCTAGCCAAGCCATTGGCGATGAAACACAGGATGATCACCACCGACACGGCCCGCAGCGAGCGCGGGAACCCACTCAGCAGTGCCGGGATGCCGGAGTAGGAACGGCGCAGCGTCTGTCCGAGGTTGGTGGCGCTGACCGCTTCTGCTGGCGGCTTTCGGGTCTCGCGGATGAAGATCAAGTTGATCGTCGCACCTGCGGCGTAGGCCGTGCCCATCACCCAATAGAGGATCCGCATCCCCTCCTCAACGCCCCAAGCGTCAATCGCCACGCCAGCCACAAACGGCGCAAACAACGCCAAGCCCCCAGTCAGGGCGGTCATTGTCGCCATTCCGCGGCCCCGGTTCCCGGCAGGCAGAGAGTCGGCGACAAGCGCCGATGAGGCCGGGAAGTGGAACACGGCAAATCCCCGAATCAACATCGCCGCAGCCACCCACTCCCAACTCGGTGCCACGGCATTTATCAGCACGGCGGCCGCAGAAAAATAGCCAGCCGCGGCGATCAACCAAGCCCGATTCGTATGGTCGGCGAGATAGCCGGCGAGCGGAAACGCGAGCAGCCCGCCGAGCGGCCCCAAGGCATAAACGATCCCGATCTGCTCTGGCTCGCCACCAAGGGCCAAGACGTAGAGGGGAACGTACGGAAACACCATGGCCCGAGAAAACATGCCCAGGCTCCCCGACGCGGTAAGCACGAGGATGTTGCCGCGCAGGAACCCAAAAGCCCCGGCCAGCGACCGCACTATCACCTCCTTCTCTGCTGTCTCTTCACACAGCATTGCGCAATATAATCCCCGATCTGGAGAGCAGCAACGGAATAGGCCCGCCTAGCTCGTACTCGGGCAGATTGATCCTCTGGATGCTTCTGTCTATTCTATATTGACTCCGCACAGCCTCCTGACCAAGGGCATCACCGTGGGCACTAAAGGGATGAAAGCGATCTTCGTCTTCTGTCTGCTCCTCCTCTCCGCGGCCCAGGAAGTGCTCGGACGCACCACCATCGAAGTACCCATCTTCGAGGGCGGCTGCGGCCTGACCTTCTTCTTTGAGGCCGCCCGCGGCTACGAAGAGGCCCGACCCGACGTCTTGGTCGATCTGTACGGAGATCCGCGCATTGCCGACAAAATCAGGGTGCGGGTCCTGGAGGGCACGTACCCAGAAGTGACCAACGCCGGCCTCAACTACTGGGCCCTCATCCGCAACGGCCAAGTCCAGCCCCTCGACGAGTACCTCGACGGCCCCAACTGGGAGGGCGACAAGACCTGGCGGCAATCCTTCCTACCCGGCAGCCTCGATCGCTTCCAGTATCAGGACAAGACCTACGGCATCCCCTTCCTCTACGTGGTCTACGCCGTGTGGTACAACAAGAACATGTTCGCCGAGCACGGCTGGGAACCGGCCCGCACCTGGGACGAATTCTTCGCCCTCTGCGAACAGATCAAGGCCGCCGGCATCCCGCCGCTGGCCTTTCAGGGACGCTACCCAGGCTATGCCGGAGCCGTCATCGACAATTCCTACTACCACTTGGCCGGCCGGGAGCGCTACTACCAGCAAAAGGACCTGATACCCGGCAGCTTTGCCAACCCCGAATTCGAACAGTCCCTGACCTTCATCCAGCGCACGGCGCAAAACTATTTCCAGCTCGGCGCTCTGGGGATGAGCCATACCGAGGCCCAGTTGGAGTTTTTCACCGGGCAGACGGCCATGATCTTTTGCGGCTCTTGGCTCAAAAGCGAAATGCAGGGCAAGATACCCCCCGATTTTCGTCTCGGTGCCTTCAACCTGCCCATAGTCGATGCTGGCAAGGCCGATCCCAACGCCATCTTCACTGGCACCGGATACTACTTTGTCATGAAGAACAGCCGCCACCCCGAAATCGGCGCGGATTTCCTCCGCTTTATGACCTCGCGCGAAATGGCCGGCACCTTCGCCCAGATGCGCGATATTACAGTGGCAGTCGAAGGCGTGATGGAGGGCCGGGTGAGCGAAGATATGCACGACCTGATCGACTTGACGCGCCGGGCCACCACTACGTACGGAACCGCCCCCGGCGAGGGTTTCCCGGAGATGAACCAGCCGATCAACGACGTCCGCTTCAAGGTAATGAACGGCGAAATGACCCCTGCCGAAGGGGCTCAGGCCCTCGAAGCTGCGGCCTTGGCAGTGCGCACCCGGGCCGAAAACCCCGACCGCACCACTGTGCGCCACGTGTGGAAACCTGCGCTTTTGCTCGGTCTGCTGGGCTTGGGTGCTCTGTACTGGCTCTATACCACCCTAGCCAAACTCCGCGCCGGCAGAATAGCCTCCACCCAGAGCCGCGTGCGCCTGCGCTGGGGTGGGGTGCTCTTCTTCGTCGGACCAGCCGCGGCCCTGTACACCATCTTCGTCATCGTGCCCTCTCTCAAATCCTTCATCTGGAGCCTCAATCGCTGGGACGGCTTGACCGAGATGACCTTTGTGGGGCTGTTGCACTTCAAGCGCCTGCTGCTGGAGAGCGACGAGTTCTGGATTGGCCTGAGCAACAACCTCTTTATCATGTTCGCGATTCCGCTCTTTGTGCTGCCTCTGTCGCTCTTTCTCGCCGTGTGCATTTCCCGCCAGGTGCGCGGTGCCCAACTCTTCAAGATAGTCTTCTTCTTTCCCAATATTCTCGGCGGGGTCGCCGCTACCCTGTTGTGGATGCACCTGTACAACCCCCAAGGCGGCCCGGTCAACTCGGTGCTAACGACCTTGGGCAAAATTTTTTCCGTCCTCGGCATTGAGCTGCTGGCCCACTGGTTCCACGGCTTTGAGGGCTTTGCCTGGCTAGCCCAGGACAATCTCTACTGGGCCCTCGTACCCATGTCCATCTGGGGGGCCTGCGGCTTCAATATGATCCTCTTCCTCGCCGCCATGGAGAGCATCCCGCAAAGCATGTACGAAGCCGCAGACATAGATGGGGCCTCGGTCTGGCGTCAATTCTGGAGCATCACCCTGCCACTCATCTGGGAAATCCTCTCCATCTCCATTGTCTTCATGGTCATTGGCGGCATGAAGGCCTTTGAGGTCATCTGGCTGCTGACCAATCAGGCCCCAGTCACTGAAAACCACGTCATCGGCACTCGCATGGTGCAGTCCATGTTCCAGGAATTCAAAGTGGGCGAGGCCACGGCCATTGCCGTGCTGCTCTTTCTCATGGTGTTCTTCGGCACGGTGACGACCCTGCGGCTAATGAAGCGCGAAACCGTCGAGTTCTAGGATGTCCGGGGTAGATTATGAGAGGCGCAGGGGGTTTCAAAAACGGATGGTAAAACGGGTCGGCTCGTCTGGAGGGCTTTCGAGGGAGAAGGCAAAACCGTGCCGGCTCAAAATCTCCTGCACCAACGTCAGGCCGAGGCCGCGTCGGTTTTCCTTGGTGCTAAAAAACGGCGTGAACAAGCTCTCGGCCACTTCCGGGTCGATCCCCGCGCCCGTATCCTCGATCACGGCAAAGGGCCGGTCTTGTAGCTTGCCTAGACGAATGGTAATCCTGCCGCCTTCGCCAATGGCCTCCACCGCATTTTTCAGGATATTGACAAACGCCTGCTCCATCTGGTTTTCGTCCATGGGAATGCGTTTCAGGTCCGCCTGAATATCCCAATCCCACTCGATGTTGCGGCGCTCGCACTCGGCGCGCATTAGCAAGGCGATGTCGCGCAACAGGGCTTCCAAATCTACGGGCTGCAAGTGCGGTACCGGCAGTTTGACCACCTCGGCGAAGCTGCGCATGAAGGCGCTGAGATGGTCGATGCGGTCAATGGCCACTTGCAGGGCGTTTTCAAAATCGCCGCGGTCGGCCTCCCGCAATTGTCCCTTGTAGTTGAGACACGAGTGCAGCAGGGAGTTGACCGCTCCCGTTGAATTGTTCACCTCGTGTGCCAGCAGGCGGATGACTTTCTCGTAGGCCGCCTTCTCCGACAGGCGCAGCTCCTCGGTCAATTCCTCCATCAGGATAAAGCTGCGCGGAAATCCCTGATCCAAAAACTGCGCCTTGTGACAGCGCACTCGCTGCCCTTGCACCGGCAGCACCTGCGACTCGCCGACGGCCAAGTCGTGCAGGGCGCAAGCAAATGCCGTCCCCAACTCGTCCAATGACTGGCCGACCACCGCGCTTTCGGCCAGCCCTAGCAGGCGGCTAGCACTGGGATTGACTAGGGCGACCTTGCCATCGAAGTCGAGGGTGATAATGCCCGACGGCGAGGCCGTCAGGATCTTGTCCATGAAGTAGTGCTGTTCCTGTAGCCGCGTGCGCTCCTCGCGCAATTGGTCGATCATGCGGTTGTACACGCGCACGAGTTGATCCATTTCCGGCTGGCCCACTTCGACGAACTTGCTGGTAAAATCGCGCTCGCCGATGAGTTCGGCCCCCGTGCGGATCAGATCGAGCGGCACCCAAAAGTGCTGGATCAAGCGCACGCCGATGGCAAAAGACAGGACGAAGAATGCCTCAATCCCCAATAGCCAAGGCTTTTCTTCGCGCAACAGATACCCGGCAAGCCCCGCAAATACGAGGTGGATACCGATCAGATAGAGGATGAGTTTGGTGCGCAGGCTCAAGGGTCGATCCCGTATTTCTCAAAGCGGCGGTACAGCGCCGCCCGGCTCAAGCCCAATGCTTGGGCCACCCGGCTGATGTTGCCTTGGTAGCGCTCCATGCAGCGGACGATCATCGACCGTTCCAACTCGTCGAGGGTCATGGTGCCCGGCGCTGGCAGGTCGCCCGATCCGCTCTGGCCTTCCTCGGGCTGCATCGACAAAGCCGCAGAGAAGTCGTCGGTCCCCAATACGCTACTGGGACTCATCAACGCGGTCCGTTCGACCAATTGCTTCAACTGGCGGATGTTGCCCGGCCACGGCAGGGTTTGCAGCCAGTTCAGGGCCGCGGCGTCGATCTCCAAGTCGCGGCGGTAGGCTTGGGCCGCGCCCAGCGCAAAGTGGCGCGCCAGCAGCGGGATGTCCTCTGGCCGTTGGCGCAGGGGCGGCAGGTGCAGGACGATGAGGTTGAGGCGATAGAGCAAGTCCTCGCGGAAGGCCCCCGATTCGACCAATTCCAGCAAATTCTGATTCGTCGCCGAAATCACCCGCACATCCACCGAACGAGTCTTGCTCGATCCCAGCACTTCGTAGGTCCGATCCTGCAGCACGCGCAGCAACTTGACTTGGCAGCTCGGGGCCAAGTCACCGATCTCGTCGAGGAAGATGGTGCCGCCATCGGCCAACGCAAAGCGGCCAGTGCGATCCTGCCGCGCGTCGGTGAAGGCCCCCTTCACATGCCCGAACATCTCGCTGTCGAACAGGGTCGAGGAAATGCCGCCTAAGTTCACTTTGACAAAGGGCTGCTCGCGTCGGCTGCTATTGCGGAAAAGGGCCTGGGCGATCTCGTCTTTGCCGGTGCCGCTCTCGCCGGTGATCAGCACCGAGGCTTCGGTGGGTGCGACGCGGCTTACTACTTCGAGCACCTTGAGCAGTTGGGGATCCGCGCCGATGATGTTGGCGAAATCGCCTTGGCGATCTAGTTCCTCGCGCGTAATAGAGCGCTCAGTCGCTGGCGTCGCCGCAGCCAAGCCCAGCGCCGTTTTCACGGCTTGGAGGATCTGTTTGTTGGTCCAGGGTTTGGTGACAAAATCCGCAGCACCGGCCTTGATGCCCTGCACGGCTAACTCGATGGATCCCCACGCCGTCATCAAAATGACCGGCACGCTGGCCCACCGCTGCTTGATCTCTTGCAACAGTTCCATGCCCTCCTCGCCGCTGGTCTGGCGCGAGAAGTTCATGTCCTGCAAGACCAATTCGCACCCGCCGCGCTCCAGCCATTCGAGCGCCTCCGCCGGAGACGCGGCTGTCGCGGTCTGGTATCCGGCCTGCTTGAGCAGCAGGGACAGCGACGTGGTCACGGAAATATCGTCATCTACCACTAGGATCATCGATTAATCCTCAGTCGCATGTATCACGGAGCAAATGAATTCTCAAGCACCCCCATCTTCCGAAGCCACTATATTCCCGCCGATTTTCCATGGTTGGTTTGAGTAGTGGTCCTATCGACATTGGCTTGTGAAGGGGTGCGGAATTCCCGGTTTGATGCTCGTTCCTGTCGTCTGAGATCCTCGCATATCGCGTGCAGATCAAAATTAAATTGCTCTGCATAAGCGCGGCTAATTTGACGTATTTCGTTCACAATTGGGTCATCAATCATCTTCGACCTCCAATAATTCTTCGGGTGTACAAAGGATAGGGGGAGCGTATTGACCAGCACGGCAGATGCCTTCTATCGCGGGGCGAAGCGAGGCATTTACGATGTGGCGGAAATTCCACGATACAAGGTATTGTACTCCGTGGGTAGCAGCCAAAGCGATATGCAGGGCATCGCGTGGCTGACTGCTGGGAATCGCATGTCCTTGCATAAGTGCATCGGCCAGAGATTCCGCTTCTATCGTGATCGGCAGAACTGGTATCCTAGCAATAGTGTCGAGGCGGTCCTTTGCGGCTTCTGGATCGCCACCTGAACATTCGCGAACCACCAGTTGGGAGACAAACAAATCAAATCGCTGGGCCGCGGTTGACCACCAAAATTTTGTCGTGATCTGATGACCAGCGATCGTCACATCTTGGCGCGGCCGAGACGTCAGATAGCTGATAACCGATGTTTCGAGGTAGACGCTTGGGTTCATTCACGGCCTCATCGGCGGCGTTCGGGTTGGGTTCCCAACTGTACTGTCTTCTCCATTTGGACACCATTGCGCACGAGCCCGAAAGAAACCTCGGTGCCGGGTTTCATACGGTCCAGTAGAAAGTCTAGTTGGGACGGGGAAGCTATGGGTTTACCCGCCAAGGTGAGCAAAGTGTCGCCCTGCTCAAAGCCGACCTCTTGCGCGGGACTGCCGTCCTCTACTTGGTGGACGACCGCGCCACTCTCGCCCTCGCCCTCGATCGACCATACGCCGAGCCAACTCATCTCATCCGGGGAAAGATAACGCATCCCATTCCCACTCAAATCCAGCAGACGGAAAGTACCGGTCTGCTCATCGTGAGCTACCCTGAAGATCATAGTAACCTGATTATCCCGGTAGAAATCGCTGGTGGCCTGTTTGGCCCATTCCTGCCCGTCGAAATACTGGACGAACAACGCTGGCCATTCGCTCTCGCTCATATTCCTGAAGGCCAAACGGTGAGTGGCCTTCTCCCTCGGAGGATTGGACTCCGGGGATGTCAGGTAGTTAATAGGTTCGTCCCTTGAGTACACTTTAATCCCGATGTCGTCGAACAACTCTGTAAACCACTGTAGCTCTTGGTGGGTTGAATCCGGGCCAAGTTCGAGTTCGGGAGGGTAGTGCCCTTCTACCATATTTTTGCCGATGAGTTTGAGCTGATCTAGCAGGGCCGTTTGGAGCCTGTCGTGCTCGGCAGAGCGCTCGGCCACGACGATGGTCCCCTCAATGACATTATTGGTCTCGTCCGTCTCGGGCAGATTGTCTTCCTTGTCCAAGACCCAGCGGTATGTGTACGTCCCTGGTTCAGTCGGCTTGAAGTGATAGTAGCCTTCGGACATTGAGGAGAAACTGCGCCTGCCCGGCTTCAACCCCCATGTGTCGTAATTGTAGCTGACGCGCTCGCCGTCAACGTACAAATCGACCCGATAGGTGCGGGGAGGAATGGCGTCGGTGCCTCGGTTGGCCTGATGTGTGACGAATACGACTCCATCGCCGACCACCACTTTCTCGGGTATATGGACGACTTCGACGGCTACCAAATCGTAATTACCCTCAGGTGCTTCTTCGAGTGGCGCGGCATGCGCCAATGGAGCGAACAGAAAAACAGCTAATATGAGATAACGCATGATTGATTCCTTCCTCATTCGTGGTAAAGGACTTCTGCCGGAGACGCGGCGGTCGCGGTCTGGTAGCCGGCCTGCTTGAGCAGCAGGGACAGCGACGTGGTCACGGAAATATCGTCATCTACCACTAGGATCATCGTCCAGTCCTCATCTGCGGCGGCGGCGGCGTTCGGGTTGGGTTCCCAACTGTACTGTCTTCTCCATTTGGACACCATTGCGCACGAGCCCGAACGCAACCTCAGTGCCGGGTTTCATACGGCTTAGGAGGAAGTTTACTTGGGACGGGGAAGCTATGGGTTTACCCGCCAAGGTGAGCAAAATGTCGCCTTGTTCAAAGCCAGCCTCTTGCGCGGGACTACTGTCCTCTACTCGGCGGACGACCGCGCCAACCCCACCCTCGTTCTCGATCAACCATACGCCGAGCCAACTCCTCTCATCCGGGGAGCGATAACGCATCCCACTCCCACTCAACTCCAGCAGACGGAAAGTACCGGTCTGCTCATCGTGAGCCACCCTGAAGGTCATTGTAACTTGATTGTCCCGGTAGAATTCACTGGTGGCCTGTTTGGCCCATTCCTGCCCGTCGAAATACTGGACGAACAACGCTGGCCATTCGCTCTCACTCATGTTTCTGATGGCCAAGCGGTGAGTAGCCCTTTCTCTCGGAGGGGCGGATTCCCGGGGCGTCAGATAGTTGCGATAATAGTCCCCCGAGTACACTAAAATCCCGAACTCGTCGAACAACTCTGTAAACCACTGTAACTCTTTGTGAGTTGAATCCGGGCCAAGTTCGAGTTCGGGAGGATAGCGCCCTTCCACCATATTTCTGCCGATGAGTTTGAGCTGGTCGAGCAGGGCCGCTTGGAGCCTGTCGTGCTCGGCTGAACGCTCGGCCACGACGATGGTCCCCTCGATGACATTATTGGTCTCGTCCGTCTCGGGCAGATTGCCTTCCTTGTCCAAGACCCAGCGATACGTGTACGTCCCCGGTTCAGTCGGCTTGAAATGATAATAGCCTTCGGCCTTTGAGTAGGTACTACTCCCACCCGGCCTCAAACGTCTTGTGCTGTAATTGTAGCTGACGCGCTCGTCGTCAACGTACAAATCAATCCGATAGGTGCGGCCGGAAATGGCGTCGGTGCCTCGGTTGGCCAGATGCTGAACGAACACAACTTCATCGCCGACCCACACTTCTTCGGGTATGTGGACGAGTTCGACGGCCACCAAATCGTAATTGCCCTCAGGTGCTTCTTGGAGACCTGGCGCGGCATACGCCAATGGAACGAACAGAAAAACGGCTAACATGAGATAACGCATGATTCCTTCCTCATTCGTGCTAAAAGCCTCGGCTAGCCCAAGCGTATGGAGAAATTCGTCCGAAACATCGCTAGCAGCAACATGTTATCCGTCAACGTCAAGGATTACATCCTTACAGTAACATTACCCCCAAAATCAAAGCGCACCAAACTCACCCCCACCCCCCAGCCGGGCCGATCCAAGCGCCGGGTAAAATCGAGGCGCAGCAGATGGTACAGCATGAGCGAGACTCCCACCTCATGGCGGAAACTCCCTTCGTAGCGCGGATCGTACCCCAATTTGGCTCGCCGCTCAGCATCAATCCACGTCCGCCCCGAAGCCCCGTGCACCACCAACCCGGCACCCCGCATGGCCCAATCCCACAGTCCCAATAGCTCAAAGGGCGTGGTCTTGAAGTTGTGCTCCCAGTACAGGGCCGCATAGTGCTCCCCCTCATAGGGATGGCCGCGCACCGTGCGGAAAGCGCCAAACGGAGAGAAAAAGCCCATGCTGGCCTCCAACGATCCAAAGCGCTGTACTGGCACATCGCCGATTGAGTACCCCGCCACCAGCCGCACATCGAGCGCATTGGGCGTGACGCGGCGCTTGAGAAAGGTCTTGAAATGGCCATCCAACGCTAGGCGCAAGCGGGTAAAAGAAAAGTCGCTGCCCAGCCCGGCACTACTGTGCTCCACCCCCACTGCGACCCGCCGATTCGCCGTTATTCCGAAAGGCTGGTATGGCTCGCCCCACTCAAAGCCCGCCTCTACCGAGCGCAGCCGACCTTCCTCAATCGCCGGATTGGACCGCGGCCTCCAGTCCCGATTTAACAGACTGAAACTGGTCGTCTCCTGTAGCGAAGAATGCTCCTCGTGATTAAAGCCCACTGCCAAGCCGACCTGACTCGGCAGAGCAAGATGAAGCCGCGCTCGCAGCCTTTCGTTCCAGTAATAATCGAAATAGTCGTCCAAGCCCAACAGGAATTGGCCGCTGTTAAGCAAAGGGAAATAGCTGTCTGAAGGAATGCGCGGCACCGGCCCTCTCCCGTATTCCAGAGCCACCTTACCTGCTGTCCGCTGCCAGCCGACCCGGCCCCGGTAAGACCAGCGCTTCAGACCGACGTTGTATCCGGTAGCGGCACCGGTCTCCAGTCCGCCGCCCAGACCCCTGCTCCCCTCCAGCCCCAGATGCGCCCCACCCACTCGGTCGTATCGCAAAGCAGGCTTCAGATTGACCGATCCCCAGCGCGACGGCTCCACCCGCACTCCCGTCTTTTCAGTGGCCTGTTCCGTCCGCTCCTCCGTCTCGTCCGCTTGCTCCTTCACCAACAAACGAGCGAGAAACCCCGTCGGCTGGAAGGCGTTTTCGAACTGCATGGTGCTGTCGATGGTCGCATAAGCGGCTTGTTCCCGTGCCGACAGGGGCACCTTGTCGGCCAGCCGGGCAAAGGAACTGTCCTGGGCCACGGCCAGCGAATCGACCTGCAGCACTTCCTCGCTGGCGTAGAGCGAATCGGGCATATCGACATTGACTTGGTAATCGCTCAGCCGCGTCACCACATCGTATTTGATCGCGGGAAAATGCAGCCCCACCATGCTGATTTTTACTGCCATAGAGGCCCGGTAATCGACCGGCAGCCGCACCCCTCCGGCAAAGCCGCGAAACTGTTGTTGGTAGGCAAAATCCATGTGCTCGATCAGGGGCAGGGGAACAGCCGAGGTCATACTCGCCCGGCTGGGTGCCAGTTCTACTTCGAGCAAGGCAAAATCCTCGTCCAATACTGAGACGCGGCCGACAAAAGCGGCCTGCAATTTATTCTTTGGCTCAACCGAGATGTCGAATACCACCTTATCGTCCAAATAGCGTTGGCCGATCAAGTCGAAGTGGTAGTGCTTGAGGGCATCGGGATGAGTCGGCCCGATCAGCGTGTGACCGATAAAGGGGATATCGTCGTCGTAGAAATTCGCAAACCCCGCAAAGGCCGAGATGTATGCTTCTTGGGCATCCAAATTTTGGGTCACGCGCCTCGACTTGACTACTTCGCGCAGCCCCCGCTCCCGCTCCCAGTAAATCTCCGAGGCCAACTCGCCGATCGAGACGATGCCTTCTTCGTTTTCCAAAACTCGCCGGGCATAGGCTTGTGCCTGATAGCTGGCCAAGCTGGGCCGCCACTCCTGTTTGCGGCGAATGACTTGACGCATGATACCCTCGGCTGAGGTTTCGGCAGTCACCACAATGGGATCGAGCAGAAAGGGCACTGGCGTCAAGGCAAAATCAATCCGCTCCGCAGGGGCCGTCAACACGCGCTCTTGGGAGACATAGCCGATGTAACTCACTGTCAACGTCGCCGGTAATTGTTGCACCTTGAGCGAGTACTCGCCCTCGTCGTTAGCTATGGTCCCGCTATAGGTGCCGGCTAGCTGGACGGTAGCCGCTGGCAGGGGCTGCCCGGTGGACGCGTCGGTAACGGTGCCGCGCACCAACCACGGCTGGGCATGGACTGTGGGGACGGGCCATAAGGCAGCCAAAATAGCCATCGTCAAAAGCAAATTCGCGTTAATTTTTTTGCAGTCCATAAATATCCCAACTCATTCGTGGTGAAATGCCTATAGCAGAACCATCTTCAAAACTGGTAGTTCCGGTGAATACTTGTAGAACGCTCAAAGCTAGTCTTTTTGCAGTCCATAACATCCCAACACATTCGTGGTGAAGTGCCTATAGCAGAACCATCTTCAAAATTGGTAGTTCCGGTGAATGCTTGTAGAACACTCAAAGTTCGCTCAACAGCGAGCCGATAACCGTGTCGATCTGATCAACGGTATTAGAACTGAGACCCGTGATATCCAAGACGACTTTGCCTTCGTCATTGACAATTACATGACGCGGATACGATGTGCCGAGAATGCGCGCAGCCTCGGCATTCGCCACGGCGATGTCGTAGATGAACGGATGCTTCTCTAGGAACGGCGGCAACTCCGCTATTTCATTGTCGGCAATAGCGAGGAACTCGACGTCGTGCCCCTCGTACTTCTCAACCAGTTCGTTGAGTTCGGGCATCTCCGCGATGCAGGGTGCACAGGCGGTGTGCCACCAGTTGATGACCACGGGCTTGCCGCGTAGCGCCGTCAACTCTATAGCACTGCCGTCGAGCCGAGTAACAGTCACATTCGGCATCTCAAAGCCCATGGCGAGGGCGACCCTTTGCTCACTGCGCTCGATTACTAGCCGATCCCCTGTCGCCGATACATCAGCCTCTTTGTAAACTCGATCATTGATTAAGAAAGGGTTGGTGATCTCGAAGACCTCATCCTCTAGCACCTCGGTTTGGCCGTATAGACTGGTCAGGAACACGCCGTCTCCATCGCGGTCAATCAGGAGATCATGCGAAGTCCTCCCCAATGAGTCAGCACGTGGGGAGTAGGATCCAAAATACGGCCCCCTAACTAAGGCTATAGCATAGCGTTGGCCGTCAATATCTGCCTCGCCCAACCGCAGTTCGAGATTGCGGTACATCACGAAATTCCGTTCGCGATTGATAAAAAATTCGATCTTGAACTCAGATACTTGGCCGACCGAGGACACGATCAGTTCGGCTCGCGGGGCATCGCGAACGCCATCAATAGAACCGGTTTTCAACTGGAGTCGCTGCGGTTGTGCGGTGGAATCGGCAGCGGCAAAGGCGATATCCTGTCCGTCGCTATCCAGTCCCACTATGACAATCGGCTCAGCCGGCGAATCGAGGAACGACAAGCGGGCGTGCAGGGGTGCATCAATGTCTAGCCCGGCAACCGATTGGATCTCGGGCAATCCTTCCGTCATCCGCGAGATAGCTAAACCACCCGGCATATGCGGCTGGAAGAGACGCTTTACGGAATCCTTGTGCACGGGTTCCATGGTCACCGTGATATTCTCTGCACTGGCTATTCCACAACTAACTGTGGCGATGATGGTGATGGCATATTTTATCGATTTCATGGTATCCTCTTCTGGGATGTGTAGAGTGCGTAGCAGTGGAACACTCAAAGCTCGCTCAACAGCGAGCCGATAACCACATCGATCCTGTCAGCGGTATCGGGACTGTAGCCATGGATATCGTAGGCGACTTTTCCGTCGCCGTCTATGATCACATGACGCGGATAACCTTGGCCGAAAACGTGCACGGCCTCGTCGTCCGCCAAAGCGATGTCAAAGGTGAACGGATGCTTCTCTAAAAACGGCGTCAACTCTGCCATCTCATTGTCGGCGATGGCGAGGAATTTGACATCGCGGTCCGCGTACTTCTCGACCAATTCGTTGAGTTCGGGAATCTCCGTGATACAGGGTGGACAGAACGTTTGCCACCAGTTAATGACCACGGGCTTACCGCGCAGTGCCGTCAGGTCGATAGTGGTGCTATCGAGCCGAGTAACGGTGACGTTCGGCATCTCGAAGCCCACGGCGAGGGCTACCGTTTGATCGCTGGACTCGATCACCAACTGATCTCCCGTCGCCGACACATGGGCCAATTTGTAGGCCTGACCGTCGATCAAGAAGGGTTCGTTGACCCCGAAAACTTCGTCCTCCAGCACTTCGGTTTGACCGTATAGGTGGGTCAGGAATACGCCGTCTCCGTCGCGGTCAATCATGAGTTGATGTAAAGTCATCCCAAGTGAGTCAGAAGGTAGAGTGTAGGTGCCGAAACGCGGATCCCTCACTAAGGCTATGGCATAACGCTGTCCGCCAATGTCGGCTTCGCCCAGCCGCAACTCGAGATTGCGGTGTAGCACACTCTTCCATTTTTCCCGGCTGATCAAGAGTTCGACCTTAAACTCAGGCACTTGGCCAGCCGGGGGCACAGTCAGTTCAGCGTACAGAGCATCATCTCGAATGCGCTCAAAAAAATCGCTGGTGAGTTGGAGTTGCTGCGGCTGTGCAGTGGAATCGGCAACGACGAAGGCGATGTCCTGTCCGTCGTTATCCTGTCCCACTATGGCAATCGGTGCAGCCGGCGAATCTTCGAACGACAGGCTAGCGTGCAGGGGATCATGGATTTCTAACCCGGCAATCGATGGGATCTCGGGCAGTCCTTCTATCAACTGCGGGCCAACCAAGCCGCGCATCAGAGAAGGCTGGAAGAGATGCTCTACGGAACCCTCGCGCACGGATTCCATTTTCACCTTGATACTCTCCGCGCTGGCTATTCCACAACTGAACGCCGTGGCGACGAGGGCGATTGGGGTGATTACAGATTTAATCGATTTCATGGTATCCTCCTATGGGATGTGCAGAGTGCGTAGCAATGGAATGCTCAAAGTTCACTCACCAACAGCGAGCTGATAACCGCGTCGATCTGGCCAATGATACCAGAACTGCCACCGCCGAGATCTAGGACGACTTTGCCTTTGCTGTTGACAATTACATGACGCGGATAGGCCTGGCCGAGAACGCGCATGGCCTCGCCTTTCCCCAAGACGATGTCATAAGAGAACGGATGTTTCTTCAGGAACGGCGGCAACTCTGCCATTTTGTTATTGGCGATGGCGAGAAACTCGACGTCGCGACCCTCGTATTTCTCGACCAGTTTGTTGAGTTCGGGGATCTCCGCGATGCAGGGCGAACAGGTGGTATGCCACCAGTTGAGGACCACGGGCTTGCCGCGCAGCGCCGTCAGATCGATAGTGCTACCGTCGAGCCGAGTAACGGTGATGTTGGGCATCTCAAAGCCTACGGCGAGGGCGACCTCTTGATGGCTGCGCTCGATTACTAGCTGATCCCCCGTCGCCGATACATCCGCCAATTTGTAAAGTTGATCGTTGATTAAGAAGGGCTCTTTGACCCCGAACATCTCTTTCTCCAACTCCTCAGTTTGGCGGCCAGAGGGGAGAACTAGGAATACGCCGTTCCCGTTGCGATCAATCAGGAATCTATGATCAGGGAACTCCGACGAGTCAACGGATAACGAGTCGTCAGGTAGGGAGTAAGTTCCAAAACTCGGATCTCTCATTAAGGCTACGGCATAGCGCTGGCCACCAATCTCGGCCTCGCCCAGCCGCAGTTCGAGATTGCGGTGATGCACGTAATCCCAGCGGGAATTTTCTATCCGCTCGATATATAGTTCGATTTTGAACTCAGGCGCTTGGCCAACCGGGGGCACAGTCAACTCGGCTCGCTGGACTTCATCTTGGCTGCGAAGGCGCTTGAAAAAACCGCGCGTGAGCTGGAGTCGCTGCGGTTGCGCAGTGGAGTCGGCAATGACAAAGGCAATGTCCTGTCCGTCGTTATCCAATCCCACTAGGACAATCGGTGCAGCCGGCGAATCGCGAAACGACAAGCGGGCATGTAGGGGCTCATGAATCTCTAGTCCAGCAACCGATTGGATCTCGGGCAGTCCTTCCGTTAGTTGCGCGCCCCCATAGATGTACAGAGGTGGCTGGAAGAGATGCTCTACGGAATCCTCGCGCACGGATTCCATTTTCACCGTGATACTCTCCGCGCTAGCCATTCCACAACTGAACGCAGTGGCAACGGTGGCGATTGGGATGATTATAGATTTGAGCGATTTCATGTCATCCTCCTATGGGAGGTGTGGAGTGCGTTTGGAATGGCAAGTCAAAGCTCGCTCAGCAGCGAGCCGATAACCGCGTCCATTTTGTCGGTGGCATCGGCATTGTAACCAAGGACGTCGTAGGCGACTTTACCTTCGCCATCTAGGATCACATGACGCGGAAAGGCATAGCCGAAAATCTGCATGGCCTCGCCGTTCCCCAAGGCGATGTCATAAGAGAACGGATGCTTCTGCAGAAACGGCGACAAATGAGCCATTTCATTGTGGGCGATAGCGAGAAACTCAACGCCGCGGTCGGCGTATTTCTCGACCAGTTCGTTGAGTTCGGGAATCTCCCTGATGCAGGGGCCGCAGAAGGTGTTCCACCAGTTGATGACCACGGGCTTGCCGCGCAGTGCCGTCAGGTCGATAGTGGTGCTGTCGAGCCGAGTAACGGCGACATTCGGCATCTCGAATCCCACGGCGAGGGCGACCGTTTGATCGCTGCGTTCAAGCACCAACTGATCCCCCGTCGCCGACACATGGGTTAGTTCGTATGCCTGACCGTCGATCAAGAAAGGCTTGGTTACCTCAAAAACCTCGACCTCCTGCATTTCGTATTGAGAATCCATTTGAGTCAGGAATGCTCCATCCCCATTGAGGTCAATCATAAGTTGATAGAACGTGATCCCCACCGAGTCGGCGGGCATGGTGTAGGTGCAAAAACGCGGATCTCTAACTATGGCTATGGCATAGCGTTGGCCGCCAATGTCGGCCTCGCCTAGCCGCAGTTCAAGAGGGCGGTGCAGCACGGCATTATGTTCGCGGCTGAACACGAGTCCGATATTAAACTCAGGTGCTTGACCAGCCGGAGGCACAGTTAGCTCGGATTGTAGGGCCTCCCCTTGAATGAGCTCGTAAAAACCCTCCGTGAGCTGGAGTTTCTGCGGTTGCGCGGTCGAATCGGCCACAGCGAAGGCGATGTCCTGTCCGTCGTTATCCAATCCCAGTACAACAATCGGCTCAGCCGGCGAATCTTCAAACGAAAGGCGGGCGTGCAGGGGTTCATGGATCTCCAGCCCAGCAACCGATTGGACCTCGGGCAGTCCTTCCGTCAACTCCGCACCGATCGGAATCCGCGTCAGAGAAGGCTGAAAGAGATGCTCTACAGAATCCTCGCGCACAGACTCCATTTTCACCGCGATGCTCTCCGCGCCAGCCTGTCCACAACTGAACGCCGTGGCGACGGTGGCGATTGGGGTGATTACAGATTTGAGCGATTTCATGACATCCTCCTTTGGGATATGTGAAGTACGTTCCGACTCATTCGTGGTGCAGCGCCTCGACCGGCCGTACCTGGCAGGCTAGCCGCCCTGGATACAGGCTGCACACGATCACGAGGCCGTAAATTATCAGGGCTGCAAGGGCTATACTGAGCGCGTAGGTACCGCCAGTGTAATCGAGTAGTTCCAGCAATGGGAATTGCAAGACGAGCAGCAGACCAGCGATTACGCCGATACTGGCGACCACCAGCATTTCACCCGTCAACTGCGCGTAGATACTGGCCGCCGACCCGCCCAAGGCCCTTCTCAGGCCAATCTCCTCGATCCTCAGCGTCGTCCGCTGCCACAGCACGCCGCTCAACGACAGCGCCACCATACCCATCACCAACACAGAGACGACCCCGGCGGCAAACAGATACGTCAGGGTCAGCTTGAACGACGAGGCGCGATCTTCCTCTAAGGTCGTAATATCTACTATGTACCACGGGGCCATGGCCTTGAGCCGCTTGAAAATTTGCTCTTGGGCCGCCAACGGGGTGTCAGGACGCACTGTGACCACAAAATGGACATGATGAGAGTAATCGTCTTCCAAGCGAGCTAACATGAAGAACTCAGTATCGGATAATTCCCCGCTGCGACGATAGGCGGAGACCACCCCGATGACCCGTCCGTCCCGGTCATCCCCCCCCCACTCTTCGATCTGCTGGCCAATGGGATCTTCATGGCCAAAGAGTTCCTCGCTAAGTGGCTGGGTTATCACGAGCGGCTCCCAATCTAGAGCCGCGTCCTCTTCACTAAACCACCGCCCGCTGACCAACTCAAGATCGAACACTTCGTGGAGCTCATCCGAAACATAACCGTGATAAACCATTTGTCCGCCTATGTCGAAACCGTACCGAGTGAAACCATAGGGGATTGCTGCTCTATCCACCGCGGCTACTGACTCGACCCAGTCGAATTCCTCTAGGGTCTGATAGATCTGTCTGCGGTTGGGCACTTCCGCCTCGCTAGGCGCTGGCCGCGCTCGATCCTCCCTGAATTCCACGACCCATCGATCTTCGTAGGAAAATCCGAGAGGCTGCCGGTAAGTGTTGGCCTTGTCCACGGCGAGAGAGGCCGTAATAAAGACGATTAAAAAAGAAATGAAGATCTGGAAGGCGGTTAGCGCGTTCGCCCTTTTGCGGTTCCAGGCTAGCTTGCAGAGATGGCGTATCATTGCTTCCTCCTTCTGAGGGCCTCTACGATATGCAGGCGCGACATTCTCCAAGCCGGATAGATGCCGGAAAGCAGACCGAAGACTAAGGTTATCACCAAGCCGTAGAAAAAGATGCGATGGTTCAGGTGGAATTCGGCGTATTGCACAATGTTGCTGGCACTGAGTGCTTGTAGGACGAGAAAAGTAAGCACCAGCCCTAAAGCACCGCCCAAGAGCGTGAGAATCACGTTCTCCACCATGAATTGCCCCACTAAGGTGCGCGAAGACCCGCCGAATGCCTTGCGCACCCCGATCTCAGAAGCGCGCTCCAAGATGCGAGTGCTGTTGATGTTGACCAAACTGACCACCGGCAGGAGCATGAAGAGCAACCCCAGACCGCCAAGCATCAAGAACATCGCATCGGTAGGACCGCCGCCGAGGTCCCTAGTAATGGATACGCTACGCGTAGTCTCTTCTAACAGCGTTGCAGGACCGCCGATGAGACGATTGGTCTGATCGGGATTGGGATATTCAATCCGGGTCAGCACATCGGCGAATTCCTCTTTGATAAGCGGTACTTCGGCCGCACTACGCGCCAAAATCAGCGCCTGAGAGTCGCCGAATATCGAATCGTACCGCAGGTACTCGTCCGTTTCGCGGGTGCTGACGGGCACCCAGATATCGGCAAAGGACGCCACGCGGAATGCCGGCACATTGGGTACAACCCCTACTACGCGGAAAGAGTGCCCTTTGACTTCGATGTACTTCCCCACGGCCTGCTCTCCCCCGAAAAACACCCGACGCGTCTCCTCATTGATCACGGCCACCCGCTGGGCCTCCTCTACTTCCTTTGTGGTATAGGGACGGCCTTCGAGGAAGTCGAATTCGAGTATCTCCCAGAACACTCCGTCCGTGTACTTGAGGTCGGATTCGATCTTCACGCCCTTGCGATACGTTACTTCCGGGGACCAGAAGCTGGTGGAAATGGACACCTTTTCCGCATGATCCAGCGAGGACACGTACCGTTCCAAAAAGGCGTAGCTAGGTGCCCGGGTATACCTGCCTGGGTGGTCTGTGTGTTCTCCTGTGAGAATCTTCATGCCGAGCGTCCGATCCGCCCGCGTCTCCGGCGGGAAGGAGCCAAAGACGTGGTCGAGCAAGGCCGTCGTCACCATCATCACCATGAGCGTAAAGCTGATGGTAAAGAGGCTGATGCAGGTGAATACCTTGCGCCGCAACAGGACCTTGAGCGCCATTTTGATGTAGTTCTTTAGCATCTCCTCCTCCTCTCACTGAACCTGCCGCCCGTCGAAGAGCCGCACCGTGCGCCCGGTGCGGTCTGCTAGGCGCTGGTCGTGTGTCACCATGACGATGGTGGTGCCCTCTTCGTTGAGCTGGTGCATGATGCCCATGATTTCGTCGCCCATCTGGCTGTCCAAATTGCCCGTCGGCTCGTCGGCCAACAGGATGTGCGGATGCGCGACAATGGCTCGGGCTACAGCCACGCGCTGCTGCTGCCCGCCCGACAGTTGCGACGGAAAGTGCTTCACCCGCGAACTCAGCCCCACCCGATCCAGCGCCTTTAGCGCCATCTGCCGCCGCTCTTTGCCCGACAGCCCTCGGCGATAGAGCAGGGGGATCTCCACGTTATCGACCACGTTCAAATCGGCGATCAGGTGGAAACTCTGAAAGATGAAGCCGACCTCCTCATTGCGGATGCGCGCCAAGTAGCGGTCGGCGTAGGAATTGATGTGGCGTCCGTTCAGGCTCAGGTCGCCAGCGGAAGGCTCGTCGAGCAGGCCGATGACGTTGAGCAGCGTGCTCTTGCCCGAGCCGGACGGCCCCATCACCGAGATGAACTCCCCCTCGTCAACGGCGAAGTTGATGTTGCTCAAGGCGAGGGTCTCGACTTGCTCGGTGCGGTACACCTTCTCGATGTTTTCGAGTTTAATCATGGCAGTCTCCTTTATTTGATCTGGACTTCGTCCAAGTGCAGGTAGTCTTTCACATCCGAGATGATCACTTCGTCGCCTTCGATTAACCCTTCTTCCACCTCGTAGTACTCGAAATTCGCAATGCCAATGCGCACCTCGGTTTTCACTCCGGTCTGGCCGCGCACCACAAAGACCTCGTGCAGGCCCTCCCGCCCGCTGATGAACGGCCCCCGCTTGAGGCGCAGGGCGCGGTCCTTGCGCGCAGTGACGATATAGGCGTCCACCCGCTGGTTGGGCCGCAGCAACGCGTGCGCTGAATCCTCTAGCTCGACCTCAAGCTGAATGACCCCACCTTCGACCGTGGGCAGGATGCGGGCGATGTGGCCCTTTACGTATTCCTCTTCATTAATGCGCGAGCGCACCCACAGCCCGATCTGGAGCCGGCGGGCGTGGATATCGGAAACAGTGACATCCACGCGGAACGAGCTGAGGTCGGCGATGCGGGCGATTTCCTGGCCTTGGCTGATGGAAGCGCCAACTTCCGGCGCAATCGCGGTGAGCACGCCGTCTCTGTCGGCCCGGATGTGGGCGCGCTCCAAGCGGCGGCGGGCCTCCTCGACCTCGCGTTCGAGGATATTCATCTCCAATTGCAGGGCCTCCAACTGGGCTTGGGTGGATTCGACGAGGTTGCGGCGGTCTTCTTCGAGTTGCTGCAATTCAATCTCAGCGCGCTGTTCTTGCAGGTGCGCTTGGCTCAACTCTTCCTCGGAGACCGCGCCAAAACCCTGTAACTCGCGGAGCTGAGCGGTGCGGGTCTTAAAACGCTGAAATTCCAAGTTTTTCAGCTTCCAGCGCGTGTCCAGGTCGCTCAGCTTTTTGCGTTCGTCCAATTCGAGTTGGGTGCGGCGGTTCTGCTTGAGGGCCAACTCTTCGGCCCGTTTCTCGACGTCGAGCCGCGCGGCGTTCAAATCCAGTTCGACGATGGGCTGGCCCTGCTGCAACATGGCTCCCGGCTTTTGCAGGATGCGCACCAGCCGCGTATTGATGGGGCTGAAGATGATCTGCTCAAACTGGGGTACCACCGTGCCCGAAGCGGTAATCGTCTCTTCCACCGCGCCCCATTGCACTTGCGCGGTGCGAATGCGGTCGGGGTCTAGCGCCGGTCTGATCCAACTGGGCAGCCAAACAGAGAGCCAGAGGAGCGCAGCCACTCCCACCACTGCATAGGCGATGCGCTTGCCGCGCTGGCGTCGCAGGAAGGTGGGATCTATTGGGCGGTCCATTGTGTCCATGGGATTTATTCCTCCGCTTGTCATTTGTATAACAAATTCCGTGCCAAACTGACAAATGGTTGTTTTTACTCAAGTTATATTTTTCGCAATAGGGCGTTTTCGTCCGCTTTTGAACAATCACTGTTCATTTTCGGACAGTCGTTTGGTATCGGGAGGGCACAAAAAAGGGCACCCACGAGGGGTGCCCCTACAGACGCAATCGGCGCGGAATCTATTCGGGGCGGGCGACCCAGTGGCGGAACAAGGGCTGGACCGGGGCGGGCAGGTCGGCGAAAACGCTGGCGGGCAGTGACGGCACGGCGTTTTCCTTGCGGCCGGTTTCCTCGGACAGGCGGCGGCGCTCATCCGAGCCGGGGCGCAAGACCTCGACATTGAGCCACCAAGGAGCGTAGCGCACGACTACCGAGGTGCGGGGTTGGTGCGAGCGGTTGGGCGCGGTCGCGTGCCATAGGCGGCTGTCGAGCACGAGCACGCTGCCGGCTGGGCCGCAGGCGTTTACTTCCGTGGGATAAGGGGCGAGCGGATCGACGCCATTGTCGCCGGTGGGGTTGTTGGGGGAGCGGTGGCTGCCGGGGACGAGGAGGGTGCCGCCGTTTTCCTCGGTAAAAGGGGCCAGCATCCACAAGGTGGTCAAGTGGACCGTCGCATCGGGATACGGCGCGGGGATGTGGCCGGCGTTGTTCTGGTTGAAGGGCCAGTCGGCGTGCCAGCCGCCGCGCTCGTTGCCCGGGTAGTTGATCGTGCCGGTGGTGAAGGAGATGCGCGGATGATGGCCTAGCATCGCGCCGACCAAGGCGAGGAAGTTTTCATCCGCGAGAAAAGGCGCGAAGGACTGGTCGAAGTTGATCATGCCCGGCAGATGGCCAATGCCGGATGGGGCTGCGGGATTGCGGTGTTCCGCGACCGCGGCCTCGACGCTCTGGCGCACGTGCTTGATCTGGTTGGCTGGGATGACGTCTTCGACCACGCACCAGCCGTCTAGTTTTAGGTGCAGAAGCAGTCGTTCTAATTGCATGAGCTTGCCCCCTGTCATCGGCTACATAATAGAATAGACTTTTGTCGGGGCGGCAATGGACGGATGGCTTGACAGAGAAGGGGTGGTCGTGGAGTTTGGAGCGCATGTCAATTTTTTGGGGGACTGGCGGATGATCATGGAAGGGGCACCGCCCCTCTGGTTAGTGCTGCCGCTGCTGATGGAATTCGGCTTTGGGCAGGCGTTCAAATGGGCCTCGCAGCACCGGTGCTACGCTCCGACCGTGGTATCGACCAACTACTGGGTGCTAGCGTCCATTCTGCTGCTCTATCTGGGATTCACCGGACAATTGCAAGTACCGGTCGGCGCAGTAAAGGTCGGCGCGATCACTGGTGTCGTCTTCATTAGCTCCATGCTGTTGATGACGCGCTTGTTGCGGACCTTTCGGGTGGCCTCGGTGTTGACTGCTTTCCGCCTTGCCATCGTCGTGCCGGTGGGGCTGGGCGTGCTGCTGTGGAACGAGCCGTTGGGCGGCCTTCAACTATTGGGCTTGGGTTTGGCGTTGGTGGCTGTTTTGTTGATGTCGCGGCACGCTGGGCACCAGACCAATGTTTCGCGCTGGATCGCCACCGGGCTGCTGTTCTTGGTTTTCAGTATCCAAGGGATGAGCACTTCCTGTCTGCGCTGGGTGCATTACGCTGGCTTGGACGATTCGTATTTACAAGTGCTCATGGTCATCGGCTTTACCGCCGGGGCCATTGGGGGCACGGTATTGTTGTGGGAGGCGCGGCAGCGCATTCGGCGCTTCGATTTGGCGGTGGGGGCTGGTATTGGGGTGTACAATCTGCTGGCCTTAATGGCCGTGCTGATCGCGCTCAAGCACGTGCCGGGCACGGTGTTTTTCCCCTTGGTGGGCTGCGGCGTTGTCATTTTGGACAATGTGACGGCACCGCTGTTGTGGAAAGAGCCGATCAGTCGGGCGGCCGTTTTGGGCGTGGGCATGGGGGTGCTAGCCGTAATCTTGGTAGTTCAATAAAACTAAACGACGAGGAGTGTGAATTATGAGCAAGCGCTACAAAGCCGGAGTCATCGGGCGCACGGGTGCCGGCGACTACGGCCACGGACTGGAAACCGTTTACCGGGACTTGGAGCAAGTGGATTTAGTCTCTGTGGCCGACTCCGATCCCGAGGGCCGCGCCGCAGCCGGCGAGCGCACGGGTGCCCAACGGCTCTACGCCGATTACCGCCAGATGCTGGCCGACGAGGACTTGGACCTAGTCAGCGTCTGTCCGCGGATGCCCGACTGCCACGCCGACATGGTCATTGCCTGTGCCGAGGCCGGGGTGCGCGGCGTGTTTATCGAGAAGCCGCTGACGCCCACTCTGCGCGAGGCCGACGCGCTCTTGGCGGCCTGTCAGGAGCACGGCGTCAAGACCGCGGTGGCGCACCGGCGCGCCAATCCCTACGAGGAGTACGGCAAAAAGCTGGTTGACGAGGGCGAGATCGGCCAGCTACAAGTGCTGCGCAGCCACGGCAAGTCCGACCGCCGGGCTGGGTCTCAGGATCTGATGGTCTTGGGCACGCACATGATGGACAGTATGCGCTACTTCGCCGGGGCCGAGGTGGTTTGGGCCCACGGGCACGTCACGCAGGATGGGCGCGAGGTCGCGTTGGACGATGTGCGGGAAGGGGACGAGCGCATCGGTTTGATCGCTGGCAACGGGGTGGCGGCGTACTACGTTTTTGCGAATGGGGTGACCGCGCATTTTGAATCGCAACCGGGCTATCCAAAAGGGCACAACAGCCGTTGGTTCGGTTTTGAGGCGCACGGCAGTGAGGGCATCATCGCCCTGCGCAATTCGCCCAACGGCGAGATGTACGTCTATCGCCAGGGCATGTGGATCCCCGGCGAGGAGAACGGCACTTGGGAACGGGTGCTGTTGGACGAGTGGGAACAGTATTCGGCGAGCGAGCGCACGCACCAGAGCAATTTGATCATTGTGCGGGAATTGATCCAAGCCATTGAGGAGGATCGCCCGGTGCGGGCCTGTTCCAATGGCGAGGATGGGCGAGCGGCGCTGGAAATGATCATGGCGGTACACGAGTCGCAGCGGTTGGGGACGCGGGTGTCTTTGCCGCTGGCGAATCGGGAGAATCCGTATGAGATTTGGCGGCGGGAGGATGGGGAGAAGGAGACGTAGGGCGTTTGTCGCTTGCCGGAGAAATGCACACTAGGTGTGTGAATCTCAGAAAGAATCGTTTTATCTCAATTTATTACAAGGAGTTACGTAGAATATTCCAACCTCGCAGTATTGATTGCGACTGTTTACAAGGATACGTACCTTCGTTTCGTATAAGTAACATATAGTGGCTTGTATCCGAACCAATTGTTCGGGTACAAGCAGTTAGACGAAACTGAGTTCGATCCAACTTCGGGATAGCAAGGAAGATGAAAAAAGGTGTCTGTGTCTATTGTGAAACCAAGGGTCCCGTGACAAGGGACCACGTTCCCCCGAAGGCTTTGTTCGCCTCACCCCGACCTCACCTGATTACGGTTCCCGCATGCCCTGACTGTCACAAGAAAGCCGCCGGAGACGATGAGTACTTTGTATCTCGCATCTCCCTCCGACACACGACTGGCCAGAACCCTGATGCCGTGGACGCTCGGGGAAGATTCGTCCGCTCGTTGAAAAGGCCAGACAAGCGCGGCTGGCGACGCGCATTCTACGACACTGTGAAGCAGGTCGACGTCCAAACACCGGCCGGGATTTACCTCGGCAAGACAGGTGCCTTCGACGTCGACCTCGATAGGGTCACCCGAGTCGTCGCTCGGATCGTCCGCGGCCTATACTACCACCAACTCGGGAATCGGCTCTCTACTGAGACCGAGGTGGAGGCCTTCGCCGTGGATGGGCTGGCTGATCTCGATGAGGACGGGAGAAAAGCTGTCGCTACGATTGCAAGTCCCGTGATGACGGCTCCGGAACAGATCGTGGGTGATCAGCAGACATTCCGGTACCAATTTCGAGCCGTTCCCGAGGAACCGGAAGCGACAGCGTGGCTCCTCACCTTTTACGACAGCACAAAGTGCTTCGCAATAACACTACCGCGACGTCTGGACGGCGGACATGCCTAGCAAAATCTGGAGACTCGATCCATTAGAAGCGTACGAGAGACCTTACGAATACGCGGTCCAGGATCAGTTTCAGCGTGAGGCGACGAAGCTACTCCCCGAGCTATACCCCCTACTGAATAACAAAAACAACGAATACCGCGTCGATGATCAGTCTGCGTCAAAGGCCTGCTGGTTGCTCGCGATGGAGGCCCTAGATTGCCTTCGGGAGAGCCTAGCAGCCCTTGAACAGAAGCG
This sequence comes from Gemmatimonadota bacterium, assembly GCA_009841115.1. GTDB lineage: Bacteria > Latescibacterota > UBA2968 > UBA8231 > UBA8231. Next base: position 99,178 of record VXML01000051.1, on the reverse strand, counting down.
CCACCGAGTCTTTTCAGCCCTGCTGCGCACGACGCACGAAGTGCTCGACTTGGCCACGTACTTCCACGCCCAGGGGGAGACCGAGAATGGGGCGAAGCAACTCAAGAAGTGGTACCGGGACGAGTTCATTGAACACAAGGTCTACCGTAATTGGATAGAGGTTCGTGACGGACCGACCGCCAGAAAACGCGAAACCGACAAGTACCGTTCGTTGTCGCGGTTCACACATCGTTCGTACCGTACCCTTCTGCACGGCTATTCTGTCGGCGTGGGCGACCGCTTGGTACACGACGCGACTGCGGAGTTATACGGAGAAAGCGCTGGCAGCCGGACGATGTTGGTCCTGCCGCACACCATGGCCTTGTATTTTTCAGCGCTGGCGCAATCGATCCTTCGCTTCGTGACAGATGTTGGCGATCTCGCGCTCGCGACTCCAGAGGCCCTCAATCGGGCAATGCAAGACTCACTGGAACCTGAGTCTGAGCCTTGGCGGTTCACTACTCCGCAGGAAATCTATGAGCGGCACCTTGAGTCTCTTGAGAGTCAACTGGAAGCTGAGGACGATCCTGCGACCACGGTCGACGAGTGACCCCCCGGGCGGTCGAGGGTCATCCTGCCCTCTGTGGGGGTTGGTACCGATATTAAAAGATGACATATCGTCGGGGTGCGGCCATCGCATAACAGGTCCACTGGTGGCTCCGGGCCTTCGGCCCTTCGCGCAACCGCCTCACGGTTCGGGCACGGCGAAGCGTCATACGAAACTAAAAATAAAAATCGGCAGGAGTAGAGATATATGAACAAGATCAGCTTTCACGAGATCGAGGCTAAATCCTACGAATCGCCCAAGAAGCAGTTTGCCACCATCGAGCGGAGTGTCACCAAGGCCCTAGATCTGCGCAATGACCGCACAAACAGGCCTTTTGAGATGGAGCATGTCACCGTTCCGCCAGGCAAGAAGGCGCACACGTACCACGCCCACGGTACGCAGTGGGAGCTCTATTGGATAATCAAGGGATCCGCGCGAATGAGATTCGCGGAGGGATTCGTCGAGCTGGAGGCAGGCGATGCGGTTCAGTGCCCTCCAGGAGTCGCTCATCAGCTTCTTAATGCCAGTGACTCTGAGCTTGAATATTGGATCATCTCAAGTAATCCGGCCTTTGATACCTGCTACTATCCTGATAGCGACAAGATTTCCGTTCACCCTTCTTTCCATGCAAACAAGGAGGGTCTTACAAGGTGGACTCGCGTTTCAGCAGGCGGAACCAACGACTATTGGCAGGGCGAGGAATAAACGGGTTGATTCGGGCACGACGAAAACTTATGCGCAATGCCACATTTTCGATGATCCAGAGCACCTAGGCGAGATTCCAATGATTTCCGTGTTGCTGTTCGATGTTGGGGAGACCATTCTCGATGCCGTCGGTCACCAAGATGCCTTGATGGAAGTGCATCGGACTACGCTCGGCAAATTCGGCTTCGAGTTATCTGTCGAAGAGTACAAGCAGTTGGACAGCGAAAAAATTTTACAGTTCGCTCCAAGTGCCATGCACGCCATCACGTGGCACTTTGCCAAGCCTAACGTGTGTCTATTCAACGAGATCACCGAGAAAGTGCGATCACACTATTCGGAGATTCGGTCTCTCGGATACCAGCTATATCCCGGAGTCGCTGCGGTTCTCGAGCAGTTGGCCGAAGAATACACGCTTGCGTTAGCTGGCAACGCGCCAGCGAGCATCACAGAGGTCCTCAACGAACTTGGTGTGTTGCGCTGGTTTAGCCATAGGGAGGTATCAGGAAACATTGGGATCAAAAAGCCTGATGAACGTTTCTTCCATACAATACTTGACCACGCCGGATTTTCGCCTTCGGAGGCGGTCATGATTGGTGATCGACTCGACAACGATATCATTCCAGCAAAGAAGCTAGGTCTCCGAACCATATGGTTCAGGCAAGGCAGATATGCGGCTTTAGAACCTCGAGTGCCAGATGAACTCCCAGATGAAACAATTTCCGACTTGGAAAACTTGCCCTCGGCGATAGTTTCGATCGCGGAAGCTATTTAGATCTGGAGGGCGGCACTACGCATAACACAGCGGTTTTCGCTGCGCCGCCTACGGCACCTTGACCTTTGGCAATCCGCTTCGCGGGTTCGGAAACTGTGATACGTTATACACCAGCAATTAGCTTCGTAGACTCATAAACTATCTGTGAAGGTATTCGGCAGAGCGGTCAGGAGATGCCAAGTGAAAGATCAGCTAGATAGCGTGAGATGTTTTCACGAGGTGTTCCAAGCATACATGGAGCGCACGCCTACGGCAAAGGTGCCTGCGGCGATAAGCCAAGGGCGTATCCAGATGTTTTTGGAGGAGCTAGAAGAGTATCGAGCGGCCGTGCATAACCACGACATCGTCGAGATCGCCGACGCCCTTACAGACATGCTTTACGTACTGCTGGGTACGTTCATCACGCATGGTCTGCAGGACATTGCCGAAGAGCTCTTTGCTGAAGTCCACCGCAGCAACATGAGCAAGCTAGATGAGCAGGGTAAGCCGATATTCAGGGAGGACGGCAAAGTATTGAAGTCAGATCAGTTTTCAGATCCAGATTTGCGCTCGATCATAGCGAAAACTAGTCAAGTTGAGTCAGTATGAATGAACGAATCATAATCGATCCCTCGATCCGTCATGGCAGGCCGGAGATTCGGGGGACGAGTCCCAGTACACCGAATTATTGGGAGCCTCGCAGGAGGGGCAACTCCGGAAGAAGTCTGTGAGGAATATGGCATCATCGACGCGGATGTACGGGCCGCCCTTGAGTACGCGGAGGAACTTGTAGAAGCAGAAGAAGCTCACCCTCTGCCTGCGTCCTGAGTCGGTTTGCAATTCATCATAGATGCTGATCTCCCTCGCACTGCAGTCGGTGTGATCACCGCTTTCTGCGATCTGTTTCGATCTTCGTATGGCATTTTCCCTAATGATTGACAAGTGTACCATAATTGGTACATTGGAGCATGATGAACAGGGACAGGCCGCTGCCGGTTCGCTTCTTCCGTACAACGACAGGGCGTGAGCCGGTTAGAGCATGGCTGCGCAGCCTAGATCGAGAGGCGAAGAGGATCATTGGTGCGGACATTAAGACCGTTCAGTTTGGGTGGCCCCTTGGTATGCCGCTAGTGCGCAAGCTCGAGAGCGATCTTTGGGAGGTCCGCAGCACCCTGCCCAATTCGATAGCCCGAGTAGTCTTTACGGTTTACGATGGGACCATCCTCCTGTTGCACGGTTTCATCAAGAAAAGTGAGAAGACCCCCGTCAGCGATCTCACTTTGGCACGATCCAGACTAACGATGCTCCGGGAGGCACGATGAAAAAACATGTCGGCAGCAGTTTTGACGAGTTCCTCGCAGATGAGGGCTTGCTCAGTGAAGCAGAGGCAACGGCCGTGAAACGCGTTATTGCCTATCAGTTGAGTCAGTTCATGGAAGAAAACAAGCTGTCCAAAACGGCGATGGCCAAGCGCATGCAAACCAGTCGGTCTGCGCTGGACCGTCTGCTTGACGCGTCCAATCCCTCCGTAACGCTACAGACCATGGATCGCGCTGCGCGGGCTCTGGGCAAAAAGCTCCGCATCGAGCTGATCTGATTTCGCCTAGGGATCAGTCTTATAGGCTATCACCGTTCTTCACGGCAGATAACACATCGGTGTTGCGCTGCGGCGCTGTCTACGCCTAATGGAAAGCTGACGATCCTATGTATAGTACCTATGATGGCACTTGATTCAACGGACAATTCAGAGCTTGTAGCAAGGCTGGAAGAGGCGGCGCTGAACGGGCTACCCGCGCTGCAAACAGAGTTCTACGACGGCTGGATCGTTCGGATGTCTGAGGGATACAGTCGCCGTGCCAACTGTGTAGTCCCGCTGTATGAATCCACAACCCCGCTCCAGGAGAAGTTGGTGCATTGTGAAGCGGCGTACGCGCGGGCATCGCAACCTTGCCTTTTCAAGATTTTTCCTGCCTGTCAACCTGAGAATTTGGACGAGACCTTGGCGCAGCTTCAGTACTCAAAAGACGCCGAGACACTGGTTCAAACCATGCGGCTTGAGGCCCGTTCCGCTGGTTCCTCTGCCATATCGCTATACGAAGATGCAACAGATGAGTGGCTCGAAACTTGGATACGTCTGTCCGGTCGCAATCAGCACGCTGAGATATTGCGCACCTTGCTCAACGCGATCCCTACTCCTTCGGCCTATGTTGTCGCCCGGACTCATGGCAAACCCATAGGCTGCGCTCGCGCAGTTGTTTCGGGCTCAATCATGGGGATCTTTGATTTGATGGTGGATCCCGAGCATCGGGGTCAGGGCTTCGGCCGTGGGCTCCTTGAGGCACGCCTTAACTGGGGATTTGAGCAAGGGGCGCGTCTGGCATACCTGCAGGTGATGGCGAACAACGAGCCAGCCCTAGCTCTACAACGCAAGTATGGTTTCAGCGAGTCGTACCGGTATTGGTATCGCGTGCAACCCTCCTCTGATCTGGAGGACGGAAACTGTTGACTTGAGGTATGAGTGCTGTGGAGAATGCGCCCCAAAGTCAGGTCGAAGTAACTTGCAAACTGGTAGAGATTGCAGCCCAGATGCCGGACGTACGGACTCCCGCAGACCTTGGATTGCTCAGGGATGCCTTACTAGCACACCTGACGTTTCGGAGTTACAACAAAGCCTCATGGGAGCACGAACACAGTATTAGATGGAAGCGAACGGCAACGGAGATTCTCTCAGATGGCTGGGTATATGAAGCCAAAGGCTGCACAGATATTGTCATCGCCTTTATTGGTTTGTGTCGGGCCAAGGGTTTGGCCACTCGCTTTGTCAAGGTGAGAAGCAATACTGGCAAGACGCATTCACTTGCCGAAGTATATCACAGTGGCGCTTGGTGGCTGGTGGAAACAGTCGCACCGGGAATGGCTCCAATAGAAGGCGAGATGAAAGAAGAGACACAGTATAAGATTTGGAGACTCTGGAGAAAGGGACTAGATTCGTGGTCTATAGGACTGAAAGATGCGAGAACACTATTTGGAAATTACCTACCGTAAAGGGAAGCCCCTAGCCGCATATCTGTACTTATCGGCCGCTTCGGGTGTGAAAAGTGTGCGAACAGAGTCGAGAGATGCAGGTTTATTGGTGGATTTTGGCCCTGAAGATCAACCCATTGGTTTAGAAATCACGGCACCAGAGCAGATGACAGCGGCTCAGATCAACGAGGTTTTACGCAGCCTTGATCTTTCTCCTATGAAAGAGGAGGACTTATCCCCGCTTGAAGCCGTGTGATTTCTTAACTGCGGTTAAGTGAGCTTCCCAAGATTCTAGATCAGTGCCGTTAATGTTCAGGCAACATAGCGATTTGCGCTGCTAGCCGCGTCAGACCTCAGAAAATCGTCCTATCTCAATTTATTACAATAAGTTACGTATAATATTCCAGCCTTGCGGTATAGGTTGCGACTGTTTACACGGATACGTACCTTCGGGGCAGATAAGGACAATTACCTGAACCAATTGTTCGAGTACAAGCAGTTATCGACCGTGGAATAAAACTGTTTCAAGTTAGAGGACGCTTACGGTGAATTTGAAAATTATGGAGATATCGAAGATTGAAAATCGTCCGATCGCACAATAGTGTCCCTATCCGCCTAACAGAGGAGCGATGGCAGCATATTGTACGGAGACACCCTGAAATGGCGACTTCCCAAGAGAGCATCCTAGAGACCATTTCCCAGCCTGCTCAGATCCAGGAAGGCGATTATGGCACACTCATGGCCATTCGCTTCTATGCGAAAACGCCATTGACGAGTAAATATCTAATCGCAGTTTATCGAGAAGTGCAACCAGACGATGGTTTTGTTTTAACCGCTTATTGGGCCAGTCGTCTATCGAATAGGAGAAACGTCTTATGGAAGTCCTAAAAATACTAGACAAACCAGATGCGATTGATTGGGAATACGATGAAGAAGCGGATGTCCTTTATCTTTCCGTCGGAACGCCCAAACCGGCTGTGGGTGTTGATATAGGTGAAGGGGTTGTCGTCCGCTATGATGAGGTCAACAATGAAGTGGTCGGCCTCACTGTATTGGGCTTACGCGAACGCGTAATAAAGGAAATAGCTGAATCTTCAGACTAAAGTGCCGTAGGGCACAAGATTATTGATCGGTGTTGTGTTTCGCCGTCTTTCAGGCACCTTCTCTGAAACGCTATAAGACATGAGACAATGGGCCTCGACGAGTTAGACTCGGTATCTCTGAAGCACCAGATTGGTCGACGGATCCACGTAGTTGGCAATAGTTGCTCTGGGAAAACAGTTGGCGACTGCTCTTCAGGTTCCCTTTGTGGAGTTCCCGCTCGCCCAGAGACCAAAGGAGATATTTGCCGTGGCTAAGATGATAATCTTTGACTATGGCCGCACCCTATATGATCGAGAAACCGACGATTTCTTCCCCGACGCAATCCCCGTCGTAAGAACGCTAGCTGAGAAGTACCGACTTAGTATAGTATCGGTCTCCCCTGCAGATGAGGAAGAGACCCGTATAAAGGCATTGCGAGAGCAGGGTATTCTCGACCATTTCGAGGAGATCGTCTTCACCGAAAACGGCGACGCCAAGTCAAAGGAATATGAGGCCCTGTTAAGAAAGGTCGATCTTAAAGCCAACGAGGTGGTTGTTGTCGATGACTACATCATACGAGGGATTGCGTGGGGCAATGCAGCAGGAGCCATAACGGTTTGGTTCCAAAATGGGAAATTCGCCGATCTTGTGCCCAACGACGAAACGGGCGATCCCGATTTTACGATTCACTCGCTAAGTGAACTGCCCAAAATTCTGGATCAGGCATGCCATTTCCAAAGGGGGCAATGTGGCTGAGGCATCGGGACCCGCAAGGGAATACGAAGCATTTCAGGTAGAAACGGGGGGACAGGATGTCCTCGTCACTTGGTTTCCTTCTCACGATGTGCCGGAAGGACAACGCCACGGTTCTGGTGGTATTTGCCTGACAGACAACGGCGAAGTTGTGCTGGCTACGCAAGATGGGGAAACGTGGGGATTCCCGGCAGGCAGACCAGAAGGAAGTGAGTCGTGGGAGGAAACCCTGCGGCGGGAGATGAGGGAGGAAGCATGCGTTGAGGTCAGAGAGGCAAAGCTATTGGGATTCTCACGCGGAGAGTGTATCAGGGGGCACGAAAAGGGGCTGGTATTGGTTCGTTCCATCTGGCTAGCGAAAGTCGAACTCAATGAGTGGGTGCCCGAACACGAGACGCTGGCGCGCAAACTGGTTCAACCTGAAGGACTCCTTGAGGAGTTGGCGCTGGACGTTTTTCTACCCCTGCACCATCGCGCGCTCATCGCTGCTGGCCTATTGAAGGAGTGATTAACGATGATCAGGTATGCACAGAATACAGATAGTTGGGAGGATTGGCAGCTTGACTATCGACTCGGATTGATCCTCATCATGCCTCCGAAAGAGGTGAGCGATCTAATAAATCCATTGCGAGAGCGGTACGATCCGAAATCTCATGCTACGTGCAGTACTCACATCTCTGTATCTGACCCACTTAGCCTGGAGATGACGCCAGACCTCGAAACTGAGATCCGAGCTATATTGCAGGACTTTCAGCCCTTTGAGCTCCATTTCCATACCCTCCACGCTTCCAGCAAGCATCCGGGTGTCTCATACTCAATACATCCTGAGGAGCCAATACGCGCGTTGCAGGAGGCCCTCCATAAATCCCGAGCATTTGCTGGCAAGGTGTATAAGAGGCGGCACATACCACCTCATATGACGGTCGCAGAGTTTATCTCAATACCAGAGAGTCTCAAGCTTTGCGACCAACTCCAAGACACGGCACCCAAAGGGTCGTTCCTTTGCGATAGATTAGAGTTCATAGTTCCCGACGATACCATACGCTGGCATCGGGAAATAACCTTCATGTTGGGCAGTTCTGAAACCTGACAATCGCTATCAGTTCCCAAATTGCAATGAAAATCCGTCACAGAGCTTACGCCTATATCACCAACGGGAGCCGCCTGCTCCTCTTTACTCACCCGAAAGCACCGGAAGCCGGCATTCAAGTTCCGGCCGGAACAATTGAGCCCGGAGAGGATCCTCAGGATGCCGTGATGCGAGAAGCAAAAGAGGAGACCGGTTTAACCGAGCTCAGATATGAGCAGTTCCTAGCCCAAGATACCCGAGACATGCGGGATTGTGGGCGCGATGAACTACAGTATCGCTGGTTCTTTCATTTGTCTGTACAAGGGCCAATAGAAGAAACCTGGCGTCATGGAGAACATGCGGAGGACGGATCTGTGATCCACCCATTTGATTTCTTTTGGGCCGATGTCAGGGCACTGCCTAAGCTTGTTGCCAATTACGACGACAAGATCGACTTACTGGTAGAGTCAATGAACGCTCGTAAGTAGAGCATACATCTTATAAAGGAACATGAAGATAGCGGTCCTGACAGATGTCCACGGCAATTTGCCTGCACTTCAGGTTGCCCTGAGAGCAATTCGGCGCGAGGGTGCCGACGCGATTTTTCATACAGGCGATGCCATAGGCATCGGCCCATTTCCGGCAGAATGCTTGGAACTGCTGCTGAGTACGCCTGGCGTGAATCTGATTTGCGGTAATCATGACGCCTGGTTTTCGACCGGGCTTCCAGAGCCACAACCCTCATGGATGAGCGACGGCGAGTTGAAACATCACCAGTGGGTACATTCCTGTCTTGATCCGTCACTGCGCCATACAGTGAGAGAATGGCCTTACCTGATTCAAGATGTGTATGAAGGTGTTCGAATATCGTTTCTCCACTACGGCCTCACGGAATCGCAGATTGACTTCAGGCCCATCGTCCATAATCCTCGTCCCGTCGATTTGGATAAAGTCTTCGCAGATATAAACTCCGATCTCGTATTCTATGGCCACAAGCATTCACCTTCAGATTTAGTGGGGACGGCCAGATACGTAAACCCCGGTTCCTTGGGCTGCCATTCAGAACCCATTGCGCGATTCGCCATCCTAAAGTGCGAGAGCAGGAGCTACAAATTGAAAATGCGTCATGTTCCGTACGATGATAGCGCCCTATTCCAACAGTTTGAAAGGCGCGGCGTGCCCGACCGACACTTCATCTATAAAGCATTCTTCGGTGGAAGGAATGCACCATCCCGCCCCGGACCAGATATCCTCTAACGCCGTGCCTCCGCCCAACCGCTACGCGGCTCGGGCATGGCGAAAACATTAAGCGAAAGCCAAAAGGAGATTGACAAGTGTACCATAATTGGTACATTGGAGGATGATGAACAGAGATAGGCCGCTGCCGGTTCGCTTCTTCCGTACGACGACAGGGCGTGAGCCGGTTAGAGCATGGCTGCGTAGCTTGGATCGAGAGGAAAAGAGGATCATTGGTGCGGACATCAAGACCGTTCAGTTTGGGTGGCCCCTTGGAATGCCGCTGGTACGCAAGCTTGAGAGCGGTCTTTGGGAGGTCCGTAGCACCCTGCCCAATTCGATAGCCCGAGTAGTCTTTACGGTCTACGGCGGCACCATCCTCCTGTTGCACGGTTTCATCAAGAAAAGTGAGAAGACCCCTGCTAGCGATCTCACTTTGGCACGATCCAGACTAACGATGCTCCGGGAGACACGATGAAAAAACATGTCGGCAGCAGTTTTGATGAGTTCCTCGCAGATGAGGGCCTTCTCAGTGAAGCAGAGGCAACGGCCGTCAAGCGCGTTATTGCCTATCAGTTGAGTCAGTTCATGGAGGAAAACAAGCTGTCCAAATCGGCGATGGCCAAGCGCATGCAAACCAGTCGGTCTGCGCTGGACCGTCTGCTTGACGCGTCCAATCCCTCCGTAACGCTACAGACTATGGATCGCGCAGCGCGGGCTCTGGGCAAAAAACTCCGTATCGAGCTGATCTGATTTCGCCTGGGAATCCGTCTTGTAGGCTATCGGATTTTTTCACGGCACATAATACATCAGTGTTGCGCTGCGGCGCTGTCTACGCCTTGGCCTTCGGCAACTCCTCGCCAAGCTCGGGGTTCGCAAACTTGATTAATTTCAAATATTTACGACACTGATTGAGCCAAAAAGCTCGCCTAGTTGTTGGATGCTAAACTCCAGCACATGGTCAAATTCGGACTTTTCATCGCTGTGTTTTTTGATGCCATGCACAACTGGCCTTCTGCTGTAAACAGACCTAGGAAATATAGCGCGGGTACGAGCTAGCTGCATATCAACCTGAAAGGGACCTTCTGGCTTATGATGGTGCTCCAGCAGGTAAGTTCGGCCAAGGACTTGATACTCTGCTACTAGAATCGGCATTTGCAAAAGAATGCGAGTAGAGCGAGACAGAGCAGACTGAACACGCTCACCCCGTACGTAGGGTGGTAGTAATCCTAGCTGGTCTGTGCTATAATGAGGCTGCAAAAGCCCCTCGAACGTATGCGCTTGGTCAGCGTCACTCGCGATCACGTGAACGCAGCCACCGCTTTCGAATGTCTGGTGCACCTGTCGCATCAACTCGACAACGGCCGTTAAGCGCGACCAGTTACTCTGCCCGAATTCACGTGCAACGACAAGCTGTGCATCTTGTAGCGAGAAGTCTGCGGCAAGGATTTCGCTTAGTGCAGCACCAGCAAATCGGGCATGGTGATGGCGAATGCGATCACCAACGGAACGGTTACCCTCCCGATGCTCATGGAGCAACTGCTTGGCACGTCTCCTGATATGCTGAAGATCGGGACTACGAGGTAGGATGGTAGGCATAATAACCCTCTTTCTTGAATGCCTGTTGTCCGCGCGGTCAGGCGAAAGAAGGTCAATCTTTACATGAGGAGGGTGGGTCTATGACCCTTACCGCGGACTGGAGGGCCTTCCTGAGGCACTTATATTTAAGCTAGGGGTTTGGATAAATCGCGTCAAGAATTGTACAGCAAGCGGTCGTCCTAGAAAGACGGTCCGGGCACGGCGATACGTTAGGCACAACACAGATCAATTGAATCATGTCCGTTACTTTGGTGAAGCACTATAATCCGACCTGGCCTTCGTGGTTCGAGAAGCTGCGACACCGTTTTGACTCTGTTTTGTCCGGAAGGTATTGCAGCATCGAGCACGTCGGGAGCACCTCGGTCGCCGGAATGACTGCCAAGCCAATCATTGACGTTGACATTGTCATTGAGCCACAGGATTTTGAGCGCACGAAGGACCGGCTTGCAGAGCTCGGATATTTCCACGAAGGCGACTTGGGTATTCCCGGCAGAGACGCCTTCGATCTGTCCGATAGCGGCCTGAAGGAATCTCTGCCCGCCCACCATGCGTACGTTTGTGACAAGTATGGTGAAGCCTTGAAGCGGCATCTTGTCTTCAGGGATTTTCTCCGACTAAGCCCCGAATATGCTCGTAGGCTCAGTACCCTGAAATGGCAACTCGCTGAAGAGCACGACAATGATCGCCAGTCGTACATGGATGGAAAAGTCGCTCTGTGCGAGGAGATTTATGAGAAAGGGCTGGAGGCCCTGGGGTGTCGGCGCAGTCTGTACTTACCATTTGAAAAGAAGATAGGCAGAGGTAGAGATATATGAATAAGGTTTCCGTTCACCCATCTTTCCAGGCAAACAAGGAGGGTCTTACAGGGTGGACCCGCGTTTCAGAAGGCGGAACCGACGACTACTGGCATGACGAAGAATAAACGGGTTGATTCGAAATTTGCCCTATTGGATCCTGACGCTCCCCAAAACATGAGGCTGGAATTCTATGTCCGAATGGTTTGAAAACGAAGACTTCTGGACGGAAATGTATCCCTATATGTTCCCAAAAGAGCGATTTGAATCTGCGGAAGATCAAGTCGCCAAGATTCTTTCGCTGGTGGAGTTCAGCGGGACACATATCCTCGATCTGTGCTGCGGCCCCGGCCGACATTCCACGATCCTGGCCAAGCGAGGATTTTCCGTAACAGGAGTTGATGCTACCGCGTTCCTACTGCAAAAAGCTAGGGCGCGAGCAAACGAGCAGAAATTAGACGTTGAGTTTGTGCAGGAGGACATGCGTCGTTTTGTGCGGCCCTCTTCGTACGACTTGGTGCTCAACATGTTTACGTCCTTCGGCTATTTCGATGACAAGGACGAGGACCTGCGAGTGCTCAGCAACATTTACGAGAGTCTCAGACCTGGAGGAGTTCTCGTAATGGATTTGATGGGTAAAGAGTGGTTGGCCAAGGTATTCGCCGCGACCTCCTCAGAGGTGTGTCCCGACGGGACATTGATCGTTCAACGTCGAGAAATCTTCGATGATTGGACAAGGATTCACAATGAGTGGCTCCTGATTCGGGATGAGCAAGTAAAATCGTTCAAGTTTCACCACACGCTGTACTCTGGCCAAGAACTGAAGGACCGTCTCTTGCAAGTTGGGTTTAGTAATACGCAACTATATGGAGATTTGGAAGGCAGTGCGTATGGGCGTAGCGCAAAGCGGCTGGTTGCTCTTGCGCGCAAAGAGACATCGTGAACTACCGACATTTTGAGGCAAATTCACTTAACACTTCCGTGCCCGGCAAAGGAGAAAAATGAAAATAACCAAGGTAGAAACAATCCGCGTGGCAGACCGAGGCCAGAGTTATGCTTGCGGAATCTGGGTGCAGATTTACACAGACGAAGGGCATGTTGGGCTTGGCGAGACTTGGTACGGGCCGATGGCGGTAGAAGGCGCGGTGCATGAGTTATTCGCGCCCATGCTGATAGGCCGCAACCCTTTGAATATCGAGAACCACTGGCACAATATGTTCCGCCTTGCCGACCATTGGGGATATGGCGGCGCAGAGACTCGCGCCATCTCCGCGCTAGACATCGCACTCTGGGACATCGCGGGACAAGCGTCGGGCCGACCTATATACGAAATGCTCGGCGGCGCTTGCCGAGACAGAATCCGCGTTTACAATACTGGCGGCGGCCCTAATTTCCGCGAAGACCCCGTGTCTCATGTGACAGACCTTCTTGAGCGCGGGATCAAGCACATGAAACTCGGCGCGTTTCCCGATGCGCACGAGGGCGATGGGTACTACGTCTCTGACGAAGAAATCGAGGCGATGATAGACCCGATACGCAGAATTCACGAGGCTATTGGCAACCGCATGAGCATTGCTATAGACGGGCACGGATTCTGGAGTCTGCACAACGCTATAAGGGTGGCCAAGGCTTTGGAGCCGTACAATATACTTTGGCTTGAGGAGATGCTTTCGCCGCGCAACGTTGACGCGCATCTGGCGCTGGTGCGGGAAGCGAAGTTTCCGGTTTGTCTCGCCGAGCGGTTTGTGACGCGCTACCAGTTCCGCGAATTCATCGAGAAGGGCGCGGTGGAAATTCTGATGCCCGACCTTATCTGGACGGGTGGCATATCAGAGACGAAGAAAATTGCGATTCTGGGGGAGACGTATCAGCTTCCGGTATGCCCCCACGACTGCACCGGGCCTGTAAACGTGTTTGCATGCGCCCATATCTGCATGAACGTGCCGAACGCGATGCTGATGGAGACGATTCGGCAGTATTACGAAGGCTGGTACGGGGAGTTTGTGACGACGAATATAAACATACAGGACGGGCATCTGCTAACGCCCGAAGGCCCCGGCCTAGGAACGAGTCTGCGCCCCGAAGTGCGCGAGCGTCCCGACGCAAAGATAGTGGTCAGCGACAAGACCGAGGGACATTACCTGGGGTGGAAGCAGTAGCGAATGATCGAACTTCGAGGTGAGCATGTGATCCTACGGGCATTGGAGCGGGAACATTGCCATACGCTGTGGGAAATGACGGAAATCGCCGGGGATGTCCCGACGGAGCACGTTCAGTTAGGACTTGCTCAAGAACAGGCCGACAAATGGTTTGAAGAAATTCAAGGCAAGCAAGGTCAGACTGGCGTTGATTTCGGCGTTTTTACCTTGGAAGGAAAAATTATCGGGCATGTTCAGCTACACAGTATCGACTGGCAAGACCGGTCTGCAGAGCTGGGATTAGGCTTCGCCAGAGTATCCGATCGCGGCAAAGGGTATGGCACAAACGCCCTCCAACTCATCGTCAGCTATGCATTTGATCATCTGGGACTCCATCGCCTAGCGGCAAATCCAGTGGCCTTCAACAGTCCCGCTATTCGCGTGCTCGAAAAGTGTGGTTTCCAATTGGAGGGACATCAACGCGATGCGTTTTTCTTTGGCGGACGTTGGTATGACCGAGTGATTTTTTCAATCCTGGAGGCGGAATTCAGGAAACTTTCAGATGTCCAGACAAGCGGCTGAACTCCCTCCCAATTGAACGTCTAATGTCCACATTCAGGTAATAAACGATCATATCTATGCAGCCCTTTGAGAAGCTCAGCTACAGGGGAAAGACCCGCCGATTACGTCAATTGGCCATGAACGCGCTATTGTGCTATCCAATGGAAGTCGCAAGCGTCCATCTGATTGAGGCTTTCACCAATGCGAACTACCGAGTGAAGACAAGAGACGGGGATTCCTATTTCATTCGCGTTTGCGAACCTAACTGGCGCACTAACCTAGACCTCATCTCAGAAGTGGCATTCCTACAGGCTTTGGGCCACGACGGTAATTTTAACACGCCGTTGCCCATCGCAGCGAAGACCGGCGATTACATCATTGAGGCTGCTGCCGAGGGCGTTCCTGAGCCACGTCGCTGCATGGTCATGAGCTGGCTCCCCGGGGTGCGAATGGGCCTCCGACTAACGGAGGAAAATCTCTACAACATGGGGATCCTTTTCGCTCGTCTCCACGAGTGGTCCCTGCAATTCGTTCCACCGCCATCCTTTACTCGCCATCGCGTAGATAATCCGTACCATCGCGGACGCTCCGAGATCTTATTCGACGATCATTTCTTACCGGCCTTCCGCCCCGGAGCTAGGGATGTATTCAAGGAGACAATGGCCAATGTCAATGCAGCCTATGAATCCCTATATGCAAATCTCAACGGCCTCCGCGTGATCCACAACGACCTGCATCACGACAATATCAAAGTATGCCGTGGGATTCTCTATCCGCTGGACTTCGAGGACACCTGCTGGGGATTTCCAGTGCAAGACATCGCAACGGCGTTCAGGGACCTAATGGACGATACCGCCCAAGATACCTATCCGGCATTGAGAGCAGCGTTCCGTCAGGGATACGAGAGCATCGGATCCTGGCCTGAGCAATATCCCCATCAGATAGATACCTTTGCCGCAGGCATCTTGATAGAGGGAGTCAATCGAACAGCCTATGATGCCCCCCATGAACTGACGGCAGAGATCGCCAAGTTGGCACCAATGCTAGGCAAGTTCCTTAAGAACGGGGTGTTGGAGAAGGTTGCGTCTTACAGCGGCTGAGAGACGACGCTTGGCAAACCACTCCGCGAATTCGGAAACTGTGAGACGTTAGACGAAAGTCAATATGTTGAAAGTGGTATAGAGAGAATATTAGATGGAACAGCACTTCTCGATCAAAGTTCTGTCCGGGATTTATTCAATTTTAAAGGTCAAAGACAGCCCCGGATTGCCAGAGATAGTTAATAGAACTAGAAATGGTTTTTTCTCCTTAATGCGCCTAGCAGGAGAGTGGACGATCATTTGTGAAAACGGGGAAATGTCCGATGACTCCCTGGTGGTCGACAGTTCACACGGATGGCGGGTTTTCTTCATCGACGAGCCTTTAACGTTCGACATGATCGGGGTGATATATAGGATCACCGAAATTCTCAAAGACGCCGGCATAAGTGTCATGGCAATTTCCACATTCACTACCGATGCTTTCTTGGTTCGTGAAGATGACTTACAACCTTCACTAAGAGCACTGCAAGCCAGAGGATTTTCAGTGCCTGACTTATCGTAGTCCTTCTGAATGTACACAAGAAAATTTTGACAACTGAGGCTGCGTAACAATAGGCACCGCAAGGAACACCAGCCGCAATGGCAGACTTTTACACAATTGAGCAGCGGGACGGGCGTTGGTGGTTCATCACGCCGGACGGCGCACCGTTCTGGTCCATCGGCATGGACCATATCGAACTTGATTCGTACACGAGTTCCACAAACACGTTCGTTAGAGGAGACTTTCCATGAGAATTCTTATTTTGTGCGATTTGGAGGGCACGGCCGGCATCGTAGATTTCGAAACTCAGACCTACGACGGAGGTCGCGACAACGAACAGGCCAAATATCTGGCCACTCTGGAGATCAACGCCCTCATAGACGGTGCTCTGGAAGGAGGCGCCACTGACCCTATCGTGCTGGACGGACACGGCAGTGGTGGAATCAATATCGAACATATCCACCGCGAAGCCCGGGTGATGTTCGGCCGCCCTAGGGGCTCTGTGTGGGAGATGGGATTGACATTTGCGGCGCAGTTTTTGTACGGCCATCACGCGATGGACAACACACCTAATGGCGTGCTGTGTCACAGTTGGAGTTCCCGCAGTATTGCCAACTGCTGGTTGAACGATGAACTGATCGGTGAAATTGGTTTCAACATGGCTCATGCCGGTGAGGTTGGCGTGCCCACGGTTTTTGTCAGCGGGGATCGGGCTGCTGTGGACGAGGCCCAGCGTTACGTTCCCGACATCGAAGGCATTGTCGTGAAAGAGGGGCTCAGCCGCACGGGTGCTCTCACCCTCTCTCCCACTAAAGCTCGGGATTTGATCCGCGAGGGCGCTCGCAAGGCCATGGGGCGGATCGGGGAAATCGCACCTTATACCATCCCATCCCCGTATGTTTTCGCGACCGAATATCAGTCCGCTGCCAGTGCCGAGGCCAAAGCGGCCCGTGAGGACGTTGAACGAGTAGATACCCACACCGTCAAAATAACCGGCGATACCATCGCTGAAATTGCTGAAAAAAGATGACGTGGACTAGACGGGTTTGCCTGAGGACATGAAAGCCGTTCTCTTCGATCTGTCAAGAGATCGACTATATAGAAGGAGAGGAGTCCAAGGATGATAAAGCGTAGTCTGAGCCTTTTGGCTTTCTTATACTGCCTGTTGTGGAGCGTCCACCCATGCGATGCCCAGTCCGCAGAAAGACAGATTGCACAGAGTCTAGTGCGTACCATTGAGATGAAATACCTGCTGTATTTGCCACCTGCTTATGATAGTAGCGAAGAAAAGTGGCCGTTGCTCTTGTTCTTGCACGGAGCGGGCGAGCGCGGAGACGACCTTGAGCTAGTGAAAGTTCACGGTCCTCCGAAAATGATAGCGCAGGGGAAGGACTTTCCCTTCGTGGTCGTCTCGCCGCAGTGTCCAAAGGATGAGTGGTGGTCAATAGACGCGCTGCATGACCTCCTAAATGAGATCGTTGAGACCTATCGCATCGATACGGCTAGGATCTACGTGACCGGCTTGAGTATGGGAGGATATGCGACGTGGGGACTAGCCTGTACCTATCCCGAGCGGTTCGCGGCCGTCGTTCCCATCTGTGGTGGTGGGGATCCAGAAAAAGCGCCCTTAATGAAGGAGATCCCAACTTGGGTTTTCCACGGCGCAAAAGACGAGGCCGTGCCGTTGCAACAATCTCAAGAGATGGTTGACGCGCTCAAAGCGGCTGGGAACGATGTCCGCTTTACCGTGTACCCTGAAGGAGGCCACGTAGAGGCGTGGCAAAATGCCTACGGCGATCCAGACCTATGGGAGTGGTTGGCAAAGCAGCGACGGGCCAAGTAAAGACACTAAAACCCCTATTAGTAATGCTGCCGAAATCCCCTCAAAACACTCACCCTGTCACCTCGCGGACTCAGGTGCAACTGAAGGATATAAAGAAAAGATTCCCATTCCGAGTCCTTACGTCTCAGGATTGGGAACACTGGACTACTAAAGGTTATATCATTATCAGACAAGCCGTGCCGACAGCGAATGTGGAGCGCCTTGTTGAGCTCTTGTGGGAATTTGATGAGAAAGACCCGAATAATCCCACGACTTGGTACGCTCCGCAACGGCGAGAACATAAAATGAAGGAACTCAACAATACCGGCATGCTGGAGATCTACAATCACCAGTATCTCTGGGATAATCGACAGGAACCACGGGTGTACGATGCTTTTGTCGATATTTGGGACCGGGAAGATCTCTGGGTCGCCATCGACCGCGCCAATCTCAAGCCTCCAGAGCAGGTCCGCGGCAACTCAGACGGCTTCATTCATTGGGACGTGGATACGTCGGTACGACCTCTACCGATCGGCGTGCAAGGCGTTCTAAGCCTACAGCAGCAGGATGGGGATGTCGGAGGATTCCAGTGTGTTCCAGTTCTGTTTGAAAAGTTCGAGGAATGGGTCAAGACCCAGCCTGCGGACCGCGATCCCATGCATCCCGATATAACCGGGTTATCCGTCGTGAATATCGAGATGGAAGCGGGCGATTTGCTCATTTTTAATAGCCTTCTCGCCCATGGCGTGCGTCCCAATCACTCGAAGGACCGAATCCGCATGGCCCAGTATATTTCGATGCATCCGGCCGAAGAGGATAACGAAGTCGAGCGACAGGAACGCATCCGTCTCTGGCGTGAACAGGACCATCCTCAGCGCGATGCTTTTCCCGGTGACCCGCGTGAATGGGAGAGGACGCATGCTGAGGCTGCAACGCTCACCGAGCTTGGTGAGAAACTGCTCGGTTTGAAAAGCTGGCACTGAATCAGGGCAATATGGCTTCTATTTTTACTTGCCCCTCGTCCCAAACCACCATGCCCGCGCCTATCTCAGCTAGCTCGACTACATCGCCGGACACCTCCAATTTTAACGAGGTCATCTCGGTGCCGCTGTAGGCGGCAACATACCTTTTGCCCCCTGGGCAGGCGCAAAGCCATACCGGGCCCTTGTCGCAGGTGAGCGTAGCACCGCCGATAGAGACCTTTCCAGAAGTGCCCTGTCGGGCGTAGGGCGACTCGTGCATGGGCCAGTCTAAGGAGCCGTCCTGGGTCCAACGCCGCTTTAGCGACCACTCATACAGATCGACTTCAATGCCGAGTATGCGGTCGTCGCGCGCGTACTCCACGCGAAGCGGGCGCTCGCTACCCGCGGTATAGGTGGCGGGCGGGGCCGCTTCGTCGACGAGCGCACCGCTCGCGACCTCGGCGGCAAAATCGGCACCGCTGGCGTAGTCGGTGCGCTCGGCCAGTTCGGCGTAGAAACCGCAGCGGGGCTGGCCCTGGTAAAAGGAGCCGGGTTTGGCCATTTCCCAGAACGTCTTGGCTGGTCCCGTATAGTTGTACATCTCCAAGGCCAGATGACCGTCCAGTTCGACCAAGAGGATGGGGGCACCGCCGCCCAGATCGGTCAGTTCGAGCGGTTGGACGGCCGTCCACAGAGCACCGCTGCCGACGACGACCACCTCGCCCCGGGGCACTGCCACTGGCAGAGAATCTACCTTATGCTGGCCGATCCAAATCTCATCGACCTGCTCGATCTCGGTCCACACAAGCACGGCCTTGGCGCTGGTGCGCCGCGTCCAGGCGTCCAAGCCGCGCGGGGCGTAGAGGCCGATGGCGCGACCCCGCTCGTGTACGCCGTAGAAGTGGCCCTCTTCGGGAACGACGTGGCCGGGCGCACGCGACGGCGTCGTCTGGAAGCTGAGCCACTGGTCGTCGAGTATATAACGCGAAAAGAGCACGCCGCAGCGGTCGCTATCCGCGAGCCGGTACTGCGCGTGAAATACACTGGACTGTAGGGCGATAAAGATGACTTCTTGGGTCTTCAGTTCGCAGGATGCCACGCCTAGAGAGAACGAGGGACTGTGATAGGTGCTCAGCGCCACGGGCTCTTCGCCGTGGGCTGTTTCGTCTATTTGCTGCGGCACGTTGGGGCGCTGCAGCAGGTCGCCAATCCAAGCGGGTACCTGTCCGCCATCCAACCACGCGCGCACGTCATCGACGTTAAAGGCGTTGGAGTTAAAGACGGCATGGCTATAGGCGCGGCTGAAGGGGCCGGCCCAGCAGCCGATGCCGGGGTGTATGTGTAACGCGGCGGAAAGGCCGAGGCGAGCGAGCATGGTGCGGGCGCGGATGCGGGTGTGTTCGTCCTCTGTAAGTTCGGCCAAGCGGCCCAGCACGCGCACGGCGACAGAGGCGTAGTTAGGGCTATTGTACTCGGCTGGCAGGCCGTAGGTGTCCACGTGCGCCATCCAGCGCACCAGTTTTTCCCGGCCGCGCTGGCCGATGTTATCATCGCCCAACAACTGGCCGCCGAGGCAGGAGTTGGCAATGTCCTTGAGGACGATGTTGGTATAGGCCAAGGCCACGTCAATGCGCACGATTTCCTCCAATCCCAGCGCGACAGCGCGACGCATAGCCGCGGCCAAGTCCGAGGGCAGGGCGTCTGATGCTTTGCACAGCACGGGAATGCAGTAAAAGAGCACGAACTGCACGGCATTGAGATCTTCGACGACCTCGTCTTCCAGCTCCCAGCGAAAATTGCCGCGATGCGGTTGGGTATCCCGCACTTCCTGACAGGCGAGCACGGCGCGAAAGATGGCGGCGGCTTCGGCGATGGCGGCGGGTGCGCCGCTGGCCATCAGCTCAGAGGCCAATTGCGCCGAGGCTATGGTGGCGTGAAAGATGCGCCCACGCACCTGATGGGTTATCATGTGTGCTTGGGCGTCGTAATTTTCGGGCAGGGCCGGCGGTGATGGCAAGGTGGATTCCTCGGTGAAGTTGTGAGAATAGAAAGGAAGATGAAGTGAGTGTCAAAAAAAGCGATTTGCTGATCGGGGGCCAAATATGTCCCCCTGCATCTGGACAGTACTATCCCCTGTATAGCCCCGTAGATGGCACATTAGTCGCCGAAGTCGCCGATGCCAGTCGAGCCGACGTGGATCGGGCCGCGGCTGCTGCGCGCGAAGCATTTTATGCCGAGTGGAAGTTCTGCGGCATTGAGCACAAGCGCGCTCTATTCACCAAACTGAAAGAGGTGCTCTATGCCATGGCCGACGAGCTGGCGGCCGCCAAGGTCCAGCCCCAAGGGGGGCCGAGCATCCCGCCGCTGGTAGAGCGCGTCATCGACTACTACGTGGGTAAACTAGACGACGGGGCGGGCACACTTATTGAGCACGGCGACCAAGGCACCAATTACGTATATAGGGAACCGCTGGGCGTCGTCGCGATCTTTGCCCCCTTCAACGGGCCGATGCTGGCCACTCTTTTATCGGCCGTGCCAGCCCTCGTAGCCGGCAATACGGTCGTGCTTAAAGCGCCCGACCAAGAAGCACCACAGGCGCTCAAGACCATGCAGGCATTCCACGAAGCCGGTTTCCCCGCCGGAGTGGTCAACGCGCTCAGCGGCAAGGGGCCCGAGGTGGGGCAGGCGCTCGTCGCGCATCCCGCTACGCGTCTGATCAGTTTTACCGGCAGCACAGCGACGGGCAAAAAGATCATGGCCGCGGCCGCCGCAGATCTCAAGCGAGTGCAGCTAAATCTGGGCAACAAAACAGCGCAAATCGTTCTGCCCGACGCCGACCTCGAAGCAGCGGCGACGGCGACCGTGGGATCGGCCTTCCCCGGGCAGGCGTGCTCGGCAATAAGCCGGGTTTTGCTGCACGAATCGCGGCGCGACGAATTTATCGCTCTACTAAAAGAAAAAGCGCAGGCCGCAGGCCCCAGCATGTTGATCGACCAAGCGGCGGTAGAGCGCGTGGAGCGCTACGTCGAGATGGGCAAAGCACAGGGGTCTCTGCTGTTTGGTGGCACACGTCCGTCGGGAGACGAGTACGCCAAGGGCTGCTATTTTGAGCCTACGGCTTTTGCCTTTGCAGATCAGTCCAGTCCGGTTTGCCGCGACGAAATTTTCGGACCAGTTGTATCCGTGCTGACGTTTGCCAGCGATGACGAAGCCCTGGCATTGGCCAATGATACGGACTACGGACTGCTCGTTTCGCTCTGGACCCGAGAGGCTGAGCAACAGCGCTATTTTGTGCGGCGCTTGGAAGTAGGGATTGTCGCCATTAATAGTGCCAGTATGCTGAGCCATCGCACGCCCTGGGGTGGTTTTAAGCAGAGCGGCATTGGCCGGCGCTACGGCGAGATGGGGCTGGAGCCTTTTTTTGAATACAAAACAGTGTGGATTTCTTGAAGGGGAATTGATTGGGTGGAACGACCGAATTTTGTCTGGATAAATACACACGATGTGAGTGCGAGGAACTTAGGGTGTTATGGCGATGATTATGCCACAACCCCTCATCTCGATAAGCTAGCCGAAGAAGGCGTTCGCTATGCGAACGCTTTTGCCTGTGGGCCTATTTGTTCACCCGCGCGCACAAGTATTTTTACCGGCATGCATCAGACGACTGTGGGTACGCATCATCATCGCAGTTTTGCCAGACGTCCTGACTTTGTGCAAATGTTGCCGCATTATCTGATGGCAGCAGGATATAACTGTTCGGCGATCAATACTGATTTGAACACCGACATCGATCCCGACGAATGGGCCGCGTATCAGAGCAATGATGCGCTTTTGGCACAAGCGGATGAGAAGCCCTTTTTTGCCGTCTATAGTTTTGGTGAATCCCACGCCAGTGTATTTAAGCTGACCCCAGAGCAAGCGCGAGAACAGCGATCGAGCTTGTTGACGGATGAAGAATTGCACGATCCCGACAATGCGCCACTTCCCGTTTTTATGCCTGATACACCGCTCGCCAGAGAGCGCACCGCTCTTTTTTACGATGGCTTGATGCAGGTTGATCGGCACGTAGGTGAAGTGATAGAAAATTTGGTATCCGCAGGTGTGCTGGACAATACGATTGTCTTCTTCTGGTCTGATCACGGCACAGGTTTTCCGAGGGGCAAGACGCACGTTTATGACGATGGTTTGCGGGTGCCGTTGATTATCCGCTTTCCCGCGAAATATCAACATCTGGCACCAGGACCGCCGGGAACGGTGGTGGATGATCTGGTGATGACGATGGATATGGGCGCATCTGTTTTGAGCATGACGGATGTGCAGATTCCCAAACACTTTCAAGGACAGGCATTCCTCGGTAAGCAAAGAGAACCGCATCGCGATTATGCCTGTGGGGCGCGGGATCGCCTGGACAATTGCAATGAGGTGATCCGCACGATTCGGAATGAGAAATACCGCTACATTCGCAACTTTTTGCCTCATCGCCCTTATGCTTCGTTTTGGCCAGATGGTGGTTTCTTTGCAACGCCACCCGAAAAGGGAACACCTGAGCATGATTTCTGGGATACGTCCTGTTTGCCCGGAAAGCAGAAAGTACACGATCCCGATGGTGTGTTTTTGCTGCCGATTCCCGAGGCGTATTCTGAATACTTGATCTGGCAGGCAAAGAAGCCATTTGAAGAACTGTACGATGTTGAAAATGACCCGGAAAAGATCGCCAATCTGGCTGATGATCCCGAATACAGTGATCTAAAAGATCAGATGCGAGCGCAGTTGTTTGCGTGGATGATTGAGACGCGAGATCTAGGGCTGATCGATGAAATTGAGATGATCGTGCGAGCGGCTACGTATGATGGTGTGAATTGCGAAGTGGGCGCACATTGCGAAAACTATGCGCACATTCTGGAGACAGCCGATTTTCCTCGCTTAGGTGAAGCCGGCAAAGCTAAGTTAATCGACCGACTTGATGATCCCGATAGTGCTGTGCGTTATTGGGCGATTACCGGGTTGATGTCGTATGAGGTAGAGGATACCGTTCTGCAAAAGATCGGCCCACTTGTTCAGGATGAATCGCTCAGTGCGAGTCTGGCGGCGGCCGACTTGCTTTGCCAAAACAACCGTATAGAAGGCGCGATACCTGCATTGGAACGCGCGTTGCAAAGTGATCTGCTCTGGGTGCGGTTTCGCGCGGGTGCAAATTTGTCTTTTTATAGCCGAGAGCTCCTAGCGCAGATGAAGAAGTTGATCCCCGCTTTGCAAGCCGCGCTGGATAACCCGGTTTGTTACGGCCCTTTTGAACCCGATTGGGATGCGTTGATTCCGCCTGTTCAGACCATGTATCGCGCGCAAAAAAATACGATCGTGGGCGAGTGGGTTTTGCAACGCGTGATAAAGCGCATTGAACTGGCGTAATCAGAGGAATCTTGCGAATGGTAGATCTAGAAGTTCGGCGCTTGGGGCGTACGGAGATGGAACCGAAGGCGTTAGGATTGGGCGGCGGATATCTGGGCCTTCCCGAACTGATGTCAGAGGAGGAAGCCACGGCGACGATTCGGGAGGCCATTGAGCGGGGCATCAATTTTATCGATACGGCTCCGCCATACGGCGATGGCGAGAGCGAGCGCTGCATCGGTTTGGCCTTGGCGGGTGGATGGCGCGAGAAAGTGTATCTCCAAACCAAGGTGGGGTCTCATCCGCGCTTTTTTCACGATTTTTCAAAAGAAGCGACCTCGTGGAGTTTGGAAAACAGCTTCAAACAGCTTCAGACGGACTACGTGGATTCCGTGTTGATTCACGGCCCGCGCTACGACATGGAACCCCTGTTGGCGCCGGGGGCCTGTTTGGATGTGTTAATCGACTGGAAAGCGCAGGGACGCATCGGTCACCTTGGCATCGCCGTGCGACAGCATGAATTTCATCAGCAGGCGATTGAAACAGGCGCCATAGACATTGTGTTGTCGTTTTTGGATTACAGCTTGCTGAACCAGTCCCTCGCCAAAACGACCATTCCTCTGGCGCTGGAACGCGATGTAGGAATCATTATGGGCAGAGTATTGGTCGGCTCACTGCTGGCCGGTCCAGAACCCCAGCGCGTAAAAGAAAAACAGTCCCTAGATAAAGACGGGAATCTCATACCAGCGGCCATCGGTGGGCCGGACGACCCCGCGGTGGTGCCGCGCGCACACCAGATGTGGCAATGGTGCCAAGAACGGGGGTTGAACATCCGAGATCTGGCCATACAGTTTGCGCTCCATGCGCCGGTTGCAGGCAATGGCATAATCCTCGTCGGACCCGCCAACCGCAGGGAATTAGCCGAGGTGTATGCCAGCGCCACGACCGAGGTACCCGAAGCAGTGTGGCAGGACTTTGAGGCTGAGTTTGGGATAAGTATTTAACGGCTTTGGAGTAACCGATTTATGGCAGCAGCTAAAACATCTTATCAATGCTGTGTGTTGGCTCGCTGGACCCGTCGAACCTTCCAATTGGAAAATAGTACGCCCCTACACCAAAGGGCCAAAAGATACCCCACCGCTTATCAGAGACTGTTTTCATAAACGAAAGGAAAATAAACGTATGGCTACACCCAAGAAGGTGCTTGTTACAGGCGCAACTGGGCAGATTGGTTACATGATATACAAACGGCTGAAAGAACAACCGGAAAAGTACGATGCGTATGCACTCGACTACAAATTGGAGTCATCCGTTCGCGTTCCGGGGTCATGGACGCTCGAAATTCCAGACGAGAAATTCATCCTGTGCGATATTGCTGATTTTAATCAGGTACGACGCGCTGTTGAAGGTATGGATGTTGTCGCACATCTTGCCGCGGATCCGAGCGGGGAGAGTTGGGAGAGTTTGCTAAACAACAACATCATTGGGACTTACAATGTCTTTGAAGCGTGCAAAGTCACCGGCGTTGCGCGTATCGTCGCCGCCAGCAGCATTATGGTCTCGGAGGGACATCGCGAGCAAGAGCCGTACAAGGCGATGATGGAACGCCGACATGCCGATATACCGGACCATGTAGAGATGATTACGCCCAATATACCCGCGGAACCGAGGGGTCTATACGCCGCAACCAAAGTGTGGACGGAGTCTTTGGCGCGAACCTACGCCCATCGTCATGGGTTGTCGTGTATCTGCGTCCGTATCGGTCAAGTCGAGCGAGATCGTCCTCGGCCGCCACAGGGTGCCGACATCTATGTGAGCCAACGCGATATTGTCCAGATATTCGAGCGGTGTATCAATGCTGATGGTAGTTTGCGCTTTGAGATTTTCTACGGCATGTCGAACAACGACCTACGTTGGGTGGACATCTCAGATGCACAGCGAAAGGTGGGATTTGTACCACAGGATCGAGCGGAGGATAAGCACGACTATGACGCGTAACCAGTCGGTGAGTACGCCCAAGGCAAGATCAACCCCTCAATGGAGTTTTAAAACGGTCTCTTAGAACTCCTACACATCAATCCCACGCCGCACGCAGCAACCGGACCCAGTTGCCGTGCATGATGTCGGCGACGTCGGTCTGCGAATAACCGCGGCATTCGAGGATGGCGGGAATCTTCCGCAGGTCGGCGATGGTGTCGAGATCGGAGGGGCACTGCTCCTTGCCGTAGCCGCCGTCTAGGTCGGTGCCCAGCGCGGCGTGATGAGAGTTGCCAGTCAACTGGCAGATATGATCGATGTGGTCCACCACAGTCTCCAGCGTGATGCCCGTGTTGTCCATGGCGGCCCGGTCCCACAAGGGGGA
The DNA here is from genome assembly GCA_009841115.1 of Gemmatimonadota bacterium. Classification (GTDB taxonomy): domain Bacteria; phylum Latescibacterota; class UBA2968; order UBA8231; family UBA8231. The sequence goes on along the minus strand of VXML01000051.1, from coordinate 72,764 downwards.
GACCATCCAGATGTCCATGGCTGTGCCAATGACGCCGCCGCGCTGGGCCAGCGCTTTGATCTGTTGATCGTCGAGCTGGCGGTCGTGATCGCACAAGGCCCGGCAGCAGTTGTGCGTGGCCAGCACGGGACCGGTGAAAATCTCCAATGCTTCCCAGAATGCCTGCTCGGCTAGGTGGCTCACGTCGAGGATTATCCCAGCCGCCTCTAGGGCTTCGAGCATGGGGCGACCTCTATCCGTCAGGCCGCCGGGAGCTTGGGTCCCGTGCGAGTAGGAGCTGACCCCGTAGTGACACAGACTCACGACCCTTAGACCTTCGTCCCACCACTCGGCCACCTGTTCGGGTGCCACAATGCCGTCCGCCCCTTCCATGCTGAGGACAAACCCCAGCGGGGTCGTCTGCGGATCGTCGTCCCACTCGGCCAGATGGGCGTCGAGTTCGGTCCGATTGCGTATCTGGCGCAAGACGCCCTTGGCCTCCATCAGGCGGTAGTAGGCTAACTCGCCCTTGCACTTGGCGTAGGCAATGTCTTGGGTGCGCACCCCGGGAAAGCGCTTGCCCATCGAAGCAAGCCGGCAGCCCATCGTGACAAAGAAGAGGCCGATCCCGCCGCGCCGCAGCTCGGCGAAATTCACCACGTTCAGGCCGCGGCCCTTCTGCGCCATGCCGGCTTCGGCCTCGCGTATTTTGGCGATGGGCTGGAGCAAGTCCCGGTCCCATTCGAGCGCGTTGTAAGCGATATCCAAGTGGGAATCGACGATCAGCATAGCGGTTCTCCCATCAATATACTTAAAAGCTGGTTCGGTCCGCCGAGCGCCTGTCGCGCACTAGGGTTCCACTGTGGTAAACCCCTTTCATGGCCCGTCCGCGCCACGCCTCCGACGCATCGTAAAATTTCTTTCTGGGGTCGATGGTCGATACTAAGACCCCGGTCCTATGCAGTGGCAATCGGCCGTCGATCAGGCCGTCGGGCCGGACGACAAAGCTGGAACCACTGCTTTCGCGTCTCGTAGTGTTGTTGACGCTGATCCACATATAGTTGTTGGCCGCATAGGTCTGCATGGTCGCTGCAACCATGATCCCCCAGATGTCCCTGTATTGCTCCTTTTTTCTCGGGGTCATGCCCCCATTGTGATAGGAGTGAAAGACGAGTTCTACGCCGCGCTTTTTATATTCTCTGTACAACTCCTGGTAACGAAAGTCGTGACATATCTGCAGACCGCATTTAATTCCCCTTACTTCGAATGTAACCAGGCGCGACCCCGGGCTGTAGAAATCCAGATCGCCCGGCGTTGAGCCGACCTTCCCGGTACAGAACATCTTGTCGTAGCGGTCCACGACAGAGCCGCGATCATTGATGACGTAGAGGCTGTTGTGCGGCTTGTGCCTGCCCGTGAGGCGATGGTTGGAGCCAAGAATGACCCACAGCTTCAACTTGCGGGACAAGTCCGCGACCGTCTCCGTGCACTGGCGCAGCAGGTCCCAGTCGTAGTGGTCAAAGGAAGGGAGATCGACCCCGACGTATCCCCCCAGACAGGTCTCGGAAAAATGCGCCAGATGAGCGCCTTGCTCACTGGCGTATTTCATCTGGCGCACGACGTATTTGCAATTGCGTTCTATATCCCGGCTGACGGGAAACTGGCAAGTGGCAATTTTCAACTTCACCGCAAACTCCTCTCCATTGCGGGGGCGCGTCACCGTCTTCTGGCTCTGGAAAAATAAATCAGGGCGGAGACTGCGAACAAGTAGGGAGGGGGGCAAGACGGCCCACCGCTTGACCAGTTCCCCTCAAAGGCCCTTTATAATTTCTATCCATCTCGTTGCCCAGACACCACCGGAGAGGCTTGCATGACCACCGAAGACCTGAAGCAACGCCTGTTCGCCGAGATCGACCGCAGACTGCCGGAGTTCAAAGGCGTGCTGCGGGACGTCGTCGCCATCCCCACCGACAACCCGCCCGGCGACACCAGAGCCTGTGTCGACTACCTAGCCCGCTACCTGAAGTCAAAGGGGCTGCCGGCCGACGTGTACGAGCCGCAGCCGACGGTGCAGAGCCTGGTCTCCTATATGGAGGGCCGCCAGGCCGGCCGCAACCTCGTCCTCAACGGCCACTTGGACCAGTTCCCGGCCGGCGACCCGGAGACCTGGTCCTTTGATCCCTACTCCGGTGAGTGCCGGGATGGCCGCATCCTCGGCCGCGGCGTCGGTGACATGAAGGCCGGATCAGTGGCCTCCCTGCTGTCGTTGGTGCTGCTCCACGAGCTCGACGTCCCGATCCGCGGGCAGCTAACGCTGACCCTGGTGGGCGACGAAGAGACAGGTGGGTTCTGGGGCTCGGACTGGCTGCTGGAGCACGTGCCCATGACCCGCGGTGACGCCTGCCTGAACAGCGAGCCCACGAGGATGGATCAGGTGATGATCGGCCACAAGGGCAAGTACACGCTGGTCGTCGAGACCCGCCACGGCGGCGGCCTGGCGGCGGTGCCCGTGGAGGACGACGCCATCGCCCGGGCCATGACCGTGGCCGCGGCCCTGATGACGCTGAAGGGCTGGCGTCTCGAGACCCCGCCCGAGGTGGCCGCGGCCGTCGCCCGGGGTCGGGACCGGGAGGTGCGCGACGGCGGGCTGGCGGGCAAGGGCTGGGTGGCGGACTCGACCACGGTCAACGTGGGCGTGATTCAGGGCGGCGTACAGAGCAACACGATCCCCACGGCCTGCCGCATGGAGATCGACCTGCGCACGCCGGTCGGCGTGTCCACGCAGGACCTGCAGGAGAAGGTGGAGGAGGTGCTGGCCGGCACGGGCCTCGACCGCGGGGAGATCGACGTGGAGTGGGTGGTGTGTCTGGAGTCGGCCTATTCGGCCCCCGACGAGGAGATCGTGCAGGCCGTGGCCGCCAACGCGCGACGGATCACGGGGCGCGAGATCGAGGCCAACGTCAGCTACGGCTCCACGGATACCCGCTTCTGGTGGCGCCGGGGCATCCCTGCGGCGATCTACGGCACGGACCTGGAAAACATCGCCGTTCCCGACGAGCAGATCCGCGCGTCGGAGTTTGGGCAGGTGCTAAAGGTCCACGCCGCCACCTGCGTCGACTACCTGTGTTGAACGGAATCTACAAGACGGAATCCATGAAACGTGTGTTGATCTACCTTCTGGGTGCAGTGATTATCGTTGCCGCAATTTTCGTCTACTTGTTCTTTCGCCCCGATATTGCGGCTGGGGTCTTTTTTGGAGCGGCTCCCTCACCAGTAGAGATGAATCTCAGGCACGTTTACAACGTGCCTGCAGCAGACAAGAAGACCGCAGCCATCGTAGCGGCTGCCAGACTCTTTCTGGACTCACTGGACGACAATCAGAGACAAGCGGCGACATATCGGTTTACCGATAACGCACAGCGTTCAAACTGGTCCAACTTCCCTGAGGGTATGGTTCCGCGTGGTGGTGTAAAGCTCGGTACTCTCTCTGAATCACAGCGGGCGAATCTCGACAAGCTCCTTGGGGAACTCCTGAGTGAAGACGGTGTGGAAAACATCACTTATCAACTGGCCGCAGAAGACTTGCTGATCTCAGGAGACCTGTTCGGAGTCATGAAATACGGCAGTGAGTACTTTTACGCTGCATTTCTCGGTGAACCGTCAACTACAGAGCCCTGGATGTTCCAGTTCGGCGGGCACCATCTCGCAATAAACGCCACAGTATTCGGACCGGACGTTTCCTTTTCACCGATGCTGACCGGCGGCCAGCCGCTGCACTTGCGCCTTGATGGGGACGACATCTTCATTACGCAGAGGGAAACTGCGGCGGCGCAAGCGTTCATGGATAGCCTCACGGACGAGCAGAGAGGGCAAGCCGTTCGTGCCGAGCGGCCCATCGACCTCTTGCTGGGGCCAGGAAAGTATGGCGCAACAGTTGCGCCGGAAGGCATCAAGGGCAGCGAACTTACAGCTATGCAGAGAACGCTACTCCTGGATGTGATCGCGGCCCGTTTGGGCTTCCTGAACAATGACGACTATGCCGAGAAAATGAAGACCGTGGTGGCCGAGATCGAGGACACATACTTTGGATGGTGGGGGCACCAGGGTGTCTTGGGCGCTGCGTATTTCCGCGTGACCAGCCCGTCCATGGTACTCGAATACGCGGTTCAAAACGGCGAAGGCACCGTAGATCACGCTCACAGTATGTATCGCGAGCTTGATAACGACTACGGTTCCGCGTGGATCAGGGCCGAATGAATTCAACAAGACCGTTCATGCGGAATGGGACAGGGCGTAAACACTGCCAATGAACCGAGGGGCGGATCGATGGCCCGTGAGATCATACAACCGGTGAGTGAAACATATGTCGCATCGGTCGCCATGCACAGTGCGATGGGCGACCCCACGACCAATCTCGACCGAATTGCCGAGTGGTCGAGCAAGGCTCGCGAGCAAGGTGCCGCGTTTGCGCTCTTTCCCGAAGAGTGCATCACGGGCTCGATGAACAAATCGGACATTCCCCCCGAGGAGTCCATGCGGATCGCCGAAGCAGCGGCCGCGCAATCGGTTCCGTTCCTCGAATCGCTCTGCCGCGAGCTCGACATGACCCTTGTCGTCGGCACCATCGAGCCGGCGGGCGGGCGCTATCGCAACAGCGCCTATATCGTAGGGCCCGGCGGTTATCTCGCGACCTTCACCAAACTGCACATCCCGAATGCAACCGAGCGAGCCTGGTTCGAACCGGGGAGCCAGCTCCCCGTCGTGACATCGCAAGGCTGGACCTTCGGCGTGGGGATCTGCTACGACCTGAGGTTTCCGGAGATCTTCCGCACCGCCGCACAGCAGGGCGCGGACTTTTTCCTCCTCGCCGTGGGTGCAAGCGGTTGTGCTGACAACGTCACCCCTGACGGCGATCAGACCGAACAGGCCGCCGAACATCGACAGTTGGCCGCCCAGGTCCTGCCAGCAAGGGCCGTGGACAATGCGCTCTACATTTTCTACGCCAACCAGGCGGGAAAGAGCGGCAACGCATGGTTTCCAGGGCTCGCCTTCGCGATTGACCCGAACGGTCAGTTCATCGACGAACACGCGCCCCTGGAAGGCATGATCGTGACCGAGGTTTCGAGAGAATTAATAGAGCAAGCGCGATCGTCCGGTTGCTTCACAGCCAACGAGGCCAGGCCCGATCTTTATGCGTCACCTCAGATCGTGAGTGGAACCCCCTAGCCCCACCGGATACGGACTGTAGCGCACCTCCACCTCGACCTCCTGGATGGTGACGCTTCCGGTCAGACCGTCCGGCCGGCTCTCCAGCGAAACCTCCAGAAGGTTCTCACCCTTGCGGGGCACGCAGTCGACGAGATCGAACTCCAGCCAGTGGTTCCGCGGGTCGGTGTAGGGATAGGCGTCGTCCTGCTTCCAGACGCGGCGGCACGTCTCGCCGGCCAGCGAGTGTCCGTTCAGGGCAATGTTGAACCGGTCTGCGGATACGACGTTGGTCAGATAGATGCGCAGCGTCGTCCCGCTGACGCGGCTGTCGGCCGCGGCGATGTCGTCGGCGATGGAGAAGGGGATCTGGTGGGCCGCGGTGGGAAGGGGCGGGGAAAGCTCGTGCGGGATGTGGTGGCGATAGTCGACCCGCGCTGCGCCGTCGTACTTGCGGGCCAGGGCATAGCGCTTGTCGCGCTCGCGGACGAGCTGCGGCGAGCCGATCGCGGTGAGGATGTTGCGCTCGGCGTCGCCGAGAGGCCAGTCCATCATCCAGGTGTACAGGCCGTCGACACCCTTCTCCCAGTAGTTGGCCGCAGCGGCCCGGAAGTGCTCCAAGCTGGGGTACCGCCTGCCGCTGGCACCGACGATTTGGTCCTGCGTGTAGTGCTGCAGGAATCCGTAGACCGAGGCACCCGCGTCGTGGGCTGGCCCGACCACCCAGTCGAAGGGCATGTCGGGATCGAGAACGGTGTAGATATAGGCCACCGGCACGACGAAGTCCAGCAGCCCTTCGCCGAGCCACGTCCTCACGTCGAGGCCCTGCTCGAGGTTGCCCTGCTCCGTGGGGAAGATCCGCGCACCCACCACGCCCGGCTCGCCCGGCCGCGCGCGCACCATCTCCGCTACGCGCCGCACCCACTCGGTCATGGCCGCCGTGTTTTCGGGAGTCCCTCCGTCGCTGAAGTAGAAATACCCGCGCTCGCTGAAGGCTGCCGTGAAATCCAGCTCGACACCTTGGATGGGGTATTCAGTGACGAGCTCGCGCAGCACATCGTACTTGAGGTCTTGGACGCGCTCCTCGGCCCAGCCGGCACCACCGTTTTCGATCTCCAACTCCGGGTACACGCCACCGAGCCGCTGCAGGCGCAGGTTGGCGATGAAGTCTAGGCCGTGCTCGTGGGCGCGGTCGACGAGCACCCGCAGCGGGTCGAGGCCGCGCTCCATCAGGCTGAGCATGCACGCCGCTGCCCGCCACGCGTAATTTTGCTCTGCCCGCGGCTTGCCGTCCTCGACGGCAAACATTTTCCCCACCTTCGTGGGGTAGAAGGCGCCGTCGCCGCGCTCGACGCAGTAGCTGAAGGTATCGACGGCCGTACCCGCTACCTCGTCGATGGGTATCCAGGCGTCCTCGAGGCGCATGGGCGGCTCGAAGTGCCACAGGTACGAGTGCCGCGCGTCGTTGTGGTAGATCGTCCTTCGCCGTCTCACAATGTTTCCCTATCTAATGCCTCCAACAGAAGAGCGGGTTGCGAGATGGTTCCAGCCGCGAAGTACCAATTGGACGTTGGTGTGAGAATTTTCGGCTTCGATTTCATCGTCACCAGCGTGCATCTGGACGAGGACGCTTTTCCGCGTTTTGCTGGAATAGTTTGGCATTGAACCGTGCAGGGTAAAGTAACTGAAGAAAAGCACGTCTCCCGGTTCCGCCTCCAAAACGGTTGCGTTCTCAATCGGGTATCGCTCAGTAACTTCAGCATTAGCACCGTCTCCTATCATGCCACCTGTGCGTCCGAGCTGCTTGTGAGAGCCTGGGTAGACCCGTACACACCCCATCTCATCAGTGGCTTCTGAGACGTAGATGATAGCAGCTATCATCGTGTCTTTGACAGAGGGGAAGTACTGCCAATCTTGGTGCATCGGAAACGGGGAACCTCTCTCCGGCGGTTTGCAGAAGAGTTTGGAATGGTGAAGCATAATATCCGGTCCGAGGATGGCTTCAGTGGTATCGAGAAACTTCTCTTGCAAGAACGCCTGCATCCAAACAGCAGAGAAGCCCTGGATATTGTGGGTATGGATGATAACAGATTCACCACCGTCAAGGGCATCCGTTAATCTGCTTTTCCAGCGCGCATTGACGTTCTCATCGCTTTTGAGGAGCTGATCCACGACCCGATCAAAGTCGCTTTCCATCACCTTAACCTCTTCAGCGGAGTAGATCCCTTTGGCGAAATAGTATCCGTTTTCGCCAAAGAATTTTCCGATATCTGACATGGTCCTGAAGCCCATCGATTCCAGGGCGCAGTTGTCGGCGAAGATGAGCAGATCCGCCTGCCTAGGAGGGGTTGGGGCCGTACTTCTGCTCGATCGGCCAGAGCAGTCGGCGCGCCTTGTGGAGGTTATCGTTGTCCGGCCAGGTTCAGGGGAGCGAAGCGCTGGTGGCCGCCGCCGCTGAGGTTGCGGCCACCAGCTGAGATTACGCTAGGTCGAAGCGATCGAGATTCATCACCTTGTTCCACGCGGCCACGAAGTCGCGCACGAACGCCTCCTGTGCATCGTCGCATCCGTAGACTTCCGCATAGGCTCGGAGCTCGGAGTTTGAACCGAAGACGAGGTCCACCCTAGTGCCGATCCACTTGAGATCACCGGTCTGGCTATCGCGTCCCTCGAACACGTCCTGCGCTGCGGAGGTCGCGTTCCACTCGGTGTTCATGTCGAGCAGATTCACGAAGAAGTCATTGGTCAACGTTCCTGGCTGATCGGTGAACACTCCGTGCGCAGACTGCCCGGTGTTCGCATTCAAGACGCGCAGGCCGCCGAGAAGCGCCGTCATCTCGGGAGCGGTGAGCGTCAGCATGCAGGCCCGCTCCACCAGCAGGTCTTCCGGCTTGCCTTCCTGCCCTGCCTGGAGGTAGTTGCGGAACCCGTCTGCGGTGGGTTCGAGCACGGCAAACGACTCCTCGTCGGTCCACTCCTGCGACGCGTCCGTGCGCCCCGGTGCAAAGGGAACCTGCACGTCGTGACCGGCAGCTTGGGCAGCCTGCTCGACGCCGGCGCACCCAGCCAAGACGATTAGGTCAGCCAAGGAGACCCTCTTCCCACCGTCCTGCGAGTTGTTGAAATCCGCTTGGATCTGCTCCAGCGTCTGCAGCACCTCGCTGAGCGCGGCTGGGTCGTTCACTTCCCAGTCCTTTTGCGGGGCGAGGCGGATGCGCGCTCCATTTGCGCCGCCGCGTTTGTCGGTGCCGCGGAACGATGACGCCGCCGCCCAAGCGGTCGAGACCAATTGGGAAACGGACAATCCCGAGGCGAGGACCTTCGCCTTGAGGTCGGCGACATCCTGCTCCCCGACCAACTCGTGATCCACGGCGGGAACGGGATCTTGCCACAATTGCGGCTCTGCAGGAACCAAGGGCCCGACATACCGACTAAGGGGTCCCATGTCGCGGTGGAGCAGCTTGAACCACGCCTTGGCAAAGGCGTCTTCGAGGTCCGCGGGGTTTTCGAGGAAGCGCTTGGAAATCGGCGCGTAGTCCGGGTCCTCCCTCAGTGAGAGGTCCGTAGTGAGCATCATGGGGGCGTGCTTCTTAGACGGATCGTGCGCGTCCGGCACGGTGGCTACTTCATCGGCATTCTTGGGGGCATATTGACATTTACCAGCGGGACTCTTCGTCAGCTCCCACTCGTGGGCGTGCAGGTTCTCCATGAAGTTGTTGTCCCACTTCACCGGGTTATTGGTCCAGGCACCTTCCAAGCCGCTGGTGATCGTGTCACCGGCCTTGCCGCTGCCGTGGCTGTTCGTCCAGCCGAAGCCTTGCTCTTCCATGCCAGCTCCCTCTGGTTCGGGGCCGACATTATCCTCAGCGGCAGCGCCATGTGCTTTGCCGAACGTGTGGCCGCCGGCAATAAGCGCAACCGTCTCCTCGTCATTCATCGCCATACGTTTGAACGTCTGGCGAATGTACTGCGCCGCAGCGACCGGGTCCGGGTTGCCGTTCGGCCCCTCTGGGTTCACGTAAATCAGGCCCATGTGGTCGGCACCGAGCGAGCCCTGAAGCTCGCCGTCGGCGTCGTGGCGCTCATCGTCGAGCCACGTCGTCTCGTCGCCCCAGTCCGTCTCGTCCGCCTCCCAGACGTCCGGGCGTCCAAAGGCAAAACCAAAGGTCTTGAACCCCATTGACTCCAGCGCGCAGTTGCCGGCGAAGATGAGCAGATCGGCCCAGGAGAGGTTCCGGCCGTACTTCTGCTTGACCGGCCAGAGCAAGCGGCGCGCCTTGTCCAAGCTCGCATTGTCGGGCCAACTGTTGAGGGGCGCAAAGCGTTGGTGGCCGGAGCCTCCACCGCCGCGGCCGTCGCTGATGCGGTACGTGCCGGCGGCGTGCCACGTCATGCGGATGAAGAGCGGCCCATAGTGGCCGTAGTCGGCTGGCCACCAGTCTTGCGAGGTCGTCATCACCTCTTCGATGTCCTGCTTTAGCGCATCGACGTCGAGGGTCTTAACCGCCTCGGCGTAGTTGAAATCCTCGTCCATCGGATCGGACAGGGGAGAATTCTGGCGGAGAACCTTCAGGTTCAGTTGATCTGGCCACCAGTCTTGGTTGGAAGTCATTTTGTCCTCCTGTGAAATGTTCTGAGTGTGGCGCAACCTTCTGGAATCGTTGCAAGCCTGCGAAATCAGGGATAATAAAGGGCGTTCTCTCGTTTCTAGGCAAGGGGCATCTGACGGGAAATTGGGCAGGCTCGGGCGACCATATTCCGCAGTAGCGCTGGCTACCGAGGACGGGTGTGGAAGCCCCTGAAACACGCCGAAATCCTTACAACGCAAACCGTCTCGTTGCCGCTGATTCTCCGTCCGAAAGGCAATTTCGCGCCAGACGATGGCTAATTCAGCAGTTCTATCGCTTTCTCCAAGATCACGTCCCTCTCCAACGGTTCGTCAGAAGCGGCGACGTGAACGGAAATGTCCGGAGGTATGCCCACGGCTTCGAAGAATTCGCCATCGGCTGAAAACCACTTACCGATTGAGACCCGATATGCCCAGCCATTGGGAAGTTCCCGGTGGATGTTGTTTGCCATCACGCCACCCGTCGTGTCGCCAATAACTGTAACATACGGGAATCTTTTCATCGCCAGAACGAAATACTCCGCTGCACTGGCCACGGTTTTGTCCGTGAGCACAACGATGGAACTAGTGAATTGCTTGGCACCAGCCGGCTCGACGTGCAATTCCCGAAGCGGGCTGAAGTCCGAATGACCCGGTCCGCGGCGTACCTGCAATAGCGAGGACACCCGCTTCTGGTCTGCAAATCGTCCTGCTATTGCCTCCGCATTTCTGCTGTCGCCCCCGGGGTTGTTTCTGACATCAATAATCAGACCCTTATTTTCGGAAAACCGATCCACAATGGGATCTATTTTATCCACCCAGGACCTTCCCGTCCTGCTGCTGAAGGACGCAATGTGGATATAGCCTATCTCGGCGGACATCTGCCCGTATGTGAAAGTGAAATTGCCATACCCCGCCGTCTGAAATCCCGAACTCAGATACTCTCGTTTAACCAACTCCATATCGAGCGTCTTCAGGGGCTTTCTATTCGCAGAGTTGAAATACGCGAACGGTGTCCTTAGATCGACGTGACCGTCCTTCAGGTGAGCAAGCATGGCGGACATGACGTCAAAGAGAGCGCGATCGTCCATGCGTTCCGTAACCTGCGGCGAATAGACGGCATACAGGGCATTCCAATCGATGTTCTTGAATTCGAACAGGGCATAGTAACGATCGAAATTCTCCCACAGAATCTGAAAGTTGCTTCGCGGCGTGTCGGCAGGATCGGACCCGATCAGCGTGTTACCGCAAGACAGCAACAGAGGGATACCCAGTATGCCGACAATTCGGAACCGAAAATGCAACGCGTTCACTCTCAGAATTGGAACGACAGGCCCGCACGCAGGACGTGAAAGATTGAGACCGTCGTTAAAGGTTGAACATACCGATGATAGATAAACCTGTACTCAAGGCGGAGCGTCCAATAACCGTCCAGGGCGTGCTCATGTTGCACGCAGAACCGAATTCGCTGGTAACTGTTCAAGCTGGTTATGACCCCCCTTGAGAACCCTGAGAAGTCGTTCACAGCATATCCGTTTCGCAACAGATAGCCCAGAAATGGGGCTGACAGAGAGAAGACAACTCTGCGATTTTCAGGGCGTAGCAGCTCACACAAAAGGACCATGTTGAGCGTCGAGGCCGCTGTGCCGATTGGTATTCCACCCAATGCCGAGGTGCCAAAGGAATAATCTCTTGCCGAAACCATATTATCCCAGATTCCGCCGAACCAGAATGTCATAACTGCCCTAGAATCCCCTGACAACGGGCGCGCATAACCGTATTGGATGAGCCCGTAATAGTGGTCCGCGGAACTTGCCGACGACAAAGGTTTCAATCTACCGGTCATATATGCGGCGCGCACCCAATGCCGATTCTTTGCCCCTCTATAGTCATAAAAGGCCCCAATTGTCTGTTCCTGGCCACCATAGGACAGGGGCGACGCCAAATCGTCCCGGTTTATGTAATTTGATACGCCAATATCGATACCGATACCATGTTTTTTTTCGGCGAATACAACGGATGAATGCAAGACCAACAGGCTTGCGAATGCAAAACCATGTAACTTCAGGAAAGGCACTGGCACGATTTTCCTTTTCGGGGGCCATAAAATAGGGAGCCGTACGTTTTCAGCGAACTACGTAGTACCGATATCGGGGCCTTATTTTTCATATACATTAGAACTTAACTAAAAAAAGAAAGGAGCAAACCATGTCAACAATCCACTACACAAAATCACTCCCCGTCGTCGCCGAACCCGATGTTCTCGTTTGCGGAACGGGGCTGGCGGGTATTGGTGCGGCTGTTGGCGCGGCGCGGAACGGCGCTTCTGTGATGGCAGTCGACCGCATGGGATTTGCCGGTGGGTTCTTTACGAACATCATCGGCTCGGCGTTCGATGGATTCGTTTACGAAGAGACGGGTAAGCCTGTCGTGGGTGGACTTGTCTTTGAGATGCTCGAACGAATGGGTGTGGTTGAGCCCGGGCAGGCTCCACATCTCTCATACAACGTGAACGGTGATTTCACCGAGGTCGAAAAGCATCCCGATCGGGTGATTCCGCGCACTGATCCGGAGTTGTTCAAGAAGGCTTCAGATGAAATTTTAGTCGAGTCTGGCGTGAATCTGCTTTTCCACACACAGGTGTCTGACGTGATCGTGAAGGATGGCCGGGTGGACAGCGTCGTAGTCAGTAACAAAGACGGCCTCGTCGCTATACGGCCCAAGTACGTTATCGATGCCACGGGTGATGCCGATGTCGCCGCCTGGGCAGGATGTCCATACGAGGTCGCCGAGTCGCTTCAGCCGATGAGCTTGCACTTCCGAATTGGCTTTGTCGAACTTACATTTGAGCTGCGTCGCAAATGTGCGGCCGTTTTGGAGAAGGCATGTGCCGCAGGAAAGATCGGCCTTTATGGGGGTCCGTGGCCGGCAACTTTCTCAGGTCGAGACATCTATTTCAATGTGATTCGCACTCCCGGCAACGCAACGAACCCGCAAGACTGGACGAACGCAGAAATCCAGGGCCGACGCGATGCGTGGACCATGTTCGAGCTCTGGAAAGAAGCACTACCCGAGTTCAAAGACGCCTACTTTTTCACCAGTGGTCCGACGGCTGGATCGCGAGAATCCAGAAGAATCGTCGGCGATTACACGCTGACCGGCGACGATATAAGAGGGGCGAAACGACAGGATGACGTGGTAGTGCTTGGGGCGTGGAGAATAGACCGGCATCCCAAGGACGCAACCGGGTATCACGATCAGCCGATCGTACCGCCGTACGATATTTCGTACAGAACGTTGCTGCCGCAGGGCGTAGAGAATCTCTGGGTTGCGGGTCGTTGTCACTCGGCAACTTCAGAGGCCCTAGCATCAAGTCGAGTCACAGCCAACTCGATGGGCATGGGACAGGCTGCTGGCACGGCCGCGGCGATAGCAAGGGCAACAGGTGTGGATAGTCGTAGCGTGCCGATGGCCGAGCTACAGGATCGATTGATTGCTGCCGATGTAATTCTCGATCCCGAATCAGCGATGCAGGGGCTATAGCTTTCGGTATATTCTGGAGTAGAGCCGTCAGAGCCTGTTGCGATCCAACGCGGGACGCAGGGTGGCGGCGGTAGCCGTACCGAAGGAGAACTCCAATGCGCACCAGAAGCCCCGCTCTCTTCTTCCTGCTGACCTTGGTCTTTGCCGGCTGCGACCGTTCCACAGACCCGGACGCCGAGTACCTCGAGATACGGGAGGTGACCGTCGGCCCCACCCTAGCCAAGTGCTACGGCGTGGGCCTACAGTCCTGCATGGTGGTTGACGGCGGGTTATTCTACGACGGAATCGAAGGATTCGAATACGAGCCCGGCTACGACTATCGCCTGCGGATCGGCAAGTACGATCCCTGGGGCGGGGAGGAACCGCCGCAGGATGCCGGCCGGTACGCCTACCGCCTGCTGGAGCAACTGGAGAAGACCCCGGCACCATCCACCCCCGCAACCTTGTCGGTGGGCCCGATGCGGGTGCTATGCGCCCAGAGTGACGACTTCTGCCTAGTGGTGGACGGCGCGCCGTACGACGACATGATCACTAACTTTGAATACGAGGCCGGCTATCACTACATCCTCGGGGCCAACAAGTATGGCGATGGCCGGTACATATTGAGTGAAGTCGTCTCGAGCACCAAAGCCGCAGGCACGGAAGAGGAGATTACCGTAGATGCCCACAGGGTCGAGTGCGACGACGGCTATCCCGGGTACTGCAAGGTCGTCAACGGCGTCCCCTTCCGCGGCGAGATCGTGGGCTTCCAGCCCTATCACGACTACGGCTACCGCCTGCGCGTCGAGCGGTTTGGCATGTTTCCCGATGGTACGACCGGGTCACCCGAAGTGCCGGCCTACGGCTATCGCTGGCTGGAGACGCTTGAGAGTACTCCAATCGATTGATTTGGGGCAAAAGCTCAACAGGCTAGTTTTTCGAGTTCAAATTGAGCGTGCACTTTCATCTCTAGCTGATCACCAAACTCAAAATCAACATTCTTGGTTGACCGAGGGAATAGCCGCATCATATTTACACCGGCGTGTAATTCCCGAACAATTCGATGCGACGACAGGCGAGTCATCAGGGACTCTGCCGGACTCTTGCGAACGTTCTCGGTGAATTGTAGCGTTTTCAGCGAATTGCATAGAACCATATCGATGCCTTTATTTTTTCTATACATAGGTCAATCCATGATATCTAGAATACGCCGCGAAACTATGATTCAGTTGTCCTCTTCATGAAGCGATTAGTTGCGACAGCCGCCCTCTTATCTACCGCCCTCGCGGGTGCCCAAGAACCATGACCTACCGCGCGCGGTCGGGACGCCAGTTCGTCGTCATCGCTACGGGCACCGGATCGGACGCCGCGCTCGTCGCCTTCGCGCGACCGAAGTAGCGATTCCCACTGAAATGTCCGGCTCCGAACACACCCAACCCAGCCACGTGGAGGTGGCGGGCCTCACCGCCGAGCAGAGGCGGAAGTACGCTCGCGACGGGTGGGTCGCCGTGCCTTCGCTCTTCACCGCCGACGAGTGCGACGGGCTCATCCGGCATATGGACGCCGTACACGCGGGCGAAATCCCCGTCGAGGGAATCGTCCCGCCGGCGGAAAGCGCCGACCATCTTATCGACACGGATCAGTGCCACATCCACGATCCCGTCTGCCGCGCTTTCATGCTGCATCCGAAGCTGCGCGGACCGCTCAAGGATGCCTTGGGCGGGGAAGAGCCCGAGGGCATCAAGAGCCACTACTGGTGGAAGGGCAGCCAGTGGTCGCAGAGCTGGCATTGTGACGGAACCCCGCTTCCGGGCTGCATCGGTGTGTGGATTCCGCTCGTGGACGTGGACGAGGAGATCGGCACGCTCGCGCTGCAGACAGGCGGCCACCTTCGCCGCAAGCTTCACCACGATGACCTCCGGCAGGGAAAGTGGGCGGGCTATCGCACGCACTCAGGCGACCCGGAGCTAGGTGCCAGGCTGAGGAAGGAGATCTTCGAGGAGAACGAAGCGGCAGGGGCGGAGGAGGTGCACATCGTGGCAAAGAGGGGAACAGCCGTGATCTTCGACGGCCATTTGTGGCACCGGGGGTTGATGGGGCGCGACCCGACCGTCTTTCGCCAAGTCTACGCATGCCACTACATCTCAAGCGGCTTCAGGGAGTGGCCGCACGTGTTGTGGGAGCGCCTCGGCTTCGACGGAACCGCACGCTGGTCCACGGGCGACGAGCCGACGCCGGCTGCTCAGCACAACGCGCGACTGCCGCGGCATCCGGCCATGGAGTTCAGCAGCTCGAGCAAGCACCCGTCGCTCCTGCCGACACGCAAGGATGCTCCTCTCCGGATCCTCACCAGGGATCAGGCGGACGATATGGATCTCCAGGGGTTCACTGTGGTCGAGGATGCCTTCAGCGCTGCGGAGATCGGGCAGCTGCGGGATGAATTCGATCGGCTCGAGCACGAGAGTGTGCGGCGCCTCGAAGCCAGGGAGCGGCAGCAGCCGTCGCGCACGATTGCGAATGCTGATCGGATCACCATTACGAGCGGCCTGGCCCGGGGGTCGGCGCTTGCCCGCTCATTCTGCGCCGGCCCGTTCTTCCAGAAGGTTTGCTACGACCTGCTCAACTGCGACGATGTGCGGCTGTACCGGGAGCAGGCGGTGCACACGAAGCCCTGCCCTGGGCGGGTTTTCCCCTGCCATCAGGACATTGGCCTTGCGTTCATTGACCCCCTGCAATACCTGTCGTGCTGGGTAGCGCTCAACGATGCAACCGAGGAAAACGGCTGCCCGTGGTTCGTGCCGGGGCTCTTCCGGCGAGGGCCGCTGCTTCACGAGTTCGATGAGAGCAACGGTGGCTGGACGATCAGCGGCCTTAGATCCGACGATGCCGTCTGTGTGCCGGTCAAGGCGGGCTCGGCGGCGATCTTCTGGAGCCTGACGCCGCACTTTACAGGGGCCAACAACACCGATAGCGTGCGCAAAGCCTACATCTGTCAGTATGCTCCCGATGGGTATGATGACAGAATCTGGGACAAGGATGCCAACGGCGGGAACGGAGGGCCCATGAAGGTGGACCCCGCCGGGAAGCCCGCTGTGGATGAGGCCAGGAATTTCCTAGTGTTGAAAGGGGGGAAAGGCGTGTCACCACCCTCGCTGGCTAGGTAGAATTCGGAGCGGCGTCCCGAGGCGAGCCGCTCCCCAACCGCCAGTAGCCAAGCGGGTCACCGGTAAGAGGTGGTGGCACCGAGCCGGTGTCTTTATTTTTCCCATACATCGCAGGCTCTGTTAAAGAAAAAGGCGACGACTGATTCTGCAGGAGGTTTTTATGCTGACAGACGAACAGATGCGGCAGTTTAGCGAAGATGGCTATCTCGTTTTTGCAGCCCTGATACAAGGCGAGCGATTGGCCTATTACAAGCAGGTATTTGATGAACTGGTCGCAGAGGGATGCAAACTGACCGAGCAGGTGCCGCACTGGTCGCTTGAGTTGGACGAGCGCGGCGAACCCCAGGCGGGTTTGTTGCACAAAGTTCAGGGGGTTTGCGTGGTCGATTCCCGCGTGTTGGAACTGGCGCGCGAACCGGCGATTTTAGACCGCGTGGCCGTATTGATTGGTGAAAACATCGATGTGTTTGGCACCAAGTTTTTTCCAAAGTTGCCCAATGGCGGCACGTCAACGGGCTGGCATCAGGACAGTTTTTATTTTGGCACCGATACGGATCGCATTATCAGTTGCGGGATTTATCTGGAAGATTCAGATGTGGAGAATGGGTGTTTGCGGGTGGTGCCCGGCAGCCACCGGATGGGCGAGATTGTCGAGCACCGCAGAAATCCAAGCAGGCATGGCAGTTGGACGACGGTCGATGAAGCGCGGGCTGTGGATGTGGTCATTCCCGCTGGTACGGTTGTGCTGTTTTCCGCCAATCTCCTGCACGGTGCTTATGATAACCACAGCAATCGCACGCGCTATAGTACGGCATGGCATTATTTGCCCGAAGAACTCAACCCAGAAAAGTTTCTAAAGGGTATATACGAAGATCGACATGTGGCGTGTAAGCATTGAGAAACGGGGGCTGGGGACTGAGGACTGCATAGTACCGATATCGATGCCTTATTTTTCTTATACATAATTCGATCTATCCAGGAGGAGTCTATGCTTTCACAAGAGCAACTGACGCAGTATGACCGAGATGGGTATGTGCTGGTGTCGGGATTGATTCCAGAAGAGACAATTGCCAATGCGGAAGCTGCGATGTGGTCTGTGCTCGGGGTGGATCGGGATGATCCGGCTTCGTGGTCTCCTTTACCAGACGAAACAGATGGGGTAAACACAATCGTCAGCCAGGGGGTGATTGAACATTTTGGGGTTCAAGATCCCGCGTTGCTGGCTTGTTGTACGCCCGCATTTTACGAAGTACAGAGCCAATTGGCTCGGGAAAATGCAGGTGCATTTCACTGTCAGAAGCCACAACCAGAGGGAGTCTGGGCACGCAGTGTATTTCCGGTTTCGAAAGACTGGGATTATAGCAATGGGCACGTCGATGGTGGACATCGACCTTTCAATGTCTTTCCCGGGTCATTCCGCGTCTCTTCTCTGACCTATCTCGATTCTGGCGCTGCGCAGGGTGGTGGTACTGCGGTCTGGCCAGGATCGCATCGGAAGCTCAGCAAGGCGGCAGTGCAGAACTCTGATCGGTATCAAATGCTGTCAGATTTTAAGAAGCCGCAACAAAGGTTCGGTCTGGGAGAACCGATTGAGTTGAGGCCGTCCCGAGGAGATGTACTGTTTTTTCATTATCTGTTGGTACACTCTGGATCTCTCAATACAAGTAACAAACCGCGTTTTGCATTCCGGTTGATGTGTACCTGTGATGCCTGTCGCATCTGGGAAAAGTATGGCAAGTGGAACATCTGGATGCCCTGATGCGGCGATGATCTTCATCATGTGTTTTGCTTCCTTAAAATACATATCAATTTCCCCTGCTTCAAAACTGGATTGACAACCTGTCGCACAGCCAATGTCTAACAGATCGCTGCCTGCAGGAAATTTTTCAACAAACGCTTGTTCTGCCTCTCTAATACCGATTTTCAGATTTTCTATTCGGATTTCAACTTCTCCAGGATCATTGTACATTTCCTTTACGGAGTCTAGTAATCTTTGGGATTCTTGCGATTTTTTAGTTTTCATATTGCTCATCGCCTTCCCTTTCGCTATTGGTGCGGCACCGGGATAGCGTCCCCGTGCCAGGGGAAGGCATAGGTCGGCCGGTGAGCAAAGCGGCGCATGCCCACGTCCAGCCGGATGGAGGTGCCGGGAGGAAGTTGCACCGCGAAATACTTCGACTCCACTTGGACGGTCTGCTCTTCATGCGTTAGTTCGACAAATTCGTGCTCGGCGAAAGCCCCGGCCTGCACGATCAGGTTGCGCGTCTCGCCAGCGTTCAGGTTGACGAGCTGAATGCCGGCGCTGTCAGTTCCTAGTTTGTCGACGAGAGCAGCCACGTCGGGTGGTAGGCCCGGCCGCGTGCGGTCTGCATCGAAGTAGCGGACGGTGGCGCGCAACAGCCCTCCAGTGTACACCGATTGCGGTGCCCCCATGGTCACCTGCGTCAACCCCTTGGTGTAGACCGTAGTGGGGGGAGAGGGGTTGTCGGCGATCAGGGTCTTGGCATCGCGGGTTTCGTTTAGTATCGACTCGAAATCATTCAAGGCATTCTCATACTCGGCCTGCAGGATTTTTTCGGGCCAGGCCGGGTTCTTGCCGTCGTAGTACTGGAAGCGGGCCAATTCGGTGTCGGCGTAGCTCTTCTCTCCGAGGACGGGCGCGTGGTTCCAGTCGCGCATTTTGTCGGTGTCCCGAATGCGGACGATGAGGTCGTAGTCCTCCTGGGCCATCGAGGCGTGATAGAGGTGGGCCAGCTCCTGCATGCGGTAGGGCACGAACCTGCCTTTTTCGTAGTCGTAGTCGTCCCTCGCGTACTCCCAGCCGTCCGCACCGTAGCGAGCCGGCAACAGAAGCTGCCCGTCCTCGCGGGTGATGGCGTTGTCCATGAGTAGTCGGATCTGCGAGCGCAGCAGTTCGAGATAGCCGAAGTCGCCGGTGAGCAGGAGGGAGCATTCGGCGGCGATGGTGAGGGCGCTGAACATGATGTAGTGGCCGACGAAGGTGTTCCAGCCGTAGAGCCCGCCCCACCAGAGGCCATTGCGGTTTTCGCCGATCTCGCCGGTCGGCCCGACGTTGTCGGGCAGGATGCCGCCGTTGCGCTCGATGCGCTCCATCCATCCCTCGGTGTAATCGAGCACCCATTGCTTGTACTTGTCCTCGCCGGTGTAGAGGAAGGCGTTGGTGATGAGGGCGGTGGCGCCGAGGCTGTGGGGGACGTCGCCGTTGAGGACGATGTGATCGAACAGCTTGAGGATCTCGTCCCGCCGCGCGGGATTCTCGAACCAGTTCCCCTCGAGGTCTGTCATCACCGGATCGAGGGTGGCCCGCACCCTGTAGGGGCGATATCCCTTCTCGTAACCCGTTTCCCCTCCCTGCAGCCACATGATCACGTTGTCGACCGTGGCGTGGTGCATGGGGCCGACGCTGGTCTGAATGGGGCTGCGGAAGATCCTGTACTGGGGATCGTAGTTGGGGGCCTCGGAATCCTCGTCCATGAACATGGCCGCAAACCGCCTAGCGCGGCGCACGTTTTCCGAGATGGTGGGATCGGCCAGGCCGAAATGGTAGAAGGCCATGTTGCCCTCGCCCTGGTGGTACCACTCGTTGGCACCGGCGGCGGCCTGGTTGTAGTACTCGTTGTGGATCTGGGGCTGGAAGCGGGGGTGGACGCGGCTGACGATGTCGTCGGCGAAGAACCGCGTGGTTGCGTGCCATTGCTGCAACCCAAGGTCGAACACCTTGCGATCGGCCCCCATCGCGTAGAACAGGCCCCAGTTATACACCCTTTCGTATAGGTCGTCAACATCGTCGGCGTAGTAGAATGCCCCGCCCTTTTCCGCGTACTTGTCGACCATTGGCTCAACCGCGTCCTCCATTAGCTTCATCAATCGGCGTTCCAGAAGCGCCCATCCGGGGGGCGGCAATACTTGCGTCGCCCTGACTTCGACCACCCTAGGGACGACGCCCGGTCTCGTCTGATTACGCGTCATGCGATCAACCTCCTAACCTCGTGCTTCTTAAACGCGGTACGCGAAGATCTTTGCCTGAAACATCTGGATCCGAATCGCCAACATCTCACCCACCTCGGACAAGTCGCTGTAGCCGTTCCAAGTGACCGTCTGGTCGAGCGAATCTCCTTGCAACAGATCGCTTTCTTCGAAGGTCAGGCCGGCGACCGGATCGACGTCGGGGTGAATTCGCGAGGGAATGTTGCGCAGAATCTCGACCTTGATCCAGCCACCTGGGCGACAGCGGTAGTTGAGCTTCAACTGATTGGCGGTTCTCACTACAGTCGGCAAGGTAAACCGGCCCTCCACATCCGCTTCGATGCCGCAGAATCTGTGGGGCCGCCACCGGGCCCACTGTAACACCGCCTCTCCTCTCTGCGGTGCGTTGTGCAGCGATGTGTGCCCGCCGTAAAGAGATCCCCAACTGCCGTCCGGCAATTCCGCGATACCGCTGCCCCAGGAATAGACCATGGCCGAGTCGGGCGCACCCGGACCGCCCACCGGAATAATCGGCTTGCGCTCCGGCCGCTGCCAAATCAAACCGTCGCGGCTGATGGCGAACTGGCTGTCCACGTGGTCAGTGGCGTGATGGTAGGCCTGTACCAACATGCAGTGCAGATCGTCTCTACCCGGATAGGGAAAGTAGTCGCCGCCGTAGAACGAGAGATCGGGCTCGTCCTGACCATCTGGAAAGAGGAGGAGCTTGGGAGCGGGCCAGTGGTTGAAGTCCTTGGTCCGGGTCAGCCCGATCGCCCGGTGGAAGATGCCATCCTCTGGAACGCCGCTGCCGATCAGGTCGAACTGTTCCTGGGGGACGCCCTGGATGCGACAATAGGCGTAGTAGTAACCGGATTTCTCGTCGTATCTGGCGGAGAGGCCTCCATCCATGGGGAAATCGGCGAGAATCTTGTCGGTCCGCTTCCAGTGAATGCGGTCGGGGGAGACCCATCCCATTACCCGGCCCTTGAGAATCAGTTTGGGCCCTTTGTAGGCTGGACCCAAGTATTCCTGATCGGCCCACCACTTTTGTATGTATTCCTCGTCGACCTCTTCACCCTCGTTGGCGACCCCTCCAGTCTCCGAATTGATCATAGCTCCCTCACAACCCATGCCCTTAAACCGCTCTTCAGGTGGCGCGGTTGGATCCTCGAATACCGCTTTGAGCAGGTCGCCTCCCACATCGGTAACTAGGTTATTCTCCTTCGAGCCGTTCTTCTCGATGATGCCCAAGGCGGGACGGGTCCAGCGGTAAGCGTCTTCACTCATCGCGTAAGCGACGTGTCTCCCCTGATAGTAGAGCAGGTGGTATCGGTCATCCGCCTGCCACACCCGCACGGAATTACCTACACCATCGCCGTCACCATCCGATTGGCCAGCGAACTCGAGCGGAGCCGATTTGTCCGCCTCCTCGATCGCCAAGCGGACGCCGATGGGGGCATCGTAGAGTTCAAACGCGCCCGTGCGATCGACGGCGCGATGGCCCGGAAAAACCTCCGTCCAATCGACTAATGGACGCCAATGCCCCGCGTTCTGCCTAGGCCTGACCCAATCTCCAGGATAATAGCCGCGCATATCCTTCCATCCGTTACTCATCGCAATCCTCCAATATCATATCTCGACACAAAATCCCAGATTAAACGACTAGTATTAGAGCCGTCGTAGCTAATATCAAACCAGACGTGCCCTCCGTCGATAACCTTATAATGTTCTACAGCAGTATTGTTGTCTCCGTCTGTATAGGAATGATGTTCTATTGTCATTCCACTATCATCCACACTATTTACTATCGGAGTAGTACTGGTATTATTGAAACTTGTCCAATAAGCAAGCACCTCCCCAATTGATGATAATCCCTCAAACTCCCCACCATAAGGGACAGACTTGTCTGCTGTACCGTGAATATTAATCATAGCCGTGGGATGTGATGGGCTACAGTTGTTGTGTGTTTCCTCCATCATTGTTCCAGCAACAGATCCTATGGCCGCTATTTTATCACTATGGTAGCAAGCAAGTGCATACGTAAAGAACGCGCCGTTTGAGTAACCACAGGAATATACTCTTGCTAAATCAATGTTATAATTGGAAGAGATTTCGCTAATTAATGCTTCTACGAAGCCAAAGTCGTCTACATCACTTTTATTTTTATCTGATTCTAAACCAGCATTCCAGTGCGGATCTCCATCCAGTAAAGTGCCTTGGGGATAAACCAGAATAAAATTTTCCGTATCTGCCAAAGGCCGCATATCGGCGTATTTTAAATATTGGTCTGCAATCCCACCGTATCCGTGAAAGTTGAGCATTAGTGGAACTGCTGAAGTTCCATCATAAGAATCAGGTACATACAGAACGTACTCTCTTGTTATACCATCATGGGAAAGCGTCCGTGTGAATAAACCTGTTGTATTTGCATTGGGTGTATCGAGTGGCATGTCACCATTTTCTGAACAAGATAATAAGTTTGACAGCGCTATAATGGTGACAATAAAAAGCCTTTTCATTGGATTATCCTTTACCACGGCAGCGAGAACGTCTTTACGTTGGTCATGAACTTCATGGCTTCAATCACGCCTTCCTTAACCCCTAAGCCAGAGTCTTTTACGCCGCCAAACGGAGAGCATTCAATGCGATAGCCAGGAACTTGATTGATGTTGACCGTCCCCGTTCGAATGCGGCGGACGCATTCCAGCGCGCTGGGCAGGTGATTGGTTACTACGCCCGAGGAGAGTCCGAACTTGGAATCGTTGGCAACCGCGATGGCGTCGTCCATGTCGGCGACCTCAATGATGGGGGCCAGTGGACCGAACGATTCCTCCCGAATCATTTCCGCGTCTCGCGGAACCTCGTCGATTACCGTTGGCTCTACTAGCGCGCCACGCCGTCCTCCACCCAGCAGCACTTTCGCACCCTGATCCACGGCTTTGTGGACGCGTTGCTCAAGCAGTTTCGCCGCCGCGTCGTCAATCACCGTACCCACGATGGTATCCGGGTCCGCCGGATCACCAGCCCGATACGTGGCCGCTCGCTTGAGGAACTTATCCATAAATCCATTCTTAATTTTCTGATGGACGAGCAATCGCTTCACAGCCGTGCAACGTTGCCCCGAATTGCGAAAACATCCTTCTGCCGCCAGCGTCGCCGCCAGATCGAGATCCGCATCGTCCAGAATGATCAATGGACTATTACCACCCAACTCCAAGCACAATTTCTTGTAGCCCGCCAACTGAGCAATGCGTTTACCGGTGGCTGTTCCGCCAGTGAACGTGACCAATTCAATCCGCTCGTCCGCGATTAATGGCTCGACCACTGTGTCGATGTCCCCGACAAAGACGCTGAGCATCTGCTCGGGCAGGCCAGCATCGTAGAGCAACTCGCAAAGCCGAATGGCGGTCAGCGGGGTTTTCTCCGATGGCTTGACGAGCATTGGCACACCCGCCGCGATTGCCGGCGCAACCTTATGCGCAACTTGATTCAGCGGGTGATTGAAGGGCGTAATGGCAAGGGCCAACCGCACTGGTTCGCGAACCGTAAAAATCTTCCGCTGCTCACCTTTAGGCGACACATCGCAGGAGAATATTTCGCCGTCGTCCTTTAATGCCTCGGCCGCGGCGAATTGAAAAACGTCACAGGCGCGCCCCACCTCGTACTTGGTCTCCCGCATGCACAGCCCGGACTCCATGCGGATCAGGTCGGCAAACTCGTCCGCCCGCTCAAGCAGAAGTTCGCGAGCTCTGGTCAGCACTTGAGACCGATCGAAGCGCGACGGTTGTCCGTCAAAGGACAGTGTGCGGTCGATCACGAGGTCGCGGTGGTCGCCGTTGATCTTGCTAACCGCACCGGCAATCGAACCATCGTAGGGATAGTGGACGGTCAAAGTATCCGCCGAATCGATTGCTTCTCCGCCTAAGTACGAAGGCAACTGAAGTGTTTCAACGTTTGCGGTGCTCATGTTTTATTCTATGCCTAGTTAGGATCCTAATGATGTGTTTAGCATAATAAGTATTGTTGAGGCAATGCGAAATTTGCGCGGCGGAGCTAAGCGCGTCAGATCTCAAAAGAATCGCGCTATCTCATTTTATTACAAGGGATTACGTAGAATTCTCCAACCTCGCGGGACTGGTTGCGATTATCCACATAAACTCTTTGATTCTAACGGTCGCCCAATTCGCTACTCTGACGAAAGGCAAGGCTGACGATGATGACCGAAGAACAACGCTATCTTTTTGATCTATGCGGTTTTCTGCATCTGCAGAACGTCCTGACCCCAGAGGAACTGGACGCGGCTTCGGATGCCGCCAACCGCTACATCGACAGCGCACCGGAAGACCTGCCGCCGCATTTCGGGCGATCAGAAAATCTCAAGGGCTTTGCTCACGGCTTCGCCTTCGACCGGGCGCTGGAAAAGCTGGTCTTTCTGCCTGCCGTCTGGCCCATCGTGCTGGAGCTGACCAACAGCAAACCCATGCTCGCCAGCGGTACCATGCTGGTCGATTCTCCCGACGGACACACCGAGGCGGTGCAACTGCACTGTGCCCGCGACGACTACGGCTTTGAGAGCGCCCGTTACGAGGTGCGCCGGGGACGCATCTACTGCGACGACTTTGTAGTGTTTCCCTACCTGGACGATGTGCATCCCGGTGATGGCGGGCTACTAGTGGTACCGGGGTCGCACAAAAGCGAGTTCGACCGGCCGCCGCAGCTATTTAATCAGGGTCTTATCGAAGGGGAGGTCCCGCCGGGGATCGTCAATATCACGCCCGCGGCCGGGGATGCGGTGATCATGCCCGAATGCGTAACCCACGGGGTCCTGCCCTGGCGAGCCCCCGACCGCCAGCGCCGGGTGCTGACGCTGCGCTACCGGCCACACCACCGCCAAGCCGGCCCCATTCCAGAGGCGGTCAAAGAGCGGCTGGCACCCGAAACTCGCGAGTTAGTCGAATCAGCGCACTATACCCATAAAAAGAAAATCGCCACTCAGCAACGAGTGTGCCTCAGCCAAGGAACGGTTTAAAGGTCGCGAGGTTGCGGTGGATGTTCTTGCAACCAATCCAGACGGCCAGAAGTTCTGGGCTCATATCGGTTTTACACCTTATTTCACTTCGATGAAGAGCGGCTCGTCATGCGCCGTCCCAAAAACTTACTGAGACTTCTGGAGGTTTCTCATGCGGTTCAATGGCATTTGTATAGTAACGAAGGATGTGCCCAGATTGTGCGCTTTCTACAGACAGATACTAAAGCTCGAACCAGAAGAAGGGAATGTATTTGAGATCATTCCAACGGAGGGTGCAGAGTTGTCCATCTTCTCCTCAGAACACATGGAGGATATGGCTCCTAGATGCCTGAAGGGAGCTGGATATGGTAGCTATACGATCGAGTTTGAGGTAAAAGACGTTGACCAGGAATTTGAGCGTTTGCAGGCTATGAATGTTGAGATTGTTAAACCGCCTACGACCCAACCGTGGGGACGCCGGTCCGTTTGGTTTCGCGATCCAGATAGTAACATCGTCAATTTCTATGCCAATGTGGAGGTTTAAGATTGGCTATGACAGCGAGGAGTCATTTAACCAATAGGAGACACCAAGATGGAAAATATCACCCTATCGTTGTGGATTATCGCTATGGCCCTGCAAATCACTTTGCTAGTCGCTTTGGCAGCGATCGCTCAGACTCTTCGACGATCAAATGGAATTCGGAGCCCATTTTGGATCGTTGTCTTCTTCTGTCTGTATTCCTTGGGGCAGTATGCTGATCCGTTCCTGACGAGCCTCCTGGCCGAGTCCGTCATAGCGTTCGCAGTCCCAGACTCGTCGGTCAGCTTAGCTCAGCTATTTTCCTTTTTCAGTTCCGTTCGCCTGATATTCATACTGCTGGCTGCCTTTTGTCTTCTCGCCCTAGTCTTGGCGGATCTATCCCACTTTTGGCGGGGAGCAGACGATACACGACCGTCTCGTTGGTTTCAACGCTTCGAGTTGTTTCGCCACTACCGACTTGGAATTGGGTTGGCCATGGTGCTGTTGGTGATAGCGCACCCCACCCTTCTAGCGGGCCTTCTGTTGAGTAGCAATTGAGACTGGCAGATCGCAGCCGATAACACCGTACTCTAGCTAACGATAAGGAGAGCTTGGCGTGACGGCATCAAACACCACTCCGGCAGCACGCGTGTCCGTCCACGGTGGACACAGCAAAGAATTCGGCGATGCAAATGATTCCACGCTTGAGGAGGTCGTGCGCGCCTACGTTGACAAAGACTTCGAATGGGTGGGTATTACCGAGCATATCCCACCAGCTTCAGCCGACTTCCTGTTTCCCTGGGAGATTGAAGCGGGCCAGACGCTTGAATCGAGGATGGAACGGTTCACCGAATACTTTTCGGTCGCGCGCAGGCTCCAGAGGGAATATCGAGAATCCATTCGCATCTTAGTCGGATTCGAAACAGAGAGTTACACCGGCTACGTAGCGTACGTCAACAGTCTGCGGAATCAATTTCAACCTGACTACATCGTCGGCTCGGTCCATCACGTGAGAGACATATGTATCGATGGTCTGCCAGAGTGGTATGCCCAAGCTGTAGAAGAGGCCGGAGGAATCGATGAGCTATTCTGTGAATACTTCGACCAACAGTACGAACTACTAGAGAAACTTGAGCCTGAAGTAGTCGGCCACTTTGACCTCATCCGAATGCACGATAGGGACTATCGTCAGCGCTTAGAGACCCCCGAGATCAAGGAGAGAATCCAGAGGAATCTCAAGAAGATCAAAGACCTTGGGTCAATTCTCGATTTCAATCTCAGGGCCCTCGAAAAGGGCGGATCTGAACCCTACGTATCCAAATCTATCTTGGAAATGGCCCTGGATCTCGGCGTCCCTTGCGTCCCGGGAGACGATTCACATGGGGTCGCGGGAGTTGGATTACATCTTGAGAAAGGGATCGAAATACTAACGCAGACTGGATTTAGCACAGATTGGCCGCTCCCAAGGGGCTGCGGCACATAGATGAAACCAGACGGGAACGAGAATTGCTACCAACGATCCTATCAGCCACGCCTGCTGACACCGAGACTGTAGTGCGGATTTACATCGATTCGTGGAACGCTGGATTTGGCGCACTGCTATCGCAGGCCGATAGACCTGTGACGCCAGCCCTTATTGAACGCTGGCGACACGATCTTGCTCAGCCTGTCCCACACCGCTGGTGGGTAGCCGAGCGTATGGGTTCAATTGCAGGGTTCGTCGGCATTGGACCCAGCCGGGACCCGGTGGATGCACGCCTCGGCGAACTTGATACTATCGCGGTCGATCCGTCGCACTGGCGCACAGGGATTGGCAAGGCATTGATGTCTGTTGCCTTGCGTTATCTGATTGTGGACGGCTACGATGAGGCGATAGTGTGGACCGTAGAAGGCTACGAGCGAGGAATTGCCTTTTACGAGACCATGGGGTGGAGCCGCGATGGTGGCGTCCGAGATGAAGGTAGACAAATCCGCTTCCGGCGCGACTTGTCTACCTTATAAGATCGCTAGCAGGTGTGATTATCACTTCATATTGAAGAGCACAGCATTGGTTGAACTTCCATCACAAGAGGCCGTAGCTGATGCCCTTAGCAGGCATTGGGGCATCGCATCCGAAGCAGTTTCTCCATGGAAATCGCCTCGGATATTTCGGATAGAGGGATGCGGCATCGCACGCATTGGTTTTCCTCGTACCGGTCTGACGAGTGTCCAGCTCGTAGAACTCGTCAATGAATTACATGCTGCCGGATGTCCCGTACCAGCCATCGTCCCAACCTCCGATGGCGATCTCTCCATCGCGCTGGGTCAGAAGACGCTGTCGGTGGAACAGGAATTGCCCGGTGATGGATGTTCCAGTGCAGATTTAGACGTTCTATTTGAGGTAGGCCGTACTTTAGGCAAGTTGTATTCTGTCATGTACGAATTTGAACACATGCCGGGGCAAATCCTGCCACTAGGTGATTGGATTGATCTTACCCTGCGAAAAGCCGAGACTTGGGCTGCCGAGCGACACCACGACGAATATGTCCGAGCATTTCGCTCCCAAATTCGCAACGATCACCGAAATTTTCGGGTTCGATTTGGACTCGTCCACGGAGATCTACGTGCCCCCAATGTACTCAAGCATGGGCAATCATTAGGGCTCATCGACTTCAATTGTAAATATGATCCTCAATTATCGGATATAGGAAAGATCCGCAACAAATGGCTCATGGGTAGCGACAAAAGGCACGGTCGTCCCCTTACACCCCTTGAGATCGCCGATGTCCTAAAAGGGTACCATCAAACACATCCTCTTACTAAGAATGAAGTAGATTCTTTCCCAGTGATTTGGGCTGTAAATCAAGCTTGGAGATTAGCCCAAGACCTGAGGATTTTAGAAAAACACGATGTGGGGGCCGTGACCAATTGGCCTATTAGTGAGCAAATGCGAGATTTACCACAAGCGATCGAAATGGGAGAGGAGATATTACAGATAGCCTCTATAGATCCCATTGAATTTTGATCCATGTGTTTGGATAGACTTACAAATTGCAGTCAACAGTGGAGTTCTAAATGTCTGAAGAAAAAATCGAAGCCAACGCCAACGCCACCGTAAGCTTACGCGAAGTTAATGCCGACACTGTAGGGGCAGTCTGCGGCCTGAGCAACACCCTCACGGAACCCAAGAAGAACTTTGTTGCCAATAATGCCTTCTCCATCGCCCAAGCATACTTCGAGCCCAAGGCTTGGTTTCGCGCCATATACGCTGATGAAGAGCCGGTTGGATTTGTGATGCTCCACGACGATGCCGAGAAGTCTGAGTATTTCCTCTGGCGCTTCATGGTCGCCGAGCCTTATCACGGCCTAAGTTTCGGCCGCCGCGCCATCGAGCTGTTGGTGGCATACGTCAAAACCCGTCCCCAGGCCAAGGAACTGCTTGTTAGTTGTAGACTCGGCGAAGGGAGTCCTGTCGGCTTCTATGAAAAATGCGGTTTTGTCCGCAATGGCGAGACGTATGGTGAGGAAATCGGCCTGACGATGCTACTATGACTCGCTGGATGGTATCACCCTGTTGCCTTTCCACTGCTGTAAGAGGCAAAAATGGCGACTTGGTCACAGTCAAATAAACCGGCACAACGATATCTAAAATGAAAAAAGAAGAATCAATCGACGCAGACTATCTGGCCTCAGCCAAATACGACCAGTACTACGGCGCGTATGCTACGCTTCCAAATTGGTTTCTAACTGAGCTCGCCTCCCGCGAAAAGGTCCTGGAGCTGGCCTGTGGAACAGGCCGGATAGCGATCCCTTTGGCAGAGCACGGCCTTGAGGTCACTGGGATCGACTACTCGGAGCCGATGCTTAGCCTTGCTAGGTCGAAGGCCGACGGCAGACAAGTGAAGATCAACTGGATCCACGACGATATACGCCGCTTTGACACCGGTAGGCAGTATGGGTCAATCTTACTGCTAAGCAACGCACTATGGCATCTGCACGACCTAGCGGATTTCGAGGAGTGCATTCGCTGCGTTAAGCGTCATCTCGCTCCGGGTGGTCACTTCATTTTGGACGTCTTTGTCCCTGGGCTGGAGATCCTCAATCGCGACCCAAGCAGACGGTATCCATTCTCTCGCTACACAGACGATAAAACTGGACAAGAGGTGCAAGTGACGCAGTCATATAGGTATGAAGCAGACACCCAGATCGCGCGTATGGTACACTACAGAGGGGACTCTGATGAGATCGTTGGCGGTCTGAATCTCAGGATGTATTTCCCGCAGGAACTGGAAGCCCTGCTAAAGTACAATGGGATAAGGATCAAGGAGAAGTTCGGGAGCTGGGACCGAGACGCCTTTGGGCCGGACTCTAGGCATCAGCTTTGCTTCTGCACCGTGACGGAGACCGGCTAAGCCTTGCAAGTGACGTTTCTCGGAACATCAGCCGCGCCGTCGATGCCAATACCTTTCTGCGTATGTCAGGCGTGCTCAGACGCGAGGCGGGCCGCTGGCAAGAACCTTCGCAAGCGGTCGTCCATCGCAATCAACGATGATCTGCTTGTGGATATTGGTCCAGACATAGCGACCGCGTCATTTGCCCACGACGTTTCTCTAACTGGCATTAGTATCTGCCTATTGACACACGCCCACGCAGACCACTTTGACCCCGAGTTTCTCATGTCGAGACACGAGGAATACGCAACGGTCGTCGCTCAGGAAATGTTGCTAGCAGGTTCAATCGATGTGCTGAGGTCTATTGATGAGGTTTTGGGCGGAAGATGCGAATACGGAAGTATTTTCGCTCAAGACACACAGCGCGCCCTGAAGATTAGTCTGCTGACCGTCGAGCCGTTCAAAACTCAAGTCATCGGTGATTATCGCTTCACAGGGTATCCCGCGAACCACGGCACCGAAAAGGGATGTCTGCTCTATGCAATCGAGCAAGGCCAACACGCCATATTTTACGGCACTGATACCTCGGTTCTATCAGAGCAGGTATGGGAACATCTTCTGCTTGCAGGCACGCAGTTCGATTTGCTCGTCCTCGATCACACGTACGGCATTGGCTTTGACGCTAGTCCGCCCGATCATCTGGCGTCCGTTGACGTCATAGGTCACGTCGATCGATTTCGGCGCAGCGGTCTTCTCAAGGACAACGCGACGGCCTATGCGACTCACATCTCACATGAAGGATGCCTAGAGCACAACGAACTGGACGAGTATGCCGCAGCACATGGCTACAGGATAGCATTTGACGGATTATCGCTGTCATTCGACGCTTGATAGAGGAAAATGGAACCCTTGACCCATCTCTGCGCCACTTGGCCAACTTCGGCGAAAGAAGAAGCCTACTGGCAGTCGATTCGCAACCAGTACATGATCGCGCCGGATGAAATCTATCTCAATACCGGCTCTTTTGGTTCGCAGCCCAAGCCCGTATTCGAGAAAATGCTGGAAATCCTAGAAGATGTTGAACGCAGCCCCTCCCGGCATCGGGGAAAATATTCCAGTGTTGTAGATGACGCTCGCGCTCGTCTGGGTGCCTTTATCAACGCGCCAGCAGAGGATATTGCCTTTGCTGCCAATGTTACTATGGCCATCAATATGGCAGTACACGGACTGGATTGGCGTCCGGGCGACGAAATCCTCGCGTCAAACCAAGAATACGGCGCTATTGACAACTGCCTGCATCTGGCCGAACGTCGCCGCGGTGTAGTGGTCAAACGCGCCCAAATCCCCATTCTTCCCGAACGCCCCGAAGATATCCTAAACGCTTTTGACCGTGAATTTACAGACCGCACTAGACTGGTCTTATGCAGCCATATCACCACTGGTACGGGCCTAATTACTCCCATAAAAGCCCTCGCCCAACTGGCACACGACCGCGGAGCGCTGATTGTAGCAGATGGCGCACACGCTCCGGGCATGATCCCACTGGACCTGCTGGATCTCGGCTGCGACTTTTACGGCGGCAACTGTCACAAATGGCTGTGTGCGCCCAAAGGCACTGGATTTCTTTACGCTTCGCCTGCGGGACAAGAGCAGCTCAATCACGTTGTTGTAAGTTGGGGATACAGCCGAGAAGGCGCGAAAAGAGGAGCAGATGGCATTCTGCGGATCAATGACCGCCCATTTATGTGGGGCATTGAAAACTGGGGGACCCGGGACCAAGCCTGTTTTGCCGCCGTAGGCACGGCGATTGAATTTCAAGAGGCGATTGGCAAAGATCGGATTCGGCAACGGGGTCGCCAGTTAGCGGCCTATCTGCGGGATCGCTTGGCTGCAACTGGCTGGGCAAAACAACTCACGCCCTCCGCACCCGCCCTATCCGGCTCCATCTCAGCCTTCCACCTTTCTGGATTCGACGATCTAGATCTTTATAAGCGATATCGAATCACTGTGCCGACGGCAAAAAGCGACGATGGACACTGGATGCGCGTTTCTACCCACATTTGCAATGGCTTTGATCATGTAGATCGACTGATAGATGCTTTGCAGGAACTGAGAAATGAGTGAAAAAGAGATTGTTGAAAAAACAGAAGTTCCCGCCACAGTCGAATCGTTACAAGCTGACCTCCATGCACTTGGCGTCAAACCGGGGATGGTCGTATTGGTGCATTCGTCCTTGAGTGCGATGGGATGGGTGTGTGGAGGAGCTGTGGCGGTTATCGCGGCCTTGCAGAAATCCTTGGGCCCGACTGGAACGCTTGTGATGCCCACCCACTCGCCCGACCTGACCGAACCGAGCGGCTGGGAAAGTCCGCCCGTCCCCGAGTCGTGGTGGTCGGTAATACGCGATAACATGCCAGCCTACGATCCAGTGCTTACCCCCACTCGTTCTATGGGCATTATCGCAGAGACATTCCGTAAGCAAAGAGGCGTTCGCCGCAGCACACATCCGCAGGTCTCGTTTTGTGCATGTGGACCCCAAGCGTCGCGCATCATCAATAATCACGCATTGGCCTTTGGTCTGGGCGAGCATTCGCCGCTTGCGAGAATCTACGACCTGCGCGGTTTTATCCTTCTTCTCGGTGTGGATCACGGCAATAATACGTCCATGCACCTTGCGGAACATCGGGCGACTTTTCCAACCAAACGCGTCATCCAGCAGGGCGCGCCAATCTCTACTTCGGATTCGCGGAGATGGGCCACCTTTGAAGATGTTGACATCGACAGTTCAGATTTTGATCGCATCGGCGAGGACTTTCTGCGAGCGGACGCGGGCCACGTTGTCCGTCGTGGCCGAGTTGGTCTTGCCGATTGCCAACTCATGCCACAACGAGACGTCGTGGACTTTACTGTCGGTTGGCTCGAAGAGAATAGGTCGAATTAGTGCGCCAGCAAGTCGGCAATCAAAGGAGCTGCCTGATGCAACGAGGATAGGATTTTGTACGCTTGGGACTCGGCTTGGGGTGAAGGTTTCTTGAGGTCGGGCACCATGATCACGGTCATTCCCGCGGTGTGAGCCGATTGGACCCCGGCTTCTGAATCCTCTAAGGCGATGCAAGCAGTCGGGGGCAATTCCAAGCGACGGGCTGCCTCTAAGTAGAGATCCGGGGCTGGCTTGCCGCGAGCGACTTGGTCGCTAGTGACGATATGGGCAAAGCGGCCCGCCAAACCGCTCGCCTCCAAGGTCTCCGCGGCCTGCTTGGCGCTGGAAGAAGTAGCCACTGCTCTGGGGACGGCCGCCGCCTCAAGTTGGTCGAGCAAAGGTAGCAGGCCGGGCTTGGTATCAATGCCGTGTTCCTCCACTTGCCGGTACCACTGGTCTGCACCCAATTTGGTAAAGCGCTGTAAGGGAAAAGCGGGGCCAAAGTAGGCACCTACCTTTTTTAGGGCGTCCTTGGTGGGAGTGCCAATCAAGGTCAGATAGAACTCGTCGTCCAACTCGTAGCCCAATATCGCGGCGGCGCGTTGCCAAGCAGCCTGATACAAAGGCTCGGTGTCGAGCATGAGGCCGTCCATGTCGAAGACGACGGCGCGCAAAGGAGTTGGAGAAGTGCTCACAGGTGTCGAGAGGCGAGTGCGGACAAGGTCTTGCTTTTACAGCATAAACATAGTACTCGTAGGTAACAATAGTATATCGAGCGGACCGTGGTTTCACTTTGCAAAAGGAAAAATCCCATGAGCAATCACATCGTCGTATCGAGCGTTTCCTACGCCCCGATCAGCGGGACGGACCAAGAAGTGATGGAGCAAACCCACAAGGACCTAAAGGACTTAGTGGGCCGAGTCGCCCGAGCTACTAGGGCCGATCTGATCGTCCTGCCCGAAACCATCTGCCGAAACTGCGACGAAGAAGTGCCAGAGGGGCCGACGACTCAGCTACTGGCCGGCTTAGCCCGGGAGTATAGCTGCTATATCACCGTGCCGGTGCATCAAAAGGAGCGCAAGAGCGGAGCGGTCTTCAACGTCCTCGGACTGCTCGACCGACAGGGGAAATTGGCCGGTATCTACCGCAAATACATCCCCGTGTACCCAGAATTTGACCACGGCACTCGTCCGGGGCCAAGCGCGTCCCTAATCCAGACTGAATTCGGGCCGGTGGGTGGGGTGATTTGTTTTGATCTAAACTTCGGGGAATTGCGTGCCCAGTACAAAAAGCTCAAGCCGAAATTGCTGCTTTTCAGTTCCATGTACCACGGCGGGCTAGTGCAGAACTTTTGGGCTTTGGATGTGCAGGCATTTTTCATTGGTTCGGTGTACAAGGGGACGCCCTGCACCATTATCGACCCACAGGGGACTACCTTGGCCCAAAGCAATAACTACCAAAGCTGGGCCACGGCGCGCATCAATCTGGACTACGAGGTGGTGCATCTCGACAAGAACCAGGCCAAGTACGACGATATCCATCGTCAATACGGCGAGGCCGTGCGCATTGTCACGACCGGGCAGGTGGGCACTTCGGTGATCTACAGCGAGACCGCAGAGCGCACCGCAGCCGATATCATCGATGAATTCGAGTTAGTGCGGCTGGACGAGTACTTCGATTGGTCGCGGCAACTGCGGACAGAGCATCTGGCGTGATCTGCGATGCAAAAGGACTGGCTTCGCAACGGAAACCAGCCCTTTTGTACACCATCGCGAAACTCCCTAAAAATCCACCTGTATCTTCGCCGTAACGCGGTTGATGTGAATCATGTCGTCGGCAAAGATAAAGTCGCGCTGGAAGCGCAAGCCCGCCCGCACACGGTCGCTGAGAATCACCTCGGCCCCAACGCCCGGGACGATTCCGAAGCGCGTGTCTCCGATCTCGGGTGAGTACAGTTCGGCGTCGAGCGAAAAGTAGTAGTTGAACGGCCGACTGACGTAAGCCGAGCGCACTCCGCCGGCATAGAGGTTGATGTTTTGCTCCAAGATGCGGGCGAATCCCACCTGAAAGGCCAGCCATTCCTCGACCATGTAGCCCGCATTAAGCCCCGTAATGAGGTTGGTCTCAGTGTCCTCGGCTTTGCTCTCCATCATCGCCGCTCCCAAAAAACCCTCGGTGTAGAAGCGGCCGTACTGGGCCTTGTAGTGGTAGCCGCCCTTGCCGTATTCGCTGCCTTCGGGTCCGTCAGTGCGCCCCGGCGTCGCAGCCTGCGCCCCAACGGCCAGCGCTAGCAGGGCAATCAGTGCAATGCGTCTCATGCTCCGTGCTCCTTTCCCTAGAAGCCGATGCTCCTTTTCTGGAAGTGCTTGGTGATTTCTTTCTGGTCGGTCCAGACGATCTCAGTGGTCGAGATGTCGGTCAGCTCAAAGGTCGCCTTGTAGTAAACGACCTTGTCTTTGCCCACCTGCTGTATAGTCGAGGTGATGACCCCGCCGAGCAAGAAACGCGCACCGCGCTGGTTGCCCGGTCCCTGAGCCTCGTCTGGACGCACGTAGCCCGACTCTTGATACTCGTACTCTTGGGCGATCTCTTGCCGCGCGGCCTTGTCGAGGAACGTAAACTGCCCACTCTGGATGAGCGCGGTCTTGACGTGGTCGTACAGCGCCTGCATGTCGATGTGCTCGGTGGTCTTGTTGCGCGGCATCTCCAAGATGACAACCGGCTTCTCAGCCATCGCCCGGGCATCTGACCAGACCTCCATCGAGTTGATTATCTTCTTGGCGACTAGCTGCATGTCGTTCTGGTTCCACTTGTCGTCGAGCATGGAGATCGCTTCTGGATCTCCGTACTCGCCTTTGGTAAAGGCCCTCGGGCCGCCACAGGCCGCGAGCCCCACAGCCAAGGCGATTGCCGCGAAAACATAGCGTCTCATCGTAAGCTCCTTTCAATCCCATTCGCACTGG
Source organism: Gemmatimonadota bacterium (assembly GCA_009841115.1). Lineage (GTDB taxonomy): Bacteria > Latescibacterota > UBA2968 > UBA8231 > UBA8231. The sequence continues at coordinate 36,520 of VXML01000051.1, read as the reverse complement.
AAATGGGTGCGCACTAAGTGCCAGCGGTTGGCCAGCATCGCGTCCTGCCGGTAGAGCACCTGTAGGTTGCATTGGCGCTCCAGCGACGCGGCTGGATACTCGAACTCGAACTCCTGCACCCCTGCCCGGTCCGCCTCGGGAATATCGGCCGAAGTGTAGATATCCGGTTTGGTCGAGGTAAAAACTAGGGCCTTTTTGCGGCCATAGGTCTTGAGCGGCACCTCGGAGGCAAAGGTCACGCGCCGCACCTTTTTGGGCAGCAGCAGATCGGTGTTGTCGATCAGCGCATCGCGCTGCCAGCGGCCGGCGAGGATCGCCTGCAAGTTGCCGATAAAGACCCGCTCCTTGTCGCCGTCGGGCACGATCAAGTAGAGATAGCCCTTGCGCGCCTGCGTCGATACGGTTGCCTTGCCGCCCAAGCCCTCGAAGTCGAGGGCGATCGTCAGCCCGAACGAGCGGTTGGGCGGCAGCGCGTGGAGTGATACCGCCTGGATTACCTGCTCGGCGACGCCGGCTTGCTTCAATTCCACCAAGGCATCTACCGAGGCGTCGCAGACGCAGCGCCGCTCTTCGAGCATTTTGACGATCGCATCGGTATTGAACTTGTTGGCGCTCAGCTTGCGCACATCGTCGAGGCTCATTGGCAGTTGGTCCGAGCGCTCGTAGTAGCGCTTGGGTAGCTGGCCGCCGTCCCAATCGACGATATTGATGATTGCCCCTTCCTCCAGCGGGTCTGTCACCTGATCGGCAGCCGACGTGCTCTGCTGCGCCGCGGCCGGCAGCGCCACCGCCAGCGCGGCTATCCATAATTTGACGTACATGATTGTTTGCTCCTCAGCGAAAAGTGCGAAAGTTTAGGAAGACCTTTTCTCCATCCGCCACCGCCACTTCGGGCAGCGTCTCTACAGATAGGACCCGTCCTCGGTCGTCGAGCAACTCTAGGGTCGGAGCGGCGGTGCCTGGGGTCACTGCCAGCCGGGCGATGCGGATGGCGTGCGGTAGCGCCAGCCAGCCGCGCGTGTCAGCGGCCTCGGTCGCCACGCCGAAGAGGTTGACCAAACCCCCTAGCGCTTTGCCCAGACCCTCCTTGGCCCAGTCATTCTCGTCGTCATCGTCGTCATCGTCCTCAAAGGCTTTTTCAATGCTCTTGGACGCTAAGTACTTGGCCAAGTTGCGGGCGACGGCGCGCAACAGTATGGTATCGAATTTCTGCGCAAAGGTCCGCTGGGCAATCGCGTCCAAGTCCTCGGCTGTGGCCGCCAGCGCACTCTGGTCGCCAGCCCGCAACCGCACCCCAGCCACCTGCGACGGCACCTCCCGGTATTCAGGCAGCGCCACCCTAAGCCAGTAATCTACGTGCCCGCGCTTATAGACGTATGGGTGGTGATAGCGATGGACGGCCCGCTCCGACACCGTCCACACCTCCCACTTCCCTTCGTCCTTTAGAATCGGCACGCTGAACTCGACCTGATGCTTGCGGGGCACAAAGCCGCTCTCGACAAAGACTACCAACTCGCCACCGGAAGTCGGCTGAATCTCCTCTAACTCAAGCTGGTAGCGCTCGGTGTATTCCGCGACCTCGTCTTCGTATCCCAGCCGTTTGGCCAGCCGCGCTAGGTCAATTATCAGCATCCGGGGCGCTTGCAGATCAAAGGCCGTTTCGTACGCGCGATAGCCCTTTAAAGCATCTTTGTAGGAAATGTAAGCATCGTTCCACTCGCCCTCGGCCTCAAAAAAGAGACCAGTCATGTACTGCAAAAAGGCATCGTTTTTATAGCTGAGCTCGTATTCAGCTTGTTGCGCGTAATTTTCGAGTTTCAGGTTGGCCTTGCGGCACTCGACTAACGCCGCCTGCCGGTCGCCCAGCCGGGCGTAGTTCATGGCGCGATAGTAGTGGATCAGGGCTAATTCGAACTCCTCGCCTCGATAGGCGACAATCGAATCATTGGACAGCAGGGCCGCGATTTCGCGCGAGACCGAACGGGTGTAGAGCTGGTCGCTCAGCCGCTCGGCCCGTTCAAACTCCACGTTAGACGCCTCGTATTGGCCTTGATAGTGCAAAATCAGCCCCTTTTCCAAATGGTAGAGCAGCTTGTTGGTCTTGCCGGTGGGTTTTTCCAGCTTGCCGAGGGCCGCTTCGTAGTTGCCCTTTTCTAGCTGGTTGAGCGAACGGGACACATAGCCCGAATAAGCGGCCCCGCAACCGCTCAACAAGAGCAGCAGGACGACGCTGAGACCGATGACCGATCTGCTGCTTCCCTGCATAAGTGATTCCATCCATTGCCCTCGCACCGGCGACATCCACGAGTGACCGCGTATCATATATAACACCTGAGCGCGGGAAAAGTGTCCCTTCTTATTCGACTCGTTCGACCCGGAGCGCGCACCGCCGCCAACGCCCGCGGCTCTCCTGCGATTTGCCCGAGGACATTGACTTCGCTTACCAGCCGGCACTCGTCGCCGGCCTCCTGAAAACTTGCCCAAGCCTTTGAGTTTTCTTAATATAAGTGCCCATTCATTAGCTGCAAAAACGCCCACCACACAGGTAAAATCATGGAAAAACCCAATGTCGCCGTCATCGGCTACGGCTTTGCTGGCCGCTGCTTCCACGCCTATCTAGTGGGGCTGGCCAGCGGCCTGAACCTCTACGGCATTGCCACCAGCCGGTCGGAGGCCCGCGACCAGATCCAGCACGACTTGGGGGTAAAGACTTTCCGCCACTTCGACGAAGTGCTGGCCGACCCAGCCGTCGATCTGGTCGTCCTCGCCACGCCCAACGACCTTCACGCCCCGCACGCGATCCAAGCGCTAGCGGCGGGCAAACACGTCGTCACCGACAAACCCATGTGCCTGAGCATGGCCGAGGCCGACCAGATGATCGCCGCCAGCCAAGCGCACGACCGCTTGCTCAGCGTCTTTCAGAACCGCCGCTGGGACGGCGATTTCCTCGCCGTTAAAGACGCGCTAGGCCAAGGGCTGCTCGGCGATCCCTTTTTGCTGGAGATGTTTTGGGGCCAATACGGCCCTCCGCGCGGCTGGCGCAGCATCGCGCGGCACGGCGGCGGCAAATTCTTCGATCTAGGCGCGCATCTGGTCGATCAAGCCCTCCAGCTTATCGACGCACCGCTCGCAAAGGTGTACGCCACCTTCCACTCCGGCAATCCGCTCAGCATTGACGTCGAATCCCACGCACTGGCCGTGCTCCACTTTGCCAATGGCGTCGAAGCACGCGTGGAGACCTCGTCGCTGGCGTGCAAAGCCAAACCGCGCTGGTACGTGCTGGGCACGGAAGGCGCGCTGGTCAAAGAGGGCGTTGACCCGCAGGAAAAGGCCATGATCGCCGGCGACATCGACGCGGCCGAAGAGGCACCCCAGCACTACGCCCATCTTTATAGAGGCTCGGAGGAAACCATCATTGAGACGGCACCTGGCCGCTGGCGTTCCTACTATGAAAACATCGCCGACGCGCTAGCCGGTCGAGCCGAGCTAGCCGTCACCGCCGAGAGCGTGCGGCAGACCATGGTCGCCATTGAGGCCGCCCGACTCTCCGCGGCCGAGCAGCGGCCCGTAGCCCCGGAGGAAGTCGGGTGAAATTGCGGCCGGGCAACTACGGCAAGGAGACCAGCTTTGAGGTCCGCACGTTCGACGCGGAGATGCCCCTCGACGAATACGCCCGCCTGCCCAAGCACCCGCTCTATCTGGTACTCGACAATTTGCGCAGCGCCTTCAATGTGGGCTCGATCTTCCGCACGGCCGACGCGAGCCGCTTGCAAGGCATCTACACCTGCGGCTACACAGCCCATCCGCCCCATCCCAAGCTCGACAAGACGGCGTTGGGCACCCTCTCGTACATAGAGACCCGCCACTTCGCCACCACCCTCCAGGCCATTGAGCACTTGCGCGCTCGTCAGGTGCCTGTGTGGGCATTGGAGACGACATCACACAGCCGCTGTTATACCGAGCTGGACTATCCGCGCCCCTTGGCCCTCATCGTGGGCAATGAAGCCCTCGGCGTGAGTTGTGACGCGCTTGAGTGCTGCGACGAGTTGGTTGAGATTCCGATGTACGGCTACAAAAACAGCCTCAATGTCGCCGCGGCCAGCGCCGTCCTCGTCTTTGAGGTCCTGCGCCAATGGCAGGCTGTCAGTCCCACCTGTCAGCCCACCGCCCATGCCTGAAGCCGCCCCTACGACTCGGGGGCTAGCCGCCCGCTTGCTCCGCGACTGGCTCGGCTTTGAGTTCGTCTCCCGCATCTATCTCTACAGCGCGCTCATTGGCCTGATCTCCGGCTTGGGTGCCGTGTTGTTCACCTACGGCCTCGAACTAGCCAAGTTCCTGCTAGTCGAGAAACTGGCTGGCTACCGCCAGATTCATCCGCACAACAGGGCGCTATTCGACTTCTCCTTCTTCGACGCGCCCACCTACGGAGAGTATTTGTGGCTGTTGCTGCTGCTGCCAGCACTGGGTGGACTGCTCGGCGGCTACCTGACTCACCGCTTCGCGTCCGAAGCCCAAGGCGCAGGCACTGACGCCATGATCGACGCCTTCCACAACCAACGCGGCCACATCCGTCCCGTCGTCGCTCCGGTCAAGGCCCTGGCGACCATCGTCACGCTCTCCTCTGGTGGTGCCGCTGGTCAGCAAGGTCCTTTGGTCCATATCGGCGCGGGCTTAGGCTCTTGGGTCGGCGACAAACTTAAGCTCTCAGTGGCCCAGCGACGGATTTTGCTGCTGGCGGGCACGGCCGGAGGACTAGGCGCAATTTTCCGCGCGCCGCTAGGTGCTGCGATCGCCAGCGTGGAAGTGCTCTACCGCGAAGACTTTGAAAGCGACGCGCTCATCCCCTGCGTCATCAGCTCTTTTGTCGCCTACGCGCTCTACATCGCCGTCTTTGGCTTCTCGCACATTTTCGCCCTGCCCGACCTGCTGTTCACCGATGTGCGCGAATTGGTTTTCTACTTAATCTTGGGGTTTTTCTGCGCCTTGGTTGGCATCTTTTACGTCAAGACCCTACGCTTTGCGCGCACCCTGTTCGATCGCCTGCCGCTGCCCCGCTACTGGATCGTCTGCTGCGGGGGCTTGCTGGTGGGACTGGCGGCTTTTATCGACCCCCGAGTGCTGGGCGATGGGTTCGGCGTCATCCAACGGGGGCTCGACGGCGAGCTTGCAATCCGCGCCTTCCTAGCCCTCGCCCTGCTCAAAATCCTCGCCTCTAGCTGCACGGTCTCCAGCGGCGGCTCGGGCGGCGTCTTCGGCCCCTCGCTCTTTATCGGCGGGATGCTCGGCGGTGCCGTGGGTCTGCTGGGGCAACAGTACTTTCCCGACATCGTCCACCAACCGGCAGCTTACATCGTGGTGGGCATGGCCTCGTTTTTCGGCGCAGTGGCCAATACACCGCTAGCGGCTCTGATTCTCGTCATCGAAATGAGCGGCTCCTATCACCTGCTGCCGCCGCTGATGGTTGTCAGCGCCCTCGCGCTCATCTTCGCGCGCAACTTTTCCATTTACCAAAACCAAGTTCAAAACAAGTTTCACTCTCCGGCCCACATCAAAGACCTAACCGTCAACGTGCTGCACGATCTCCAAGTCCGCGAAGTATTCCCCCGCCTCAAAAACACCTCCGAGGCCATCGTCAGCAATCGGCTTTCCTACTTTTCCCTGAGTAGCTTGAGCAAAAAGCTGGGCCATTTGCACTTTGTCGTCACCGATGACGACGGCGGTTTGCGCGGCATGATCAGCCTCGAAGACCTCGACCTGCCCGAAGACGAGATGCTGCGCAACTTAGTCCTGATAGAGGACATGGTCGTCGATGATGTCCGGCCCATAGACGCTGAGGACAACCTGCACGAGGCCCTGCAAAAATTGCTGGATTCTGGCTACGACAAGCTGCCCGTGGTGCACATCACAGACGAGGGGGAAAGCGAGTTTTGGGGCTATCTGATGCACTCAGATCTGATGCGAGTGTACCACGAGGAAGTCATTCGGTTGGAGGGACAGGATTGACCGCCTCATCTACGCCCTCGCGATAGGGCGCGTGCAGATAGTGCTGCGCCCGTTGGTGGCTGTCCGCATGGTCGGGCAAGCGCCGCACCCGCTGGTAGCGCAAAACCGCGTCCTCGCGGCGGCCCGCTAGGTCGTGTACTTGGCCGAGCAGCAGGTTGGCCAGCACGGCAAACGCTAAGTCCCGCTTGCGCTCGGAATTGGCGGCGAGGCTGTCGGTTGCCGCTAGATGGTCGGCGGCCTCTGGAAAGCGCCGCTCAAAGTACGCGTATTTACCCGCGTAGTAATGCGCCTCCAAGCGGCCGTGGCGGTGATAGCCGGTCTGGCCGGCCAAGCTGCGCCGCACGTACTCTTCGTACAAAGCCACACCCGATCGCCAGCGTCCGAGTTCGACCATAAGCCGCGCAGTGTAGCGGTGGAAGACTGCGTTGTCGGGATAGCGCGCGTAGAGTTCCTCGAAATAGGGCAATGCTCTGCGGTTGTCCTTTTCAAAAATCCGGTAGATTTGGCCGAGGAAGTAGGCGGCCTCGGTGCGGGCGTAGGCTCCCTCGCGGGCAACTTCCTTGAGCTGCTGGAGGCCCAGCACGCGATCTCCGTCGGGCAAAAAGGCCATGATAGGACGGAGGATCCGGTGGCGTTGGGGCATGACCTCGGCGAAGTAGTGATACAGGCCCTGGCCAAAGAGGATGTCCTTGTTGGTCGGCTCGAGCTGACGGCTCTTCTTCAGCAGGGGCAGGCCGCGCAATCCGTCACGCGCTGCCCTTAGGTACTGCTCTCTGTCGCCGTACAGGCGGCCGCGAAAACCAATGGCACCGCCCTTGAAGAGAATCGCGTCGAAGTCCATCGGGTCTTTTTTTAGCCGCCGGTCGCAGACCTCAATGCACTGCTTGAGCCGGGCGTGAAACTCTGCGTCGTGGGTTTTGTCGGCCAAGTCGATGAGGATTCGCCACCAAGACACCATCGCGCGAAAGAAGTAGCCGAGCGGGTTGTCTGGCTCGGCCGCGACGATGTTCTGAAAGTGGCGCTCGGCTTCTGCAAAGCGCAGATTGTAGATCAGGTCTATGCCCCGCTGGATGCGCGCATCAAAGCCGCGCATCGTATAGGCATCTTCGCTCCAAGCAGGCAGGGCCAGCGCGCAGCAGAGCAAAACCGCGCCTATGGGGTGCAGTGCGTTCAAGGAACAAACCTCATGGCCTAACAGTAAAACAAAAACCAAGCCGCTCAAGAGTAGGATAAAAACGGATTATGGCAACTGTGCAATGCGACATCGCGATCATCGGCGGCGGCTCGGCCGGGTACGCCGCGGCGCGCACGGCCCATGCTGCTGGTGCCAATGTCGCGGTTATCGACCAAGGTCCCTGGGGGGGGCTGTGCATTCTGCGCGGCTGCATGCCCAGCAAGGCGATTCTACGCTCCGCCGAAATAGCCTCGCATCTAGACCGCGCCGCCGAGTTCGGCCTAGCGCCGGTGGAAGTCCACGCTGATCTAGCCGCCATCGTCGAGCGCAAGGCGCGATTGGTCGCCGACTTTGCCGCCTATCGCCGCGAGCAACTAAGCGACGGCCGCTTCGCACTCTACGAAGCGCGTGCCCGCTTCCTCTCGCCGCAGAAGATCCAGGCCGGCGACGACGTCATTGAGGCCGGGCATTTCATCATCGCCACCGGCTCCACGCCTCACCACGTCCCGATCCCAGGACTGGACCAAGTCGGCTACCTCACCAGCGACGAGGCCCTCGACATGTGCCAGCAGCCAGCGAGCCTGCTCGTCCTCGGCGGCGGTCCCATCGCCGTCGAGCTGGCCCAGTTCTTTCAGCGCATTGGCACGCAGGTGACGCTCATCCAGCGCAGCGATCACATTCTCTCCGCTGGCGACGAGGATTTGGCGCGGCCGGTTGAAGCGCGCTTTCGCGAAGAGGGCATGGAAGTGTACACCGGCACGCAGTTGCGCCAATTCACCGAGGACAACGGGCGCAAAACTGCGCATTTTTCCCACGGCGGCTTAAAAAAAACAGCCTCCGCGGACCTCGTCCTCCAAGCTCTCGGCCGCCGCCCGCTCATCGACGGATTGGGCTTGGACCAAGCCGGCGTCGAGGTCGCCAGCGGGCGCATTGTCGTCGATGCGGCCATGCGCACCAGCCAGCCCCACATCTACGCCGTCGGCGACGTCAACGGCGAGCACGAAATCGTCCACATCGCCATTGAACAAGGCGAGATTGCCGCATACAATGCCACGCATCCCGACCGCCCCGAGCACCGCTTCGACGACCGCCTCAACGCAATGGTCGTGTTCACCGACCCGCAGGTGGCCAGCGTCGGCCTCAGCGAGCGGGACTGCCGCGCTGCGGACCGGCCCTATTTGGTCGCCAGCTACCCTTTTGACGACCACGGCAAGTCGCTGACGATGGGCGAGACCTGCGGCCACGTAAAAATCCTCTGCGACCCGCGCTCGGGCGAGGTGCTCGGCGGCCACATTGTCGGCCCAGAGGCCGGCGAGCTAATTCACGAGTTGATCGCGGTGATGTACTTTCGCGGCGCGGTGCAGGATTTGGCGAGGATGCCCCATTATCATCCGACCTTGGCGGAGATTATTACCTATCCGGCGGAAGAATTAGCGGAACAGTTGGGGTAGAAGCGTCCTTCGTGAGTGTCCTATATTAGAGGACACTAAATACAAACCTAGGGGATCTTATGTCTGCGTCTTACGATGTCGTCATTGCCGGGGCGGGCGCGGCGGGTGCGGTGCTCGCGGCGCGGCTCAGCGAGGATCGGAGTCGGTCGGTCTTGCTGCTGGAGGCCGGGCCAGATTTTGCTGCGGTTGAAGACCTGCCCGAGGAGATTCGCTATGCCTACGGGCGCGATCGCAATATCTGGGATCGCGCCTTTGGCTTGAGCACCCGATTTGGCTGGGAGTATCGCGCCCGGGCTACGGACCTGCGCCCCGATATGTTTGTGCCGCGCGGCAAAATTGTCGGCGGGTCGAGTGCGGTCAACGCGCAGATTTTTCTGCGCGGCGTGCCCGAAGACTACGACTCGTGGGCCGCGGCGGGCAACGACCTTTGGAGCCACGACGCCCTGTTGCCCTTTTTGTGCCGCCTCGAATCCGACCCGGACTACGGCGACGCCCCCTACCACGGCACTGACGGCCCCATCCGCGCGCGGCGATTCAAAGACCACGAACTCAACCCCGAGCACCGCGCCTTCTACGAGGCCGCGCTCGCCGCTGGCTACCCCAACTGCCCCGACCACAACGACCCAGCTTCCACCGGCGTCGGCCCCTTGGCGCTCAACAACGCCGAGAGCATCCGCTGGAGCACCAACATCGGCTACCTCAACCCGGCTCGCGGTCGCCCCAACCTCACCATTCAAGCCAACACCCATGTCCACCGAGTAATTTTTGACGGCCAGCGCGCCACCGGTCTGCTCGTCGAGCGCGACGGAGACCTGTCCACGGTCCACGGCGGAGAAATCCTGCTCTGCGGCGGGGCGATTGGCTCGCCGCACCTGCTCTTGCTGTCGGGCGTTGGGCCGGCCGCGCACTTGGAGGCCATGGGCGTTGACGTGGTGTGCGACCTGCCCGGCGTCGGCCAGAATCTGCGCGACCATCCGCAAGTAAGCGTGACGCTGCGGGCCAAGGACGAGTACCTCGGTGACGGCACGGAGCCTCGGCTGCAAATCGGACTGCGCTACACGGCCGCCGGATCGGACTGGCGCAACGACATGTTCATCATCCCGGCCTCCTTTGCCACGACCGAGGGCTACTACATCTCGTCGCATTCCAAATCTTTAGGCTTTTACTTGGTCGGCTGCATCTATTTGGCCGAGGGGCAGGGCGAACTCAAACTAACTTCCACCGACCCGCACGTGCAGCCCGTGCTCGACTACAACTACTTGGCCGAGCCTTCAGACTGCCGCCGACTGCGCGAATCCATCCGCATCATCATCGACCTGCTCAACCACGATGCACTCAGCGCACTCGTCGTCGAGCGCATCGGCCCTACCGACGCCGAACTCGACACCGACGCCGCGCTCGACGAGTGGATGCGGCGCGAAGTGGGCACCAGCCACCACATCTCCTCGACTTGCAAGATGGGACCAGCGAGCGACTCGATGGCCGTCGTCGATCAGTACGGCCGAGTGCACGGCCTCGAAAACCTGCGCGTCGCCGACGCAGCCATCATGCCCGACTGCGTGCGCGCCAACACCAACATCACCTCGATGGCCATTGGCGAGCGCATCGCCGATCTCATGCGATGAAGGGGCGTCGAGTTCCACTCGTCCCATCAGATCGCTGATACCAAAGGCATAAAAATGCAGACGATTCAGATTGAAGTGCCCGAAGAGGTTTTTCTCTCTCGAAAAGAGACACCCGAAGAATTTACCCAAGAGGTCCGCATAGCTGCCGCCGCCAAGCTCTATGAAATGGGTAAGATGTCTTCCGGGCGTGCGGCTGAACTCGCTGGCATGTCGCGCATCCAGTTCCTCCAAAAAATGGGTCGCTACGGTGTGCCTATTTTTGATATGACTCATGCGGAATTAGAACAGGACCGCCAAAATGCCTGAGGTCGTAATCAGCAATACATCGCCAATTTTTTATCTCCATCGACTTCGCCTCCTTGATCTGCTGCAAAAACTCTATGCTGCTGGTCCACATCTATATTGAGGGGAGTATTTATGTCTGATTTAAAAATTAAAATCGCTAAACGGCATGGGGAGTTCGTTACGCCAGATACCCCACAGCTTGACTCAGGCAGCAAGTGCGGTTGCGTCTGCATCGGCTGCGATAAGCCGCTCGTGCTTAAGCGTGGGAAGATAAGACAGTCCCACTTTTCTCATCCGCCAAGAACGGCCTGCACTATCCACGACATCGTCAAAGGCTGGATCGCACAGGCATTGCCAAGCCAGATATTGACGCTACCTGAGCATCCTGGGCTAATTGCCCCTCGAAGATTTGTAGTGTGTCTGGACGGAGCCCAAGTGGAATTTTCAGAGAGGAACAGAAGGTACGATGTTCGCCTTGAGGTTATGCCTATAATGGATTTCAAGCGGGCGTTTGTCCCTAAGATATACAAGCTCTGTTTAAAACAGTTTGACAAGTATTACGAGCCGTTTTGTGGAGGAGACGTTGAGCACGACTGGCTTCTTACTGCGTATCTGATGGAGAAAAATAAAATAGGCTCTCATTTGAGAGCAGAATGGAAAAGACATTATCCTGATGAGTCAGATGTCCCCATGCTTTACAAGATGATCAAGCCCTTTATTCAGTGGATGTCTGGATTAAACGAAAGGGATTTTCAAGAAGCTAGGTTTCGTCCTCAAATTTTGCCTGAATTTTATGCCGGGCGAAAAGAGGTAAGTAAAAAAATGGACCCCAAGCTGAAAGACCGCCTAAAAGAAAGGACGCCTTCGGCTGAGAGCCTAGACCACATCATAATCGAGGTGAGGGACACCAATGCGAAGGATGACGCCTTTAAGAAACAAGTGCAAGACGAAAAGCGTTATGTCCTCGAAGTTGACGCTAATAAATTCTATGGGGATGGCCAGGGCCTTACCATAGAGAAGATCTTAGAATGCAGCGAGTGGGTATGGCCCGCGCCTGCTGAAGAACATCTACCCTTTAAGGAGCCGCTATCATGCTTGCACTCTTTTTCCTCTTAGCCTTATCGGCTTGTGGGGACGATGGGGACAATCCCGTTACTCCTGAGGAGAACCCTGTTATACTGGACGAGAATCTCGTAGGCACGTGGGAATTTGACAGTAGCGACGTCATTGACATCCTCATCTCGAACTTTGTGAATCTCATGCGTGATTTGGGTTCTAGCCAAAGCGAGATAGATACGGCTGTCTCTGAGATGCGTGCCGCCTTCTCGGAGGATTCCATGTTTGTCCGAGTATTTACCTTTCGGCTCAATGCAAACGGAGCGTATGTTGACAACAGTGGTGACATTGGTACATGGCGAACGGAAGGCAACGTATTAATCACGACGTACGAAGATGGCGATGAGGAGCGAGTTAAGTATTTTGTTGATGGCGATGAACTCACCCTCATCTACTCGTTCAAGGCCGTGTTCGATGAACTCAGCGAAAGTGACGATCCCCTTGCAGATGAAGCTTTATTGGGGCTCAGTTTGGTGGTTGATGAGGACGACAACTTTCGTGCCTTTTTCAAGCGCACGTAGGTAAACCCTCTACTCTTAGGAACAACATCATGCTTGCGCTAAATATAGAAAGGGGTAAGTAATACCCTACGACGTAGGTGCAATACTACACAGGGCCGCCAACATTTGCTTGGACGACCCTTATTTTTTCAATACAAGCCCCTAGTTCCAACTCACAGTACTTTCCACCACGGCGCGGCAGTACATCGGACTCATCTGCTTAATGATAATCATTCACGTAGTGAGTTAATTACAGCTCAAGAACCGGCAAGGGGCCTTGTTTTTTGCAAGTACAAACGCTTTAGGGACGCCCTAGCCCATCCGCAACGCCCGATTCGCTAGCGGCAAATCCACCCGCCCATTGCCCTGCCGATGCGACTCGCGCAGGCCAATGGCAATCTCCAACGCCTCGCGCCCAAATTCCCCCGGGCAAATCCGCTCTTTTCCCTTCTCAATAGCCCGACAGACGCCCTCTATGGCATCCACCATGGACGAGTGCGGGTGTCACGAGTTGGGATCGGCGGCAAGCTATGCTTGGTGGGTTGGTGGCCGAGCAAGTTGACGAATCGTGGTAGCGTAGCTATGATAATGTAGTTACAAGGATTGGATAATTGTACTGGACATGGGACGAAGACAAGAACCGTACCAACAAGCGGAAGCACGGCCTCAGCTTCAAGACAGCGAAGCTCGTGTTTGAGGATCCACTAATGGCCCAACGACCGGACCCAAACCCAAACGAAGACCGATGGCATACCGTCGGCATGATCGGCAACGTAGCTGTAATTGTGGCACATACGTGGCCCAAACTAGACAGTAGAACTGGTGTAGAGACGGGTCGTATCATCAGTGCCCGGAAAGCTACGGCGCACGAAAGGAGAGCGTATGAAGAAGGGGACTTCTAAAGGACTTACCAATGAACAGAAGGCGGAGATTGAGTCGCTTGCGGCCCTTTCCGACGAGAAAATTGATACGAGCGACATACCCGAGATTCTGGATTGGTCCGGTGCCAGACGCGGTGCCCTGTATCGGCCAGTGAAGCAGCAGATCACGCTGCGGCTGGATGCCGATGTGGTGGCATGGTTCAGGGCAAACACTCCAGATGGAAAGGGATACCAGACCGAGATCAACCGCGTATTGCGCGAACATGCCAAACTGAACAAATCAAGGGGATTTCGACCCCTACCTTCCCAACCCTAGCCCATCCGCAACGCCCGATTCGCCAGCGGCAAATCCACTCGCCCATTGCCCTGCCGATGAGACTCGCGCAAGCCAATGGCGATTTCCAGTGCCTCGCGCCCAAATTCCCCTGGGCAAATCAGCTCTTCCCCCTCTTCAATCGCCCGACAGACACCTTCAATCGCATCAACCATAGACGAGCGCGGGTGCCACGGGTTGGGGAACTGCCGCTGGATCGGCTCGCCGGTCTCTGGATGCGCCCCCCATAGTTCGAATTGCGCGTGGGCATTGCGCGAGACGATCATCCCGCGCTCGCCGATAAACTCCAAGGTCCACGCATGCCCCGAGCGGTCGGCGCGGGAGTTCAAAAAGCCGCGCACTCCATTGGCGTAGGCAATGTAGCCCGAGCCGGATAAATCCCGGTCGGCCGCGGCCTGCTCCTCATCGTCCATCTCGCCCATCACCCACTCGGCCGGCGCTCCGGCAAACAGCCGAAACAAAGCCAGCGTATGGCTTTGCAGATTCGATAGGCTGTGTGGGCTGTGGCAGACCATGGAGCGCAACGGGCCAATCGCTCCGTCAGCTATGGCCTGCCGCGCATTGGTGTACCAGTTGTACCAGTTGAGATGGCAGGCGATGGACAGAAGGGTTCCATTCGCCTTGCACGCCGCGATCATGGCGTCGGCCTCGGCCAAGGTGCGGCACATCGGCTTGGTGGCAAAAATCGCCCGCACCCCGGCCTCAGCTAGGCCGATGACCACCTCGGCTCGCTCGTCGGGCCGCGTCGTCACTGCCACCACGTCGGGCTGTTCTTGGGCGACCAACTCGCGGTAATCTTCGTACAGGGCGTCCACCCCCCAGCGCTGGGCAAAGTCGTCCAACTTGGCTCGGTCCACGTCGGCCGCGCCGATCAACTCAATGCCCCGCGCTTCGATCATGGCCGGGGCGTGTGCCCACGGCCAGGGATAGTGCGGCATCCCAATGTGCTCGTCGTCAATGGTGCTGCCCATCCGCCCACAGCCGACCACTGCGCCGCGATACGACCCACGCGGTCGCGTCGCCTCGATCCGTTTGTAAGCCTCGCCCAACGGTTGTGCCATGTCGTATCTCCTCTGCGTAAAATTGCAAAAAGGGATTTGATTAAATACAATAAGATGTGTGTTTTGCTTCCTCCTATAAAGGAAGAAGCCTCCCATGTACGTCGATATTCAGCAATTTAACTGACGTTACGCAGTACGTGGCCGGTGGCCGCTGTAGGGGGCGGTTTGAAACCGCCCCCTACCTGGGTGCTTAACATCAGAATTTAATTTGAGCCATGCGCCTTGCCTTTTACACCTATAGCTACACCGACCGGCTTGAAATGCCGCTCGAGCCGGCACTGAAAAAAATCGCCGCTACTGGCTACGACGGCATCGACATTTCGGGTACTCACGGGCCGTCGGCGAATCCGCGCTCGGTGACGCCCGAATTGCACGCGCAGACCCGGAGCATTGCCGAGCGGCTGGGCCTGACCATCGAAGCCGTTATCACCCATGCCAATCTCGCCGATTCGCTCTTTACCGACGAACCGCTCGACCTCAAGGGGTCGGTCGATTTGGCCGTGGATGTCGGCGCACCGCTCGTCGTCTTCCACATGGGCGGTCCCAAAGATGACGACGCCCAGCGAGCCGAAGCTTGGCGACGAGTGGTCGCCTATCTCCAAGACTCGCTCGCCTATGCAGAGCCTCGCAACGTGCAGTTGGCAGTCGATGGCGTGTGGGCCGGTTGGCTCACCGACACCCCCGAACGCTTCTTGGAGCTGCACGATGAGGTCGGCAGCGCGTCTTTTGGCATCAATTTCGACCCTTGCTATCTGACGCTCCTCGGCTTGGACCCGGTCGCAGTCGCCCACCAGTGGCAGGGGCATATTGTACACGCCCACCTCAAGGACCACATCGGTACCTACCCCGACTGGGACCACAAAATCCCCGGCCGTGGAAGCCTCGACTATCCGCGCATCGTGCAGGGGCTCCGGGACATCGGCTTTGCCGAAGCTCTGGCGATAGAGACGTTTGTCACCATGGATTTCGACGAATCCTGCGCGGTCGGCTATGCGGCGTTGGCACCGGCGCTGAGCAAGGGCCGCTCTCCTGTGCGGTGACGATGAGTACCTCCCACCTTTTCTCGACATTGCCCGCATTGACGATTCCCCACGGCTCAGCGACTGAATTTTAACCGAAGGAGAGGCATCACCTTGACTACTTTTGACTTCCACGGCAAAAAGGCCGTGGCGACCGGCGCTGGCGGTGCCATTGGCGGCGAAATCGCCCGCGGCCTCGCCCGAGCGGGCGCTGAAGTGGCGATCTGGGACATTTCTCCAGAGGCGGCCCGCGCCAAAGCCGACGAAATCAACCAAGACTTTCCCGACAAGGTCCTGCCCGTCGAGTGCAATGTCGTCAGCAAAGACAGCGTCGAGGCTGCGCTCGCGGAGACCCTTGAGCACTTTGGCACCATCGACTTCCTGCTCAACGGCGCTGGTGGCAGCCACAAGGATACCACCACTTCCCCGGAACTCGAATTCTTTGATATTGATCCAGAAGCGGTCAGGATGGTGATGGACCTCAACTATCTAAGCGCCGTCCTGCCCTCGCAGGCTGTGGGCCGCGTCTTCGCCGCTAAAGGCGATGGAGCCGTTGTCAATATCACCTCCATCGGCGGAGGGCTGCCGCTGTCGCGGGCCTTGGCGTATTCCAATGGCAAGGCGGCGGCCGATAGTTTCACCCGCTGGCTATCCGTGCACATGGCCACGACCTACGCGTCCAAAATCCGCGTCAATGCCGTGGCCCCGGGCTTTATGATCACCGCGCAAAACCGCTTCCTGCTCCTCGACGAAGCAAGCGGCGAGCTGACCGATCGCGGCCAGACCATTCTCAAAAACGTCCCCATGGCCCGCTTTGGCGACCCGCACGAAGTAGTAGGCGCGGCCCTGTGGCTCTTTTCGGACGCAGCCACATTTGTCACTGGTGCCATCGTGCCCATCGACGGCGGCTTTTCCGCATTTTGCGGCGTATAGACCGACCTATTCAAATCAGGAGTTTACTTTGCTACCCGATATTGAAATCGCCCGCCAGACCTCACTCCACTCCATCGACGACGTGGCCGCCCAGCTCGGGATCGGCTCCGAACACCTTGAACACTACGGCCGCGTCAAGGCCAAGGTCTCGCAGGAGTTCTGCCAGCAGCTCGAAGACGCACCTACTACCGGCAAGCTAATCCTCGTCTCGGCCATCAACCCGACTCCGGCGGGCGAGGGCAAAACCACCACCACCATCGGCTTAGGCGACGCGCTCAACCGCCTTGGCAAGCGCACCACTGTCTGCCTGCGCGAGCCTTCGCTAGGGCCTTGCTTCGGCATGAAGGGCGGCGGCGCGGGCGGCGGCTATGCTCAGGTAGCGCCGATGGAGGACATCAACCTACACTTCACTGGCGACATCCACGCGGTCTCCGCGGCGCATAACCTACTCGCCGCGGCCCTCGACAACTACATCCACCACGGCAATGTGCGCCGCATTGATCACCGCCGCATCGTCTGGAACCGCGTCCTCGACATAAATGACCGGGCACTGCGCGATATCGTCGTCGGGCTAGGAGGGACGGCCAACTCCTTTCCGCGCCAATCGGGGTTCGACATTGCCGTCGCCTCGGAGGTCATGGCCATTCTCTGCCTGTCCGAATCGCGGGCCGAGCTCAAAGAGCGGCTCGGCCGGATCGTCGTCGCCCAGACCCGTTCCCGCGAGACCGTTCGTGCTGCGGACCTAGCAGTCCACGGTGCCATGGCAGTGCTGCTGAAGGACGCCTGCCAACCCAACTTGGTGCAGACCCTAGAGGGCAACCCAGCGTTAGTCCACGGCGGTCCCTTTGCCAATATCGCCCACGGCTGCAACTCCATTGCCGCCACCCGCCTGAGCACGCGCCTGTCCGAATACACCATCACCGAGGCTGGCTTTGGCGCGGACTTGGGCGCGGAGAAATTCGCCAACATCAAGTGCCGCCAGAGCGGCCTCGCCCCGGACCTCGTAGTGCTAGTGGCCACGGTGCGCGCCCTCAAATTTCACGGCGGTGCCTCGCTCAAAAGAATCGCCAAACCCAATGTCGGCGCGGTTGAACGAGGTGTCGAAAACCTCAAAAAGCACATTGAAAACATCCGCCTCTTCGGCTTGCCCGTCGTCGTAGCGGTCAACGCCTTTGCCACGGACACGGATGACGAGATTCAATGCATCCGCGATAAGTGCGCGCACCTCGGCGTTGAGATCGTCCCCGCGCATCACCACGCCCGCGGCGGCGCAGGGGCCGAAGACCTCGCCCGCACCGTGGTGCAGGTGGCCGAAAACACGCAGAGCGACTTCAGGCTGCTCTATCCCGACGACATGCGGCTTTGGGACAAGGTTCGCACCGTCGCCCAAGCGATCTACGGCGCCGACGACATCATGGGGGACAAGATGCTGCGGAGCAAATTTAGGCGGCTGGAGGACGAAGGCTACGGCAACCTGCCCGTCTGCATCGCCAAGACCCAGTACTCGCTCTCGACCGATCCCGGGCTCAAGGGACGGCCGCGCGGCTTTGACGTGCCGATCCGCGACGTCAAGGTCTCGGCTGGGGCCGGTTTTGTAGTGGTGCTGACGGGCGATATTATGACCATGCCCGGCCTGCCGAAGAAACCCTCGGCTGAGTCAATTGACCTCGACGACGCAGGGCAGATCAAAGGGTTGTTCTAAGAGAGATCGACAACCCGCAAACTATACAGGACGACGCACCATGTCATTATCAAGGCGACTCGAATCATGCTCTCTCGAACGCATTACCAAGATGAAAGATGTGGTAGTGCAGGAGATCGATAGGATTGACCGTCAGCTAGTCGAGCAAGAAAAAGAACTCGACGAAATGATCGAAACGGTCGAAACGGTCAGTTTGAGCAAACGGCACGGCCAATACGAACTGAGTCTGGATAAAGCGGAAGCGCAGATCGCCAGATTGAACGACGAAAAAGAGAAATTGCTGGACAAGGTCAGGATCATTGAGCAGGCGCGGCAAAAGAAACACCTGATGGATGAACAAGCTAGAGTCCTAGGCAGCGTCGCGCGGGTGCGAGTCAAAGACCTAGTCATCTTTTTTCTCATTCTTTTTCTAATCGCAATTTTGGCCGTCGACTTCCTTGGCGTAGGAGCTACAGGTAGTGGTGCTATTGCAAAAGCCGAAGTAGTAGAAGGCAGGATACATCGAATAAACGTTTTGAACGGGGGACAAGGGTATGAGCGGGTAAACATTCACATAGTGGATGCGGTTGGATCTGGTGCTCTTGTTTCTGGACAGGTAGTTGAAGGCAAACTAACACAAGCGGACGTCATCCACCTCGGGGAGGACTACGAAAATCCCGTTGTGGAAATAGAACCTCATTTTTCCGTTGGCACGTTGTGGATATTCTGGATCATAGACGTGATCTGCTGCTCCCTTTTCATGGCCAACTTCTTTTTTGAGCACCGGCTTGCTGCTTCCAAAAAGTGGTATTGGAAAAACAACTGGATAGACTTCATAACGTCCATTCCACTGCCCCCCGTACAGGTCATCGCCGCGTCCGGCGACATAGGTATCGTTCGCTTGGGGCGTCTGCTCAGAGCCGTGCGAATTTTACGGGCGCTGCGATTGTTCCGCATCGCACTGTTTTTCTGGCGGGGCATGGATCACTTGAGCACCACGTTGGACGTGCGGCTGCTCAAGCGGTCTCTGCTGTACGGCATGTTATCGCTCGTGTTTGGGGCCTTCATTTTCATGGGCTTGGAGCGCATGGAGTCTGGTTCGGGATTCTGGGCGAGTCTCTGGTGGAGCTTTACGACGCTGGTCACCGGCGGGTACGCCGACATCCACAATCCCGAGACGGCTTCGGGCAAAATTCTCACCGTTTTTCTGGTGATTACGGGTATGGTTCTGGTGGGGGTCTTTACGGCGACGCTGACGAGTATCCTCGTAAGCGATGAAGAATCCTTGAAGGTCGAGGAGCTTGAAGAACAGGTCGGGATCGTGACGAAAATTCAAGACGACGTAAAAGACGTGAACGAGCGGCTAGACCGACTGGAAGTAACCATCCGCGAAATCCGAGACGCCGTAAAGACGCAAGAGAACTAGCGGCTTTAGACGAACTTTTCTCTCGCTTCCAATACTTTTGCCACTACGACTTCGACATCCTTTTCATCCACAAACGGCGACACAATAAAGGACTTCAGCGCGACAATCGGTTCCTGATATTGGGTGTGCCGGTAGCAGTCGGTCGAGGAAATGACGACTCCGCGTCCGGCCATGGCCTCTGCATGCACGTAGTCGAAAATTTTGCGGTTGTAGTCGTTGTGGGCCAGCAGCGTTTCCCGGTAGGCAGGGTCTTCGAATTCTTGGCGCTTAATCGCAAAAGTATCCACGTCGGGTGGATATACCCGGAAGAGCGTTACCGTGCCAAAGTTGTCGCGGTTGAGCACGGTGATGGCTTCGTGCCCTTCGAGGTGCTCGCGCAAAAGCTGGGTCATCTCGACGATGTGCCCGAGTGCGACGCGCAATCCCTGCTCGCCGAAAAAGCGAAAATTGGCCAGCGCGGTCAGCGGGCCGGTCCCGGCTCTGGATGTTTCGAGGGTGTACATGCCGGGGCGGTGGTCGCC
Source organism: Gemmatimonadota bacterium (assembly GCA_009841115.1). Taxonomy (GTDB): domain Bacteria; phylum Latescibacterota; class UBA2968; order UBA8231; family UBA8231. Next base: position 16,510 of record VXML01000051.1, on the reverse strand, counting down.
AAAGTGATAGAGGTACGGCATCTGTTGCGGGTCGCGCATCAGAAGCTGCAAATCCGCCCGATCTTTGACGAGGACGAGACTGGAGATGTACGGGGCAAAGCCGGTCTTGTGGAAGTCAATGCCCATGGAATCGGCCAGCGTCAGATGGCGGATGCGCCGGCACGCTCCAGCAAGGGCGCGCAGGGTCCGCGGGCGAAACTCCAAGGGGTTGTCCTGAAAATCGTAGTCGTTGAACACCGACCACGCCCAGCCAATGACTGAGTCGGCGTGGATGTGTGGGCGGTAGGAGAGTTGGAATTCATCGACGAGCGAGTCGCGCAAGGCCGCAATCGCCTGCAAGTCGTCCAAGCCGAACGCATCCGTAGTCCCCATAGTCGCAATAAAGGCGGCGATCTTTTTGCCGCTGTCCAAGGCCGTCCGCGCTGCATCTTCTAGCTGAGCGAGGTCGATTTCGTTGTCATCTATCGTCGGAATGACGATCAACTGATCGGTGCCAATGCCGAGCCAGCCGACGATGTTGTGGGCGCAATAGTGCCCGGCGTCGGAAACGAGTACCACCACGTCGTCGGATACGCCCTTTTGCATGGCCTGCGGACAGGCTTTTTCCAAGCCGATCTTTACCCCATAGAGCGTAGTGCCGGTCCCGCCAAAGGTAAACGTGCCGCTGGCCTGTTGTGGGTCGTAGCCAACCATCCGCGCGGTGATGGCGACTGATTCGACTTCGGCCAAGGCGACGAGGCGGCTGTATTCATCCCAAGCGATGTTGGGATTGTGCAACGAGGCGAGTAAGACGCCGATGAGACTCGGAATGGTCGGGGGCGCGATGACGTTTTGTTGGGTGTGGGGATGGCTGGAGATGGTTATGCCGCGCAGGTAGCTGACGAGGTCTGAGGTAACCGCTTCTACCGAAGACATCTCAGCGGGAAGCTCGGCGTTTTGCGCTTCCGCAAAGTCGCCAGAAACTACCGGACCAAGCGTCGGCAACTGCATTTTCAGGTCATCGACTTGGTCTAGGGCGCGCATGATGGAATGCACGAAATACGAATCGTGAATGGGGTCGGATACCGGTTGGGGGAAGGCGCGGCGGATGTGTTCTAGCGCGTCGCGGTAGGATGTGGCCATGTCTTGCGTCCAATTCGGGTAAGGGATACGGGCGTCTCGCCTGTAAAAATACAAAAAGGCCGAGTACCCAAACAGGTACTCGGCCTTTCGCGTAGAACTGCGGCGTTCCTAGCGGCTGTAGCTGTATTTCACGTACCAGAATGCGCCGCCAAAGCCAAATGGGCTGAACTGGCTGTACTTGTTGCCGGTCCGATCCCTAGCTAATTCATGCTCGTCTGGATAGGTGTTGAGGATATTCTGCACGCCAATGGCGATGGCGGATTGGGCCTCATCAAACGAGATACTGGTTTCAAGGTCAAACAGCACCTTGCCACTATAGGTCTGATCGTCTTCAGAGTCGTACCATTCGCCGTAGTAGCTGGCGCGACCTAGACCGCTCCAACGCTCGCTCAGGGCTTGAGTCAGCGTCAAATTCCCGCGCTGCTTGGGCAGATTCTCCTCCAACTCCCGCAGCCGGAGCGCGTCTAGAACGTCCGGGTTGTGGTCGGTGACTTCGGAGCTCGTGTAGTTGTAGGCGAGGCTCAGCATCCCCGAACCTACCGGTGCCGACACAACGAGGTCAATTCCGTTGGTGGCGGAGTCGAAGTCATTGGTAAAAAAGCGGAACTCCTGCAAGCCGGCCGCGCTGGTTAGGCCCTCATCGATTAGCTGCTGTTTCTGCTCATCGGTCAGCGCGAAGTCTTGCGAGACCGTCAGGCGATCCTCCACCTTGATGTTGAAGTAGTCAATCGTCGCGCTAACGACGCCCATATTGACGACGACGCCCCCGGAGAGGTTGACCGAATTTTCAGGTTTGAGCGCCGGCCCACCGCCATCTAAACCGAGGACCAGCCCGACTGCGCGGCTGGTGGAAGGCACGGTGCCGTTGTTGACCAAGTCGTTCTTCTCGAAGTTGAACTCGGTCGTTATGTTGAAGGCATTTTGCTGGCCAGGCGTCGGTGCCCGGAAGCCGGTGCTATAACTACCGCGCAACTTCAGATCGTCCGTAAGAGCGAAATTAGCGGCTCCCTTGTAGTTAGTAGTGCTGCCAAAGTCGCTAAAATCCTCCGAGCGCAAGGCCACGGAAACCACCAACGGATCAATCGGCTCAAAATCCGCCTCTACGTAAACGGCCGTGTTGGTTCGATCCCAGCGGCCAGCGGCCACCTTGCTAAAGCCCGAAAAACCATTGGTAGCGGGCTGGAACCCTTGGCTGGCCAACGGCTGACCAATCAGGTAGGACTCGATCTGTCCCTCCACGATCTCAAATGCTTCGTTGCGACGTTCCGCTCCCGCGGCCAAGAACAACTGGTCGCTGACCGGGTACGTGATGTCGAAGTTTAAGTTGACATCCGTCTGGATGTAATCTCCAGGATTGAACGATGTCGGTGTATCGGGCCCCATTGAGGCATTCACGGTATTGAAGATGAAGTAGTCCGCGTGGTGGCGGCCATAAGACGCGCTCAGGCTCCAACCCAACGTCTCGGCCGCAAAACCCTTCAGGCCCAGAAGGATGGATTCATCCGTGGTGAAGCCACCGAAGCGGGGCGTGAAACCACCGGGGAACATTTTCAGGAACGAGAAGCAATTGGGATCGTCGCGAATCTGTAGCCAAGCATCCTGGTCCGGCTTGTTGTCGATGATAGGTACCGGGGCGCATTCGCCACCCTGACCCACACCGTCCAAATCGCCAACCAGCAGGGATGGACTCCCGTCATCGAGCACCGGTCCCTTAAACACGCCACTGCGGGTATGGGGATTGCGGAAATAGAACCCGCCTTCCGTTTCCTTGCTGGCGTAATTGGCGTGACCATAGAAGTCGAGGTTCTCGCCAAGGTTGGCACCGTAGTTGGCAAAGAATTTCAGATCGTCTCTGATGAAGGGCTGCCCCCAGATCTGGGCGGGATTGGCCACATTCGTGTTGCCCGCGGCAATCAGGCCCGCGGCATCATTGCGCTGCACCGAGCGGATGGTTTCGCCCGAGTTGCCGTATTCCAAGCTGAGGTTGGCCCACGCATTATCGTTGCCCAAGCCGAGATTGCCAGCAATGGAAAACAACTCGCCATCGCCGAGGATGCCTTCGCCGTCTTGGAAGCTGCCGACTTTGGTCTCGACCGACAACCCGTCGGAACGATTCTTGAGGCGGAAGTTCAACACGCCGGCAATGGCGTCCGAGCCGTACTGGGCCGATGCACCGTCGCGCAGGACTTCCACGCGATCGAGCGCGATGGCCGGGATGGGTGCCAAATCAGGACCCTGCGCGCCATCGGCGACGCCGTTGCCCAGCCAGTGAATCACCGCAGCGCGATGGCGGCGCTTGCCGTTGACTAGGACCAGCGCGTGGTCGGGGGCCAACCCTCGCATGTTGGGCGGTCGGACGACCGTGCCCGCATCGCTGATCGGCTGGGTATTGACGTTGTACGAGGGCACGACATTCCGCACAAGGTCGGCTAGATCCGCTCCGCCTTGCTTGGCAAACTCGTCGGCACCAATGACGTCAATGGGCACGGGTGAGTCAGTTACGGTGCGCGACTGCGCACGCGAACCGGTCACCACCAGCTCTTCAACTTCCACAATGCCTTCGAGCATTTCCTCTTCGGCGGGGGCCTTCTCTTCTGCTGCGGTCTCTTTCTCTTCCATTGCATCTTGGGCCACGGCCTCAGAGGCCAAGCTCACAGAGAGCAAGGCCGAAAGGCCAATGGCCAACGCAAAAGCAGATAAGCACTCTTTCATCGAATTTGCCTCCTTTAGGAGAAGAGTGGATGGTATATTATTTAACTTACTCACGATGACAGTTATGTTTTAATGTATCTAATATAATGATTTATCTTCGGTCAATACATATTATTCTTAATTTGAGCTATTATACTACATATTGTGTAATTATTTATCTCGGGCTGTGGCAGTTCCGCAATCAATCTGCGTCCTTGCGGCTTAATAAAAAGAAAGACAAACATTCATGCTGGGCAAATTTTTCGACAAAGTAAAGCAGGGATTGGCGCAGACGCGGCAGGCGATGACCGATGTAATCGCTGGCAATCCCCGCTTGGACGACGACGTCATCGACGATATCGAGGCCGCGCTGATCGGCGCTGATATGGGGCTGGAGACCGCCACTGAACTCGTCGATGAGCTGCGCGAGCGGCTCAGGAGCGGCCAGATGGCGGACGGGCCGGACGGGGTGATGCAGGTGCTGGAGGAGCAAGTAGCCGCGATGATGACCCTCGGCAATGGCGCGGCCTTGCCCCTAGCCGGCGAACTGCCGGGCAAGCCGTTTGTCGTACTGGTCGTCGGCGTCAACGGCACCGGCAAGACGACGACGGTCGGCAAGTTGGCCAAGCAATACGCCGATGCCGGCAAGAAAGTGGTGCTCGCTGCCGGCGACACGTTCCGGGCCGCAGCCATCCCCCAACTCGCCATCTGGGCAGAGCGCGCCGGAGCCGACCTCATACGCACGCAGCAAGGCGCTGACCCGGCAGCCGTGGCCTTTGACGCGCTCGCTGCGGCCAAGTCGCGCGGAGCCGATGTGCTGCTGGTGGATACGGCTGGCCGCTTGCACAACAAGGTCAACTTGATGGAGGAACTCAAGAAGATCCGCCGCTCGCTGGCCAAGCAAGACCCAACAGCCCCGCACGAAACCCTGCTGGTACTCGACGGAACCAGCGGCCAGAATGCCCTGTCGCAGGCGACCGCGTTCAACCAAGCCACCGAATTGACCGGGCTCGTGCTGACCAAGCTGGACGGGACGGCTAAGGGCGGGATCGTCGTTGCGCTGCGGCGTCAGATGGACCTGCCGGTGAAGCTGATTGGGGTGGGCGAGGGGGTGGACGACTTGCAGCCGTTTGACGCGGCAACATTCGCCCGCGCATTGTTCGCCGAGTGAGGGGCTACAGCGCAGCTAGCGCGTCTTCTAGCTCCCCTCGCACTTCCGCATCTTCTTCTATTTCCAAGCGTCGTTTGAGCGCCCCCTTTGCCTCATCGCCTCCGAGTTGACCCAGTGCCCAAGCCACGTGGCCGCGCACTAGCGGCTCTTCGTCGTCGAGCGCGCTGATCAGGGCTGGCACCGCGGCCTGCATACCCGAATTGCCCAAGGCTACGGCGACGTTGCGCAAAAAGCCCCGGCGCTTAGGGCGCTTGACTGGGTTGCGGCGAAACAGTGCGTTGAAAGCTTCGCGGTCGAGTTGGATCAGGTCGAGGAGCGCCGGGTTGTCGAGGCCGGCTCGACTCTTGTACGCTGGCTCTAAGGCTGGCTCGGCCTTGCGGTTCCACGGGCACACCTCCTGACAAATGTCGCAGCCAAAAATCCACTGGCCCATGCCCTGGCGCAGGTCGCGGGGAATCGACCCCTTGAGTTCAATGTTGAGATAGGAGATGCAGCGCTGGGCGTCGAGCACGTACGGCTCGGGGAAGGCGTCAGTAGGGCAGGCGTCCAAACAGCGCGTGCAGGTGCCGCAGTGGTCTGGAGCAGGTTCGTCGTAGTCGAGTTCGAGGTCGGTGATGACTTCGGCCAAGAAGAAGTAGGAGCCGCGGCGCTTGTCGATCAGACAAGTGTTCTTACCCCACCAGCCCAAGCCCGCCCGCTGGGCGAGTTCGCGCTCTAGAACCGGAGCCGTATCCACGAAATAGCGGCCTTTGGTCTGCTCCCCGGCCTCGGCCAGCACAAATTCCCACAAGGCCGCCAAGCGTTTTTTAACGATGTCGTGATAGTCGTCGCCGCGGGCGTAACAGGCGATCTGGCCGCGCAGGGGATCGGGTGCCGCCGGCGTGGGCTGGTAGTAATCCATGCCTAGGCAGATAGCGGTCTGAGCGCCGGGGACCATCTGGCGCGGGTCCTCGCGCTTGTCGAGGTGGCGTTTGAGGTAGTCCATCTGACCGGCGTAGCCCAAGGCCACCCAGCGGGCGTAAAACTCGGCCCCTTTTAACGGGTCGGCCGGGGCGAAACCGACCGAGGTAAAGCCCAAGGCGCGGGCCTTGTGGCGAATTTGTTCGGTCAGCGACATGCCGGGCCGCGCAAGCAGCTATTAGAACATCTCCGCGATGCGGCGGAAGACCATCTGATTGAGGTCGTTGAACGTGACAAACACCATGATGAACAGCATGATGGCCAAGCCGATTTGCTGAAAGATCTCGCGCTGGCGCAGCGAGAGCGGTCGGCGCATGATGGCCTCTAGCGTGAGGAAGGTCAGGTGGCCGCCGTCGAGTACGGGGATGGGCAGGAGGTTGATAATCGCCAAGTTGACGCTGAGTATGGCGAGGAAGTTGATGAAGGAGTGCAAGCCCTGCTCGGCGGTCTGTCCGGCTAGCTGGGCGATGCGCAACGGGCCGCCCAATTCGTCGGTCGAGCGGTCCCCTTGGAAAAGCTCTCCTAAGAAGTCGAGGATCAGCCAAGAGGAATTGTACACGCCCAAGCCCCCCAGCACCACGGCTCGTCCCAACCCGACGGTGTGGCGCGTCGCCTGCGGGCCGATGCCGATGCGACCCACAAACGCTTCACCCTCGGGGTGAGTCGCCGGGGTAATGAACTGCTCCATGCGCTGGTCGTCGCGCTCCCAAACCAACGGAATCGTCTCGCCCGGATAGCGGCGGATCTCCTCGCTCATTTCGGCCCAACTCACAACCGGAGCTTGGCCGACGGAGAGAATGATGTCGCCCTCTTGCAGACCGAGGCTATCGGCTGGCATCCCGGGCTCAACGTACCCCACCGTGGTGGGGCGCATTAGCTGTACGCCGTAGCCCTCGTCTCCCGCGGGCGGCAGGTCGAAGTTCAAACGGATGCCGTCGCGTTCGACTTCGAGCGTAGCACCGCTGTTTGAGATCTCGTCCAAGGCGCTGGCCAGCTCGTAGGCATTGTCGACGGGCGTGCCTCCGACGGTGCGCACGCGATCGCCGCGCACCAGACCGACCTCGGCGGCGAGGGAATTTTCTTGAGGGTTGACGCGAGTGCTATCGAAAGAGTCGATCCCGTAAAAACTGAAGAGGAAAATCAGAGCCACGAAGGCGAAGAGAAAGTTCATCGCTGGGCCAGCGGCGATAACCGCCATGCGGATCCCCACCGACCTAGAGGGAAATTCCCAGCGCGCTCCGGTGGTTTCCTCGGTGCCCACATCGGCCATGCCAGCTACCTTGACGTAACCGCCAAAGGGAATCCAAGAGATGCAGTACTCAGTTTCGCCGCGGGTAAAGCCGATCATCTTGGGCGGATAGCCCAAGGAGAAGCGCTCGACGCGGATGCCCGCCCATTTGGCGACCAGAAAGTGGCCCAACTCGTGGACGAAGACCAAGACGCCTAAGGCGATGAGAAACGAGGCAATCGTAGTGAGGGTATCGAGCATACTTTAATCCGTCTCAGGAAAAAACGGCCAGCACATCCACGTAGAGATACGCCAGCGGAAAGGCCAAAAAATAGGAGTCAAAGCGGTCGAGTAGGCCACCGTGGCCTGGGATTAGCATCGGCGCGTCCTTGATGCCCATGTCGCGCTTAAAGGCCGATTCCACCAGATCGCCCACCTGTGCACCAATGCCCGCGACGAGCAAAAGCCCCAGTAGCGACGCCGGAGAAAATGAGGGCAGCAAAAAGCCCAAGGGTATAGGCAGGGCGCTGCCGACCACGCCGCCAATGCACCCGATCCGCGTCTTATTAGGGCTGATCGCCGGTGCCAGCTTGGCCCGGCCCCAAAACCGACCGCTGAAGTACGCCCCGGAATCCGTGAGCCAGATGCAGAGAAAGAGCACGGCCACCAAGTGATGAGCCTCCTCGCCCCTACCGGCCGCCTGAAAAAGCAGCAGTGGCGCACTGCCCAAAATACCGAAGAAGAGCACGCCACCCAATGTCAGAAAGGCGTTGGCTGCATAGCGCTCCGTGCCCTGGAACAAGGTCCACACCACGACCAGCAAGATGGCCGCCATCAGCAACGCGGTGAGGTCGTCACCCGTGCCCTGTCGCCAGAAGTAGCTGCACAGACCCAAGACCAACAAGCTGCCCGGCAGCCGGATGGGTCGGTAGCCCGCCTCTGCCAGGATGTGGTGGTATTCCCAAGAGCAGCGCGCGGCTACGGCCAACACCAACAGAAAGATTCCCCAGCTAGCCCCTTCGACCAGTAGGAGGATCACCGGCACGAATACGACAGCCGCGAGGACGCGCTGCCGCAGGCCGGAGGATTCTGCCGCGGTGTCAGCCGCCAAAGCGCCTCTGTCGCTGTTGATAGGCGGCAATGGCCTCGTAGAGATGCTGGCGACGAAAATCCGGCCAATGCACGTCGCCGACAAAGCAAATCTCCGTATAGACCATTTGCCAAGGAAGGAAGTTGCTCAGCCGCATTTCGCCGCTGGTGCGGATCAATAAATCCGGATCGGGCAAGTCAGCGGTATAGAGGGCACCGCTGATTTGTTCCTCGTCGATGTCTTCTGGAGCGAGCCGATCTGCCGCCACTTCGGCGGCCAGCTTGCGGAAGGCATCGACCAGCTCGCTACGGCCCCCGTAGTTGAGCGCCAAGTTGAGCTTGAGGCCGGTGTTGTCTTTGGTCTGCTCGAGAGCGTGTTCTAGGGCCAATTGTATAGTCGGAGACAACGCGTCGGTACGGCCGATGGCGTTGAGCGATACGTTGTTTTCGTGGAGTTCCGATACTTCGTCGCGCAGCGACTCGTGCAGCCACTGCATGAGTTCTGCGACTTCTGATTCGGGCCGGGACCAGTTCTCGGTCGAGAAGGTATATAGGGTCAGCACCTCGATTTGCAGTTGGCCGCAGGCTCGGACGATATCGCGCACCGACTCGCGGCCAAAGCGATGTCCCTCGGTTTTGGGCAGATTGCGCTCGACAGCCCAGCGCCTATCGCCGTCCATGATAATGGCGATGTGTTGCGGCAGGTTTCCCCCGTCCTTGAGGCGCTGCTGGATGCGGAAGTCCTCTTCGGGATGGAGGGGTTTTACCGGGTGGTATTCGCGGGGAGAGATTTCCAGCGGCAGAGCCTGAGCACTCATAGCTTAGTAAGGATGATTTGGTGGGTTTATGTGGCGGCCATCCACGGCCACTGTCGATAGATTTGGGCGCGTTTCGCCTTGAGAAAACAAGGCCGCGCGTATCTTGGTCAATCTAGGGGAAAGGCTCATATTCGTCAAGCAACTCTAGGGGCCAGACGCGCTTGACGCCCTTTATAGGTGCCAGTATTATGGTACTTATGAAGAAGGAGGCGACGCGCGTCCGCAAAGAACGGCTCAGAAAGCGCGTCCTAGCTGTGCGCATGGGTTTGGACCGCAGCCAAGTGGAAGTCAGCGGGCAGGCCATATTAGAGCAGGTCTTGGGCTTGGAGGCGTACCGCCGGGCCAAACTCGTCCACACCTATGTCTCCAGCAAGGAAAACGAGGTCGATACCCGCGCGTTGATTTGCACTTGCCTTGCGCACGGCAAGTGCGTGGCCGTGCCAGTGGTGATGCCGGGCACAAAGACACTGGTCCACGCGCTGATCGACGGCCTAGCCCAACTCGTTGTCGGCCCTTGGGGGCTGGCGCAACCCGATCCGGCTGAGGCTACTTGGCTGCCCGCAGAAGCTCGCATCGACTTGGTCGTAGTACCGGGCCTTGCCTTTGACCGGCGCGGACATCGCATCGGCTGGGGCGGCGGCTACTACGATCGCTTTCTAGAGCAAGTGCAAGCCGTCAAAATAGGGCTGTGCTACGACGCGCTAGTCCTCGACTGCATTCCCGGCGAGCCGCACGATGTGCCCGTGGACATGGTCGTCGCCGAAACCGCCATTTACCAAGGAGAGTCTGCATGATCTACGAACTACGCATCTATCGCTTCCACAAGGGAGCCGACAACAAGAAGAAATTCCGCGCCGGCTTTGCCAAAGCGCGCCGCTTTATGTCCAAGTACGGCGTGACATTTGTCGCCGCGTGGGAAAATCCCGACCGCGACGACGAGTTCATCTGGATTCGCGCCTTCCCCAACGCCAAGGCCCGCGACAAGGCGATTGAAGCCTATTACGGCAGCCCAGAATGGGCCAAGATCGTCGATCAGATCCGGCCGCTAATCCGCCGGCGGGAAGTGCGAGTGATGAAGGCATTGCCCTACTCGACCCTGAAGTGAGATAATGTTCCGCATCGGCCCAATAACCGCTGATCCCGGCATCCTACTAGCGCCCATGGAGGATGTCTCCGAGCTACCGTTCCGCCTGATTTGCAGGGAACTGGGAGCCGACATCGTCTATACCGAGTTCGTCAATGCCGAGGGGCTGTTGCGCGAAGATCCCAACGGGCCGCGCCGCGCTTTTCGCAAGCTGCGCTTTGCAGAAGCCGAGCGGCCCTTGGCGATCCAGCTCTACGGCGCGGCCTCGCTGTCGATGGAAAAAGCCGCTGAGATCGCCAGCACGCAGAATCCAGACTTCATCGACATCAACTGCGGTTGCTGGGTGAGCAATGTGGCGCTGCGCGGAGCCGGGGCCGGACTGCTGCGCGATTTGCCGCAGATGAAGGAGGTCGTCTCGCGCGTCATCGGCGCGACGCACCTGCCGGTGACCGTGAAGACGCGCCTCGGCTGGGACCAGCAGAGCATCCGCATCGTCGAGGTAGCTCAGATGCTCGAAGATCTGGGCGTGCAGGCGCTAGCTATTCACTGCCGCACCCGCGCGCAAGGCCACAAGGGCGCGGTGGACTACGAGTGGATTCCCAAAGTCAAGGCCGCGGTCTCCATACCGATCATTCTCAACGGCGACGTGACCTCGCCGCAGATGGTCGAACACGCCTTCGACAGCACGGGGTGCGACGGAGTGATGATCGGCCGCGGTGCCATCCGGCATCCGTGGATCTTCCGCGAATCCCAGCACTACCTACAGACGGGTGCGCTCTTGCCCGAACCAAGCTGGCAGGAGCGCGTCGAACTGTGCCTGAAGCACCTGCGACTAGCCGTTGAGCACGACGGCCCACAAGGGGCGCTGGTCGGCACGCGGCGTCACTACGCCGGGTACTTCCGCGGTCTGCGCGGCGCGGCGCAGCTCAGAGCCGAGCTGGCCAGCTACAAAGAGCTAAGCCCCTTGTTGGATCGCCTCGGGGAACTGCGCGACACTGATCCAGAACGCCTCGCCGCCTGATTCCCATCCCGCTGCAATTTCCGCTCACGTCCCGTTTTAATTGGGTACGATTTATAAATTTTTTCTATTAATTACATAGCAATAATTAATTTGCCCAATGAATAGAACGCTCTACTTTATTCTGCGGCGAATGATATAACTCTTCCATCCAAAAGGAGACTCCTGTGAACCAACCCAAATCTATCGCCCCGACCACGGGCAAACTCGGCGTCCTGATTCCCGGCATGGGCGCTGTGGCCACCACGGTTATCGCCGGCGTCGAAGCCATCAAAGCCGGCATCGGCCAGCCCATCGGCTCGCTGACCCAGATGGGCACCATCCGCTTGGGCAAGCGCACCGAGGGACGCTCACCGCTGATTAAGGACTTCGTGCCTTTGGCCGACATCGACAGCCTCGTCTTCGGCGGCTGGGACGTCTTTCCAGAGGACGCCTATGACTCGGCCATCCACGCTGGCGTCTTGGACAAGGGACTGCTCGACCAGCTAGCGGACCCGCTCAAGGCCGTCAAGCCGATGCCCGCGGTTTTCGACCGCAACTACGTGCGCCGCCTCGAAGGCTCCAACGTCAAAAGCGCCAAGAGCAAGTGGGATGCCGTACTCGAAGTGCGCGAAGACATTCAGCGCTTCAAGGCCGACAACGGCGTCGAACGGCTGGTGATGATCTGGTGCGGCAGCACCGAGGTTTTCATGGAGCACCACGAAGTACACAACGAGATTGAAAGCCTCGAAAAAGCCATCCAAGAAAACCACCCGGCCATTCCCCCGAGCATGATCTACGCGTACGCCGCGTTGCAGGAAGGCGTGCCTTTCCTAAACGGCGCGCCGAATTTGACCGTAGATGTCCCGGCCATGGTCGAACTGGCGCGGCAAAAGGGCGTGCCCATCGGCGGCAAGGACTTCAAGACCGGTCAGACCCTGATGAAGACTCTGCTGGCCCCGGGCCTCAAGGCGCGAATGCTCGGCGTGCAGGGCTGGTTTTCGACCAACATCTTGGGCAATCGCGACGGCGAGGTGCTCGACGATCCCGATTCGTTCAAGACCAAGGAAGTCAGCAAGCTCGACGTGCTGGAGTTCATCCTGCAGCCCAATCTCTACCCCCAGCTCTACGGCGATATTTACCACAAGGTGCGGATCAACTACTATCCGCCGCGCGGCGACGAGAAGGAAGGTTGGGACAACATCGACATCTTCGGCTGGCTGGGCATGCCCATGCAGATCAAGGTCGATTTCCTCTGCCGCGATTCAATTCTCGCCGCGCCGCTGGTCTTGGACTTGGTGCTGTTTGCCGACTTGGCGCAGCGCTCGGGAATGGCGGGAATCCAAGAGTGGCTCTCGTTTTACTTCAAAAGCCCGATGACTGCGCCCGACCTCTACCCCGAGCACGACCTGTTTATCCAGCTAATGAAGCTCAAGAACACGCTGCGCTTCTTGCAGGGCGAAGACCTAATTACCCACTTGGGTCAGGAGTACTACGACTAGGAACGTTTAATACCCAACTTGCTCATCTTACTGCGCAGCGTCGAAGGCGGCACTCCCAGTAGAGCGGCCGCCCCTTTGGGGCCGTTGACCCGCCAGTTGACAGCGTTGAGTACTTTAAGAATATAGCGGCGTTCAAATTCAAGCAGTGGCATTATTTCGCGGCCTTGGGAAACAGATAGCGCCCTTCCTTTAAGGCCAAGAGTGGAATCTGCTAGGTCAAAACCGCACTGCATCAGATCGGTCGTGCCAATTTGAGAACTTTTGCACGCTATGACAGCCTGCTGTATGAAATGCTCCAGTTCCCGCACATTCCCCGGCCAATCATAGGCTTGTAGCATCTCCATAACCTCGGAACTCAAGGAGACAGGTTCCTTGTCTAGGTAAGCTGCCATGCGGTTCTTGAAAAACTCGACGAGAGCCGGGATGTCCTCCTTGTGTTCGCGCAGGGGCGGGATGTACAGCGGAAAAAGCTGGAGGCGCGAATACAACTCCGCGCGAAAAATACCGGCTTGCACCATCTTCTCCAGGTCGCGACTCGTCGCGGCGACAATGCGCGTCTGTGCCGTCCGCGTCTGGGTGCCGCCCACCCGCTCAAACGTGCGCTCTTCCAACAAGCGCAGGATCTTGTCCTGCGTTTCCAACGGCATCTCGCCGATTTCATCCAAAAAGAGCGTGCCGTCTTTGGCCCGTTCCACCTTGCCTACTTTGCGAACAGCAGTCTTAGCCCTCTCGTTTTTGCTCCCAAAGAGTTCACGGTCGATCAAGGCTTGGGATAAGGCCCCGCAGTTGACCTGTATAAAAGGGCCGTTGCCATAGGCACTCAGCTCATGTAATGCCCGCGCCGCCGACCCCTTACCCACCCCTGTTTCGCCTAGAATCAGTACGGTCAGATCGGTGGGTGCCACCTCCATGAGTTTGGTTTGAAACGGGCGCAAGCCCTTAGTCTGGCCGATCCATTGGTTGCCCCCACGAAACGCGGCCGATATTTCGATCTGCGGGTCGGACTCTACCACAAGCTGCACCTGCGCCATCTCCGAGTAATTGAGATCCCGGTCTATGGCTCGGACTTGAAAGGTGTAGTCGCCCGGCGGCAGGTCTTGATAACAGGATCGTAGCTCTCGGGTTGCTATACACCAGTCGGCATCGTATCCCTGCAAGCGATACTCATAGAGCATGTCGCGGGGATGGGTGGAAAAACTCAGGCCCTTGTACTCGAAAACTACCGGCTGTCCCGCTGTGGATGAGCAGACGTCCGCTACGCTCTCATAGACCTGATCGGTGGTAACTCGGATGAGACGAATCTGGGGCGGCGTTTGCCGGGGTCGATAGCGTATGATGGCCCCCACGACCGTGCCCAACCAGAAGGTGCCGTCGCGATCTTCGAGGATGCGGCAAACCGGTCCTATATGAGGTGACTGGATGGCCTGGAAGAGCCGACCATCGTAGAGAGCCACACCCTTGTCGGTGCCGATCCAGAGATGTCCTCGCGCGTCCTCAAACAAACAGTGGATGCGGTTACTCGGCAGCCCGTCTTCGGTCGTGAAGGAGCGAAAGCTGCGGCCATCAAAGCAACTGAGACCGCCCTGCGTAGCGATCCAGAGGTTGCCATGGCGGTCTAATAGTAGGTCACTGACATGGTTGTCGATCAGTCCGTCCTCAACCCCATACCATGTAAGACCCTCTTGCGGATGCCAGCGGGCAAAGCCGATGACGCTCGTTGAGCTGTCTCTACTGGTCAAATGGAAATAGATTTCGTTGTTGCGCGTGGCAAGCACCGCGCCAATGCGGCTGAGAGGTGTTTTTTTGTTTTCCTCCGCAAAAATGGTTTGGAACTGCTCGCCCTGTTGGTACACGATCTTTAATGGACTGGCCAAAAGCTTTTTTCTTTTGTTCAGGGCATAGTGTTCCCAATAGCCGAAGATAAATCGTCCCTCCTGGTCTTGAGTAATACTGCAGATACCCCCTGCGTCTACATCAGCCGCTAATTTCCTCATTTTGAGCTTCTGCCCTTCGTAGCGGAACAGACCGTTTCCGCCGCCAAACCACAGGTGTCCCTCTAGGTCCTCGTAGATGGAGAAACAGTTGCCGACACCAGGACCTTTCTCGGAACGATCCACGAATGTAAAGTGCTCGCCATCGAAGCGGGCGAGGCTTTTGATCTGACGGCCAAGATGAGGAGACGCATACCCAACCCATATATCACCACGCCGGTCTTGCGCGATCTGCGAGACTTCGCTTGGAAATGAGTCCCCACGAAGGTCGAAAACGTTGATACTGTGCGCATCGTACCGCCCAACGCCATTCCATGTGGCGAACCAAAACTGATGCTCGCGATCTTGGAACATGGATTTGACTACAGAATGGGGTAAGCCATCGGCCGCGGTAAATCGGCTAAACCCATCATCGTCTTGGTAGAACGCGCCTTCCAACGTGCAAAACCACATCCGACCTTCCTGGTCGCACATCATCCGGCGTAGCCTACAATTCAAACCGACCTTAATAGACTGGGTGCTATTGTCATGGAAATGGAATCGGCCATCCTGAATCCAACCGATCCACACCTTGCCAGTATGGTCTTGGCCCACCGCATAACCGGCCCTGATTCGAGGAAAACCGTCATCCGCTTCGTAGCGGTGGAAGGATTCGCCATCGAAGCGGATGAGGTTCTCAAAGCCAAACCACAGGTGGTCTTGCGGGTCTTGGGCGATGCCCCGACAAAAGGAGGGCCACGGAGAAGAAAAGAGCTGCTGGTGCTGCTGGAGATAGAGCGGAGTCAAGTCGTGGAAGACGGCACCGTCGTAATACCCCAAGGTCTCGGCACCCCCAAACCATATACGGCTCTGACGATCCTCGTAGATGAACTGCACGGGACGACCTGCAATGCCGTCGTCTTCCAAGTGGTGAAAGTCTGCGCCGTCGTACCAGCAGACCCCCTTTAACGTACTAAACCACAACCGCTCCTGACGATCCTTTTGAATGAAGAAAATCTGGTCGTGAGCAAGACCGTCCTGGGTCGTGAAATGCTGGAACGCATCCCCGTCAAAGCGGCAGGCACCGTTGTCCCAGGTGGCGAACCATATATACCCCTCTCGATCTTCGGCGATGTGTTCAATGCGCAGCGATGGCAGGCCATCGTGTGTGGAATAGGTCTTCCAAGTGCCCATGCGGCTAAGTGACTTGGTCATTAAAAATACTCTACTCCCTATGGACGTTTTGAAAACAGCTTTAGAGACGACGGTGTTTAGTTATCGAAAAATGCTTGACGCTAAGATGACTCAAGAGCTTCGCGAGGTGGCTCGATAAGGGTTTCGAGACTGCTTCTCAGCAACGACTTGAGACTTGAAAGAATGTAAAAGGTGATATGTTAAATGTACTCCGTAACCCTCCTCCAAAATATAGCGACACTTTGGGTGACTACACAACGTCATCTGTCATTATAGAGTTGCCTTCATTTAATAACGATATGTCGTTGTTTTTTAATTTATAACGATATGTCGTTGTTTTTTTAATTTATAACGATATACAGCCTTATATCTCGACTAAAAATACCCCAAAATAATAATCTCGTATTGTAATATTTTTTATTTTTATTTTTTTATGAGAATTATATATTTTAGTGCCTGTGATCAAATGGGCTGAGCAAGTTAGGGCCGTTAACAACGGAAGACCCTCATTAGACGACGTTTATACCAAACCCATGTTGTCTTTATGGCTGCTTTGAGGCGAATCAGACCTTTTGCTTGAGCTCATAACTCAAAGGAGAGGAAGCGACGTTATGAAGGCAGCAATCGGATGGTTCGTCGGGTTAGTTTTAAGCGTCTCCGTGTCGGCGGAGCCGCTGCTTGAAG
>VXML01000105.1 GCA_009841115.1 Gemmatimonadota bacterium | reverse complement strand
GCGGGCGGCTGAGATGGCCGCGGCCCACGACGAGGTGTGCGTCGGCATCAAGACCGCCCACTATTGGACCACCAAGCCGTTTGACGACGAGCATCCGCCGTGGGCTTCGGTTGACGCAGCCGTCGAGGCTGGTGAGCGCTGTAAAATGCCGGTGATGGTTGACTTTTGGCCGCGCCCGCCCGAGCGCTCCTATCCCGATCTCATCCTCCAGCACCTGCGCCCAGGCGACATCCACACCCACGTCTTTGCCCGCCAGTTCCCCGTTGTCGATGAAAACGGCGAGGTGTGCGACTACATGCGCGAGGCGCGCGAGAGGGGCATCCACTTCGACCTTGGCCACGGGGCGGCTAGCTTC
Source organism: Gemmatimonadota bacterium (assembly GCA_009841115.1). GTDB lineage: Bacteria > Latescibacterota > UBA2968 > UBA8231 > UBA8231. Next base: position 36,463 of record VXML01000105.1, on the reverse strand, counting down.
TGGTACCGCGCCGCTATGCCAGCTATTGCCGACGGCTTCCCGCCCGATTCCATTAGCACCGACCTGCACATGGGCAATATCAACGGCCACGTCCACTCCATGCTCGATACTATGTCCAAGTGCTTGGCCATGAACATGTCCTTACAGGAAGTGATCTACCGCTCCACCGTCACGCCTGCCAGCGCTATCCGCCGGCCCGAGTTGGGGACTTTGACGCCTGGCTCTGAGGCCGACATCGCCGTGCTGGGCGTCCTCGAAGGCAACTTCTACTTTCGCGACTGCGGCTGGGCCTGCATCGAAGCCCAGCACCGCCTCGAATGCGCCCTGACCTTGCGCGCTGGCGAAGTGGTGTGGGATCGCCACGGCATGACCTGCCCGCACTTGCAGGAAATCCCGCCCGAAGAACCCTACTGGCACCTGCCCGAGCGCCAAGCCACCAGCCCTGTACCGCGCCTGTGGCGTACGGATGCCTGAGTAAGCAGCGCTCAACGTATTAATTTTACGGAAAAGTAATACCCGCTCTCATAGTTGCCACCATACGGCCCCTGTCGTACATTTCCCGTGTCGACAAAAACGCCGTAACTCCTTGTAAATTTTGAATCAATCGCCTACCAAACCCCATCCCATCACGGCGCTTAAAACCCTCCTGCCTCAGTGTATGCTCGAGGATCGGGTGCGCATCGGAAGGCGGCTGAATCGCCGCCGCCTCAACCCCGCAGAAGTCGAACGCCTCTTAGGCCAAGCGCGCAGCTCTGCGCGCCTGCGCGAACGGCGGCTCAAAAACCGCCCAAATCCGACCTATCCAGCCGCCCTGCCCATCAGTGATCGCAAGGACGACATCCTCGCGGCGATTAAGGCGCATCCCGTGGTCGTCGTCGCTGGCGAGACTGGCTCGGGCAAGAGTACGCAATTGCCCAAAATTTGCTTAGAAGCTGGCCGGGGCGAGGCCGCTCGCATTGCCGTCACGCAGCCGCGCCGCGTGGCCGCGCTCTCCATTGCTCAGCGCGTGGCCGAAGAACTCAAGGTGACCTACGGCCGCGATATCGGCTGCAAAATCCGCTTTCGCGATCAGACTGCGCCCGAGACCTGTATCAAGGTAATGACCGATGGCATGCTGCTGGCCGAGACCCAAACCGACCCCGACCTGCTCGAATACGACACCATCATCGTGGATGAGGCCCACGAGCGCAGTCTCAACATAGACTTCCTGCTCGGCTATCTGCGGCTTCTGCGTCGCAAGCGGCCTGATCTCAAGATCGTCATCACCTCGGCGACCATCGACACCGAAACCTTCTCTAAGGCGTTTGACGACGCCCCGGTCATCGAGGTCTCGGGCCGGATGTTCCCGGTCGAGGTCCGCTACTGGCCGCTCGACGAGATCCTGCAGGACCGCGGCGACTACACGTATTTGGATGCGGCCACCAGCGCGGTAGAAGAGATTTTGCGCATGTCGCGGGAGGGCGACCTGTTGGTCTTTCTGCCGTCCGAGCGCGATATCCGCGAGACCCGCGAGCGGCTCGAAGGGCGCAAGTTGCGCGGCGTCGAGATCCTGCCGCTGTTTGGCCGCCTAACCGCTGGGGAGCAACAGCGCGTGTTCGCTCCGGGGGACCGTCGGCGCGTAGTGTTGGCCACCAATATCGCCGAGACGTCGCTGACCATTCCCCGCATCCGCTACGTCGTAGATACGGGCTTGGCGCGTCTGTCGCGCTACAATCCCCGCACGCACACCCAGCGCCTGCCGATCGAACCGATTTCGCAGAGCAGCGCCCGCCAACGGGAGGGACGCTGTGGGCGGGTTGCGGATGGGGTGTGCATTCGCCTTTACTCGGAGCAGGACTTCCTCTCGCGGCCCGAATACACCCAGCCCGAGATCCAGCGCGCCAATCTCGCCGAGGTCATCTTGCGGATGATTAATCTCAGGCTAGGGGACATTGAGGCGTTTCCCTTCATTGACCCCCCGGCAAAAGCTGCTATCGCCGGTGGCTTTCAGCTCTTGAGCCAACTCAACGCCCTCGACGAAAACCGCGCGCTCACTCCCATTGGCCGCGCCATGGCACGCCTACCCATTGACCCCACGGTCTCGCGGATGCTGCTCCAGGCCCGCGAGGAGCAAGCTCTGTCCGAAGTGCTCGTCATCGCCGCGGCCATCAGCATCCAAGATCCGCGCGAGCGGCCCTTGGAAGAGCAGGATGCGGCCGACCAGATGCACCGCCAGTTCCACGACAAAAATTCCGATTTCTTAGCCTATCTCAACATCTGGAACGCGTACCACGACAAAGTGGAAAGCGCCTCGCAGAACCAACTCCGCAAATTCTGCAAGGCGCACTATCTCTCCTACATGCGGATGCGCGAATGGCGCGATATCCACGCGCAGATCCGCGAGGCCCTGAACGAGATAAAAGGCTTTCGCTTCAACCGCGAACCCGCCGGGTACGACGCGATCCACCGCGCGGTGCTCACCGGCCTGCTTTCGAGTGTGGCGCGCCAAGAGGAGGGCAATGTCTATCAGGCAGCGCGCAACCGCGAGGTGATGATTTTTCCTGGCTCGGGACTGTTCCGCTCCAACAAGGGCAAAAAGCCGGGCGAGGGCGGGCCTCCCGACTGGCTGGTCGCGGCCGAGATCGTCGAGACCTCGCGCCTGTTCGCCCGCACTGTCGCCCGCGTCCAACCCGAATGGCTCGCTGAACTAGGCAGCCACTTGTGCCGCGCTTCGTACGACCAGCCTTATTTCAACGCGCGTTCAGGGCGAGTGCTAGTGCGGGAAAAACAGACTCTCTACGGCCTCGAAGTGCTTAGCCGCCGCATCCCGTACAGCCGCATCAACGCCCGCGAGGCCACTGAGATATTCATCCGCGAAGCCTTGGTGCCCGGGACGGTGCATACTCCGCACAAGTTTCTCGCGCACAACATTCGCCTGTGTCAGAAGATCGAAACTTGGCAGACCCGCGCCCGCGGCTTGGCCGATGTCCACGTCGAAGAGGCCGCCGCCCGCTTTTACTCCCGCTACCTCGACGATGTTTCCTCGCTGCCCGACCTCAACCGATTCCTCAAAGACAAAGCCGACGACTTCCTGATGATGCAGGAGGAAGACTTGCTCGGCACCACTCGCACCGACTTCGACCAGCAGACCTTCCCAGACGCACTCGATCTCGACGGCAATAAACTAGCCCTCAGCTACGCCTATCGCCCGGGGCAAGACGAGGACGGCATCACCGTCAAAGTGCCCTACAAATTGGCCCACGCCGTGGATCCAGAAATACTCGAATGGCTGGTACCGGGCCTGCTCGAAGAGAAAATCACCACCCTGCTGCGCGCGCTGCCCAAGTCCATCCGCAAGCAACTGGTGCCGATTCCGGCAAAGGCCAAGAGCATTGCGGTCGCGCTCAAGCCGACGCATCCCACCTTTTTGGAGTCGCTACAAGATCACATCCGCCAGCACTACCATATCCAAATCGAGGTGTCGGACTGGAACGCCGATGACTTGCCCGACCACCTCAAGATGCGCGTCGATATCCAAGGCACCAACGATCAATCCGTCGCGGCTGGACGCGATTTGCAGCAACTGACCCAACGCCTCGAACAGCACGACACCCCCGTCGAACTCGACGCTTGGAAAAAGGTGGCCCGACAGTGGGAACGGGAAGGGATAACTACTTGGGATTTCGGCGACCTGCCCGAACGAATAGAGGTGACCCAAGCGGGTGGGGTGCCGCTCTATGGCTGGCCTGGCCTTTACCGGGACGAAGGCGGCGTGTCGCTGCGGCTCTACAAACGTCGTACCGAAGCAGAGGCTCACTCGCGGGAGGGTTTCTTGGGCCTTTGCGCATTGGCGTTGCGCGACGAGTTGGCTTGGCTCCGGCGCGAGCTCCAAGAGTTGGCTCAGTTCAAGGCGCGCTACCAAGGCAGTTCCCTCGAACTACGCACCCAAGCATTTGAACATCTCGAGCGCTATCTCTTCCACCGCGAGCAAATCCTACCCCTGCGCCAAGAGGACTTCGACGCCGTGCTGGTGGAAGCCAAGCAGCGACTGCGCGGCTTGGCTCCGCGCTTCATCTCCTTGGTCGATAGCCTGCTCGAAGCCCGGCGGGAAATTCTCCTTGGAGGCCGGTCCTATCGCGGGCTGGACGCGGACTTGGAGCGATTACTGCCAGACGACTTCCTCGCCCGCGTCCCCTTCCACCGTCTCAGCCACCAGCTCCGCTACCTAAAAGCCGTCGAGGTGCGCGCCGAACGCGCCGCGACCGACCCGCGCAAGGACGCGCAGAAAGCCGAGTTGATCGAGGTGTACCAGAGTCAGTTGGAAAAGCTCGGCGGGGAAACCAATTCGCCCGAGCGAGCGAGCCAAATCGAGGAATTGCGCTGGATGCTGGAGGAATATCGCGTCTCGGTCTTCGCCCAAGAACTGGGCACCGCCCACCCGATCTCCCCCAAACGGCTCGACAGGAAAATCGAGCAGATTCGTCAAATCCGGTGATCCGCGCGTAGAACGACTATCAGACGTTCGACACCAGCCACTGGTAGCACTTTTCGTATCCCACTTGTCCCTCAGTCTCCGGCCCTTCGTATTCAGCCGTCCAAGCCCCGTCGTAGCCAGCTGCCTTGAGGCACTGAACCGCGTGGTCGAGATGGATTTCTCCCTCGCCCAATGCCGCCCCTTTGTAATTTTGCCGCGAGCCGGTTCCGTCCTTCATGTGGGTGTGGAAGACGTGCGGAGCCAGTATTTCATAGAAGTGGTCGATTCGGTCTAGTTCGTGACCGAACCAGCGGTAGTTCATGGTGTCCAAATTGACGCCGAGCCGGTCCGAGCCAACTCGCTCGATTAGGCTTAACTGCCAGTCGCCGTCGTTGGTGGAAATCCCGTGGTTGTCGAGGGCAATCCGCACATCGTACTCTTCGAGAAAATCGGCGCAGCGCTTGAAGGCTTCGAGCATCATGCCGTCCCACTGGTCCTCTGGGACGTCGCCGTTGCGGTTCCAGCCGCCGTCCGAGCGCACGATGTCGGTGCCAGTTATGGGGATGATCTGGCAGATGTAGCGGTAGCGCTCGATTTGCGCGTCCAAGTCGCGGGGATCGGCTTGCAGGAAGTCGTTGCCAGCCGCTACTGCCGAGGCTTGCATCCCGTATTTGGCCAACAATTCGCGCGTGGCCTCGGCTGTCTGCTCGCCGTTTTTGGACTCGCCATCCCAGATGTCGCGGATCTGCAACTCGCAGTAGCGATAGCCGATTTCGCTGGCCCGCCGGGCGAAGCCCTCTAAGTCGCAGCCGGGCCAGTTGTAGTGGATTGCGCCGATTTTTGCCATGTTCGTACTCCTCTTGTTTAGGTTCAGTAAAGTCGCCACACCTGCGTCTGTAGTGGCATGAGGCTGACCTCCGAGATCTCGTCGCTGGCGGGTATAGCCTCAATCGCAAGGGCTTCGTACGTGTCGAAGCATTTTTGGCGCGATGTGGGCGGCTGCGGTAGATAATCGAAGTGGTAGAAAGCTCGCCGCGCGGTGTGCGGGTCGAAGTTGTGGGATACTAAAAGCGCACTCCGCTCAGTATAGCGCACATACGCCAGAATGCGGTCGTCTGGGTCGCCGCCTGCGAACTCGTTGCGGTGGAAGTACACCTCTCCGTCGCAGAATTCTGGCCATTCCTTTTGCAGTGCGAAAAGACACTCGTAGGCCCTCGCTAGGCTGGCGTGCGGCTCGCGCTCGGCCCAGTCGAAGTGCAGGAGGGTTTCGTTTTCAAAGTCGGTGCGCGTTTCCTCGCCCCACTCGCTACCTAGTTCCAAGCCCCGCGTCAGATTGCACTTAGAGGCCGAACCGGCCGAACAGTCGATCAGGGCGGCCTGCAAATTCTTGAGCAGTGCCATCAGCAGCGCACGGTTCCCCGCATCCGACTGGATGGGACAGGTGAGGCCCTGCCAGTAGTCCCGCGCCTGCTCGTCGCACTGCAAAAGTTCGTGGAATCGCTCGTGCCATACTTGGGTGGCGCGCGGGCTGTCGTGGTTTTCAAAGTAGGCCATGGCCACGGTGCCGGGCGCGAAGGTGCGATTCATCTCCTCTAGAAAATCGATGAGGGGATGGGCGTGCTCGGTGTCGCGGTGAAAGTCAACTAAGAGCGCGTAGATCGCATCTGCTGGGACGTCCACTGCCTCCGTCAACGGACACAGCGTCTCGCCCAACACCAACGCCTCGGGTGAGACAGCTTGAATGCGGTTCTTGAGCTTTTTGAGAAAGGGCCGGTCAATGGTCTGGCTGGCGTCGATGCGCACCCCATCGAATCCGCATTGCTCGATCCAATACGGGGCGATCTCCAACAGGTACTCTTGCAACGGCTGATTGTAAACCAAGTCAAAGAGCGCCACGTCCGAATAGACCAGCCAAGCGATCTGGTGGATTTGCGGCACCCCGCGTTCATCGCGCAGATACCACTCGGGATGCTCGGCGATCAGCGGGCAGTCGCGGCTGCTCTGCATCAGCACCAAGTCGAAGATGACCTTCTTGTCGAGCGCGTGTGCCCGCCGGGTGAGGGCGCGTAGCTGGGCGCGACCGACGAGTTGGACGAAGGCGTCGCGGCCGAGTGCCTTTTCCACTTGGGCCGCTGACAGCCCGGCGAGACCTTCCATCTCGTCTGGGAGCACGAAACCTTCCGCTACCAGCGACCTCCAATCTACTTCCTCGATCGGCGAAACTAGCTCGGGATCAATCTGGAAAAAATCCTGTGCCGCATAGACGCTGCCGAGGGCACCCTTGCGCACATCCGCGCCGGTGTGCAGGTCCGCAAAACCCGGACGAAAAAAGGGCAGTAAGTAGATCACGTCGGCAGGTATGTCCTCTAAGCGCCGCGTCAGTTCGACGAGCCGGCCCGAGCGGAAGCGGCCTCCCTCGACCTCGATCTCGGCACCGACCTTGCGCACGCACACCTCGGCGACCGTCGGCCCCTTGCGCACCCACTCCGGGCTGACGACGACGACCCCGTCGCGGTTTTCAGCCAAGTCGTTGAGGCTGATCCACTCCTTGCGCCCGGCCTCGGCGTAGCTGTCGGCAGAAAACTCCACCGCGTAGTTGAAGGTGCCGGTACGCTCAAGCGCGAAAGTCTCCGACTCAAAGACGAGGTTGTTACCAGCGAGGACGGGGACGCCTTCCGCATCGACAAGCAGCCGCATCTCCACGTAATCATTTGTCCCGTTAGCATCTGTCCACAGCCGCGCATCCACATCTCCCGGCTGGACTTCGCGCGGGTCAACGGCGGCGACGAAAAGCTCGCAGCGCACTCGGGCAATGGCAGCCGTCTTGTTAGGTTCGATATAGGCCCTAGCGAGGGGCGGCCCGCAAACCCGACCGTCGATTTCAATGGTCACGTTGCCGCCCCAGACCTGCCAGTTGTCGAACTGGTGGCGCTGGTAGCGGCAGTGCAATTGTTCGTAGAAGGCGGCGCGTAAGCCGAAGACGGCCGTAACGGTCAAAGAATTCTCTCCAAAAGAATTAGGAACTGATACTTCGCAATTCGCACTTCCGACAACTATCTATGGTTTTGCCGATAGTGCCGCTTGAGCAGATCTTCGCCGAAATCGTTGTTCAGGTCGCGCCAGACTGCGTGGATGTGGTTGGCGTCGTTTTGGGTATTGTCGTACTCGGCGAGGAAACTCGGTCCCTGCACCCGGTAGTAGTGCGGTCCCCCGCGTTCCTCTGCGCCAGCCCAAGCAAAGTGCGCTGCCCGCAAATATGCTGCTCCGAGTCGCGCCCATTCGGCTTCGGCCACCGCTTCGGGCAAGCGCCGTACGTACACTTCGATCAAGGCGTCCAAGATCTGACGCTGTGCTGTGCTCATGTCTGCACTGCCCAAGCCCTCCGGTTCGACTTCGCCGCGCACGTGGGGCACGTTGGTCGTGAGGATGTCCCTTGGTGCTTCGGCACTGACGATGGCCACTGCTTTCTGTTCGCCGTCCAATTCGTGCAAAAGCTGCCGCCCCAGATCCTCTTCCTCGCGCAAAGCCCGCAGGCCAGTTTGCTCGCCGTGGCGCACCTCAGCGGGGTTGGAACCAAAAAACAACGGTGTTGTTCCCAGCCGACCTTCTACTATCGTGTGGTTGAGCGAGACGTGATGTCCCTCAAAGCGCCAGCCCCAGGGCGCGTCTCCACCCGGCTCGCCGAAAATGCTCATGTAGTACAGCTCGGGGTCTCGCTGGAAACGCCGCCCGGCTCCCTCTAACTCGGCCAGTATGGGCTCCAGCGAAATGATCGTCGAGACTTTTTCGTACCCCGACGCGCTGACTCCGGTTGCTACTAGCGCGTGCGCTAGCTCCCGCTGTCGCGCATCCATTTCCTTTAGCGGCAATCCGGCGCGCTCCCTCGGAATGTAGTGCCAGTTTTTGCGCTCCATGCTGTCGGCAAAGTCGATCACTACTTTCTGGCGCTCCGACTCGTCCAGTGATGCGAGGAAGTTGCTAGCGGCCTCGGCCATGCGCTGTACTGTATTGGTTTGGTTTGTGCTTTTTGCTGCCATTGCAAACGTCTCCTTTGGCAAGAAAGGGCTAGTGTGGCCCATGGCGCGTAGTTTTAGGTGTTACCAGCCATGGCCTTCAGCGATTTGACCTTTACAGGCTCCCGGTTGGGCAGGCGAATGACGATGTCCATCTCGCCGCCCATGGCCTCCACATAGCCGCGCAGGGTGGAAAGATACATGTCGGTCTGCTTCTCGAGCTTGGAGACGGCGGGCTGGCTGATTTTTAGTACCTCGGCCATCTTGGCTTGAGATAGCTTTGACAAGGACCTCAGTTCCTTGAGGGACTCTACTTCGTTGAGCAATTCCTCGTATCGACGGTCGATCTCTGCCCGCCGCTCGGGCGGTAAGGAGTCGAGAACTTCTTTGAGTGTGACGATCATGGTCATTCTCCCGTCCGTTGCAAGTGCTCTTGAAGTTGATTACTTCGGTCGCCGTGCCGACAAATCGTCGTGCAAGTCAATGGTCGTGTACTCTTTATCTACTTGTTTCACGGCGATGCGCACAAACTCCAGCTTTTCTGGCCCGGGATTGTAGATGCCGTGCTTCTGTTCAAAGCCCTGCCAAGTAACCGACTTTGGTCCCACTGTAAAGGGCTCGTCATCAATCGTCATCCACCCCTTTCCCCTCAGCACCACAAAGCTCTCTTCGAGAAAGTCATGATAGTGGTACCCTACCGATCCTCTTGGGCTGAGGACCGCGTGATCGAGAAAGGTCCAATCACTGTAGAAGTCATCGGGTGAGAGCACATGCCGGGTGGCGATCTGCCCACAGCCGCCGTGAATAGCATCCCGCCAGTTTAATGCTTGCGCGTCAAAGGTGCCGGCCTTGAGCGGCACATCTTGATTTGTACCTGAGTCCCTAACCATCGCGACGCGCATGCGCAGCACTTGCACAGGCATGTTGGTCAAGTTTTTCAGCACATGATCGCATCTGTTAGCTATGACAATAAACCCGGCCCCTTCTCCGCTTTCTATTCGCTGCTGCCGCACGGTCAACTCCACCGATCCGCCCGTAAATACATAGCCCTGTTCACAAGCTATTCCTATACCTTTCACCGGGCACTCTTTCCTTGGTGCCAAGGTCCAATAGTCAAATGCGCCCCACGGCGTCTGTTGCCGCAATTTCGGAAAGACCGGGCCGCCCTTCGGGTCCAACCTATCGAGCCGGACGTGTTTCATACTTTCTCCTCGCTATCATCCTATGCCACCACGGTAAACTACGCATCCCACCATCCCTTTACAAACCCTTGACACCCTTCCTCTCAACCCCCAACATAAACGCCCACCTCTACTCGGAGCCACCCAAATTGCCTACAGAAAAAGAACCCATTCGCGTCGCCGTTCTCGGCCAAGGCCGCTCCGGCCTTGACATTCACTGCCGCTACTTCAAGACCGCCCCGCATAAGTACCAAATAGTCGCCGTCGCCGACCTCCTTGAGGACCGCCGCCAGCGCGCCCAAAGTGAAATGGGATGCGACGCGTACGCCGACTACCGCGACATTCTCGCACGCGGCGACATCAACTTGGTGGTCAACGCCCTACCCAGCCACCTCCATCCTCAAGCCACCATCGATTCCCTTAGCGCCGGCCATCACACCGTCTGCGAAAAACCCCTCGCTTGGAGCGTGGCCGAACTCGACACCATGATCGCCGCTGCCCGCGAGGCCGATCGCCTGCTCCTGCCCTTCCAGCAGTCGCGCAACGCGCCCCAATTCCAAAAGATGATCCAGGTCATTGATTCGGGCGTCCTCGGCCGCATCGTCCAAGTCTCGATTTCCTTCAGCGGCTTCGCCCGCCGCTGGGACTGGCAGACCGTGCAGGAATACCGGGGTGGCAACCTGCTCAACACTGGCCCGCATCCCATGGATCAAGCCATGCGTCTGCTCGACTTCAAGGTGCCGGACCAAATCCTCTGCGCCATGGATCGCGCGAACACCTTCGGCGACGCCGAGGATTACGTAAAAATTCTGCTGCGCACCAAAGACAAACCCGTCATCGACGTGGAAATCTCCTCCTGCACTACTTTCCCACAGCCCATGTACACCGTCCACGGCGAGCGTGGTGGCCTTTCCGGCGGCCCTGCGGGGCTGGCTTGGCGCTACTACGATCCGCAAAAGGTGCCCGAGCAATCGCTCATCCGCAGCCCACTGCCCGGCCCGAGCTATTGCCGCGAAGAGCTAAAAATGATCGAGCGATCCTGGGCACCGAACGAGGACGAGCAAGACGCATTTACCTATATGTCCAACGCCTATTACGACGGCGTATTTGCTGCGTTGCGGGAAGCAGCCCAACCCGAGATCACGCCGCAACAGGTGCGCGTGCAGATCGCCGTCATCGAAGAGTGTCACCGCCAAAACCGCCTCTCCCAACTGCCGCCCCAAGGTTGGCCAAAGGAATGCACCACATGAACGCCGCCAAAGCGAACGCCCTTACCGCCGCCATTGCCGAGCTACCCCGCGTCCAGCTAGCCTCAATCCGCCCGACTCCGCTGGAGCCGCTGCCGCGCCTGATCGATCACCTCGATAGCCCCGCGCTCTTCATCAAGCGCGACGACCTGACCGGTTTGGCCTTTGGCGGCAACAAGACGCGGATGTTTGAGTTTGCCTTGGCCGATGCCTTGGCCAAAGGGGCTGACACCATCGTCGCGGGCGCGGCGGTGCAGTCCAACTACTGCCGCCAACTCGCCGCGGCCTGCGCCAAGCTAGACTTGGAACTGCACTTGATCCTCCGTCCAGTTCGCGCAATCGACCGCACTGAATCGCAGGGCAACAACCTGCTACAGCACCTGCTCGGCGCACAGATCACCGTCCTAGCGGAAAGCGATAAGTGCGGCCAACAAGACGCTCTACAAGCCAAGGTCGAAGAGCTTTCCGCACAGGGGAAAAACGCGTACTGGCCGCGCCGCGAAGATACGATCGACCTCGACGCCATCGCCTATGCCGAAGCGGGAGTAGAGATTGCCCGCCAATGCCAAGAGCAAGGCATCAATCCGTCCTACCTCTACCTCTCCGCCCTCGACACTACCCAAGCTGGCTTAGCTTTGGGCTTAGCCTATATCGAATCGCCGATCCAAGTGCGTGGCTTTTGCCCTATCGCCAATGTCGAGAACCGCCACGAGGACATGGCCGCCATTGCCAATCAAGCCGCCTGCCGCCTCGGCCTCGACGTTGCCATGAGTGCCGCTGACTTTGACAACGACGATTCCTTCGTCGGCGAGGGGTACGGGATTCCCACCCCCGTCGGCTTGGATGCTTTGCGTACTTTGGCGCGCAAGGAGGGCATTCTCCTCGATCCGGTGTACACTAGCAAGGCCCTCGCCGGACTTTTTGCCCACGTGCGCGACGGCAGGCTTGACGGTGAGGCGATCTTCCTGCACACCGGCGGCAACCCGGCCCTGTTCGCCTATGCCCAAGAAGTGCTCGCCGACTGAATGGATCCTTTCTTCCTGATCGGCGTCTCCTTCCTGACCTCGACCTTTACCGCCATCATCGGCGTGGGCGGCGGCATTGCGCTGATCTCGGTCATGCCGGGCTTGCTGCCCGCCGCGGCCATCATCCCCGTCCACGGTGCCGTGCAGCTAGCCTCCAACGCCAGCCGCGTATTCTTTGGCTTGCGTCACATTGAATGGCGCATCTTTTGGCCCTTCGCGGGCGGTGCGCTCCTCGGCGCTGTTGTGGGGGCGCAGGTCGTCGGCGACTTTAGCTTTGACGATCTGCCCCTGTACTTGGGCGTCTTCATCCTCCTCGTCATCTGGGTTCCCGTGCCCAGCCGCGCTTTTCGCCTACCCGGCCACTTTGCCATTTTTGGTGCTCTCCAGACCTTCCTCGCCCTCTTCGTCGGGGTCGCTGGTCCCCTGACCGGTGCCTTCTTAGCCAGCGCGGGTTTGCCCAAGGACCGCTTGGTCATTACCCACGGCACGGTAATGACCGTCACCCACCTGTGCAAAATTTTGGTCTTCGGCTTTGTCGGCTTCGCCTTTGCGCCCTACTTGCCGCTCATCGCCGGAATGATTGGCGCGGCGGCGCTAGGCTCGTGGTGCGGGACGCGCTTGCGCGACCGGGTTTCCGAAAGCCTGTTCCGCAAGGTATTTAGGATCGCGATCACGCTTCTGTCGCTGCGCATGATCGCAAGTTCGCTCTATTAAGCGCAATTTTTTCACGGATACTCGCTTAGCAGCGGTCGTTTGCCGAAGCGAACTGTGCGAGTTTATTTTAGTAACCCTTGTAGGAGACCTTTTTATTATGAACGAACGCGAACAAGCCATCCAAGAAATCGAAATCTACGGTTTCACTCTGCTCGAAAACGTCCTCGACTCCGATACGGCCGCGGCCATGCGCCAAGCCCTGATTCGCTGCGAACAAGAGCACGGCACCGAACACATCCATCGAGGCTCGGCCCGCCATGTGGCCAACCTCCCGGTCATGGATCGCATCTTCCACCAGTGCATCGACCATCCCCGCGTCTTGCCCATCCTCGAACACTTCCTCGAACCCTCGCTGATTTTGGGCAGCCTCAACTCGCGCATCGTCCGCCCCGGCGACGGCTACCAAGACCTGCACAGCGACATCCCCGCCTATATGCTCAACATGGACACGCCGGTGATGATGAATACGGTGTGGATGCTCGACGGCTTCAGCCCCGAAATCGGCGGCACCCGCGTGGTGCCCGGCTCGCACAAGAGCGGCCTCGCCGCGCCCCCGGAGGGATTTATAGTCCAGCACGAGGTGCAGCCTACTGCCTCGGCCGGCGCGGTGATCGTCTTCAACGGCCAGTGCTGGCACGGCGGCGGTGCCAACACCGGCGACCGCAACCGCCACGCCCTCTTCGGCCACTATAGAAAGCACATGTTGGTCTTCCAACTCGACCCGCACGACGGCTTCCCGTCCGAGTGGTGGGACAGCTTGAGCCCGCGTCAGCGCCAACTAATGAGGATGCAAAACGGCCCGGGTGCCCTGCATGCCGCCGACGTGCATTTTCGCTAGGAGACAGGACATGCTGAACACCCGCAGCTTCGCGCTCACCGTTGCTATCGCGCTTCTGGCACCGGCAGTTCTAAAAGCTGAGGTTACTACTTGGCAACTCGGCGGCAGCCAGCCTTGGGCCGGCCAAGACACGGTCAGCATTATGATTGATTTTGAGCGCGTCCCTGGTGCCATTCAGCCGGTGCGCGTCGAGCCGGGTGTCAACATCATTTCCCTACTCAGCAACTGGACCACCTTTCGCCAGCCCAAAGAACTGGGCTATATCGACGGCGAGCGGCCCCGCATCTGGAAGTGGAACGAAGGCAACGGCGACCCAACCGAAAACGGCGTCGCGCTCATCGATGCCGACAGCACCACGTACAATTCCTCCAAGGCCGAGGGCATTGGCAAGCAGTTTTTTACCATCGACTTGGCCGTGCCCATGCCGGCGCACACCTTTGGCTTCCACACCCCTTCGGGTGGCTTCCGCTCGGACGGCACGCCGCTGCGCACGGACTCGACCCCGGCCTTCCAAATCTCGATCCAAGAGGAAAACAGCGAGATTTTCGCCATCAAAGGCCCGCTGCCCCTCGCGAGAATCGTCGCCGAGCCGACGCAAAATTTTGCGCCCGACGTGCACATTGGTTTCGACCAGCAATACGTGCGCTTCTTTCGTTGGGCCCGCAAATTCTCCATCATCGACGAGACGGCCTTGACCCGCGTTAGCGGCACGTCCGGCGGCCAAGGCAATCAAGCTCGCTCGCTCTTGGGTACCATCAGCGAGTTTGAGGTCTATGGCGAGGGCTTTCCCAAGCGGGCTACGTACCGCTCCAAGATCATTGACCTCGGGGCCGAGCAAAACTTTGGCCGGCTGTTCTTTACCGCCACGCCGATGCGCTTTGTCAATGGCGAAGCCGTTGAGGCACTCGATGCACGGGCCTTCGCCGAGGTCGAGATTCGCACGGGCCGCGACGACGACCCGAACATCTATCACGAGTACACAGTCACCGGCAAGGAAAAGGTCGTCTCTCGCGCCCGCTACGAGAACGATCTGCGCACTGGGTTTGGCCGCACGTGCGCCTCCTGTGATTTTGTCCAGCGCAGCCCCCGTCCTGGAATGCGGGCCGCAATTACCTACGACCGCGACAACTGGACCTTCTGGTCAACGCCCACGACCCAGTCGGGTCTGCCGCTCAACCTCGACAGCGGCTCCTTCATACAGGTGCTCATTACCTTGCACAGCACCCGCTTTGCGGATTTTGTGCGCTTGGATTCGCTGTGGGTCGAGCGGGCACCGCTATTGGCGGCGCGCGTCCTCGGCGAAGTGGCTCCGCTCGCCGACCCACGGCCCGCGCATGGGTTCGGCGAGGTGGCCTTGGGCGAAATGATCGAGTTTGCATACGACCTATCGGCCTCCTTTTCAGGCGGGGATCAGCGCGGCTTCGACCAAGTGCGCATCCAAACGGGTGCCCGGCCTGCGTTCAAAGAGTTGCTCATCGGCGGCCAAGCGATCGACCCAGCCGCCGTCCGCGAAGAGGACGACGGGCTGACAGTACTCCTACCCGAGCGCGTTACCCGCGCCAACAACGCGCCGTTGCGTATTGTCTTTGCCGCGGAAGTGTTTGAACTGGCCACCACGTTTTTGGGCACAGTCACCGACTCAGAGGTCGAGACCTTGCCCCAACCCATTGTCTCTGGCGACGCCAGCGAATTGCTCTCCACCAATAGCCTGCGCGTCCTCAGCGTTTCGGATCAACAACCTGCTTTGGTGCAAAACTTGCGCTTTTCAACGCCTGTGTTGACGCCCAATGGCGATGGCGTTCACGACGAGCTTCGGATGGCCTATTCACTCTATGGTCTGCCGGAACAAGTACCCGTCGAATTGGCGGTCTATGCGCTCGACGGACGCCATGTGGCCACCGTGTCTCAAGGCTTGCAAACAGCCGGCCCGCAAACGGCTCGCTGGGACGGACGCGACGCACAGGGCGCTGCCCTGCCTCCGGGCGTGTACCTAATCTCCGTGGTCCTGCAATCCGAGCGCCGCGCTGCCGCCTTGCTCCGCCCCGTGGGCGTAGCGTACTGAGAGGGTGGGAACGATGCGATTGCTTTTGCCGCTCGTCTGCGTCGCGTTGGCGGCCATGGCCGTTAGCAGTGAAACCTTGACCTTCCAAGGACGAGATGCTTGGGCGACTTGGCGGGTGCCCCTTGGCCTAACTGAAGTGGGCGAGAATGGCCAGCTACAGCTCGTCAAGTTCCGCAAGGACATCAACGCGGTCGCCGATGCCCATCGCTTCTCCTATGAGAGCAAAAGCCGCGGGAAAACTACGGGCGGCATCTGGGAGGCGGTTTCCAATCCCGCCGATGCAGACTACATCATCGACGGAGATCCCCAGACCTTCTGGCGTCCAGACCCGGTGGATGCCGTCGAGGACTGGGCCATTGAGATAGACTTGGGTCGAGCCGTGTTGGCCCGGGAGATACGCCTCGTCTTTCCCGACGAGGAAGGCGCGCGGCCCTTCCGCCAGTTTACTGTGTACGGCAGTACGGGGACCCGCATCTCGGTGCAAGACGACATGGTGCTGCTGGAGCCTCTCTTCCGCACGACCCGACCCAACGCGGCCAGCGAAATCGTCATCCCCCTCGGGTTTACTGCCCGCGATAGCGTATTCCAACTAGACGAGGGCTTGGGTATCGACCCGATGGCCAAGAACAACTATCGGGTGATCCAGCGCATTCGCATTGAGGCCGAGGAGAAGACTCCGGACGCGGCCTTGGCCGAAATCGAAGTCCGCGGCATTGGCGACAACATCAGCATTGGCACCATGCAGCGGGGCCGCTTTGTCAACGGGGTCAACTCAGTCGATCCGCAAAATCTCTTCGACGCCGACATGAACACCAACAACCTCATCGGCTCTTCGTATGGCAGCCTCGGCTGGAAAGAGGGTGGGGTGTGGTTTGGAGTGGATTTGGGGGCGGTGTTCTTCGTCGATGAATTCTTTCTCTATTCCTTTCGGCCCGACGAGGGCTTGGTGGGCTTCTCGATCAATGGCACCGGCCCGGGCCATACAGTGCTCTATTCAGACGGCACCCGCAGTCTTAGTTCCAATCTGCCCGTGCCCGATGCGTTTGACTACACAGAGCTTCTGACCCACATCAATCCCAATGCCGACCGCTTGCTCTACATTCGCTATATGTTCAAGCCGCGCAAGATGCGTTACTTCTTCTGGCACGGCATCAGAGACACCGGCTGGGGCATCGTCAAATGGGCCGAGTTCATGCTCTTCTCTCCGGGCTATCCCGCCGAGGTAGTATTGCACTCGGACTTCATTGACTTAGGGCAAACCTCGGGCGACGGGCGGCCAAAAGTCATCAAAAACCTCTCTTGGGATGCCGAGCTGGCCGCGGGCACCCGCCTGCAACTGCGCTCGCGCTCGGGCAACTCGCTAGAGCCGGTCTATACGTTTTACAACAAGATCGGCGAACAGGTCACTGAGGAGAAGTGGAATAGTTCGCCCAAGGTGCTGCGCGGCCCGGTCGATACGACGCTCGTAGTGGGCGAGGATTGGGGCGAGTGGAGCAATGTCTATCAGTTCTCGGGCGAGACATTCCAGTCGGAAAGCCCGCGCCGCTTCATCCTGCTGGAGATGATCCTCTCCACCGATGACCCCAGCGTAGCGCCGGTGGTCCATTCGCTCTCGGTCGAGTTTGAGGACGCGCTGTTGCAGGGTGCGGTGGGCCGCATTGAGCCGCGCCAAGCCATCCCCAACGAGGACACCCGTTTCACCTATACGCTGTGGCCGCAGATGGAGGCTGAAGACTCGGGTTTCGACCTATTGCGTTTTACCGTGCCGGGTCGGATTGACGCCGAGGACCTCGAACTACACATTGGCTCCGCGCCAGTCGCGCCCGCCCGCGTCGAGCAGCAGGGCGACTCGCTGTTGGTCGCCTTGCCGCGCATTGTGACCGAGGACTCGATTCGGGTGGGTTTCACGACGCGAGTTTTGCATAACGCCACTGTTTTTCCCCTTGATCTCGGGTTGAGCGAGCGGCCCGGCCTCTGGCAGTCGGTCGAGCCAGCCGAGCGCCGCTCTCAGGTAGTAATGCTCCCCGAGCTAGCCGAGCACGGCCAACTCATCGACGCATTGGAACTGGCCTCGCCCGTGATCACGCCCAATGGCGACGGGATCAATGACGCACTCGACATGCGCTTTGTGGTCTTTAAGTTAGACGCGGCGGTCCCCACGCTCGCGCTCTACGACCTAGCGGGCCGCCAAGTCGCCGAGGTCGAGGCTAGGCCGACCGCAATGGGCCATCGCTTCACTTGGACGGCCCGCGACGCGTCGGGGACCTTAGTTGCGCCGGGCATTTATCTCTACCGCCTCGATTTAGGGGCCGAGTCGGGGCCGGGGACGCACGCGGGTTCGATTTCGGTTGTCTATTAGGGACCAAAATTAAGGAGACTAACAAGATTTATGGGATTAGGTCTGTCGCTTGCGAAAGTTCAACACTGTTTTGGTGAAACGATGAGGTTTGTAACGAATGCCTTGTTATCTATGCTTCTCTTCCTCCCTTCCATTGCCTTCACAACCCAAAGGAGTTCCACTATGAGTGACTATCTCGTCTATATCGGCACTTATTCCAGCGGCGACGAGGACGGCATTTACGTCTATCGCCTCGACATGGCTACTGGTGCCCTCGCCTATCAAAGCAGCATTGGCGGCATAGACAATCCTTCCTTTCTCGATATCGCGCCCAACCGCCGCTTCCTCTACGCTATCGGCGAGACCAGTGCGGTCGGCGACCGGCCCGGCGGCGCGATTGCGGCCTTTGCCATTGACCAACAGAGCGGATCCCTCACCCACATCAACACCGAATCGACCGTTGGCCCCGGCCCTTGCCACATCAGCATTGACCGCGCTGGTAAGTACGCGCTAGCCGCCAACTACGGCGGCGGCAGCGTCGCCATCCTGCCGATTCGGGAAGATGGCTCGCTTGGCGCGGCCACGGATTTCGTCCAACACGAAGGTTCTTCGGTCAACCCAAGACGCCAAGAGGGGCCACACGCCCATTCGATTATGGTCGCCCCCAACAACAAACACGCCTTTGCCCCAGACTTGGGCATCGACAAGGTGCTCATCTATGCGATTGACCACGCGAATGGCAAGCTGGTCGCGCAGACGCCCGCGGAAATCGCCCCCGGCAGCGGCCCGCGCCACCTTGCCTTCCACCCCAACGGCCAACAGGCGTACGTCATCAACGAACTGAGCAACACCGTCACGGCGTTCGACTACGACGCCGACGCTGGTACGCTCACCACCATCCAGACCATCTCGACGCTGCCCGACGGCTATGCGGAGGTCAGCCACACCGCCGACATCCACGTCCATCCCAATGGCCGCTTCCTCTACGGATCCAATCGCGGCCACGACTCCATTGCCGTCTATGCCATTGACCAAGACAACGGTCAACTCGCACTCGTCGAGATCGTGCCGACCGGCGGTGCCAACCCGCGCAACTTCGGCCTCGACCCCACGGGTACCTACCTGATCGCCGGCAACCACAGTACCGACGACATCTTTACCTTCCGCGTCGATCCAGACACCGGCAAACTCACGCCCACCGGCCACAAGGCTGAAGTCCCCTCGCCCGTGTGCCACAAGTTTATTCCGGTTTTTTAGGACAGATAGTAGGGCGTACAACGTTGCTGTTAGACCGCGTTGTACGCCCTGCCGTTAAATGCCTACGGACCGTATTGAGAAAGGGATTCGCACGGACAGTTATGACTCGGGCGATCATTTTTGATTTCGACCTTACACTAGCAGATTCAACAAAAGGCATCATTGAGTGTGTCAATTTTGCGCTGGAAAGGTTGAATTTGCCCCGAGCCGATGACGAGCGGATCAAGCGAACTATCGGTATGTCCTTAGAGGACACCTTTCTAAATTTGACTGGACAAATCGAGAAGCAGAACGTCAGTTTGTTCATAAGCAACTTTGTCAAACGAGCCGATCAGATTATGGTAGATTTAACATCTATGTTTGCTAGCGTTCCCGCGACAACGGAGCGGTTGATTGAAATGGGTTTTGCATTGGGGATCGTATCAACGAAGTTTCGCTATAGAATCGAGGAGATTTTAGCAAGAGAAGAACTATCTGATCGCTTTGGCGTCATCATCGGCGGAGAAGACGTTGCAGACCAAAAACCACATCCCCGTGGTTTAACAATGGCTGTCGCTAGAATGCAAATGGATGCTAATGACGTACTTTACGTTGGCGACAGTACGATTGATGCGCTAACGGCCGAACGGGCTAAGGTACCCTTTATTGCGGTGCTGTCAGGCGCGACGAGCAAAAGTGAATTTGACGAGGTCGCCAAAGTTGCGGTTATAGACGATATTTCAGCGTTGCCTCGACTGCTTCGAGGTAAAGCCGCATAGATTACTACTCCCAGCTTTCCCGCTCACTGTGTAGGGCAGCATCAACCTCTTCCCGAGTTGGGGGGTTATGGCCACGCACCTGTTGTCGAGCGCGTATATCTGCCATTAGCTCCCGATAGGAACGCGAGTCGTCCAGCGAAGCGGGGGTTGAGTTATCCAAGGTATCGCTCCTTTAGTTGCCATGCTAAAACATAAAGAAGAAAATACGAGCTACCAGTTCGTATGCGACCCATCCCGGCGGCGCAAATGCGGCGCTTCCCAAAACTTGAATTCCTGCTCCTTGGCCAGTTCTTCGTTGAACTCCACGCCCAATCCCGGCCCCTCGGGGACCTTTAACATTGACCCCACCAATTCGCACTGCTCTGGAAACAAATCTTCGTCCATGAACTTGCCCGCTTCCGTCGGCGTCACGCGGTGTTCGAGCCACGAGAAGTTGGGCACGGCCGCCGCTAAATGCACGGTCGCGGCGGTGCAGATCGGCCCCAGCGGGTTGTGGGGCATCAGGTCGATGTAGTGGGATTCGGCTAAGCTCGCCACTTTCATCGACTCGGTCAGTCCGCCGACATTGCACACGTCGATCCGCGCAAACTGCGTGATGCCCCGTTCGAGATAGGGCAAAAACTGCCACTTGCTGGCAAATTCCTCGCCGATGGCAAAGGGCACGTCGGTCATGGTGCGCAGTGATTCGTAGGCTTCGGGACACTCGTCGCGGATGGGTTCTTCGAGGAAGTCGAGCGTCCCCGGCGGCATCTTCTGGCAGAACGACGCGCTCTCGGCGACCGTCAGCCGATGGTGATAGTCAATGCCTAAGACCGGGTCGGGACCAATTTCACGGCGCACTTCAGTCAGCCAAGCCGCGGTGATGCCGATGGACTCGCGCGGCTCGAACAGCAGCTCGTCGTCGTACTGTTTGCGCTGGGCCATTCCCGTGCGAATCACGTCCCACCCCTTGTCCAATAGCAATTTGCAGTTTTTGACCAAGGTCTCTAGATCCGGTGCTCCGGTCGTCGCAAAGCAGGGTACCCACTCGCGCTGCTTGCCGCCCAAAAGCTGATAGACCGGCACGCCGAGGGCCTTGCCCACCACGTCGTGCAAGGCGATGTCGATGGCCGAAATCGCTGCGGTCAACACCCGCCCGCCTTCAAAGTACTGGCCGCGGTACATCTCTTGCCAGAGCCGCCCGATTTCGCGCGGGTCGCGGCCGAGCAAAAATTCCCGGTAGTGCCGCACCGCGCCTACTACGGCTAGTTCGCGTCCCGATAGCCCCGACTCGCCCCAGCCGTGGATGCCTTCGTCGGTCTCGACCTTGACGATGAGCTGATTGCGGTGGCCGACCCAAGTTGGATAGGCTTTGATGTCGCTGATTTTCATGGGATCTCCTCGTTGTTTAGCGCAACAGCGCGACCAATTGTTCGTAGATTCCCGGTGCGGCGGCGACCAAGTCGCGGCCGTACAATTCTTCTGGTAGCTCGCCCTCCACGGGCTGCAAATGTCCGACGCGAGCACCCGCTTCTCGCGCAATCAGGGCCGCGGCCGCCAAATCCCAGGGCTTGAGCGCCTCGTAAAAGCCGTCGAGCCGGCCCATTGCCACCCAGCAGAGATCAATGGCGGCCGAGCCTACGCGGCGGATGTCGCGGCAGTGTCCAAGGACGCGGCGCAAGCGATCTACTAGTGCCACTCTGCCTTCGGCAGCGTAGGGGAATCCCGTGCCGATCAGAGCGCGGGATAGCTCGCTGCATTCGCTGGTTCGGATGGCGTGGTCGTTGAGCCAGGCACCTGCATCGCGCCGGGCGGTAAAGGTCTCGCCCACAAACGGGCAGTGCACCACGCCGACCTGCACTTGACCGCCTTCGGCAAAGGCGATGGACACGGCTACTTGCTGCTGGTTATAGGCGTAGTTGACGGTGCCGTCAATCGGGTCAATGACCCACAAAGGGCCGCGCAGTTGTGCCGAGTCTGTAAGGTGGGGCGAGGACTCTTCGGAGAGGATGTAGTGGTCGGGGAAGGTCTTTTCTATCTCGCTGCGGATGAGCTGGTCGGCCTGCAGATCGGCCGACGTCAACAGCTCAGTCCCTTCCTTGTAGCTCAGATCCAGTGCCCGGTCCGCCCGCGCTTGGGCGATTAGCACTCCGGCGCGCCGGGCGAGGTCTTCGGCAAATTCGAGCACCTCGCTCAACAGTGCGCCCCCAATTCCATTGGATACGGCGACAAGTTCTCCAAGCCGTCTTCGGTAATCAGGTACATGTTTTCCAGCCGTACCCCTGCCCGCGCCTCGGGGATATAGGCCCCCGGCTCGACCGAGACCACATTGCCCACGCGCAAGGTGCCGCCGCGCTCCTTGTTGAGATCGGGCATTTGGTGCGCCCGCAGGCCGATGTTGTGCCCGGCGTGGTGGATCAAGCCGACGTCGGCCAGCTTGGGATGCTCGCGGATGTAGGCGTCCATGGCCACTGCGCATTCGCTGCCGTCCTTGCCCGGCCGCAAATACTCGCCGACGCGGTCGTGGAAGCCCTTGACGTGCTCGAAGACGGAGTGCTGCACTTCAGTCGGCTCGCCCACTGCAAAGCTGCGGCACAAATCCGCCCAATAGCCGCGGTACACTGACCAAGCGTCGATGACGTAGATTTCCCCGGCCTCGATCGGGCGATTGCGCGCAAAACCGCCCAACTCGCCGCACTGGTAGTCGCCGTCGTGGAAAACCTTCTCACCGGCCGCAAGATGCGCTGCTCGTTGCGCTGCCGCTAGCACTTCCAGTTCGTTGACGCCTGGGGCCATCACTGCTTCTGCCGCGGCGTATGCTGCTAGATCGACCTGCACTACCTTGCGCAGCAGTTCGATTTCGTCGGGGTCCTTGATCTCCTGCATGTCGGCGAGCAGATCATCGATTGCGACCCATGCGGGCGTTTTGCCTAGCCCTTCCTCAATTGCCTGTTCCAAGCGGCGCGGCAAAAACTCGCTCTGCCAACCCAAGCGACCAGCCGCTGGCTTTTTGTAGCGCAGTGTATCGACGATTAGCCCGCTTATCACCTCGCGCAAATCGGGCGTGACCGTGCCGCCGACGCTGAGGGAAAAGGTGAAACACTCGTCGGCGCACGGCTCGCCTTCGTCGGTATGCGCGATCAGGAGGGACTGCCCATCGGCCCCCAGCCAAAAAATCGCTGGCGGGCCGGGGAATTCCTCGGGGATGATGATTCCGGTGAAATAGTAGATTTCTTTCGGGTGATTGATCACGGCCGCGTCGATGTCGAGTTCGGCCAGCCGCGCACACAGGCGCTGCTGCCGCGAGCGGCATCCTTCTTTGGTCAGCATAGTGTTTTCCTTTTTGTTACTGCCGCCAGTACCCCTTCGCTGCGGGCGCTGTATGCGGCTTGGTTTCTGTCAATCGCAACGGCGACGGGACGGACATATTAACCAACCGCATCGCTCCTGAAAAGTAATCGCTACCGCTCCACGCCTTGAGCCACCCACTAGCTGCTCCGTATATTCTCAGCCCATTTCCAAACGAAAGCGCAGCTATGATTTCGATTCGACTCATTCTCGCCGCCTGTCTGTTCCTCGTCCCAGTCTCAGCATCGAGCGAAGGTTTCCACGGCTTCGACCCGGTGACTTACGACGGCCTGATTCTCCCGCCGGCAACGCTCCAAGCAATGACCGCCGAAGCCGCGCAAAATTCGCCCCCTAAAAATGGCGAGAACCTAGTCTTTGGCTTTGCCAACCTGCAGCGCGACATCAGCTTTGGCATCAAGGTCGAAAAGAGCATTGAGCGCAACGCCGAGGCTGCTGGGATCGAACTGCTGATCGCCGACAACCGGCTCGACGGGCCGACTGCCCTAGCCAACGCCGAGAGTTTTGCCCGACGCCAAGTTGACTTCTGCATCGAGTTCCAAACCGACGTCAACTTTGGCCCGGCGATCATGCAGCACTTCAACCGCAAGCAGATCGGCGTGGTCGCCATCGACATTCCCATGCCAGGTGCCACTTACTTCGGTGCCAACAACCCCCGCTCGGGCTTTATGGGCGGCTCCTATCTAGCGCAAGCGGCCAAGGTGCGCTTTGGCGACCGGGCGCTCGCGGAGGGATACTTCGTCGTCGGCGAATTGCCGCAGTCGGGCGCGATTCCCGCCATGCGCACGGAAGGTCAGATCGCCGGTTTTCTCGCCTCACTGCCCGGTTTCCCACCCGAGCGCATCATCCGCATCGACACCAAGAACACGCTGCAGTACTCCTTCCAGCAGATGAGCAATGCGCTCGGCCGCATCCCCCAAGGTGCGCCGATCTTGATCACCGCGATCAACGACCAGTCGGTTTCTGGCATGTTGCGCGCTGTGCAGCAGCAGGGACGCGGCGCAGACGCGCTGGTCGTCGGCAAGGGGGCTGACGAGTTGGAGACTATGGTCGCCGAGGAGAACTTCATCGCTTCGGTCGCCTATTTCCCCGAGCGCTACGGCAACTATCTCATTCCGCTGAGCCTGATGCGCCTAGCTGGGCACGACGTGCCGCCGGCGGTCACCGTCAACCACGTGATGATTAGCCCGGCCAATATCTGTCAATTCTACCCCGAGTACGAATGCCAAGGCGAGCCGGGCTTCGACTACGTCTTCCCGCAGGAAGCCTTTGTCGAACATTTGGCGACCCTGAAGGGCAAGCCCGAACTCGCCGGGTACGAGCAGTTGATTCCCGACCACTAGCATGAGCCATACTGCACCTCTGTTACAGATGGCGGGCATCTGCAAATCCTTCGGCAGCGCCCAAGTCTTGCGTGAGGTCGATCTCCGCTTAGACGCCGGAGAGGTCTTAGCGCTGCTGGGTGCCAATGGGGCGGGTAAATCCACGCTGGTGAAAATCCTCTGCGGCGTGTACAGTCGCGACGCGGGCACCGTCCGCCTCGACGACCAAGCGGTGCGCTACGACCGGCCCGAAGAGGCCATCGCCCACGGCGTCCGCTTTTTGCCGCAGGAGGTATCGATCCTGCCCGACCTCACGGTCGCCGAAAACATCCTCATCGCCGACCTGCCGCTCAAACGCTCGTGGCTTGGCAAGCAGGTAGATCGCCCGGCGTTGCGCACCAAAGCGCGGTCACTACTCGACCGGCTCGGCTGCGACCTCGATCCCGACGCGCCGGTACACCAGCTCTCCGCGCCGCACAAGCGCCTAGTCGAGATCGCCCGCGCCCTCGCTGGCCAAGCGCGGGTCATCGTCATGGACGAGCCAACCGCTTCCCTCGCCGACCGCGAAGTCCAAGCGCTCTTCGCCGTGGTCGAGCGGCTCAAGGCGCAGCAGATCGGCATCATCTACATCTCTCACTACCTCGACGAGGTCTTCGAGATCGCCGACCGCATCACCGTGCTCCGCGACGGGCTAAACGCCGGCGACTTCGCCACCGCCACGGCTTCTCGACGCGAGGTTCTCGACGCCATGCTCGGCACCACTGTTGATGAACTCTACCCACCGCGGGGCGCAAGCATTGGCGAGGTTGCGCTGGAGGTCGAAAACCTCAGCCTACCCGGCGCGCTCGACGACGTGTCCTTTGCGCTCCACCGCGGCGAGATCTTAGGCGTCTTCGGCCTGCTCGGCTCGGGGATTGACCAACTTGGCCGGGCCATTTACGGGGCGCTGGGGCCGCTGCCCGGTGCACGCATTGCGCTCGAAGGCGCGCCTTATATCCCTACCGACCCGCGCCAAGGCCGCGACGCTGGCATCGGTTTCGTGGCCGCTGAACGCCAGCGCGAGGGCATCGTCCCCGACCTCGGAGTCCGTGCCAATATCACCTTGCCCTTTATCGACCGCTTCGTGCGCTTGTTCTCTGTGTCCAAACCCCGCGAAGTAAGCCACGCGCAAAGCTGGATCGACCGCCTGGAAATTCGCGCCGCCCACCTTGACCAGCCGCTGCGCTTGCTCTCGGGCGGCAATCAGCAAAAGGCTTGCTTGGCCCGCTGGCTGGTCGAGGGCCTCAAGGTGCTCATCCTCGAAGAACCGACCCGAGGCGTGGATGTGGGCGCTCGCCACGAGCTCTACTTGGCGCTCCGACAGTGGACCCAACAGGGGCTCGCCGTACTCTTGATTTCCTCCGACGCCGAAGAAGTCGCTGGGGTTTGCGACCGCTCCATCGTGCTCGACCGAGGTCGGGTGTCCAGCCACTTTTCCGGCGGCGCGGCTCCGGCCGACCTACTCCATACTCCGACCGCGAAAGACCATCCATGAGCATTGCCGCCTTATTGAACCGTCCCGGTGCTGGCGTCGCCTTATTATTGATATTCTACCTCTTGGTCGCCGTGCTCTTCAGCGTCCTCTCACCTTGGTTTTTGTCCTTCGACAATATGGTGAGCATTGGGGCCAATATGGCCTTTATCGGCTTGATGTGCGCGTTGCAGACGCCGCTGATTATCGCCGGGGGTCTCGATCTATCGGTGGCGGCAGTCGCCGGGCTGGCCGGGGTCGTTGTCGCGCTGCTTCACGCTGCGGGCGTCGGCATTGTCGCGGCCTGTCTCATCGCGCTGGCACTGGGCGGGGGCATCGGGTTGCTCAATGGCTTGTTGGTTGTGCGCCTCGGACTCAACTCGCTGATCGCCACTCTGGGGACGATGAGCGTCATTGGCGGGTTGGCTCTAGTCCTGACCGGCGGGCTGACTAAGCCACTGATGGAACCCGGTTTTAACTGGATCGGCAGCGGCCAGCTTTTGCGGCTGCCGGTGCCGCTGGTGCTGATGCTGTTGGTTTATATCGCGCTCGGCTGGGTCTTGGCGCGGACCCGCTTTGGCCGCTTCGTCTATGCCGCAGGTAGCAATGCCGAGGCCAGTCGGCTGGTCGGCGTCCCGGTCGCCCGCACCCTGATGATCCTCTACGTCCTCTCCGGCCTCAGTGGCGCGGTCAGCGGCCTCATCCTCGCGGCCATGCTCTACGCAGCGGCACCCGACGCGGCGGGGCAGCATTTGTTGACGGTGATCGCCGCGGTCATTCTGGGCGGCACGAGTCTCTTCGGGGGGCGTGGCACGGTGTGGGGGACCTTGTTGGCGGTGCTCTTGCTCGGCACTCTCAACAACGGGCTGACGCTGATGGATGTGTCGAGCTTCTGGCAGGATGTAACGCGCGGCGCAGTGCTCCTGTTGGCCGTCGGCCTCGACCAAGTTCGCACCCGCGCCGCGGGCGCTTGAGCAGGTTGTGCTCGTTTTCGCAAAAAATCACCAAAAAGCCTCTATATATCATAAGATATATCACGTTAAAATCCTTATCTTACTTTCATTAAGAAATTTTAGGGCTGTCTTTTAGAACTCATCGTAGAGCGCATAAGCACCTAGATTTCAAACGGCTACACTACCTATCGTCGAATAACAAGAAGCTCTATTGATCTTGCCTTTCCGAAAAGGAGACCCCTTCCTCATGATGAAAGCTGGAACATTGCCCACCCCGAATCGAATGATTCTTGTCGTCGGCCTGCTCGTGCTGGCCGGTGCCTTTTTTGTGCCGCACCCCACCTTGGCGCAGCCGGATGAACCCTGCCCGCTCCCTTCCGGCGTGACGCCTCCTCCAGACCCGGGTGTGACGGCGCAACAGGTGGAAAACGGCAGCGCTACTCTGCAGGAATTCGCGCTGGCCGCGAGAGATATATTCAGGAGCCAGACCCAGGTAATAACGACACTGGAACAAGCGACATACTTTGGATGTCTCGTCAGGCAGGAAGAGTCTGCTTACCGTTCCGGTTCCACCTACCTCGTGCAACTGACGCCCGACGGCAGGATATTCGTTCACTCGAAGGACATGGTATTGTCAGGCAGGCTACTTAACCCCTTGATTTATGCAGAGATCCTTTCTGCGCTGGGCGTATCCTTAACCGATCTGGCCAATCTGGCTTCTACCGATCCCGCTACCGCCGCCCAGGCTTTCGCCGCCGTCATGAGCACATTGTCGCAAGAACCGGATGCCGCATTCGATGCGACCACCCCTATTACAGGCTTTCGACCTGGCATACCGGGTGCCTCCGGCTATGCCACCGTATATTTGTCGGCCAACTTACGACTCCCGATCATATTGCTCTCCGGATTCGATCTCAATGAAACTCACCTCGCTGAAGAAGAAATCGATTACGGTGACCCGGCCATTACCGCCGTGGAAGTGGTAGATAGAGAAACCCTGAAGACCTTCGTCACGGAAGCGGGGAACTACTTTCTGGCACTCCAGGAGACCGGCGACTTCTCCGCTTCTTCGAAAGCCAGGATCGCCTTGCGGGATCCGAACGGGCCTTGGCGACACGGTTCGGTGTACCTCTACGTCTTGGATACTGTCAGCAACGTCATCCTGTTTCACGGCGCGTTTCCGGACAGATTCGAGCTACGACCTCTGGTAGCGACTGTCCGAGATGTCGTGACCGGAGAGTTCATTCTGCCTCAGGTCATCGAAGCGGCGAAAAGGGACCCGGAAGGCGGCTTCGTAGAGTATTACTTCGACGATCCCGCTGACGACACCGACAGCGCCGACATCCCCAAGGTGGGCTACGCACGCGAGTTCGCAAGTTCGTTCCAAAGGGCAGACGGAAGCGTAGTTCCAGTCAACATCATCGTTGGGTCGGGTTTTTATGGGAGCGAAACCGAGGATATACCGACTTTTATCCGTACGGAAGTGGAGGCAACGCTAGGCACCAGTGGGCTGGCACTTAATGTGCCCAACCCCTTCAACAGCGCCACGTACATAGCCTACCACTTGTCCAGCCCCGGCCCGGTTCGGTTGGTGATCTACAATGTGCTAGGCCAGCCGGTGCGCACGTTGGTGGATGAGTCCCAAGTCGCTGGCTCCTACCAAGTCCAGTGGGATGCCCGCGATCAGCGCGGGGTCTTGTTATCGTCGGGGGTCTATATCACCCGTCTGAGCTATCCCGGCGGGGAGCAGACGCGACGGCTACTCTACTTCAAATAGCACAAACGGTTCGGGTAGGATAAGAAGCCGTCTGGAGACACCTAATAAGCCTTGAGCACGAGGCTTAGGGGGTTTTCAGACGGCTTCTTTTTTCGAGGAGGGCCGCATTGGGAACTCCACTCACGTTTACTATAGGTTCTCGATCGTATCGCCCTGCTGGTACGAGCCCAAGATGCGGACGAATTCGGTGGTCTCCCGAAGGTGTTCCACGGCTTGGGCGCAAACCACCTGCTCCAAGTGGCCCTCCAAATCGAGATAGAAGACGTATTCCCAAGGCCGCTCGGGCATGGGCCGCGATTCGATTTTGAGCAGGTTGATGCCGCGCTCGGCAAAGGCTGCGAGGCCCCGGCACAGCGCGCCAGGCACGTGCTTTAGTCCGAAGACGAGCGTGGTCTTGGCAGGCTCGGCTGGCGCTGGCTCGGCTCGGCGGCTGACCACCAAGAAGCGGGTAAAATTGTGCGCGGCGTCCTCAATGCCGGAGACGAGGATCTCCATCCCGTACGTGGCGGCTGCTTGCGCGCCGGCTATGGCCCCGCGATCGCGTGCGCCGCTCGCGGCTAGTTCTTTGACCGCTCCAGCCGTATCATCCGTCGCTATCGTCTGCGCATCGGCCAACGAGTGGATGAAGCGGGTGCATTGGGCTAAGGCGGGCGGCTGCGACGCGATATAGCGGATGTCCGCTAGCTGCACGCCTGGGTTGACGATGAGATTGTGGACGATGCGCAGCTTGATTTCGCCGACGATGTGGACGTCGCTCTGCAGCAGCAGGTCGTAGTTCTCGTGGATGCTGCCCATCAGCGAGTTTTCGATGGGCACGACTCCGCAAGCACAAGACCCGTCTTCCACCGAGGCGAAAAGCGCCCTGAAATTGGGCTGTGGTGCCAGTTGTGTCGCTGGAGAAAAATAGGCCCGCGCCGCCGCCTCGCTGAAAGACCCGGCGTGCCCTTGGATGGCTATAGGTCCGCATGTCTCTGCTCGTTTCATATACTCAATTCTTTTTCACGGTCCAGTTTGGACATTTGCTTGGTCGTACTCCTTTTTCCATTTCAGATAGCCAAAGACGATGATAACCAGATATGCGATAAACAACAAAGCGGTCAGGTAAAGCCCTCGGCTGTAATACAGGTAAACCGAGACGCTGTCGATGACAAACCAGTACACCCAGTTCTCCAAAATTTTCTTCGTTACCATATAGGTCGTCACCACTGCATACCAAGTGGTGAAGGCATCGACATAAGGCAATGCTGCCGTCGTGTTTTTGTGCAAAAGATACCCGGACGTCACCACAATGGCCCCTGTCGCAGCAATGACCACGACGTGCTTTTTGAGCGACCAAGTAGAAATGGGCAGCGTTGCGGATTGATCGGTGGGCTGCCGCCATTGGTACCAGCCATAGACCGCCATGGCCAAGTAGTAAATCTGTAGGGCCGATTCTAGGAACAAGTTGACATCGAAGAAGACGTAGATGTAAATCGCGGTGCTGACGAAAGCCGCGCCCCAACACCAGATGTTTTCCCGCGCCGCCAAGACCAAGTAGAGAATGGCCAAGACGACTGCTGGCACCTCCCACCAAGAGGTCAGTTCCAGCGCTTGGAGAATTGCAGGGGTTTCCATTTTAGATGCACCAACATTCCTAGGTCAATCCGCAGATGGACGCAGAATAATAGAAACAAGACGATCCGCATCTCGAATCGTTCAAGTTCTATATTTCCTTTCGTACGCGTGCAAGACTTGCGCGTATCGTGGGTTCTGCTCAGTATATCGCCTCAATTTGCATCAAATTGCAATCGACGGAGCGATTCATGCACCAGATCACCGACGCCCAAAAGCAGCAATTCAAAGAGGAGGGCTATTTCATCCTCGAAAATGCCATCCCCGCCCACCATCTCGACCTCCTGCGCGGCGAGTGCCAAGCCTTCATCGACAAAGCCAATGCCCGGATGGACGCCGAGGGCACGGATACCTTGGGCCTCAATCACCGCAACAGCCGCTACTTTGTCTCCAATTGCTTCCGCGATCAGCCGCGCCTGCGCGAGTTCCTCTTCAGCCCCCTAATGGCCGACATCTGCCAAGCTACCTTGGGCGACGACGCCTACTTGTTCTGGGAGCAATATGTGGTCAAAGGTGCCGAGGCCGGCATGAAGTTCTCCTGGCACCAAGACTCGGGCTACGTCGGCTACCCGGATCACAAGCCGTATCTAACCTGTTGGTGCGCCCTCGACGACATGTCCGAGGCCAATGGCACCGTCCACTTGCTGCCGTTTTCGCGCTCGGGCATTCGCACGTGGGTCAAGCACGTCCGCGAGGAGGGAAGCAACGATTTGATCGGCTACTTCGGCAGCGATCCCGGCGTTTCGGTCGTCGCCCCGGCCGGCAGCATTGCCGTCTTCACCAGCGTCAATTTTCACTCCAGCGGCACCAACACCACCGACCAGATGCGCCGCGTGTACTTGGCCCAGTACTCCTGCGAGCCGCTGACCTCTGCCGACGGCAGCAAACTCTGGGGGAATGCCGAGCCTTTTCTCAAGGCGGGTAAATTGGTCGTCGGCCAGTCGCCGCCCGAGCTCACCAAGTCCGCTCCTTGAGCAGCTCTTGGATGGCGGCGCGCGGCACGGGCAGCTCGTCGATATGGCTCTCTAACCAGCGCGAGAAGTCCTCCTCAATGGGATCAGACCAGCGGGTATCGATCTGACCGGGCGTGTATTTGCCCTCGGCTAGACGCTGCTTGCCAAAGCGGTCGCGGAGGGAGATCAGTTCGGAGGTTTTGACCACCTGTTCGGCTAGGTGAGGCGGTATGAAGACGACGCCATCGTCGCGGCCGAGGACTACGTCGCCGGGCATGACTGTCGCGCCACCGATGCGCACCGGACAGTTGACTCCGGTCAGCATGATGGTGGGCGAGGCAAAGGTGGGGTGAAAGCCGCGCACGAAACTGGTGAAATTGGGCAGTTCTTGGATGCCGTCGATGTCGCGGACGGCCGCGTCGTGGACCACTCCGTTGCCCGAATTGGCGTAGATGGCGGTGGCGAGGTTGTCGCCAATGACGGCTCCTTGGTCGATTTTGCCGAATACGTCGGCCACGTACACGTCGCCGGGCACCAGCATATCAATGGGCCACGAGATCTGGTCGCCAATGCAACCGGCCCGCTCCCCTTTTTCTTCCATAACCTGACGCATGACGGGTCGCCGTGGCATGTACATAGCCGTCAGGGCGCGGCCCACTAGCACTTGGCCAGGGTGCGTGCAAATCCAGCCGTCTTCGTACTGCCAGTTGTAGCCGGGGCCGCGTATGACGCCCCAGGCTTGGGTAATGCTGACGTTGCGCATGCGCTCGAGGATGTCGTCGGGCACCTTGGGGCGGCCGTCGGCAAAGCGCTCGCCTTCCCACTCTGGGGTATACTCGATTAGCTCTTCTGGGGACATGTTCAAAGGGGCGAATTTTTCCATAGCAGTGCTTTCTCGTCGTTGAAGTTTAGTGGCCTATGCTGAAACTGTTCGGGGCTGTTGAGGGTGAGCTTGGCGTTCGCGGCGGATGAACTCATAGTGGGCTATTGCTCAAGACGGCACTTCGACTAGGCTCCCCGATTCTGCGGCCTGTTTTAATGCCTGTAGCGCAGCCACGTTCTTGAGGCCGTCTGTGGGGGGAAATTCGGGAGCTTTGCCTTGGAGAATGCAGTTAGAGAAGCGCGCTAGCTGCACCTGAAAGCGATCCGGCCCAGAGAAGGTCTCCACCCGCTCGTCGTTGCCGATGGCGATGTGGACCGCGGCCTGCTCGTCGAACATGTTGGGCACGTGGATCGCGCCGTGACTGCCGACGAGCTCCAACACGCAGCGGAACGGCCCCTCCATGCCAGCCGCGATATAGGCGATGTGATCGCCGGGAAAGCGCAATAGCCCGGCTAAGCTCGCATCCACGCCGTTGCGCAGGTGCTGAAAAGCCTGCGCGGCCACTGGCTCGGCATTGAGCACAAAGCGCACGGCGCTGACGCAGTAGCACCCAGCGTCCAAAAGTGCGCCGCCGCCCAAATTTTTTTGCGCCCGGACGTCGGTAGCCCAATCGCGGATGCCGAAGGTCAACTCGGCCCGCGCTAGTTTCACCTCGCCGATTTCTCCTTGCTGCACTAGTCGGCGCGCGCACTGCAATTGTGGGTTGAGGCGGTGGGTGAAGGCTTCGACTAAGAGCACCCCGTTGGCTCGGGCTGCGTCGATCATCTGCCGCGCTTGCGCCACGGTTACGGCGAGCGGCTTTTCGCAGAGGATGTGCTTGCCGGCCTCCGCCGCCTTGACCGTCCACTCGCAGTGCATGCTATTGGGCAAAGGATTGATGATCGCGTCGATTGCGGGATCGTCCAGCACGGCTTGGTACGAGCCGTACGCCTTGGCAATGCCGTATTGGGCCGCACATGCTTCGGCTTTGGCTTGGTCTCTGCTCGATATGGCCGCGATCTCGGCGTGGCCGATGGCCTGCGCGGCCGGCAGGTGGCGGTTGAGGGCGATCTGGGCGGTGCTCAATAGTCCATAGCGCACGATGTCAGGCATGGGGTCTCCTGTGCAATTCAGGGAATGACGTCTTGGGCGCGCAACGCGGCGATCTCGTCGTCCGCGTACCCAGCCTCGCGCAGCACAGCTTCGGTATGTTCCCCGGCTAGGGGAGCGGGTGTCGGTGCTGGGGCTGGCGTTCCGGCTAGCCGCAGGGGAGTGCCGATGTGGCGCATAGTACCCACCTGCGGATGTTGGACTTCGACGAGCAGCTCGTTGACCGCGAGCTGAGGATCTGCTAGGGCCTCGGCTGTCGAGCGCACCGGTGCGACGAGGATGTCCTTGGCCTCCAGCAGCGGAATCCACTCGGCGTTCGTCTTTTCTGCAAAGATTGGTGCTAGCCGTTCTCGTAGGACCTCGCGGTTATCTACGGCTGTGGCGAGCGTGGCAAAGCGCGGGTCTCCGACGAGCCCTTCAATCGTTAGGGCCTCCTGCAAATCGCGCAATAGTTGGTCAAAGGGACGGAAAAGCGCGGTGACCATCAAGAAGCCATCGGCCGTCTCGAATACGGCTCCGTCGAGCGGGTTGCCGCGCGGATGCGTCGCGCCTCCCGAGCCATCGTCTTCCCCGTCGTCGCCCAAGTTCAAAATTTTGCTCGTCGCCCAAGCCTGCATACTCATCATGCCGTCGAGGAGCGAGGTTTCCACGTATTGCCCGGTGTCGGTGCGTTCGCGGGCCAACAGCGCGAGGAGAATGCCCTGCGCCAGCAACATGCCGCCGTTGAAGTCGGCGACCGTATAAGGCAGACGCTGGGGCGTGCCGTGAGGACCGACAAAGCGGGCCGCCACGCCGCTCAGGGCTTGGGCCATGGATTCGTGGCCGCCCTTGTTGCGTTCGCTGTACGGGCCTTGCGAGCCATAGCCCGAGCCAACGGCGTAGATGAGCCTTGGGTACGGTTCCCGCAGCGCCGCGTAATCCAGCCCCAACTTGGCCATGACGGCATCGGAGCGGAAGTTGTGTACCAGCACGTCCGTGTTTTCTAGCAGGCGGTGGATAACGCTCAACCCCCCGGGCTTTTTGAGATCGATGACTAGGCTTTTCTTGGAGCGGTTGAGGCTGGCAAAGGGCAGGCTTTGCTCCTTTACCCACGGCCCGAAGGCGCGGGCTAGGTCGCCGCCGGGTCGCTCTATCTTGATGACTTCGGCACCGTGCTCGGCCAAAACTTGGGTGGCGGCTGGGCCGAAAATTACTTGGGTAAAGTCGAGGACGCGGATGCCGTCGAGTGCGGGCATGGGAGAGCTGAATTCGGTTTTTAGACTTAGGTTATCGCCTCAAAGCGCACCGGATATTATACCCGCCCAAGCAGACAAGCTCAAGTCTGCTCGATAAGAGAACACGACTAGACCGAGAGCTTGCCGTCCGTAGTAATTAGTATCTACATTGGAAGACATGCACGCCATGACCCAGCCCCTCGCCCAAGCCGTCCTCACTCCCGAAGATCAAGCATTTTTTGAACAGCAGGGCTATCTCCTCGTCGAAGACGCCCTATCGTCCGACGTGCTTGCAGAGCTCAACGCGGCCACTGACGAGCTCTACGCGCGCGATGCCGACGCCGGCCGGCTCGAAAAGAGCGGCAAGCTCAACATGCGCAACTGCATCGTCGAGCACCCAGCCTTCCTCCAACTCCTCGACTGGCCCACCACAGTCCCGCTGGCATGGCAGCTCCTTGGCTGGAATATCCAGATGCTGACCTCGCACTTGATCGTCCTGCCGTCGGGCGACGAGCCGGCTCAAGACGAGAAAAACAAGCTCGGATGGCACCGCGATGGCGGCACCTCGCCCCGAGATATGAGCGAGCCGCACCCACGGATTTTGCTCAAGATCGCCTATGCCCTCAGCGACCAGACCGCCCCGGCCTCGGGGGCGACTTGGATCGTGCCTGGGTCCAACCGTTTGCTCGGGCGTCCGGCCACGGACCCCACGACTGGTCTGCCATACGGCGCACAGGCGATGAATATCCGCGCTGGCTCGGCCTTCCTGTTTGAGCAACGCACCTATCACTCCATAGGCCACAACTGGGCGGGCTTCCCGCGCAAGACCGTGTTCTTTGGCTATGGTTATCGCTGGGTCAAACCTATGGATTATATCGCCATGCCTGACGAACTCGTCGCCCGCTGCAATCCAATCCAAAAACAGCTCATTGGCGTCGTCGGAGATCCCCTGAGCTACTACTTGCCCCAGGACGAAGACGTGCCGCTCAAGGCGCTCGTCGAAACGGAAGCGAACCAGTAATGGATATCACAAGCGCATTGGACGCCTTGGGTGCCCGCGACGACCTGCTGACCGAGCAGAACAGAAACGATCTCGACGAGAAGGGCTACACGGTACTTACGGAAATCATCGACGCTGAATGGCTTGAAGCGCTGCGCACCCGCTTTGAGGAGTTGTGCGAGAAAGAAGGGGTCCACGCCGGTATTGAAGTTCATCAGGAACAGGGTACGCGCCGCCTCTCTGACCTCTGCAACAAGGGGCCGGTCTTCGACCGCGTCTATACTCATCCCAAGGTGCTGGCCGCTATCCACCGCGTCATCGGTCGCCCCTTCAAGCTCTCCTCGCTCAATGCCCGTGACGCCCTACCCGGCGAGGGGTTACAGGGGCTGCACGCCGACTGGGGAGCGGACTACGACGGCCAGTTTCACGTCTGCAACTCGATCTGGCTGCTGGACGATTTCAGCGAGGAAAACGGCTGCACTCGGCTGGTGCCCGGCTCGCACAAGGGCCAGCACCCGCGCAATGTTTTGGAAGATGCGCAGGCACCCCACCCCGACGAAGAGCTGCTCATCGCCCCGGCCGGCACGGTCGCCGTTTTCAACAGCCACACGTGGCACGGCGGCACCCGCAACCAGAGCAAGGATCTGCCGCGCCGCGCCATGCACTGCTACTTCACCGCCCGCGAGCACGGCCAGCAGCTTAACCAGCGCGAGTACCTGCGCTACGAGACCTGGAAGCGCATCTCTCCGGCGGCGCGCTATATCCTCGATGTGGATGTGGAGTAGCTTGCGGCGACCCGCTTAACTCGTTCGACTAACCCCGAGGAGGAGGTAAATGAAGCTCTCACATCCGGTCGTTGACCTGTGCATAGTGTGCAGCAACTTTGAAGAGTCGTTGACGTTCTATCGAGACAAACTGGG
>VXML01000094.1 GCA_009841115.1 Gemmatimonadota bacterium | reverse complement strand
CGCGTAGGCGGACGGCTAACGGCCAACATCCCGGCAGGAGATCATGTAAGTCTAACTGGGACTGCACGATCTGCGCGTCCTGTCGTTGCGCTGGACTCTGCTGGACCGTACACCGATAGCGGGAAAACCGACTTGAATGGCGGGACTCTGAGCGACTGATCTGGACGCCGAATCGACCAACTGCTCCACAGCTTATGGCGACGGCACCAGTGCATGCCTCACCGCGTTCGGATCGTGCTTGATAATGCGGAGAAGTGCCGCTGCCGGGCCGCTCACGCGGCGTCTCCCCTGCTCCCACTTCCGGTAGCCGGAAAGGCTCATTCCCATCAGGGCCGCCATTTGCGTCTGCGTCAGCTTTGCCTCCATCCGAACCTCGCGGGGCGAGATCGGGGTGTGAACGATCGCGGGTCCCTCGCCCTTCGCATGGTCCAAGGCCTCGTTCAAGGACTGGATCAGGTCTTCTCCGAACGTGCTCATTTCCTCTGCCTTCCCTGAAGCTTGATGGCCGCCACGAGAGCGGCCACCGATCGCCGATCGCCGGGGCTCAAATCGGTCTTGTCGGACTTCGAGTAGGCGAGAAGTGCGTAGATCGGCACTCCTTCGCCCCCGAAGAAATAGATCACTCGGACACCACCCCGCTTACCGCGCCCGGAAGCTCCGAATCGCACCTTACGGACCCCGCCCGTGCCGGGAATCTCGTCGCCCGCCAAGGGATGCTCGGCCAAGAAGTCGATCAGGTCGCGTCTCTCGTCGTCGTTGAACAGCTTGTCGGCCTGACGGGAGAAGGTTGGAGTTTCGGCGACGGTCTGCATGGGAACATGGTAACCCAATGGGGTATCCGTGGCAATCCTGGCCCCTCCCCGCCCCACACTCCCTCTCCGCCGAGAACGCAGCGGGGCCGATTCCTCCCTGACTCCACGTCGGGCAGCCGGTAGCCTCTTCAGGAGCCGCACTGGATCCAACACTCCAGCCCTGAGGCGATCCGTCCAGAACGCGTGGGGAGTCGATTCGCGCGCGGGTACTTGCGTCCGCCGGAGGCATGGTGCCCAATTCCAAGGCACCTTGAAGGGATCGACCACCTACACCCGCCGAGCCGGAGAGCGAGAAGTCTGTCCATGCGAACACGGAAGCACTCGGGTCGTCGGGCACCCATCCTGACACGGAGCCGCAGGAGGCTCCATAGCCGGAGGCTCCATGTCAGGTAACAGGCCGCTCCATGCCGCGAACCGGGCGAAGCAGGACGAATTCTACACCCAGCTCTCCGACATCGAGAACGAACTGAAGCACTACAGAGACCACTTCCGAGGCAAGACGGTCTACTGCAACTGCGACGATCCCCGGGTCAGCAACTTCTTCCACTACTTCTCGTTCAACTTCGCCCATCTCGGCTTGAAGAAGCTCGTCACCACCTGCTACCAGAACCAGGAGCGGGACCTGTTCTCCCGGCACGATCGCAAGCGGGCCATCAAGCTCGAATACGACGGATACCGAGAAGGCGAGCGGGTTCCCAACGCCGACGACATCGGGGTGTCCCTCTTGAGGGGCGATGGAGATTTCCGCAGCCAAGAGTGCATCGAGATACTGAAGGAAGCCGACATCGTGGTGACGAATCCGCCGTTTTCGCTGTTCCGGGAGTACGTCGCCCAACTGGTGGAGCACGGCAAGCGATTCCTCGTGATCGGCAGCATGAACGCGATCACCTACAGGGAGATCTTCCCGCTCATCAGGGATGGACGGCTCTGGCTGGGTCTTGGTCCGGCCGGACGGGACATGCTCTTCGACGTCCCGGAGGCGTATGCGCGGGAGCTGGTTGACACCAAGAAGGAGGGGAGCGCCTACCGGATGGTGGACGGAGTCGTGAAGGGCAGGTTGGGGAATGCCGCATGGTTCACCAACCTCGACCACGCGAAGCGCCGGGAGAAGCTGCGCCTCTGGCGCAGGTACACGCCCGAGGAGTATCCGACGTACGACAACTACGATGCGATCAACGTGAAGCGGACGGCGGAGATCCCGATGGACTACGATGGCGTGATGGGCGTGCCGATCACGTTCCTGGACAAGCACAATCCCGATCAGTTCGAGATCGTCGGCGTTTCCTATCTCTGGGACGAAGGCCTTAGTAGCCACACCTTCTACGACGACTACGTAGAGATGAGGCCGGATGGGGCAAGAACAGGGATGACGGGCCGCAAGGCTAACGGTTTGGCCGTCCTGAAGGGCAGACCACCGAATCCTAGTGGGTACTATCTCGCTCGCGGCGAGGACGTGGTCCATACCGTCTACAAGAGAGTGTTCATCAAGAGGATTGGCGCATGAAGATCGCGCCCCGGCAGGTCACCGTCCGCGAACTCGTCAGGGAGTACCGCGACGACGGCGAGGGTGGTGTCGTCGGGTACGGCGGCAAGCTGGACATCCGCCCGCCATTCCAGCGCGAGTTCGTCTACAAGGACAAGCAGCGCGAGGCCGTGATCCGCTCCGTGATGAGCGGGTTTCCGCTCAACGTGATGTACTGGGCGGATCGGGAGGACGGCACGTTCGAGATCATCGACGGCCAGCAGCGCACCATCTCGATCGCGCAGTACGTCAAGGGGGACTTCTCGCTCGACGGCCGGTACTTCCACAGCCTCCAGACCGACGAACAGGGCCTGATCCACGACTACGAGCTAACGGTGTACGTCTGCACCGGAACGGACAGCGAGAAGCTGGCTTGGTTCAAGGTCATCAACATTGCGGGCGAAACGCTCAGGCCGCAGGAACTGCGGAACGCCGTATACGCGGGGCCATGGCTTGCCGATGCCCGCGCGTACTTCAGCCGCCCCAATGGACCGGCCCAAGGTCTCGGATCGCCGTACCTCTCTGGCTCCGCCATCCGCCAAGACTACCTAGAGACCGTCCTCAAGTGGATCAGCGGCGGCGGGATCGAAGAGTACATGTCCACCCACCAGCACGATCCGAACGCCGAAGAGTTGTGGCGCTACTTCCGGTCCGTGATTGACTGGACACAGGCGACCTTCCCGAAGAAGCGGGCGAGCATGAAGCACGTGGATTGGGGTCCGCTTTACGACGAGCACCACGAGAGACCCGACCTTGATCCGGCGCGGCTTGAAGCCGAAGTGGCGCGGCTACACAAGGACGATGACGTCAAGAAGAAGCCGGGCATCTACCCATATGTGCTCACGGGGGACGAGAAGCACCTGAACATCCGTTCGTTCACGCCCACGATGCGCGCCACCGCCTACGAGCGCCAAGATGGCATCTGCGCCGGCTGCGGAGAGCACTTTGCTCCTGCCGCAATGGAGGCCGATCACATCGACCCGTGGTCGGAAGGCGGTAAGACGACCCCCGAGAACTGCCAGATGCTGTGCAGGCCATGCAACCGCCGGAAGGGAGCGCGATGAGGGGTGCCTCCCGCGCCCGCCAACCCCTCGGTGATCGGGGATCGTCAATCTTGGGTGATCTCGTAGCCCCGAGATGCACCGAAACCGCTCCGGATCGGGCGTAGCGGGACGACCCGCTGGGGGGCGTGGCCTTGGATGCAAGGCTCACCGCTCGAACCCTCCCCCGCCACGCTCGGGGCCTCTGGGCCGGGGCGGTCGCGGTACGACAATCCGAGTGATGGTCCGCTCGCGCTCGCGCTCCCGTGTCTGTTCGCGCTCCCTCTCCCTCATGGTCGCGCGCACCGACCATG
>VXML01000018.1 GCA_009841115.1 Gemmatimonadota bacterium | reverse complement strand
TCGTAACAAGGTAGCCGTACCGGAAGGTGCGGCTGGATCACCTCCTTTCTAAGGGGATTATTGGGAGTTTTAGACTCCCGACATTATCCGCCTAGGTCAATGTTTTTACTCTTTGACCTGCCCTCATGTGCGTTATTCGATTTTCGGGGGTATAGCTCAGGTGGTTAGAGCGCACGCCTGATAAGCGTGAGGTCGGTGGTTCAATTCCACCTACCCCCACCATTCAGGCTTTTGCTCTTTGACAATCGAATACAGGTTCACATCAGTAATAATCTAAGGTTTACCGAGTGGAAGCGCGTTATGTGCTTACTACTCGAGACACCGCGATGCATTACCTCTAGTAGTGTTGTGACAGTGATTTTTGGTCAAGCTACAAAGGGCGTACGGTGGATGCCTTGGCACGAGAAGGCGATGAAGGACGTGATAAGCTGCGATAAGCCTCGGGGAGGTGCAAATAACTTTTGATCCGGGGATTTCCGAATGGGGCAACCTAGTGCAGGTCATGCTGCACTACCCTCGGATGAACACATAGTCCGAGAGGAGCAAACGGGGGGAACTGAACCATCTAAGTACCCCTAGGAAGAGAAAGCAACCGCGATTTCCCTAGTAGTGGCGAACGAACGGGGAACAGTCCAAACTGCCTGTATGTTAAAGCCAGTACGCGTTGTACAGGTGGGGTTGTGGGGCGTCATTTGACAAGGGTGCTGACTTGTCGGGAAGTTACCAATCGACACCATAGTCGAAGTGTTCTGGAAAGTTCTACCACAGAAGGTGATAGTCCTGTAGGCGAAATGGTAGTCGACTTCCCTATGACGTTCCCGAGTACCACGGGGCACGGGAAACCCTGTGGGAAGCTGGGGAGACCACTCTCCAAGGCTAAATACTCTCTCGTGACCGATAGCGCACTAGTACCGGTGAGGGAAAGGTGAAAAGTACTCCGAGAAGGAGAGTGAAATAGTACCTGAAACCGTACGCTTACAAGCAGTCGGAGGGGGCTTGTCCCCTGACGGCGTGCCTTTTGCATAATGAGCCGACGAGTTACTTGTATGCAGCAAGGTTAATTCACTCAGTGAAGGAGCCGTAGCGAAAGCGAGTCTGAATAGGGCGTTCAGTTGCATGCAGTAGACCCGAAGCCAGGTGATCTACCCATGGCCAGGATGAAACGGGAGTAAAATCTCGTGGAGGTCCGAACCGCCGAACGTTGAAAAGTTCTCGGATGAGCTGTGGGTAGGGGTGAAAGGCCAATCAAACCTGGAGATAGCTGGTTCTCCCCGAAATAGCTTTAGGGCTAGCCTCTTGTAAAAGAGTCGTGGAGGTAGAGCACTGGATCGGCTAGGGGGCTTACCCGCTTACCAAACCGAACCAAACTCCGAATGCCATTGACTTGTTCCAAGGGAGTCAGCGTGCGAGGGATAAACTCCGTACGCGAGAGGGAAACAACCCAGATCGCCAGCTAAGGTCCCTAAGTGTAAGCTAAGTGATCAAAAGGATGTGAGATTGCTGAGACAGCTAGGATGTTGGCTTAGAAACAGCCATCATTTAAAGAGTACGTAATAGTTCACTAGTCAAGTGATCTCGCGCCGACAATGTACCGGGGCTAAGCTTACCACCGAAGCTGCGGACTTCGCACTTCGTTCGAGAAGTGCGGATTGGTAGGGGAGCGTTCCATAGTAGGCCGAAGGTGAACCGCAAGGTTCGCTGGACGAGATGGAAGTGATTATGTCGGCATGAGTAGCGATAAAGCGGGTGAGAATCCCGCTCACCGAAAATCTAAGGTTTCCTGGGCTAGGCTCGTCCTCCTGGGGTTAGTCGGGACCTAAGCTGAGGCCGAAAGGCGTAGGCGATGGAAAACAGGCTAAATATTCCTGTACCACTTACAGAGCGTTCGAGCTATGGGGTGACGCAGAAGTGAAAGGTCAGCCAGCGACTGGAAATGCTGGTCTAAGCTCGTAGGGGGGCCAACTAGGTAAATCCGGATGGCCGTTACCCCGAGAAGCGATGGGGAGCCGTCTAACGGCATAAACTGACCCTAATCATGCTGCCTAGAAAAACCTCTATGTGAGTTCTGTAGGTGCCCGTACCGCAAACCAACACAGGTAGATGAGGAGAGTATCCAAAGGTGCGCGAGTGAACCCTCGTTAAGGAACTCGGCAAAATGATCCCGTAACTTCGGAAGATGGGATGCCCTAAGTAGGTGAAGCCCCTTGCGGGTGGAGCCCAAAGGGGCCGCAGAGAAACGGGCTGGGCGACTGTTTACCAAAAACACAGGTCTCTGCTAAGCCGCAAGGCAATGTATAGGGACTGACACGTGCCCGGTGCTGGTAAGTTAAGAGGATTAGTTAGCTCCTTCGGGAGCGAAGCTTTGAATCGAAGCTCCAGTAAACGGCGGTCGTAACTATAACGATCCTAAGGTAGCGAAATTCCTCGTCGGCTAAAAACCGACCTGCACGAATCGTGTAACGACTTGGCCGCTGTCTCAACGAGGGACTCGGTGAAATTGTAGTTCCGGTGAAGATGCCGGATACCCGCGGCAGGACAGAAAGACCCCGTGAACCTTTACTACAGCTTGGTATTGGATTTTGGCACTGCACGTGTAGGATAGGTGGGAGGCTATGAAACGGGAACGCCAGTTTCCGTGGAGCCGACCTTGAAATACCACCCTTGCCTTGTTAAGGTTCTAACCTTGGTCCTTTGATCAGGATCGGAGACAGTGCCAAGTGGGTAGTTTAACTGGGGCGGTTGCCTCCTAAAAGGTAACGGAGGCGCCCAATGGTTCCCTCAGCGCGGTCGGTAATCGCGCGTAGAGTGTAAAGGCATACAGGGAGCTTAACTGCAAGACCTACAAGTCGAGCAGGTGCGAAAGCAGGGCTTAGTGATCCGACGGTTGCGCGTGGAAGCGCCGAAGCTCAACGGATAAAAGGTACTCCGGGGATAACAGGCTTATTGCCCCCAAGCGCCCATAGCG
Source organism: Gemmatimonadota bacterium (assembly GCA_009841115.1). GTDB lineage: Bacteria > Latescibacterota > UBA2968 > UBA8231 > UBA8231. Next base: position 154,357 of record VXML01000018.1, on the reverse strand, counting down.
ACGGGGCAGTTTGGCACCTCGATGTCGGCTCAGCGTATCCTGGGGCTGGAAAAGGTCCCAAGGGTTTGGCTGTTCGCCAATTAAAACGCTACGCGAGCTGGGTTCAGAACGTCGTGAGACAGTTCGGTCCCTATCCGCCGTGGGTGTAGGATATTTGAGGAGATCTGACCCTAGTACGAGAGGACCGGGTTGGACGGACCTCTGGTCTACCAGTTGTTCCGCCAGGAGCACCGCTGGGTAGCTACGTTCGGAAGGGATAAACGCTGAAAGCATCTAAGCGTCAAGCCCACTCCAAAACTAGATATCCCGTAGGGTTAACCTACCTAAAGGCCCCTCGTAGACTACGAGGTTGATAGGTTGCAGGTGGAAGCGCAGCAATGTGTGAAGCCGAACAATACTAATTGGCCGTGCGGCTTGACCAATTTATTGTCGCAGCAATACTGGAGTTTTGCATTGCTTTTGGTGTGAGCCTGTATTCGGTTGTTGAAGAGAATTTGAATTTTCCGGTGGTCATAGCGGAGGGGAAACACCTCTTCCCATTCCGAACAGAGCCGTTAAGCCCTCTTGCGCCGATGGTACTGCTGGGGTCGCCTAGTGGGAGAGTAGGACGCTGCCGGATTTTTTTTAAAAGCCCATCCCTCTGGGGTGGGCTTTTTTGTGTCTATGGAAAATACCTTGACAACGCCAAGGTAGGCCAATTAATTAAGCACTTCTCTTAATTCAGGAGGAGTCAAATTGAGCGAACAAACGAGGAATTTCTCTCTGTGTGGCCATAGCGGCGCAGGTAAAACAGCGCTGTCTGAGGCCATGTTATTCAACATGGGCGTCGTAAATCGCTTGGGACGCATTGATGATGGGACGACGACATCGGATTATGATTCGGCCGAGATTGAGCGTCAGATTTCGCTCAAGGTCTCCTTGCTGAATGGCCAGTGGCAGGATCATCACCTCAACATAATTGATACGCCGGGGTATGCAGATTTTATTTCTGAGGCCAAGTCGGCACTGCGCGTGTCCGACGCGATGGTCACTGTCGTCGATTCGGTTACCGGGATAGAGATCGGCACTGAGCGGACTTGGAATTTCGCTGCCGATTACAATTTGTCCCGTGTACTATTCATCAACAAGATGGATCGCGCTGATGCCGATACCGATCAGGTCTTAGAAATGCTTCAAGAGCGTTTTGGACGCCAAGTTGTGCCTTTGCAAATGTCGGTAAATCCCGGCGAGGGATTCAATCATATTGTCGATCTGGTTGCGATGAGAGCCTATGCGTATCAGGATGGTAAAGCCACAGAAGGAGACATACCTGACGAAGTCCAGAGCCGCGCCGAAGAGTTGCGCGAGCAATTGGTAGAATCCATCGCCGAGACCGACGAAGAACTGATGGAGAAGTATTTCAGTGAGGGCGAACTGACCACAGAGGATCTAGTTGCTGGTTTGCGTCATGCTGTATTACGGCGCGAAATTTTTCCAGTCTTTTTTGGCGATGCTTACAACAATGTCGGCATTGATCGGCTACTGGACGCCTTGGTGCAATACGGGCCGTCGCCGACCGAAGCGGCAGGACTCAGATTCCGGGATGGCGAGGAACAGGAGGTTGAGCTTGAAGGTACCGCTACTGCGCCCTTGGCTGCTCTGGTGTTCAAGACCTTGGCCGAGCAGCACGTAGGTGAGCTTGCTCTGCTGCGCCTTTTCTCTGGAGCGATCAAGCCCGGCGACGAAGTGGCCAACTCAAGCAAGCGCGCCGCCGAGCGCATTGGCCAGATATATCACCTCAACGGCAACAAGCGGATCGAAGTCGCAAGTGCCGAGGCTGGCGATATCGTCGCCTTAGTCAAGCTCAAGAATACCCATACGACCGATACGCTTTGCGCCAAGGGCGCGTCGCTACAACTTCCGGGCATTGCATTCCCAGAGCCGCTAATTCGCGTGGCTATTCACGCCAAGGAGCAGGGCGGTGAGGATCGCGTCGCTACCGGACTTTCCCAATTGCACGAGGAAGATCCGAGCTTCGTTATGAAATACGACGGTGAGGTCCGCCAAACGATCCTGCTGACCCAAGGAGAGTTGCATCTGGAAACTATCGTTAGCCGCCTGAAAGGGCGATTTGGCGTGGAGATTGGGATGGAGGTGCCGCGGATTCCCTATCGAGAAACGATCCGTGGCAACGCCGATGCGCAATATCGGCACAAGAAGCAGTCGGGCGGACGGGGGCAGTTTGGCGAGGTGTTTATACGCATTGCCCCTAAAGGGCGCGGTGAAGGTTTTGAGTTTCTCAATGAGGTCGTCGGCGGCAATATCCCGAGCAACTTCATCCCTGCGGTGGAAAAGGGCGTCGTCGAGACGCTGAGTGAGGGGCCAGTGGCCGGTTACCAAGTCATTGATGTGGCTGTTACTGTGTACGACGGTAAGCACCACCCGGTAGATTCGGATGAAGTTTCTTTTAAGTTGGCCAGTTCCCACGCCTTCAAGGACGCCTTCCTCAAAGCCAAGCCGATCTTGCTAGAGCCTATTTATCACTTGGAGATTACGGTGCCCGAGGAATTTATGGGCGACGTAATGGGCGACCTCTCGTCGCGGCGAGGTCGGATCAGCGGCATGGATGCGGACGGCCATTTCCAGGTCATCCACGCCGAGGCCCCCTTAGCCGAAATAGACCGTTACGCCACGTTGCTGCGCTCCATGACGCAGGGCAAGGGATTCCATGCACAGCGATTCGATCGCTACGAGGAAGTTCCCGGAGATATCATGGCTAAAGTCATCGAGAACTCGCAAAAAAATAAGGGCAAAGAAGCGGCCTGAGCGACTTGCTTTTACCCGTTGTGAAGGGCGGTCGGCCAAGCGGTCGGCGGCCCTTTGCTTTTTGGATTGCGCGGGTTTTTTTATCTTAATACTGTCATAGAAAACAGTCGATTTTCTCCGAACGATGCTTCTGCTTTGAGTAGTGAGAGTGCGGGCGGGGATTGGCAAGGAGATAAAGCCGATGTCTGGCCACTCCAAATGGAGTACAATCAAGCGCAAAAAAGGTGCCAACGACGCCAAGCGCGGCAAGGTCTTTACAAAATTGATCCGCGAGATTTCAGTGGCGGCCCGCAGCGGAGGAGATGAAGGGGCCAATCCAAGTCTGCGCACGGCAGTCCAGAATGCCAAAGCGGCCAATATGCCCGCGGCAACTATTGAGCGCGCCATACGCCGCGGCACTGGTGACGAGCCGGGGGCGATATACGAGGAGGGACTCTTTGAAGGCTATGGACCCGGTGGGGTGGCCATCATGGTCGAAACCCTATCGGACAACCGCAACCGCACGGTTTCCGAAATACGCCACGTATTTACTAAATATAACGGCAACCTCGCAGAGAGTGGGGCGGTAGCTTGGATGTTTGAACACAAGGGCATTATCGAAGTGGACAAGGCCAATGTCTCCGAAGATGACCTCCTATTGGCGATCGTAGATGCGGGAGGTGAGGATATCCAAGATGGTGACCAAGTCCACGAAGTAACGACTCCAGTTACCGATTTGGAGCCGGTTAAAAAGGCACTGGAGGACAACGGCATCGCCTTCGCCCAGGCGACGTTGGCTTGGATGCCCAAACGCGAAAATATGCTCGAAGTACAAGGCGAGGAGGCCGAGAAAATTATCCGCCTCCTAGAAGCTTTGGAGGATCTAGACGACGTGCAGAAGGTCTTTTCCAATTTCGATCTCCGAGAAGACGAGCTCGAAAAACTCATGGCTCAGGCCTAGTGGATCTTCGCTTTGCTTGTCCTTGGAGTAGATCCTAGCAGCACGAGCACGGGTTACGGCTTCGTCGAATATAGCAAGCGCAAGGTCCGCTATGTTGCCTGTGGCTGTATTCGCCCTAGGGAAGATGAGTTCGAGGATCGGCTGGTTTTCATATTCGATGAGATGACGCGGCTCATTGCCGAATACGCCCCAGACGAGGGAGCGATCGAGACTACGTTCTTCGGCAAGGACGCCACTGCGGCGGCTAAGCTGAGCCAAGCGAGAGGCGTCCTAATTATCGCAATGCGCAAAGCCGGTTTGCCCATTGCCCACTATACGCCGGCAGTGGTTAAAAGGTCAGTAACCGGGAATGGCCAAGCGACCAAACAACAGGTCCAGTTCATGGTAGCTCGCAGGTTAGGTCTAGAGGAAGTGCCCAAGCCTCTCGATGCATCAGACGCCTTGGCTATTGCGCTATGTCACACCCAGCAGTCCGGTCGGGTTTTATGCGAAGGCCAAGGACAGCGCAAGCCTGAGATAGAGGCTTTGCTCAGCCGCATGGTGCGGCGTTAGGTATATCCGTGATAATACACCTGCGCGGAACACTTCTGTCTAAATCACCTACCCATGCCGTCGTTGATGTCGGGGGTGTGGGTTATGGTTTAGCCATATCCCTGATTACTTTCGACCAACTGCCCCCAACTTCCGAGGCGGTCCATTTGTCTACCTATCTCTACGTGCGCGAAGATCGCATGGAGCTTTTTGGCTTTGCCGATGAGGAAGAGCGAGAGATCTTCGAGTTGCTGATCGGCGTTTCGGGTATCGGTCCTCATTCGGCATTGACCGTGCTGTCGGGCATGACCCTGCGCGATTTGCAGGAGGCTATCTTGCAGGAGCGCGTAGCCGAACTGACCGCGATCAAGGGCATTGGTCGCAAGACCGCAGAACGCTTGGTGCTCGATCTAAAGGACAAGGTTCGCTTGAGCGCCTCGGCAGCAGGCGAAGCGGTCTTGCAAGCCAAAGCTGGCGCGAGCGAGGAGGCGGCAAAGGCCCTGATGACATTGGGATACGCAGCACCTGCCGCGCGCCAAGCGGTGCGCAAGGCCGTCGAAAAGCACGGTGCCGACCTGAGTGTGCAACAGCTAATCAAACTGGCTCTCAAGGAACACTGAAGGCGTGGCTATGGACCATCGCCCCATAGATCCCAGTGGCGGAAACGACGACCTTCAATTCGACAATACGCTGCGTCCGCAGTCCCTTGCCGAGATGCTCGGCCAGGAGAAGACCAAGCAGCAACTCGGCATAGCCATTGAAGCTGCTCGACAGCGCGGCGAAGCCATGGATCACGTGTTGCTATACGGTCCGCCTGGTCTGGGCAAGACGACGCTTTCGTATGTGATCGCCAAAGAGCTCGGCGTTGAAATCTATCCCACGTCAGGGCCTTTGCTCGAGCGTCCGAGCGACTTGGCTGGTATGCTCACGACTATGGAGCCGCGTGACGTGCTTTTCATCGACGAGATTCACCGCGTCAACCGCGTGGTCGAGGAATACCTGTACTCGGCGATGGAGGACTTCAAAATCGATATCATCATCGACCAAGGTCCAGCGGCTCGCTCGGTCAGCGTACCATTGGAGCCTTTTACCTTAATCGGGGCCACTACGCGCCAGGGCTTGTTGACTTCGCCGATGCGCGCGCGCTTTGGACTCAATGCCCACCTCGACTACTACTCGGTCGCCGAACTCTCCGCGATCGTCAAGCGCGACGCTCGCCTGCTGAATTTATCGGTCTCAGAGTCAGGCGCGATGGAAATTGCCTGTCGCTCCCGCGGTACGGCGCGGATTGCCAAGCGCTGGCTGCGCCGCGCACGGGATTTTGCCCAAGTAGAAGGAGAAGGCGAAATCGATGCCGAGGTGGTGCAAAAGGCACTCATCATCCAAGATGTCGATGAGATGGGGCTCGACAAGATGGATATCACGTTGCTACGGGCCATTATTGAAAAGTTCAACGGCGGCCCGGTCGGCCTGAGCAATCTGGCGGCCACAATCGGCGAGGAGGCCGAGACAATCGAGGAAGTGGTCGAGCCTTATTTGATCAAGGAGGGCTTTATTAAGCGCACCCCCAAGGGCCGCATGGCCATGCCGCGAGCTTGGGAGCGCCTCGGCCTCAAGCCACCGCCAAGCCCCGGCGAGCAATTGGAGTTGTTGTGAGCGCGTGCGGCTGCGACGTGATTCTGGCATTGGATACGGCTACCCCGGTCGGCAGCGTGGCGCTTTGCGCGACAGCAGGGATCGTCGTCAGCCGCTATTTCGACGTGGGATTGCAGCATTCACAGCGGCTCTTCGGCGAGGTGGAGGCAGCACTAAAGGCCGCAGATATGGATGTCGGGGGAGTGCGGGCCGTAGCCGTCGCGATTGGGCCAGGTTCGTTTACTGGCCTGCGGATCGGGCTGAGTGCAGCTAAGGGCTTGTGTTTGGCTGCGGGCAAGGATTTAGTGACCGTTTCAACGCTGGAAGCACTCGCTGCTCGTCTGCCCTTTGCCCACGTGCCTGTTTGTACTATCCTCGACGCGCGCAAGCGCGAGGTCTATGCCGCGCTCTACGACACGGCGACGGGCGTTCCGGTCGAACTGATACCGCCCCGGGCCATCGCGCCAGCACAGTTGGCTCAAGAGCGAGTCAACGAGCCGACGATTTACACCGGGGACGGGGCCACGGCCTATCGCGAGTTGTTGGCGGGCAACCCAGCCGCGCAATTTGCCCCCCTGTCCTGCGCTCGTCCCGACGCCGGAACTATTGGCTGGCTGGCGCTATCCAAGCTGGAGAAAGGCCAAACTGCGGACCTGGCCTCAGTGGAACCCGATTACTTGCGCTCGCCCGATGCTCGTCCCCTAGCGCGGGCATGAGCGGTGAGAGTCGCTTCGTTTCGTTAGGGCCGATCCACCTACATCGCGTGATGGAGATTGAGCAAGGCTCTTTCGCCAATCCGTGGAGCGAGGCCGATTTTTATTATCTACTTGCCGATAGAGATGCCCTGTGTTTGGGGCTTTTGCACTGCGGCGAGCTGATCGGCTATGCGATGGGTTATTTCGCCGACCGCGATTTTCACCTCGCCAATCTCGCGGTAGATTCGGCATATCGGAACCGGGGGTGGGGTGGGCAGTTGTTGGGGCAGATGTTGCGCGTGGCCGCAGGACAGGGCGCTAGCTGTTGTGCGCTCGAAGTGCGCTCGGCAAATCGGGCCGCGCGGGCGCTCTACTGCAAGGCGGGGTTCCGGGTCGTAGGGCGGCGGGCGGCATACTACGACGATCCCCCAGACGACGCCGTTTTAATGGAATACAACATAGAGATTTTGTAATTTATTTATTATACTTTAACCCTTTGGCGGCAAATAACCGCCAGAGCTTATAACAGCAGAAGAGGGACGCGATGGCTGAAGTAATTCTGAAGAATGTTCGCAAAGTGTACGACAAAGAAGTGGTGGCGGTGGACGACGCCAATATCGAGATCAAGGACAAGGAATTCGTGGTACTCGTCGGCCCCTCGGGTTGCGGCAAGTCCACGACGCTGCGAATGATCGCCGGGCTCGAGGAAATCACCGCCGGCGACATATCGATAGATGGGACGATCGTCAACGACGTGCCCCCCAAGGACCGCGACATCGCCATGGTCTTTCAGAATTACGCGCTCTATCCGCACATGAGCGTCTATCAAAACATGGCCTTTGGGCTTAAGCTGCGGAAATATCCCAAAGATGAGATTGAGGCGCGGGTGCAAGAAGCAGCCGATATACTCGGCATCCAAGACCTGCTAGAGCGCAAGCCCAAGGCGCTTTCAGGCGGTCAGCGCCAGCGCGTGGCGGTGGGGCGCGCCATCGTCCGCAAGCCCAAGGTATTTCTCTTTGACGAACCGCTCTCCAACCTCGATGCCAAGCTGAGGGTGCAGATGCGCACCGAGATCAGCAAGTTGCACACCCGCCTAGGGGCCACCATGGTGTACGTGACGCACGATCAAGTCGAGGCCATGACCATGGGAGACCGCATCGTGGTCATGCGCGATGGTCTCATTCAGCAGATCGACAAGCCCCTCCATCTCTACAACAAACCCGTCAACCAATTCGTCGCTGGCTTTATCGGTAGCCCCTCCATGAACTTCATCCGCGGCACGCTGGCTTCCAATGGCAGCGGTATAGTCTTCGACGAAGGCAATGTGCAACTCGCCCTGCCCACCGGCCACGGCGACCAGCTAGCCAGCTACTTAGGTCAGGAGGTGACGCTGGGCATTCGTCCGGAAGACATCCACGATCCAGATACTATTGGCCGCAATGTCGAGACCGTCGAAATTGCAGCCAAGGTCGAAGTGGTTGAACCGATGGGCAACGAGGTCTTTCTCAATCTGACCACTGGCAAGACCGCTTTTGTCGCCCGCGTTGATCCGCTACACATGCCGCAAGTTGACCAAACGGTACGGTTGGCCGTCGAAATCGACAAAGCCCACTTTTTTGCTCTGGACAACCAAGCGAGCTTGTTGCAGAAATAGGGATTGGCTTGGACAGCACGGGCGGCACCTCGCACTCCGGGGAGTTTAGCGATCTGGCCCGTCGAGATCGGGCTGGGGCTGTGGCCGCAGCGTGGCTCGAATCGGGCCGCATCCCCCATGCGGTTCTCATCTGCGGGGCCGAGGGAACTGGCAAACGACGCTTTGCACTCGCTTGGGCGCAGGCCCTATTGTGCATAGACAGCGGCCCTTCCGCCTGCAATCGTTGCCCGAGTTGTCGCAAAGTCGCTTCGTTCATACATCCCGACCTCCACACCGCATTGCCACTACCTCCTCGCCGAGGCAAGCAGCGGCTTGCGCTGGCGGACTTGCGCGAGTCTATAGTGGAGTACGTTCACGGCGCGGGCGCAGCTATCCCCGGCAATGCCAATATTGCGGTGGAGCACCTGCGCCAGTTGCAAAGAGAGTTGGCGTTTGCGCCAACGGAATCCCAGCGCAAAGTCGGCCTAATCTTCGCCGCCGAGCGAATGCATCCGGCGGGTGCCAATTCGCTGCTCAAGCTCTTGGAAGAGCCACCGCCCCGGGCTGTCGTCGCGCTGGTTTCAGCGGCACCAGAGCGCCTTTTGCCCACCGTGCTCTCGCGCTGCCAGCGCATGATTTTGAGTCCCTTAGATGCAGCGTCCTTGCGGGCGCAGCTCGAACAAGAGGGCGTGACTGGGGAGCGTTTGGAACTGGCCGTGCGTATGGGGGCTGGCTCGTTGCAGCAGGCCAAAGAGGTGGCTGCCGGGGCGTTTGACGGAACGCGGCAGCTAGTTGAGTCGTTTCTCAGTGGTGGCTCGGAGCAGCGGGACGAGGTCTATTGGAGCGTCCTTGCGGAGTTGGGGGGGGATCGGGGACAATTAGAGCGTTTTTTGCAAGTCTGTGGCCTGTATCTGCGGGATCTCTTCCTGTTGGCGCACGGCCAAGGCGCGTCCGTCGTCCAAGTAGATCGGCGTCCTTATTTGGAAAACCTGCTAGAAAAAATAGACGCGGCCCGAGTCGCCTTGGAAATCGACCGGGTGGCCGAGGCCCTAGGGCACAATGCCAATCCGCAGTTGGTGCTGACCGACCTGTGGCGCGGCTTGCGCCGAGGGGGAACAGCACGGATGCCCCCACCCGACCCCAGTTTGGTGAGGGCGCGACGTTGGTGAACGCCCACCGCCCGCGGTTGCGCTTTGCCCAGCACTTCCTCGTCGCCCGGGGTGTTATAGAGGCTATTGCGGGGCTGGTGCGCCCGGCCGCTGGCGAGGTGGTGGTCGAGATTGGCCCGGGTCGAGGTGCGTTGACTGAAGTGCTGCTCGCTGCTGTGGATCGCCTAGTGGCCGTAGAAATTGATCGCGACTTGGTAGCCTTACTGCGCGCACGCCAAGATGCGCGTAGGTTGCGCTTGATCGAAGGAGATATTCTGCAAGTCGATCTCGGGGAAGTCTTGCGGGACGCGGGCGGGTGCCGCCTGTTGATCGTCGGCAATCTTCCCTACAACATCACCGCTCCACTGATCTTTCACCTTCTCGCTCACGCCGATTGTATCAGTCGTGCCATCGTCATGGTCCAACGCGAAGTAGCCCGGCGCTTGGTCGCCAGCCCCGGTTCAAAGGATTACAGCCTGTTGTCGGTGCTAGTGGCCATGCGCGCCGAAGTGGAGATGCGCTTGCAGGTGGAACGCGATTGCTTCCGGCCCGTGCCGGCCGTGGATTCGTCCGTAGTCGAGTTGCACTTTGCTCCCAAGCCCCGCTACGCAGTACAGGACGCGGACTGCTTCGACCGCTTGGTGCGCCAAGCCTTTGGCCAGCGGCGCAAGATGCTGCGCAATTCGCTCCTCGGTCTCAATCCCGAGGGCGGGCGTCCTTGGCTAGAAACGCTGGGCCAGCAGGCGGGTATCGAACTAACGCGCCGCCCGGAGGAATTGTCGCTAGAGGAATTCATCCGGCTGAGCGACGCCTGCTCGCATTTGGGAAAGGATAGGCCGTGAAGCCGTTCTTGTGGCACGCGAGTTGGCTGGTATTGGTTGCATGGACGGCGGCCGATGCGCAGTACTCGCTCAACTTCAGCCGCTCCAGTTCCCGAACTTCTTGGAACCATTCATTCCCTAGCTGGAGCTACTCGACGCCCGTGCGGTTCTCGGCGGTGGGGGACTCGACCTCCAAGCTGACGATTAACGCATCGGCGAATATGGGGTTTAGCCTGGACGATCGCAGTACCGGCAAGAGTTGGCAGGACAATGCCTCGGGCCGATCTTCGGTCAACTATCCCATTCTCGGCCCAAAGGCCACCATCAGCCTCGGTGCCAGCATGAGCACGCGCAACGTAACGCTGCACAAGCAGAAGACGCGCAGCCAGTCCTTTAACTTTGGATTTAGGTCTAAGCCATTGAGCAGCGGTCCATTCAAGAGCCTGAGTGCCAACCTGACTCCGAGCCTAATCACGGCCACCCGCGCTAGCCGCGCCAGCTTAGACAGCACCATCAAGGAGACAGGGATCCGCTACAATGCTTCGCTGCGGGTCTCGCCCGACATTGAGATTGCGGACAAGAAGCTGAGCAACTCGATTTCGCTGAGCAAAACAGATGATACGCTCGAGCACAACAAGGATCGCAGCGAGCGGCTGAGCGGCAATGTGAGCTATACTTTTCCCGGCGACGTGCGCGTCGGCCTGAGTATGTCTGAAAATCGCTCTCAGAGGGGCCTCTCGCGCCGCGCCATCAGCGAGGCGACCGTCGGCGAGGCTGTGGTGCGCGACACAGTGGTCAGCGCCGAGCTGGCGGAAACGCGCGGTACTAGCTTCTCCTCCAACGTGGATTTTGACCTAGGGCGCTTCAAAGTAAAAAATCGCGCCTCGTACAGGCAGAACGAGCACACCAACACCGCCAACGCGATCCAGGATTTAGACAACCGCTTCTTTGGCAAGGATCGCCTCGGCGAGAACTTTAGCTGGGACGCGTCCCTTTCGGGCAAGCTGGTCGAGAAGCTGGTTCTCAACACCAGCGTCCGCTTCAGAGGCAGCGACGTGCGCCGACTGGCGGTGCGGGTGCCCGATACCAGCCTTTGCGATAGCCACTTCACGCGCTCGGCGGACGGAACGTGCCGCGATCCAAGCTCCGACGAGATCAATCGCAATTTTTTTCTCAACGGCTCTCTCAACTGGCCCCTAGCCGATGGGCACTCGCTGCGGTTGGCGACCTTTGGCGAGATCAAACGCTCGGAAAACCCAGGGGATCGCAAGCAGGACCGCGACACCTTCAACAACAGCGTGAGCCTCAGCTATGACGGCACCCTGCGCTCGGGTGCCAAGCTCAGCGTTGACCTCAAAAATAGCTTTTTGCATCGCGTGAACCTGCACGCCACCCGCGCCGTAGATAACTCGCGCAACCGCGACATTTCGCTCAATATCGGCACCAATTACGAGCGTTTGGGCGCGTCCTTTTCGCACCGATTCAGCGTCTCTGCGAGGCGCATCATTTACGATTTTGATCGCCAAGTCAATCGCCGCGAGTCGTCGCGCAAAAGCAATATCCGCCGCGGCTGGAGCATGGCGCACTCGCTGCGGCGCAAGGTCCTCGACGACCTTGCGCTCAACGCGCGCTACAACTATTCGGCCAACGATGACGGCACCTTGATTTTGGAAAACAGTGCCCAGATTGTCGAAGAGGAAAACGCCAGATACACTCTTCAATTCGGCATGACCTACTCGCCTAGCACCGACTACTCGGCCGGCGCAACCTACACCTACAAGCTCGACCGCCAGTGGGATTACGAATACTCCATGCTCGCTCAGTCGCGTTTCCTCAACCGCCGCAACAAACACCGGACTCTGGCGGCGAACTTTAACTACAATCCGGTCGGCAGCGACAACAAGCTCAGCTTGCGCGGCAGCCGCAGTCGCCAGCGCAGTGGTACGTTTAACAGCTTGAATGTAACCTATACGCGAACGTTGTAATCGCCTAACACTGGTAACGGTTTCGCTGTGGTGTTACCTTAATTACTCGCATACTTGCTCAAGGAGATTTTCTACATGCCCCTGCCTAAATGCGATAAAATCTGGTTCAATGGCCAATTGGTTGATTGGGACGACGCCAAAATCCACGTGCTCTCCCACGTAGTACACTACGGTTCGAGCGTTTTTGAAGGCATTCGCTGTTACGAGACCGCGAAAGGCTCGGCCGTATTCCGCCTCGACGAGCACGTCAACAGGTTGTTTGATTCCGCCAAAATCTACCGCATGGACATTCCCTATACGCGGGAGGAAATCAAAGAGGCCATCCTCGAGACGATCCGCGTCAATCAACTCGCGGCCTGCTACATTCGCCCGGTCGTCTTCCGCGGCTATGAGAACTTGGGGGTTGATCCGATGGGGTGTCCGGTTGACGTAGTGATCGCCGTTTGGGAATGGGGAGAGTACCTCGGAGAAGCGGCGCTGAAAAACGGCGTTTCGGTCTGTACCTCGTCGTGGAATCGCATGGCCCCGAATACGTTTCCCGCCTTGGCCAAGGCCGGCGGCAACTACCTCAACTCTCAGCTCGTGCGGATCGAAGCCAATGCCAATGGCTATGACGAGGGCATTGTCTTGGGCACGGATGGGTTGGTGAGCGAGGGTAGCGGCGAGAATATCTTTGTCATCAAGAACGGCTCAATCTACACGCCCGAGTCGTGTTTTGCCATTCTGCCGGGCATCACCCGCCACACCGCCATTACCCTAATACGCGATCTGGGGATGCGGGTCGAGCAGCGCGGTATTCCGCGCGAGTTTCTCTACATCGCCGACGAAGTGTTTTTCACCGGCACAGCCGCCGAGATTACGCCTATTCGCGCTATAGACCAAGTGCAGATCGGCTGTGGGAAGTGCGGCCCGATTACCGCGCAGATCCAAGACGCCTTTTTCGCCGTGGTCCGTGTCGAAGCCGAGGACCGGCACGGATGGTTGACCTTCGTGTGATGGATGTGACTAGCTGGTTAGTACAAAGGGGAGAATATGCCGAAAGTTAGAATGTCTGTAGTGGCTGCTTGGTTGGGTGTCTGCATCGGCGGTCATGCCGTCGCTGAAGAGGAATCATGGGAAGTAGTGCAGGAAATTCTCATGAGTACCAAGGATATCGTCGTGCTCGACGGCATTGAGAAGGTGCCGCTGCGCTACGAGAGTGGAAAAGAGCCGACCTACGGCGACTGGATGGTGCGCCACATGCTGTCCGACCCAGAGAAACTCAATCCGTACACCTCCAACGATGCCGGTGCCAGCACGGTCTTGAATTACGTATTTGAAAGCCTGCTCGAAGCCGACTCGGATCCGCCCTACGCGTTGCGAGGGCTAGTCGCCAAAGGCTACCCGGAGATTTCCGCGGACAAACTCACCTATACGTTTGAGTTGCGCGACGGGGTTTACTTCTCAGACGGCAAGCCGCTGACGGCGGCGGACGTCGTCTTCAGCATGAAGGTCATCCACAATTCCCAAGTGCTAGCGCCGCATCTGCGCAACTACTACGCCGCTGTCGAAGCGGTACAACAGGTTGGGGCGAACAAGGTTAGCTTTCTGTGCGACAAGCCCTATTTTCGCAACGATTTGATGTTGGGTGCATTCAGTATTCTACCTAAGCATTTTTACGATCCAGAGGGTTTGCTGGATCCGGTCGAGGTCAAGAGTTTGGTGGATGGTTCTTGGGAAGAGGGGCCGCACAAAGAGCGAGTCGAGCGCTTTGCCGAACAATTTAATCAAAATTTCAACCGCAAGGTACTAGGCTCGGGGCCGTACATAATCGAAGATCCAGAGCGCGACTTGGTCACCCAGCAGAAAGTTGTGCTGACGCGGAATGAAAACTACTGGGGGCGGGATGTAGAAGGGCTATTGCCGCCTGGCTTTGTCGATAAGATCGTCTTTAACATCATCAACAATACCGACGCGGCGTTCATCGAGTTGACCAACGGCAACCTCGACTACCACGCTATGCGCCCGTTGGAATTTAAAGAAAAGAGTTGGTCGGAAGACTTCAACAGCCGCTTCCTCAAAGGCGTTAGCTACGCCGGTGGATATATGTACATCGGCTGGAACAACAAACATCCAATTTTTGGCGACAAGCAGGTACGCCAAGCCATGACCCATTTGACCGACCGCGAGGGCATGGTTGAAAACATCATGTTCGGCCTAGCCGAGACGGTGGAAGGGCCGATCCACAAGTTTCGCCCTGAATACAACCACGATCTCGCGTCGTACACCTATGATCCCGACCGCGCCCTCGATCTGCTGGCGGAAGCTGGCTGGGAGGACGCCGACGAGGACGGCATTCTCGACAAGATCATCGACGGAGAGCTAGTGCCATTCAGCTTTGAAATCTTGATCAACTCGGGCAACCAGATCCGCAAAGACATCGCCCTAACTTTGCAATACGAGTTGCAGGATATTGGCATTGACTGCCAAGTGCGCGAGTTAGACTGGTCGATTTTTTTGCAAAAAGTCCGCGGCAAGGATTTTGACGCCATGGTACTGGGCTGGACCGGCAATGTGAGATTTCCGCCCGACGGTTACCAGATCTGGCATTCCTCCCAGACCGTAGAAAACGGCTCCAACGCGATAAGCTTCATCAACGCCGAGGTTGATCAAATTTTGGAGGACTATCGCCGCGAGTTCGATATGGAAAGGCGCATCGCACTCTACCAGCGCTTCCAAGAAATCCTGCACGAGGAACAGCCATACACCTTCCTGTGGAAGCCGCGCAATGCTCACGCCTACAGCCGGCGCTTCAGCGGCGTCACTTGGTATCCCCCCGGCGTCCGCTTGCAAGACTGGTGGGTCGCGCAGGAAGCGCAGATGTACTAAGGGCACGTCTGTGTCCTCCGCAGACCCTCTCCGCTGGAAAAGTCACCCCCTGCGCCGGGAGCGGCCAGCAAAGTCGATACTGCTAGTCGCGCTCATCATTGCTTCCTCAGCGGCCGCAGCTTTTGGTTTTGAGCATTGGTTTTACGGGGTGTTTTCACTCGGAGCATTGACTGCTTCGCTGTCGCGCTATTTCTTTGCTACACGCTACGTGCTCGACGGCGCAGGGATCAGCAGCGAACACCTCGGTCTTAAACAACGCCGTTCTTGGGCGGAGTTCCGTCGAGCAGACGAACATCGGGACGGCATTTTTTTGCGTCCGTCCGCCCGCCCGGGTCGGCTGGATTCTTTTCGCGGCGTTTTTTTGCGCTTTGAGCAAAACCGCGAAGACGTTGTGCGTTTCGTCCGGTGCCATGTTCCAAGTCAATAGCTTAAAAGCGCGGTGGCGACACGCTTTTGCCCTCGAAGACCCAGAGGCAGGTTGGTCTGAGGAAGAGCGTGCGCTCGCCGAGCGGCTGGCCGAGTTTATAGTGCGTCGCCGCATGGGAGCGGCTGCGTCTATGGCGTTGGAGGCTTGCCGCCCCCTCAACTTTTTGGGCAGCCAAGCCCTGACCTTTTTGGCCCCATTTGCTACGCTGGTTTTTTCGCGTGACGAGTACGAGCGATTTACGCGCATGTTGGAGCGACGCCAATCTATAGACCTACTCGCGGAAGCTATTGCCCAGCGCGAAAGCCAAAAGCATGGATGACCTCAACGTAGTTATCGCCACGGACTGCGGCAGTACGACGACCAAGGCGATCCTGATCGAGAAGAAAGATGAGGGGTATCGCCAGACCTTTCGCGGCGAGGCTCCAACCACGGTTGAGGCCCCCTTTGAAGACGTCACTCGGGGGGTGCTCAACGCCATTCAAGAGGTGGAGGAGCTTTCTGGGCGGCAGATCCTCGATGGAGAGCGGATTATCATACCGGCAGACGGCGATGTCGGGGTCGATATCTACATCTCGACGAGCAGTGCGGGCGGTGGGTTGCAGATGGTGGTGGCCGGCGTGGTGCTGGCAATGACTGGCGAGAGCGCGCAGCGTTGCGCCTTGGGTGCCGGGGCAATCGTCATGGACGCGCTCGCTGCCAATGACGGGCGCTTGCCGCACGAAAAAATAGAGCGCATCCGCCAATTGCGCCCCGATATGGTGTTGCTGTCGGGCGGCACGGATGGCGGCACCGTCAGCCACGTGGTCGAGTTGGCCGAATTCATCAGCGCAGCCGATCCCAAGCCCCGCTTTGGCGCGGACTTCAAGTTGCCGGTTATTTTTGCGGGCAATGAGGACGCGCGCAAGGAGGTCGAAAAGGCGCTGGGAGGGAAGATGGCTCTGACCGTTACCGAGAATATCCGCCCCGTGCTCGAAGAGGAAAATCTGGACCCGGCGCGGCACGTCATTCACGACCTCTTCCTCGAACACGTCATGGCGCAGGCTCCTGGCTATAGCAAGCTGATGGACTGGACCAGCGCCCCGATTATGCCGACGCCTGGGGCGGTGGGCGAGATCATGCAGACCATTGCCCGCCAGCAAGGGATCAACGTCGTCGGTGTGGATATCGGTGGGGCGACGACCGATGTATTCAGCGTCTTTGATGGCGTGTTCAACCGCACGGTCAGTGCCAATCTCGGCATGTCCTATAGCGTCTCCAACGTGCTGGCCGAGGCCGGCCTCGGCCAGATCATGCGCTGGGTTCCTTTTGACATTGAGGAGGCCGACCTCCGCGACCGGATCAAGAACAAGATGATCCGCCCGACGACCATCCCGCAGCTCATGCAGGAACTGCAAGTCGAGCAAGCCATTGCCCGCGAGGCCCTGAGCTTGGCTTTTGACCAGCACCGGGCGTTGGCGGTGGGACTGAAGGGGGTGCAGAGCAAGCGCACGCTAGCCGATGTCTTTGAGCAGGGTGCCACCGGCGAGAGTTTGGTCGAGATGATGGCGCTGGACATGCTAGTCGGCAGCGGCGGAGTGCTCTCCCACGCGCCCCGCCGCGAGCAAAGTTGCGCCATGCTCATAGATGCCTTTCAGCCCGAAGGCGTCACCCGCTTGGCGGTCGATAGCATTTTTATGATGCCCCACCTAGGGGTGCTCTCGACTGTTGACGAGCGGGCCGCCACCGAGGTTTTCGAGCGCGATTGCCTGATCTACTTGGGTACTTGTGTGGCCCCCGTCGGCGAGGGGAAGGACGGCGAGGTCTGTCTCCAATACGAGATAGATTTGCCTAGCGGGGGTCAAACCGGCCAGTTGCAGGTCGGTCAGCTACAGTGGATGCCCTTGGCTGACGGCGAGGAGGTCGAAGTCGCGCTTCAGCCGGCGCGGCGTTGGGATGTGGGTGCTGGCCCGGGGCAAGCCCTAAATGCGAGAGTGCGTGGTGGGATTGTGGGGCTAGTGTTAGACGGCCGCGGGCGGCCCATCCAGATGGCGTCAGACCAAGACCGCCGGCGTCAGATAAGCGACTGGCAGCAGGCGTTAAACCTATACGAGTAGTTCATGGCCCATGCTTATACCCCTGGATTGCGCGTGACGCAGCACGCAGTCATCCACAAAGAGCGGCGATTGCCCCTCAAAGGCGAAGTGGTCGTCGAGCGCGGCCAAGCGGTGCGACGCGACCAAGTTGTGGCCCGCACCGAACTGCCGGGCGAGGTGGCAACTCTCAACTTGGTCAACCGCCTAGGCACCTCGCCGCAAGAGCTGGCCGGCTATATGCTCAAAAAAGAGGGCGACCGGATCGAATCCGGCGAACCGCTTGCCGAGACCAAGCCGTTTATTCGCTGGTTCAAGACCACAGTTGAATCCCCAGTCAGCGGCACCGTCGAGAGCATTTCGCCGGTGACTGGGCAGGTGATATTGCGGCAAGCCCCTAGGCCGGTCGAAGTGCTGGCTTACGTCGATGGGGTTGTAGAGGAAGTTTTTGCCGAGGAGGGCGTGCGCGTCGCAGCGCGAGGTGCTTATATCCAGGGCATTTTCGGAGTGGGGGGCGAGTGCTGGGGGGCGCTACACTTGGCGGTTGATACTCCGGACGCTACGGCAGAGTCGCTGGGGCCGGAAGTTGCGGGCAAAATTGTCGTGGTCGGTAGCCTGATTAGCGCGGAGACTGTGGAACAGGCCCGGCAGGCAGGTGCCGTGGGGTTGATCGGCGGCGGCCTGCGCGACAGCGACTTGCGCGACTTGCTCGGTCGCGATTTGGGCGTGGCCATCACTGGCACTGAGCAGATCGGCCTGACGGTAGTAGCGACCGAGGGCTTTGGCCGCGTCGCCATGGCCCGCAAGACCTTTGACATTCTGCAAGCGTGCGCTGGCATGGATGCGTCTATGGCCGGTGCGACTCAGATCCGCGCTGGCGTCTTGCGGCCGGAGATTATCGTCCCCACAGCCGCTGACAAAGAGGAAGAAGAGGTGCGGCCGGGCGCGGAAGGACTGCAGGTGGGCGATTTGTTGCGGGTGATTCGGATGCCCTATTTTGGACGGATTGGGCGCGTCAGCGACTTGCCAACCGAGTTGTGCGCGGTGGAGTCCGGGGCGCGGGTGCGGGTATTGGCCGTGGAGTTTGAAAACGGAGAACAGGCGGTGGTGCCGCGGGCGAATGTAGAGCTGATTGAGGAATAAAGGCATGAGAGCAAAAAACTGGCTGTCTGCATTGGTCTTGGCTTGGCCGTTGGCGAGCGCGGCGGAGAATGCGGAGCAGGGGCTCGACACTTTGCTGGTAGACCCGGCCCCGGGGCTCGGCACGTTGCTGTCAGAACCTGCGCCACCGATCAAAGAACAGGAGCTCGGCGAGTTGCTAGCACATCCTATGCCGCCGATCGAGGTGCAAGCCTTCGACACTCCCAACGACGACGGGGGCAGCATTACGCTGACTTGGCCGCGAGACCGTCAGATCAGCGAAAATGTGCTTTATCAGGTCGCCATCGCCGATTCGCCCAGCGGGCCTTTTCGCGTCGTGGCCGAGGTGGCGGCAACGGGGAATTTGATGTCCGAGGCACCGGCGCTCTTTGGTCGTGGGGCCGATCTGGAGAATCACCACTATGTCAATGTCGAGGAATTTGCCGCCGCAGGTGGCAAAACGCCGCTAGAAGACGGCAAGACGTATTACTTTCACATTGATGTGCGATCGGCCGGGGGCGCGATCCGCGGCAAAGTGATCGTCAACGCCGAGTCCAAAGGCAATTTTTTTAATAACTCCAAAGTCAACAATCTGGTGTTGTGCCTCGTGTTTTCAGGGCTTATCATGGGCTACATTGGCATTGCGCGGCGGCGCGAGCTCAAGATTCGCCGCATCGCCGGATTAGAGGCACTCGACGAGGCGTTGGGGCGGGCGACTGAGATGGGCAAGCCGGTGCTTTTTATTCATGGTCTGCGCGGCATGGACGCGATTTCGACCATTGCCGCGGTCAATATCTTGGGACGGGTTGCGCGGCGCACGGCCGAATACGACACCGCGCTGCGGGTAGTGGCCTCAGACCCGGTGGTTCTATCTGTGAGTCAGGAGACGATGAAAGCCTCGTATGTCGAGGCGGGACGGCCCGATGCCTTTAATCCCGACCACGTCTTCATCGCCGGTACCGATCAGTTTAGCTATGCGGCAGCGGTCGAGGGTATCATGATCCGCGACCGGCCGGCGGCTCACATTATGATGGGATATTTCTACGCCGAGTCGCTGCTCTTGGCCGAGACGGGTTCGACGACCGGGGCGATCCAGATCGCCGGTACGGACGCCTTTACCCAGCTTCCCTTTTTCGTCACCACCTGCGACTACACCCTGCTCGGCGAAGAGCTCTACGCAGCTAGCGCCTACTTATCGGGCGAGCCGCGAATGCTGGGCAGTCTTAAAGGTCAAGACGGGGGCAAAGCCATCCTGCTGGCCGTGCTGGTGCTGGGCACGCTGCTGGAAACCTTCTTGGGATGGTCGCAGTTGACGCACTTTTTTACCCCCTAGGAGGGCGCGATGATTTTTCTTAGTCGAACGCTACCGCTGGTCGTTGCCTTCGCCTTCGGTATGCTCGGCGTTATCGGCTACTACGTACCCCACGGCGATGCGCAGAGTTTAGAGCGGGAGATGGCGCTATGGATGCGCATCGTCTTCGCGTTTTCTTATTTACTCGGACTATACAGCCTGCTCAACCTGCACTGGCAGCGGATTCGCCAGCGCGTCGCTGGCTGGGCCTATAGCATGATCACCATTTTGAGCTTTGCGGTGATGATGGTCTTCGTCGTGTACAACGACGGTTTAGGTCCCTTCGCCGCGCAGGCCGAGGCCGGGGGCTATAAGTGGCTCTTCGACAATATCCACGTGTCTTGCGCCTCGACCATGTTTTCGATCTTAGCCTTCTTCATCGCCTCGGCCGCATACCGGACCTTCCGCGCCCGCACCCCCGAGGCGGCTGTGCTGCTGATCGCGGCGGTCATCGTCATGCTGGGCCGCGTGCCCATCGGAAGAGAGCTTTCCGACTTTTTCCCGATAGCAACCGATTGGCTGTTGAACGTGCCCAACTTGGCGGCCAAGCGCGGCATCTTGCTCGGCGTGTCGTTGGGTGCTATTGCCACTTCGCTGCGGATCATTTTTGGGATTGAGCGCTCGTATTTGGGTGGAGGAGCCGAATGATGCACAAACTGCTCGCTATCGACCGTCGCATCATTTTCGCCCTAGTGTTTCTCAGCGTGGCGGGGCCGTTGCTGGCCGGAATCTCCCTGCCGATCACGCCGACGAACGAGGTAAAAGCTGCGTACGACCAGCTTGAGAAACTCGACGCAGGGGATATTGTGCTGGTCTCCTTTTCTTACGGTGCCAGCACGCAACCCGAAATGCTGCCGATGTCGCGCGCCATGTTGCGCCACGCCTTCCGCCGCGATCTCAAGGTGGTGGCCATTTGCCTGTGGCCCGAGGCACCGGGGCTGGCTCAACAGGTGCTGGAGGAGATGACGGCTGAATTCGATTTGGAGTACGGGGTGGATTACGCCTTTATGGGCTACAAGCCGGGAAATTTCAGCGTCATCCTCAATATGGGACAGGATTTCCACAGTGCCTTCCC
The DNA here is from genome assembly GCA_009841115.1 of Gemmatimonadota bacterium. Classification (GTDB taxonomy): domain Bacteria; phylum Latescibacterota; class UBA2968; order UBA8231; family UBA8231. The sequence continues at coordinate 133,234 of VXML01000018.1, read as the reverse complement.
GCAAGACCAATGGGGCGCGGAGACCGGCGACTTGGATTTGACGCGCGGTTTGCGCTCGCTGCGCGATTTTGACCTCGTCTTAGACTTAGCTGCCGGGGATTCGATTGAGTTTTGGTGGATCCCCTACGGGCAGGAGAAGTACGGATTTACCTTCGTCGCTGGCTGCACCGCGGTGATGGCTCCCGATCTCTACCCCTTTCTCGACTCGGGACAGCTCGGCGGCCTGCTTGGCGGCCTAGCCGGCGCAGCCGAATACGAGACCCTGATTGACCGTCGCGGCAGTGCTAGCACGGGTATGAGCGCCCAGTCGATGGCCCATTTGGTCATCGTGATCTTCGTGCTTATCGGCAATATCGCGTACTTCGCCGTTCGGCAAACTTCATCCGAGCAGAGGAGCTGATCGCCGCCATGCGCGACACGTATGTCTTTTTAGGCTTAATCCTGCTGTTTGCCGCTGTCAATATAGGCTTGGTGGCCAACGGGACCTTGGCGGCGGACTGGACGGGCTTCGGCATCATTGTCGCGGCAGGCATGACTCTGGCGCTCTATAGCTTCCTCTACAAGGACAATCCGCTTTTCAAGTTTGCCGAGCACGTCTTCGTCGGCGTGGCGGCGGCTTATGTGTTCGGCCAGACTTGGTATCCGACGATCTACGGCGAGCTCATCGCCGAATGGACCGACCCGGGCGAAGGGGAGACGCCTAATTGGTGGCTTTTGGCTCCGACGGTGCTCGGGCTGTTGATGTTGACGCGCTTTTCGTTGCGCTTCGGTTGGCTCAGCCGCTATGCTTTTGCATTCTTTGTAGGGCTTGCGGCTGGCTGGACGATTCCCCGCTACATTTCTTCCTTTATTTTGGCCCAAATAGAACCTACATTACAACCACTAACCTGGAGCTTGGAGGGGCTCAATTTGCTAGTAGTCCTCGTGGGGGTCATCGGGGTGTTGGTTTATTTCTTTTTTTCCGTCGAGCACACCGGCACGGCGGGCCACATCTCCAAAGTGGGGATATGGTTTTTGATGATCTCGTTTGGGGCTTCTTTTGGTTACACTATTATGGCGAGGGTCTCGCTGTTGATCGGGCGTGTAACCTTTCTCTTAGACGACTGGTTGCATCTGATGTGAAGGGATATTGAGTACCCTACAAAGGAGGGACATATGACTAAATTTGCGAGCGTTTTTCGCGTCTTGACCGCACTGGGCGTCCTGCTCGCGCTGAGCTTGGCTCCGGCCGAGGCCAGCACGGGCGGCAAGATCGCCGGTGTCGTCAAGGATGCCGCCACCGGGGATGGGCTACCCCATGCCAATATCGTGGTGGTGGATACCAAGCTAGGAGCTACAGCGGACGAAAAGGGCCGCTTTTTTATTCTCAACGTACCGGCGGGTACCTACACCCTCAAGGCCACGTATATCGGCTACGCGGATTATACCGTCGAGGACGTGCGGGTCTCCGCCGATCTGACTACTAATATCGCCGTTGAATTGACTTCTTCGGATATTCAGGTCGAGGAAGTGGTAATCCGGGCCGAGCGGCCGATCATCGACAAAACCGCCACCAATGCAGTGCGCATCGTCGATGCCGAGGACCTCGAGATTCTGCCGCTTCGAGGCGTCAGCTCAGTCATAGCTCTGCAGACCGGCGTGGTCGAAGACGAGGGGACATTGCACATCCGCGGCTCGCGTGGCGACGAGATCGGCTACTACGTCGAGGGGGCCAGCGTCCGCAATGTGGTCACGGGTGCCAGCGCAGTGGGCTTGATCGACGAGGCGCTAGAGGAAATCCAACTCCAGGCCGGTGGCTTCAACGCCGAGTACGGCGGTGCCAATGCCGGCATTATTCTGCAAGAGCTGCGCACCGGCGGCAGCGACTGGGACTTCGAGATCCTCTCCGAGTCGGACAATTTTACCGACGACTACGAGCAGCGCTTCGGCACGTATTCCTACGGCTACTTCAATCAGGTGATTACCGCCGGTGGTCCGGTTGCGGGAAGCCAGAAGATTCGCGCCTTCTTGGCTGGCCAGCGCCGCGGCATCGGTTCTTGGCCGACCTACTGGTCGGGATTTACCTTCGAGGATCTCGAAGACACTGGTCTCCGCGGTGGTCGCCGGCACTGGGGCGAGGACGAAGAGGGCAATCTCGTTCCCGACCAGATCGAGCAGCTCGAAATCAAGCCCGGCAATATTCCGCACACGAGTAGCGAAGCGGTCATTTTCAACGGGACCTTGCTGCTCGACTACTACCCTGTCCAACTCCGCCTCACGAATCTGTACTCGGACGGGAGTGCTGAAAGCAACTATACGCCCATCCGCAATGCTTTTAACACCCGGCGTTTGGTCGAGTCGGAATCGTCCTCCAACCTAGTCAACGCCAAGCTCACCCACCTACTCGACAAGAGCATGTTCTACGAACTCAACGTGAGCCTCTACAAGCGGAGTGCCGAGTCCTACGACCCGCTTTTCAAGGATCGGTGGTGGGTGTACAACGACAGCGTGGCCGTACAGCGCGCTCTTGAGGGCACGGGTGAGTACACGCCCTATACCCAGCAAGGTTCGGGGCCTAGGCCCTACGATCTAGCTGGCTTTCCCTTCAGCCGCCCGGGTTCGCGTACGACCTCCTACAGCACCACGTCGGATGGCTATTGGGGGCTGGCCGGTAGCTGGACCAAGCAGACCGACCTGCATCAGCTCAAGGCCGGTTTCGACTATCAGAGTTGGACCTCGCGGCGCTATGGGATCTCGTTGCGTTCGATCCGCTCGGGGATAGCCAACACCTATCCCGAGCTAGACGCAGTGTACGACCGCTATTACAACGATGAAATCAGCGAAGACCAGATCCTCGACGAGCTGATCGAGAAAGCCGAGAGTCTTGACGATGGCAAGGGTAGCAAGCGGGATCTTATTAGGTTGCTGCGCTCGACCAGTGCCAGCGATTTCTTCGGCTTCGACGAGTTCGGCCGCGAGGCCGATGGCGAGGGGCTAGAGGCCCCGCGCCATCCGACGGTAGCCGCCGCCTTTATCCAAGACAAGGTCGAGTATAATGACTTGATCATCAACGCCGGTCTGCGCATCGACTACTTCGATGCGGATAGCTGGCGCTTCAAGGATCCGGCCGCACCGAAGCGCGACTCGGAAAACTACACCATTAAGCTCGAGTCGATGGAAAAGACCCCCACGTACACTGATATTAGTCCGCGTCTGGGGATGTCGTTTCCGGTGTCGGATCTGACGGTTTTTCACGTGCAATACGGGCGTTTTTCGCAAATGCCAGCGATGCGCGCCATGTTTGCCGGCGGGGCGCGCCTTGCCCTAGAGTTGGGCGGCCAAAACTACATCCGCTATCCGACCGCCTACGACATCGAGCCGATGCGGACTACCCAGTACGAAATCGGCTTCGAGCGTCAGTTCTCCGAGTTTGCTTCCTTTGACGTCACGGGCTTCTACCGAGATATCAAAGGGCAGATACAGTTGCGCAAGCAGCAGCTCTCGGCCGGCGCGGAAGAAGCCGGCGCGTACGTCTATCTGCAGAACGGCGACTTCGCCACGACCAAGGGCATCGAGTTCCAATTCAAGCTCAGGCGCGTCAATAATCTACGCACCGAACTGAACTACACCCTGTCCGATGCACGCGGCACGGGTTCATATACTGGCTCGGCCATTTCCGGGGTTGAGAACGAAACCAACCTGCCGACGATCATCTCGCCGCTCGACTTTAACGAGACGCACCGAGGCTCGATCTTCCTAGACTACCGCTACCCCGACAACGAGCCCAACCCAATTCTGCGAGGTCTGGGAGCCAACCTGCTGATGAGCTTCACGAGCGGGCACAACTTTACCTTGGTCACCGGTTCGATCGGTCAGCGCGGTCCAGAAAACGCCGGCGTACTCGACAGCTTCGACCCGCGCTCGCGCAAGCCGCTCGAGTCGATCAACCGCTCGACAACGCCGTGGACCTTCGAGACCAACCTGCGCATCGACAAGGGCTTCTCGCTATTTGGTCTCAATGCCAAGGTCTATAGCCGTATTCTCAACCTCTTCAACCGCAAGAACGTGCTCAACGTGTACAACCGCACCGGCTCCGACAAGGACGACGGTTTCTTGACCAATCCGGAACTGAGCCAACAGATCGTCGAGGCCAGCGGTGGGCAACAGTACGTGCAACTCTACGAGGCGATCAACTTGGTCAACCGCCAAGCCTACTGGTCCAACGAGGGCGGCGATATTTACGACGCGCCGCGCCAGATTCGCTTCGGTCTGCAGCTCGATTTCTAGGAAAGAGAGGAACGCATTATGAAAAAGCTTGTTGTCTTATTTTTAGCGGCGCTCTTCCTAGTTGGCAATGTCCAAGCACGCGAAGAGCGAGGTGCACCGGCCGCCAAATTGGCCCAAGACGATGTCGAGGTCTCCACCGAACGGACCCAGCTCAACATCAACAATATGGCCATGTGGATCCAAAGCGATGGCTGGTCGGCCCGCGATCCGCTCACCGGCAATTCGGGCGTGACCTACCCGCGCTCAACCTCCCAAGTCATCTTCCAAGACGGCATCATCTGGGGAGGACGGGTCAAGGACGGCAATGACCAAGACCTGCGCGTCGGCGGCCAGACGTACGAGATCGGCACGGTTCCTGGCATCATTGAATCCAAGGGCATAGCCCAGGACCGCGATACGGCCCGACTCTACCGGATTCGCCGCGATTGGGCGACCGCGGATTTGCGGCTAGACGCCTCCGAGGTCCTCAATATCGGTTTGAGTCAGGTCACTGACGCCCACGAGGAGGCAGTGCGCGCCCAGTACGAGCGCGATTGGATGGAGTGGCCGGCCGAGTTGGGTGCGCCTTTTTACGACAACGACGGAGATGGGCAGTACGACCCCGCGATTGACGAGCCGGGGTTGGCCAACGCAGACCAGGTGATTTGGTTTGCCATCAACGATCTGGATCAGGGGGCCACAACCAATCTCTACGGCTCTCTGCCCATCGGCTTGGAGACCCAAGTCACGCTCTGGGGCTATGCGCGCACCGACGCCTTGGGCGACGTGATCTTCAAGAAGTTCAAGGTCATCTACAAGGGCACCGCAGAGGCCGCGGACGATGCCGTGATCGAGGACATGTATTTCGCCCAGTGGTCCGATCCAGATCTGGGCGATTACGGCGACGACTTTGCCGGTGCCGATGTCGGCCTGAGCTTGGGTTATGTGTACAACTCGATTGACGACGATCCTGGCTACGTCCCCTTCGGCTTGGCCCCGCCGGCTGTTGGGTACGACTTTTTGCAAGGCCCGATCGTACCGGTTTACCAGCTAGATGCAGAGGGCAACATCGCCGTTGACGAAGATGGCAATCAACTGCTCGACGAGAGTTCGGTGGCCATCTTCAACGAGGGGTTGCGTCCCGGCTACAAGAACTTGCCAATGACGGCCTTCGTGTACTTTGCCGCCGGCAGCGCGATATCCGATCCAGAACTGGGCGAATACGTGGGCACTCAGCAGTGGTACAATCTACTGCGTGGCTTCCAGCCGCAGGACGATGTTGCAAACCCCGTGCCCTACACCAATCCGCTGACCAATGCCGACACCCAGTTCACACTCGACGGCGACCCAACCAGAGCCACCGGGTGGAACGACGGCGTACCGCTGCCGGCTGGCGACCGGCGCATCGTGTTGGCCACCGGGCCTTTTGAGATGGCATTGGGCGATACTCAGGAAGTGGTGGTCGCGCTGTTAGGCGGCATTTCTACCGACCGCTTGCGCAGCGTTTCCAAGCTGAAATTCACCGACCAGTTCGTCCAGGACGCCTACAACAGCTTCTTCGAGGTGCCCAAGCCGCCGGTCCAGCCCAATGTCCGCGTAGTCGAGCTCGACGAGACGATCATTTTGGATTGGGGCTGGGACGACGAGTCGATTCAGGCCACCGAAGGCGAAGGTTCACCCGGCTTCGATTTTGAAGGCTACAATCTCTACCAGTTGCCCTCGGCCGAAGCCACGCTTTCTCAGGGCGTCAAGGTGGCGACCTTCGACATCGAAAACGGCGTTACCACGATTCTCGGTATTGCTCTCGACGAAGAGTCCGGCGTGGTGCTCGATGTGCCCTTGCAGATCGGCACCGACTTCGGGGTCAAGCGCAATATCAAGATTACTCAAGACCACGTCCGCAGCGGTCCGCTAATCAACGGCCAGCGGTACTACTTTGCGGTGACGGCTTACAACCGCGCCACCGCTGAAGGAGCCGCTACCACCACGCTGGAGAGCACGTCGCAGGACTTGAGCGGCGTGCCGCAGGAGCCAAAGCCGGGCACTCGCTATCTGAGCGAGCCTGGGGACGTGATTAGCGCCCAGCACACCGCCGGTGCCAGCGATGGAACAGTCTCGGTCTCTGTGGTCAATCCGACGATTACCACCGGGAACGACTACGCGGTCGAATACGCTGCCGACGCCGACGGCAACACGGTCTGGAATCTAGTTGACAAGACCAGCGGTCAGACGCTGTTGGAAAGCCAGACCGACCAAGCTGGCACGGCCTTCTACGTCGGTTCCGCCGGCATTGAGGTTGCCGTCGCTGGTCCACCCTCTGGCATGAAGAGTTGGGCCGGTCCGGCGATGCCATTTGAGGCTTGGAAGGCTTCGGCCGAGGCGGCCGACTTGACGGGCGATGGCCAGATCAACGCCGCCGACTTTGCCCAAGCCGTCGATCACGCCAGCGACACGCGCTGGTTCACTTGGGCCGGCGGTTCCTATGCCTGGAATGCCGAAGGCTTCAACGGCGCGATGACTGGCGATCCCAATCATCAGTGGTTCGCGCCGACGACAGTGACGCCGGACCGGCTGCGCACGGTGGAGTTGCGCTTTACCGACGTCATCGAAGAGGACGGCGAAGACCAGTACAAGCCGGTGGACCCCAACAACGAGAACGTGTCGTGGGCCTATCGCTACCTGCGTGGTGCTGGGGGGGAGCCGCCAGCATCCGGAGACCTGACGACGACTCAGAATCCTTGGGACTTCGGCAAGTACATTATCAATACCGAAGGCCCGGGCGTCTATGTCTATCAGGAGCGCAATCCGATCGCGCTTTCGGCTTGGGACATTGAGCGCGATCCGCCGCGCCGCTTGGAAGTGGCCTTCCTCGAAAACAACCAGCCCGGTGGCTTGGTCAACGGCGTATATGGCCCGCCTTGGTACACTGTGGCGAGCAATGTCGCTGGCTCTGGTCCGCGCGAGTGGCTGTTCATCTTTGACTTGGATTACACAGACCCCAACCAAGGAGAGAACAGCGACATCTTGCGGAACAACGGTCTGATCTACGATGGGACAGAAGGAGAAGAACTCCTGCCCATTATGTGGATCATCTTTTCCGAGCGCCGCAACGAGGATGACTTCCCGTCAGACGGCGATTCCTTCTTGCTGATCGCCAACCACGTCAACACTCCCGCCGACCGCTTCTCATTTACGGTTCCGGGGTCGGAAAGCAACGACGGCTATCTAGCCGAAGACATCGAGAAGATCAACGTTTTTCCCAATCCCTATCTCGGCGTCAACGCAGCGGAGACCAGCCGTTACAGCCACTTCGTGACCTTCAGCCACCTGCCGTCCAAGGCGAATATCCGCATCTTCGACATGAGCGGCACGCTGGTGCGCACGATTGAGAAGGACGACCCATCGCAGTTCTGGCCCTGGGATCTGCAAAACCACAACGGACTGCCGGTGGCCAGCGGCATGTATATCGCCCATATCGAGCTGCCGGATCACGGCGAAAGTCGGATCCTCAAGCTGGCTATCATCCAAGAGCAACAGTTCCTGGAGAGCTTCTAGGTGCACGGGATATTAAAGAGAAAAATAGGAGGCCATTCCATGCTTCGACACAGCTTTCGCATCTCGACGATCCTGCTGGCGCTGGTTTTCGCCTCGGCTACGGCCTTTGCCGACGGCTACGATCGCGCTGGTACGGCCGCGGCCCCGGAACTGCTGATTCCGGTTGGCGCGCGCGACATGGCCTTGGGCGGGGCCTCAATCGCCACCAGTTCCGGTTTAGAGGCTCTGCACTGGAACCCGGCGGGTCTGTCCAAGGCCGAATCCAACGCGGGCATCATGTTCTCGACGATGTCCTATCTGGCGGATACTCGCATCAACTATCTGGCTACCGGTGCCAACTTCAAGAGCCTCGGCTCGCTGGCCTTCAACATCAAGGCGCTGGATTTTGGCCAAATTCCGGTGACGACCGAGGCCAATCCAGACGGCACCGGCGCGACCTTTTCGCCGACCTTCTTCACGGTGGGCCTGACCTTTGCGAAGGAACTGACTGATCGCATCGCCGTCGGGTTTACCAGCCATTATGTCGTCAACCGCATCCAGCGCGTCGAGGCCACTGCGGCCTCGTTTAGCGCCGGTCTGCAATACGCCAATCTAGGCGGGATTGCCGGCTTGGACTTGGGGGTGGCGCTCAAACACATCGGCACGCGGATGCAGTTTGGCGGTTCCGGCTTGTTGCGTCGCGGCCAGATTGACGGGCTGCGCCGCGGACCGTCCGATTACAATGTGGAGGCCAGTTCCGCTGACCTGCCCTCAACGTTTGAATTCGGTCTGAGCTATCGCTATATGGACGCGCTCAACCTGTCCTCGGTCTTCCGGCACAACAATTTTGCCTACGATCAGTACCGGTTGGGTGCTGAATATGTGTTGAGCGATTTCTTTGCTCTGCGCGGTGGCTTCGACTACGCGCCCAACTCGGATGACGACTACATCTACGGCACCAGCTTCGGCTTTGGTCTGAATCTGGATGCTGGGACGATTAAAGATTTGCGCGTTGATTACGCCTACACTACGGTCGAGTATTTCGACGCGCTCAATACCTTTACTTTTCAGTTCGGGTTCTAAATTCGACCGTGGCGCGGCGCACGTTTTGTGCGCCGCGCAATTTTTTATAGGAGATTGCCAATGAAGTGCGTGGGCTGGCTGGCGGCGCTCGTCATCGTCGTCGGATTGGGGTGTCAGAGTTCGACCATGACCGCGGCCAAGCTCTATATCAAACAGGACCAGCCGCAAGAGGCCAAAAAACAACTCGCCTTGGTCTTGCAGACCGAGCCAGAAAATAGCGAGGCTCACCTACTCATGGGCAAGCTCCTAGGCAAAGAAGGCCGCTATGGCGAAATGGCCGAGCATCTAGCGCACGCCGAGCGCAATCCCAAGTTTCAAAGTGAGGTTGAACAAACGCGCCGCCATTTTTGGGCGCGGGAGTACAATGCCGGCGTTGTCCACGCCCAAGGCGAGGCTCCCAATTACGTCATGGCGCGGCACTCGTTTCACAACGCTACCATCATCGACGAAAGCGCGCTTGATGCTTGGCGCAACCTCGCGTACGTCTATTACCAGATCGACAGCACGGAGGTGGCCATTGCCACCTACCAGAAGATCGCGTCGGCGGATCCAGAAGACGAGGGCACCTTTTTCAGCCTAGGATCGCTCTACTTGGAAAATGGCAACCTAGATGAGGCTATCCGCGCCTTGTCACAGGTGGTCAAGATCAATCCTGAAAACCTCAATGGCCTGACCAATCTCGCCATCGCCCAAGCCCAAGCCGAGAACTACGAGGGAGCGGAGGCCAATTATCGCAAGGTCATTGAGCTAAACCCCGATGATTTCAGGCCCCATTTCAACTTGGGCAACCTCTACTGGCAGCAAGAAAAGTACACCGCAGCTAAGCGGGCCTATGAGCAGGTACTGCAACTCGAACCCGGCGATGGAGACGCGCTCTACAATCTCGCCATGGTCCACTTGGCCACAGAGGACATGGATGGCGCGTTGCCGATCTTGGAACAGCTCGCCGAACAAATGCCAGACAATGCGTTGGTGTGGATGCACTTGGGGACGGTTTACGCCCATAAGGAATTGATTGAGAAGAGCGAGGCGGCGTATGCGCGGGCCGAGGAACTAGAGGAGTAAAGCGCCCGCGCTCCCACCATGCTGCAGTACACCATCCAGCGCATTCTGCTGGCTATCCCAACCCTTCTCGGCATCACCCTACTGACCTTCCTGATTATGCGCTTGGCACCCGGCGACCCGGTCGATTTGTTCTTGGGCGGGGCCGCTGGTGGCGAGGGGATCTCCACCGACCAGCAGACGGACATGGAGAAGACGCGCCGGGATTTGCGCCGTCAACTTGGGCTGGACCAACCGCTACACATCCAGTATTTGCACTGGCTTTCCAATTTGGTCTTGCGCGTGGAGGACTTGGGCGCATTTGACCGCGGGGCCTTGTTGGCCGACGCCGTGCTCGACGAGTTGGCCGACGCGGAGCGGGCCGAGTTGGCCGCGCTTGAGGGCGAGGAGCGAAAGGCGCGGTTCTTAGCGCATTTTCGCCACCTGCACCCTGAGCGCGTCAACGAGCTAGTCGAATCGCCTTTCTGGCAGAGCCGCCTTTTCTCGCCAACCCAAAACTACGCGTATGCTGGGTCTGGTTTGGAACTGGTGCAGGCAGGGGACTGGCGCTTGGTGACGCTGAATCTGGGGCGCTCCTTCAAAGACCAACAACCGGTCATTGACCACATCCTCGACCGGCTGCCCATCACGCTGGAAATCAACCTCATCAGCTTAGTCTTTGCCTATCTAATCGGCGTGCCGCTGGGCATAGTGATCGCGGTCAAGCAAAATACTATTATCGATCGCTTGGTCACCACCGGGACCTTCATGCTGTGGTCGATGCCTTCGTTCTGGGTCGGGATGCTGTTGATCTTGTTTTTCTGCAACAAGGAATTCTTCCACTGGTTTCCGGCCTCCGGGATTCAGTCCTTGGAAGCGGGGGAAGACTGGGGATTCTGGCGGCTGCTGACCGACCACGCCCACCACATGGTTTTGCCGATATTGGCTTCGACCTACGCCAGCTTCGCTGGCATCTCGCGCTATATGCGCACCAGCATGCTGGAGAATTTGCGGCTGGACTACGTGCGCACCGCCCAAGCCAAGGGCTTGCGCTACCGAGTCGTGGTGCTGCGCCACGTGCTGCGCAATTCCCTGATTCCCATTGTAACGCTGCTGGCGGGATTGTTGCCGGGAATGATCGCGGGATCGGTGTTTATCGAGACGATCTTCACCATTCCGGGCATGGGCTTTTTGGCTTTTCAGTCGGTCATCGTGCGCGATTACCCTGTGGCTATGGCGCTCTTTACTATTGGTTCGGCCCTATCGCTGGCGGGGATCTTGGTGGCGGATATTTTGCTCAAGGTCGCGGACCCGCGCATCGACTTTGCGAGCGTTTAAATGAGCGCGGAGGCCGTTGCACAAGGACAGTCCTACGGACAGGTCGTCTGGAGGCAGTTTAAGAAAAACAGACCCGCACTGCTCAGTCTCTTGGGCATCGTCTTGCTGGGAATTGTGGCCGTAAGTGCCGACTTGATGGCTGGCGACAAGCCGTACTACATGAAGTACAAGGGCGAGACCTACTTTCCGGCTTTTCGCCAATACGCAGTCTATTTGGGAGTAGCTGACTGGCCAGCGGAATTGAAGCGCCGTCGCAACTTCAAAAAGCTCAAGCTAGAGGAGGCCATCTTCCCGCCGGTGCCTTATGCCCCGGGAGAAATCCGCTTGCGAGAAAAGTACCAGCCCCCCGGAGCCGAACACTGGCTGGGCACGGATCGCCTAGGCCGCGACGTGCTATCGGGGCTGATTCACGGCACGCGCTATGCCTTGACCATCGGCCTAGTGGCCGTGGGCATATCGCTGGCCATTGGCTTGGTCTTAGGGGCGTTGGCCGGCTACTTTGGAGGCTGGATCGACTTGGCACTCTCACGCCTTTTCGAGCTGTGGGCCGCGATCCCTAGCTTCTTCCTGATCTTGACGGTCGCGGCGTTTTTTCCGCCGAGCCTGTTCTTCGTCATGATCATTATCGGCCTTACGAGTTGGGTCGGTATCGCCCGCTTGACGCGCTCGCAGTTTTTGCAGGTGCGCAGCTACGATTACGTGGCCGCCGCGCGCAGCCTCGGGTACTCAAACGGGCGGATCATGTTCCGCCACATCCTGCCCAACGCCATCGGCCCAATCTTGATCCCGGCGGCCTTTGGGGTGGCGGGTGCCATACTCGCCGAGTCGGGATTGAGCTTTTTAGGGGTGGGGATACCAGCAGAAGTGATCACTTGGGGTGCCCTGCTGGCTGGGGCGCGCAGCAACGCAGCGGCTTGGTGGCTGGTGGTCGTGCCGGGCTTGGCCATTTTTGCGACCGTGACCCTGTACAACCTGCTGGGCGACGGATTGCGCGACGCGCTGGACCCGAAGCTGCGCGGCTCAGGTGCTGAGGAAAGCGGGTAGGGACTCGTTGGCTAGGACTTGGTCGAGGGTTTGTCGCTGGCGCAGCAGATGGAACTCGCCATCTGTGCCGAGTAGCACTTCGCATGCTTCTGGGAAGGAATTGTAGTTTTTGGCTGCCATGCCAGCACAATAGGCCCCGCTGCCGCCGATAAAGACCGCGTCGCCGATGCGCGGCTCGGTGAGTACGCGAGGTGCCAGTTCTTCGGGGTTGCCAGATGCTGGCGTGAGAATATCCCCGCTTTCACAGCAATGGCCGGCGATTAGATACTCGCCTTGGTCACGTCCCTCGGGTGTGGCCGGGACTACGACGATGGGGTGCTGCGCCCCGTACATGCTGGGGCGCAGCACTTCGGTCATGCCACTATCGACCTTGATGAAGGAATAGCCCTGCGGGCCGGTATCGACTGCATCGACGACGCTACAGACGATAGCACCGGCGTTGCCCACTAAGAAGGTTCCAGGTTCGATTTCCAGATGCAGTTTGCGGCCGTGCTCTTCGGCGAAGCGGTTGAATTCGTCGGCGACAGGTTGGCCGGCCTCGCACAAGTCGGTCGATACTTCGTCGGCCATGCGCCCAATCTTGAAACCGCCGCCCATATTCACGCGCCTCACCTCGGGCAGCTTGGCGGCTACCCCGAGTGTCAACCGGGCGCAGTGCTGCCAGACTTCTGGGTCGCTACCCGAGCCGATATGGCTATGCAAGCCGGTGAGTTGCAGGTTGTGTTCGGCGGCCGTTGCGAGTACTTGATCGAGATGCTCGTGCCAGATGCCGAAGCTCGACGAAGGGCCGCCTGTATTGGTGCGGTTGCTGTGCCCCGAGCCTAGGCCTGGGTTGATGCGCACGGAAACTTCACGGCCCGGAAAGAGCCGGCCGTAGGCTGCGAGTTGATGCAGGGAACAGGCGTTGAAGAGGACGCCTTGGCGCACTAGGTCTGCTAAATTGTCGGGTAGTTGTTGGGCCGTGAGCTGAATCTGGGCCGCGGGGACGCCAGCGCGCATGGCCCGCAGCGCTTCGTAGCCACTGCTCGCGTCGATGTGCAGGCCGACGCGGTTGAGAATGCGGATCACGCCGGCGGCCGGGCAGGCTTTCACCGCGTAGCGAACCGTCAGGCCGTGTGCATTGGGGAAGGCCAGTGCCTTTTGGGCTTGGGATTCCAACGCCTTTTGATCATAGACAAAAGTGGGTGTCCCAAACTGGCGCTGGACGGTGCGAACTTGGTCTTCAGACAGGAGTGAAAGCCGTTCCATCAAATGACCCTAACTTGATATTTTTCAATAGAATCCGTAGGTTATGAAAACTTTTTAGTATCGCTGTTACACCCCATTTTGTCAAGCTCCTTATGGCCACTTACATCCTCGGCATTTCCGCGTTCTACCACGATAGCGCGGCCTGTTTGGTGCGCGACGGAGAAATCGTCGCCGCGGCGCAGGAGGAGCGATTCTCGCGCGTTAAACACGATCCAGATTTTCCCACTCGCGCCGTCGAATACTGTCTGCGGGAAGGCGGTATTGAGGCCAAAGACCTGCACTGCGTGGGGTTTTACGACAAACCCCTGTTGACTTTTGAACGCCTGCTAGAGACGCATCTCGGCACGGCGCCGTTGGGCCTCCGCCTCTACTGGAAGAGCATGCGGGTATGGCTGGAAAAGAAGCTGTGGATCCCGCAGTTAATCCAAGAGCAGCTAGGCTGCGATGTACCCGTGCTGTTCAGCGACCACCACGAGTCGCACGCCGCGTCGGCCTTCTATCCGTCGCCGTATCGAGAAGCGGCGATCGCGACCTTGGACGGAGTCGGCGAGTGGACCACTACCAGCTATGGCTACGGCCGAGATGCCGAAATTCACACGCTGGCCGACATCAAGTTCCCCCACTCGCTGGGTTTGTTCTATTCGGCCTTTACCTACTTTACGGGCTTCAAGGTCAACTCCGGCGAGTACAAGCTGATGGGGCTGGCTCCTTATGGTGAGCCGAAATACGTCGATCTAATGCTCAACGAGATAATCGACCTGAAAGACGACGGATCCTTCAAGCTCAACACTCGTTATTTCAACTACCTATCCGGCCTGACGATGACCAGTCGGGCCATGGACAAGCTCTTCGGGGGAGCGCCCCGGCGGCCAGAGACGCCGCTGACCCAGCGCGAGATGGATATTGCGCGCTCCTGTCAGGTCGTCACCGAGGAAGTCATGTTGCGCATTGCCCGCACGGTGCATCGAGAAACTAAACTCAAAAACTTGTGCATGGCCGGTGGCGTAGCCCTCAATTGCGTCGGCAACGGCCGCATCTTGCGCGAGGGCCCCTTTGAAAACATCTGGATTCAGCCGGCGGCGGGCGATGCCGGCGGAGCCTTGGGCGTCGCGCTGGCGCTGTGGTATAACCACTTGGGGCACGAGCGGGTGGTAGATGGTGAAAACGACGCGATGCGGGGGGCGCTGTTAGGGCCTGAGTACGGGGATGAAGAGATCTACCAGTGCATTGAGGAGCAGGCGGGAGTGGCGCAAAAGCTCGCCGAGGACGAGTTGCCGGTGCGCGTGGCCGAGCTGTTGTCTGCGGGCAAGGTAGTAGGCTTTTTTCAGGGGCGGATGGAATTTGGGCCGCGGGCGCTCGGTGCCCGGTCGATTCTCGGCGATCCGCGCTCCACTCAGATGCAGTCGCTGATGAACCTCAAGATCAAGTTCCGCGAGAGTTTCCGCCCCTTTGCCCCGACGGTCCTGCGCGAATGCGTGCACGAGTTCTTTGAGTTGGATGCCGACTCGCCCTACATGCTGCAAGTGGCCCCAGTTAAAGCGGAACGGCAGATCCCCATGAGCGAGGATCAGCAGCGGCTGTTCGGCATCGACAAGCTAAACGTGCCGCGCTCAGATATGCCGGCCGTCACCCACGTAGATTACTCGGCGCGGGTGCAGACGTTGCGCCGGCAAGATCACCCGCGCTACTACGACGCGATTCGCGCCTTTCAGAGCCTGACCGGCTATCCAGTGGTGGTCAACACGTCCTTCAACGTGCGCGGCGAACCCATCGTCCAAAGCCCAGAAGACGCCTATCGCTGCTTCATGCGGACGGAGATGGATTTTTTGGTCATAGGCTCTTATATCTTGGACAAGAAAGACCAGCCGCAGTGGCAGGAAGAGCTGGATTGGCAAGAGGAGTTTGAGCTTGACTGAAATCAAGAGCTACTGGGGGGTTGCGGTTCCCTCGCGCGGCGATTTGCGCCGCTTCGGAATCGTGCTGGCGGCGTTGTTGGCCTTGCTAGGGGGCTATCTGTGGTACGTGGAAGCGGTCGGCATCGCCCAGCTTGTACACGGGGCCTCGCTGGTGTTCCTCGGGACCGGCTTGGCGCTGCCCATAGCGTTGAAGCCGATTTACTTTCCCTATATGTGGCTGGCGAGGATGGTGGCCTTTGTCAATATCCATCTGCTTTTGGCACTGGTTTTCTACACGCTTTTTACGCTGATCGGGCTTGGTATGCGTCTTTTAGGCCGCGATCCGCTCGACCGCAAAATCGCTCCTGACGCGGAAAGTTACTGGCAGCGTCGGGCCTCTTCTCTGTTCCCTCGCGACCATTATCGCAAGCGCTTTTGAAGCCTCACTAAGCCTTGCTCTTGTTTTGGGCAGCCGTTATATTTACACCTCTTGGGAGGCCCCTTAAAAACGGCCTCAAATGGATTCTACGGAAGAAGTTAGCTCATTCGCCGAAGACAGCCATTGGATGCGCGAGGCCCTGCTTGAGGCCGAGCGTGCCGGCCGTCGCGGCGAGGTCCCCGTCGGTGCTGTCGTCGTCGGAGCCGGACGGGTTTTGGGCCGGGCCGGCAACGCCATTGAAGCGACGCAGGACCCCACGGCCCATGCGGAAATGTTGGCCTTGCGCCAAGCCGCCGCGGCACTGGGGACGCGGCGCTTGTTGGCAACGACGCTCTACGTCACTTTGGAACCTTGCGCCATGTGTGCCGGGGCCGCGGTTTTAGCCCGAGTGCCACGGTTGGTCTTCGGGGCCGCCGATCCTAAATCCGGTGCTTGCGGCTCGTTGTGTAACATTGCGGCGGATCCTCGGCTCAATCATCGCTGTCAGGTCCGCGGCGGAGTGCTAGAGCGAGAATGTGCCGAGTTGCTCAAAGAGTTTTTTATGGCCCTGCGAGCGGCTAAATAGATTGAGGAGAGGTGCCGGAGTGGTCGAACGGGCCGGTCTCGAAAACCGGTGTGGCTGTATGGTCACCGTGGGTTCGAATCCCACCCTCTCCGCCATTTAAGGTACAATGCTTTTGCGGAGAGATGGCCGAGTGGTCGAAGGTGCACGACTGGAAATCGTGTGTAGGGTAACCCCCTACCGTGGGTTCGAATCCCACTCTCTCCGCCATAAATTGATCCGGATGGGGCAGTAGCTCAGCTGGGAGAGCGCCAGGTTCGCAATCTGGAGGTCGTGGGTTCGATCCCCATCTGCTCCACCATATTTTCCGGATACCCGTTGGTGAAATGCAGTGTTGTAGGTCGTGCTAGATGGGGAGATAGCGGTGCCCTGTACCCGCAATCCGCTATAGCGGGATTGAATTCCCATCCAGAGGTCTTCGCACCTCTTGTTCGACCGGAGCAAAGTGGCGCTGAAGACCGGATTCTGCGCAATCAAGAACTTCTGAACCCCGTCAGGACCGGAAGGTAGCAGCGGTAGGAATATCTCTTGGTGTGCCGCAGAGTTGTCCGGTTGGAGCTAACTGGCTCTGGGCAGACCTGAGGGCGGGATCGAAGATGGGTGCACGGCCTTTTAATTTTTTTTTCAGCTTGGCTGTATCGAGCAACGCAAATGGCCTATCAGGTAACAGCGCGCAAATGGCGTCCGCGCCAATTCGACGAAGTTGTCGGGCAGGAGCATATCACCGCCACCTTAAAGAGCGCCGTCCATTCCGGGCGCATCGCGCAGTGCTACCTGTTTTGCGGCCCGCGCGGCGTGGGCAAGACCACGACTGCGCGGATTCTCGCCAAGGTCCTCAACTGCGCCGATCCCCGCGACGGCAATCCCTGTGAGGCGTGCGATTCCTGCAAGAGCATTGCCACCTCTACCAGCATGAACGTGCTGGAGATCGACGGGGCCTCCAATAATAGCGTCGATGACGTCCGCGAGTTGCGCGAGGTCGTGCGCTACGCCGCGACCGCAGGCGTCTATAAGATCTACATCATCGACGAAGTTCACATGCTTTCGACCGCGGCGTTCAATGCGCTGTTGAAGACGCTGGAGGAGCCGCCGGAGCACGTGGTTTTCATTTTCGCTACCACGGAGGTGCAGTCGGTTCCCGACACTATTCTCTCGCGTTGTCAGCGCTTCAATTTTCGCCGCATCTCCACCGGGCAGATCGCCGCTCATCTGGGCACCATTGCCCAAGCCGAGGGCATCGAGGTCGAAGAGGGGGCGCTCCATCTGTTGGCTAGCCGCGCGGATGGTGCCTTGCGCGACGCTGAAAGCCTACTCGATCAAGTGGTCTCATTGGGCGCGGAGGTGTCGCAGCAAGCCGTGGTACAGGTGTTGGGTCTCGTCGATCGCGGCCTCTACTTTGAATTGCTCGACGCCATGCGCGAAACGGCCCCCGCACGGGTTTTGGATGTCGTCGCCCAAGCCGTTGACGAAGGAGCCGATATTGAGGAGTTCGTCTATGGCCTAGTCGAACTTTTGCGCCACCTGCTCTTTGCCAAGATACAGGGCGGGGCCGACGAGCTGGATATGGCCGAAGATGCCCGCCAGCGCTGTGGCGAGCTTGCCGCCGCTATGGAGGTCGAGGATTTGCTGCGCATGATGCAGTCGCTGTTGGATTTAGAAGCGGATCTAAAGCGTTCGCTACAGCCGCGCTTCCGCTTAGAAATCGCCTTGGTGCATCTGGCGCTGATGGGCCGGTCTGTCGATGTGGGCGAACTGCTGCGCCGCTTGCAATTGCTCGAAAGTGCTGCGCCGCGTCCGGCCGCACCTCTACCTCCAAGGGACCGCAGTGAACAGGCCGCGCCCCCAGCGTCAAGCAATCCCACTGAGCAAGCCCTGCCAAGAGGTCGTAGCGAACAGCCCACGTCCCCACCAGTCCCCACCAGCCCCAATGAACAGGATGTGACCGCGCCCTGCGCCCCGGCCCAGCAACAAGTCGCTGCTCCGGCTGAGTCAAGCAATGCTGCTAGTGCTGCCGCACCGAGCTTTGATCAGGTGCACACTAATTGGGACGAGCTAGTTAATGTCGTGGGCACCACCAAGCGGTCGCTGGCCTCTTTTCTCAAGGTGGCGACCTTAGAGAGTATAGAAGGCCATGTACTCAAGCTGAGCTTTGATGCCGACCAGCGCTTTGCCATGACCCAAGTGCTCAAAGACCGAAAAATTATAGAAGAGATGGCCGAGGCGAAATACGGGTGGCGACTGCGCTTGGATGTGGTCGCAAAGAAAGGAGAACAACCGGCCCCACAGGAGGCAAGCCAGCCGGAATCCGATCCAACCCTCCGTTCGGTGCTCGACGCTTTTGACGGCGAGTTAGTCTGAGAAATCGCATGGAACCGCTGGCCCTCGAAGATTTGATCGTCGCATTTGCCAAGCTGCCCGGTATTGGTCGCAAGACGGCGCAGCGCTTGGCGCTCTATGTGGTCAAGAGGCCGCGAGAGGAAGCCGAGTTGCTCGCCAAGGCGCTCGTTGCTGCCAAAGACCAGATCGAACACTGCGCCACCTGCTACAACTTCACCCAAAAGGGCGAGCCCCTATGCGAAGTCTGCCGAGATACTCGGCGCGACCAGCAGTTCCTCTGCGTGGTGGCCGAAGCCAGCGACGTGTTGGCTTTTGAGATGAGTCAGTTTTACTCTGGAGCGTATCACGTGCTCGGCGGAGTGCTCTCTCCCCAGGACGGAGTGCTGCCCGAAGATTTGCACATCGACTCTTTGGTCGAGCGCGTGCGCCAGCAGGGCGTCCAGGAGGTAATGCTCGCGCTCAATGCCAACGCCGAAGGCGATGCCACCGCTCACTTCATCGCGCAGCAACTCATGACGCTGACCAAGGTATCGAGGCTGGCGCGCGGTTTGCCAGTGGGCGCGGATTTGGACTTGGCCGACAGCGTCACGCTCTCGCTGGCCTTTGCCGGCCGATCTTCGCTGTGAGGTAGTCATGAATCGGCGCGATATTTTTAACTTGCCCAATGGACTGACCGCGCTCAGGATCGGTTTGACACCGCTGTTTTTGTTGCTGCTGTTCACCGATACTTGGTATTTGAAAAGCCTTGCCTTCGTCGTCTTCAGCGCAGCCTCGCTGACCGATTTCTACGATGGCAAACTAGCGCGCGCTGGCAATCAGGTAACGCCGCTGGGCCGCTTCTTGGATCCGTTGGCCGACAAGATTTTGGTAACGTCGGCACTCATTGCCCTAGCGTTGAACAGAATGGTCAATTTTTGGCTGGTCTTGCCCATCGTCGGGCGCGACATCCTGATCACGGGCATGCGCCTCTACGGGATATACCGGGGCCGCCCCATGGTCACTTCGCGCTTGGCTAAGTGGAAGACCGCGGTCCAGCTTTTTACGGTTATCTTCATACTTTTTGTCATTGGCCTTGAGGAGGCGATGGGGCGCTTTGCCGCAGGTCATCTTTTTTTTCTCGACGACCAGCTAATCCAGCTTTTGGCCAATGCGCTGTTAGCGGGAGTGCTGTTGCTGACGCTGCTGTCGGGTTTTCACTACCTGTTCCGCGCGACCTCTTCCTACAAGGAACCCTGAGCGCGGCGTAGAGGAACGCGTTTCTTCTGAACCGACTGATCGCCACGCTCTTTTTTGTCGGCTATGCCCCGTGGGCACCCGGTACGGCTGGCACCGCGTTCGTCGCTTTGTTGTACTGGCTGTTTGTTCCCGCTTTGGGAGTGCTGGAATGGATCGGAGTGCTTTTAGCTGCTTCGGTCATTGGGGTGTACAGCGCGGGTCGGGCGGCCCCGGAATGGGGTAAGGACCCGAGGCAGGTCGTCATTGACGAGGGGGTGGGCTTTCTCTTTGCAGTGGCGTTTTTGCCTCCAAGCACTGGGACGGTTATCGCGGGTTTCTTCGTCTTCCGCGCCTTCGATATTGTCAAGCCGCCCCCAGCGCGGCAGCTAGAAGTCCTGCCTGGGGGGTGGGGCATTGTGGCCGACGACGTGGTCGCTGGCCTGTACAGCAACGTGGTCATTCGCTCGTCGTCCTATTTGATCGAGTGGATGGGCTAGAACTGATACCACACTTTAATTGGGGAGATTTTCATGGCGAAAGCGAACGGACACAGCGCCGACGGCAACAAGGCCAGAGCCTTGGAACTGGCAATGTCGCAGATTGAAAAGCAATACGGCAAGGGGTCGATTATGCGTCTCGGTGCCGAGGGCGGAGTGCAAGAGGTGGAGGCGATTTCTACTGGGTCGCTGGCTGTAGATGCGGCGCTGGGCATCGGCGGCTTGCCCAAGGGGCGGATCGTCGAAATATCCGGTCCAGAGGGAGCGGGTAAAACCATGCTCTCGCTGCACGCCATCCGCGAGTCGCAAAAGCGCGGCGGCACTGCGGCCTTTATCGACGCCGAACACGCCCTCGACGTCAGCTTCGCGCGGCGCATTGGCGTCGATGTGGAAAACCTAATCATATCGCAGCCGGATTCGGGCGAACAGGCCCTCGAAATCGTCGATACCTTGGTGCGCAGCGGTGCCTTCGATGTCATCGTGGTCGATTCGGTGGCTGCGCTGGTGCCGCAGGCCGAGTTGGAAGGCGACATGGGCGATTCGCACATGGGGTTGCACGCGCGGCTGATGTCCCAGGCCCTCCGCAAGTTGGCCGGCTCCATCAATCGCTCGCACACCTGTCTGATCTTTCTCAACCAGTTGCGCATGAAGATCGGCGTGATGTTCGGCAACCCAGAGACCACTACTGGTGGGCGAGCCTTGCCTTTCTACTCTTCGGTGCGCATCGACATCCGCCGCATCGCCCGCGTCAAAGACGGCGACCTCGATATCGGCAATCGCACTCGGGTCAAGGTGGTCAAAAACAAAGTGGCCCCCCCCTTTCGCGAAGCCGAATTCGACCTGATCTTTCACGGCGACCAGATCGGCATTTCTTGGGAGGGCGATCTGATTGATATCGGCGTCGCCAAGGGGCTTATTGACAAGAGTGGAGCGTGGTTTTCCTACAATGGCGAGCGATTGGGGCAGGGCCGAGACAATGCCCGCGCCTTTCTGCGCGACAACGCACCAGTCGCCGCAGAGATCGAGCACAAGCTGCGCGTCGAGCTGGGCCTTGAAGTTGCGGCAGGACAAAACGAGGCCCGCGAGGCCGACGAATAAGTGGACGACCAACTGCAAAAGGCCAAGGACGCCGCCTATCGCTATCTCAGCTATCGGGCGCGGTCCGTAGCGGAGATGCGCGACAAGCTGAAGGAGAAGGACTTTGCCGCCGAGGTTGTCGCCGAGGTTGTCGCCGACTTGCAGCGCCAGCAGCTTCTCGACGACCGCGAGTTTGCTCGGCGCTGGGTCGAGGCGCGGTTGCCGCGGGCTTATGGTGCGCGCAGACTAGCCCAGGATCTCAGGCATAAAGGCGTGGCCGCTGGCGTCGTTGAAGAGGTCCTCGCCGAGTACGCGACAGCGCTCGATTCGCGCGAACGGACGGTCGCGTTGCTGAGCAAGCAGGCTTGGCGCTACCGAGGCTTGGAACCCGACAAGGCCAAGCGTCGGATGTTGGGTTTTTTGGCCCGGCGCGGTTGTGATGCGGAAATGGCCAGAGCAGCGGTCGAACAGGTATGGCAGGAGTTAGCTAATGAAGTCGAGGGAGATTAGGGAGGCGTTCCTCCGTTTTTTCGAAGGCAAGGGCCACGTGCGCGTACCGAGCGCACCGGTCGTGCCGCAAGACGACCCCACCCTCTATTTTACCAACGCCGGCATGAATCAGTTCAAGGATGTCTTCTTGGGTTTGGGCCGGCGCGACTACACCCGGGCGGTTGATACGCAAAAGGTCATGCGGGTCTCGGGCAAGCACAACGACCTCGACGAAGTCGGCTACAGCCCGTGGCACCACACCTTCTTTGAGATGCTGGGCAACTGGTCCTTTGGCGACTACTTCAAAAAAGAGGCCATTGAGTGGGGTTGGGAGTTAATTACCGAGCACTTTGGCTTGGAAAAGGAGCGGCTCTGGGCCACCGTTTTTGTCGGTGACGACGCTGTGGAAGCTGACGGGGAGGCCGAGGCGTTCTGGTACGAATGCACCGACCTGCTGCCGGGACGCGTCGTGCGCCTACCGGCCAAGGAAAACTTCTGGGAAATGGGCGAGACCGGCCCCTGCGGTCCCTGTTCTGAGATCCATTACTACTTGGGCGACGATCTAGCGGCGCAGGAACCCCGTATGCTCATCGACGACACGGGCGATTTGGTCGAGATCTGGAACTTGGTCTTTATCCAGTACAACCGCGAGAAGAACGGGGCGCTGCAACCACTGCCCGAGAAGCACGTGGATACCGGCATGGGCTTTGAGCGGATGTGTAGCCTCTTACAGGGGGCCGAGAGCAGCTACGAGACCGATGTCTTCCAGCCGCTTATCGGCCGCATCGCCGAGTTGACGGGCAAAGAGTACGGCGGCGAGCACCGCGTCCCCATGCAGGTCATCGCCGACCACGTCCGCTCGCTCAGCTTCACCATGGCCGACGGTGCGATGCCCTCCAACGAGGGCCGGGGGTACGTCCTGCGCCGCATTCTGCGCCGCGCCGCGCGCTACGCCCGCCAGCTCGATCAGCACGATCCCGTTATTCATCAATTAGTTGGCACGTTGGGCGAAACTATGGGCCACGTCTTCCCGGAGGTGACGGCGAGGAAGGATCACATTGCCGGAGTTATTCGCTCGGAAGAGGAGAGTTTTGGCAAGACGCTCGACCGTGGCTTGGACATCTTCGCGCGGTTTGCCGCCAAAGGACAGATTACGGGAACTGATGTCTTCCATCTCTACGACACCTACGGGTTCCCGCAGGACCTAACGGAACTAATGGCCCGCGAACAGGGAATCCCAGTAATAGATCCAGAGGGATTCGACCATGAACTCGCTGCCCAGCGGGATCGGTCGCGTCAGGACACAAAATCTCTTGGCAAAGTTACTATGTCGTTAGGGGCTCCTTTACTAAAAGTAGGAGCTATAACTAAAAAGCCGGCTTCGCGCTTCGTCGGCTACGACGAGTTGGAAATAGAGGCTCAGGTGGTGCTTAGGGACGAGAATGAAGACGACCGAGTGCGTCTCGTGTTGGACAGGACCCCTTTCTACGCCGAGGCGGGGGGACAAGTCGGGGATCGGGGACGCATCAAGGGCGAAGGTTTCGTCGTCGAAGTCGAAGATGTGCAGAAGGTTCACGGTGGTATCGTCCACATAGGTCGGTTGACGGAAGGCGACGCGGAGGCATTGGAGACGGCAATAGTCGCTCTCGACACAGTCGTCGCCCGCGTCGATCGCCAAGCCCGCATTGACGCCGAGCGCAACCACACGGCGACCCATCTGTTGCACGAGTCGTTGCGGCGGACTCTCGGCGATCACGTAGGGCAGATGGGTTCGCTGGTTGCGCCGGACCGCTTGCGCTTTGACTTTTCGCATTTCGCCGCTGTAGAGCCTGAGCAGTTGCGCGAAATTGAGGAGCGGGTCAATGAGCAGATTCGTGCCGATTTGGAAGTGAGTGCCTTTCAAGAGGAACTGGAAAAAGCCAAGGCGATGGGGGCGCAGGCGCTCTTTGGCGAAAAATACGAGGATCAGGTCCGCGTGGTGCGAATTGGCGACTTTAGTCTCGAACTGTGCGGTGGCACCCACGTGCGCTCGACTGGCGAGATCGGCGCATTCGATTTGCTTTCTGAAAGCGGCATTGCCGCTGGCGTCCGGCGCAGCGAGGCGTTGACCGGTGAGGGAGCCGAGCGAGCTGCGCGTCAGCGGCGGCAGGTGTTGGCGGAATTGGGCTCCCGGCTCAATGCCGCGCCCGAAGAGCTAGCGGACAAAATCGAGTCGCTCTTGGGACGCAACCGCCAGTTGGAGCGGTCCCTCGACGAATTGCGGCGTCGGGTTGCGGCACTAGAGACAAGCGATAATTTGAACGAGGCGCGAGAAGTACAAGGGGTCAAGGTCGTGGCGCAACGCACCCAAGCCGAGGACGTGCCTAGTCTGCGGGCCATGGCCGACGGACTGCGCGAGAGCTTGGGGTCGGGGGTTGGCGTCTTAGGGGCGGATATCGGTGGCAAGGTTTCTTTTATCGCCGTTGTCACCGACGACTTGATCAAGGGCCGCGGGCTGAAGGCCGGCGATATTGTACGCGGCGTGGCGCAGCTAGCGGGTGGCTCGGGCGGTGGCAAGCCGCACTTGGCCCAGGCGGGTGGACGCGATCCGGGCAAACTCGACGAAGCGCTAGAGCAAGTGGTGGGCATCGTCGAGCAGCAGCTAAAATAAGCGAGCTTATTTGTGGCTAGCAGTGTACTGCAGCACTTACTAGACATCCGCCACCGCCGTGGCGCAGGCTACTTGCCCTTGCTAGATCCAGATCGGTTGGCTCCAGACGAGTTGGAGGCTCGCGCCCAGCTCTGCGTTGCAGCCGGGGCCGATGCGATCCTCATTGGCACGAGCCTGATGTTTTCGTCGCGCAACGCGGTCTGTTTTGAGCGCGTCCGGGCCAAGGTCGATGTGCCGGTGATCAGCTTTCCCGGGAGTTCGGGTCAAGTGGTGCCGACGGCCGATGCTATCCTATTCTTGTCGTTGGTCAGCGGGCGCAACCCCGAGCTCTTGATTGGCGAACACGTCAAGGCCGCTCCCTTGATCCACGAGTACGGCATTGAGACCATCCCCACCGGGTATATGCTGGTCGAGTCGGGGACCTTGACATCCGTGGAATTTATGAGCGATACTCGGCCCATTCCGCGCGACAAGATCGACATTGCCATGGCCCACGCTTTAGCGGCCGAGTACTTGGGCATGAGGCTTATTTATCTAGAGACCGGCAGCGGCGCGTGCGCTTCGGTGCCCGACGAAATGGTGAGCGCGGTAGCGGATTGCGTTTCGGTGCCGGTCGTCGTCGGCGGCGGCATCCGCGAACCGGGAGTGGCGCGGGCCAAGGTGGAAGCCGGTGCGGGCTTCGTGGTCACCGGCAGCGTCGTCGAAGACGACCAACAGCGCTTGTGTGCCTTGAGCCGAGCAGTACACGCAAAAGAATAATTAGGAGTAGCAATAGGTAATGGTTGAAAAGACGGCCACGATCAACAATCCACTGGGTATTCACGCTCGTCCGGCCGCGCTCTTAGTGCAGACGGCGGCACAATTCAAAGCCGAGATTTATCTGTCCAAAGGCGACGTCGATGGGGTCAACGGCAAGAGCATCATGGGCGTGATGATGCTGGCCGCCGAGCAAGGTGCCCAAGTCGCCGTCCGGGCGGAGGGCGAAGACGAGGACGCGGCCGTCGAGGCCATGGTCTCACTGTTGGAGAGCACATTCGAGGGGCAAACTTGACCACGACCAGCGCACATAGGGTTTTCGATGGCATATGCGTCTCCCCCGGCATTGGCATTGGCCGGGCTTTCGCATACGACAAGCAGGCCCCGGTTATCACCCGCCAGCGCGTGGCGCAGTATCTGGTTGAGGAGGAGGTCGAGCGCTTTCGCAACATACTCCACCAGGCTGGGGACGAGATTCGGCGCATTCGCCGCTGGGTCGCCAGCGAGCAGGGAGAAGAACTGGCGCAGATATTCGACGCCCAGTTAGCCATGTTAGAGGACGCATCCATCCTAGCGCGCACCGAGGCATTGATTCGCAGAAAGTACTATTCGGCCGAGCGGGCGTATGCCGAGGAACTGGAGAAGGTCAAAGAGGCCTTCGGCAACATTGAGAACGAATACCTGCGGACGCGGATAAGCGACATCGCAGATATTGAAAATCAGGTATTGATGCGCTTAGCGGGGGGCGAAGTTAAAGCGCTCGATTCGCTCCGCGCCAATACGATTGTCCTAGCCCACGACTTGCTGCCCTCGGAGATGGTGCGCCTAGAGCGCCGCCGAATCAAAGGCGTGGTGCTCGATGCCGGTGGCGCGGCTTCGCACGCGGCTATTATCGCCCGCTCGTTGCAGCTACCCACGGTAGTTGGCACTGGCGACTGTTCGCAGCAAGTGGCAGACGGCGACTTGGTGGTCGTCGATGGCAACGAAGGCCAAGTCCATCTGCGGCCCGATGTCCACGACGAGCGGCGCTATCGGGCGCGTCGCCAGCGTCAACTGCGGCGCGAGCGCGACCTAGAGCGTCGCCGCAACTTGCCTGCTGTTACCCGAGATGGTCGGGAAATCGCATTGATGGCCAACGTCGATGTGCAAACCGAAGTACAAGCGGCGCTCGACCACGGTGCCCGCGGCGTAGGCATGTACCGCACCGAGTTCTTGTATCTCAATTACCGCTTGCCCTCCGAGGAGGAGCAGTTCAAAGTCTATTCCGCCCTCGTCGAATCGCTGGCCCCGTATCCCGTGGTGATTCGCACCATGGACTTGGGAGGCGACAAGCTGTCCCACGTCTTGGAGGTGCCGCCCGAGGCCAACCCCTTCTTGGGGTGGCGCGGCATCCGCATTTGTCTCGATACCCCAGACCTGTTCAAGACGCAGTTGCGCGCCCTGCTCAGGGCCGGAGCGCACGGCGAGGCGCAGCTCTTGTTGCCGATGATTTCTAGCTTGAACGAGTTGCGGCGCGCCCGGGCGCTAGTGGAGGAAGCCAAAGACGAGTTGCGGGCGGCGGGGCAGACCTTTGCCGAGCATTGCAAGTTAGGCATTATGGTCGAAGTGCCGTCCGTGGCTTTGCTAGCCGATCACTTTGCCGGCGAAGCAGATTTTTTTAGCCTCGGTACCAACGATCTGACCCAGTACGCGTTGGCCGTGGATCGCGGCATGAGCAAAGTGGCTTGGCTCTACGACCCATTTCACCCGGCGGTCTTGCGCTTGATCAAGATGGTCGCCGACAGCGGCCAGCGCACCAACACGCCCGTGAGCATCTGCGGCGAGATGGCCGGCGACCCCTTAGCCACGACGCTCTTGCTCGGTCTCGGGCTGGATTGTCTGAGTCTAAGCCCCGGTCTCATCCCGGAGGTCAAGGAGGTTATTCGCGCTATTCACGCAGAAAAGGCGCGGGAGATCGCCGACGAATGTTTGTCCTTGGACACTGGAACTGAGGTGCGCGAGTACTTGGGAGATGTCGTCGGCGAGTACGTACCCTTCTGGCGTCAGAGGTATCACTGAAGGAGCTTGAGAATACACCATGTCCAAATACATGTTCACTTCCGAATCCGTGTCCGAAGGGCACCCCGACAAAGTCGCCGATCAGATTTCCGACGCTGTGCTCGACGCGATGCTCGCCGAGGACCTCAATGCACGAGTGGCCTGCGAGACGCTCGTTACCACCGACCAAGTAGTAGTAGCTGGCGAGGTTAGAAGCGAGGCACATCTAGACATTGAAGCCCTCGTCAGACAGGTCATCGCTGATATTGGCTACTGCGATCCCGAGCAGGGCTTTGACTTTCGCTCGTGCTCTATCCTCGTGGCCTTGGATCAGCAATCGCCTGATATAGCCCAAGGCGTCAACGCGGGCGAGGGGCTGCACAAGGAAGAGGGCGCTGGCGACCAAGGCATGATGTTTGGCTATGCCTGCCGCGAAACCCCCCAGCTCATGCCGCTGCCCATCACTCTCGCGCACGAGTTGATGCAGCACCTGACGCGGCTGCGCAAGGACGAGAAAATTCCCTATCTGCGCCCGGACGCCAAGTCTCAGGTCAGCGTCGAGTACGACGACGGCCAGCCCGTGCGGGTAGGGGCCGTAGTCCTCTCAACCCAACACGCTCCCGAGGCCAGTTACGAGCAGATCGAAAAAGACATGATCGAACAGGTCGTGAAAGAAGTAATTCCCGCCCATCTGCTCGACGCAGGCACCCAATACCACGTCAACCCCACGGGCCGCTTCGTCATCGGGGGGCCGCACGGCGACTGCGGATTGACTGGCCGCAAGATCATCGTCGATACCTACGGCGGCGCGTGTCCGCACGGGGGGGGTGCCTTTTCCGGCAAGGACCCCAGCAAGGTGGACCGCAGTGCCCACTACATGGCGCGCTACGTGGCCAAAAACGTGGTGGCCGCCCGCTTGGCCGCCCGCTGCCAAGTGCAACTGGCCTATGCCATTGGCGTGGCCGCGCCCGTATCGGTGCGGGTCGATACCTTTGGCACGGGCGTTGCGCTCGACGAGGAAATCGCCGCGGCTGTGGAAGAGGTCTTCAACCTAACCCCCAAGGGCATCATTGAGGTTTTACAACTGCGGCGACCCATCTACCGAAAAACCACCAACTACGGCCATTTTGGGCGCGAGGAGCCAGAGTTCATCTGGGAACGGACCGACAAGGTCGAGCCGCTGCGCCAAGCTGTAGGGATCAAATAGATCCTTAAACGGCTAGCAAATGACTGCCGTACGGTGCCGATGGTTGGGCGTGCTCCTAGGGGCCGGCGCGTTGATGGGCTGCGAGGTGAATCCTCCCCAAATCCCCAGCACCAATTTCCAGATCAGCATCCCGGTTGCCGACGACCGAACGACGGTTCAGGACTTGGCCGACGAGCGCCCCGGTTTCCTGAAGATAGACGACGAGGGCCTGCTCGCGGTAGATTTTACAGCGGACTTCAACCACCGCGAAGAAGTTGGCGACCGCCTTCGCGTCGCGCCCGTCTCTGCTGCCTTGGCGGTGCCGATTGGGCCGGCTGACGATGCCATTGCCAGGACCGAGGCCCTCGCCTTTGCCGACGACCGCATCCAAATCGCGCACGCGGTCATCGCCGAGGGCAGCCTGACCCTCAAGGCGACCAACCAGACTGCTATCCCCTTGCAGGTTGAGCTGGTCTTGGACGATGTCAAAAGGCCGGACGGCACGATCCACGCCTTCTCCATTGACGCGCTCGCCCCTAGCGAGAGTCAAGTGGTGCCCTTTGACTTGGCTGGCAGCGAATTTGCCCCGCAGAATCCTCTTGAATTGCGGTTCTCATACCAAGTGCAGGGCGAATTTGCAGAGGCCGTCGCCACCGACGAGCTGCTGTTAGAAGTCGAGACCGGGGACTTGCTCCTCAGCCGCGTCGAGGGGGTGCTCAACGAGGTCGTCCTACCGGTCGCACCTATCGTCCGCGCGGTCGATTTTCCTGCGGGTTTAGATCAGATCGCCTTTAGTTCGGCTGCCTTAGAAGTCGGCTTGACGTCGGGCGTTGGTTTCCGCAGCCGCATTGATCTCCAGATCGATGGTACCAACGGCGACGGCGAGCACGGTTCCCTGATGATCTCCGAAATGTTTCAGCGTGGCGATATAGACTACCCGGTATCGCTCGCCTTGTCGCGGACCTCCGCAGAGCTAACTGAGTTTCTCAGCATGCTACCGACCGAGGTTGCGGTCGCGCCGACCGTGCACATCGGCGATGGCGAGTCCGTGGAGGTCATCGACGCTAGTCATTGGGTCTATATTGACCACGTGCGCTTTGCCTCACAGGGTCATTTTCAAATAGAAGAAGACACCCGCATTGAGTTCGATCCGATCTTTCGTCGCTTCCAGGACGACGATGCCCGTCGTCGCATCCAAGCCAGCCTCGATAGTGCCGTCGTAGTTACTGCGATTGAAAATCACCTGCCCACTGCCATCCGCGTCAGCCTGTGGGTCGCGCCGAGAGCCGAAGATGTGTACGGCAGCGAAGACCTATTCGCCGATAACGAGGCCAATGGCTATCTGCGGATTCCCAAGCAGGGTTCCATTGCGGTGGATGCGGGCGAAGTCGGCCCCGAAGGGCAAGTTGTGGCGAGTGCATTCAGCCACCAACGGCTCGCGCTCTCGGACGAAGATGTGGAGGTCTTTCTGCGGGAAGGGGGCGTCTATACGGGCATGCTGGTCGAGTTGGACAAGACGCCGAGCGAGGTGGTGATGCGGGCGAGTGATTTCGTCGCTGTGGAGGCTGGGGCGGTGATTTTTATGGAATTTAACGAGGACTTGGTCAAGTAGGGCATAAGTGCAAGGCAAGGGATTGATCGTTTTAGCGGCCCTGGTCGTCGTAGGGGCCTGCGGGCAGGTGGCTGCCGTTCCCGGCGACGCTAGCCCGCGGGCGTTGGCGCTGGGCCAAGCTTACACGGCCTTGGCCCGGGGGCCGGAAGCTGTCTTCTGGAACCCGGCGAATTTAGCTCTGTCGGACAGCCGCAAATTTTCTTGGGACTTGCTCGGCGCGGGCCTTTGCTTGGCTGTCGAAAACAACAGCTTTTCGGTCGCCACGTACAACGCCCACTTCACGGCTGCCAACGAGAAGGTATCTCCTAACGGCAGCCCGTACTACATCAGCCCAGTGGAGAAAAAAAAGCTGCTCGCCGACATCCCAGATGCGGGTCTGCGCATAAACGGGGATATAGAGCCGACGGTCGTTGCGGGCCTCCCGCTCAACGGAGGTGTGGCCTTTGCAGTCGAAGAAGTGCGCTCGGCTATTGCCGTGGGGTTTACCAGTGGGGTCGAGAGCGAGATTCCCAAGGATGTGTTAGAGCTTTTCTTTTTTGGCAATGAGTTTGCGGAGGACCGCTTGGTAGCCGGCAAGAGCGAAGGATACGACATCAGCGACTGGAATGGGTCGGGGTGGGCCGTGGGTACGCTCAATGTCGCCGTTGCGAAGCCGGCCCTACCTGCTCGTCTCGCGCCCTATCTAAGCGAGTTCACAGTCGGCAGTACGCT
This sequence comes from Gemmatimonadota bacterium, assembly GCA_009841115.1. Lineage (GTDB taxonomy): Bacteria > Latescibacterota > UBA2968 > UBA8231 > UBA8231. Next base: position 102,238 of record VXML01000018.1, on the reverse strand, counting down.
CAAGCTCTCGATGGGTAGCTACGGAGAGATTATCGAATCCGGCGGCACCGGACTGGTAGCCCATGTCGGCGGTGCTGAGGCGGATGCTTGGCTGATTGCCCAGCACGCCAAAATGGGCGTCGGCGTTGGCATCGACGTTGGTATTGCTGGCCGAGCAAAAAATCGCAAGACGACCTTCAGCTTCAGTGCGCTCAACTTGCTCGACATGTTCTCTTGGAATGAAGGGGTGCGCCAAGATTCCATTTTCCTTGCGACCAACGAACTGCGCATCTCCCGTTTTTTGGACGCGGACTCGCGGTCCATTGAGGAAGTATTCGACAACCCGGATTTCGACGGCGATGGCGATCCAGACTTTACCAAGCAGATCAGCCAAGAGCCGTTCTCGCGCTCGCTGCCGGCCATGCTGCGGTTTGGGGTGGCCTATCAGGCTAGGCCCCAGCTAATGGTGGTTGGCAATTGGGACCAGGCGTTCAGCTCCAAGTTTGGGATGCGGACTCGGCCGCGGCTGGCCGGTGGAATCGAGTACTGGCTGGCGGACTGGTTGCCAGTCCGCCTTGGCCTGTCGCTGGGTGGGCGGAGCAGCAGCTCGGCGGTTGGCTTTGCTTTTGGTCCGTTTGTGTTGTCGTCTATGCAGATCCGCTTCTTAGAGACCAGTCTCGCCATGCGCGGCGGCCTCTTACCGGGAATAGCGAAGGGCACCGCCGTTTCTGTGATGTTCTTTCGCTTGAGTCTCGGCTGACAGTTCCGATTCCCTCGGTTTTTTGTCCATTTCAACGCCTTGAGTGCCACAATGTCCTATTCGATGGGCAAAATGTGTCAAAAGTAGAACATATCGGCGCTGGTACGGTATTTGCAATTATTCGGACAGGTAAAACCGACTTCTCAGAGGGAACCGACATGAATACTACCTATGAGGCTCTCGAGCGCTATGGACTCGACTTGGTGGCGCAGGCGCGCGCCGGTCGGCTCGATCCGGTGATCGGGCGCGACGAAGAGATCCGCCGCACCATCCGCATCCTCTCGCGCAAGACCAAGAACAACCCAGTACTCATCGGCGAGCCGGGCGTGGGCAAGACTGCGATCGTCGAGGGCTTGGCGCAGCGCATCGTGCGCGGCGATGTGCCCGAGTGGATGCAGAATCAGACGATCTTTGCGCTGGACATGGGTGCGCTGATGGCCGGGGCTAAGTACCGGGGTGAATTTGAGGAACGGCTCAAGGCCGTGCTCGACGAAATCCGCGCCAGCGAAGGCCGCATCTTGCTCTTCATCGACGAGTTGCACACCATCGTCGGAGCTGGCAAGATCGAGGGCTCGACCGATGCGGGCAATATGCTCAAGCCCATGCTGGCCCGCGGCGAGTTGCACTGCATCGGCGCGACCACGCTCGACGAACACCGCCGGCACATCGAGAAGGATGCCGCACTGGAGCGGCGCTTCCAGCCGGTGCTAATAGACGCCCCCACAGTAGAGGATTCGATCTCGATTCTGCGGGGCTTGCGCGAGCGATTTGAAGTCCACCACGGCGTGCGTATCCAAGACAATGCTTTGGTGGATGCAGCCGTGCTGTCCAACCGCTACATCTCGGACCGCTTCTTGCCGGACAAGGCCATTGATCTGATCGACGAGGCGTGCGCTACTGTCCGCACGGAGATCGACTCGGTGCCGGCCGAGCTGGACCAAGTAGAGCGTCGGGTTATGCAGCTAGAGATTGAGGAAGCCGCGCTGAAGAAGGAGCAGGACAAAACCAGTGAGGAGCGCCTTGGAAACCTGCGCAAAGAACTGGCCGACCTCAAGGAACAGGCCGGTGCTCTGCGCACCCAGTGGGAGGAGGAGCGAGCGTCTCTCGTGGGCGAGCGGTCATTGCGCGAGGAAATCGAGCAGGTGCGGCATCAAATCGAAGAGGCTGAGCGCCAATACGACTTGAACCGCGCCGCCGAGCTGAAACACGGAAAATTGCCGGAACTGGAGCGGCAGCTAGCCGCGGCGCAGCAAGCGGTAGAGGACAGTGGCCCGCGGCTGCTGCGCGAGGAAGTCACCCAAGAGGAGGTGGCCGAGATTGTCTCGCGTTGGACCGGCATCCCGCTGCAGCGGCTGACCGAGGGGGAACGCGAGAAGCTGGCGCGCCTCGACCAGACCTTGCACCAGCGGGTCGTGGGCCAGGACGAGGCGGTGAGCTTGGTGGCCGACGCCGTGATGCGGGCGCGCGCTGGCATTAAAGATGAGCAAAGGCCGATCGGCTCCTTCGTGTTCTTGGGACCGACGGGCGTGGGCAAGACCGAGCTGGCCAAGGCCCTAGCGCAAGCCCTCTTCGACGCCGAGGAGAACATGGTGCGCTTAGACATGAGCGAGTACATGGAAAAGCACTCGGTGTCCAAGCTGTTGGGCGCTCCTCCTGGGTACGTGGGCTACGAGGAGGGAGGGCAGCTAACCGAGGCCGTGCGCCGCAAGCCCTACTCGGTGGTACTCTTCGACGAAATTGAAAAGGCTCACCCAGATGTTTTTAACGCGCTATTGCAGCTTTTGGACGACGGGCGGCTCACCGACGCGCAGGGCCGGGTGGTGGATTTTAAGAACGTCGTGGTGATTATGACTTCTAACATTGGGTCGCCGCACTTGGTCGAGGGCCTGACGCCGAAAGGGGAGATTGCCGAGTCCGTGCGCGAGCAGGTTATGGGCGAGTTGCGGGCGTACTTTCGTCCGGAGTTTCTCAATCGGATTGACGACGTGGTGCTTTTCAAGCCATTGACCTTGGCGGAGATTGAGGAAATCGTCGAGCTGCTGATTGACGAACTGCGCCAGAGGCTGGCGGCAAAGCGCATTGAACTCGCGGTTACTGCATCGGCGCGGCGGCACATTGCCCACGCAGGTTTTGACCCGGTCTATGGCGCTCGACCGCTTAAGCGATTTTTGCAGCGCGAACTCGAAACGCGGATCGCTCGCTTGCTGGTGGCCGGCGACATGCCCGAGGGGTCGCAGGTTGAGGTGGTACTCGACGAAGGCCAATTGGCCGTGCGGCACCAGCCGCCGGAAGCGGGAACCGATAGTTAGCACTTGTCGTCTTTTTTGTGGACATTGAGAAATATCCGTATTTTCACACCCTTTTCAGAGAGGAAATGCCATGCGGAAGTTGTGTTTTTCCCTGTTCATTTTAAGCCTCGTGGTGGCTGGCAACGCTCAAACCAGCGAGAACATGCAGCTCCTGCGCCAGATGAGCGACGGTTTTGCCGAACTCGCCGCGCAGGTCAAGCCCGGCGTTGTAAAAATCACTACGGAGGGCACCGAGGAGGGCCGCATATTTGACCTTCCGTGGGGAAGGCCCTTTCGCGTCCCCGATCAAGAACGCCGGGGCCAAGGCTCGGGCGTGGTCGCTGAATTTGAGGGCCAGCAGTACATCATCACCAACAATCACGTGATTCGCCGTGCCGACGACATCCGCGTAGAAGCGACAGATTCGCGTTTCTTTGAGGCCGAGGTAGTTGGTCGCGATTCGTTGAGCGATGTTGCCGTGCTGCGGATTGACGCCGAGGACCTGCCCACCTTGACGTTGGGTGACTCAGATCAGCTACGCGAGGGCGAGTGGGTGATGGCCATAGGCAATCCCTTGGGTTTTGCCCACTCCGTGACGATGGGCACGGTCAGCGCACTGGGGCGAGATCGTTTCGGGCCTGAGTACGGCTCTTTCATCCAGACCGACGCAGCCCTCAATAAGGGCAATAGTGGCGGCGCCCTGGTCAACTTGCGCGGGGAACTCGTGGGCATCAACACTGCCATCACTAGCAACGACGGCGGCAATATAGGCATTGGCTTTGCCATTCCGATCAATTTGGTCAAGCACGTGGCCGAGCAGCTTATTGAGCACGGCGAGGTGCGGCGCGGCCTACTCGGTGTGCGCATTGGCAATTTGGAGCCGCTGTTGGCCGAAGCTATGGGGCTAGACAATACCCAAGGCGTGTTGATCACTAGCGTAAACTCTGGGCGAGCGGCGGATAAGGCGGGCGTCAAAAGAGACGACATCGTGCTGGAGGTCGATGGCCAACCCGTGCATAATGCGGTCGATCTGCGGAGCCTAATCGGGAGCACGGCCCCCGGCGTGGAGGTCGAGTTGCTGGTGTTGCGCGACGGTAAGCAAAAGCGCATCAAGGTCGAGTTGGAGGCCCTGACCGAGGAGGTACTTGCTACCACAGCCGGTACTCGCGATTCCAACGAGGCGCGGGGGCCGTTGGGGATAAGGGTAGAAAACCTGAAAGACGAGTGGGCGGAACGCTTGGGATACGAAGATGAAGCTGGGGTGATGGTCGTGCGAGTGGCCAGAGGCAGCGAGGCGGCAAAGAGGGGTTTGCTTCGAGGGATGCTCATTCAGGAGATCAACGACGAACGGGTGGAAAATGTGGAAGATTACGAGGATGCGTTGGCGGAGATTGAGCCGGGGGACGCGTTTATGATGCGGGTGCTGGGGCAACGAGGGACGCGGCTGATAGGGATGCGGATGCCCGTAAATTGAGTATGAGCTCACAATCTATATGGCATCCGGCCGCTCTGGCCGTATATATCCGTCTTGAGTTCTACCTGAACAGCGCAGCAGCCAAAGGGTTGCTGCGCTGCTCTGCGAGTGGGCCGTACGAGGTGTACTTGAACGGCGAGCGAGTGGGCAGGGGATTGGGACCAGCGGTGGCCGAAGTGCCCATGTGGGAGCAATTTGCGTTGGACGCTGCGCTGCGGGAGGGCGAAAATGTGCTGTTGGTTCTTGCCATCGGCTGCGGCATAGCGGACTGGTTCTGTGCTGAGGGAAGAATCGAGCGCAGCGATGGGGCCGAGCAGGTGCTGTACACCGGCGCGCCTTGGCAGGTGCAGCCCGCTGATGCTTGGGGTCCGGCTAGCTATGTGGCCGTGTTGGCACCGGCTGAGTGGACCAAAGGGCGATTTGCGGGATGGCGGGAAGCCACGGTCGTAGCAGGAGCCGAGCCGAGGAATTGGTCGCCGTTGCCCGCTGAGGAAAGCATGGTGTGGGCTCGGGAGGTGGTGGCTTTTGGCGAGGTAGCTGGCGAGGGTGCGATCGAATGGATCGCTTCCCCCGAGGCCATGCAGACCGCCAAATGCGTGCGGCGAGAAGCGTTCCTGACAGGCGGCAAAACCTACTCCTTGGTGCAGGCAACAGACGAAGCTCGGGCCGCGTACTTGGTTTTGGACTTCGGGCGGTTGCTCTGCGGATTCCCCCATCTGCGGCTGCGGGGCAAGGCCGGCGCAGTGATTGATCTAGGTTTTGCGCGAGCGTTGGGCACGGTGGAATCGCGCTTGCGCTACGTGTGCCGCGATGGGTTGCAGGAGTGGACCGCGCCTCAATTGGCGACGTGCCGCTACTTAGTGGTGCGGATCGGATCGTGTCCAGAAGACATGGAAATAGACAGTGTCGCGCTGGTGGAGCGGCGCGTAGTTGTCGAGCCGCGCGGGCGCTTTACGACCGTGGGCGAAGATTGGGAGCGGTTGTGGGGGACTGGGGAGCAAACCTTGGCCGCTAGCCGCCAAGAGGGATACGCCCTCGGCGAGGACCGGCTCAACTGGGACCGGCTCTACGTTTGGGCCATGAACGATTTGTATGTGACTGGCAGTGTGGATACGGTGCGCGCCGTACTGGCTAGCAGCGAGATACCTATTGGCGGGGAACAGGCCTGTTTCCACGCATTGTTCGTCGAACTGGCGCAGCGCTACGACGGCGAGCGATTGACTGCCGAGCGGCTAGCGGGCCTAGTGAACAGCTTGCAAACGACCGAGGGTGCGTCGGCGACTGCTGCTGTCGCTGTGCAGGCTGGGGCTTGGCTGGCGGTCGCGGCCTTGTGCCGACGCACGGGCGACCGTCAACAAGCGGTCCAATGCGAGCGCGCCCATCACCGAGCGCGCAAGGCATTACAAGCCGCTTGGAGCGAAGAGCAAGGGCTTTTTGCCGATGCCGTCGGGGCTGCTGATTGCAGCCGCTGGACGAATGCCTTGGTGCTTTACTTTGCGTTGGCCAACCCTGAGCAGCAGGCACGGGTGGCGGAGCACCTATCCGGCAGTTCGACGTCAGAAGACGATTGGTGGCAGGCGTTTTTTGTCGCTGGGGCGCTGTGGCAGGCGGGCGCAGATACGGCGGCCTTGGCTTACGTACAGAGAAAATGGGGCCGCTTGCTGGCGCGTCCGGGCCGGACGTGGGGTGAGAAGACCGGGTCGTTGGCCGCGCAGCCTGGACCGGAGAGCTTGCTGGCGGCGCATGTGCTGGGGGTAGTGCCCAAGGCCGAGGGAATCTTGGAGATTCGGCCGCAGTTGTCTGGGCTCGAACGCGCCGAGGGCGTCGTGCCTACGCAACACGGCGATGTTGAGATCGCTTGGGGCGCGTATGGCGGCGGCTTTTCTGCACGCCTTTCCGTGCCGCACGACGGTGAGACGCACCTGTCCGTACCCCGCTGCTACAAGCGCTTTCCCCAAATCGAAATCAACGGCGAGACGGTGTGGCGCAACGAGAAGGCCCACCTCAACTTCCACGTGCAGGAGCTGATTAGCGAAGAGGAGCGGGTGGTGATGGTGTTGCGGCGGGCTGGTCAGTACGAAGTGTCGGTAGCGTAGCGGCGATATGACCACAGCATCTCTCTACCACGTCGTCCACAAGTCGCCCGATGCGCCCCCCGAGGGTGCGCCGCTACTCTTGCTCTTACACGGCTATGGTGCCAATGAGGAGGATCTGCTGGGCTTGGCACCGTACTTGGATGCGCGGCTGATTTGCGTCAGTGTCCGTGCGCCCTATGCGCTCGATTTCGGCGGTTTTGCATGGTTTAATATCGAGATCGGCGCAGAGGGAGTACGCTTTGCTTTTGCCGAGGCCGAAGAACCGCTCGCGCAGGTCTTGGCCTTAGTGGATGCGCTGCGGCAAGAACACCGGCCAACTCGCGTCTTCATCGCGGGGTTTAGCCAAGGGGCGAGCATGGCGCTGGCGGCCGCGCTAAAGCGGCCTCGGGATTTTGCTGGGGCCATTGCATTGAGTGGGTTGTGCTGTCCAGAGATGTTGCCGGAGAATGCGGCGGCGGTGCGTGACCTGAAGGTTTTTATGTCGCACGGGCGGTTCGATCCGGTCATTCCCATTGCCCAAGCCCGTGCCTCTAGAGACTTGCTTGCTCCCCTCGGGTTGGATTTGCAGTACAAAGAATACGATATGCCCCACGCGATTGCCCAGCCGTGTTTAGAGGACTTGGACGCTTGGCTGCGGGCGCGGCTGGATACTCCTTAAAAAATCAGGAAAGCAGGGACTCGACCCGCCTTGGCGTGAGCCGGTGGCCGAAAAGCGGCTGCGAGCGGGTGGGGGTTGAGCGCTGCCAAGTGGCGAATAGCCCTCCGTCTGCTTCGGTCAGCACGGACACGTAGCGCGAGCAGCCCGTGCCTTCCGGCGAGACAAAGAGCGGTTGGAGATGGCTGAGGCGGTGGAGGCGCGGAAACTGGCGATCGAAGCCATACGCCAAGCCGCCCAGTTCTTCGCAGGAGTAACCGCGCGGTCGGGTGACTCCCTTTTCATGCGCTTTGAGTGGGTGCATGGACTCGGCCCCGTCGTAGAAATAGAGCGAGAGCGAGGGCAAACAAGCGAACGCGCCCACCTTGGGCACGGGCAAGCGGCAAGTGATGCGCAAGGTAGCCACATCCCAGGTTGGGCCACGGGGAAAGAAGTCGTGGCCATGGCTTGCGCACGAGTCAGCCGCGAGCGCGGCACGGCCCGAAGTGCTCGCAGACCAAGTGTACGGATGGCTGCAATAAAGTAGCAGAGGTTGTCGGCCCATTCTGGCTGAGAGGTTGGGGTCTTTTAGGTGCAGATAGGCTGGATCGTCGCTTGTCAGCAGCGGGGCAATCGAATCCTGTGGGTCGAGTTGGTCGATGGAGGTGGCGGAGAAGGCGTCGATGCTCCAGACGCCAGTGCCCGGTTTCTGAAAAGCGGCGACGGGCCGCGGATAGAGGCGAACTTTTTCAGTGGAGACTAGCACTTGAACGCGGCGCTTGTTGAGGCGCAGAGCACTGCCCTCAATGCTGAGTACGGCTGAGCCGCAGTAGAGGTCGGATTTGTCCCAAGTGCGAACCTCGGCAAAGCTGCGTCCATTGTCCGTCGAGCGAAAGATGGCTAGGGCGCGGCCTCGGGGGCCGGCGGTCAGGCCGGTGCGGCTGTCGCCGGCATCGCGGTAGCGGCCGATGAGATAGAGGCTGCCATCGTGGGGGTCGCGGACCGAGTTGCCGCCGCCGAACCAGAAGCCAGCGCGGTCTTTGGTCGGCTCGATGAGGCGTCGGCCGCGTTTTTGATCGATGAGACGGGTGCCGAGGCGGATGAGTTTGCGTTCGAGCGCGGGGGGGAGCTTATCCATAACAGAGCCGCGCTAAGTATGACAAAAAATACGCAAAAGTGTCAAGTAAATGACACATTGCCGTCAGGTATTCCAACCGGCCAGTTCTCGACGGGCAATGGTTGCCATGGCGTCGAGCCAAGCTGGGTGGTCGTTGAGGCAGGGCACTAAGTGGAACTGTTGGCCGCCTCCGTGGGCAAATTGCTCGGCCCCTTCGCGGCCAATCTCGTCGAGCGTTTCGAGACAATCGGAGGTAAAGCCGGGGCAGATGGCGACTAAGCGACGCACGCCCTGTCCCCCGAGGCGCTCTAGGACGTCCTCGGTATAAGGTTCTAGCCAAGGCTCTTTGCCGAAGCGCGATTGGAAGCCGCTGACCCACTCGTCGTCTGCGAGGCCCAGCGCTGTGGCTAGCTGGCGCGCGGTTTCCTCGCAGTGGCGGCGGTAGGGGTCCCCTTCATCGACGTAGCGCTGGGGAATGCCGTGGAAAGTGATTAGATAGCGGTCGGGCGTCCAACTGAGGCGGGCGACTGCTGCGGCGACCGACTGTTTGAGCGCGTTGATGTACGCGGGGTGATCTGCGTAGGGCGGGACGAAGCGCAGCGCTGGCATCTGACGTTTGCGGGCGAAAAACCAAGGGCAGCGCCGGCCTAAGGCAGCGCGGTTGACCGCGTCGTAGATCGAGCCGGTGGTGGCGCAGGAAAACTGCGGGAACATGGGAAAGACGAGGATGCGCTCGATGCCTTCACTTTCTAGGGACTGTACGGCGCGCTCGATGCTCGGCTCGCCGTAGCGCATGCCGAGTACGACCCGATACGCCTCTCCCAACCGCTCTTGCAAGCCTCGGGTCTGCGCTTGGGAATGGACCATGAGAGGCGAGCCTTCGTCGGTCCAGATGTTGGCGTACAGGACGGCCGAGCGCGCGGGCCGGCGGGTGAGGACAAAGAGATAGAGAATGGGATACCACCTGAGCGGGTGGAGGTCGATGACGCGCGGATCGGAGAGAAATTGGCGCAAATAGGGCCGCAGGGCGCGGGCGGTGGGCGCTTGCGGCGTGCCGAGCTGGGCGACGAGGACGCCAATTTTGGAGGAGCTAGCGGGCATAAGCGGGCGTTTGCTGGAGGGTGTGCGGCGACTTACTTTTGAGAATATATCCGAGAACGCCGTCTTGAAAAGCCCGAAGGAGAGTAGAAATGCGCAGCATTTTCGCAGGCATTGAATACGCAGGGAAAAGCACACTGGCCACCATGCTTGGGGAGTACTACCGGCACCGCCGAGTTCCCATCCACGGGGACGATCACTTCACCCTCCCCGACGCGTCGCTCAGCCCGGAGTCGCGCAAGATCTTGGTCGATCTGCCCAACGACATAAAGGAGCGCGGACAGCGGATGCAGATCCACTACCACGTGGACATCATAAAAAAATACGCCTGTCCGCTGATCGTCGGCTGGCATTTAGAGGAAGCCGTGTACACTAGCTTTTACGGCGACGACCCGAACAGCTTTTACTACCCGAACTTCCACTACGGCTTCCAGCGGCTCTACGAATCGTTGGTGTTAGAGGCCCATCTGCCCGATGTGGTGCTATTCCACGTAACGGCCTCTGACGAGGAGATCGCGCGGCGGATGCAGGACAGCCCGCACGAATATCCGGTCGTGCGCCAGGAACACATTGCCGAGGTCAAAGCGCGCTTTGAGGAAGAAATTGCCGCGTCGCTGTTTAGCCACCAAAACCGCACCATCGTCTTAGATACCACTGGCAAGACGCCCGAGGAGTCGTTCGACGAACTGCTCTTGCAGTCTGAGCCGCTGGTGACGATGGGCGAATTAGCCGTGCGGAATATGGAGGTGCCGGAGGGCGAGTACGAAGTGGTATACGAGCGCGGCGTGCGCAAGATGGTGTCCAAGTAGCGGATTTTGCGCTTGCGCTAATTCGGTTGAAACTTCTTTATTCGGTCTGTAGTCTATTTGCGTACTCGGCCTGCTGCCGAGCGATTGATCGCTAATGAAAAACTTTCGACCCATAACCACGTCTTTAGTCCTGCTGCTGGCTTTCGCCTGTAGCGGCTTGCAGGTTTTCTGCGCTCCGGTTGCAGAGGCCGCTCCGATGCCTTGCCACGTCGCCAATACCTGCGGCGACGTGGGCCTGCAAGCGGGTTGTTGTTGTCTGCGCACCGAATCCAACAGCGCGTCTCTTCCGTTTGTTCCCCCAGCCGAGCAGCCGTCCGTCTCAACGCCCGCGATTGGAATAGTGGCGACCACTCCGCTGCCGCCTCGTTCGGCTGCACTGCGGTCGCTGCCCAACCGCATCCCCGAGCCGCATCCCCCGCTTTTCCAGCTCTACTGTTCCTTTCTGATCTGATTCTCGCCGCACTGAGTTTGTCCTAAATGAGCTATCCGAGCTTATAGGGCACACTCGGAAATTTCCAGACGTTTCTAAGTCTCACACTCCACTCAATTTGCGGGGGTCTGTGCGCGAATCTCAGACCTCCACGCGGCGAGGAGTAATTGCATGTACAAAAATAAAACGGCCCTGCTGCTAGCAGGTCTGCTTGCAGGACCGGTTTGGTCTCAGGAAGAAGCAGCGCTCGATCCCCGAGCCGAACTCGCGGAGTACGTGCGCTACGCCGAACAGCACAACCCCAAGCTCAAGCAGGCTTTGGCGCGCTACGAGGCCGCCCTAGCAAAGGTGGCTCCGGCGAGCGCTTGGGTTGATCCCCGCCTGACCTACGGCTATTTCGCGCGCCCGGTGGAGACGCGCACCGGCCCGCAGGAAATGCGCTTTAGCGCGGCGCAAACCTTCCCGTGGAAGGGCAAATTGGATCTCAAGGGGCGGATCGCCCAGCAGGAGGCCGAAGTTGAAGGCCAGCACTATGAGGCCGCGCGGCGGTCGCTGATTTTCGAGGTCAAGGCCGCGTACTACGACTGCTACTTTTTAGAGCGGGCCATCGCCGTCAGCGAGGAAAACTTGCGGCTGTTGGCTCACTTAGAAGAAGTGGGCCGCACCCGCTATCGCAGTGGCACCGGCGATCACGCTCCGGTTCTCAAGGCGCAGGTGGAATTGGGCCGCTTAGAGGATCAACTGCGCAGCTTGCGTCAGCAGCGGCGTCCAGCAGCGGCCCGGTTAAATGCGGCGCTCGGTCGCGCGGCGACGGCTCCGATAGCTGTGCCCGATTCGCTGCCCATGGCTGCGTCGGACTTAGACGAAGAGGTGCTAAAGGCGCGCTTGCAAGCTGCGAATCCAATGCTGCAAATGCGACACACGCAGGTGCAGGCGCAGTCCCTAGGTGTCGAGTTGGCCGGCAAGCAGTTTTACCCGGATTTGACCGTGAGCCTCGATTACATCCACATCGGCGACCGGGGCGCGAATCCGTTGATGGCCATGGCCACGCTCAACCTGCCCTTGTGGCGCTCGTCCTACGAGGGGGGGGAACGCGCGGCCAAGCTGAGCTATCAGGCCGCCTTGCAGGGCGTTGCGGACGAGGAGAATAGGCTTGCTGCCGAGCTGGAACTGGCCTTGTACAAGCAGCGCGACGCCCAAAGCCGCAGCGCCCTCTATCGGGACAGTCTGCTGCCCAAGGCCGAACAGGCGCTCAACGTGACGCAGCGCGCCTTCGCCGCCGACCGCAGCGATTTTCTCGCGGTCATCGACGCCCAACGCACTCTGTTAGAGTTCCAGCTAGCGTACGAGCGGGCGCGGACCGACCAAGCCCTGCATTGGGCCGAGATTGAAAAGCTGGTCGGCGAACCCACGGAGGAAATTCAACCATGAAAGCAACGAAACAGATAATAGCTACCGGTATAGTGGCGGGGATCGTCGGCTTGGTGGTGGGTTGGGGTTTGAGCGGTTCGGATGCACCCAGCGGACACGCACCCACTGCGGTTGCTGAAAAGGGCGAAACGTGGACCTGTTCGATGCATCCGCAAATTCGCCAGCCCGGGCCGGGTCAGTGTCCAATCTGCGCTATGGATCTAATTCCAGTGGCCGCGCCCGAGGTTGACGACACTTTGGCCCCGCGCCAGTTGCGCCTCTCACCCGCCGCGCAGGAGCTTGCCAGCATCCAGACTGCTCCGGTCGAGCGCCGCTTCGCGCCGGTCGAGACGCGGATGGTTGGCAAGATTGCGGTAGATGAGACGCAAGTCCGCTCCATCACCGCTTGGGTAGCGGGCCGGATTGATCGGCTGTACGTGGACTACACGGGCGTGCGGGTCGAAAAGGGCGATCACATAGCCTATCTCTACAGCCCCGAGTTGTTGACCGCCCAAGAGGAACTGATCCAGGCCCTGCGCGCCCGCGAGCGATTGGTTGACAGCGGCACGTCCGTTGGGCAGACAGCGCAGGCGACGGTCGAGGCCGCGCGCGAAAAGCTGCGCCTGCTCGGGCTGAAGGAGGAGCAAATCGAGCGCGTCGAGCGCGAACGCAGCGCCTCCGACCACCTGACGATTTACGCGCCAACAGGCGGCGTGGTGATAGAAAAGCACCTGAGCGAGGGCGCGTACGTGCAGACCGGGACGCCGATTTACACCATTGCGGACTTGTCTCGGCTGTGGCTGGAACTGCGAGCCTACGAATCGGATATGTCTTGGATCCATTATGGCCAAGCCGTTGAATTCTCGGCTGAAGCCTATCCGGGCGAAGTGTTCAGCGGCCAGATATCCTTCGTCGATCCAGTGTTGGACGAGCGCACGCGCACGGTGCGCGTGCGGGTCAACGTGGCCAACGAGCAAGGTCGGCTGAAGCCAGGAATGCTGGTGTGGGCCGTGGCTCAGGCCGAGGTGGGTGCCCACGGACGCGCCATGTCGCCCGAATTCAAGGGCAAGTGGATCAGTCCGATGCACCCAGAGATCGTCCGCGACGAGCCCGGTGCCTGCGACATTTGCGGCATGGCGCTAGTGCGCGCCGAAGAGTTGTATGACACTGGCGACGAGGCGGAGCGCGAGATGCCGCTGGTGGTGCCAGCTTCGGCACCGCTGCTGACTGGCAAACGCGCCGTGGTGTACGTCGCGCTCGGCGAGGGCCTGTACGAGGGCCGCGAGGTCGTGCTCGGGCCGCGGGCTGGGGATTACTACTTGGTCCGCGAGGGTCTGCGCGAGGGAGAGGAAGTGGTGGTCAACGGCGCGTTCAAAATCGACAGTGCCCTCCAGATCCGCGCCCAGCCGAGCATGATGAATGCGCCAGCGCGGGCCGACCAGCGCGACAACGAGCCAAACGGCCACGCGCACGGCCCGCCGTCCGCGGTCTGGACGGCCTATTTCGCCACGCAACAGGCGTTGAGCAAGGACGATCTGTCGGGGGCAAAGGCCGCCGCCGCAACGCTCGCGGCCCACCCGGCGTCGCAGGAGATCGGAGACGCGATCAGCGGAGCTGGCGATCTCGCCGCGGCCCGCCAAGCCTTTGCCGAGTTCTCGACGGTGCTGATTCGGGTGGCGAGGCAGGGGGGCGTCCATGCCGGGCCAGTGCATCTTTTTCACTGTCCAATGGCCTTTGACAACGAGGGGGCAGCTTGGCTGCAACAGGCGATGCAGACCCAAAATCCCTACTTCGGCGGCCAGATGTACCGTTGCGGTAGCCTGCGCGAGACCTTCGCCGGCCACGAGTAGGAGGCTACCATGGACCGCTTAGTCCGCTTTTTCCTAGGCCACAAACTCGTCGCCGTGCTGATGCTGGCTGGCCTCGTTGGCTGGGGCCTCAGCGTCGCCCCTTTTGCGTGGAAGCTCGATTGGCTACCGCGCGACCCGGTGCCGGTGGATGCGATCCCGGACATCGGCGAAAACCAGCAAATCGTCTTTAGCGAATGGGCCGGACGCTCGCCGCAAGACGTGGAAGATCAGGTGACCTATCCGCTGACAGTGGCGCTGTTGGGCGTACCGGGCGTCGAGACGATCCGCAGTTCTTCGATGTTCGGCTTTTCGAGCATCTATGTGATTTTTGCCGAAGAGGTCGATTTCTACTGGTCGCGCTCCCGCATCCTCGAAAAGCTCAATAGCCTGCCGGCAGGCCTTCTGCCCGAGGGCGTCCAGCCGGCCTTGGGGCCGGATGCAACGGCCTTGGGGCAGGTATTCTGGTACACGTTGGAAGGCCGCGACGAACAGGGCGCGCCCACGGGCGGCTGGGATCTGCACGAGTTGCGTGGCATTCAGGACTGGCAGGTGCGCTATGCCCTGCTGGCGGCCGATGGCGTCAGTGAGGTGGCCTCGGTGGGCGGCTTTGTGCAGGAATACCAAATTGATGTCAATCCAGACGCGATGCGCGCCTACGGGGTGCGGCTCGACGAAGTTTTCCACGCGGTGCACATGTCCAACCGAGACGTGGGTGCGCGCACCGTAGAGCTAAATCGAGCCGAGTACGTCATCCGCGGCATTGGCTTTGTCAAAGGGTTGGCAGACCTCGAAAACGCCGTCATTAAGGCGCGGGACAACGTCCCGATTTACGTCAAAAACGTCGCGCGAGTTGCGCTAGGACCGGCGTTACGGCGCGGTGCGTTGGACAAGGAAGGTGCGGAGGTGGTCGGCGGCGTGGTGGTGGCGCGCTATGGTGCCAACCCTCTAGCAGCCATTGAAAGCGTCAAGGCCAAGATTGCGGAAATCGGCCCGAGCCTGCCCAAGAAAACCTTGCCCGACGGGCGAGTCAGCCAAGTGCAGGTGATCCCCTTTTATGACCGATCCGGTTTGATCGAGGAGACGCTAGGTACGCTGGAGCGCGCTCTGAGCGAGGAGGTACTGGTAACGGTGATCGTGGTGCTGGCGCTGGTGATGAATCTGCGCGGGGCCATGCTGGTCTCCGGGTTGTTGCCGCTGGCCGTGCTCGCCTGTTTCGCCGCCATGAAGGTCTTTGGCATTGACGCCAACATAGTCGCCCTCTCCGGCATTGCCATCGCCATCGGCACTATGGTCGATATGGGCATCGTCATTAGCGAGAACATCCTCAAGCACCTAGAGGATGCAGACGCAGAGGACGACCGTTTGGAAGTGGTTTTCCGCGCCACGCGCGAGGTCGGCGGAGCCGTGCTGACGGCTGTGCTCACCACAGTGGTGGGCTTTTTACCGGTCTTTGCCATGCAAGGGGCCGAGGGCAAGCTCTTCGCGCCGCTGGCTTTTACTAAGACCTTCGCGCTGTTGGCTGCGGTGTGGCTGTCGCTGACTGCCTTGCCGGCCTTAGCGCACTGCGCGTTTGGCACGCGATTGGGGCGTTGGGCACCTGGTCTTTGGGCGGCCTGTGGTCTTGGGGTGGCTCTCGCGCTGTCGTGGTGGGTTGGTCTGCTGCTGATAGCTATTGGAGCGTATCACTTGCTCGCCGCTCGCGTACCGGAGCGGGTGCGTTTGTGGGTGGCGCGGGGTGTTATAGCTGCTGCGGCTGTTGGGGTCGTCGTCGTGCTAGCGGAACACTGGTTGCCCCTTGGACCGGAAAAGGGCGGCTGGCGCAATTTTATCTTCGCCGCTGGATTGATCGGCGGCCTGTTGGCGCTTTTTCGCGCCTTGCAACATGTCTTCCCCCGCGTGCTCCGGTGGTGTCTGGATCACAAGGGTCTGGCCCTGCTTCTTCCCTTGTTGTTGCTGCTGGTCGGCGCGTCCGCGTGGCTGGGTTTTGCCCGCGTCTTCGGTTTTGTGCCGCCTGCCCTGCGCCATTCAGCGCCTTTTGCGGCCCTCGACGAGGCCCTGCCTGGGTTGGGCAAGGAGTTTATGCCGCCCCTCGACGAAGGCTCGTTCCTGTGGATGCCGACGACCATGCCGCACGCCTCTATCGGCGAGGTGCTCGACGTCCTGCAGAAGCAAAACGCGGCCATTGCGCAGATACCAGAGGTGGAGTCCGCAGTGGGGAAGTTAGGACGGGCGGAGTCGCCGCTGGACCCCGCGCCGATTTCCATGATTGAGACTGTGATCAATTATCGCGCGGAATACCTGACCAACGAGGATGGTCGCCGCCGATTGTTCGCTTTTGACGAGCATGCCACGGACCTGTTCCGCGCGTCTGATGGCTCACCTTCGTCTGCTCCCGATGGCGAACCCTACAAGGTACAGGGCCGCTATATTCGCGATGAGACCGGTCGCCTCGTGCCTGACGACGATGGGCGGCCTTTTCGCTTGTGGCGTCCGCCCTTGGATCCCGCGCTCAATCCGGGTCGCACGGCTTGGCCGGGGATACAGGGGCCCGACGATATATGGGCGGAAATCGCTCGGGCTGGCCAAATCCCCGGCTCTACTTCGGCACCGAAGTTGCAGCCGATTGCCGCGCGGCTCGTCATGTTGCAAAGCGGGATGCGCGCGCCCATGGGCGTTGAGATCAAAGGCCCTAGTTTGGAGGCCATCGAGCGCGCCGGCTTGGAGATAGAGCGCTTGCTCAAGAAAGTGCCCTCGGTCGAGCCGGCGACCGTCAACGCCGACCGCATCGTCGGCAAGCCCTACTTGGAGATCCACATCGACCGCGAGGCCATTGCCCGCCACGGCATCGCCCTGCAGAAGGTGCAGGACGTAATTGAGATCGCCATCGGGGGCAAGCTGGTTACGACCACGGTGGAAGGCCGGGAGCGCTATCCCGTGCGGGTGCGCTACATGCGCGAATTGCGCGACAGCGTCGAGGAACTGGTGCGCATTCTGGTGCCAGCGCCGGACGGGGCGCAGATCCCCTTGGGCGAGTTGGCCGAGATTCGCTACGTGCGCGGCCCCCAGGTCATCAAGAGCGAGGATACGTTTTTGCTCGGCTACGTGCTCTTCGACAAGAAGCCAGGGTACGCGGAAGTCGATGTGGTGGAAGCGTGTCGATATTATTTGGCCAGTAAAAGGGCCAATGGCGATTTGGTGCTGGAGACCGGCGTCAGCTATACTTTCGCCGGCAGTTACGAAAACCAACTGCGAGCGCAGAAGAAGCTCAACGTGCTGCTGCCGCTCGCGCTGGCGATTATTTTCCTCATTCTCTATTTCCAGTTTGGCAACGCCGCCACGGCGCTGATGGTCTTTTCCGGGGTTGCGGTGGCTTGGGCTGGTGGATTTGCCATGCTGTGGCTCTATGGGCAGGAATGGTTTTTGGATTTTTCCGTCTTCGGCACACAGATGCGCGACCTCTTCCACGTCCGTCCGCTGAACTTGAGCGTGGCGGTGTGGGTGGGTTTTCTCGCGCTGTTTGGCATTGCCTCGGACAACGGCGTGATCGTGGCGACGTACTTGCGCCAACTCTTCCGCGAGCAAAAGCCAGCGACCGTCGAGGCGATGCGTCATGCCGCGCTCGCCGCTGGGGTGCGGCGGATCCGCCCCTGCCTGATGACCGCGGCTACCACGATCTTGGCACTGGTCCCCGTGCTGACGGCGAGTGGTCGGGGCGCAGACCTCATGCTGCCGATGGCCATTCCCACCTTCGGCGGCATGATGGCGGTGGTGCTGACTGCGCCGGTTGTGCCGGTGCTCTACTGCGCGGTCGAGGAGTGGAAACTGCGGGTGACGGCGTGGCGGTCAGCGGAGTAAGGCTCCTCAATCGTCGTCTTCGCGCTCGCTGAGGAGTTCGCCGCGCTGAAGCCGCTCGGTCGGAGGCTGGACGATCTGCGGAGCAACAGGTCCTCCAAGTGAGGATAATAGTGATTTGGAAAAAATTTCGGTCCGGCCGCACGCGGGCCGGACCGCCCAAACATAAAAAACGCCCCTCCCCGGCTTTTAGGATATTGACCCCGAAGGGCGGCTATGCTACGCCCCTTTCTCGGGATCAATATCCTAAAAGCCCACCCCTCTAAAAAATCCCTACACCCCTTGACCCCGCCAAGGGTTAAAGGGTTAACGAATCCTCACAAGGCGCACGCCAACGAAGTCGTCGCGGTAGTCGGGCGAGGAGTTGCTGCGATTCGCCGACCGCACATTCAGGGCGCCATTGCCGAAGTCGCCACCCCGAATGACGCGAAGGGAGCCGCGGCCAGGCCCCAAGGGCAAGGGATCAACTCGAGGCGAGCTATTATAATAGTCCGCTTCATACCAGTCCTGCACCCACTCCCACACATTCCCGTGCATATCATACAAACCCCAAGCATTCGGCAACTTCAAACCCACCGCTTCCGTATCACAACCATCGTTACAATCATACCAAGCGTAATCCGCCAGTTGGCTCTCATCGTCCCCAAAGGACCACCGAGTCGTACTCCCCGCTCGACAAGCATACTCCCACTCCGCCTCCGAAGGCAAACGATACAACGAATCACCCACCGCCGCGTTCAAACGACCAATAAATTCATGTACATCATACCACGAAACACGCTCCACCGGACGAAGGTCAGTCCCCTCAAAATGACTCGGATTGATTCCCATCACCGCCTCCCACTCCCCCTGCGTCACCTCATACTTCCCCAACCAAAATCCCTTGCTGATCTCCACCTCATGTACCGGCTCTTCATCATCCCAACGATCCTTCTCCGAACTTGGTGAACCCATCTGAAATACCCCAGGCTCAATCCACACAAATGCCATCTCTGCCCCATTGGGTAGAGAAAACGTCTTCTCAGCGCCCGTCGAGTTACCCCGACCACCGGCACCTGTAGGCGATTCATCGCCACCGCAAGCGACCAGCATTAGCAATCCCAGCAGACATACGACCAAAGACTTCATAGCTATAGCTCCTTATGGAAGAAGTGAGAAATTTTGCGCGGTGATGTAGCGGGTCGCCGCCATGTCGAGTGAAAGTTCGAGTTCGCCAATTTTATATGGGCTAGCCGCAAAAGATCACTTTGCTTCATAGCCGGGATTCCGACAGAATTGAGCGACTGCATCCTGCGCCGAGCCGAGTAAGCGCAATGGTACGACATTGACCTGCGCGTCGAGGGCGTACGATTTCTGGCCAGGATACACTATGACGACCCGTTCGAGCTTTAGATCGTCGAGGGCAATGCAGATGGAGCGCGTCAGGCGCGGCGCGTCCGTGCGCTTGCATTCGACGCCTAACCAGCGACCGTTCAGGCGCAACACGAGGTCTATTTCAGCCCCTTGATGTGTGCTCAAGAAAAATGCCTCCTCCGGCTGCAGCCAAGCGAGTAACTGCTCGATGACAAAACCCTCCCACGACGCGCCAAGGCTAGGATGATTCATCAACTCGCCCTCCGTCCGAATGGCGAGTAACTGGTGCAAGAGGCCGCTGTCCCGAATGAAAATCGACGGTGCAAGAACCGATTTTCATGGTTGAAGCACATTCCAGAGTTCATCTATAGACACGGATCAATAGATTTCGTCGCGGCGATTCTCGACAATCACGTACTCTGTACCACCTCCTCAATCGTCGTCTTCGCGCTCGCTGAGGAGTTCGCCGCGCTGGAGCCGCTCGGCGTTTTCCGTGGCCCAGAGGATGTTTTTCATCACCTTTTGCGCGGTGATGTAGCGGGTCGCGGCCAACAGGTGGACGCGCTTTTCCTCGGGGTCGTCGCTCAAGTCGTAGTGCCGGAAGGCAGCTTCGAGCACTTGGAACATGTGCAGCTCGGCGTCTTCGCGGAGCATGATGTGGGCCAAGGTGTGGCGGAGCTTGGCGACATCGCGTCCTTCTTCGAGGTACTGGCTGACGAGGATTTCGGCCTCGAAGACCTTTTGGAAATCAGCCAATTCGCCGAGGCGCTGAAGCATGGCCTCGCTGGAGGCGAAGTGCTCGTCGAGCTTCTGTCCGTGCCGTGGGACGCGGGCGGAGGGCATGTTGAGCCAGCGCAGGTAGGTGAGGAAAACCGCGCCGTGGAAAATGGCGCGCAACAGCTCCTTGCTGGCGGCGTAGTGGAAGGTGCAGTAGAGTGCGTGGGCGTAGGAATAGATGTTGGCCACGTCGTGCCAGTCGCCCTCGTTTTTGAGGTGGAAGCGCAGGGTGCGCAACGCGCTGGCATGGGTCATGGCGCGGCAAAGCTGGGTCGGCGGAACGCCAGCGCGCAGGGCCTCTTCGACGCGGGCGAGGATGGGTTCAAAGTCGTCGCCGAGCATGATTTGGGTGAACTCGGAGACGTCGATGGTAGATTCGTTGCGCTGATTGTCTTCCCAGATATCGTCTAGGCGCGCGAAGATGTTTTCCAAGTGTGGCAGGCTGTCGGCCCAGCGCGAGGTCTCTTCGTGGCGGGTGCGGCTCACCAGATCGACGGCGATCGGGCGGATGATCTCGTGTGCGCCGACCCATTCCACGTAGTCGAGGGCCTCGAACATTTTGTTGGCAAAGTCGAGGGAGTGGCCGTCGCCCATGAAGTAGAAGTCCGTGGCCGCGGTGAAGACGAAATCCGCGAGGGTTTCCTTGCCGCAGTCGCGGTCGTGCAGGGTGAGCAAGATGCGCTCGGCCGCGCCGTGGTGCCGCTGATCGACAAAGGTGCGGAACCAGCGCTTGAGGGTGGCCAAGTCTTGGTCGTCATTGGTGCGGGGAAAGGGAAAGCGCTGACGGCGCGACGAGCCGGAGGTGCGCCGCGAAATCTGGGTCAAGCCGTGGACGAGAAAGAGATTTTGGTCGTCCTCGGCGATGTCGTCCCACATGTTTGCCGCGAGGGTTAAGATGGCGACGCCCGACGACCAGCCTTCGCTGGTTTTGTGCGCGCCGTAGTAAAGGCCCTGTTGGATGATTTCTTGCGGGGTGGCACCTGTTTGGCGGAGTGCGGCGACCGCTTTGGCGATGAGGAAGGAACTGCGGTCTTTAAGTCCCTGTTCCAGCGCGCGCTTGCCACGAGCCACGAGCCGCAGGCGGGCCTCTTCCTTCTCGCCGGGCGGGATGCCGACCCACGCGTAGCCATCGTCGCGGACTTCGACGGGAAAGGCTTTTAGGTCGTCGCCCGAAGTCAGCAGGCAGCCGCCGGTCTTTAGGTCAAATTCCCAGTGGTGCCAGTGGCAGATTAACACTCCGTCGCGGATGCTGCCTTTGGACATGGGGTAGCCCATGTGCGGGCAGCGATTGTCAACGGCGTGGAAGGACCCTTCGTAGAGGAAGACTGCGAGATGGATGCCGTCAATGGTAAAGGGCCGGCCCTCGCCTTCGGCAAATTCGCTAGCCGGTGCGAGCCGGTGATAGACGCAGGTCGCTGGATCGACATCAATCTGCGGCCGCATTTCGCTGAGGTCGAGACGTTGAGCAGTGGACATGAGCATTGCCTCCTGTGGAATGGACTTTAAATATGCGCGATTTGGTGGCGAGGGGCGAGGGGCGAGGGGCTTGTGTTGACTTGCAGTGCTAAACGTGGACATGTTATGAGAAGAGCGCCATTTCGCGGCGCATAACAAGGGAAGGAGATTTTCTATGACTTTGAGGGTTTTGCTGGTAACCGTGCTTTTTTTGGGCGGCGTAGTCGTTGATGAGGCCAACGCGCGCAGCAAACGCGTAAGGCAGGTTCCCAACGGCTCCGCAGCTAGCTGCAACACCTGCCACACGGCCGGCGGCGGTTCGCCACTCAATCCGTTTGGCTTGGAGATCGTAACCAACTTCCTCACCGCAGCCGGCCCAGCCGGGGACGTGATTTGGGCCCCAGAGCTGGCGGCGTTGGATTCCGACGGCGATGGAGCGTCTAATGGCGCGGAGTTGGGCGACCCCGACGGCACTTGGGTGACGGGCGATGACAATCCAGAAGGCGAGGCGTTTCACCCCGGCGATCCCGAGAGCACCCCGCCGCTGCCACCGCCAGACACGGCGGTTGAGGAGACGACGTGGGGGCAGATCAAGAAACTGATTGGCGCGCTCGACTGAGCGGGTCGGATGGCTTGGCGCGGCAATTTTTCAATCCCATGACGGCATTGAAAACTACCGCACTGAGTGGGTTCACCGATTGAGTTGCGAGGTTGCAACATGACGGCAAACAGTAGAGAGCAGCACTTTGCCATTGAGGGCATGCACTGCGCTGGTTGCGTGCGGCAGGTCGAGCAGCAGGTGTCCGGCTTGGTCGGCGTTGAAGTGGCTGACGTCAACTTGGCGACCGAGCAGATGGCCGTGCGCTTTAATCCGGCGGCTGTGGATGAGGAAAGCATTGCAGCGGCCGTGGCAGAAGCGGGATTCCGGGCGCGGGTGCAAGCGCCTGAAGCTGAAGGCGCGGCTAGGCGGCAGGAACGCAAACGGGTCGAACTGACCGGGCAAGCGAGTGCGTTTCGCTGGGCTGTTGCGTTTTGGTTGCCGCTCTTCGCGGTAGAAATGGCCGAGCAGATGGCCGCACCCGTCGTCCCGGCGCTGTCCTTGGCCCAGCATCCGCTGCGGGTGGGCATTTTGCACCTGCTGTTGGTGCTGCCGGTGATGTGGATTGGCCGCCAGATCTACGCCGAGGGCGGGCAGGCTCTGTGGCGGGGTCGGCCCAATATGTTTTCGCTAATCGCCATTGGCACGGCTGCGGCGTGGATCTACAGCGCTTGGGGTTTGGGATTCGTCGCCGTGGGTGCGGCTGCGGTGTTTGATTCCTATTTCCCGACGGTTGCGACGATCATCACCCTGATGCTGATGGGCCGCTATCTCGAAGCGCGCTCGCGGTTGCGGGCCGAGGAGGCCATAGGGGCCTTGTTGCAGCTCAAACCCGACAAGGCCGCGCTGGTGACTGATGATGGGGAACGGGAGATTGCGGCTGATGCCATTGAAGTAGGCGATTGTCTGCGCGTGCGTCCGGGCGAGCGCATTCCAGCCGATGGCGAAATCATCGAAGGAAATTCTACGGTAGATGAGTCGCTGCTGACCGGTGAGTCACTGCCCGTGGCCAAGGCACCGGGCGATGCTGTGACCGGCGGTAGTCTCAATGGCGCGGGAGCGCTCATGGTGCGCGCAACGCGCGTAGGCGGGGATGCGCTGCTGATGCAGATGGTGCGCTTAGTCGAGGCCGCGCAGGCAGGCAAAGCGCCGATTGCCCGCCTAGCCGATGTCGTCGCTGGGTATTTTGTGCCGGCCGTGCTGGTCATAGGCGCGGTGGCCGCGGTGGGTTGGCTGTGGGCTGGGGAGGGTCTGAGTTTTGCGTTGCAGGTTTTTGTGGCCGTGTTGATCATCGCCTGCCCGTGCAGCTTGGGCTTGGCCACGCCAGCCGCCATCATGGTCGGCACGGGACGCGGCGCGCATTTAGGCATTCTGTTCAAAAGCCCAGAAGTGCTGGAAACGGCGCACAAAGTAGATGCTGTGGTGCTGGACAAGACCGGCACGATTACCGAGGGGCGGCCGCAGGTCGTGGCAGTGGAGCCGTTAAACGGACGTCGCGCCGACGAAGTGCTGAGCTTGGCTGCGGCTGTAGAGCGCGGCTCGGAGCATCCACTGGCTGCGGCGATTGTGGCGGCCGCAACAGAGCAGGGTCTTGCCGTGCCAGAGGCTACCGACGTTGTGGCGAGTCCGGGCAAAGGCGCGCAGGCCGCAGTGGAAGGCGAGGACGTGGTGGTGGGCAATCGCGCCATGATGGCGGTGGTGGGAATCCGCATAGACGAGGACAACGACTCCGCGGACGGTGCCACCGTCGCGTGGGTCTCGGTGGCGGGCGCATTGGTTGGCCGCGTGTCTTTGGCCGACCGTCCCCGCCCGCAGAGCAAGGACGACGTGGCTCGGTTGCGTCAAGGCGGCTTGGAGGTGGTGATGCTCACGGGTGACAGCCGGTCGGCCGCAGAAGCCGTGGCGCGTCAGGTGGGAATTGAGACTGTACGCGCCGAGGTCTTGCCCGCAGACAAGGCCGCGGCCGTGCAGGCATTGCAGGCCGAGGGCCGCTGCGTGGCCATGGTCGGCGACGGGATCAACGACGCGCCAGCGCTAGCTACCGCCGATGTGGGTATGGCCTTTGCCACCGGGACGGATGTGGCGGCCGCGTCTGCTCCGGTGGTGCTCATGCACAGCCGGTTGGCGGATGTGGCGCGGGCCATTGAGCTGAGCCGAGCGGTTGTGCGGACCGTAAAGCAGAATTTGTTCTGGGCGTTTTTTTACAACGCTGCGGGCATTCCGGTGGCCGCGGGCGCGCTGTACCTATTCGGCGGCCCGCTGCTCAATCCAATGCTGGCGAGCTTAGCGATGGCCTTTTCGTCGGTGTCGGTGGTGATGAATGCGCTCCGGTTGCGGCGCTTTAGCTGAGGCTGCCATATTACAGGCGGATGTTTTGCAGGGGCACTTTGGTATGGGATGCTTCGCTGCGCTCAGCATGACAGAAAAGGAAAGCACCTAACGACGCCAGCTTGAGGAGGGCGTTATGGCTACGATTATGATGGTTGGGGCGTTTGACACCAAGGGCGTGGAATACGCCTTCTTGCGCGAGCAGATTTTGGCCCGTGGCCACGAAGTTATGGCGGTAAACACGGGCGTTATGGGCGAGTGCGAGGCTTTTGCAGTGGACGTGGATGCTAGCGAAGTGGCCACGGCCGCTGGCGCGTCGCTGGAATCGCTGCGCGCGGCTGGCGATCGCGGTGCCGCCATGAAGGCTATGGGGGAGGGCGCGGCCAAGGTGGCGGAGCAAGGGTACGCCGAGGGCCGGTTTGACGGCATCGTCGGCATGGGCGGGTCCGGTGGCAGTAGCGTAGTGACCGCGGCCATGCGCGCCCTGTCGGTGGGCGTGCCCAAGGTGTGCGTTTCGACTGTGGCAGCCGGCGACACGGGAGCATACGTGGGTAGCAAGGACGTGGTGCTCATTCCGTCGATTGTGGATGTGGCCGGAGTCAATCGGATTTCGCGAGTGATTTTTACGCGGGCCGCTGGCGCGATCTGCGGCATGGTCGAGGCCGAGCCGGCACCTGCTGGCGACGACAAGCCGATCGTTGTCGCGTCGATGTTTGGCAACACCACGGAATGCGTAAACGCGTGTAGCGAGACCCTGTCGGCGAACGGGTACGAGGTCTTGGTCTTTCACGCTACTGGCACGGGCGGTCGTACCATGGAGTCGCTTATCGACGAGGGCTTGGTGGATGCGGTGCTGGACATTACTACCACCGAGTGGGCCGACGAGGTATGCGGCGGCGTCTTCAGCGCGGGTCCGGAGCGCTTGAGCGCGGCGGGCCGGGCGGGTTTGCCCCAGCTAGTGGTCCCTGGCTGCGTGGATATGGCCAATTTTGGCGGCATGGATACGGTGCCGCAAAAATACAAGGACGGCACGCGGCTCTTTTACGAGTGGAACCCAGAAGTGACCCTGATGCGCACCAACGCCGAGGAGAATGCGCAGATGGGCCGGATATTCGCCGAAAAACTCAACGCCGCCCAAGGCCCGGTCGCCGTTCTCATTCCGCTCAGGGGCGTGTCGATCCTCGATGGCGACGGCGAGCTGTTTTGCGACCGCGAAGCCGACCGCGCCTTTGGCGACGCCCTCAAAACCAACTTGGATGAGGGCATCCTCGTCCGCGAAGTCGATCACAACATCAACGATCCAGAATTTGCAGCCGCGGCGACCGCGCTGCTGCTGGAGCTAATCGCCGAGAAAGCAGGAGAGTGATGAGCGAAAAAAAGACATTCGTACAATGCGCCGACGTGGAAACCCAAGTTTTTGACTGGGGCCGGTTAAACTGGCTTTCCGAGCCGCTGGTGACTGCGGCCGAGCACTTTAGCTGCGGCGTGGTGGAGTTGGCACCGGGCAAGGGCCATGTGCGCCACAACCATCCGTATAGCGAGGAGATTCTTTATGTGATGGAGGGGACCGGGACCCAGACGGTGGAGTTGGAGTCGGGCATGTTGGAAAAGGAGATTGGCCCGGGTGAGTTGGTCCACATTCCGACCGCTGTGTATCACTCGACGGTCAACAATGGGGACGGCCCGATGAAATTGATCGCCATATACGCGCCGTTTGGGCCGGAGGCCGAGCTGCGGAAGATGGAAGGGGTGCGGATAGAAAAGGCGTTGAACGGATAGGCGGCCATGGCTTTTACAAGAGAAGAAGTGCTCGCGAGATTGCGGCAAAACATCGCCGATGGGATTCCCATTATCGGCGCGGGGGCTGGCACCGGGATCAGCGCGAAGTTCGAGGAGGCCGGCGGGGTTGACTTGATTGTGATTTACAATTCCGGGCGGTTTCGCATGGCGGGCCGAGGATCACTGGCCGGGACCATGCCGTATGGGGACGCCAATGCGATTGTGATGGATATGGCCGGGGAGGTGTTGACGGTGGTGGAGGATACGCCGGTGCTAGCGGGCGTGTGCGGGACGGATCCGTTCCGGCAGATGGATGTTTTCTTGCGCGAGGTTGAGGCGATTGGATTTTCTGGCGTGCAGAATTTTCCGACCGTGGGCCTGATTGACGGGTTGTATCGGCAAAACTTGGAGGAAACCGGGATGGGGTATGGGGAAGAGGTGGAGATGATCCGCACGGCGCACGAGATGGGGTTGTTGACGACGCCTTATGCGTTTAATCCCGAGGAGGGCGAGCAGATGGCGGCGGCTGGTGCCGACATTGTGGTGGCGCATGCTGGGCTTACTACGAAGGGCGCGATTGGCGCGACGACTGCGCTGACTTTGGCGGAATCGGTGGGGTTTGTACAGGCGATATGCGACGCGGCACGGGGGGTGTCAGAAGAGGTGATTGTGCTGTGCCACGGGGGGCCGATTTCAGAGCCGGAGGACGCCGAGTACGTGTTGCAAAACACGCAGGGCGTCGATGGCTTTTACGGTGCGTCGAGCATGGAGCGGTTGCCGGTGGAGGTGGCGATTACCGAGCACGTGAAAAAGTACAAGGCCATCCGCTTTTGACGATGCGCCCTTTGCGCAAGGTTGAAGTGAAGCGGCTCTTTGCGGACGCGGCGAAGAGCTATCCGCCCAAGGTGGAGCTAGCCTTTTTACTGCAGAGCGTCGAAGACCCGCTCAACGTCGGCTCGATGTTTCGCATTGCCGATGCGTGTGGGGCGCGGGAGTTGGTTTTTACGGGTGTGACGCCTGTGCCGCCGCACGAGGATATTGAGCGCACGGCGCGGGGTCACGAGCGGCGGGTGGCTTGGCGGCGGATTGGGCGCATGGATGAGGCGGCCAATGCGCTGCGGGACGAAGGGTATCACTTGGTGGCGTTGGAAATGGTGCAAGGGGCCGTGTGCTATTTGGAATACGATTTCCCGGACAAAGTTTGTTTGGTGCTCGGCAACGAGACCAAAGGCGTCTATCGACAGACCTTGGCGTTGTGCGATGGCGCGGTCTATATCCCCATGTACGGCAAGGGGCCGTCGATGAATGTCCACGTGGCCGGTGCGCTTGTGGCGTATCAGGCGTTGCTTGGGAAAAGAAACTGATGGTGTCCCATGCGGATTGATCCCAGTACCATAGACGCGCAGCCCGATCTGGTTTCGTCTAGCGCGATGCTGGCCTCGGGCCAACGGGTTTACTTCCGCCCGTTGCGCGCTGATCAGGCCGCTGCCTTGGGTGCGTACTTCACCGGCTTGTCGCAGGCTACCCGCTGGGTGTACGGGCCGCACCCATTTGACCAAGAGACAGCCGATGGTTTTTGCGCTGCATTGGACAGCGCTCACACGCTGCGTATGCTGGCTTGGGTCGATGAGGAGGGAGTGGAGCGCATTGTGGGGTATTTTGTCGTCGAACTAGGCGTGCGGGACGGGGACCGTCGGCGCTACGATGCATTGGGGTTGGCCTTGCACGACGAGACTGATTGCACCTTGGCTCCTTCGGTAGCCGACGCGTACCAGGGTCAGGGATTGGGCAGTTTGATGATGCAGCATCTGCTCGGGTTATTGCCACGGCTGGGGTGTCAGCGCATGCTGCTGTGGGGCGGCGTGCGCGCGGACAATCCCCGCGCCGTCCACTTTTACACCAAATTCGGTTTTCGGCGCGTGGGCGATTTTGAGGCCGGGGGGACCAACAATTACGACATGATTGCAGACTTGTGATAAGAGGAGAGGCAATGGCGACGCTACAACTGAAAGTGCAATACTTCCAAGACAGCACGCCTACAGAAGTGCCCTGCCGCGAGGAGAATTTCGTCGTGCGGGAGTTGGAGTTCGCCCTGCCGGTTGAGCAGACGGCGCTGGTGCTGATCGACCTGTGGAACGTACATCACATCGATAGCTGGATCGAGCGCGCTGAGGCCGTGACCAAGGAAGTGATTGCGCCGCTCATCGGGTGGGCGCGGGAAGGCGGCCTGACTATCGTGCAGGCCCCTAGCCCCGGCGTACTGGCTAATTTCCCGGATAAGTACGAAGTGTACCAAGGCTGCACGCCCGCGCCTGAGCCGGGACCAGCCCCGAGTTGGCCGCCGGTCGAGTTCCGCAACCGGCAGGGAGTGTACGCCTGTTTCCGCGGACCGCGCGACCAAGAGCCGGGCATTGGTCCCTATTGGGAGAGCCTAACCGGGCAACTGGATCTTTCGCCCCATATCGCCGTGGAGGAAGGGGACTTTGTCGTGGGCACGGGCCAGCAGCTACACGATTTGTGCCAAGAACGCGGCATTCTGCATTTGCTTTTTGCTGGCTTTGCAACCAACTGGTGCATCTTGGGCCGCGACTACGGGGTTCGCGCCATGCGCGGGCGGGGCTATAATACCATTTTGGTGCGGGACGCCACGGACGGAGTGGAATTCCCCGATACACTAAAGGCGCGGTGGGCCACGGAATTGGCCGTGCGCGAGGTCGAGCAGGTGCATGGTTTTTCTACTTCGACGGACGATTTTTACGCTGCCTGCGCCGCCTTGGATTCACAGGAGAGTAATGAGCTATGAGTGAACCAGTCGTCTATCTCAACGATGGCTTCGTCCCAGCTTCCCAGGCCCATCTCAATATCTACGATTTGGGGATTGTACTGGGAGCTACTCTGACCGAAATGACCCGCACGTTTAGACACGAGTCGTTCCGCTTAGAGGAGCACGTGCGGCGGCTTTTGCGGTCGTGTAAATACGCCGGCATTGAACTGGCACTGGACCACGAGGGGCTGGTCGAATGTACGCGGACTTTGATTCAGACTAATAGCAAGCTGATCGGTCCCGAGCAGGATTTGGGAGTCGTCCACTTTGTAACGCCAGGGGAAAACCAAATCTACGCGGGTAGCGCTGGGAAATCGGCGCGCCTGACGCCCACGTTGTGCATCCACTCCTTTCCGCTGCCCTTTGCCGTGTGGCAGCCCTATTTTGAGCAGGGCGTCCACGCGGTCACGCCCTCTATACGCCACGTGCCGCCCCAATGCGTTGACCCCAAGACCAAAAACCGCTCGCGCTTGCACTATTGGCTGGCCGACAAGCAATCGCAGGCGGTCGATCCCGCCGCCACTTCGCTGCTGCTCGATTTGGACGGCAACCTCACCGAGTGCTCGGGGGCCAACTTCGTGGTGGTGGAGAACGATACGATCTTTACGCCTACTAGCCGCAACATATTGGAAGGAGTGAGTTTGGTGACGCTGCGGGAATTGGCACCTGAGTTGGGGCTAGGCTGGGTCGAAAAGGATTTGCAGCCCTACGACGCGATCAATGCGGACGAGGCGTGGTTGACCAGCACGCCCTATTGCTTGGCACCGTGTACGCGCATCAACAATACGCCGATTGGCGACGGTAAGCCCGGCCCGCTGTTCGGGCGGGTGATGGAGGCGTGGAGCCAGCGGGTGGGGATGGACGTTCTGGAGCAGCTTAAAAACGCGGATTGATCATGATCGACAAAACCCAACTTATTTCATCCATCCAAGCTGGCGAAGATACCAAGCTCGAACTCAAGGAGGTCGTATTTCGGGGAGACCGGATTGGGTTTGCCAGAGAAGAGGGTCGTGCCGCGTCGAGACTCGCCGAGGTATTCGTCAGTATGGCCAATACGGAAGGAGGCACGGTTGTGATGGGCGTCCGGGACTCGGATCGCATCCCGGTTGGCATCCCCCCTGACAAGCGAGATCTCTTAGAGCAATTTATCGTCAATGTGGCGGCCCATAATTGCAATCCGATGATAGTCCCGGCGTTGGATTGGGAATACCTGCCCGGAGAAGGTGGGAGCTCCACACTGTGCTTAATTGTTGAAATCCCCTCGTCCAAGTTCGACGTACACCAGACGAGCGATGGGCGATTTCTCCAGCGCGTCGGTAGCCATCGCCAGTTGATCCCCGCCGAACGACTGGCCCGCATGTTGACGGAACGTCGCTTGGCTAGCCCGCTTGAGGAACGACCCCTAGTCGGCAGCAGTCTCGATGACTTGGACAAAACCCGACTCGAACAGTACTTCAGTCGGCGCTTCCCCGACTGGTCCACGCCAGAAGACTGGGCTTCCACACTGGCGGCGCACAAACTCGCTGTGATCTCGGAGGTGGGAGCTACGCCGACGCACTTGGGCATCCTACTCTTTGCCGTGCAGCCCGAGCAATACATTTCCGGTGCGTACATCGATCTGGCTGTGTACCACCACGACATTCCCGACGGCAACACCGTAGATAGCCGGCAAATCACCGGGCCTTTACCCGAGCAGATTGCCAAGATCGTGTCGTATTTCCAAGCCTCTCCTTTGACGCCGATCCTATCGCGGAAAAGCGGCGACGGTCGGCGAGATTACCCCAGCTATATAGACACTGCACTCCAAGAGGCCGTCGTAAACGCCGTCATTCATCGGGACTACGGCGTCGCCGGATCGCAGATCATCATTCGCATGTTCCCCGACCGCATTGAGTTCCAAAATCCCGGGGCGCTCTACAACACGTTGACCATCGAAAATTTGTACGCCGGATGTCAGCCAGCGCGTCGGAATCAGTTTCTCACCGGCTTCATGCGCTATTACGAAAGCCCGGTTACAGGATCTAGTTTTCTGGAAGCGCGGGGTGAGGGGTTTTTGAATTTGGTGCGCGACAGCCTGCGCTTGTCGGGACGGAGGCCAGAACTGGAACAGATCGGGGCGGCGACGAAGTTGACGATCTACGCGGCCCAATACCCGGAGTTGGAGTAGAGGTGTTCCCTCCGAGCCGTTGACGCAACTTGGTAGTTGGAGGCCGAATCGTCGTTTGATTTCGCAATTATAAGAGATGAAAACAATGGTTGAACGGACACAGGTTCAACGGGTGGAAAGTGTCCTAAAACAGATTAAGGAGTTGAAGGAGGAGGACGAAGAGATTGCCAAGGCTACCGGAAAGAACTTTAACGTATTTTCTGTCCTCGGCGTTGAAAGAAAGGAAGTGAGACACTCGGCATTTCTCAAAGATCTGCTAGATCCGAAAGGGACGCACTCGCAAGGTGCCGTTTTCTTGGAACACTTCTTAAAATTGCCACTCCTACTAGAAAAGCTGCCCGATTCGTTTCGCGAAAACTTTGAAGAGTTTCAGGTAGAATCAGAGGCCCTCAGAGGCGATGGATTCATCGATATACTCTTGGAGAAGGATGATGCCTGTATCATCATCGAAAACAAGATAGATGCTGGCGATGGTGAAGAACAGTTGAACAAGTACTGCAAGGGTGCGAAAGAGAAGGGCTTTGAAGATGAACAGATCAAGCTGATCTACCTGACTCCCAATGGTAAAAAGCCGAGAGAGGAATCGCTTGCTGGCCAAGAACCTTTAGATCCAGATAGCGTGATTTGCATGTCGTACGAAAGCCACATAACCAAGTGGCTGGAGGGCTGTCTCAAAGAGGTGGTTGGGATCGCTCGTCTTTACGACATACTACTCCAATATCAGGAGATGAGCAAGAAACTGCTTAAACAACCGAAGAAACTTACGATGAAAATAAGTGACATTCTGATCAGAGAGTACGACCTCATTACCGAATTGGAGAATTCCGTTACCGAGACAAAGAAACGCATACAAGACCAATTCTTTGAGAAGCTGAAAAAAATCACTGAGGTTTGCGGTATCGAAAAATGGAGTAGTGTGCCGGGTGGAATAAGCGCCAAAGTTCCTAAATTCGATTTAGACTTACCTTTTACGATGGAACTTAGAGTAGAGATAGAAACAGGGGGTAAAGAAAAAGGTAATATATGGTACGGTTTTATGATTCTTGAGGAAGGTCAGAAAGTTAGTAAAGGCGATGAAGGCTCCTTCAAAAAATACCTCGATTTGGCTAGCGGCGAATTCGCTCCAAGCATTCTTTATGCGTTGAGATATAAATACCTGAAATACTTGAATCAGCCGATTTCGTTTTCTGACTTTGGGGCGGAGCAGATGCGCTATGTTGTTGAGGACGATGAACTAGAAAAATTGGTTGAGACAATTGCCCAAGAGATCAAAGGCGAGGTAGATCAATTTATAAAGGCTAAGGAGGAAGCTGGCCTGTAAGATTCCGTCCTATTCTACACGGTAAGCAGTCGACTAACTGCCGACATTGCCAACCCCTACAACAACGATGAGAAGCTGTATGATGACTAGCTAAGCCAAGGGACAGATCTGCTTAGTCCCTCGGCGGCGGGCCCCCATGCCCAGTCATCTCTTTACCCTGAGCACAGGAGGTATTCCATGATACGCACCGTCATCCTCTTCACCCTATTCGCCCTGATGTCCGCTTGTGACCAGTCTTTCCCCACACAGTCTGAGGGTCCTGTGGCCAAGACCTCTTCGGACCAGCCCGGTGGTCTCTTAGTGGGGACGTGGCTACACGTTTGGTATAGTAGTTACGAAGAGGCTCCTCTTGTGGATTCACTTATCATAATGCCCCGAGACGGAGTAGCCCATGAGCTTACCTATCGGGAAAAAACAATCCTATTGGAAGATTGGGACCAGATCGAAGAGAGTGCCTGTACAGAAACCGATGGAATAGACGACTATGTGGAGTGCCTAATGCAAAAAACCCCCACCAAGAGTTTGTACGCAAACGGCTGGGGACGCCTCCGCATACAAGAAGATAATGGGCGAGGCCATATCCGATACGATCAATGGCAGGACTACGCTATGTTTCACAGGGGGGCATTTGGTAGGGTAACGCACGATTATGTCAGAATCTTCTACGATAAGCGATTCATCGTGTGGGATGACCAGCTCATCCTTTGGGACAGATTTGACGAAGAAGTACAGTACGTTCGTTCCACCCAATGAGCACGTCATCCCTTCATCCCCGTCATTACCAGCCCGCGCTCGAAGTAGCGCTGTCCCATAAAAAAGACCACCAGAATGGGCACGGTCGCTACTACGGAAGCGGCCATGAGCAGATGCCACTGCGTGCCGTACATGCCGGCAAAAGCATTCAGCCCTAGCGCCAGCGTGCGCTTCTCGTTGCTGTGCAGGTATATGAGTGGCCCCATAAAATCGTTCCAGAGACTGAGAAAGCTGAGAATAGCCAGCGTTGCCAGCGTCGGCTTGGCCAGTGGCATGGCAATCGACAGGCAGATGCGCAAATTCGAGCACCCGTCTATGCGCGCGGCGTCGATCAAATCTACTGGCAGAGTCTTAAAGAACTGGCGCAAAAAGAATATCTGGAAGGCGTTGCCCGTGCAGGCCGGCACCAAAAAGGGGAGAAATGTATCGACCCAGCCCAGCTTCTGGAAGAGCACAAACGTCGGGATCATGGTCACCGCCGCGGGCAGCATCATGGTTGACAGCACCGCGACGAACAGCACGTCGCGGCCGAAGAAATTCAGACGGGCAAAGGCATAGGCCACAACGGCAGAAGTAAAAAGACTCGCCCCCGTGCCAAAAACCGTGATGATCGTGCTGTTGAGAAAATAGCGCCCGAAGGGCAACGTCGGCTGATTGAAGATTTCTACGAAGTTGGCCAGCCGCAGCACTGAAGGCAGGAGACGGGAAAAGACTTCGTCCGGCGTCTTGACCGAGGTAATGAGCATCCAGGCAAAAGGCACCAGAAACCAAAACGCCAGAAAGGACAGCGCGGCGTAGAGGATGAGCTGGCGTCGCAGCGACAGGGTGTCTCCAGAAGCACTGCTCATTGGTAATGCACCCATTTTTTGCCCATCGCCAGTTGAATCAGCGAGACGATCAGCGTGATGATAAAAAGGACTAAGGCCATGGCGCAGGCATAGCCCATCTGGAAGCGTTCGAAGGCCGTTTGAAAGAGATACAGGACGTAGAACAGGGTCGCGTGCGCTGGCCCCCCTTGGGTCATGACATAGGCTTGGTTAAAGACCTGCAGCGAGCCAATCACGCCGACCATCATCAGAAAAAAAATCGTCGGGGTCAGCAGCGGCACGGTGACGTATCTAAAGCGCTTCCACGGCCCGGCACCGTCCAGTTCCGCCGCTTCGATCAACTCGCGGGGAATATTCTGTAGGCCAGCCAGAAAAATCATCATCGACCCGCCCAATCCCCAGATGCTCATAAAGACTAGGCCCGGCATGGCACCCGCCCGCGATGAGATCCACTGAGGCCGGCCAATGCCGATCCACTCCAGCATCGCCATCAATCCGGTCCAGTCGAGAAACAGGTTGATCAAGCCAAAATTGGGATCAAAGAGCCACTTCCACAGCAGTAGCATCGCTATGCCTGCCACGACATTGGGCAGAAAAAAAGCCGTGCGAAAAAAATTGACCCCGCGCAGGCGGTGGTTGACTAGCATGGCCAGTCCCAGCGCCAGCACGAGCCCCAGCGGCACGGCAAAAACCGTGTAGTAGATCGTATTAAACACTGATTTGTAAAAGAGCGGGTCGTGCGCCAGCTTCTGAAAATTGGCCCATCCCACGTACTCCGGCTCCGTAAAGAGGTTCCAGCGCGTGAACGCCAGACCAAAGCTGGCCAATATCGGCCCGAGGGCAAAGAGCACCATGCCCAAGATCCACGGCGATATGAAGAGATACCCTTCTATGTGCTCTCGCAGTTTTA
Source organism: Gemmatimonadota bacterium (assembly GCA_009841115.1). Classification (GTDB taxonomy): domain Bacteria; phylum Latescibacterota; class UBA2968; order UBA8231; family UBA8231. Next base: position 67,349 of record VXML01000018.1, on the reverse strand, counting down.
GTTTCATCCGTCCACCTCGGTCTTCTGCAGAGCCATATTGTCGCGAATGGCTTGGTTGATTTTTCTGGCGGCATCTGCTAGGGCCTCGGGTACGCTCTTTTCACCCAGCATGACTAGTTCCCACTCTGGATTGAATAGCAGATTGTATTCGGCGGGATTGATATAGGGGCTGCGATGAAATAATTCGGTGCGCTCCGCGGCCTTGAGAAAAGTCTGGGTAATCTCCGCATTTAGATTGGGATTTTCTACGAAAATAGGGCTGTACGCGGTTTCCCTGCGGCCGGGAATGTTCCAGCCGATCTCGGCAATGGCCTCTTGGCCTTGGGGGCCGACCAGATATTCCATAAAGCGCCACGCCTCTTGCGGATGTTTGGTATGGGCGTATATGCCATAACCGACCATGCCGCCGGACAGATAAATATCTACTTTGTGGCGCGGAGGCGTCGTAACTCCCCACGCAAAGCTCTTGATGTTTTTGCGGAACTGGGGCACGAACCACTGACCGTAAAAACACATGGCCACGCGTCCTGTTTCGAACATCACGTTTACCGGACTCTGCGCTTGCTCGGCGTAGCCCGGTGCCACGTGCCAGCGCGTAGAAAGATCGGCGGCAAACTGCAGCGCCTCGATCACTTCTGGGCTTTCGAGTAACACGCGCCTCCGATCGGCGGAGAAAATGCGCCCGCCCGACTGCCAGATCCACTGCTCTGGATTGGCGTTATTGTAAACGCCAAACTGCATGACGCGTCCCTGCTCGTCGCGCTTGGTCAAGCGCCGGGCAATTTCTACAAACTCTGCGCGCGTCCAACTGCCGTCTGGATGGGGAATACCCGCCTCGTCAAATAGGTTCTTGTTGTAGAAAATCAGAAAGTCAGGCGACCAGTCTTTGCACAGCCCGTAGATCGGCCCCTGGCCAAAGTGCTTGCCGTCCCAACGGTACGGCTCGACCGTTTGCGGAAAAAAATCCTCAACGCCAACGAGTTGGCTTTTTTCCAGATAGGGCTCCAAGTCGAGGAGGACCCCTTTGGACAACATGTTGCCCAAAGTGACCGGTGCCACGTAAAAGATGTCGGGCGAGCGCCCCCCGGCCATCATGGTCAGCAGCACGGTATTGAAGTTCTGCTGGATGTGGATGAACTTGACCTTTATATCTGGATTGCCAGCTTCAAAATCGGCCATGAGTTGATTGAGCATGGCCACTTCCTGCGTATTGCCCCAGCCGGCGAGGACGATCTCCGTGCGTCCGCTCTCCTTTTGTGCGGACGTGTCGAGCCCCAGTAGCAGGGAACGCGCTGTGGGCACGCTGAGCAGGCCCACAATGCCGAGTATGCAAAGGCTATAAAACAGAATAGTGCGGTCCATAATTCATCGTTGCGACTTAGTGCTCCGGTAATATCGGAAACGACTCGATATCCCCCGCGACAGTCTCCAGTAGGGTTTCGATCTCTCGTTTGTCGCCCTCATCCAGCGTTAGCTTGCCCGCCGGTGCCCGTTCCACCAGCGTGCTGAAGATCCCTCGGCGCTTGAGGATGTAGCGCATAAAGGGGTGGTTTTCGAGAATGAGCAGCGGCAATAGGCGGCGGTGCATTGTGCGTGCCTCCTCCTCCTGCCCGGCCCACCACAACTCGGTGATCTTGGCCAGCACATCGGCTAGCTCGCAGGCTGGCATATTGCCGTTGGCACCTCGGCGCATCTCGTCGGGCAAAAACTTGCCCGCCGCCCCGCCGAAGATGCACTTGACCCGGTCGCCGACCATCTCGGCCACCTCGGCGATGTGCTTCGGACCGGGTTGTCGCTCCTCCTTGACGTATTCGACCTGCGGGATCTCATCGACCAGTTGCGCCACTTGCTCGCCGCGCAACGGTGCGTACATGTCGGCATTCTGCACCATGATTGGTCCGTCGAACACCCCAGCTAAGCGCCGGTACAGGTCCATTGCCGTGGCGGCGTCGGTGCGCGCTGGCGTCATGGCGATAATCGAATCCGCTCCGGCTTTTTGCGCTGCCCGCGCGTAGAGCAGCACCTGCGGTACCGAGATCCCGGAACAGCCGAAGACCACGGGTAGGCGTCCGTTGACTTCCTCCAGCACCGCGTCTAGCCCCCGGATACGTTCCTCCTCGCCCAAAAACCAGAACTCCCCAACCATCACCGGCCAGACGATGCCGTGCTGGCCGCTCTCGCAGCAGAAGTTGGCTACCTTCTTCAGGTCGTCAATGTGAATCTCGAGGTCTTCTCTGTAGGGCGTCGGCAGCAGGCCGAAGACTCCCTTCATATCGTCAAATCGCGTCATTGCTCATCCTTTCTTGTGATTACTTGTCCCAGCGGCGGTCGGGCTGCCAGAAGTCGAGTTTGGGGTTGTTCCATTCGTCTGTCGGCTCGAACAGTCCCGGAAAGCGCAGGTTGGCCTCGATGCCCTCGTAGTTGAGATCTACGCCCAGACCGGGTTTTTCCGGCACGGCCACATAGCCATCTTCGATATAGTCGGCGGGTAGGCCCGTCACCAGTCCTTTCCAGAAGGGCAGATCTAAGCCGTGGTGCTCCAATGCCACAAAGCTCGGAATGGCTGCCGCACAGTGCAGGTTGGCCATAAAGGCGATGGGCGAACCGGCAAAGTGTAGCGCTGTGGGCAGACCGTAGCGCTCGGCGTAGTCGGCGATTTTTTTGGTCTCCAACATGCCGCCCGAGGTCAGCAGATCGGGGTGGATGATATCGACGGCGCGCGTCTCGATCATCTCGCGGAAGCCGTCCCACAAATACAACTCTTCACCGGCGGCGGTGGGCACGTTGATGGCATCGGTGACCCGCTTGTGCCCCTCAATGTCCCACCACGGCATCGGATCTTCCAGCCACGCTAGGCCGTAGGGCTCCACTGCGTGCCCTAGGCGGATGACCTCCTTGGCAGTCATCATGCCGTGCCCGAAGTGATCGGTGCACAGCGAGATGTCCCAGCCGACCGCCTCGCGCACCGCTGCTACTACCTCGGCCATGCGCGCGATACCGGCGTCGGTGAGTTTGGCGCCTTGGCCGGTGCCCGGTGCTTTTTGTCGGCTGCGAATGCCGCCGTATTCGTGCTTTGTCGGCGTGCCGATCAGATAGTTATGGCGCTCGTCGTAGCGCGGCATGCGGATGTCGAACTTGATAAAGGTCAGCCCTAAGTCCATGCGTCCCTTCACCCGCTCGGCATAAGCTGCCGGCGTTGGTTCTTCCGGCTCGGGTGTGTCGGCGTACAGGCGCACTTTGTCGCGGTATTTGCCGCCTAAAAACTGATAGCAGGGCACGCCATAGACCTTGCCGATCAGATCCCACAGCGCCAGCTCAATGCCCGACACGCCGCCGCCCGAGCGCCCCCAGCTACCAAACTGTTTTATTGAGCGGAAAATCATGTCGATATTACACGGATTTTGCCCTAGCAGTTGGCTCTTGTACTGCAGCGCGTCTTCCTTGTGCCCAGCGTCGCGCACCTCGCCGATGCCGTAGATGTCTTGGTTGGTGTCGATGCGAATGATTGGATAGTCATAGTTGCTGCACACCACGGCCAGCCGCATATCGGTGATCTTCAAGTCCGATGGCCGCGAATTGCTATTCACCGCGTCTTCGGCTTGGCCGATGCGTTCATCGCTCATTTTATTCTTCTCCATTCCATAGCTACTTGACGACAGTTATATAGGGTTCGATGTCCTTTAGGCGCTGCAAATCAATGCCCTTTATGTTGAGCAAGCCTTTTACATTGTGATAGGGGCGGCCCTCGATTATCCTCTGCGCCACTGCCGGCCCTATCCCGGGTAGCGTTTCTAGCTGTGAGCGCGAGGCCGTATTGATATCGATGCGCTTTGCTTCGAGCTGAGAGAGTGTCGCACAGCTAGTCCACAGCAGGGCCATGACTACACAGCCCACAAAATTCCAGCGTTTCATAATCACCTCCATTGCGGCAATTTCGCGTTTTCCTTAATGCATCCAATTCACTGGGTGCGTTTTTTTTGCTTGCGCGCGAAAAGGCGTATCTGCTGCTGCGCTGCGAGTGAGTCTCCTATTTCTCGGTAGGCCACGGCCAAACTATAATGGGTGCCGACATAGGTAGAATCGGCTCGCAAAACCGCTTTAAAATCGTCGATAGCCTCCTGGGCATGGCCCTCGCGCAGCTTGGCATTACCGAGGCCGTTTATTGCGTCGATGTAGTTTTCCTTTATCGCCAAAGCGCGCTCATAAGCCGAGCGCGCCTGCATCGGATAGTCTTTTATCAAATAGGCGTTGCCGAGATTAAACCATGCCAACGCATAGTCCTCGTCTAAAGTTAGAGCTTGGCGATAGGCTGTGATGGCATCGTCAACTCGCTGCAGCCGCATATAGGCCGTGCCCAAATTCTGCCAAGCCTGTATCTGGGCGGGATTGATCTTCAGCGAGGCTTTGTACTCTTGAGCAGCCATTTCAGCAAAACCTAATTTCGCGTAGATCGCGCCCAAGTTATAGCGGGCTACGGCATCGTCGGCGTGGTCTTTGAGACGCAAACGCTGATCGCGAATGGTATCGAAATGTGGATCAAGGCGCTTGAATATCTCGATTTGCCTCTGCCCTTCCTCTGCCTTTCCCTGCTTCATGTACACTTTGGACAGGGTCAAGTGCGCTTCTGGATAGGCTGGGTCTAGGGCGATGCTTTGCTCGAGTACAGCGGCCGCTTCGACCTCCTTGCCCTGACGGGCGAGCACCATCCCCAGCCCATTTAGTGCCTCTACATAAGCCGAATCGCGCTCAATGGCTGCGCGAAAGGCCGCCTCCGCTTCCTTGTGGCGATTCAACCGCATGTAGATGTGCCCTAACGCCGTGCGGTAGCGGGCGTGCCTAGGGTCTATTTTAACGGCTTTGCTCGCCATATCCACGGCCCGTTCGCATTGTCCCATCTTGGCACAGTACATATCCGCTAGACTGTAGTACACCAGCGCGTATTCGGGGTCTATTTCCAGTGCTCGCTGCATGTGCTGGGCGGCGGTCTCGTAGTCGTGATCGCGGGCATGTGCCACGCCTAGATTGTAGTGGTCTGGAGCGTGATCGGGCGCTAATTGCAACGCCTTGGCAAACGTTGCCCGCGCCTTGGCCTCGTCGTCCGTGCGCAAATAGAGTTGGCCGAGTTGGCGATAGACCGCGGCGCTGTCGGGCGCGAGAGCAATGGCCTTGCGATATACGGCCAATGCCCGTTCCAACTCGCCCTGTCGGGTCATGACTTCGCCGGCTCCCAGCAACGCACGTACGTGCAGTGAATCGATGCGGAAGGTCTCACTGAAATATCGCAGCGCTTCCCCATACACGGCGTGTTTTAAATAGAACGCCCCCAGTTCGTAGTGCGCTGCTACGTCGCTGGAATCGGCGCGAATGCGATCCAAATAACTCAGTTCTATCGCGCGCGGGTCTTCCTTTTTCTCTACGACAGGCGCTTCTTCTCGCGTGCCACCGCAGCCAAGAGCCGTTATCCACGCCAGCCATAACACGCCGTTAGACCACTTCACGTTCGCCTTGTCCTTTCGCGGATTTCCAGCACGATAGTCCTATAGTTTTTCCGGCTCTCGGATGGTGAGGAATTGGTCAGCCGCCACGTCTTCCAATACCTGCTTGATCCCGCTCGGCCAGTGAATCTCCACTCGATCCACCCGCGTGTGGGTCCCCAAGCCAAAATGTACCCGCAGCGCATTCTGCGACAGATACGAACTGCCTGAACGCACTTCTTCGATCTGGTGCAGAGCGCCGGCTATCACCCGAATGCGCGCGCCGATGCCGTCGCGGTTGCTGTGAGTGCCTATGGTGCGCAGCGATAGCCAGTGGTGGCGGTTGCCGCCGTCGTTGCGCAGCAGCAGGCCGCGTTGGTTGTTGTTGCTGACGAACAGGTCGAGGTCGCCGTCGTTGTCGTAGTCGGCGGTTGCCGACCCGCGTCCGACCCAGGCGGTGGCCAAGCCCGGCGAGTCGGTGCTGACGTCGGTGAAGGTTCCGTCTTTATTGTTGTGGAATAGCTGATCTCGCTGCGCGTAGGAAGGTCCGGCGCGGTCGATGATTTCTATATTTGGTTCGACGTGTCCGTTGGCTAGGAACAGGTCGAGGTAGCCGTCGTTGTCGTAGTCGAGAAAGTCCGTGCCAAAGGTCAATGTCGAGAAGGTCGGTTCGTCTAGTTTGGACTCGTGTATCTGGTCTTTAAACACATCGCCCCGCTCGTTTTTTAACAGGCGACAGTGCTCCCATTGGAAGTTGCAGACGACGATGTCGAGGAGTCCGTCTCGGTCGTAGTCGCCAAAGTCCGTGCCCATGCCTGCCTCGGATTTGCCGTCCGGGCTGAAGGCGACGCCGGAATCCAGCCCAATATTGGAAAACCGCGTCCCCCCCTCGTTGCGAAAGAGGAAGTTCGGAGTCATATCGTTGGCGACAAACAGATCCACATCGCCGTCTTCGTCGTAATCGCCAAATACTACGCCGAGTTGACGGCAGCGGTCGTTATAAACGCCCATTGCTTCCGTTACGTCGGTAAATGTTTCGTCGCCCTCGTTGCGGTACATAATTCCCGACGCTCCCTTGTATTGACCGGGACCGCAGTAGACGCGTATGGAACCGTGCCTGCATTCTTTGTGGTTTTCGAGGGTAAAGTCGGTATTGTTGGAAACGTAGAGGTCGAGATCGCCGTCGTTGTCGATGTCGGCAAAGGCCGCGCTCATGCTCAAGCGCTCGTCGCCGATGCCAGCGGTTTCTGTCGCATCGACAAATGAACCGCCGCCATTGCGATACAGCACATTGGCACCGAAGTTTGTGACATAGAGATCGATATGACCGTCGTTGTTGTAATCTCCTGCGCAGACACCCATGCCATACCTTTCATCGCCGACACCTGCGTCCTCTGTTATATCCTCGAACTTCCCATTGCCCCTGTTTCGATACAGGACGTTTTTCGGCACGCGCCGCTCCAAAAAGCCCGGCAATACAGCCCCATTGACTAGGTATAAATCTTCGTCGCCGTCGCTGTCGTAGTCGACAAAAGCCGCTCCTGAGCCATAGGTCTCCACGTAGTAGAAACGACCGCTACCGCCGTTGACGTGAGCAAAGTGGATGTCGGCAGTGGTAGTGGCATCGACGAATTTCGGCAGTGTACTTCTATCCAATTTGGGCGCAGTAGCTTCTGTCGATGGCGTGGGAGTTTCATTTGAGCACCCTACGATCAGCGCCATACCCCAGCTAAAGAGAACAGCAACGATGGGCATACAAAAAGAGCGCATGTCGCGGGAAGTATGCAGTCGATGCAATTCCATTAATCGGCGCAGACATCAGACCGCACAAAGGCAGACTTGTCAGGCGTTATTGCAATCCGGCAAACATGCTCAGAAACAGCACTAGATCGGTCGTCGTCTCGTCGCGGAAATCGCGCCGCTCCCAGCGCCCGCCGATATTGGTCATCAGGCGATAGCCCAGATAGTCCGAGCGATTGGATAGCTGCGCAGCAATCACAAACTGTTCAAAATCGTCCACATATCCGGCGGGCAGTGGATCGGTGCGCGCGACCATATTCCTGAAAATCTCGTACTCAATGCCGGACTCTAGGCGCGTCGTGCTGATCAGCTCCTGCTGCCACACGAAGAAGAAAATTTCTGACAGCTCGTTATTCTCCAACTCGGTTTTATCTGTGGGCGAGCGCCGCTTGTAGAGCTGTTTCCACCTAGGCCACAGCACGTGTTTACCTACCGGAATAGGTAGGTCAGCTTTGGTGATCAGCGCGAAGAGCTTCTCGTCCTGCCAGTTTGGTGGCTGCTGGTCTCCGCGCTGGTGATAGATCTCGTACTTTAGCTTGGTCTCCAGATTGAGCGGGGCGTATTTGCGCGTGCGCGCACTCAGAAAGGAGGTGTTGATCAGCGCATCCTGCGCAATCATGGGATCGACGAATGGGCGCATGTCGCCCCGCGTGCGCGGACTCTGCACCCACAGAATGATGTCTTCGGGGATATTGTCCTTGACGCGGCGAAGACCGTTGTAGAGTTGCATCTGCAAACCGTGGCGAGGCACCTCGTGCGTCAGCGTCAGCAAACCGTAGAGCGACTGGTTGCGGCGATTGCTGCTCAGTAGCCACTCGCGCATGCGACCGATCATTATGCGACTGCCCGGCTTGAGTTCGGCACCGCCGTAGAAATTGTAACCTCGGTGGTCGCGCGGATATGGGTAGTCTGCTTCCTCGTCGTTCTCAAAGCGGTCGATCACGGTATTGTTGTTCATGTCCGTGCCGTAGAGAAACTCCAGCGGATCGACGTCGTAGCGCACAAATGGCTCCAAATAGTCCGGCATGCCGTTGTCGTTCTGATTAAAGTCCGACACTAAGTCGTTGTTTTCGTCGTAGCCGGGGAAGACGGCCACGTCAGCCCGCTGGATCAGCAAGCGCTCCGACGAGGAACTGCTGAAGGCGCGCCTACGCCAGTCGGGAAAGCGATCTTGGTCGTCGTTGTCATCTACGAATTCATAGACGTTGTTTACAGCACTTTCGTAGTTAATGCGCCCGTTGCTGTCGGGCACGAACATAAATGTTTGATAGCCTGGGTCCATGCTGAAAATTTCGCCATAGGCAAACCACGGGTACACATTGTGCGACGCCGTTGCGTAGTAGCCCTCCGCGCTTTCTTTCCCCAGCGCCTGATTGTAGGTGAAATTCTGGTTAGGAAAGCGGCGGTATTTGCGGTTGACATTGTATTCGGCGCGCAGGTTAAACCCGCCGAAGAGATCGTCGATTTCCATGGTGAGACCGGCAACTTCGTTGGCCGTCGGTAAGCCGTAGCTAAAGCGCACCACGCGCTGGTTGGAGCCATCTTTAATGTTCTTTTCTGCGCGGGTGACGGGTAAAAATACGGGTTCGCCCGTGTTGTTGACTTGCATATTGGAAGTGACTTCAACGGCATAGTCATTGGCTAAGACCAATTCGATCTCGATCTTTTTGATTTCCTTGAAGTCGATGATCTCGTCTTCGCCGGGAATGGGCGTAAAGTCGCGCTCAATGTCGTAGGTAATGATGATGTTGTTGCCGCCGCTAGCCTCCCAGCGCCCCTGCCGCCGAATGCCGCCATCTACCAGCGCCCGGTCGGAAATTTCGGGATGTTCCACACCATTTATGTACACGCGGTGCAGAAAGAGCAACGCCCCCCCCTCGCCGTCCTCGGGCGAATCGTCGGATAGACGCACTAGGAGGCGCTGCACGTTGCCCGCTTGCAGGTTGCCGCCAAGCGTGCCCTTGAGAGAATTGTTGCCGAAGCTCTCCGAGCTATTCCAGTGGCCGGCGTTGACATAGGTGGTGCCCAGCTTGATAAAGTCGCCGATTTGGGCCGTGCCGCGCAGGCCAAGCAAATTGGTGAAGATCGTCCGCACTGTGGCCCCCTGATCGCGGTTGGTTGCCGTGGCTGCCAGCGCAGGGTTGTCCGTGCGCGAGGCGATTAGCGTCAGGGCGTATTTATCGGAGAGGAAATCCCACTGCACGCCGTTGAACAGTGGTTTGGAAAAGGTCATCGGCGTCAGCGTCGTCCTCAGTTGCTCGCCCACGGTCAACGCCATGTGGTATTGGCCCTGCGACGCTGTTGAAATGACCAAGTTGTTGAACCAGTTGTTGAACTCCACAGATTTGTCGATTGCACTGCCCGTTTCCGTGGGGTGCTGCTGCGCCCACTCGTAGATCCTCCAGCCACGCGTGATGTAATTGCCGTAGATATCGTAAAAGCGCTGGCCTTGCAGGACGATGTCGGTATAGCGCTCGTAGCGATCCTTGGCGTAGTTGGTGTACTCCCAGTTTCTCCATCCGTAAATATCGTAGAGCGTCTGGGGCAGATACCATTTCCGCATAGTCGGCGTGATGGTCTGGGGCGATATCCGCACGCCGCTGGTGACATAGGGATTGAGAAAGCCCGATTGCAGACCTTCAGCTAATACTTCACCTGCCAAAAGACAAACCGTTAGCAGAGCACAGAAAAACTTCTGGCCCATTTGTTCCCTCCCTTTTTTACTGCTGTGCAACACGTAATGTTTATTAGTAGGCCAAACTAATGGTGCGATATACCGACTGGTCTCCAGAGTCGGCTTCCATCTGGATGCGGCAGATATACACACCCGGCGGCAAAATCGCTCCTGCATCGTCCCGGCCATCCCACGCGAAACCCGTGGCGTCTAGATCGAGCGTCCGCAGGTGAGATCCAGTTAGGTCGTAGATATCCACGTTGGGATTGCCCTCGACTTGGACCACGATAAAGTTGATTTGCGCTTCGTCGTTTACTCCATCGCCGTTGGGCGTAACGACCTGAGTCACCTGCACGTTGCGCAGCAAGTTCCCACCGGCCACGTCGGGCACAAAAACGATCATCGAGCGCGGCGCTAAGGGTTCGACGCCTTGACGCACATTCTGCTGGCTGTCCCCGGCCCAGGCCTCAAAGAGCGTGGCATTGGCTGTTACCTGCGCAGTAAACAGCACTTCCACCGAATCCTCCCGCACCCGCTCCGGCAGTCCGACTCTTAGCAGCCCGTCTGTTAGTTCAACTTCCCCCGGCTGCACACTCTGTCCGCCGACTCGTACGCCAATCTCTTGCACCTCGCCCGGCACTTGGATAAAGACCTCGTCAAAGCCTTGGTCGTTGCGCGCAAAGGTCGGTTGCAGCAAATACGTAAAACGTTGCAGTGAATCTAGTCCGACCTCGCGCGGCAATATGCGCGCGGCAATGCCGCCGCTGACGAGGGGATCGTCGAATTCTAGGGTCAGGGAGCGCAGTACCGGCGTCAGTTGTGGATCGTCGTTGGCCAGTTGAATCTGCAGTTGCAGAAATTGTCTGGGCGTAGGCGAGAGGAATGCTTCCTCGGGAAAATCATAGGGCTGGCTCCAGCCGCTCCAATCCGGCCCTTTGAGCTTGAGAGTGTCGATGCGCCCGCGTACGCTCTTGGGCAGCTTACCAAAACGGGCCGAATCCACTTCTGTGCCGTTCTTGTGGTAATACTTCTTTTGCAGTTCAAAAGTATTGCCCGTCTGCGAGCGAATTTCGATTTGCGTACCAGCGGGTAAATCGGCGTCCCACGACAGCTTGCGCACACTCTTCATGGATCCTAGGTCGATGAAGTCCGACACCATTTCCGTCGCCGCCACGTGTCCTTCGCCGTGGAGTATGTATTCAAAAACCGACTGGCGGATCTGCAGGCGCGTTGGAATGCCGCTGCGGTGGTAGAAGATATGGCGAATTTTCCGCAGCGGGAATGCAAAGTGATACGACTGTTGGTTGGGGAACCTATCGTTGAATACGTCGCTGAGTTCTTGGTAGTCGAAATTGCTGCGAATGCGGTCGCTGGTCAGGCCGCTGGCCGGCGTGCCATCCGAAGTGGTGAGGATAAATAGCTTGGCCCCGTGCCCGTGGGAGCCACGAGACCCCTCTCCGCCTCCGACGGTCAGATCTAGGTGGGAAAGGTGATCTACCCAGAACGTGGCACCCAGATCCCATTCGAACCAATCGCCGTCTTCGACGTAGGTCCTGAGATTGCCTTCCTTGGCTTGGTCGCCACCGACGGCAAGTCGCCAGTTGGTATTGACATCCCCATCGAAGATCGTGCCGACCTTGTCTTCGCTCCGCCCCGCTCGCACTGCTCCACCCCGTTCCACTGTACCTATGGCGAGATTATCTCCCAGTGCATCCACTTCGATCTCAGCCAGCGCCGCGCTTGGATTTTTTTCCGTGGGCACTAGGCGCACGTGGTGGACTAGGTTAAAATCCAGCGTATCCTGCTCTATGAGATGTTCTCCGCTAGCCAGACCGAACTCAATTCGTCTCAGATCGACCTCAAAAATGCGCTCTACATTGGGTGTTGTGGTGACGGCGACCGGGTGGTAGGTCACGCCGTAACGCGTATCTACACCGTTACTTATGTAAGTCGTAAAATTGCGAAAGGGCTTGGCGTCGGGTGTGTCTGGAAAGACAAAACGCAACTTGCGTGCCAATACCGGCCGCCCGAGGTCGATTTCGATCCACCAATCGTCCAGCGGATCGTCGGCAGACGGCTGCCACCAAGTCGATGGGTCTTGATCAATAATATTAGCCGCATCTTGGGGGTTTGAATTCACGGTGCGGATACCACCAAAAACCTGTTTCTTGCCTTCGCTATGGGAAAACTCTGCAGCATCGGCCACGGCGTTTATACTGCGGCGCATCCACGCCAGACTAATGCTGCCGTCGTCGGCAATTTCCAGCGTGCCCTTGGGAATGGTCCACGTCTGCCAGTCCGCCGGGCTGCTCAGGCGCAGTTCGTCGGCATAGACCCCTGCTGCACACAGGGTAGCGACGAGCAAAAGGCGAATCTCAGCGAATTTCCTCATGGTACACCTCGACAGGGTTTAACGCTTATACGCAACCGTTTAGTAGGCCACCGCAATGGTGCGCGTACGCGTGAAGTCACCCGCGTCCGTCTCGACGGAAAGTCGGGCAAGGTATAGGCCCGGAGCTACGAGTCCCGATCCCTCTCCCCGCCCATCCCATTCTTCGACATAACGCCCTTCGCTTCTGGAATCGGCCGATATCGTGCGCACTTTGCGTCCGCGCAAATCGTAGATTTCAAAAACCACTTGGCTAGCCTGGACGCCCAGCAGTGAATAGGCTAGTTCAAACGTGTCGTTGCGTCCGTCGCCATTCGGCGTCACGACGGTCGATCCCACGTCCAATGCGCTCAGCACATCTAAGCCCTCGCTCGGTGCCAGCACCTCGATGGAATTGGTCGATACCTCTGCATTGGCATTTCCCGGCTCGATAGATTGGGGCTGTCCTTCTCCCCCCACGACAAATATCTCGCCCTGAAATAGGGCGTTAAAACTGAAGACGCCCGTTTTGAACAGCAGCCGCAGCGGCCTGTTGTCTGCGGCCGTGATGCGGTTGGACGGAAAATAGACGATCAACTCACCCTGTTTTTCCGCGATACTGTCGGGTTCCACAGCAACTAAGGGGTCGCCCATTTCCAGTCCTATAAACTGTACGCGGCCTGGGGTTTGCAGCCTTAAGGCGTCAAAACCCGCCTTGGTCTCTGACTCAAAGTCGGCTCGCACGTCAAAAGTGAAGATGCGCTCCTCGCCCAAGGGCACTTCCGTCTTGCGCCCGCGCGGCTGTGGTTCGTCCTGTAATGCGACCTCTCCGACGATCGCATCGACCAGTAGAGGCGAGTATTCTACGACCAGTGAATCCATCCGGCCATAAGTGAACAAATCCTCGCTTGCCATCGTGAAGTTGATTTTGAGATACTGCCGATTATCCGGCGAAAGAATCTCTATACCCTCGCCCGCGGAGGCTTTTTGCGGCACCGACCAGAAGCTCCAGTTGTCCACGTCGGGCCGCTCCGGCCCCTGAGCTCCAGGACGCACGTAATCATCGTACGGCGCTTTATCCCATTCGGCAAAACTCACTTCGCGTTCGGTCCTTAGCTCGGTGTAGATGCTGTAGACCTGTGGCGTATCGTCTCGGCCGGTCTGCGTTTCCAGCGAAAAGGAGATGGGGTTTTCTGACAAAAGCTCGGGTTCGCTGTCTATGCTCTCTTTGACAAACCCGTTGAAATAAGGTATGACCCGCCCGAAGTTGACCGGCTCGCCTATGTCGATCACCTTGGAGAGGTATTGCGATTTTTGCACAAAACCCTCGCCGTAAAACTCCACCTCGGCAATGACGCCCAATTCCGGGAAGCTTATGAAAATGAACTGCAGGGGCTGGGTGGGAAAACGAGCATTGGCGATGCGCGTGGTCTGATTGAGATTTTGCTCCAGTAAAAGATCAAACTGCCCTTGCTTGAAGCGCTCTCCATCAATTGCGGCCCAAACTTCATACAGCTTGGGGTAGGCGTTTTTGAGTGGCAAACCCGGTGTGATCCGCTTGCGGTCGTCAGTCTGGGTGCGCCCTTCCGCCGGGGAAAAAAAGCGGATGCGGTTGATGGGCAACTCCCAACCTAGGTTGTAGTAATAATAGCCGGAGACAATGGCCACTGACCGGGTCGTGTCGCCGTCTATTGTATAGACAGAGCCGTTATCTCCCAGGACTTCGGGCTGGCCGGGAATGAGACGTGCGTTCTGCGTCCCGCCCCGCTCTCCCCCCCAAGGGTTGCCGAAGACATCAGCGCGCGAGCTGCCCTTCTTCTCGCCCAGCGCGATATTGACTGCTGGGTCCAATTCGTAGGGCTGCAGACCGCCGTCCACGACCCACATGCCGCCCATCAACTCGGCTCGTTCTTCCCAGGCTTTATCTCCTGTACCTAGCACCAATCGCTCTACCTGTGCCTCTGCAAAACAAGGGGCCAAGAGCAAAAGAGCTAGCGCCGCTTTGTACATCATGATCAGTTTTCCGCGTTTAAATGGGCATTAATAGGCCACGTGGATCAGGCGCATGCGGTTGACTTCGTCGGCAGCCGCCTCTATCGAGGCTCTGGCGATATAGGTTCCCGGTGGCACCAGATCGCCGGCATTGTTCGTTCCGTCCCAGTGCCACTGGGTGTAACGTCCGGCGGTCAGCGCATCGGAGAGCACGTTTTTTATTAAGCGACCCGAAAGATCGTATACGAGCAGTTCCGCCGCGGCGGGCTGCACCAAATGGATGAGCACAAAAGAGAAGACGGACGAATCGTTTATGCCATCGCCATTGGGCGTTATAGCCGGTGGAGAAACGGCAAAGGACTGCAGCACGCTTTCGCCGCTGGCGAGGAAAATTACCTCCTGCGAGTCCGTGCCTACTTCCCGCGTCGCGTCGCCCTCGGCAATGCGCTGGGGAAGGCTGCCCGTCGTATCCAGAAGCTGTCCTATAAACTGGGTGGAAAAAAGCAGGGCCTGCGAGCGAAACGTAATCCGCAGACGCACATCTTCTCCTGTGCTAATGCGCCGGGATGGGAAATAAACGCGCAAGCCCGTATCGTCCACGTGCACGCTATCCGGCTGTATCTCCTCTAACTCGTGCCCCATTTCCAGTTTGAGAAATTCGGGCCGTATCAGCGTCGAGATGCGCACGCCGTCAAAGCCCGTTCCTTCGCCTAAGTCGGCCTTTATGTCGTAGGTGAAAACCGTATCCCGACCAGCCGGAACGGACGCGCGTCCACCGGCCGGAAAGGGATCGTCCAATAGGGCTACTTCGCTCAATGCTAGCGCAGCCAGCGGCGGAGTGTGCACGATGGCTAGGCTATCGATCTGCATGCTGGCGGAGGTATTGCCCTCAAAGCGCAGGCGCACCTGAAAAAAATCGCGCGGCCCCGGCAGATCCAGCGGAATGGAATACGTGCCGCTAGAGTCGGCGATGAGCGGTTCCGTCCATGAGGACCAGTGCGTGGCATCCGGGCGAATGCTGCCTTTGAGGACCAACGGCAGTTCTTCGTACTCTTCTTTGCTGACCAGCACTTCCGACTGAGTCTCTACGTCGGCGATTTGGTAGTAGTCGAGAGGCGTTTCGTCGACGCCGTTGCGCATCTGCACGATCACCCGCACTTGCTCGTCGGCGTCCGCACTGCTTTCGCCTCCCTCGGACAGCGAAACTCTGTGCGCGCGAAAGGTCAATGCGCCGTAGTTGACAGGCTGTGCAAACTGGATGAGCTGTGTTTCGTAGAGCCCACGAGGTACAAAGCCTTCGCCGTGGACCTCGATTTCTGCCAGTTCAAAAGGGCTCGGTGAAAGCACTCTGAGCTGAATAAAGCGCACCAGTTGCGTCGGGAAGCGCACATCCACTCTTGGGTCGCGATTAATTGTCACTTGGCGAACGGCCTCGTAAACGGGCGAGTCATTGGCGTCGAAAGTGCGCCCGTCATTGAGTGATATTTCGTAGCCAGCGACGAATTCATCCTCTCCTTCACGGGGGTAAAAAACAACTTGGCTAACTGGGAACGAAGCTCCGAGATCTAGAAAAAAAATGCGTCCGCGCTGATTGACCCCCACTTCCTTAAAGCTGTTTTCCGTGCTGGTCGCGCCATCTCCGTCCACTAGGACTTCAGACCCCTCAATGCCCCGCGCCGAATTGTTCCACACCCGTCCGTTGCCCTCGGCGATAAAGCTGCTAGGTGCGCCGACTCCCCAGACGATAAACTGAGTTATATTTTGGTCGAGTGAAAAGCTGGCCGGTCCTAGGACCTGTCCTTCGCCTACCACTACCCCCGCCATAGTCTGCGCTGGCTCCTCCCAGGCTTGCCCTCCCAAGCCGACTCCCCAGACATCGGCTCGCAGTTCCGCCGTCCCAATCCAGAACGGCAGGATCAGCCCAACCAAAGCAGTTCGCCCAAAGAAAGTCATCATTGCCTATTCACCAGTTCAGGCGGTGGCTGGAATCCCTTAAATACCTCGCGCTGAAAGTGAAAAGTTAGATCCTTGGTCTCCACAGGCTCGTCGCGGTAATTGTATCGCAATGCAATGCCTCTGACGTGGATAGAAAACTCCTTCACGTCGGGTGCGAGGCTCGGAAAAACAACAAAACCCTCTGATTCTTGGCCGCTAAAGATGATCTGCTCCTGAAACATAGTGCGCTTGAGCATATCTTCACGCTCGTTAAAGCGCCGGTATTCGTTGCCAGCATATCCCTGAATAAACGAATAGTAATATTCTAAGATCTGCAGCGATTCTAAGGGCGCGTACTTGCGATACCCATCCTTTGAAATCAGCTCGATCTTGAGGGGATCGACGCCGACTTTGGGGTAAGCGTAGTTTTTAACTTTTAGCAGCCATACGCTGTGTTTGGGCGGCGTCCACTCTTCGCCCATGCGCTTCCAATTGCCGAAAGTATAGGGATTGGTCGATACGGGTCCCTGCGTGGACTGCTGTGGGAATTTGCGGTTCAATTCGGCGTCGGTCATAGGGCGCAGACCAATCTCCAGACGCTCGAACGAATAGGTGATCAAGCCATCGTCTTGAATCACCATATCAGCCTCCTGCTGTTCTTGCGGAGCTGGCTGAATTGGCCCATCGAAATAACGTCCACATCCTGCCAACATCACTAGGGCACAAAGCCACGCACCGAACCGTATCATCGCATTAACCTCGGAAAGTGTACATTGTACTGGCGGTTATTGGGCGGCGGCAGATGCCGCCGCCCAATAGTGTTCAAAGGACCGTTCGGTTAGTCGCTGAAGGTCGCTTTGATTTTTGCCCAGCTCTCGGATTCCACTGCGGTGCCCGCGCCGCCGTCGGCGCGATCGTACTCGTCTGCGCCAAGCAGCGTGTATTCCGAGCAGACATCGCAGTTGCCCGAAGCGCCGTCCTCGCCGGTCGTTGCTAGCTGATGCGTGCGGCGGTCTTCGGGATTATCCGCTTCGTTCAACTGGTAGGTCAGGCGGATGATCTGCCCGGCCTCGTTTTCGTGGCGGATGCTGTTGTCCGGCCCGTCCAACGACGCGTAATCCCAGAGGGGAATGCTGTACTCGTAGTTGACCGTGACGTTGGTCGAACCCGTGGTTGCTCCCGGAGGGTTGGTCGTCACTCTGGACTCGGCAAACTCGTCCATCCAGTGGATTTCCTCGACCACCTGCCAGCGCAACCACCACGAGCCGTCGCCGCCATAGGGCGTTTCATATATGCCGGGGACCGGCAAGTGCATGGTAAACTGCTGTCCCTCAGCGCGCGTGCCCGACTCGCCGTCGCCGTCGTGCGGACCGCCGCTGGCGTTGGCATCGGTGATGATCTCGAGATCATCGTCGCGCCAGCCATCGTCAAAGACGTCCGAGGTGACGACTAGCGTGTCGTCGGTGGCGCGCACAAATCCGTAGAGCCTGTTGTCGCGGTCTGTGCCCGTCCACGCCGTCATGATGGCCACGTCGAGATCGCTCTTGTCCAGCACTTCGGCCTTCTGGATTTCGTACATCTCGTCGGGCCCAACGGTGAAAATGGGGTCGAACCACGCCCAGTCGCCGTCGTCGCCATCAATGGTGATGGTAACATTAGCAGGCACCTCTAAGGCGAAGTAGCCAATGCCGTTGGCATTGGACTGGCCCCAGGCGAAGCTCGCCAGTGCCACGGACAACATTGCTGCTATGAGTGAGTTCCTACGCATACTTTTCTCCTTATGGATAGAGTTAGAGATATTGCTCTTTTCTGCTCCTGCAGTTGAGAACGCTGTGTCCATTCACCTCCTTCCGCATTTAGAGTAGGGATATCTGGCTCGTCTAGGCGTGGAAACGCAGAGCCGCTACTTTTCTAAGTTAGACAGGGCCTGTTCATCGACAACTATCTTAGTCCTATATTTATGCCTCAACTCATCTAGATAGCTATCAAAGTCTTTTTCAATCGCGTGGCGATGGGCGTAGCGCAGTTGACGCCATATTCTGGACTGCACCTTGGGTGTAGAAAAAGAGAGGGTTTTTTCCGGGCGCATCGCCAGCACTTCGAGTACGAGATATCCCGTCATATCGCCGCTCAACTGGATGGGGAGCGGTCCCTTGATGCCGCCAACCGGCACACCCCGCACGGCCTGGATCATGGTAGCCATAGCGCCCTCGGCCGTCGCCGTGTCAGCCAGCGTGAAGTTAAATATGTCGAACTGGCGCACGCGCCCTTTAAATGCTGGATACTCGCGCATGATCTCGGCCATATCCTCACCAGCGCGTACGCGCTGGGCGATAGTGCGCGAAGCTGGTTCCGAATCGACCAGTGCACCGGCAAAAAACGTGCGCACTGGCAGAGTGAATTCCCCTGCCAAATCTCTATATAAAATGCGCCGCTGTTCCTCTGTGACGAAGCGCGATTCTACTTCTGTCCGCCGCAACATTTCGACCATGGCTTCTTCGCGCGTATCCCGCACGTACTGAACCATAGCCTGTTCGCGATCCAATCCCCGTTGCTGGGCCAACAGAGGCAGCAGGATTTTGCGCAGTGCTTCGTCCTGGGCAAATTCGACCACGGCAGTGCTATCTATGGCGTGGGGACGGCGCTTGGGTTCGGCCTCCTCTACCAAAGCCACATACGCGTTCAGGTCGATGTTCCCTCCACTATAGCGCAGCAGGATGCGCGCGTGGTCTCCTGCTTCTAGCACAGGCACACCGCCTTCAGCCAATCGCCCCCGCTGCAGCAATACGCCCAAGACCTGTGCATCTACTGAAAAATCAAAGTGCGTTTTATGGTCGGTTAAATATTTGGCCCAGCGATCTTTTTTTTGCTGCTTTTCCAGCGCTTGGCGCAGCATCTTCTTTTGACGCTCAAAACTTACGTAGCGCTCTTCATCGGCTCTGATCAGGTGGTAAGTTCCCTGCGAGTTGCGGTACGGTTCGGACACTTGGCCGATCTGTAGGCGAAAAAGCTCGGCGACAAACCCGCTGTGTTGTGCTTCTTCCTCCTGCCAGAAACCCATGTCCCCACCTTTGGCCGCTGATGTGCGGTCGAGGGACTGCTCACGCGCCAGCACTGCAAAATCGGTACCTTGCCGCATTTGCTCTTGCACGGCCTGGGCTTCTTCGAGGTTACCTACCTGAATATGACTCGCCCGCACTTCCCGCTTTTTGTGCAATCCGCTCTGGTGGAAATGCGACCGGAGTTCCTCTTCCGATACAGAAACATCTCCCGTGACTTCCGCGTATAGACGCTCCACTAGTCTCCGGTCACGAGCCTGTTGCACGCTTGCGACCACGTCGGGGTGCTGAGCCAAATTCTTCGCCTTAGCCTCTAAGACCAGCAGCTTGCGATCGATAAAAGGCTGTAGCATTTCCCGCGCATTTCCCGCGGCAAAACGACGCATATTGCGCTCGGTGCGGAGCAAGTCATCTACCATAATGACCTCGCTCCCGACTCTGGCCAGCACGGCTGAATTCACAGCCCATGAATCGACCGCCATCAGCCCGATAATCGCCGTCACGGCCCAGCAGGTAGCCATCTGTCCAGCGCAAACCTGCGCTCTTTTTGTCACAGCCAATCCAATGCTCATAAAGCAGTATTACAACCTTGTGAATGTCCGTCTTATACGGGGTTTGCGACATCGAAGGTGAAAAGCATGAATAGTTGAAAAAAGGCCCTGTGTCAAGCGGCGCTCTTCCATGTCGAGCCACTGAGTCGAGTTGTTACCTTGTACGCTATGTGCGTTAATAACAAATCCATTCGGTCAACATTGCGTTTCCAGTACCCATTTTAGATGCCAACGAGCCTAGCATATAACTCGATCTTTTTTGTGTTGTACTGCGCCCTACGTGTGCGCTTGCTCTAAAGCGGCGTACTGGCCGATGAGTTCGTCGTACGCGGCTACGGCCCTTGGCTCTGGCTCAATCGTTGATCCGCCGACCGGCTGCGCGAATGGTTCTACGACTTCCGCCCACGAGGATGCATGGCCGGCCGAGGATTGGTGGGCGTGAGCGGCGCGCAAGGCAGCGCCTAACGCCGCCGAATTAGTTGTCTCAAAACGGTGGACCGGGCAGTTGTGGACGTTGGCGAAGACGCGCAGGATTTCGGCGTTGGCCGAAGCGCCGCCGGTGACGTAGAGCGAGGAAATTTCTACGCCCATCCAACGCGCGTGGATGCGCGAGGAAAGGGCTTGCGCCTCGATGACGGCGCGGACATTGGCCGGCGCGTCGGTGGGGTCGAGGTTTTGGCGGACGACGTTGGGTTGGGAGACTTTGGGGACGATTTCTGGTGCGAAGTACGGGAGCATGAGTGCGCCGTTGTTGCCCGGCGGCGTGGCGCGTAGGGCGCTAGTGAACTGATTCCAATTCATGCCGTATTGGTCGCGCACGGCCTCGCGGGCTAAGCTGCCGTTGAGATAGCAAGTCAGAGCCATGTAGTGCGTGCCGTCGGGCGAGGCAAAGACTGCGCCCTCGCCGGCTGTGGAAGTGCGAGGCTGGTCCATGCAGGCGAACAGGGTGTCCGAGGTCCCCAAGCTCAAGGCGACTTGCCCGGGGGCGACGAGGCCGAGGCCGATGAGGCTGCACGGATTGTCGCCGGAAAAGGGCAACACGAGGCAGTCGTCCGCAAAGCCATAGCGAGCCACGTAGTAAGGACTGATGGGACCGACGGGGTGGCCGGAGGGAGTGATGGGCAATAGTTTGGCAGCTAGGTCGGGAGCGGTAGCGTCGAGCGCACGTGCACTCCACTGGCGTGCGGCAATGTCCATCATGTTGGTGCCGCTGCCGTCGCCTGGATCAACGCCGACGAGCCGTCCAGCGAGCAGGCTGGCGACGTAGGAGCTGACCAAGCCGATGTAAGTGGTGTCGGCGTAAGTGCCGGGTTCGGTCTGGTAAAACTTGCGGATCTGCGGGCCGCTGAAGCGCTCAAAGGCCGCGTTGCCGGTGAGCACGAGCAGTGCGTCGCGTCCGCCGACAGCCGCTTCAATTTCAGCGCACTGAACGGTAGTGGAAGTGTCCATCCAGATGGGAGAAGTTGGGCGGGAGAAGATAGCGGCGAGTTGGTCTTTGAGCGGCTGGGTTGGTGAAAGGTTTGTCAAGGCGCTAGCGGCGCTGGCGTTGAGATAGACGGTGCCGTGCTGCTGGCCGCTGCCGGCGACTGCCCGCACGGCACCGAGATCGTGGCCTTGGTCGGCGAGCGTTTGCAGGAGCAGGTCCAGTGCTTCGGCCCACATCAGGGGCGCGCTGTGGATCACGCCCTCACCGAGGTCGAGGACGCCGTTGACGACTCCATACGTGGCTTTGAAGTGCTCGTCGAAGTTGATAGACGCTTCGGCGACGATGGCGCGCTGCTCTGCGTCGATGAGTAGGCCGGTGATGGATTGGGTGCTAGCGTCAATGCCCAGATACTTGCTCATAGAAATACCCCGCCGTAATTTTTGTAAGCTATTCCCACCAAAATTAACAAACGCGCTGGGGAGGACAAAACCAATGGAGGCAGTGGCGGTGCGGCCCGAAATCGCGGGGACGCTGGCGGCAGTGGACCCGGAAGTCGAGGCCATCATTCGCGCTGAAAACAGGCGTCAGCACAACAAAATTCGCCTGATCCCATCTGAAAATTACGCTAGTCAAGCCGTGCTCGAAGCCAGCGGCTCGATCCTGACGAATAAGTATTCCGAAGGATATGCAGGCGCGCGCTACTACGAAGGCCAGCGAGAAATCGACAAGATCGAGCGGCTCTGCATCGAGCGCGCCAAGGAGGTTTTTGGTGCCGAGCACGTCAACGTGCAGCCCTATTCAGGCTCGCCGGCCAATCAGGCCGTGTACGTCGGTCTCTGCGCGCCGGGCGATACGGTCATGGGTTTGGCGCTGGCGCATGGAGGCCATCTGACGCACGGCGATCGAGTCAGCATCTCGGGAATGCACTACAAGTCCGTGCAATACGGTGTGTGCCGGGACTCGGGCGAAATCGACTTCGATCAAGTCGAAGCGCTGGCCAAAGAGAACCGGCCCAAGCTGCTCTTCTGCGGGGGCACGGCCTATCCGCGCATCGTCGATTTTGCGCGCTTTGCCGAGATTGGGCATTCGGTGGGGGCCATCGTGGTCGCCGACATCGCGCATATTGCCGGGTTGGTGGCTGCCGGGGTGCATCCTAGTCCGGTGCCGCACGTAGATGTGGTAACTACTACTACGCACAAGTCTCTGCGGGGGCCGCGCGGCGGGATGATCTTATGCCGGGCGCAGTACGCCGAGGCTCTCGATAAGGCGGTGTTCCCAGGCTTGCAGGGCGGGCCGCACAACAGTACCACGGCGGCGATTGCCGTGGCGCTCAAGGAGGCGATGAGCGATGAGTTTGAGCTGTATGCCCGGCAGATCGTCGCCAACGCTCAGACTTTGGCTGCTGCGCTGTCGGCGCGGGGTTTTGCCCTCAGCTCGGGCGGCACCGACAACCACCTGATCCTCATGGACCTGACCAATAAGGGCGTTACTGGTTATGTGATGGCCAAGGCGCTAGACGCATCGGGCATTGTCTGCAATTTCAATCGCGTGCCTTTTGATCCGCGGCCAGCGCGCAAGCCCAGCGGCATCCGCATCGGCACGCCGGCGATTACCAGCCGGGGCTTTGGTGCCGAGGAGATGGAGCGGTTGGCCGAGTGGATGGATCGGGTAGCTCAGGTCCGGGCCAATAAAGCGCTGGAACTCGACGATCGGAAAGTGGAGTACGCGGAGGTCGCGGCTGAAGTGCGGGCACTCTGCGCTCGCTTTCCGGCCCCTGGCTTGCTCTACGACGGCGAGGGACAACCGCTTTAGGTCTATAAGAATGGATATATATCAGGAACTAGGCGTCGAGCCGATCATCAACGCCGTGGGTCCGGCGACGCGATTGAGTGGGTCGATTATGCACCCGGAGGTGGCCGAGGCCATGCGGCAGGCTTCGGAGTGCTGCGTGGATATCGCGCTGTTGCAGGCGCGGGCCGGGGAAGTGATCGCCGAGATCACTGGCGCGGAGGCCGGGTACGTGACGAGTGGGGCGGCGGCGGGCTTGTTGTTGGGGACGGCTGCTTGTGTGACCGGATTGGATCCGGGGAAGATGAACCGCTTGCCGGATACGTCTGGAATGAAGAACGAAGTGATCATGGCGCGCAGCCACCGGAACTTCTACGACCACGCGGTGCGCTCAGTGGGGATTGAATTGGTGGAGGTGGGGATTGCCGACCGCTTTTCTGGGGCGGGAATACGCGATGCGGAAGGGTGGGAGATTGAGGCAGCGATTACCGAGCGGACGGCGGCGATCGTGTACGTGGCGTACGCGCACACGCAGCCGTCGCTGGAAGAGGTGGTGGCCGCAGCGCGTAAGGGCGACGTGCCGGTGATTGTGGATGCGGCTGGGCAGTTGCCGCCGGCGATCAACTTGCAGCGCTTTATTGGCGCTGGGGCCGATATAGTCGCTTTTAGCGGTGGCAAAGCCATAGGCGGGCCGCAGGCTTCGGGGATTTTGTGCGGGCGGCGGGATTTGATCGCCGCGGCCGCTCTGCAACACCAAGATCTCGACGTGATGCCCGAGTTGTGGGATCCACCAGCGAGTTTGATCGACAAGTCGCAGCTACCCGGTGCCCCGCAGCACGGCATTGGGCGGCCCTGCAAGGTCGGCAAGGAGGAGATCGCGGGGTTGGTCAAGGCACTGCGCCTTTTTGTGGCCGAGGATCCAGCAGAGCGGCGACAGCGCTGGTATGCGCTGATGGAGGAATTGGTCGCCGCGTGTGGAGCGCTGCAACACGCCGAGATTGCGGTGGTAGCCGACCGCAAGCGCGTCGAGATTCCGACGGCGCGGCTGGTGCTCGACGAGGAAGCCGCGGGCGTGACGGCGCTAGACCTAGTCAGGGCCTTACAGGAAGGCCGACCGCAGATCGCCGCTAACCCGACATATGTACACGAGGGTGCGGTGATTTTTGGGCCGATGTGTCTCAAGGAGGGCGAGCCAGAGCAGATTGGCCGACGGCTCAAGGAGTTGCTCGACTAAACCTGCGTCCCCCAATAGGCGGCACCCAGCAGCGCGGTCTTGTCGTTGAGCACGATGTGGACGGGAATGGCCGCGAGGGGCTCGCCCATGCGGCCTTTGTCCACAAAGCCCTCCATAAAGCGGCCGTCGCGCAGCTTGGTGAGGATCTTGGGCGCAATGCCGCCGCCGACGAAAACCCCACCCGAAGACATCAGCTTGAGCGCTAAGTTCCCGGCTTCGCGGCCGTAGAGGAGCGCGAAGAGGTCGAGGGCCGTTACGGCCAGCGCGGAGTGGCTTTCGAGGCCAGCGCGTGCGATGGCGTCGGCGCGGTCGGGCTGTTCTGTCTCGGAGGCCAGAGAGGTGTCGGCGCGGTCGGGATGCCGTTCGCACAGAAAGTCGTAGATCGCGGCCAAGCCTTGGCCCGAGAGCACTCGTTCCCAGCTAACGTGGCCGTAGCGCTCGTTGAGGAAACGCCAAAGCTCGACTTCGAGCGGGGAACTTGGCCCGAAGGTCGCGTGTCCTCCCTCAGAGGCGATTGCTGCGTAGCGGCCCTCGGCCCAGCACAAGCCTCCCTCACCTAGGCCGGTGCCAGCGGCGATGACGGCGATGTTGCCCTTTGGGTCGCGTTGCCCTTCGTTGAGCGGACACAGGTCGTCTGGCTCCAACACCAAGGTGCCGTAGGAGGTCGCTTGCAGGTCGTTGAGCAGGTGAACGTCGGTGTTATTGAGTACTGCTGAAATTTCGCTGGGGTCGATGAGCCAAGGCAGGTTGACGGCGCGGACGGGAAGTTGATGGACGGGGCCGGGGACGCCTAAGACCGTGCGGTTGGGGTCAATCTGCGTCTCGTCGGCAAAGGCTTTAAGTAGCGCACCGGCGCTGGGATAGGACGCAGTTTGGTAGCGCCGCTCGACGAGCGGGTCAAAGCCTTGGGTGGCTGGGTCGAAAGCGGCGAGGTACGTTTTGGTGCCGCCGACATCACCGGCGATGATCATAGGGGTGCCCACTTTCTCCAAGCCTCTCCGAGCAGGTCGTTGGCTTCCTCGGGGCCGGCGGCCCCGACCGGATAGGAGGGCACCTCGCCCGATGAAGATGCTTGCCAAGCGTCGAGGATGGGCGTTAGGAGCTGCCAAGATTTTTCGATCCAATCGCTGTCTGAGTAGAGCGTCCCGTCGCCGAGCAGGCAGTCGAGGATTAGGGTCTCATAGGCTTCGGGTGTGCGGCCGCCGAACGAATCGGCGTAACTGAAGTCCATGTTGACAGCGTCTAAGTGGACGTCGGGACCGGGAATTTTGCCGTTGAAGGAAAGCGAGATGCCCTCTTCGGGTTGGATGCGGATGGTGAGCGTGCTAGGGGATAAAGCGTCGGCTTGGGCGAAAATTAGGTGTGGGGGCTGGTGGAATTGCAGGGTGATCGTGCTGGTGCGCTTGGCCATGCGCTTGCCCGTGCGCACGTAAAACGGCACTCCTTGCCAGCGCCAGTTATCTACGGTGAATTCGAGGGCGGCGAAGGTCTCGGTGCGCGAGTCTGGGGGCACGTCTTCTTCCTGTAAATAGCCCAGTGCATTTTCACCGGGTCCGTACTGGCCGCGGACCGCATAGCGGTCAACTTGGCCGATGCGGATGGGGCGGATCGCCTTGAGCACCTTGAGCTTTTCGAGGCGCACGCTCTCGGCGTCAAACGAGGAAGGCGGCTCCATGGCAATGACGCAGAGGACCTGCAAGAGGTGATTTTGGATCATGTCGCGCAAGGCACCCGATTGGTCGTAGTAGCCGGCGCGGTGTTCCACGCCGACGTGCTCGGCCGCGGTGATCTGCACGTGATCGACGTAGCGCCTGTTCCACAGCGGCTCAAAAATTGAATTGCCGAGGCGAAAGACGAGGATGTTTTGTACGGTCTCCTTGCCGAGGTAGTGGTCGATGCGGTATATCTGCTCTTCGGCAAAGACCGAGTGCAGGGCTTGGTTGAGTTCGCGGGCCGAATCGTAGTTGTGGCCGAAGGGCTTTTCGACGATGATCCGGCACCAGCCGTGGTGGTCTCGGTGTTGGCAGCCGAGGTCGGCGCGCCCTAGCTGCTCGACGATGTCGCGGTAGATCTGCGGCGGCACCGAGCAGTAAAAGCAGCGATTGCCCTCGGTGCCGCATTCGCGGTCGAGGGCTTCGAGCCGTGCTTTGAGCGCGGCGTAGGTCGTTGGGTCGCCGGGATCGCCGCGCACGTAGTGGAATTTGGCGAGGAAGGCGTCGCGTGCGCTGTCGTCGAGCGGGCCGACGAATTCGGCCAAGGACTCCCGCATCTTTTGGCGGAAGAGGTCATCGTCCCATTCACGGCGGGCTACGCCCACTAGGTGAAAGGCTTGGGGCAGGCGACCTTGGTGCTGCAAGTGCCAGATGGCCGGCACTAGTTTGCGCCGGGTCAGGTCACCCGAGGCACCAAAAATGACGAGGGCACAGGGGTCGGGGATGCGTTGTTGGATCATAGGTATAGTGTATAAATAAAAAAGGCCACAGCGTCCGCCATGGCCTCCCACACCGCCTCGTGTGAGTTTTGCAAATATACAAGCACAGGCGAAAATCAACAAGTCGATTGCGCTGTTAAAGGCGTTGTGCGAGGTCTCCTTGGCGTTGCTATATTAGCACAGCTAACTTTGATGCGAGGAAATATGAGCCGGTATTTAGTCACGGGCGGAGCGGGATTTATTGGTTCTCACCTGTGTCAGCGCTTGTGTGCAGAAGGACACAGAGTGCGGGTGCTAGACGATTTGAGCACGGGGCGGCGCGAAAACTTGGCCGACATCCTAGGCGAGATAGAGTTCGTCGAAGGCGATATTCGCGACGCGGCCTTGCTCGCCGAGGTGGTGCAGCAGGTCGATTGCGTTCTGCACCACGCAGCCATCGTCTCGGTGCCCGCTTCGGTCGAGCAGCCCCTCGTCGATCAGGAGGTCAACGCCGTGGGAACGCTGCGGCTGTTGGAAGCGGCGCGGCAGGCCGGGGTCGGTCGCGTGGTCTTCCCCAGTTCGGCCTCGGTGTATGGCAACAATCCGCAAATGCCCAAGCGCGAGGACATGCTGCCCGAACCCGAGTCGCCCTACGCGGTTTCCAAGGTCATGGCCGAGCACTACGCACGAGTGTACAGCCAGCTCTACGGCTTGGAGGTGGTCGGCTTGCGCTACTTCAATGTCTTTGGCCCTCGGCAGGTGCCGTCTTCCCCGTACTCGGGTGTCATCTCGATTTTTGCCGCGCGGATGCGGGCCGGCGAGCCGCCAACCGTTTGCGGCGACGGCCACCAATCGCGCGATTTTGTCTATGTCGGCGATGTAGTAGAGGCCAATATGAGGGCCAGTACTACTCCAGGCATCGCCGGGCGGATCTATAATATCGGCTGCGGTCGCAGCGCGTCGTTGCTGGAATTGATCGCCGCGCTCAACCAGATTTTGGGGACCGAGTTGGTGCCGATGTTCGCCCCGCCTCGGGCTGGCGATGTCCGCTTTTCGTCAGCCGATATATCGCGCGCCCGGACCGAGTTGGGTTACGGGCCAAAGGTTGGGTTTGCCGAGGGATTAGAACGGACGATTGCGGCGTGGGAAGACGCCAACGCCGCGAGCAAATAAAAGAGATCGCCTATTGTGGCAACCATAGTCGATGGCAAAAAACGCATTCCCTTTATGCGCGGGATGCTGGTGCACTACCTAATCGAGCGCGGTTTCAGCTACGAAGACGCCCGCGCTGTAGCCAATGCGGTGCGCGCGTCTTTGGGCAAAGCAGACCTGGTGCGCAAGAAGGAGATGGTGCAGTTCGTAAACAGGGCCATTCGCAAAGAATTCGGCAATTACGAGGCCGGCGACCTAATCTTTTGGGAGCGCCAGCCTACTACCATCATCGTCGAGCGCAAGAGCGGGTCGCGGCCTTTCTCCAAGGAGTTGCTGTCGGATTCCATTCAGGCGTCTGGGCTAGCTCCAGACCAGAGCTACGAGATTGCGCAGACAATTGAAGCCCGCTTGATAGACCAGCGCCGCCAGCACATCGCGCACTGGGAGTTGGAGGATCTAACAGCCGAGCTGATCGAAAAGTCCTTTGACGAGTCATTTGCCGAGCGCTATCGCTTGTGGCGCGCTTGGGGCGATGTAGATAAACCCCTGATTATCCTCATCGGCGGAGCCAGCGGAGTCGGCAAGACCACGTTGGCGATTGCGCTGGCTAATTTGCTCGATATTCCTCGGGTAGTAGCTACCGACGATTTGCGCCAAGTCATGCGCCTGACGCTTGCACAGGAGTTGGTGCCGGCCCTGCACACCTCCTCGTACACCGCCTGGAAGGTCGTTCCTCCGAGTGGTCATCTCGACGCGGTCGTCGCCGGGTTTCGCGAGCAGGCGCGCAGCGTCTGCGTTGGGGTCAAGGCCATCATCAGCCGCTGTATCGAGGAAAACACCAGTGTCATCATCGATGGTGTGCACCTAATCAGCGACATGCTGGACTTAGAGGAATACGCTGGTGATGCCTTTATCACGCCCATTTGTTTAGGGCTTTCTGGCCGCGACGCCTTCGAGGATCGCTTTGCTCGGCGCGCTAGTGAGGCTCCGTCGCGCTCGGCTCATCGCTATATGAAGCACTTGGAGAATATTCTCAAAATTCAGGACTATCTCATCGAAACGAGTGCTGCCCACGGCATTCCGGTCATTACCACGACCTCGGTAGAGAGCCTAACGAGCGAGGTCTCCATGGTGGTGAGTGAGCAACTGCAGGAGCAGGAGGAAATCCGCAAGGCCCTACGTGCCGCTCGCAAGAAGCGTACAGCCAATTGACGCGCCGCTTGTTGGTTCGCTCAACGCTGAATTGTGTTGTATATTTACATACATAGCGGCTAAGGGGCCGTGCCAACCGCAACCTAGTTAGGACAAAAAGAAATGCTGAGTAACAAAAAGAAAGGTGCCTCCGCTTCTTCTAGTAGCGGACAAGCGCTCAATACGATCATCGGTCGCGGTAGCCACTTTGAAGGCAAGCTGACGGTAGATAACAGCGTCAGAATAGACGGTGTATTCAAAGGTGAACTGATTTGCTCAGGAGAGTTGACGATCAGCCAATCGGGCGAGGCCGATGCTACTTTGATGCAGTGCAAAGACGCGTACATTGACGGTGTTGTGAATGGCACTGTGCGCGCCGATAAGGTGCGGCTGGATACGCAGTCGCGCTTTACTGGTGAAGTGTACACCGACTCGTTTACGGTCGCCGAAGGCGCGATTTTCCACGGCTCTTGTTCGATGGAAAATCACCAGCAGAAGAGCCAGTCGGCAATAGGTGCCCCAGATGGCGCAGCGGCCAAGCCTCTCACGTCTGGGCCTGGACCCCAAGTTCAAAAAGGTGCCTCAGACGGCGCAGCGGCCAAGCCTCTCACGTCTGGGCCTGGACCCCAAGTTCAAAAGAAATAGCGCTTTCTCACCTCGTTTTTGCGTGAAAAATCCATCTGCACCGCGCTGCCGATGGATTTTTTTGTCGATGAGTCAACGCGACCATATTACGTCCAAGCGCCGTCGTCACCGCCGCTCGGTTCCAATGGAGGAGATCGCGGTGCCTGCGGATGCTCAGCCGCGGCCGGCAAAAGGTGCGTCGCCCATAGGCGGCTGGCGGCGCTGGCGGCGCGGTGCCCTAGCTAGCTTGGGCGCGTCGCCGGTTTTCCGCGCGTACATCTTCCTCGGCGGCGTTGCCGCCATTTTGGCCTTCCTGCTCTACAACGAGTCGATCATCGCCGAATTGCGCGAACACGAAAAGAATCGGGTCGATCTCTATGCGCATTTGATCTCGTTCACGCCGCAGGCATCAGAAGGCCAAATTTCCACCCTCTTTACCGAAGTTATTACCAAGGTAGATTTCCCGCGCATTATCACCAATCACCGCGGCGAGATCATCCAGGCCGAGGACATTGATACGTCGAGTTTGTTGGACAACTGGGCCTTTTGGCGAAGCGAAGCAGCGAACGAACCGGTCGCTTCGACTGCTCAGCTACACGAGCTGATCGAGGAAATGGATCTCCAGAATCCGCCCATTCCCTTCTATTGGTCGCCAGAGACCTTGGGATTGCTCTACTGCGAGGGAGGCCGCGTCATCATAGCGGATACGCAAGGGGCCATCGCGTCGTGGCAGGGGACAGACCTACCAGCGAGCAGCGACACCTCGGCTGCGGCCCTCGCCGAGGTGCAACGGGCGTGGCAGGAGATGGAAGCCGGAGAACCGCTGCTCTTCAGCGTGCCGGCCGCTAGCTTCAGTTATCTGCATTGGGACACGGGCAACGCAATCATCACCGACGCCGAGGGCCAATTTAGGGCTTGGGTGGGGACTGGGCTGCCGCTAGCCAGCGACGATCCCACCCAAGCGGTGCAAGACCAGCTCCGGGCCTTTGTCGATAGCTTGGCCAACCAGCGATCACCGCTAGAGTTCAGGATTCCGGCTGAGCACTATATTCACTACGGCGACACGAGTTTGGTCAGTCGCATTTCCCTCGCCCCTTTTGTGCAGATTGGCGTTTTGGTTCTCTTTCTGCTCGTCGGCTATATCGGCTACCGCAACATTAAGCGCAGCCAACAGCGCTCGCTCTGGGTGGGCATGGCCAAGGAGACGGCCCACCAACTCGGGACTCCTCTCTCCTCGCTAGCCGGGTGGCTAGAACTGCTGCGCGGCGCGGCCGCGGCCGCGCCGAGGTCGGAGCGCGATGAGCATTGGCAACGCGTCGATCAGATGATCGGGGAGATACAGCAGGATATGCGTCGCCTCGACCAAATCGCTTCGCGCTTCAGCCAGATCGGCTCGGTGCCCGAACTAGAAGAAAGGGACGTAGCAGCCGTGCTGGAGGATACGATTGAGTACTTCCGGCGTCGCGTTCCCCAGTTTGGGCGGCAGGAAATCAAACTGGAATGCCTAGGCGAGTTGCCACCGGTGCCGATCAACGCCGAATTGATGAGCTGGGCGTTTGAGAATCTGTGCAAGAACGCCATCGACGCCATGGACGGTCAGGCGGGTAGCTTGCGCATCCGCATGGAGCTTTTGCCCGCAAGCCGCGCCGTGCAGATCGCGTTTGAGGACGACGGGCGAGGCATTGAACCCGAGCACGTCAAGCGCATCTTCGAACCGGGGTTTAGCACCAAGAAGCGCGGTTGGGGGTTGGGGCTGGTGTTTGTCAAGCGCATCGTCGAAGAATATCACAAGGGCAAGATCAGCTTGGTACATAGTGCGCCGGGCGAGGGCACGACCTTTGAGGTGGTTTTGCCCTTGAGTTGAGGAACGGATGTGGACATAAAGCGTTACTTTTAAAAATTATATAGATAGAGGCGACGCATGGAAGGCGACAAGCGAAAGATACTCTGGGCCGACGACGAGATCGACCTATTGCGCGCTCACCGGCGCTTTCTCGACGAAA
The DNA here is from genome assembly GCA_009841115.1 of Gemmatimonadota bacterium. Classification (GTDB taxonomy): domain Bacteria; phylum Latescibacterota; class UBA2968; order UBA8231; family UBA8231. The sequence continues at coordinate 35,668 of VXML01000018.1, read as the reverse complement.
GGGGCTACGCGGTCACGCCGGTCAGCAACGGCAAGGATGCCGTCGCTCTGATTGCCCAAGCGCCCTTTGACATCGTGCTGCTCGACGAGATGATGCCGGGGCTGGACGGGCTTTCGACCTTAGAGCAGATCAAGATGGCCGATCCCAACGTGCCGGTGATTATGATCACCAAGAACGAAGAAGAACACCTGATGGACGAGGCCATTGGCCGCCGCATCGACAACTACCTGACGAAGCCGGTCAATCCCAGCCAGATTTTCATGGCTTGCAAACAACTCCTCGACGCGCGGCAGATTCGCCAAAGCCAAGCCGGGCAGCACTACGTCTCGCGGGCTGGCCAGATTCGCGAACAGATTGCGGGCGCGACTTGGCAGACGTGGATTGATGTACATCGGCAGCTTTGCGAGTGGGACATCGAAGTGGCGCGCTTGGGCGACGCGGGGCTCGGCCAGATGATTGGGGATCAACGGCGCGAGTGCAACCGCGAGTTCGGGCGCTTTGTCGAGCAGCATTACACGCGCTGGGTAGCAGACGAGGAGGATTCGCCGCCATTGTCGGTGGATGTAGTGCCCGAGTTTGTGGTGCCCTATCTCGAACAGGGCCGACAGGTATTCTTTATCGTGGTCGATTGCCTGCGCTTGGATCACTGGATGGTGATGGAACCGCAATTGGCCGAGTACTTCAATGTCAAGCGCTCCTACCACTACTCGATTTTGCCGACGGCCACGCCCTTTGCGCGCAACGCGATCTTCAGCGGGCTTTTTCCCAAAGAGATCGCCGACAAGTACCGCACCCTATGGCACGAGGCCCAAGACAACGAATACAGCCTCAACCGTCACGAGCACCAATTCATCGACGATTTGGTTCGCGACATGGGCGTCGCACTCAAACCGGGTTCGCACTACGTCAAAGTGCTAGACACCAGCGAGGCCCGGAAATTGACCCGCAGGGTACCGTCGCTAGGCAAGTGGCCGCTTGTGTCGGTGGTGTACAATTTTCTCGACATGCTGGTACACAGCCAAGCGCAGTCGGATCTACTCAAGGAGATGGCACCTAACGAAGCGGCCTTTCGCGCCTTGGTGCAGACGTGGTTTGGCAATGCGTCACTCTTTGAAACCCTCAAGGGCATTGCCCGCACCGATGCAGTGGTAGTACTGACGACCGACCACGGCTCCATGCGCGGCACGCGCGCTTCAGTGGTGTACGGAGACCGCAGCACGTCTTCGAGTCTGCGCTACAAGTATGGCCAGAACCTCCGCTGCGAAGAAAAGGACGCGTTGCTGATCGCCGATCCACAGGCCTACGGGCTGCCTTCGACGGGACTGGGGCATAGCTTCGTCATCGCCCGCGAGGATTTTTACTTTGTTTATCCGACTCAGTTCAACAAGTACCAGCGCCGCTACAAGGGCAGCTTCCAGCACGGCGGTATTTCCTTGGAAGAAATGATTTTGCCCGTAGCGATTATGGAACCCAAGTAAGACCAAATGAAAAGAGTTTTCACCACGCATTCGGCGGCCCAGACCCACGCCTTGGGTGCTGCGCTGGGCCGACGCTTGGCACCGGGCGATGTGATCGCCTTTCGCGGCGACTTGGGCAGCGGCAAAACCTGTATGATCCAAGGCGTGTGCGAGGCTTTGCAAGTGGCCGATTACGTCACGAGTCCGACCTTTATCCTGATCAACGAATATGCTGGGCAATGTAGGGGTCTCGATCTACCCGTCTATCACTTTGATCTCTATAGGCTGGGAGGAGCTGAAGAGCTTGAGGATTTGGGGGCAGAAGAGTACTTTTACGGCCACGGCGTCTGCTTGGTCGAGTGGGCCGAGCGCGCCGATGGCTCGTTGCCCGATAGGTGCTGCCATGTGTGGCTAGAACACGGGGAGGCTTGCGAGCGGCGCATTACCTTGCAAGGGGATGGGGTAGAAGAAATAGCGTTCTGAACAATTGCCAAAGGGAGGGACTTTGCAGCGGCTGATACTATGCCTTTGCATTGCCGCTGGACCGGTAGCTGCCGCTAGGGCCGAGCTGACAAGCTTGATAGATAGCCCGACGGCCGGGCTGGTCAACAAGGGGCACTATGCGGTAAATGTTCACTTGTTTGCCGACGGGGGAGCTGTCGGCCGCTTGCACGTCGGCGTGCTCAAGCGTCTGAGCGTGGGCGTATCTTTTGGCGGCGAGCAGCTCATTGGCACGGGTGCAGTCGATTGGTACCCGCGCGTGGGATTGGCTGCCCGCTGTCGGATTATTGAAGAAGGCTACACGTGGCCGGCACTACTCTTGGGCTTCGATTCCCAGGGCATCGGGCCGTATAGAGATCAGCGCTACCAAGTCAAATCCAAGGGAATCTATCTGGTACTGAGCAAGAATTACACCTCAATGCTAGGGGAACTCGGCGTCCACGCAGGCGTCAATATGTCACGCGAAGATGCCGACGACGGCGACTGGTCTGCGTGGTTGGGTATCGACAAGAGCTTGCGATTTATGGCCCTATTCGCCGAATACGATTTGGGCCGCAACAACGGCCTACGAGATCAGGGTGTGGCAGAAGGCTACTTGAACATCGGAGGGGCCTGGACCGTAGCGCCGCAGCTAAGGGTCGCGTATTATTTTAAAAACGCGCTGGGAAGCGATCACTTCGGCTCCCAATCCATTCGGGAGTTGTCAGTCACTTACAGGAGGAAATTCCGATGAAGATACTGGCTATTGCTTTGCTTTGCGTGTGGGTCCGCGGTGCGGTGGCCCAAGAAGAGCGGGCCATCGACAACTTTGCTGGAGTTGGGGTGCGGGCCATGGGTATGGGTGGTGCTTTTGTTGGGGTGGCCGACGATTTCACGGCCATGTACTGGAATCCGGCGGGCTTGGCCCAGATGCAGCAGCGCGAGGTGCAGGTGTCCTTCCTGCGCAACAGCCGCGCCAACGACTCGATTTTCAACGGCACTCCAGGGAGAAGCGAGTTGACCAATACGCGCTTTGGCTCACTGGGCTTTGTCTATCCCTATCCAGTCTATCGCGGCAGTTTGGTCTTGGCGGCTGGCCTGACCCGCATCAAGGACTTTGACTGGAACCTCAATCTCAAAGGCGATGACCAAGGACTTGCTGCGAACCACGCCTTGCAACACGAAGGCGAGTTGGCTTTGGCGGGAGTGTCCGCTGCCATTGACGTGTCGCCGGCTGTTTCACTGGGCGCGACCTTAGGTTTGGTCAGCGGCGAGGACGAGGCCGTCAGTGAATTTGACTGGGCGGATTTAGAGGACGTATTCGACGAGCAGCGCTTTCGCGCACGAGACACCTTTACAGATGAATATAAGTGGACTCCGTATGCCGTCTTGGGCGCGATGCTCCGCACGCCGCGCGATGAGCCCCGCTATAGATTGGGCGCGACGTTTTCCACCGGGGGGACGCACAAAATTCGCTATGTCTTTCGCGGATCCTCCAGCGATGAGGGTTACAATTCGGTCGAGTACGATGACGGGACCGTACAGGAATTCCCAGACGAAGAGTGGAGCAACACGTACGAGCTTGCGCTACCGTTTGAGTTCGGCGTGGGTGCTTCGGCCGCGGCTCTGCCGGGCCTGACGCTGGCGGGTAGCCTACATTTGGCCGAGTGGTCGCAGAGCGAGTACAAGGGGGCCGATGACTACGGCTTGCGAGCTGATACCTCGTTTGAGACGCAGTACAGAGATGTCTTGCGCTACCACTTCGGCGTCGAGTACCAAGTGCCGGTCGTTGCGCTGGATCTGCGGGCCGGCTATTTCGTGGACCCGGTTCCCTTTATCGGCCCGCGCGACCCCGGCTCCGACGATCCGCCCATCCGAATTGAAGAAGACCGACGCTTTATCACTCTTGGGGCTGGGATCTTGATCGACGAGGCCATGCAAATAGATATAGCTTGGGTGCGGGGTGCGTTTAAGCAAGTAGAAGAATACTCAAGCGAATTATCAGACAACGTCCTTAGCGAGGACTACGCGATTAATCGCCTCGTCGTTGGCGTGGGCTACAACTTTTAGTTTTTATTTTTTGTTCCTGTTGCTGGTTTGTGTATATTCAAAATTGAGAGATGAGTTTAGCACTCCTTAAAGGAGGGAGTTAAGTCCATGAAAACGAAGGCTTTGATTTTGTGCTCGGCCCTGCCACTAACTGCGCTGATGGCCAGCGGCTGCTACACAGTGCTCAGTAGCCCCTATGAGGCCGCCGACCTGCACGACGAGGATCTAGCTCGCGCCAAGAGCCGCGATGTCGAGGCTCCCACGGTTGGCCAGTTCGACGACCGCGACTACATGGACGATCTCTACCGCTATCCGGGTGTGCGCGGTGGCTATGGTGGCTACGGCGGCTATTACGGTGGCTATGGTGGCTATGGTGGCTATTATCCTACCTCTGGCTACTATCCCTACTACTACGGCGGCTACCCCTCCTACTATGGCGGTTATGGGCCCTATAGTTACGGCTATGATCCGTACTATCGGAGTTCGAGTGGTTACTACGTGCCGCCAGGTTATGAACTGGTCAGCACGCGCCAGCTCGACGATTTGCGTGCGGCGAGTCGGCTGAACGCGACGCCGGCGATTGCCGATCCGGCCGCGGCGACCGAAAGACAGCGGCGCGAAGAAAATGTGTGGCAGCGGCGGGTAGAGCCTCGGGTGCGCAGCGCTCCTACGCCTACGCCGCGCTCCACGGTTAGCAGGCCGCCGAGTGGGAGTGGGGCGGCGACGAAAGCGCCCGCAGCCACATCGGCACCAGCCTCCAAATCGTCTGCGACAAAGGAGTCAGCCAAACCCAAGAAGCGACGCCGCTGATTTTTCGCTAGAGACACAGAAGAAGCAGAGGGCAACGAAAGGCCCTCTGCTTTTTTTGTGCCTAATCACCGCTTAGATCAAAGTGGCGGGTCTGCGGCTTGGGTGGCGGGGCGATGCGGAAAAGGAAGCGTTGTAGTGGACGGGCGAGAGCCATGAGCAGTTGGCGCTCGCCTTGTTTATTGCCGCCGAAAAGCTGTAGTTGCACCGGTTGGTAATTGCGCTGCGTGCCCCCCTGTTGCCAGATTTGCTTGGTATTGAAATTGAGCAAGCTGACCTTGAGATCTATGGTCAGGTCTATGCCGGGGTTGGGCGACATACCGTAGGGTGTAGGCGACATGGGCATCATCCGCGCCTGTAAGTGCCTTAGCTCGATCAAGACTAAAGCGTCGAGCTCGAGTTCTTCCTTGAGAACGGCCTGTACTGAGTCTTGGTGGACGCTCGTTGAGTCAAGGCGAATCCCCTTGAGTTGGTAGGTGATTTCGTCTTGGTTCATCACCTCGGTTTTGGGCATGTTGCCGAGGCTGCGGACCACGGCATTAGACAGACGCGCCATGACCTTCTCGATGTCCAGTTCCCGAAAGGGTTCGATGTTGGTCGCGCAAACGACGCCGATGTGATCTACTTCCGCTAGGTAGGGGCGCAAGACCGGATCGGGTTGCGACGGGGCGCGAAACTCGACGCGTGTAAAAGCGCTGCGGCCGCCGCACCCCGCTAGGCCAATAAGCAATACGAAAGTAGTGACGCGGATCAAAAGCTCTGTCCAAAGCTGAAGTGAAACTTGAAGTCCGAGAAGTTGCCTTGTAGGTCCATCTGCCTAGCGAATTCAAAGTTCATCGGCAGCAAGAAGTACACTAAGAGGCCAAAGCCGACGCTGGCGTGTACCTGCCGTGGGGAAGACGCGAGTGCGGCGTGTGGGTTGCGGAAGGGCCACAGGTCGATTTCGTCGCCCTTATCCCAGGCCATGCCCATATCCATAAACAGGCTACCATCAACCGCTGGAATCAGGAAGGTGCCGGGCCAGCCAAAGAGGATGCCGCGCACAAAGGGGACGCGCAACTCGACATTGGTCAGCAGAACTCGGCTGCCGGTGAAGGCCGAGAACTGGTAGCCGCGTAGCGGCCCAGTATTGAGATTGAAGCCTGTATAGAAGGGCAGGTACCAAGTCGGCCCCCCTAGGTTGTATTCGAGGGCGTCGCGGCCCAAAGACCCCACGCTATAGGCTCGCAGGCCCAGCACCGACCAACGCCCCAGCCGCAAGTAGTGGCGATAGTCGAATTCGAGGTGCGAGAAAGAGCGCGTGGTTGAGCCAAGGCTGAGCGTGCGCCCCACCGAGAGAAAGTAGCGCTTGCCAGCGGTGGCACCCAAAAGACCGTAGGTAATGGAGTCGTGGACGTATGCGGTCTTGAACAGATGAGTACTGGTAGCAGTAGAATCTGGCTCGTAGAAAGGACTGACCTGTTCTTCTTGCTCGCCGACATAGGTATAGCTCAGGTCGAGGCGGCGGTACAGGTCGAGCGGATAGCTGGCGTTGGCCAACGCACCGCGCTGCTGGAGACGGCTAATGCCCCGAGCCGGGGCGCGGCCTTGGACGAGGAAGTTGCGATCGTTGATGAAGTACTGGTTCCAATTGAAAATGGACACGTGGTACGTGGGCCGCTTGCCGTAGTAGCTGTAGCTAGCGGCAAAGTTGAAGTCATTGCTGATGTCCTGCGCAGCTACGTAATCCGTGGCCAAAACCAGCGAGTGATTGCCCAAAAGATCGCTCATGCTCAGTTGGGCAATCGACGATAAAAACCCATCGAAATAGCCCATCTGCACGGAGATGCCGTCGAATTCGAGCTTGGGGGTATAGCGGCGACGGCGCAGCTCCAATTCATCGTCGTTGCCGTCGTCGGTGATAAGCTGGACGGCAGCTTGCGGCTCTTGAGATTCAGTGGGAGGCAACGGGCCGCTGGCTCCGGCTAGGAGTACGGCGTCGTCCGGAAGTTCCGGCTCCTTCGGGTCCGAGACCTGCCCTAGGCTCGGGGTACCCCCTTGGTCGGAGAGTACGGCGTCGCCCTCTACCATGGGTCGAACCGAGGGCACTTCTATGGCTAGGGTCTCGGTGGCTGGTGGTTCTGCTTCGGTTGGTGCCTCTGCTTCGACTGGCGGTTCTACTTCGGCTGGCGGTACGGCTTCGGCCACGCGGGCCAGTAGCTGGGCGTCTTTGCGCTTGACCTCGGGCCATTCGGGCATGGCCATCCGGTAGAGGTGGCTGCGGCCCTTGAAGTAGGTGTTGAATACGATCTGCCGCCCATCGGGCGAGAGGGCAGGGTTCATAATGCCGCTGAGGCTGCGGGTCAGGCGGAATTCACGGCTCTCGTCGAGATGATAGACGAAAAGGTCGTTGATCTTGTCGCGGGTGGAGACGAAGAGCAGCTTGTTGCCTTCGGGCAGCCACTGAGGCCACAAATCGTCGGTGGGGGTGGAGATGGCCGCGTGCGCTGTGCCCTCGGCTAGGTCGTAAATTTTGATGTCGAACTGGTTGCGGTACTTGCTGCTAAAGGCGATGCGCTGGCCGTCGGGCGACCAGTTCGGATGATCTTCGCGCTCGGGTGTGCCCGTGAGCTGACGCCGTTCGCCGGTCTGCACATCAATGATGTAGAGATCGCTCTGGCCCTGTCCCGTGCCGATAAAGGCGAGGTGGCGGCTGTCGGGGGACCAAGTTAGGCTCTCGACGAGATCCAAGTCGGGCATAGTCAGGGTCTGCACGAGCTTCTTGTCGTAGAGGTTCCACAGCATGATGCGGTCGCGGGGACCTTCCTTGGCGACAAAGGCGATGGTCTGGCCGTCTTGTGCCCAAGCCACGGTGCCGCTGCCGATGCTGAGGTGATCGTAGTCGGCGGCGCGCATGCTCTCGGTGACGCGCTCGACGAGCGAGGCATCGCGCAGACGGATGATGTCCACGTGCTGTTCGATCCCGTCTGAAGAGTGGACGGCGAGCATATCGCCGCTGAGCGACCAGCAGGCGCTGGAAAAGCTGTGGACATTCTCGTCGTCGCCTATCTTCTCGGCGAATTCAGAGGTGTAGTCGCGCGTCTGCAAGAGAGGCCAGTAGGTTTTGCGCATCTGGGCCGACCAGCGCTCGTCGAGGGTTTTCAAGTCCATACCGATCAGGCGATCCATGAGCTTGTCGGTGTCGTGCTGGCTGTCCCACAGGCGGAGGATACGGCTGATTTTTTCGGGGCCGTACTGCTGGGCAATGTACTCCATGAGCGCGTGGCTTTGCTTGTATGCGAGGAATACGTTGCCTTGGCCCCAAGCCTGATTCATGGTTTCAATGGGGATGAGACCGTCGGTGAGTACGGCGTCGCGGAGGACCATTTCATCGATGGTGTTGCGGCCCGGGGTGGTGTATTCGGCCATGCCCTCCATCAGCCAAGTGGGCGGCTGGGCAATCGGGCTAGTGATGCGGCGAATGGGGCCTTTGTGAACGATGTCGTACTGGAAAATGTGGGTCAGTTCGTGGACGAGGACATTGCGGAACTCGTCGAGATCGCCCGTAAAGGGAACTACCATGCGGAAGCGCAGCGGCTCGGCAAAGCCAGCGACGCCAGGCGGCAGAAAGTCGGGGAAGATATTGGTCTGCTGGAACTGGTAGTGCGACTGATAGATGACGACCGGCGGTCGGTGCGAAAGGTCGTGGTGTAAAATTTGGCTGATGTGATCGTAGCCCTCTTCGAGGTACTCGATCGCCTGCACGGCCAGATTCTGGAATTCAGACTCAAAGTGAAGCTCTATGTGCTCGCTTTCGAGGATTTCCCACTGGAAGTCTCGGTAGCGGACCTTGTTTTTCCCGAACCCTTGCTGCAACTGCAAGGTGAGAATGTCCTGGGCGCAGAGGTCTGCGGTGCCCCAAGCGAGCAGGGCGGCGCAGGCGAGGCTGTGAAATCTCGTTATAGCCTGCACGTTCACTCTCCCGTGGATGTAGGTGAATATTCGGGGCGTCTGGTCCGCGGCCGCGGACCATCGTCCCCCCTGAATATATCAAGTGAGTCTGTAGAGTCGAGGCTGGCCTGCTGGTATTGTTGCAGGTGGCGCAAATTGGCGGCATAAGCTTCGCGGGTGGGGTTGAGGGCCCGCGCCCGCTCGTAGAATTGAGCGGCTTTGTCGGTCATGCCGAGCCGCTCGTAGATGACCCCTAAGTTGTTGTGCAAGCTAGCCGACAAGCTGTCTTGCGCTAGGGCGCGTTCCATGTGCGATTGGGCCTCGTTCCACATGGCGTTTTCAATGCACCAGAGCGCGTATTTGTTGACCTGCTCGATGTTTTGCAACTGCTGGCGCGAGCGCTTGGGGCGATCTATGACAACTAGCACCGGCGCAGGTTGGATAGTAGCTGCGCTCGTGGCTGTGGTGTCGGCGGCTGAGGCGTACTCGTAGCCGATGGGTTCGCCCGCCGCTGGCCTACGCACCAGTTCCAGACAGCCGTGCAGACACAGCGCCCCCAAGCCAAAGGCCACGAGGCGTAAGGAATTTTTCACAGAGTAATTCACGCGCGATTTTTTTTAGGCGCGCGGCCATTAACGCTTTGCGCCATTGTCGTAAGTTAGGAATATAACAAACAGATATGGTTAAGTATAGACAGCAAAAAGGGAAGATTCATTCCTTATTACCGCATAAAATGGCAGAGCTTATTAGTATAGACATCGCAAGGGGGCGACTCGTTCCTTATTATCGCTATCCATTGGAGGGCCACTACGAGCTGCGCGGACCGGTAGCACTCCATCTGCTGATTGACCATACTTAATGCAGGCAATGCGGACGGCTACATAGCGCATAAAACCACTTTAGTGAGGGTCGGTCTATGCTGAATCGGGTCCTTAATATTGCGGCAATTTTGGCATTCGCGTGGGCGTGTCCGAGCGGTGCTCAGCAGGTCCACGAGACAGTCGGCTGGCGCCCGACCGCGGTGCCGTTGTTGAATTTCAGCTCGGACGACGGCACTGGATACGGGCTGCGGGCCAATCTCTTCGAATACGATGGCCAGAGCGTACCTTATCGCCGCAAATACAGCGCCCAAGTATTTATCTCAACTAAGGGCAAGTGGGTACACCGCTTGCTCGTCGATACGCCCGAATTCCGGCCCGGCCGGAGGCTCGAGGTCGAACTAGTTTACGAGAAGGAGGATTTCGCCAATTACTACGGCGGCCTCAGCGATGAGGATATCGCCGGGTATTCGCGGGATCAGAGGACGTTCCGGCAAGCCTTCCCGGAATTCAAGGTCAAGTGGATCCGCACTCTGCGCTTCCCTTGGCGTCTGCGCATCGGGGGACGTTTGAGCCACAACGATATTGAACCGAACGCCGCCGAGAGCATCCTCTCCGCGCTCGACCCCCTCGGCGCGGATGGGGGCACATTCGCCCAGTTTGTCGGCTCGCTGCGCTACGACACGCGCGACAACTACAACAACGCGACCTCGGGCGTGCTGGAGGAGTTGCTGGTGGACTTCGGAGTTGGCGGCGGTGGAGATTACCGGGGGGCGACGCTCGGTTTCGACCACCGGCACTTCCATGCCTTGGGGTACGGGCTGGTGGTCGCCAACCGTCTGCGCGTCAATTGGACCATAGGGGATCTACCCTTCTACGAGGAACTAAACATGGGGGGCAGCGGCACGGTGCGCGGCTTGGCTAGTGCTAGGGACCGGGGCGAGGCGCGGATAGTGTTCAACGGCGAACTGCGCTGGCGCGGGCTGCCGGTATGGCGTCAGCAGCACCTGTATCTGGGACTAGTGGCCTTCGGCGACATCGGGCAGATATTCGCCCGCGACTCACTGCCGACGAGCGGCGGATGGCGCAGCGGTAGCGGCATGGGGTTGCGTTGCCACTGGCAGAGTACGATCGTGCGGGCCGACTACGGCACCTCGGGTGGCCGCAGGGCAATCTACATCACCTTTTCACAGGTTTTCTGAGGATTCTCGGGGCGGCATGGAACTATTTTCGGCGCGCCACCTGTGCTGGATCGGGATGGCCGTGCTCTTCGCGGCGGGCTGTGCCAATATGAGGCGGTGGCCACCGGACGGGCGAGCTCATGCGGCCTTCCGGCGCGCGCTGTTCGCCTTGGTGCTGGTCAACGAACTCGGCTGGTTTGCCTATCGGCACTTCGTTGCTGGCATTGCCATCGTCGATAACCTGCCCCTGCACCTGTGCGATCTGTCGGTATTCGTCCTGTTCGCCGGGCTGGCAACAGGTGGGAGGCTGTGGTCCGAACTGGCGTATTACGCGGGGGTGGTCGGTGCTCTGCTGGCGGTTTGTTTCCCGGCGATCTCGGAGACCGGGTCGATCCGCCCCATCGCCGAGATTCGCTATTTCCTGACCCATGTCGCCTTGGTCGGCGCGGGGTTCTATTTCACCTTTGGGTGCCGCTACCGCCCGTCGGCGCGGGCGATTCTGCGCAGCTATATCGCCGTCCACCTCTACGCCTTGGTCATTACCCCCCTCAACCTGTATCTCGGCACTAATTATTTTTTTACGCTCTCGGCCCCTAAACAGCTCGCCTTTATCCACGCCTATCCGCACTGGCTCTTTCTAGTGGTCGTCTCCGCCGTCTTTATCACTGTTTTCGCTCTAATGCACCTGCCCTTTGCGTGGCAGTGGCGGGACAGGGATCACTAATCGTTGCGGCGATTGACGTACTTGTAGTAGGCCGTGATGATGAGGAGCAAGTAAAAAGGCGCGTATTGCGCCCACAAAACCCACGGCTTTTCGCGCCACACGCCTTCGCTGCCGTAGCCGATCTGCACCTCGTAAGCGAGGAAGATCAAGCCGCTGAGGAGCACCCAAGCGGGGTTGGGGAAAAAGACGAGGAACGGGAGGACCCAAAGCAAGTACCAGGGATGCACGGTCGGCGAGAGCAAAACGTAAGCACCGAGGGTTGCGAAGGCGGCTCGGTAGGGGTCGCGGTAGCGGATTTGGACGCCGAGGGCCACGAGTGCGAAAAGGGCGGTGCAGAGCCAGCGAGCGTGTAGAGGTTCCAAGGCAAGGCGAAAGAGCGAGTAGGCTGCCGCGTTGAAGTGCCAGTGTTGCACGTAGGTCACAAGGCCCGTCGCGAGTTTTTCCCCAGCGTCGGCAAAAGGCCAAAAGGCCAATAGCCCCAGTGTTGGAAACAGGAGCAGTGCACTCCTCTTGCGGAGGTTGAACCAACCGGCGCGAGGGCGACGCCAAAAAGTGGGCAACAGCGCGAGGGGTACTAGTTTGACGAGAAAGGCCCCGGCGAGGGCGCAGACGGCTGCGGCCCAGCGCTGGCTGTGGAGTGCGTACAGGGCTGCAAAGAGAAGCAGGACGCCCAGCGCGTCGATATGGCCACTACCGGCGACTTCGACTAGGGGCAGAGGATTCCAAGCGTAGAGTACGACGCGACGCGGGTCTTGGTCGCGCCGGACGAGGCTGTATGCCAACAGCAGGCAGAGGCCCCAATCGCAGAGCAGCAGGGCCAATTTGAACGCGGCCGGCGTCGCGCTGAGCAGGCAAATGGCGCGAAAGAAAAGCTGCGCTAGCGGCGGGTAGATCGTGGGGATGGCGGCGTGGTTGACGCTGTGATAGAGCGCGTCGCGCAGGTGCGCCACCTGCGGTGCCGAGGGCGCGTACAGATACGGATTGATGTCGGCTAGCTGGACGCGGCCATCCCAGACGTAGCGAAAAATGTCATCCGAAAGCGTCGCTGGGCTCCACCACAGCGTCAGGCGAAAGACGAGGGCGGCCCCGAGAATCAGGTACGGCCGTCCGGGGGATCCACCTCTCTGCAGGACGAGATAAGCGGCGAATGCGTAGCAGAGAAAAGCGGAAAAGACACCGGCCCACATCTGCGGTATTTGGCGTTGGAGATCGCCGATGAAGACCAAGTAGCAGCAACAGACCTCTATGACGCCGGCCAAAAAAAATAGACGGAATTGCACCTTATCGCTCGACGCGGCGAGCGCCGACATAGCGGCGGTGGAAATAAGGGTGGTCGAGCGGGGTAATGGTCGCGCCGGTGCTCACCCCTACATGGGCGAAGCTCCCCTTGCTGAGGTAAATTCCGACGTGGGAGACGCCCGGGCCTGAGGAGGTATTCTTGAAGAAAACCAGATCCCCTGGTTTGAGATCTTGCCGTCGGCTGACGGTGCGGCCGACGCGGTATATCTGCTTGGTGGTGCGGGGCAGTTCGATGCCATACGTCTTGCGGAAAATGGTGCGCACAAAGGCCGAGCAGTCCATGCCAGCGCGAGTGGTGCCGCCCCACCTGTAGGGTACGCCGAGATACCCTTCGACGACGCGCGCGAGGCGGCTGGGGCTGGCGCGGCGGCGTTCTTTGAGTTCGCGCACCACGCTCTCGCTGTCAGAATCCTTGGAGTCGGCTGTATAACGCGGAGCCGAGCGGATTGAGCAGCTACAGATAGCCAGCAGGCACAACAAGATAAAGAGGCGCAACATCAGTACCTCGTTATCACGAGTAGGAGAAAAACCCCCGACCCGTCTTGCGGCCCAAGGTCCCCTGCGCGACCATCTCGCGCAGCAGGGGGCAAGGGCGGTATTTGGAGCTGTCTAGACGCTGGGCAAACGATTCGAGGATATCCAAGGTCACGTCGAGTCCGACGTAGTCGGCCAAGGCCAGCGGACCGATGGGATGGCTCGCTCCCAGCACCATCACGCGGTCGATGTCTTCGGCGCTGGCCACGCCTTCGGCGAGGGCGTAAATGGCCTCATTGATCATGGGAAAGAGGACGCGGTTGACTGCAAAACCGGGGCTGTTGGCGACCGCGACGGGCGTCTTACCTAGGTCTTGGGCCAAGGCCATGACCGAGGCAAAGGTCTCGTCCGAGGTTGCGGTTGCGCGCACTACTTCAACTAGGGGCATGGTCGGAGGCGGGTTGAAGAAGTGCATGCCGATTACCTTGTCCGACCGACCGGACTCGGCGGCCAGAGCGTCGATGTCTAGGCCAGAAGTATTGCTGGCGAGGATGGCCTCTGACTTGGCAAATTGTCCGAGTTGGGCAAAGACGGCGAGCTTGAGGTCTAGGCGTTCGGGTACGGCTTCGACGACCATGTCGGCAGTGCCGACGGCAGCGAGTTGGTCGATACCCCGCAGCGCGGCGATGGCCGCTTCGCTGGCGGCCGGTTCTAATCGACCTTTGGCGGCTTGTTGGCGCAGGCGTGCGGCGATGGAGGCTAGCCCCTGTTCGCGGGCGCAAGGGTCTGCGTCGTAGAGTAGGACTTCCCGGCTGGCTTGGGCCAAAACTTGGGCAATGCCGCGCCCCATAGTGCCGGCCCCGATGACGGCAATGCAATTGAGATTCATATCGTCTTTCAGAGGTGGGTTTTACCCGAACCTACCATGTTACCCAATAATCACAACGGTTTATTAACTAGCGGCTTACTAACTAAATATATTGCGGGAGCCAAGAGATCGCCTAGATTGATTGCCGCGCCGCTAAGGAGAAAAATAAAATCAGAGGAGAATTAATGGCAGCAGATCGTGGGAAACTGAGGAGCGCCGACTGGTTTGGACGCGAGGACAAAGGCGGTTTCATTCACCGCAGCTGGATGAAGCGCGGCCTGCCCGAGCACGAATTCGACGGTCGCCCGGTCATCGGCATCTGCAACACGTGGTCTGAACTGACGCCGTGCAATATCCACTTCCGCGACTTGGCCGAAGCCGTCAAGCGCGGTGTGTACGAAGCTGGGGGGGTACCCGTGGAATTCCCGGTCACTTCGCTCGGCGAGCCTATAATGCGCCCTACTACCATGCTTTTCCGCAACTTGGCGAGCATGGACGTGGAGGAGTGCATTCGCGCCAATCCGGTTGACGGCGTGGTGCTCCTGACCGGATGCGACAAGACTACGCCAGCGTGTTTGATGGGGGCGGCCAGCGTCGATCTGCCGACGATTGTCGTGCCCGGCGGTCCCATGCTCAACGGCAAGTACCGCGGCAGCGATATTGGTTCGGGAACGGACGTGTGGAAGTTCAGCGAGGATTTTCGCGCTGGGAAGATGACGCGCGAGGAGTTCGGGCTGGCCGAGGACGGCATGACGCGCTCGGATGGGCACTGCATGACGATGGGCACGGCATCGACGATGGCCTGTATGGTCGAGGCGCTCGGCATGACCCTGCCCGGCGGCGCAGCGATCCCGGCCCCGGACTCGCGGCGCAAGGTGCTGGCGCATCTGGCGGGGTCGCGCATCGTCGAGATGGTGCGCGAAGATCTCAAGATGTCCCATATTCTCGGACGCACGGCCTTTAAGAATGCCATCAAAGTCAACGCGGCTATCGGTGGTTCGACCAACTGCGTCGTCCATTTGCTGGCTCTCGCCGGGCGCGTCGGCGTCGAGTTGTCCTTGGACGATTTCGACCGCCTCGGCAGCGAGTTGCCGCTATTGGTCAATTTGATGCCCGCGGGCAAGTATTTGATGGAGGATTTCTACTACGCTGGTGGCTTGCCGGTGGTGATCCAAGAGCTGAAGGACGAATTGCATCTAGACGCTTTGACGGCGACGGGCAAGTCGCTCGGCGAGAATGTCGCGGGGGCGGTCTGCTACAACCGCGACGTGATTGTGCCGCTGGACGCGCCGCTGATTGAGGCCGCGGGCTTGGCCGTGCTGCGGGGCAATCTGTGCGCGGATGGGGCGATCATCAAGCCGTCGGCCGCCTCACCCGAGTTGATGCAGCACCGCGGTCGAGCAGTGGTCTTCGAGACGATTGAGGACTATCACGAGCGGATCGACAGCCCCGATTTGGACGTGGATGAGTCGAGCGTACTGGTGTTGCAAAACGTCGGGCCGGTCGGCTATCCAGGCATGGCCGAGGTCGGCAATATGGGATTGCCCAAGAAGCTACTGGAAAAGGGCGTCCGGGACATGGTGCGCATTTCCGACGGCCGCATGAGCGGCACGGCTTATGGCACCGTAATCCTGCACGTGGCTCCTGAAGCGGCCATCGGTGGTTCGCTGGCGCTAGTGCGCGACGGCGATGTGGTCGAGCTCGACGTGGCGGGACGGCGACTGCACCTAGATGTGTCGGACGAGGAACTGGCGCGTCGCCGTGCCGCTTGGCAGCCCCCCGCGCCCCACGATACCCGGGGCTACGTCAGCCTCTATATCGACCGCGTGATGCAGGCCGACAAAGGAGTTGACTTCGACTTCTTGGTCGGCAAGTCGAGTTCTGTTGTAACGCGCGAAGCCCATTAGGCAGTGGTTAGTGGTTAGTGGTTAGTGACTAGTCCCCACACCTAGGGGGAGGGGAACTAATCACTGGCCACCGACCACTGATTTTAACGAAAGGACTAGACAGTGAAGATTGCCAAGATTGAACAGTTTTTCCCACGCCAGCGCATGCGCTTGGTCAAAATTACTACGGACAACGGGATAGTTGGCTGGGGCGAGACGACCCTAGAGGGCAAGCCCAAGAGTACTTGGGCGGCAGTGGAAGAGTTGGCCGAGTACTTCGTCGGCAAGGACCCGCTCCGCATTGAGCATCACTGGCAGCACGTCTATCGCTCGGCCTTTTTCCGCGGTGGCAATGTGCTGATGAGCGCGCTAGCGGGCATTGATCAGGCGCTGTGGGACATCGCTGGCAAGTACTACAATGTCCCCGCCTACATGCTCTTGGGCGGTGCGGTGCGCGACCGGATTCGCGTGTATGCTCACTGGGGAATTCGCGGCCAAAGCGACGAGGCACTGGTCGCGGCGCGAAATCGGCTCGACATGCTGCTGGCCAAAGGCTACACGGCCTTTAAGGCAGGGCCGGGGGGCACGTGGCGCGCCCACGAGCCCCCGGCGCGAATCGACGCCTTTGTCAAAGACGCCTACACCATGCGCGAATGGGTCGGCGACGAGGTAGAGCTATGCTTCGATTTCCACGGCAAGATGACACCGGGGTTGGCGATTGAGGTGTGTGGCCAGCTTGCGGGGATGCGGCCGATGTTCGTCGAAGAGCCGATTCCGCAGGAGAATGTCGATGCGCTGAAGGAGGTCTCCGATCACGTGCCGTTTCCCATCGCCACGGGCGAGCGCCTGCTCTCGCGCTGGGAGTTCCGGGAGATTTTTGAAAAGCAGGCCGTTTCCTACATTCAACCCGATGGCTCGCACGCGGGTGGGATTACCGAGTTGAAAAAGATCGCCAATATGGCCGAGGTTTATTACATCCACATCATGCCGCACTGCGCCATCGGCCCGGTGGCCTTTTCCGCCTGTATGCAGGTCGATGCGGTGGTGCCCAATTTCCTTGTACAGGAACAGATTGACGTGGGGTTGGGTGAGGGGTTGCTTGTAGAACCTTGGCAGGTGATTGACGGCCATGTCGAGTTGCCGACTAAGCCGGGGTTGGGGTTTGACCTGATCGAGTCTGAGGTGGAAAAGACGATGGAATACTCAGAGGAATTGGGCGGCGAACTCTACTACGAAAACGACGGCAGCGTCGCGGATTGGTAGCGTTGCCGTGCGCCGCCGTGCGTTTGAAGAGTTGGTGGAAAAGGCTCTCTTGAGCCTGCCGGAAGAGTTCCGCCAAGCGCTGGACAACCTAGCCATCGTCGTCGAGGACTGGCCCGATCCCGAGCTGGTTGAGGAGATTACCGGCGATTCAGAAGAAGTGCTCTACGGGCTTTTCACGGGCACGCCTCTACCCGAGCGCCGCCTCGAAGACAGCGGCGATCTGCCGCCGGTAATTGCGCTCTATCAGGGGCCTTTGGAGGAGGACTTCCCCGATCGGGGCGAGTTGGCGCGGGAGGTGGAGACCACCCTGGTACACGAACTGGCGCACTTTATGGGCTTTGACGAAGACGAGGTTAGAGAATACGGATATGAATAGCATGGACTTGCAAAAAGCTCTCGACGAGCGCGATTTAGACGCTTTGGCGACTCTGCTGCGCCAGCACCCGGACTTGGTGCACCACCGCGTCGAATGCGCGAACGGGCAGAGCTACACCCCTTTGCAGTACGCCGACCGTATCGATGCTAGCTTGGATGCCATGCGCTTGTTGGTCGAATTCGGTGCCAAGCTGAGCGAGTTGAACGAAGCGCTCTTTGGGTGCTGTGAGAACCACAATCTAGAGCACATGCAGCGTCTGCTAAAGCTGGGCGTCCACCCCGACGACGCGTACAATGAAGGCTGGGACTGCCGCGTCCTTTACGGGCTTTTACAGACGTACCACCGCTCACCTCCCGCTCACCTGCACGCATGCGTCGCAGTGCTCATCGAAGCAGGGGCTACCTTTGAGGACGGGCCGACGATGGATATCCATCGAGGCCGGCTCGACCAACTGGAGCAGCGCCTCGACCGCTGTCCCGACTTGGTCACGGCGCGCTTTTGGCTCGACTATGGCGACCATCTCACGCTGCGGGGTGTCACCCTCCTGCACGTGGCGGTCGAATATCACGAGTTGGATGTCGTGAACCTGCTGCTGAGGCGCGGTGCCGATTTGAATGCCCGCGCCGAGATCGGCCGCAACGGCGTGGGCGGCCAGACGCCCCTCTTCCACGCCATTGGTGCCAACCAGGGAACGGGTTGGGAGACCTTTGAGTTCCTGTTGGATAAAGGAGCGGACTTGGCGGTTAGAGCGCGCATCCAGTGCAATCCGGCGGCTGACGACAAGGTGATGGACTGCGTTCACAAGGGTCAGGACCATTTTTTCTCCGGGGTCGAGGAACTCACGCCGCTGGGCTATGCCCTGCGCCACGAATCCGGCCCGGTTTGGCGCGCCACCCCGCGCGAAGTGGCCCGGCTGCGGGCACTGCATGCCCCGACGTAATCTCGCCGCGCTTGGGCTGTTGCTCCTATCGGCGATATGGTTTAATTTTTTTTGACCTTCGCAACACACCATTTATCTAAGCAGCTTTTCCCGTGAATGTACCTAACCACGACATACTGATCGTAGGCGGCGGTGGTGCGGGTCTGCGGGCGGCGATTGCCGCCGTCGAGCTCGATCCAAACCTCAGCGTCGGCTTGGTGTCCAAAGTGTACCCCATGCGCAGCCACACGGTGTCAGCCGAGGGCGGCTCTGCAGCGGTGATACGCGACGACGACAGCTTCGACGGCCATGCCTTCGATACCATCAAGGGGAGCGATTTCCTCGCCGACCAAGACGTAGTCGAGATCTTCGTCAAGGAGGCCCGCGACGAGTTGATTCAATTGGAGCATTGGGGCTGCCCTTGGAGCCGCGACGACGACGGCCGGATTAGCGTGCGCGCTTTCGGCGGCATGTCGGTCAAGCGCACCCTGTACGCGGCCGACAAAACCGGCTTCCACATGCTGCACGCCCTTTTTCAAACCTCGCTCAAATACGACCGCATCCATCGCTACGACGAGTGGTTTGGCACTCGGCTGCTGCTCGACGACAACGGCGCGGCCTGCGGCGTGGCAGCGATCAACGTGCGCTCAGGTGCCATGCAGGCGATTCCCGCCAAGGCCGTGATCATCTGCACGGGCGGCGGCGGGCGCATTTTTCCCTTTACTACTAATGCCGCCATCAAGACCGGTGACGGCATGTCTATGGCCTACCGAGCGGGTTGCCCACTCAAGGACATGGAATTTGTGCAGTACCATCCCACCGGGCTGCCGGGCACGGGCATCCTGATGACCGAGGCATCGCGCGGCGAGGGCGGCTACCTGATCAACAACAAGGGCGACCGCTACCTCAGCGAGTACTTGCCCGACAAGATGGAGTTAGGTCCGCGCGACATGGTTTCGCGGGCATTCGTCCACGAGGAGCGCGCCGGGCGGGTCTTTTCCGGTCCGTATGGCACGTACGTCCATCTCGATTTGCGGCATTTGGGCGAAAAGAAAATCGACGAGCGCATCCCCTTCGTGCGCGAACTGACCAAAAACTACGTGGGCATCGATCCCGTGTACGAGCCGGTGCCCGTGCGCCCGGTGGTCCACTACATGATGGGCGGCATTCACACCGACATTACTACGGCGACGCCGATTCCGGGCTTGTACGCGGCCGGAGAAACGGCCTGCGTCACCATGAATGGAGCCAATCGCCTCGGCTCCAACTCGCTGTCCGAGCTTTTGGTCTTTGGCGCTCGGGCCGGCCAGTATGCCGTCGAGTATGCCTCGGAGGTCAATCCACCGTCGTACGACAGTTTGGAGAAGATGGCTGCTGACGAGTGGCAGCGGATTGAAAATGCGTTTTTCAAAAACGAAGGCAGCGAACGCATTGCCGACATTCGCACGGATCTGCAGAAGACGATGGAGCAAGGGGCGGGCATCTACCGCGAACAGGAGAGCCTAGAGGCGACCTGTGCCGAGTTGCTCAAGCTCAAGGAACGCTATACTCGCGTCCAGGTTGACGACAACTCGTCGGTTTTCAACACCGAACTGACGGCCGCGTTGGAACTGGGCTCGCTGCTCGACGTGGCCGAGACCGTGGCCCATTCGGCACTTTTGCGCCGGGAGTCGCGCGGCTCGCATTCGCGCATGGACTACGAGGAGCGCGACGACGAAAACTTCCTTTGCCACTCCTTGGCGTACCGCACCGATGGCGACCCGCGCATAGAATACCAAGACGTCGTCATCACCCGCTGGCAGCCTCAAGAGCGCACCTACTGATCGAGAGGAGCTATGAGCGACAAGACCATTGGCATCCGGGTGACCCGCTTTCGACCCGAGCAGGAGGACGCACCCACTGAGCAGGTTTACGAGGTTCCCTATCAAGAGGACTGGGTCGTCCTCGACGCGCTCAACTACATCAAAGACCACATCGACGGCACCCTTTCGTACCGCTGGTCGTGCCGCATGGGCGTGTGCGGCTCCTGCGGCATGATGGTCAACGGCGAGCCTAAGTTGACCTGCGCGGCCTTTCTCAAGGATTACTACCCGAATGAGCTAGTGGTCCAGCCTCTGGCCCACTTCCCAATCGTCCGCGATTTGGTCGTCGATATAGACGATTTCATGGACAAGCTCAAGGCGGTCCAGCCGTGGATCATTCGCGAGGAAGAAAAGCCGGTCGCCGAAGGCGAGTACTTGCAGTCGCCAGCGGAACTAAAGGAGTTCAAGCAGTTCAGCCAGTGCATCAACTGCCTGCTGTGCTACGCGGCTTGTCCCGTCTATGGACTGGAAGACGTCTTCGTCGGTCCAGCGGCCCTCGCGCTGTCCTACCGCTATAACCTCGACTCGCGCGACGAAGGCTACGCCCAGCGCACGGTAGTAGCCGCTAGCAGTGAGGGCATCTGGGAATGCACCTTTATCGGGGAGTGCTCGGTGGTCTGTCCCAAGGACGTGGACCCAGCCGCGGCCATCCAGCGCACCAAGGTCGAGACTACGACCAACTGGTTCAAATCCTTTCTCATGCCTTGGGGGAACAAATGAGCCAGTCGTACGAAACCTACAAGCCAAAGCTATCGCCGACTTGGTGGCTGAAGAGCCGCAACTACTTCCTGTTTATGATGCGTGAATTGAGTAGCGTCTTCATCGCCGCCTTCGTCCTCCTCTTCCTCTACCAACTCTTTGCGTTGGCCGAGGGGCCGGAGGCGTATGAGGCTTGTCGTTCTGTACTGACGACTCCGGCGTTTGTGGCCTTTTACGCGGTTGCGTTTGTCTTTGCTCTCTATCACACCATCACTTGGCTGGGGGTAATGGGCCGGGTCCAGGTCGTGCGGATGGGCGCGCTTACCGTGCCGCCCAAGTTGGTAACGGCGGGTGCCTTCGTCGGGTTTTTCCTCGTATCGGCGGTCGTCGGCTACATTTTCCTTTACGTGTTATAGCCATGAGCTACAAACAAGACAAAACCGAACCTTTCTGGTGGGGCTTATTTTCCGCTGGTGGCGTGGTAGCCGCCATGCTGATCCCCGTGCTGATTTACTTCGTCGGGCTGGCCGAGCCGCTTGGCTCAGTCGGCGCGGAAGTGAGCCGATACGAGGCCATGAGCAAGTTGCTCAGCCACCCGCTGGTCAAAGTGGTCTTTTTCGTCGTGGCCGTCCTACCTCTCTACCACGCGGCGCACCGCATCCGCTTCATGCTCCACGAATTTGGGGTGCGGAAGTTGATCCTTCCTATTCACTACTTCTGCTACGGCGGTGCCATAGTCGGCACTGGACTGGCGGCTTACATCCTCTTTTATCTGCTTTAACCGTCGGCCCCGATGGGTGAAATGAAACCGACGCTGCAATCGCGCATCCGCGGCTCGGTGCTGGCCCAAGCTTGGGGAGACGCGCTTGGTGCCCCGTTTGAATTCGCGCCGCCAGACGCCGTTGAAAAGCGCACGGGGAAAAAGTGGCTGGTACGGCTTCATCCATTCACCGGGAAAAAGGGGCCGCATGGGATGTGGGTGAGCGAAGCCCCAGCGGGTACGGGCACCGACGATGTGCGCTACAATTATCTCTTTATGGAACTAGCCGTCGAATTGGGGAGGATGCCAAGGGGTCGGGAAGTGGCGCGGCGATTGTTGGATGTGTATGAGCGGCCCGGGGATTTCTTTCCCAGCAATGCCGAACTAGCGCGCAAGCAGTTTGAGTTGTGGGAAGGGGTTAGCCGGGGTTGTCTGGGGGAGGAGTCGCCGCGTTACCCAGGAGTGCCGCCCGCGGTGTTGGCGACGCGGAGTATCGGGATCAACTATCCGACGTTGGCTGGGCTGTTGGTGCTGCCATCGGCGGGTCTGCTCTTTCCCGGCGATCCTGCAGGAGCCTATCGCGCTGCTTATGAGGCGGATTTTTTTGCGGTCGGCTACGCCCGCGAGGCCACCGCGCTCTTGGCAGCGGCGCAAGGGGCGGCATTGACCGATATGTCGCCGCTGGCATTGGTCGATGCCGTATTGGCACTGGATCCGCTGTGCTTGGGAGGGTATTTCGGGAACACTTTCATCCGGCAGAAGCTGCCGCCGCTACTGGCGAGAGCCGCCGGTAAAAAAGCCGAGGAATTGGCCGAATTCCTTGCGTGGGAGCTACGCCATTTCAGCGTCTTCGATCCCTTTCGGGCGTTGGCCATTGCCTTTGCTGCGCTCTTGTCCCATCCCGATGACCCGTCCCTTGCGCTGCAAGTGGCGGCCAACCAAGGCGATCTCGACGGGGAAGGGCACTGGAGCCGCTACGCGGATATCGACTGCTATGCCGGGATTACCGGGGCGCTGGTAGGGGCGTGTTGCGGCGACAATGCGCTGCCAGCAGACGTGGTCGGACAGGTCGTCGCGGGAAATAAGGCCGTGTACGGGTTTGACTTGGAGGAGACGATCGCGCGTTTCGCGCGCTTAGTGGTCTCAAAACAAGGAAAGGAAGAACGTCAATGCCCATAGGAGACAAAAACGCTATAATCGCCGGTTGTGGAATGCACCACGTGGCCGTGCAGACGCGCGATTGGGAAACGTCGCTGAGCTTTTACCGAGATGTGCTGGGCATGGAAGTGGTCGCCGAATTTGGTTCTCCTGAGCGCAAGATCGCGCTTTTGGATGCAGGCGACGGAAGCCACCTCGAACTCTTCGCCCCCACGGCCGAGTCGCCCGCACTCGGGGCCGAAAGCCTCAACGATCCGGTGACGCATTTTGCCTTGGCGGTTACAGACGCCCGCGCCGCCACTGAGCGGGTGCGAGCGGCCGGATGCGAGATCACGGTCGAACCCAAGGACCTGACATTGGACAGGCTGAACGTGACGATTGCCTTTTTCAAAGGCCCCAACGGCGAAGTCGTGGAGTTTTTCCAGACTCATTAGGCTGGGTTGGCACAAAAAAAGCGCAGGGCCCTAAGGGCCTGCGCTTTTCGTGTTTGTCTGGAGGGATTATTGCGGAGTTTCGGTTTCGGGGGCCGCGCCGATGACGATTACGTCTCGGGCTTGCAGGCCCTTGGGGCTAGCGACCGTTTCAAATTCCACCTGCTGACCTTCTTCTAGGGAGCGGAAACCATCGCCGCGAATCGCGCTGTAATGAACGAAGACGTCGTCTTGTCCTTCGCGCTGAATAAAACCAAACCCCTTGGAACTATCGAACCATTTGACGGATCCACTTTGACGTTCGGACATGATGAAGGTTACCTCCCTTCGATTGCTAATGGCGTTGAGCTAAGCGTTCCAAGCTGGGCTTAAGGCAGAGTTAGCTACAAAAAGACCCTAACGCGGGCTGCGTCCACCGGCCCCGCGTCCACCGGCCCCGCGTGCGCCGGCCCCACGCCCACCGACTCCGCGTGCGCCGCGGACGAAGCCAACCTCGGCCATGCGAATGGCCTTCTGCTGCCGGCGGATGCTCTTTTGGCGGTTGATCTTCTTCTGGACCGAGGGTTTAGTATAAAAACGCCGCTTCTTCAAGTCGCGTAACAAGCCGGCTTTGCGGGTTTTGGACGTAAAGCGCCGTAGCGCCTTTTCAAAGGGTTCATCCGATCTGACCTCGACGCTGAAATTACTCATATGCTGCTCCTAACCCTGGTGGGTCTTAAGTTCCTACGTAAAGAAAATATATTCTACGCTATGGGTTGCTCTTAGTCAAGAGCCGTCTTACCAACCGTACTGGGCCAAGGCGAAGGAGCTATAAAAGTAGTTGCGATTTTGGCTAGATGGCCTTTTTTTTAGTAAGACTCCCCTACTCAGCGAGAAGTCGTGCTTTGCCGTTCGACTTCCATGCTTCCTCTATATCACACGCAAGGAGATGCCATGGCTTTTTCGCATACGAATTCAAAGGGGGTCACGTATATTTTGCATTCCCGGACCACGACCCTCAAAAACGGGAACTCGCAGACGATTTACTTCTTTGCTAAAACCGAGAAAGAAGGAGCTCTCGACGCGGTGCCCGCTGGCTATCAGGTGTCTGAGAGCAAAAACGGTCTGCCAGTACTAAAGCGCAGCTAAGTAAACCGCTTCGGCTGCGCCTCGTTCAGGCCGGTGCCTTTTCTCGATATTCCCCGTCGAGAAAAGGCACCGGCTTTTTTGTGCCAGAAAGTGGATACTGTCGCGCTTTTGCCGAGTGTAGGGTTGTCCTATACTATGTGGCATGGAGCCAAAAACAGTAAGAGAACAGGCCGCGGCCAACTTGCAGCAACGGCTGGCCGAAAACCCCTACGTAGGCCGCGGTATTGTCATTGGCCGGGCTGCGGAGAGGACTTGGATACAGGTTTACTGGATCTCAGGACGCAGTGCCAACAGCCGCAACCGCATCTTTGTGGCTGAGGGCGACGTGTTGCGGACCGAAGCGGCTGATCCTGCGAAGTTGAGCGACCCCACGCTCATCATTTACAATGCCATGCGCGTTTGCGCTCGGCGCAGCATTGTTTCCAATGGGGTGCATACCGACGCCATATACGAAGGTTTTGCAGTCGGCCGCAGTTTTGCCGAGAGTTTGGCTGGTTGGCTGCACGAGCCAGACCCACCCAACTACACGCCGCGCATAGCGGGCTATGTCGATTTAGAAGCGGATGAGGCTTGGCTCGCCATACTCAAGGCTAGCCCCTTTGATCCCGAGCACAGCGAACGCCACTTCTTCCGCTTCGACTGCGTCGAGCCGGGCTATGGTTACGCCATCACTACGTACGACTCAGATGGCGATCCGCTACCTGCGTTTTCAGGAGTTCCCTACCTGTTGCCCCTCGCCGACGCGTCCACCCGCCTCTGGGAAGCTCTAAACCCCGAGCATCGGATCGCGCTGGCGGTGCGCCGCATCGCGGCCGACGGCGCGGTCGAAACCGAGATCATCAATCGCTATGAGGCGGTCTAGCCTCTATACGCGCGATGGCAGAGAAAAAGTGCGGCAGCGAACAGAGCCACGGCTGCTGCCTGATGCAGCGAGGCCAAGGCTAAGGGTACATGCGCGACGACCGTGCCGATCCCCAATCCGATCTGCACCGCTACCAAGCAGAGGATTAGGCCCGCCCCGGTTTTCAGGGCTGTGTGGCGGGCGACCGCCCACAGTACTAGTGCTAGCCCGAGGACTGCAAAGGCAAAGAAGCGGTGTTGGAAGTGGACGGTGATGGGGTTGTCGAGCAGGTTTACGAGTAGCGGCTGCATAGACCACAAGCCGGCCGGAACCCAAACCCCGAACATTTTGGGGAAGGTATCCGATAAGTGCCCGGCCTTGAGCCCGGCGACTAGGCCGCCAGCGGCGATCTGGAGGCAGATGGAGGCAAATAGCCAAATGCAGAGGCGGCGCGCAGTTCGGGGCACCGGCCGAGTCTCTGCCGCAGATGACAGATAGCCGAGGGCCTGCCAGAGGCAAGCGGCCAAAAGGGCCAAGGCGCAACAAAGGTGCAAGGTCAAGCGCAGGTGACTTACTTGGGGCCGGTCGTCTAGGCCGCTCTTGACCATCAGCCATCCCACCAAGCCTTGGAGGGCGAAGAGTAAGCCAATGCCCAGATAGGCAGGTATGTGGGCGCGGGGAATGGCTCGGCGGCAGAGGAAATAGAGCAGGGGCACCACAAAGAGCAATCCGGCCAGCCGGCCGAGCAAGCGGTGGCCGAACTCCATGTAGTAGATAAATTTGAATGCGTCCAGCTCCATGCCATAGTTGACGAGTTGGTATTCGGGCGTCTGCCGGTACTTGGCGAATTCGCTTTCCCAGGCCGCAGCACTGAGCGGCGGCACGACGCCGGTGACGACGTTCCACTCGACGATGGATAGACCCGAGCGGGTCAGGCGCACCCAGCCCCCGTACACTACGAGGACGACGATGAGGGCCGAGACAGCGAGGAGCCAGACGGCGAGTTGGCGATTGGTGGTCATGTGGTGGGATTTGAACAGATCACTCGTAGAAAATACCCCATGGCGATATATTGGCAACTTTTGCCGCGTCGCCGCACGCGATAGAAGGAGGTACGTGTGAAGCTAGCAAACAAAGATGCGTTGGTAACTGGCGGGTCCACTGGCATTGGCCGGGCTGCTGCCGAACTTTTCGCCCAAGAAGGGGCACGCGTCCACATCATTGACTACAACGAAGCAGAGGGCCGAGCCGCGGTGGAACAGATTGAGGCCGCGGGAGGCCAAGCGCATTTCTACGCCACGGATGTGCGCTTGGAAGAGAGCGTGGCCGCGTCGGTCGCGCAGATCAGAGAGCGCACCGCCCACCTCGATGTGGCGGTTTTCTCGGCCGGGGTTTTGACGGGGGCGTTCAAGACGATTGAGGAGCTGTCAGAGGAGGATTGGGACGCGACGCTCGACACCAACCTGAAGGGCACCTTTCTCTCGGCCAAATACGCGGCACCGCTCTTGGCGGTAGCTGGTAAGTCCGTGCTGCTAATTATCGCCTCGGGAGCGGGCGTGCGGGGCGGATCCTCGTCCTATGCTTATGCAGCGAGCAAGGCTGGTCAGCACGGGTTACACTACAAGCTCGAAGGCGAGTTAGGGCCGAAGGGGGTGCGCTTGCACGTGATTTGCCCTGGGGGGATTGCAACGCCGCTGAAGCTGGAGAATATAGCGCAGGGGGCAGAGGCCGCAGGCCGCGATCCAGAGGAAGCAAAGCGGAACGCCGTCCTGGGGGATCCGATGGGGATAGCGCGGATCTTGGCGTTTTTGGCTTCCGAGGAAGGGTCTTACGTGCGGGGGACTGTGTTCACTCGATAGCGTTAGGCGCGTTCCCAACGGCTGGGGTCTAGGCCCGGAGCCTCGGAGGCCATGTTCGGGGGCTTGTTGCCGCCGTCGTAGTCCCAGTGGCGCGTGTTGCGGTCGGCGAAGAGCGGGCGAATTTCGTCGGGCAAGGTCTGGAGGTCTTCCTCGTCCCAGGGGTTGATTTTATCAACTGGCCCGGCCCAAGCGGGTCGGTAGGCGATGGCCAGCATTTCGCGCGGGTAGGTGCCGACGTTGGGGAAGTTGCCGTGGAATACGCGGTGGTGGATGAGCACGGCAGAACCGGCCTTGCAGGGAACCATGACTTCCTCGGGATGGGATTTGTAGCGCGTATAGGGGTTGGCGTCGGCGTGCAGGCACAGGTGCGAGCGCGGCACTACGCGGAAAGGCGAGACCTCTGGGATGAGGTCGTCGAGATAGTAGAGCACTCGTATCAACACGGGGCAAGAGCCTTCAAAGCCGAAAATTTGGGAGCCGTAGGGCTGGCCATCGGCGTGGAGGCTGATGCCGGGGTGGCCGGGTTCGGAGCGTGCATAGCCGTAGTGCATGAAGATCACTTCGTCGCCCAACAGTTCGCGCAGGAACGCGAGCGTCGGCGGGTGGCCGAGTAGGGCGGTGATTTCGCCGCCGTCGAATTGGATGTTGTTGCGGCCGCGCTGGCGTTCGCTGTAATCGACGGCTTTGGTCTCAAAGGTGGCGGTGATGGCTTTGAGGCGGGCGATGTGGTCGGCATCGAGCAGGTCGGGCAGGACGAGGTAGCCTTCGACTTCGAGTTGGTGGATGCGTTGGCCAGTGGTGAGGGCCGACCAGTCGCGGTCGTCAATGCGGGGTGCCATAGTTGTCCTCCTTGAGGGGTGCTCCCGAAAGGATACGGCATTGAGTAGCCGCAATCAACGGTGGCGGTGTGGTCTCTGAAATTATATGCGATGTGAAAAAACTGGACGAGAGCTATTTTGCTGAAGATGTGTAACAACGTGTAGCTTGATTAACACAGTAGAGTTTTTACAGAAATTACAGCATCCATGCAAACCACCGCTAAGCTGATATGCGGCCCTGCTCAGTCCATGGGGGGAATCGCGGATGAGTCGGTCGATTTGATCGTCACTTCGCCGCCCTATCCGATGGTGGAAATGTGGGATGAGATTTTCGCGCTCCAAGATGGTCGTATTGGGGAGCAACTGTCTCTCGGCAACGGGCAGGCCGCTTTCGCATTCATGCACGAACTGCTCGATGCGGTTTGGCTGGAGTGCAACCGCGTCATGAAGCCGGGGGCCATTGCCTGCATCAATATCGGCGACGCGACCCGTACCATGGATGGCGACTTCCAGTTATACTCCAATCACTCCCGCATCCTCAGCAGCTTCCTCGGCCAGGGTTTTGCCGCTTTGCCCGATATACTCTGGCGCAAACAGACCAACGCCCCCAACAAATTCATGGGGTCTGGGATGCTGCCCGTAGGGGCGTATGTGACCTACGAGCACGAGTACATTCTCGTGCTTAGAAAAGGGCGGCGGCGGACATTCACAACGGCCGCGGAGAAAGCCAAGCGCCGTGAGAGCGCCTTCTTCTGGGAGGAGCGCAACGTCTGGTTTTCGGACGTGTGGCTCGATGTAAAGGGAACTTCGCAGGGGCTGGTCGATGCGCCGACCCGCGAGCGCAGCGCGGCCTTTCCGTTTGAGTTGGCCTACCGGCTCGTCTGCATGTTTTCCGTTAAAGAAGACGTGGTGCTCGATCCGTTTGCAGGAACTGGAACGACGCTGGCGGCGGCCCTAACAGCGGGAAGAAACTCGGTCGGCGTGGAGATTGACGAGACGTTGGTGCCGGTCGCGCAGAATCTGCTGCACTCCACACCTCCTGCTGCCAACGAATACAATCGCGCCCGGCTGGCCCGGCACGCGGAGTGGGCCAGCGTGCGCACGGCAGAGAGCGGCCCGTTGAAATACGCGAGCCGCCACTACGGATTTCCGGTAATGACGGCTCAGGAACAGGACTTGTTGTTAAACGAAGTTACGGGAATTGCTGGCGAGGCCGACGGTATGGCGCTGGTGGCTCAGTACAGCGAGGACCCGAAGGGTATGGTTGGTGAATTTTTATCCGCTGACGGCACGGTCGGCAAAGCCCCGCAAATGCTGCCGATAGACTGTTAATCGACGTCGTGCACTCCATCTTCTCAGGTACATTCGCTTTATGCTACGCCGTCAGGCTAAAACAGAAATAGCTGTGGTGTCATAAGCTGTCCGTTTTTCACGTAATGGCAGGAGATATTTCCCCTCACATGTTATAAGGGCATAGGTGTAGCCATCTTGAGCTACAAATTCTACTTCATAGCCGTCATCAGGATGACATTCTACGACCGTGCCTATTTCGCCGCGTACCAACTTGTGTTCCAGCTTATCGATTGTTAATGCCACCACATCCAATAGACGAATATCATTTCTCATACTTGCCTCCCTTTCAAAGGATAGCATGTAACAAGGCGAGGATGCTGCTCGCGGGATCTGATATTCCAAACACTACGGACCAAGGCTTGATGCCCTTGCCAGTTCATCATAAAATCCAATTCATAACGCTGTCCGTGAGCATCTTGTGTCCCTAGCGTTGCCTCATGTGTGCGAATGACCTCGAGCAGAATATTACGCAGTACCTCTACATCTTCTTGTGTAATCCCAAATATAGAATAAAATAAACGCGCCTTATGACGACCAACGCGGTGCTGTGGGTTAAGCGTATAATCCCTGAGCTTCCTGATGTCAATGAAGGCGTGTTCTGCGTTGGGTATAATCACTTAGAGGCCCTGGCCAAACTGGATGTCACGCCTAAAGGCACGGTGAGGCTCCCTTCGACAGGCTCAGGGTACTTTGGCAGTGCGGTCCCTAAGCTTGTCGAAGGGGCATCCCGAGGGGTTTTGTTAGAGTCTCTAATTTAATCAGCGTTGTGCTCTTCCGCGCGCACCGCGCTTTGCAGCGCTTCATAGGCCGCTTCGCAATCGGCGAGCGCAGCACTCTGTTCCTTGATCTGTTGATTTAGTGCTTGTACTTGATCGTCGGTCACGGGGTCGGAACCGGCTTCGAGAAGCTGGTGGACCCGCGCTCCGAGATCCGCTTGAGTGCGGTGGAGCTGGTTTTTGGCAGCGGCGATATCGAGCCGGGCACGCGCTAGACGGGTCAGGTCGCTGGCCTTATCGGCGGCGGTGGCCGCGCCTTCTTGCAGCCCTTTCACGAGATTTTTCCACAGGTTGTCCACTGAGACCTCGTATGGTTTAAGTGTCTGGTGCCGAGGCGCGGCGCAGTTCGCGGAGGAGCGTTTCTTTGTTGGCCCGCGAAACTTGGCGGCCTTTGAGTTGAGCGTCGGGTAGCTGGCGCACGAGTTGGCGCAGACGGGTGACTGGCAAGTCCTCTAGTTCGTCGGGGGGTGGCTGCGCTGGCGGGGAAGCTGCCTGCGATTGGTGCAGGAGCAGGTTTTCTACGTCTAAATGAGGGGCGGGAATGACGCGGTGGCTAATCACTTGGCTGACCTTGAGCGCGGCTTCGACGCCGGCTTGCACCGCCACTTGGACGGCGGCAACCTCACCTCTAAAGTGCGTTGAAACTAGCCCGCCGCCGATGGGCTTGATACCGAGGAGTTCGACCGGAGCGGATTTTACGGCTGCGTCGGCTGCTTCGATGACGCCGACGAGACCGCGGGTCTCAATCAGCCCTATGGCAGCCATTGGGCGCGCATGGCTCGGTCAACGAGTGTCGTCGAGGGTATGGGGGACGAGCGCTAAATAGCGGGCGCGCTTGATGGCGCGAACGACGCGCGTCTGCTGCTTGCGCGTGGCACCGGTGCGCCGGGCCGATTCGATCTTGCCGGTCGGCGTGATAAACTTGACTAGGACATCGAGGCGCTTGTAGTCGATGTCTTCGGACTTGAGCTTGGCTACGGCCTCTCGGCGCGAGCTGCGAAACTTGGCGATGACGACGCTCCTTTTTAAGGCACCCGCCTGAGCGGGCACGCAAGTTTAAAAGAATAAAAAGTACAGGAGGGGCCGGGGAATGTCAATATATTGCCCCGGCCCCGGCCCCGCTCAACGCGGGTTCATTTCGTCGTGGAGTTGGCGCATGATTTGGTGGTGCCCCATGCCCTCGTCCGAGAGCTTCTTGTACTTGGCCTCGTCGATGCCGTCGCGCTTGAGAAAGCCTCGAATGTCGTAGCGGCCCTCGACTTCCACGGGCAGGCCGCCCTCATCGACCATGAGTTGGAGGGGATAGTCTTTTTCTTCTAGCGGCAGGTGGATCACGCGATTGCGGCGCGCCGATTCGTAGAGGGCCATCATAATTTCCACTGTATCGCGGGCCGTGGTGCCGGCGTTGCGGTGCTCGGCCTTGTGGCCTTCGAGACAGGCGATGAGTTCGCGGACTTGGGCGGCGTTGGTGTTGCCGCCAATGGCCTTGGAGCCTTCGGTGAGCGCGAGATCGACGTCGCGCCAGCCACCAGAGGAGGCATTCATAATCTGGAGCCGGGTTTCGCGCACGGATAAAAGTCCTTCACTACCCCGGATTTCAAAGCAGCCGGCACCAGCCCCCTCGCGCATGAGGTCGGACTGAATGAAAAGCTGGAGGTCGCCGGCGAAGTGAACCAAGCCCATGCAGGCGTCTTCGATCATGGTGTCGCGCTCGTAGCGATCGGTGCGGCGCTCGACTGCGCCCATGACCCATTGGGCGCGGGGGTCGCCGAGCACGAAGCGCGAGCCGTCAATGGAGTGCGTGCCCCAATTGGTCAGGCCGTCGGCGACCTTGTTGGTGACGAAGACCGGCGTGCCAATCGCGCCCTCTTCGACTAGCGCCTTGGCCTTTTTCCAGCCCGGGGTAAAGCGGCGCTGATGGCTGATGACCAGTTGGGTACCATGAGCCTCGCAGGCATCGACCATGGAGTCGGCTGCGGCCATGCCGATGGCCATGGGCTTTTCGCAGATGACGGCGCGGGCACCGCCTGCGGCTGCGGCAATGGTGGGTGCCGGATGCAAAAGGTGCCAAGTGCAGACGCTGACGATGTCGGGCCGGGCCTTTTCCATCATCTCTTCGACTGTGTCAAATTCCTGCGGGATGCCGTATGTGTCCACGTAGGTTTTGCGGGCCATGGAAACCGGATCGGCCACGGCGACCACCTCGACCTCGTCGACGAGATTGTAGCCTTCCATGTGGGCGTTGCCGATGGAGCCACAGCCGACGATTGCTGCAGTGTAGCGTTTCATAGAGGATATCTCCTTGGCGAAAACGTGATAGCAGATGTCATAATAAAGGATAGGCATTAGGTTATCTTCAAGTCCGCAGGCCGTACCAACCGAGCCTGTAGGCTGGGAAGCGACCACTAATTATGGAAACCTTGTACGTTTCGCCTACTCTTTCCATCCCGCTTTCCGAACTGCGCTTCAAATTTCGCCGCAGTTCGGGGCCGGGGGGACAAAACGTCAACAAGCTCAATACCTCCGTCGAGCTACAGTACGACTTTGTCCACAGTGCGGTGCTCAGCGACGAGCAGCGCCAGCGGATTGCCGAGAAGCTCGCCACGCGGCTGAATAGCACAGGCGCACTGGTGATCCAGTCAGAGCGATTTCGCACGCAGGGACGCAATCGCACCGACTGCCTCGACAAACTGGCCGCCCTGCTCGCCGAGGCGCTCAAGACGCAGCCCAAACGCAAAAAAACCAAGCCCAGCCGCGCCGCTCAAGCCCGTCGCCTCGACAGCAAGCGGCGTCATTCCAAGAAAAAAAAGAATCGCCAAACACCTTTAGATTGAACGTTTGGCCCTATTGGTGCGTCCAAAGGAAGATAGTATTTGCGCATGTTCACTTGGTGTTCTATCTTAAACCTTAACGTGAACGTAAAAGTTTTTCTCTGAAAATGTTGAGGACTAAAATGAAAGCACAAAACAGAGCAACAATGTACTCGGCGACCGATCTCTACTGGCGCGACATAAAAGACGCCGAGCCGCTCAGCCGCGAGGAAGAAGTTGCCCTCTTTAAGCGCGCTAAAGCAGGGGACGAAGAGGCGCGTCAGGCGCTGGTGCGGGCCAATTTGCGCTTCGTAGTGCGCGTCGCTCGCGAGTACCACGAGTCTGGTCTCTCGTTGATCGAGTTGATTTCCGAGGGCAATCTCGGGCTGCTAGAAGCCGTCCAGCGCTTCGACGAGACGCGCGGTTTTAAGTTCATCACCTATGCAGTGTGGTGGATTCGCCAGGCGATCCTCCGCGCCTTAGCCGAACACGGCAAAATTGCCCGTCCGCCCTTGAGTCGGGTCAGCGACCGGCAGAAGGTCGAAAAGGAAGCCGATGTCCTCGCCCAAGAGCTAGGACGCGCTCCGACTGTTGAGGAAATCGCCGCCTGCGTCGATTTCTCGGCAGAGCGCATTCGCAACGCCTTTGAGATGGGGCAGCCGGACCTGCCCTTGGATGCCCCGGCCTTTGCCGACAGCGAGGTGACGTTTGCGCAGACCTTTGTCTCGGCTGAGCCCAGCTCTCACGAGCGCTTCGTCGAGAGGGAAATGCGTGCGGCGGTGGCCGATTGTCTGAAGGTGCTCGACTCTCGCGAATCCCACATCGTCCGCGCTTATTTTGGTCTCGACGACAGCGCGCCCAAGACCTTGGAGGAAATCGGCGAGTCCATGGGCGTCACCCGCGAGCGCGTGCGGCAGTTGCGGAACAGAGCGCTGGAAAAAATGAAAGACGAGTGCGGCGGGCAGTTGGTCGAATTTTCGAACAACTGAGCGGGCAACAGGTCCATTGTCGGGGGCTGTGCCGCGTCCTATTATTGAATATCCTTAACGAGAGGACGCTATGGCTCAGCTCCGGCAGAAACTATTGGTGCTCTACGCCCATTCTCCCGATTTACATAGCCAAACCGTGGCTTGGTCGCTGTATGACGGCACGGGCGAGGACCGGTCCAGCAGCGGCGATAGCGAGGAACCGCCCTATCCTTCGGTGGTGGCGGCCATGCGAGACGGGTGGCGGGTGGTGCAATTACCCCAGCAGTACCCGGCCTATCCAGGCATGGAATACAACACGTCCTACCTGAAATACGAGTACATTCTCGAAAAGATGGAGGCCGTCGATGGTCGATAAGCAATATCTCCTTACTACCAAGCAAATGGCGCAGTTTGTCGCCGATGGCTTTTTGCGCTTCGACGAGCTGGTGCCCGAAGAGATCAATCGCGCCGCGTGCGCGGAGATGGAAGCCGGGGTCCCACGAGGCCGCGCTGGCGCGCCGCTCGCCGAATTGTGGACCGATGCGGCCGTCGGTCAAGTTGTGCGCTTGCCCCAGATTCAGGGGATTATCCACAGCTTAGTCGGTCCCGGCCCGCTCTACGACCACCACGCCGTGCATACGGTTGATGCCCACCACGAGCACGGGCAGATTTGGCACGCCGACGCGATTATCGATACCCGGCTGCACTTTGACATCCAGCTCTTTTACTTTGCCCACGACACGCCGCGCGAGATGGGCGGCACCATGTTCCTGCCCGGCAGTCACTACCGCCGCGTCAGCGAGTCGGACATCGCCCGCTATCAAAACTTCCTCGGGCAGATGCCGATGGTCTGCAAGGCGGGCACGGTGGCCGTGGCCCACCACGGCATCTGGCACTGCGCCCAGCCCAACCTAACCGGCCGCAAGCGCTATATGTTCAAGCTGCGGCTCAACCCCACGGTGCGGCAAAAGAAGCTGTGGAATACCGACGATATCGACGATGCGGAGATTCCCGCGCTGCTCAACGCCAATCATCGCTGGTATGGCAACGAGGTACGCTTGGAGGTCGTCAACCGCATCAAGCTGTGGCGCTTTTTGACTGGAGACGAGAACTACGACGTGTCCTACTGGCTGTCGCGGCTGGAGAACGCGCCTGAAAACGAGTTGCGGGCAGCCTAAGCTGAACGCACCCTAGAAGCAAAAGCCGACCCAGCTATTGGGTCGGCTTTTTTGTGTTGACTGCATCGGTCTAGCGCTGCCGGGACCTACTTTTCGAGAAGACAAGAGCAATCCAGCGGGTCCGGACTGGTGAAAACCTTACGCGACAATTTGTCTAAGACTGCCACGTCGGTGTGCTGGCGCTCGCCGCGACCGTCGGAGAGCAAAATCGATCCGTGGCGCTGCCAGTTGGTCCAGGGACCGATAAAGCGCGGCTCGGCATCGGCGGCCTCGCGGTAGAACGCCCATTGGGTCACTAACCGCGATTCTTGGTCGATCCAGACCGCGTATTTGTTCTGCGGGGTGACGCCGACGTCTTTGAACGTGAGTTCCAGCACTTCGGCAGGGCGGCCGTCCTCGGTGGCTTCTAGGCCCCGATAGTGCAGGGTGACGCCGGTGTCTTTGAGCTTGTAGGGCATGACCAGCCAGTACGAGTCGTTGATCCAGGCGCGGTAGC
>VXML01000072.1 GCA_009841115.1 Gemmatimonadota bacterium | reverse complement strand
CTCGTCCTAGTCTTTACCGTCTGCATGACCTTTACCAGTGTGCGGACCTACGTTCTCTATGGAAACTACACAGGGCTGACCGATCACTTCAACACCGTTGGCGTCATCTTCCTGATCTTCTGGATCGTGGTCGTCGCCCTCGCGCTGCGCCTCCTCCATCCGCTCTTGCGCCTCTCGCCAGCCAATTTCGCCTTGGTCTATGCCGCGCTCATGGTCGCCGTAGTGCTGCCCTCCATGGGCTTTGGCGGCTACTTCATCCCGCTTCTCGCCGGCGTCTTTTACTACGCCACCCCAGAAAACAACTGGTCCGACCTGCTCTGGCCACACATCCCCCACTGGGCCGTCCCCCGCGACCTCGAAGCGATCCGCCAGCTTTTTGAAGGCACGGATGCTGCCGCGCCCGTGCCTTGGGCCTTGTGGGCCGGGCCGCTGTTGTGGTGGGGCCTCTTCATGCTGGCCTTCTTCTTGGTAAGCATCGCGCTGATCAGCCTCGTCCACCACCAGTGGTCGCGCCAAGAGCGCTTGGTGTACCCTCTCGCCGCTGTCCCCAACATGCTCCTCGAAAGTTTGGAAAACCCCGCCGCATCTATTCTCAAGAGCAAGCTATTGTGGCTGGGGTTTCTCATTGCTTGGATACTACCGACCGTCAATATGCTCGACCGAGTATTGGATATCGAGATCATCCACGGCTTCGGCATCCCCGGCGGCCGCATCGAGATCCGTCAATTCGGGCTTAGTTACGGGCTTAACACCGACCTGCTGGTCGTGGGCTTGAGCTATCTGGTCGGCCTCAACGTGCTATTCAGCGTCTGGTTTTTTCACCTACTCATCGCCGCCGAAGGCGCTCTGCTGAACTGGCTGGGCATTTCCCTGTCGCTGCCGGCTCAGCCCCACGCACCCAACGTGCTGCTCGCCCATCAGCAGATTGGCTCGCTTGCGTGCATCGTCGGAATCTCGCTGTGGATGTCGCGCCACTTCCTGCGTCGCCAGTGGCGGCTGATCATCAGCGGTGGTCCAGACAGCGATAGTCCGATCTCGCCACGTGTCGCCGCTCTGCTCGGGCTTGTAGGGCTGACGTACATGAGCGGCTTCCTCTGGGCCAGCGGCCTGAGTCTGATCTGGAGCATCATCTTCCTACTGGTCGCGCTGGTGATCTTCTTCGGCATCGCCCGCCTGTTGGCCCAGACCGGAATCGGCCGCCTGCGCGCTCCAGCCTCCGTGCCGCCAATTTTGACCAATCTCGTGGGCACCGCTCCTTTTGGTGCCCAAGGGCTGAGCGCGATGGGGCTGAGCATGGTCTGGACCGCCGACCTTCAGCTCTTTTTGATGGGCACCCTCGCCCACGCCTTCAAGGTCTGCGAACCCGCCCGGCTCAAAATCAGCGGACGCAAGCTGGTGTTCTTTTTGTCCGCCGCCATGATCGTCGGCCTCATAACCACCATGGTCTGCTACATCTGGCTGGGCTACCGCCACGGCCTGATTCACGGCTACCGCTGGTACTTCGTCATGTCGCCGCAATACCACTGGTCCTGGGTAGCCAATTCGATCAACAATCCCAATCCCGCCGAGCCGCTGGTGGCCGTGTTCCTCGCCGTTGGCGCGGGCCTCGCCGGACTGCTCGCACTGGCCCAGTACCGCTTCGCCGGCTGGCCCTTGCACCCGGTGGGGCTAGGCATCGCCCTAACCAACACCGTTTCCATCGACTGGTTCGGAATCTTCTTAGCTTGGCTGATCAAACTATTGGCCCTGCGCTACGGCGGTATCCAACTCTACCGCACCCTGCTACCCTTTTTCATCGGTCTGATCTTGGGGACTTGCGTTGGCGTCGGCGGGGCCGCACTGGTCTATGCGTTTTACTACTACTGACCAACCGCTACGACCTAATCGGGGTCGCTCCCCACTCCATCAAGGAGCACCATCTCCTCGTCCCCTAGCTGCCAGTCGAACAAATCCAGATTGTCGCGCAAATGGCTCGTTGAGCTGGCCTTGGGGATGACGATCATATCCTTCTGCAAAAGCCACTTTAAGGCCACTTGCGCTGGGGTTTTTCCGTGTTCGGCGGCCACCTGTTTTAGGGCTTCGTCCTGGGCTAGGTCACCCCGGGCTAGCGGGCGGTGCGCCGTCAGCACCACGTTGTGGGCGTGGCAATGGTGCCATAGCCTTTCGCGGTTGTGGCGCAGGTGGTATTCCACCTGATTGGTGCAGATCGGCAAGCTGGTGGCGGCCCTAGCCCGATCAGTCTGCTCAATGCTGAAATTGCTGATGCCAATACTCTTGGCCTGACCGGCCTCGTGGATCTTTTCAAAAGCAGCCAAGGTGCGCTCCACCGGCACGCCATGACCGGGGCTGTGGATGAGCAGGAGATCGACGTACTCGGTCTGCAGATCGCGCAGAATCTCCTCCATCTGCTCCAAGGTCGCTTCGTACTCCAAGTGCGAATGCCAAATTTTGGAGGTGATGAAGAGGCTCTCGCGGTCCGCCCCGATCTCCTTGAGGACTTGGCCGATGGCGTCCTGATTCTCGTACATCCAAGCCGAATCCAAATGCGTATAGCCCATTTCGAGGGCCTCTTTGACCACGTCTTTGCACTGCTGGCCGCGCAACATCCAAGTGCCCAACCCCAATTGCGGAACGGCATGGCCCGAGGCCAAGGTAATGTCTGGCGTACTCATGTCGATTTCTCCTCGTATGGATAGGTCTTGCTGTCGTATTATCGTAAAAAATAAAACAGGGGAAGGAACCCAAAAGCCCCTCCCCCTACTTGTTCTACTCTATCGAAGAAGACTAAGGAGTGCCCTGACGAACCACCTGCTCGATCAGGTCGGCCGTAAAGGAAAGCCCCACCCCATAGGTCGAACCGGCGAAATACCGGCTGCCGCTGACCGTCATGCGCGCTTGAGCTTCAAGACTCACGCTGGGATGGAGGCCAACCAAGACCGTCGGCGCTAGGTAGGCGACGCTTTGGTTAAGCGTTTCTACCTGGCTGCCTGCTGGGGGGTTGTTTATGGTATCGTACTCGGCTCCTATGATGCTTTCGTACTTGAGGGCGACGAGGAGTTTGTCCATCGGGCTATAACCTGCCTCAGCGTTAAAAACAATCTCTGCGCCAGGGGTGTACGTGCGGTCAACTCCGCCGGCGTCGCTGGGGTTGGGATCTGCGTATTCGCCGCGCAGGCGATACCCCAGATCGACATTGCCGTACACCGGGACCGGCCAAAAGGACCGGCCGAGTTGCCCAACAACTTCAAAATCCCACTGGCCTCCAGTTATGGAAAGGGCCTCGGGCACTTCCCGATATTCCCCTACTGGGGCCTTGAATCCCAACTTCAGCGTACCCACGAGATCAGCGCTTTGCACGAGGTTGATTTTGGCAACTCCGCGCACATCGCCCAAGCCCGAGTCCTTTTTATCTGGTGCTCCAGAGAAAGGATGCTCGGGACTAACATCTACAAACTCATTGCTGATATACGGGATCTTTACGCCGACGTCTATCCGATCATTCAAGCCGTAGTAAACGTCGAAATAGACCTGCTGGGATTTATAGCGAGCGGGAATCTCACCGACGTTTCCGTCATTATCGTAATGCTCGTTGGTCGATAGCGACATGTAGGTGATTTTGCTCCATACCTGGCCCTTTCCAAGCGTCCAAGCGCCTGCCGATGCCATCTGCGGCATCAGGATACTGAGGGCAACGATGAGCAAGGGGGTTACGCGCCGGGTGAGTTTCTGGTGTAGAAACTCTAGGCGAGAATTCGTGGTGTGAGGGGATGAGGTCATGCCTCTCCTTTCTATTTGATTCCCCGAAGTTGACTAGAAGGTTATCCAGCAAACTTAGAGGACAAAGTTGAGATAAATTCCCAGGCGCAAGGAGCTGGTAATGGGTCTTAAAATACGTCCAAGAAATCTTCTGCTCAAGGCGTCGGAGCCTCGGCGGCGAGAGCTTCTACCCTTCTACGCGGCGAAAGTAATCCTCGGCGTCGTCTTGCGGAATATAACCCAGATCATTCTTGGTCGCCTCTAGGTCAAAGACGCGCCGTCCATTGCCGCTGACTACATAGGCTAACAGGTACTGGGTATCCACTTCCAAGGCCCGGCGATGAGCTTCAATACAATCGCGGTGGCTGAGGAACATGGCCCGCATATAGTCCTCGGCAGAGGTGCCGCGCATGGTGGTCGGATCGTCTTTAGCAATGATCCAGCCGATGCGCAGACCGACGAATTCAAGGCCGTAGCGCTGACTGTACAGCTTGCCCATATTTTCGCCGAAGAGCTTGGAAACCGCGTACATGGAGTCGGGATTGGGCGGCTCGTCCAAACGCATGCGGATGCGCTTGGACGGATCCAAGGTCTCGGGAGTAGTCAAAATAGTATTGCCGTGCTGAGTGTGATTGGTCGAGGCAAAGACTAGACGTCTAACCCCAGATCGGCGGCACTCCTCCAGCACTTGGTACATGCCCTCGAGGTTGTGATCCCGCACGCTCTCCCAAGAGGCGCTTGGGCTGGGATCGGCAGCCAGATGAATCACGGCCTCCAAACCCTCAAAGGCCCCTTCGACCTCAGCGGCGCGGTCAAAATTGACAATAGTGGCGGGAAAATCCACCGCGCGGCGCGTGAACGCCTTGAATTCGTACTCATCTCCCAAGCCGGCCAGCAGCACGCGGCCGATGGTGCCGTTGGCCCCAGTCAGGCCAATGCGGGTATAGCGCGTCATGTTGTATGCTCCTTTCCCGATCCCACGACAAAAGTCCGTTGGCTATTCTCGCGCAGCACGAGCTCCCGGTCAAAGGTGTGCTCGCCCACGCCGGTCAGCCGAAAGTGCTTAATTTTGATCTGCCCATACAAAACATCCAAGACAATGCGATAGCCCGACTGGCGTTGGGCAATGTGCACCGTGCCCCAAGCAGCGCCATTTGACCAGAAAAAGGTCCCGGGCTCTGCGGCAAAGGCCATGGACTTTGTAACCCCCGAATAAT
The DNA here is from genome assembly GCA_009841115.1 of Gemmatimonadota bacterium. GTDB lineage: Bacteria > Latescibacterota > UBA2968 > UBA8231 > UBA8231. The sequence continues at coordinate 32,854 of VXML01000072.1, read as the reverse complement.
TAAATCCCGTCAGCGCCAGCACCCCGGCCCAAGCAACCATGGCCCGGGCGTAGTGATGGCCGCATTCGGCTTCGTCAAAGGGACTGCGTTTGGCCCCATCGTAGCGATTGCGAATGTCGCGCATGGTTTGCAGACCATTTTTGCGCTGCCCCTCGTAGAGCATGCCAATGGCCGCGGTGTATTCAAACCCGGTCATCACTTCCGTGAAATAGGGAAATGGGTTGGCGGGCCGCTCGTGGGGGTAGCTCGCCATGAGCAAGGCCGATTCATCGCCCAAAGCATACGAGCGCATGCAGTTGAAGTGATCCGTCAGCTTCTTGCGGTGATTGTATTTGCGAATGCTCTTGAGGGTTCGGCGCACGTGGGCGCGTTTGGTCAGATAGCCCAAGCCGCAGACGTGGGCGAAAAACTGGCCAACGAGCTGATCTACCAGACAACCGCTACCGAGTTGGTAATCTGGATCAGAGAGTTTGGCCGCGCCCATACTCAGCCGCAGGGATGCGGCCACTTTTTTGGGTGGCTCAATGCGATGCTCGTAGTATTCGCCATTGAACAATTGCTCGTCGATGTAGGCGCGGCCACTCTCGTAGAGCCGCCGACAGGTTTGGGCAAAGTCGGCTTCGCCCAGATGGGTCGCCATTTCCTCGCCAGCGCGCAGAGCGCCCAGATACCAGATACCCATTTGCGGATTAGGGCCGTAGTATTCGACGTCCATGGTGTTGTGCTGACAGCCCTCCATAACGCCGTCGCCATCGCCGTCCCATCCCCCTTCGATCCAGCAAAATTCAAGGGCCTTTTTGACCTTTGGCCAAATCGATTGTAGGAAGGCATCGTCACCGCAAAGCTGCCAGTCGCGATAGGCTTTCATAATACAGCCCATCTGACCATCGGCCGCGGCCTTGCCAAATTCTTGCGCGCGACTGAGGGGCAGATGGACGCGAAAGTTCATCATGCCTTGGTCATCGGTAGCGTGATTGAATTCGGTATCGCGCATCGTGCGGGCCAGATCGCCAAAGAGGAACGCCGTACTTTGTTCGTAATTCCACACATGCGTACAGGAGCCCATGCAGCAGCCGCTGTGATCGTTGTATCCCTCCCAGCCAAACAAACGTCCATCAGGAGTGCGGAAGCACGTTTGCGTCCGCAGGGTGCTGAGATTGAAAAGGGCGGCTTCCTTTACTACCTCGGGCAGGTCGCTTGCCGCAAAGGCTGAGACAAAGCGCACGGTCTGTTGTTCGAGCTTTTTGAGCCGCGGCGCGGTTTTGCTGGCTACGTCCCACGCATCGCCATAGTGCGTCGCATAGTAGTTGCCAAGGTAGGGATCGTCGCCCGGCGACCACGTGTGCCGATTGGGAAAGTGCCACGTCAGCAAGAAGGTGATCGTCTTGTGTTGCTTGGGCAAAATGTTGGTGCGTACCACGAGCGAGGCACTCGGCATGTCAACCCCTTCGCTGGGGCGCTTTTCCACCCGGCCATCGGCGGCAAAGTCATCCCAAAAATCGAGCAGCGACGTGCCCCATCCGGCCTTTTTCCAAGCCGTGCGATAGGTAATACCCGTTTTGGCCGTAGTGGTCAGGGCCATAGTGCCATAACTGATGGCGGCAGGATCAACCCCCTTGCTGTCCATGAAAATGCCCTGACAGTGCGTTGCCTTGCGAAAGCGATTGCGATTGGCCTGGGCCAGCTCTTCCACGCCATCATTGCCAATGAAATTGGGCAGCGAGCCGCACACCGAAACCGCGACGCGCTTGTTGGTCCGATTGGTCAGCGTATAGCGCAGCACTGCGATGGGGATGCCGCTGTCATCGGCGTTGGCGGGAATAAACGGGTTAAACGCTTCGAGACAAACCGCGACCGGAACTTGTGGATCGGATAGCTGGACCTGTGCAAGTGGATAGGCCGCGGCAAACGCACACTGTGCAAAGCGCGGCAAGCCGTGATTGACCGCCACACTGCCGCTCGCACCCTCGTATTCGGATACATCCACCGGCCCTTCGAGTGCCCGGGTGACGGATGGGCCGCCAGCAGGTTTGGCGTACAGGGCAAAAAACGGCTCGTTTCCTCGGCCCCCATCGCCCCTTGGGACAAATCCCTTGGCCGGGCGGTTCATCAGTTCCCAGTCGCGCAAATCCCCGCGTCCACCCAGTGAAACGGTGCCCGTGCCAATGCCGCCAATCGGCATGGCAATGCTGGTGAGATGATCCCGATCGTAGTGCTTGAGCATCGGCCAATTGAACATTGTGGTTACTCCTCTGTGTGAATGGGGATAGTTCGCATCGGTGCCTAAGGCGTCGGAGCCTCCGCGTCAATCAGCCCTTCCTGCTTGAGCTCGGCCCAATAGTCAGCGGGGATCGCGCGCGCTAGGCAATCCACATTGGCGGAGACTTCCGCGACGGTCCGGGCCCCGGGAATGACGGTCGCCACCGCCGGATGCCCAAAGGGAAATTGCAGCGCCGCGGCCGACAAGGGCACCTCGTGCCGCGCGCAGACCGCCTCAATGCGACGCACCTTTTCCAACACATCTTCCGCTGCCGGCGCGTAGTTGTAATACGCACCTTCGACTGCCCCGGTCGCCAAAATCCCCGAATTGTACGGCCCGCCAATCACGATCCGCACTCCCTTCTCCAAGCACAGCGGCAACAACTCGCGCAGCGATTCTTGCTCCAAGAGCGTATAGCGGCCAGCCAGCAAAAAGGCGTCGAAATCCCCAGCGCGGGCGAAGTCGGCCAGCATCTGCCACTGGTTCATACCCAAGCCAAGCGCCTTGATCACCTTTTGCTGACGCAGTTCATCGAGCGCAGGATACGTTTCAGCCATCACTTGGTCGAAGTACCCCCGCTCGCCCGGCGTCCAATCCGGCTCAATGCTCTTCCCCTCGTCCGGGTCGTGGATCAGCAGCAGATCGAGGCGATCCATTTTGAGCCGCGCCAAACTCCCCTCAATCGAGCGCAGTACTGCGTCGCGCGAGAAGTCGAAATAGCTGGTCATCTCGGGCGCATCGATGAACAGATCGACGTAATCGTCGCCGGGTTTCCGCTCCACCAGCGTATAGCCCACTTTCGAGGACAGGACAATCTCGTCTCGGTTGTAGCGCGCCAGCCCCGGCCCCAAGCGCGTCTCGCTCAAGCCGTAGCCGTACAGCGGCGCCGTGTCAAAGTAGCGCACCCCAGCCGCAAAAGCCGCGTCTAGCACGTCCAGCCCCTCCTGTTCGCTCAACACCGAGTACATATTGCCAAAGGTCGTGCCGCCCATCCCCAAGCGCGTCACCTCCAAGCCGTGCGGCCCAATTTTTTCTTTATCTCCTGCTCGCATTAATTTTTCCTCCTCAAAAAATCGGAATTCGATTACCGGTCTCTCCGGTGATATAGTCGAAGAGTACCCAGAATCCCGAGACAAAAATGTGCCCCAAAATAAACCCCAAAAACAAAGGCCGTAGCTGCCGGTAAAGCGTCACACCCCCGTATTTGAGCACCAGCGCCTTCAAGACCCAACCAATAAAAATGCTGAACCACGTCCAGATGATCGTCAGGGTCGCGCCTATGGGGAAACCGAGGTAATGCACTGGCCACCAGAGGAAATGGTGCCGGGCGTACATCAACAATCCCATGATCGCCGCGCCGATCCCCGCGAACATGAAGCGCGGCCCGATCTCGCCAAAGTCGTTTAAGGGGTGCCTCGGATTGGCGATCTTGTAGGCCGAGTCGCCGTGGACGATCTCGCCGAAGCGGTTGTAGAACCACCAGTCTAAATTGATACCCCCGTACTGGTACCCCATCCACACCACCATCCAAATTGACCCAGCCAAGCCGACCACAATCGAGAGCATCAGTGCCCAAAACAGCGGTCGTCCCCGCACTTGGCCAATATCGGCCAGCTTGAGCCCATTGATCGCCGAGGCCATCACCATAGTCCGCAAATCGCCCGCCCAACTAAAAGTCATCCCCAAGCTCACCAGCCCCGACGGCCCAATCGCCTCCGTACCCACCGCGTCGATCACAAACGGCTGCGCCGTCATCTGCGCCCGCGCAAAACCCAACCCACCCTCGGCGACGATCCGCGTCAGCCCGTAAAAGATGCAGAAGGCGACGAAAAGAAAAAACAACGAGACCCACCAAGGCACGCCCGATAAGGTCAGCCAGCCGGTAGCGTACGCACTGGCCAAGACTAAGACGATGAGTGCCGCCCGATACGAGAGAATCTCCTGTGAATCGTCTAGCTCTCCTTCGTTGTACAGAGCCTTGCGCCAGACCCGCCGCAGATAGCTACGGCTGTTCCACAGGCCGTAGAGCACCAGTACCAGCATGGCTCCCATCCCCTCGTAGGACACCGACATCGAACCCTCCATAAACAGGTCGCGGCGACCGGGCAGCGAATAGCCGAGGACGTTCTCGGTGGTGATCTGCGCTTTGGTCAACAAGTGGAAAAGCCAAATGCTCAACCCCACGTCTAAGCTCAAAAAGTACGCCAGCCCCAGCGCCACAAAATTCACGTTGGTCGTCAGATGCAGTGCGTGGTTGAACAGCGAGATGCTATTGCGCAACTGCACTTCCGGGATAAAGGGGAAATAGTGGTTTAAGGCATTGGTGCTGTACAGCAAAAAGGGCAGCGCGAATCCGATCCACAACAGCGGCCTTTTAAACAGCGGAACGACGATGGACCCGCTCTTGCCTTCTTCGGTCAGGTCGATAGGCAACTGCAGCAGCGGAAAGGTCAAGCGGTCGTAGTCAACCCATTGGCGGCGAACGATCGACGCGATGGATATCATCATCAGGTAAATCGCCAGAATAAACGACACCCAGGCCGCAAGCGGCACCATCCAGTGTTCCCAGGGAATGGGTTGCCCCTTGGGCAGGCCCTCGAAGAAGTACTTGATCGCGTCTGGATCCTGCGGCACCATCCACTCGCGGACGTAGGGATGCAACAACTCCGACCAGTTGTTCTCGGAAGTGGCATAGTAGTAGATATTGGGCAACATGGCGATCAAATTGCCCGTAAATCCCCACGTGGGGATCGCCGAGCCAATGATCATCATCGCGTAAATGATGATCAACTCGGAGCGGTTAAAGCCCCAAGAACGGCGCATCAGCTTGAGCGCGGGATTGATAAAAGCCACCACCAGAAAGAACAGGAAAACCGCTCCGGCAGTGATGTAATCGGAGGACATGCCCGCGGTGGCCATCGCCAGCCGGGCGTAGGCGAAGAACATGTTGATCGCCAGGGAGAGCAACGCGCCCACGGCGAACGAGCGATAGGTAAAATTACCGGGCATTAGGGCATGTTAGGACATTATCTATTTCGGCGCAAACGCGCGCCGATTTGTCGCCGACCAAACCGCATTCTATACTTAGCGCACCTTCATTCACACCAAAGGATACCCTATGGCAGCGCTCAAAGTCGGCATCATTGGCCTCGGCGGCATCGCCCGCTCCCACTGCGATTCAATCGCCCATCTCGATGAAGTAGAAGTCGTCGCAGTCGCCGATCTGTTCGAAGAAAAGCGGCGCGAGTACATGGACAAGTACCACATCCCCAAGGGCTACTCAACCCACCACGAACTCTTAGAGGATGCCGACGTCGATGCGGTCGCCGTCGTGCTCGGTCACCAACTCCACCACCAGCTCACCATCGACGCCTGCCGCGCCGGTAAACACGTACTCGTCGAAAAGCCCATGGCCATCAACCTAGAGCAATGCGACGCCATGGTCGCCGCAGCCGCGGAAAACAACGTCAAGCTGATGGTCGGGCTGTCGCAGCACTTTTACAGCACCAGTCTCAAGGCCAAGGAAATCCTCGACTCCGGTCAACTCGGCCCCGTGATTACGGCTGTCAGCTACATGTCGAAAAACTGGAATTTCGCCGGGCGACGGCCCCAATACCGCAGTCGCTTCCACGGCGGCGGCATGTGGTTGACCAACGGAGTTCACGTCGTCGATCGGCTCACGTGGGTGATGGCTTCGCAAGCCACGTCAGTCTCAGCCGCCATTGGCACCCGCGCTCACTACCAAGCCAGCGACGATTCAGCCACGGCTTTTATCCGCTACAAAAACGGCCTCGCCGGCACGGCCGTAGCCGTGGGATTCGCGGACGGTGCGCCAAATTTTGAATGCCAAGTGATTTGCGCCAACGGCTCGCTGCGCTTCAGCCAGCACGGCGAGAAGTACGTCAAAGTAGGCCAAGGGGATACGTGGGAAGACATCCCATTTGAGGACACGCCGACCGAGATGTACCACGAGTGGAAGAGTTTTGCCGAGGCCATCGCACTCAACATCGAGCCGCCGACCCACGGCCAATACGGGCGGCACATCATGGAAATCCTCTTCGCCGCCGAAGCCTCGTCCCTCACCCGCCGCGAGGTCAAAATCGGCCGCAGGCCGCATTGGCAGACCCAGACTTCCGGCTCGCCCGTGACCACTGAGCACGGATGGATTTAGGGGTGACCGGCCGGTCGCCCCTACTAATGCGCCAGCGGCACCATATCCCCGGCCTGCACCACTTCCTCTAGCTCCGCCACACTCGCCGCGCCACTGGACACGGTCGAGACCCGCTCGTCGGCCAAGACCCAGCGAAACGCGCTCTGCGGCAGCGTGGACTCCTCCTGCTCCAACCGGGCAATCGTCGCCCAAGCGCGTTGCCGCTCTTCCTCGCCCTCAAACCGACGCTCCACTGCCGCGCGTTGGTCCTTACCAGCGACGTACACACCCCCAGCCAGCACCGTCGCCAGCACCACACCCATATCGCTTTGCGCAGCGGCCGGTAAGACTTCCTCCGCCGCCAATTGCACACAAGGATGGTAGTCGTGGTAGCACAGCACCGAGTCGAATTCCCCGGTCGCCGCCAGCCGCGCCAGTAGGGGGATGGCCCGGCCCGTCACGCCGATAAAATCGCACAGTCCCTGTTTTTGCGCGGCGCGCAAACCCTCCAAAGTCCCGCCCTTTTCCACAATCCGCTCCCAGCCCGCCATATTCACCTCGTGAATTTGCGCCACCGTCAGCTTAGTTATTCCCAGCAAGGCCAAGCTGCGTTCCAAACTCTGCAAGACCGAATCGCGCCGGTAGTCAAAGCCTTCCGGCTTGAACCCTACCTTGGTCGCCAAGTAAAAGGGGCGGCGCTCCCCGGCCAGCGCCTTGCCCAGCAGTTCTTCGCTCGGCCCGTAGAGCGGTGCTGTGTCGATGTAATTGCAGCCCAAATCCAACGCACGCCGCACAATCGCTCGGGCGTTTTCCTCGGCGCACTCCGGATCTTCCTTACCCCCCAAGTAGGCACCGCCCAAGCTGACCGCGCTCACCTGCAATTCCGTGCGCCCAAATCGCCGATAGCGCATGGTTATTCTCCTCGTGGTGCTGCTGCCCTATCCTTGGACCGGCTCCAGCCCAAGCAACACCAAAAGCCAAGTATTGTGCCAGTAGGCGCTGTTGATATAGGGGTTTTCCGCCGACGGCCAGTTCTTCCAATAGGTCTGGTTATGCGGGATGCGGTGATACCACTGCACGATGGGGATGGAGGGCAGCTCGGCCAGCCAGATTTCCATGGCCTCGCGGAAGAGCGTTTGCAGCGCCGGGTCGTCGGGCGCAGTCTGCCCCATTTGATCGACCAGCGCGTCGAACTCCGGATTCGACCAGCGCCAGAACCGCTCGGAGTGCGTGCCGGTGGGCCGGACGAAGCGGCTGTGGTAGAGCCGCAGCGTGAAGTACGGATCGCGCACGCTCGCGCCATTGCCCATCAAGAAGGCCCGCGCCGCGCCCTGCGCCATCCGCGAAAACGCATCGGGCGTCATGCGAAAATCGGCGTCGAAACCCGCCCGCTCCAACTGCGCCACCAAGACCGGCGCTAAATCCGTAAAAATATCGAAAATGTCGATGACGATCTTGAGCCGCTCCCCCTCTTTGGCCCAGAAACCCTCGGCGTCCTTATTCCACCCCTTGCGCTCCATAATCGCCGCAGCCTTGGCCGGGTCGTGGACGCCGATCTCGTATTTTTCCACCAAGTCTTGAATCGTGTCGGTGTATTGGCGGATGGGTGGGAAGTCCGGCAGCGGCAGATGCGATTTAGTCCCAGCCCCCTGCCAGCCAATAGCCACTAATTGGTCGCGGTCAACGGCGTAGTTAATGGCGCGGCGGATCTCCGGGTCGTCAAACGGCGGCTCCAAATTGTTGAACCCCAAGCACACCGGCCACCAGTCGAGATACCCTAACGGCAACTCGCGCCCGGTCCACGTAGAGACGTTGGGATTGGCGTCGAGGATTGACTGGATGTTCGGCGGCCGGATGTCGAGGCAGGTGTCCATGGCGTTGGAAATCAAGTTCTGCACCCGCTTGGTCTCCTCCATGTGCGTCAGGTAGATGATGCGCTCCACGGCCGGAGGCTGGTGAAAGCCCGTCTTCTGCGCCCACCACCCCGGGCGCAAATCCCATACCCGCTGTGCGGGCACGGAAATGAAAATCTCGTACGGGCCGCTGGCCACCGGCCAGCCTTTTTCCGAGTCGAAGTTACTGAACGTCTGCGGGTCTTGGCCCTCCCAAATGTGCTTGGGTACAATGGGGACGCCGTTGTCGAAGTTGTTGGTGAAGTAGCTGAAGACAAAGCGCGGATTGGGCTTGGTCAGCGCGATTTTAGCCGTGTGATCGTTGGTCGCCACAGCGCTCTTTACCCACGTCTGCATGTCGGTGGAAAAAGACAAATGCGGCGCGTTGTCCTTGAGCATGTTGATCGTAAAGACCAAGTCGTGCGCCGTCCACGGCTGCCCATCGCTCCACTCGACTCCCTCGCGAATGTGGATGGTAACCTCGGTGTAGTCTTCGTTGTACTCGTGCCCAGTGGCGATCCAAGGGATGATGTTGTCGGCGTGTGGATTGTAGGCGTTGTAGAAGTACAGCGGCTCGTACTGGAAGTTCCAACCCGTCTTGGAAACGCCGGTCAGCAAAAACGGGTTAAACGAGTTGTAGTCCTTGATCTGCCCGCTACAGTCCTGCAAGCTGGAACAATCCATGACCAAGGTGCGGCTCCGAGGCACATTCTTGTGACCCCCGTCTCCGCAGCCAACCAATAGTACACCCACTAAGCACAACAACAGGCCCTGCATGACATTTCTCCGGAAAATTATTTTTGCGCGTCGGCTGCGGCCGAAAACACTTCGTTTAGATCGCCGCTTTCCAACACCGGTGACTCATCGTGCAGAAAACAAGCCACCACCCGCTCGGCTTCTGGCCGGTAAAACGGCGGCGCAGCCGCACACTGAGCCATAGCTTGGGGACAGCGCAGCACATAGCGGCAGCCAGTAGCCATCTCTTCGGCCTCTATATCCTCTATATCGACCACTTCCTTTTCTTCCACCGCTTCGTCGATCCACTCGCGCCCCGGCTCAGGCACCGGAATCGAGTGAATCAGCTCGCGCGTATAAGGGTGTTGTGGATCCTTGATCACCTTCTCGGTGTGGCCAGCCTCGGCCACGGCCCCGTGGAACAGGATGACGATATTCTCGCTAACTTGGTACGCGGTCGTCAGGTCGTGAGTGATGTAGATGAAGGAAATACCAAAGTTGCGATACAGCGCATGCAGAGTGGAGAGGATGGTAGCGCGGAGCGAAGCATCGACCATGGACACCGGCTCGTCGGCGATGATCAACTTGGGCTTGAGCAACAGTGCACGCGCAATGGTGATGCGCTGGCGCTGCCCACCCGAAAGCTGGTGCGGATAGCGGCCCAGCGTTTCCTCGGGCCGCAGCCCGACCGCGCGCAGGGCCTCGCGTATCTTGTCGTACGCATCGGCCTTGGACGTGGCCAATCCGAACTTCCGCACCGGTGTCGTCAGGATGTGATCGATCTTGTAAAAGGGATTGTACACCTCAAAGGGATCTTGAAAGATCGCCTGTACATCCTTGCGGAATTGCTGCCGCTCCTCCTTTTGCAGGTCGTGTACATCGCGGCCTTGGTAGAGCACCTCGCCGGCGCTGGGATTGAGCACCCCGAGCAACATGCGAGCGATCGTGGTCTTGCCGCTGCCGGACTCGCCGGCAATCGTGGTAAAGGAAGGCCGGTCGGCGTCAATCGACAGAGAAAAATCGTCAACAGCTACCGTCTCGATACTGGGCCCGAAGCGCTGGCCGCCGCTGCGAAAAACCTTGCGCACATGGCGCGCCTCAAGAAGCGGGGGCATCGGCGTCCTCCTCGTGCAACAAACACGACGCTAAGTGGTCGGGAGCGACTGTTTTCAAGGTGGGGATGCGCTGGCTGCACTGGGGCATAGCTTGAGGGCAGCGCGGGTGGAAGAGGCAGCCCGACGGCGGCTCCAACAACGACAGCGCGACCCCGGGAATGCCCTTGAACTCGCCCCTAGTCTCAAACGAGGGAATGCTAGAAATCAGAAGCTGGGTGTAGGGGTGTTGTGGGTTGTGAAAAATCTCCTCGACCCGACCCACTTCGACTAGTTTGCCGCCGTACATGATGCCCACGCGTTCGGCAAACTGCGCCATCAGGCCCATGTCGTGGCCCACTAAGAGCACAGTGGCATTGAGCTGGTGCTGTAGCTGGCGCAAGGTCTGCATGATTTGCCGCTGCACCACCACGTCGAGGGCGGAGGTCGGCTCGTCGGCCAAGATGAGCTGCGGATTGAGCGAGATAGCCTGGGCAATGCAGGCCCGCTGCTTCATGCCGCCGCTCAATTCGTGGGGATACAGACGGGCCACTTCCGGCTTCAGCCCAACCCTGTCCAACAGTTCGATCGCCCGCTCCATTTGCTCGGCCTTGGGCGGTGGGGATTCCTCGACCGCGTGCTCGCGCATCGTCAGCATCAGTTGATCCCCGATCCTCATCACCGGGTTGAGCGAATTCATCGCGCCCTGCGGCACCATGGCGACCCGCTTGAGTCGGGCTTGCCGCACTTGCTCGCGGTTGAGTTGGATCAGGTCGGTACCGTCGTCTAAGGTCGCGCTACCACCGGCGATGAGGCCCGGTGTCTTAATCATCCGCAACAGCGCCAAAATCAACGTGGTCTTGCCGCTGCCGGATTCGCCGACGAGGCCAAAGCGCTCGCCTTTGTACAGGGTCAGATCAACCTTGTTGACAGCGCGGGCAATGCCGCGCCGGGTCTCGAAGTGGACCTCCAAGCCGCGGATGTCCAACAGGACCTCTTTGTCGGCCCTGCTCATACGGCCTTGCGTTGTTTGGGATTGGCCAGCTCGTCTAAACCCGCCGCGGTCATCAACAAGCCGACGAAGATCACGCCGATGAAGAAGATGGGAATCGCCCACCACCACCACATGCCGCGAATGAGCGCGCTGAACGTAATGGCCCAATAAATGGTCATACCGACCGTTGGATCGTTCTGCGGCCCCAAGCCGAGCGCCTCTAGACCAATCGACGAGAGAATGGCCCAGTTGACGGCATTGGTGAAATTGGCCGCCAGATAGGGCAGTAGATTAGGGAAAAGCTCCTTCCAGATGATCTCGCCGTTGCTCATGCCGTTGAGTTTGGCCATCTGCACGTACGCCCGCTCGCGCATGGTCAAAACCTGCGAACGAATCGTCCGCGTAGGCCACATCCACGCCAGCGAAGCCACCACCAAAGCCATGATGTTGACGCTGATTTCCTCGCGGATCGTCGAGGCAATAGAGACCAGCACCACCAAGCCGGGCACGGTCAGTAGCGTATCCACGAGGCCGCGGATGACCGTGTCGATCTTGCCGCCCATATAGCCGCTCGTAAAGCCGAGGAAAATGCCCAGTCCCAACCCTACCGTACCGGCCAACAGACCAATCCGCATGGTCAGCGGCACCCCCACCACCATCACGGCGAGGAGGTCGCGGCCGGAGTCGTCGGTGCCAAAGGGATGCTCCAGCGAGGGCGCTTGCCGCGGCGGCGTGGCCAACGGCTGGGCCTTTGAGGTATCGACGAAGATCGGCCCCAAGATCCCGAAGAGTATCACCAACAGAATCATGCACAGGCCAGCCGCCAGCATCGGGCTTTCGCGCAAGTAGTAGAGAATTTGGTCTAAGCGGTGCATAACTAGTGGTGTCGGCTATGGGAAATCCGCGGGTCGAGCAGCGGATAGAAGAAGTCCATCAGCATGGTCACCAAGCCAATGGACATGATGAGAATCAGCACCACGCCGTTGATAACCGTATAATCCGAGGCCTGGATGGCCTGAAAGAGCACTGTGCCAATCCCCGGATAAGCGAAAATCACCTCGACGATAACCTGACCGGCGACTACGTTGGCCAGCGACAGCCCCAGCGCCGTGAGTTGCGGCAGCAGGGCGTTGCGCAGGCCGAAGCGGAAGAAAATCGTGCGGTTGCGCAGGCCATTAGCCTCGGCCAGCGTGATGTAATCCTCGCCCGAAGTGGTAACCATCATCCCCCGCATCCCCAGCGCCCAGAACCCGACCTGCTGTAAGACAATGGCCAGCGCTGGCAAAATCGAATGGTGCAACACGTCGAGGACAAAGGCGGGATTAAAGATCGCCAACATGCCGGGCGAGTACCCACCCGACAGCGGGAAGAGATCCAGCTTGAGGCCCAATATGTAGAGCACAATTAGCCCCAGTAGGTAGGGCGGAATCGCCGACATGGTCATCATCGGCACCGCCAAGTTGCGCGTAAAGCGCGGGGCCGATGGCCAAGCCGATAGCGCCCCCATGAGCGTGCCCAAGGCAAACCCGAGCAGCACTGAAACGATCATCAGCCCAATGGTCCACGGGATGGCATTGCCGATGATCTGCCCGACGCGGGCCGGATAGTTGGCCAGCGAATAGCCCAAGTCGAGCGTAAAGGTGTCGCCGAGGAAGTTGAAGTATTGGACGTGGAGCGGTTTGTCGAGACCGAACTTGGCCTGATAGGCCTTGACCATGGCCTCAATGCCGTCTTGGCGCAAACCTCCGCTGGCGGCTAGCTGACCGAGCTTCTCGCGGATGGGGTCGCGGCCCGTACCTAGCCGTGGCACGAAGAAGTTCACGCTCGCTGCCGCCCACACCACAATCAGGAAAAGGGCGACCCTTTTGACGACAAAATTCCAAGACATAAGTATATACAGGTTGAATTGGGAAAGACGTTAAAGCTAGGAAATAAGAATCGCCGCGTCAATTGCCCCCACCCTTCACCATCACCACCTCATCCACCGGCAAATCCTCCAGCCGCGTCACCGCGCCATCCGGCCACAGCACCTCCAAGCGTTCCACGCGCTCGAACCGGCCTAAACCAAAGTGGAGGCGCGCGTCGCTGTGGCCCAAGTAGCCCGCCGCCCCGCTGACTGACCTTACCTGCGTCCGCCCGCCCGCTACCAGCCGCACCCAAGTGCCGACGACTTCTGGGTCGATTTGCACCACGAGATAGCGACCGATGCGCGTCTCATTGCGCAGGAGCGTTGGGCTGTCGTCGATATTAGTCGTCAACAGATCGACATCGCCGTCTTGGTCGTAGTCGCCGCTGATGGTCGCGCGGCTCGACTTCTGCACCTGTAGCCCAGGACCAGCCCTTTCTACCTCAGAGAAAGCGCCCGATCCCTCGTTGGCGAAAAGCTGGTTGCGCTGGGCGTATGTGCCCCCAGCGCTGGCGTGATCGACTTGGGGATAGATGTGGCCGTTGGCCACGAATAGGTCCAAGTCGCCGTCGAAATCAAAGTCGAAAAAGCGCGTGCCCCACCCGAGATAGCCCACCGTAGGAGCAACCAAGCCGCGCTCGGCAGTAGCGTCAACGAAGGTTCCCTCACCCGAGTTCAAATAGAGCGTATTGGTCTCGCCGTAAAAGTTGGTCACGTAGAGGTCGAGGTCGCCGTCGCCGTCGCAATCGCCCGCATCTACGCCCATGCTCGCCTCGAGCTCGCCATCGCCGTTGTACGCCACGCCAGCTTCTAAGCCGATGTCGGCCAAGCGACCGCCGTCGTTGCGGAACAGCACATTGGGCGTCTCGTCATTGGCCACGAACAAGTCCAAGTCGCCGTCGCGGTCAAAGTCTGCGGGCACCACACCCAAGCCGTAGTGGAAATTAGCCGTGGCCACACCGGACGCGACCGTGACATCGGCAAAGGTCCCGCCATCGTTGCGGTAGAGCCGATCCCGCCCGCCTTCCATGCCCTGCGGACCGCAAAAGACTCGCAACCCACCCAAATAGATGCAGGGGTCCTCCAACTCTGGGTCTTGCAGCACCGGCTCAATGTCGAAGACCACGTAGTTGGCAACATAGAGATCGAGATCGCCATCTTGATCGTAGTCGAGAAACGCCGCACTCGCGCTGAAGTCATCGCCGGCAACCCCAGCTTGCGCTGTGACCGCGGTAAAGGTGCCATCTCCGCGATTGTGATAGAGCGCGTTAGACCCGTAGTTGGTCACATAGAGATCGCGTTGCCCGTCGCCGTCGTAATCCCCCACCGCCACTCCCATGCCCCAACCGCGATCCTCGACGCCGGCTGCGACCGACGCAAAGGCTCCGCCGTCATTGCGATAGAGCACATTGCCCGGCCCCGTACCGTAATTAGCGTAGGTCGATCCATCTACCACATAGAGATCGAGATCGCCGTCGCCGTCGTAGTCGAAAAACGCCGCGCCGCTGCCAGTGGATTCGAGGATGAAGCGCTTGTCCGGGTCGCCGTTTACGGTGGGATGGTCCAGACCAGCTTCCCGCGTTGCATCCACGAAGAAGGGATCGGCCTCGGCACTGGCGGCGAGCAACAAAAGGACGAGCACCATGCGTATCCGCAGATGGACGCAGATGAGCGCAGAGGGGGAAGGAGGTTGAGGGACACTTGGAATTTTGCGACGCTGCATAGACTTAGCGGGCGCAGCGGAAGCCTATGGTGTTGCCCTTTATATACGAATGCGAGTCCTTGGTGTTGGTCCGCTTGTCGCACTGGGTTAAGGTCGGGCCGTTGACCCACGATCCCCCGCGCAAGAATTGCATTTTCTCACCTCCTTGCGTCCACTCCCACACATTGCCACCCATATCTAAGAGTCCAAAGGGGCTAGCTCCGCTTGGAAAAGACCCCACCGGCGCGGTGCGCCCGTATCCATCCTTATCCCCGAAGATATTGGCGCGGCCCACCTCAAAGTCCGCCCCCCACGGGTACTTTAGCCCTTCAGCCCCCTCACAGGCGAATTGCCATTCCTCCTGCGTTGGCAGGCGCTTGCCCGCCCACTGGCAATAGGCCATTGCTCCGTACCACGACACCTCGATAACCGGATGCCGCGCAAATCCTTCTTTGACCTTGTACACGCCGTCCTCCTCCACCAACGCCGTATACCGACTCCCCAACTCCACCCAGTACATGCCCTCTACCTTGGCGTTTCCCTTCTCAGTCAGAAACACTGCGTACTCCTCGTTGGTCACCTCGTATCTATCCATGTAAAACTCATGATTCTCCCCCTCAATTTTTACCATCTCCCCACCCTTGAGGGAGTCGGCCGCAACTTGCCCCTCCTGAGCTAAAGCCAAGGCCGCAACGGCAACACACAACGCAATTCCGCAAAACACCTGCATCATTTCGGCTCCTGTCCATCCAGCGCGTATTCCCGCACCATCTTGGCAAATCCATCCTCGGCAAAACTCGGTCCAATCCGCACCCCATCCCCAGCCACGGCGGCCTGTACCTCAGCCTTTGCATTCCCCAGCAACACCCCAGTCCCCGCCGCGCGCAACATGGGCAAGTCGTTGTCTGCATCCCCTACCGCCAAGACGCGATCCGTATTCCCTCCTATCCGCTCGGTTAGCGTTCGCAGGGCCACGCCCTTATTCACGCCCCGACGCATAAATTCCACCCGATCGGGGATCGCCCACGCTATATAGACCCGATCTCCGCACAGCGCTTTGATATCGGCGATGTGCTGCTCCCGCCGCACCGGATCAACCTCCAGCATGAGCTTGGGCGGTACGCCCAACTCGCCGCTCTGGCAACGCGCGTACAAATCGACGTCGAGCACCATGCCCGGCCCTCTGAGCGCTTCGAGGTGATCTATGGACCGGACGTGCCGGTACTCCTCGGCGATCCCCGAGTCCGTCCGTTCAAATAGACAGTACATCAAGTTTAGCCCCTCCGCGCGCCCGTATTCGACTATTTGGGCAAAGGAGTCCTCGTCCAATCGCTCCTCGTGCAGCACCTCTCGCTCCGCCCCTTCTCCCGGCCCGAGAATCACCGAGCCATTATAGCCAGCCATGTAAAGTGCCCGCGCCAGTGTTGGATGAGGCTCAAAAGGGTGTTGGATGCGCAGGATGCTGCGCCCAGTGACGCTGGCTATGGGGATGCCACGCACAATCAGTTCCTCAAGCGCCTCCACGGCCGAAGCTGCCAGCCGCCCTTCTGCGTCGAGTATTGTACCGTCGAGGTCAAAAGCCACTAAGTCGGTCATCATTCCTCCTGTTGTAAAGTTTGCAAACGCGAACGCGCGTGGGCCAGTCGCTGCGCTTCGCTCGCGTCGTCTTCTGCCAAAGATGCGTACGCGCGCCACTCAGCCCGCGCTTGGGCAGGATCTAAGCGTTCGTAGGTCGAGGCGAGATGGAAGCGCCACAGCGCCCGCTCGGGTTCGAGCCGCACGGCCTCCTCGCCGGCCTGCACGGCCGCGGCGAGCAAGCCCAACTGCCGATAAACGTCGCCCAAGGACGCGAAAAGCTCGGCGTGGTGTGGATGCGCAATCGTGGCTTCTTTGAACACCTGTACGGCCGAGCGCAGCCGCCGCTGATGCACGTACAGTCCACCTAATTTTAAAGCAGCGTCCCCTTCTGCGCCGCCCAACTCGATCGCCGCCTTGAACGCCTCTTCCGCCGCGTCGAGCGCGCCCGTGCGGCTGTGGACAATGCCGATGCTTACTTGGACGGCCGCATCGCCGGGCTGTCGGTTGGCCAACTCGGCAAACGCGGCCAATGCCGAGTCCAGCCGCCCCTCCGCGCTGTGGATTAAACCAAGGTAGCGATAAACCGGGTATAGGTCGGAATCGGCAGCCCGCGCCTGTTCAAACCGCACCAGTGCCCCCACGCCATCCCCTTCTTCCCAGAGCAGCCGCCCCATTTCGTAGTGCAAGACAGCTTCCTCACCATCCCCGTCGCGTGCAGCCAAACCCTCGACCAGCGCGGCGCGGGCCAATTCCCGTTGTCCTGCCTCCCTATAGAGCGCGGCGAGATCAGCCCGGATCCCCGTGTCTTTGGGCACACTAGCGAGCGCGTGCTCCATCAGCGCGCGCGCTTCCTTGTCTTGCCCCAACCGCACCTCTACCCGCGCTAGTTGGTAGCGCACCTCTGCCTGCTCGGACGCAAGCTGTAGGGACGCGCGATAGGCCGCCTGCGCCGAGTGGAGATTTTCTTGCAAGTGGCCGAGTGCCTGATAGGCGTGGCCCAGCCGCGCGTAAATCAGCGCCGACTTCTCGCCCCGCCGCACGGCATCCTGATAGGCGCGCAGGGCACCGCTATAGCGTCCTTGGGCGGCTAAACTAAGCCCCAGTTCAGCATAGGCCCGTCCGTCGTCGGGTCGCGCCTCCACTAAGCTGCGGTAGAGCGTGGTCGCGTCCTCGTACGCACCGCGCGCCGTGTAGAGCGCGGCCAAGGTAAAGCTCGCCTCGTGCAACTCGGGATCGAGTGCGCATGCCTGCGCTACTAGGCGTTCAGCCTGCGCCAACTCCGCTTGGCCCAAGCTCCGCAGCGGCCGGCCGCCGATCAGCTCCTGCGCTTGGCGGTACGCGGTCGGCGCATCCGGCTCGGCGCACCCAGCCAACAACAGCGCGATTGCAGCCAGCCCCTTCACTGCGTCTCCCCCTCCCTGAGCAACAAGTGCTGGTCGGCCTCAATATCCCGATACTCATCGACCTGCCCGCTGGGCCACGCCACCTTAATGCGATCAGCCCGCACCCGTTGCCCCAAACCAAATTCCAACTCCAAGCTGTTGCTGTTGCCGAAGCTGTATCCAGAAGCTACTTCCTGATATTGCATCAAATCGCCGGAATGCACCCACACCTTGGCACCGATTCCGTCGCGATTGCTCTCGACCCCTTCCAATTCCAGTATCAAGTAGTGATTGCCAAAGCCCTCGCTGCGGTAGAACGCATTGGGCCACTGGTCGCCCGGCTGGGCACCACCCACCGGTGCATAAAGGTCGAGATCGCCGTCGCGGTCGTAGTCGGCAAAGGTCACGCCGTGCGATTTGCCCAAGTGCCCCAGCCCAGCGGCTTCTGTCGCATCGACAAAGGTGCCGTCACCCCGATTGCGGAAAAGCACATCCGGCTCGCGCCGGCCCATCTGCGGCCCGCCGTTGCCAAGGTAGATGTCCACCCAGCCGTCGTTATCCACATCGCCGGGAACGCCGCTCATCGTGCCCAGCGCTCTCCCAAGCCCGGCAGCTTCCGTCACATCAACGAAAGTACCGTCGCCTTTGTTGCGAAAAAGCACTGGCCGGTCGCGCTTGCTCGTCGATTTTCCAGCGACTCGATCGGCCAGCACCACCGGGTACTGACTCCAGTTGCCCACGAAGATGTCCAGCGCACCGTCGTTGTCGTAGTCGAGGACGAACGTTATAAAGCCATCGATGTACTCGGCACCTACACCGGCCGCAGCCGTCGCATCGTCAAACGCACCGTCACCCCGATTGCGAAAAAGCACATTCGGCTCAGTAAAATTGCACGCGTACAGATCGGGCCAACTGTCGCCGTCAAAATCGCCCCACGCCGTACTCAACGCCTGCCCTCTATGCGCCACCCCCGCAGCTTCCGCCACATCGGCAAAGGTGCCGTCGCCTTGGTTGTGGTACAGCACATTGGTCGAGTCCCCAGTCGCCCCCGTGCCGTTAGCCACGTAGATGTCGAGATAGCCATCGCGGTCGAAATCGCTCCACGCCGCGCAAAAGCTCGACCCCGGATCGCCCGTGCCCGATGCTTCCGTCACATCGGCGAAGACGCCCCGACCATCGTTTTGGAAGAGCACATTCACGCCGCCGCCAAACCACCCATCGCGCGTCACGTACACATCAGCGTCCCCATCGTTGTCATAGTCGGCCGTCTGCACCCCAATTCCGCCGTCGGGCAGCACCAATCCGGCCGCCTGCGTCCGCTCGGCAAAGCGCGCTCCATCGTTGCGGAAGTACGCCAGTTCTGGATGACCGATGACAACCAAGTCGAGGTCGCCGTCCTCGTCGTAGTCAGCCCAAGCGCTAGCACGACCTCCGTCGAATTTATCGACTCCCACCTCGACACTGATCTCGCTAAACCGTCCGCTAATGGTCCCCTGCGGCACGGCGTCGGCAAATGCCCCGGTCGCCGGCCGACCCAATGCCTCCTGTAACCACTTCCGGTGCCAGCGCAACTCCAGCGGCTCGGGATGCAACGCCACCGCCTGCTGCAAAATCGAATCAGCGCGGGCGTAATCCTCCTGCCACAGCGCGGCAATCGCCGCCCAGTAGAGCGATTCATATCCCTCGGGATCGGCGGCCAGCGCCCGCTGCAAATAATTTTCCGCCTGCGAGAACCGTCCCTCTTCCAGCGCCTCTTTCCCCCGCCCCAAAAACGTCTCTAATACCAAAGACCGCGCCGCCCTCAATTCAGGGTCGAGTGCCGCCGCTTGTTCCAGCAACTCCACGCCTTCTTCGATTCTCCCCTGCACGAGTCGCACCCTCCCTAACTGCCAGTAGCCCTCGGCAGCGTCAGGTTCCAACCGGACGCAATGTGCAAAGGCGCGCTCGGCTGCCCTGAGCCGGTAGCGCTCCAGCAAATCCAAGCCCCGGTAGTACGACTGGAGAAACGCCTCAGAGCGGCTAGCCGGCTCAGGGCAGCCGCTTAGGACGAGGATAGAAAGGGTAATGACCAGAAAAATTCTCATACTAGAAACAACATCCGCCGTCTTTTGCCTGCTGTCAATTTCTAGTTACGTTGTTACGTCTCTTTTGCCATCCCTCACCAATAAAGGAGCACTCACAATGAGATGGACCCTCTTCCTCGTCGCTTTCCTCTGGACGGCCTCGCATAGCACGGCCGAAGACCGCCCCACCCTCGTACTCGACGGCCAAGCAGCCATGCTCGTAGTCGATTTAGGCGGCGGCTCCATTTCCGACTTCCACCTCAAAAGCAACCCACTCAACCCCCTGCAATGGGACTCTTGGTCTTTCGGCGATACCCCCGACCAAGCGCCCCCCATAGAGCCACGCTCCATGGGGCACTTCCTCTGCCTCGACCGCTGGGGACCGGCCACCGAAGCCGAGCAGGCTCACGGCATGGGCTGGCACGGCGAGGCCACGCGCGTGTGGTGGACCGTAGATGAGAACGTCCGCGCAGAAGACGGTCACCTCGTAGCCCAAATGTCAGCCGAGTTGCCCTTGGCCAGCCTCAAGGTCGTGCGCTCGATTCGCATGGATCAGGATCAGGCCGTTTTTGCGGTCGCCGAGGCCGTTACCAATACCCGCCATCTGGGCCGCGTGTACAACATCGTCCAGCACCCAACCATTGGCCCACCCTTTTTGGACGAGAGCACCCGCGTTGATGCCAACGGCACGCGCGGCTTTATGCAGGAAACGCCCATGCCAACGCCCGAAGACCCAGAGGTGCGCTGGCCCTCTGCACTCAAAAAGGACGGCACCGAGGTCGATATTCGTCACTTGACGGATGACGCCTCTCCAGCGGTCGTTTCGTACATAATCGAGGAAGAATACGGCTGGACCACAGCCATCAACGCCAGTAAAGGACTCCTTATTGGCTACATCTGGCCAGAGGAGGAATATCCTTGGTTCGACGCTTGGCGGCATGTCCGCGACGGCAAGCCTTTTGCCCGCGGCTTGGAGTTCGGCACTACGGGCCTGCACCAACCTAGCCCGGTGTTGTTGGAAAAGGGCCAGATTTTCGGCCGCTACCTCTTTCACTATATCGATGCCGACGAGACCCAAGTTTTCACCTACGCCAACTTTCTCATGGAAATTCCCTCCGACTTCGCCGGCGTCGCAGATGTCGAATACGCCGAGGGCCGACTCGTGGTGCAAGAGGAAGGCGGTCAGGGCCGAGAGCTGACTATGGAGGCGGGAGAGCTTTTTGCGTGGTGAAATGGCAGTACAATAACCGCAAAGAGCAGGTGGGGGACAGTCGGTTTCCATCGGCGGCGCTACTTGGTGGTCAGCCGAACGAATTTAATTGACGCCGAGCAAGACCGCGGCCTCTATTTCCTCTGCCTTGCCAATGCCCTATCCGTCCTCTATCCTCAAGGCTGCAACGAAAAACGCCTGCTCAACGCCATGCTGTTGGCAGTGCCGAGGTAGCCGAACGGCAGACGTAATAACCACGGAGAGAGACATGACCACTAATACCGCACTACTCAAGCGCATTACCGTGCGCCCAGATGTCTTTGGTGGTAAGCCCATCATTCGCGACATGCGCATCGCGGTGGAACACGTTCTAGGAATGCTTGCGGCAGGAGATACCGCAGAGACGATTCTCCGGGAATACCCAATTCTGGAGCCAGAAGACATCCAAGCATGCCTGCTTTTTGCCCACCGTTCGCTGGCAGGCGATCATGTCCATGAGCGTGTGCCTGTCCGGTAAGCAGCGTGAAATTTCTTCTCGACGTCTGTGCCGCGGAGACGGGTGCGGATACGTTCTAGAAAACGCAATGAGCAAGGTGACGATTAATTTTTGACCAGACCGTCCGCCTGCCCGCCGAGTGGCTAGCGGTTGATACCGCGACGACCGAGCCCAAAGCAAGAGAATTTCTGCGGGGCCGATTCGAGACGTACTATCCCTTTCATCCGTCCCCCCGGCCTACCCTTCCTCCCGCGCCACCTTCCCCTTGACGACCCACTCGGCCAGCGCCGGCCACAGGGCATGGGCCATCGCCAGCAGTCTGAGCCGCCTTGGAACGTAGAGCTGCCGCCGCCGCTTCAGCATTCCTCGCACAATCGCCCGCGCCGCCTTCTCCAAGCTCACCGCTCCCGCCCGATGTTCGCGCGATGCATCGCCCAACGCCTTCCCGTCTTTCCCCAATGCGCGTTGCCGCAACTCCGTCCCCCTGAGCCAGTGCAAGAGCACGGTCATCACCCCCACTCCGCTCTCGGCCACCTCCATGCGCAAAGCATCGCAAAACCCCTGTAGCGCGTGTTTGGACGCCGAGTACCCCGTATGCAGCGGCACCCCCACCTGCCCCTGAATGGACGAAATGGCCACGAATAGACCCTTGCTCTTTTTGAGATGCGGCAGCGCCGGATGCACGCAGTGTACGGCTCCTAAGTAATTCACTTCCATCAGCGTGCGGAACAAAGCCATGTCCTCGACCTCGGCAAACTCAGTCCACATGCTAATGCCGGCGTTGGCGACCAAGTAGTCTATACACCCAAACCGCTCGATCGCAGCCTCCACCAGCCGCTTGCCATCCTCGGCTACGGCGACATCCCCGACGACAGTCAGCACCGCGCTCCCCAACTGCTCGCACTCTTGGGCGACGGCCTCCAGCTGCTCGGCATTTCGCGCTAAGAGAACCAACCGCGCTCCCTGCTGGGCACACTCCACCGCCAGCGTTGCGCCCAAGCCCGCAGAAGCACCAGTGATAACGACGGTCTTATTGCTCAGGCTTCCGGCACGCACTCCCAAAAATCCCATTCTGAATGCCGAAAATATTCTGAGGATCCAGCGCTTCTTTTGTCTTGCGCAGGGCCTCGATGCTGTTGTCGCTCTGGATGTGCTGGACAAAGCTCTGCCGAATTTTGCCTACCCCGTGATGATGGGACAGCGAGCCGCCATTGTCCAAAATCGTCTGCCGCAGCGCGTGCTCGATGTCGTGATAAACTTCGATGGGATGCTCCAATCCCCGCCCGGAAAACCCCATCGTAAAGTAGATGCACACCCCCGTGTGGTACGTCTGCGTCACCCGGTACGACAAGTAAGGCCGCCCGGCCACACCGCACGCACTACACTGCGCGGTCAACTCTGCTTGCACGGCCTGCGTCACGTCGTGGATGCGGCTCCAAGGCACAGAGGTCTCGAAGGTCTCGCCTAAAAAATCGAACTGGTTCAAAAAGTCGCGGATATAGGCGATCCCAAAGGTAGCCATGTAGCCGCGCCGGCCGTTGGTGGCACCGGCGCTCTTGCCGCCGTGAGCCTTAGCTAGCTTGAAGATCGTCCGCTTCTGGTGGTCAACCTCGGCGCGGGTACCCTCCATGGCGATCGTACACGCCGCCATTTTTAGCGGATCAAATCCCAACACTTTCAACAATGCGAACTTTTGCACCTTTTCCTTCAGGTGCTTCAAGGGAGGGGGCGCGGCCTTGAGGGCCTGTCCGAAGCGGAATTCTTGGTTGTTGACCAAGCGGATACTCGCTGGCAAAGTCCCGGTCTGGCGCAGGGCCTGCAAGTACTCCACACCTTGGGCAAAGGACTTGAACACCAGCGAACCGTATTCGCGCACTTCCGGTTGAGGATGGATCTTGAGCACAGCCTTAGTGATGATGCCGAGGTTGCCCTCCGAGCCAAAAAGCAACCCGCGCGGCTGGATGCCGGTCGAGTTGCGCGGCGTGGTGTGCAAGGTCTCCACTGCGCCGGTCGGCGTCACCAAGGTCGCTTCGAGGACGATGTCTTCGATATTACCGTAGCGGTTTTTCTTCATGCCGCTGGCGTTGGTGGCAATCCAGCCGCCCAAGGTCGAAAGCTCGATGCTGTCGGGGTCGTGGCCGACGGTGTAGCCCCGGGCGGCGAGGTCTCGCTCCAACTCCTTGCCCGAAATCCCCGCTTCGATGCAGGCTTGGAGATTGTCCTCGTCGAGATCGACGATCCGGTTCATGCGCCGCATATCGACCGAGGCGAAAACGCGATCGTCGTCAGTGGGCAGGGCCAGCGCGCCGCTGACGTTGGTACCACCGCCGTAGGGCACGAGGCAAACATTGTGCTCGGAAGCGAGGCGCACGATGGCGCGCACATGGTCTTCGCTCTCTGGATAAAGCACCAAATCGACCACTCGCTCCAAGGCATCGCCGTAGAGCAGGCGATAAACCTCATCGACGCTGAGCTGGCCGTGGCTGTGGATTAGGCGCTCTTCGTCGTCGAGCGAGACCTGCTCTGTGCCGAGCGCCTCCTGCCAAGCAGTGACGAGACTGTCGTCTGCCCGCGAAGGCGGCACCTCGTGGCTCTCTTTTTCAACGGCCATTTCGTCGGGATCAATCGGAACCTGGAGCATCTCTTCGACAAAGGGGATAAAGTGCGGCATGGTGAAGCCAGCCAGCGGATAGCGGCTGCCAGTCACCCGCACGGTCTTCGGCCCGTCGAACTCAAAGCGGGTGTCCGTGTAGCCCCATTTGTGCGGATGGCGCTCTCCGTCGGAGAGATCGTAGCACGCATCGGCCGCAGCTTGGCGGACAACGGCCGCAGCAACGGCGAAGACGGCGACGGCGAGGACGACTTCGAGCATAGCTCAATCTCCTAAGTTAGTGGTCAGTGGTTAGTGGTCAGTGGCCAGTCCCCACACTTCACCACCTAGGGCGGTGGCGGGGACTAATCACTGGCCACTGGCCACTGGCCACTGCTACAACCCCTCCTGCACATCCTTCTTCCGCACCTTCCATATAAATGCATCGTAGTAGTAGTGGATCAAGGCAAAGGAACTGAGCAGCGAATAGCTGAAGAGGTCAAAATTAGTGTTGAAGCCAACTATACCAAAGCCAAAGTCGCGCACCAAGCCCTCGCTCAGCGCGTGAAAGACGACGGCGTAGGCCGCGCACAGCAGGAGAAAGAACTTGACGCCCCCCTTGCCCGCCACATAGCGCAGGAGGGCCGAGTCGCCGCCCGTGCGCTCGACCTTGTGGCGGTTGTAGAAATACACCATGACGATGTACTGGATTCCGTGCATGATCCGATGGGCCACCGCAAAGACGAGCAGATAGGCCGTGGTAAAACTAGTGAAGTACCACAGGAAATAGCTCGACAGCAAAAAGGCGTATTTGAGAGGGTTGAGCGTATAGCCGCGCCAAGCGCAATAGACGATGTGTCCCACATAGATCAAGCCGTAGCCAATGGCAATAGTCCACGAGACCAAGTGCACCGTCTCTACCGCTTCCGCGCTGATGGGCAAATGCCACTCGTGCAACATGCGCACCCACACCGTAGAAAACAGCGGCGACACTACGAGCATGTTGCCAAAGAAGATCCAATTGAAAGCCAAGTCGAACTTAGCAGTGGCGGGCGTGCCGGCCTTGGCCTTGAAGTCGTACACGCGCGCAAACCCGTATTGCTGCATCAAGCTGTGCTGGTGATCCCACAAAGTCACGATCAACACCAAGCTCAACGGTGCCCACTGGATCAAGCCATAAGCAAAGGCGACCAACACTATCGGCCCGAGAATGAACCGCTCCTTGAAGCGGGCAAACTCCGCCGGCGAGCCATAGACGCGCAGCCATGTGACGAAGTGGTGGGGAATGGTCACCCACAAGGCAATGGCTGCCAGCGCCGCCCCCGGCAGGTAGTGCCCCGACACGAGCGCAAAGCAGACCGCGGCAAAGGGCAGGCTCACAAACCAGATATAGTCCTGCCGGCGATCGACGATATAGGCAGGTTGCAGGACGATGGAATTACTCGCCATGAGAAGTGGCCAACAGGGCTAGTGCCACAGCATCTGGGCTGAAGCGGATTTCATTGGCGCGGCGCTGGCGCAGAGACGCGGCCAGTTCCTTAACCGCAGCTTGGAGCTGCGCCGTCGCCCAATCCGCCTCGACCTGCTCGCGGATTTCGCTTAGCGGCGGCAGTCGGTCCGGGCGACGGCGCAATACCTGTAGGACAATATAACCATTATCCGTGGCAAAGGGACCGTGAAAAGTCCCCTCGTCAGCGCGCAGGGCGCGGCTGACCGGATTGTCGCCCTCCAGCGCACCACTGCCGTAAATCACGCTGACGAAGCGATCCACTAGCTCGGTTGTATCGCGACCTGCGCGCATCCGCTCGACAATGGCAGTGCCCTCGGCCTCGTCGCGGGCGAGCAGCCGGCGCACCTCCACCTCGGCCGGCGCAGTGTAGCGGAGCTTGTGCTCCTCGTAAAACAGGCTCAGGCCGTTGGGATTGGGCGGTGGCACCTGCGCCTGCAGCGCGTCCTGCAAGCGCCGCGCAAGCTGCATCTGCCGCAATCGCTCCAACTCGCGCTGCAGGTCCGGGTCGGCGGCGAGCGCGAGCCGCGCAGTTTCGAGCGGGACCAACACGCGCCGCCCGACCTCGCGCCGCAGCACCTTTTCTCCCTCACCCTGGCTCTTTAGCAGTTCGCGGGCCTGCGCGACCGTTAGCACCCCACCGTCGTACGCGGCCACGACCGCTTCCGGCGATCCCGTCAACCCGTCCGACTCGTAGCGCACATTATAGCGCACGTGCAGGGTGTCGTAATAAGCCAATAGCTGCCGCCCTAACTTCTCCCGCATCACCAAGCGCTGGATAGTCTCCCGCTCCTGCTCAAAGCTGACTGGGTGCATGTCCGTGAGCTTGATGAGAAAGTACCCATCGGCCACCTGCATCGGCTCGGAAATCTCCCCGACCTGCATGGAGAAGGCCCTTTCAGTCAGGGCGGCATGCGAGGCCATAGTATCGCCCCAACGGTGATAACCCATGTCGGCCTGGCGCTCTAGAATCCGCGAGTCCTGCGAGTGCCGCATCGACAGCTCCTCAAAGTCCGCTCCCCCGGCGAGTGCAGCCAAAACCTCCGGTAGCTGCTCTTGCTCGCGCACCATCAGCAGGCTAAAGCGCACGCGGCGGTTGTACGGGCTGCGCTGGAAATAGGCCCGCAGCTCCTCCTCGGCGACCTCGGGCGGGACGATTCCAACGCGCTTGTACAGGGCCTGCTGTACTAGCTGCGCCTGCGCCTGCGTCTGCCATTGCGCAAATTCCATGCTCGCACCCAACCCCCGCCGCTTTGCTTCCTGCACGAGCAGCGTTTGCTCGACGATGGCTTCCAACAACTTCTCAGCCCCGTACTCCGCCCGCAATTCCGGTGCCACCCGTGCAATGAACTGGCGGTAATCCGCCACCCGAATCGCCGTTGGCCCCACCTCTACCAAGACGGCATCTTCAGTGGCCACGGCCGGGTCGTCCTCAGCGCAGCCGCTTAGGCCAACCAGCGCCGCGCAAAGTGCCGTTCCCATCCAACGCTTACTCATGCTGCCCGCTCTCTTTCATCTGCTGGATCGCCGCTAGCTCCCGCTTGCTCTCTTCTACCTTGCCAGACTTCAAGTACGCCACGGCTAATTTCTGCCGCGCGTCGAGCCAGTCCGGTCGGGCCGCCACCGCAACGGTCAGCATCTCGGCGGCCTTGACGTAATCGCCGACACGCGCGTGTAGCAACCCCAAAAAGTAATGCGTCTCCGCGTCTTCCGGCGCTAAGCGGCGCGCCTCCGCGAGACTGGCCACAGCCTCGTCAAAGCGCTGCAAGCGCATGTACGCCTGGCCCAAATTGTAGTGCGCCTTGTCGTATTCTGGGTCTAAGGCCAGCGCAGCTTGATACTCGATAACAGCCTCGGCGAATTGGCCTAAGCGTAGGTAGAGATTCCCTAGGTTATTGCGATAGCGCAAGCTGTCCGGCGCGAGCCGCACAGCCAGCCGATACGCTTCGGCCGCTTCAGTCAAGCGGCCCTGCTCGGTGTACAACAGACCCAGTTGCGCCCGCGCTTCGTGGTCGTCGGGCGCATTGCCCAGCATCCGCAGTTGATCGTCGATTTTGTCGAGCTGTTGGTCGAGCGCCCGAAACTGCGCCAGCACTTCGGTGCTCTCCTCGCGGCGACCAAGCCGCTTGAGAGCATTGGCCAGCGCGAAGTACGCCTCTTTGGACAAGGAGTCGAGCGCAATGGCGCGACGAGCAGCGCGTTCAGCCGCCGCGTACTCGCGCCGCTTGAGTTCCACCTGCGCTAGATCGACGTACGCGGCTGCGTCCGTGCTGTCCAACTCGACCGCACGCTCCAGGGTCACTGCGGCCCGCTCAAAGTCGAGTTCCTTCAGACGCGTTCGGCCCAAGAGCCGGTAGAAGGAGGCATTGGTCGAGTCGCGGTCCAGCCCCGCTTGCAGCAACGTTTCCACCTCGTCGTACTCGCCGCGCAAGAAGTAGATGTAGCCGAGATCGTAGTAAGTCGTCAGATGGCCGGGATCTAACGCGAGCACCCGGCGGTGTTCGTCAATAGCTTGGGCGTAGTTGAGCTGTTTGACGTACATGGCCGCTAGGTTGTGCCGCGCCGACACGTGCGTCGAATCCAGCGCCAATACGCGCTGATAGGCCACCATCGCGCTGGGATAATCGAGCTGACGCGCGTAAGCATTGCCGAGATTGTAGTGGATCTTAGCGGATTTAGGTGCGAGCGCGGCGGCCTGCTGATAAGCGTCGATAGCTTCGGTATGGCGGCCTTCGGAGGCAAGCGCAGTGCCGCGCGTAAAGAGCACTTCAGCGTTCATAGCCGCACCGGGACGCACATTTTCTTTCGCTTCCTCCGCACAAGCGTACAATGCAAGGCAGATCATCAGCACCCTCATCGCGCCGCTCCTTCAACGAGCAAATGCTCTTGGTTGACGCCTAAATCTGCGTATTCCTTGACTCGGCCACTCGGCCAATAGACAACCACGCGCTCGATACTCGTGGCCGTTCCTAGCCCAAAGTGCAGTTGCACATCGCTCTGCGAGAGGTAGCTGGCACCCGAGCGCACTTCGTCGGTCTGCACCTGTCCGCCGCTTGTGACTTCGACGCGAGTGCCAATGCCAGCGCGGTTGCTGTCGCGGCCCTCTAGCCGCAGGCGCACCCAATGCCCGCCCGCGCCATCGTTACGCATCAAGGTCGGGCGGGCAGCGACATTGGCCACCAGCACGTCGATATCGCCATCGTCGTCGTAGTCGCCAAAGGCCGCGCCGCGACTGACCCGTTTCAACGACAAGGCACCCCCGTCCTCTGCATACTCCTCAAAGCGACCATCGCCAACGTTGAGAAAGAGCTGATTGCGCTGCGGGAAAGTCGCGTTCTCGTATTGCTCGACATCGCTTTCCAAGTGGCCATTGGCGATAAAGATGTCGCGGTCGCCGTCGTTATCGACATCGAAAAAGCGCGTGCCCCATGATAAGTAGGCAATGCTTCCCTTGCCCAATCCGGCGAGGAAGGTCTCATCGACAAAGGTGCCGTCGCCAAGATTCTTGTACAGCGTATTGGTCTCCCACTGAAAATTGGTGACGAAGAGGTCGGGATCGCCATCGTTGTCGTAGTCGCCCATGTCAACGCCCATACCCGCTTCAACGTCGCCGTCTTCGTTGTACGCAACCCCGGCTAGCAGCGCTTCGTCCGCAAAGTGGCCGGTGCCGTCGTTGAGATACAAGAAGTTCAAGGTCTTATCGTTGGCCAAGTACAGGTCGGGATCGCCGTCGAGATCCACATCGCCGAAGACCACGCCTAGCTCCTTGCCCTCGGCACTGCCCAGTCCGGCTGCGGTCGTAATGTCGGCAAACGTTCCATCTCCCTCGTTCCGATACAACACGTCAGTCACTCCGTCAAAGGCCTCTGGGCCGCAATAGAGCTGAAGCCCGCTCCCCCCCTCGGCGCAGACGCGGTGATTGGTATAGGAGAAGTTGTGATAGTTGCCCACGTACAAATCGACGAAACCGTCGCGGTCGATGTCGGCAAATGCAGCACTCGCCCCCCAACCCTCGTCGCCGACTTGGGCCGCGACCGTCACATCCGCAAACGTTCCATCCTCTTCGTTCCGGTACAGCACATTCGCGCCGAAGTTGGTCACGTATAAATCGAGATCACCGTCGTTGTCGTAGTCGCCGACCGCGCACCCCATGCCGTAACCCGTATCGCCGACGCCAGTGTGCGCCGTTACATCGGCAAAGGTGCCGTCGCCGCGATTGTGGTAGAGCGCGTTTTGCGGCGCGGGGTCGTAGTCGGTCCCAGGCACAGCGGCCCCGTTTATTAGATAAATGTCGAGGCGGCCGTCGCCGTCGTAATCGAAAAAACCGCCGCCGGGGCCGACCGTTTCAATGACGAATTTCTGACCGTTGGCCCCATTGACGTGGACAAAGTCGATGCCCGCTTCTTGGGTGGCGTCGTGGAAGCGAGGGTTGGCGTAGAGGGGGACGGATAGGAGCAGTAGAAGCAGAAAGAACTTGAGCATTTTTGGGTAGAGATCGCATTCTATCTATGAGAAGTATCGATAAACATCCTGACGCGGCAAATATCGTACAAAAACTATCGCATCCTCGTTCAATAGCAAACCAAGTCTATGGTTGCCACCCGAACCAGGAGTCAACAGGCCCTAAGAATCTCTCACAACAACCGTCAGTCGTCGCTAATCAGGACCTCGGCGATAATCTGGTAAGCCCGCGCTCGAATCGCGTCGGGAAAATCGTGGCCGCAGTCGGGATGGACCACTTGGAGGGCCTCGCCGGCACCGTACAAATCGTACACCGCTCGGGCGGTTTCGACCACTGAATCGACGCTACGCCAGCGGAAATTGGAGTCGTCCAAAGGCGCGGAGATGAAGCAAGGGCGCGGCGCTAACGCGGCGATCATATCGTGGAAGTCGAAAGGAAGATTCGCTAGAGCGTAGTCCTTTAAACGCGGCATGTAGCGATCGCTGGTCCAGCCCGTGATATCGCCGTCCATATAATCTTGGTAGGAATCGAAGCCGCAACTGGAGACGACAACGGCGATGCGCGGGTCGAAGACGGCGGTGTAGATCGAATTGTGGCCGCCCAGCGAGTGGCCGATGGAGGCGAAAGACTCTCCTGCGACAAAGGGCAGTTCGGCCAGCAGATCGAGGCCGCGCATATTGTCCCATATCGCCTTCATGGTCCCTGATTGGTAGCCGAGAGCACGCCAGTCGGGGCGATAGTCAGCCAGCAGAGGATAAGCCGGAGCGAGAGTGACAAAGCCTGCTTGGGCCAGTTCGCTAGCATAAGCGCGGTTGGCGCGCCCCCCCAAACCGACCACCACCTTGTGGCCGATGCGGTCGTCCGTGGGATGGGGACAAAGCACGGCCGGGGCCGGAGATTGTAGAGCGACGTGGGGAATCAGCAAATAGGCTGGCACCCGACAATCTGGCTCGGAGACGTAGGTAATGAGGCGGCGAGTATAAGAACTGCTGTCCACTTCCCCCTCGACCTGGACATCGAGCGACCCGCGCTTCTCCGGTCCGGGCAAAGATCCCATGACCTGTTGCATAGCCTCCAAGAGAGCAGGACGCTGGGCTTCCCAAGCATTCCGAGAAGAAGGCGGGGCGGCGAGGCGCAGGCTGGAAAAGGTGGACATAATCGGTCCTAATCAGATAGCCGGAAGGGTGGATACTGGTCGGTGACTAGGATAAAGGCGTAAGCGATAACGCGCAGCCACCAGCGATTGAAACCGACGACCAGATCGAACAAGGCGCGGGGGTAGTGCCCAGTGAAGAGGATGGCGAACCAAGCCCCGATAAGGCAGAGCAAAACTATGACTCCGAGCAGGGCTAGGACGATGTAGTGGGGAATGGCCAAAAACCACTTGATTAAGGGCAACCAGCGGTTGAGATCTTGCTGGGCATCTGGATAATCGATATCGAGGTGAACGGCCTGTTCCTCGTCGGTGGAGGGGTATTCATCGCGCAGCAGCCCTAAGTAGGCCGAGATCCGGGAGGAGAAGCGCAGAAGTTCGAGGTTCCAGTCGAACCACCAGCGAGGGTACTTGCGGCGGAAGAGCAGCATGAGCAGAGCCGGGACAAAGAGCAGGCCGATGCTGCTGTAAACTCCCCTATTCCAACCTTTTTTTTGAGCCCATTCGAAAAAGCTATCGGAGGAGTACTGCATAGTAAAACTGGCGTCGATACAGGCCAAGACGATAAAAATGGGAATGACGGTAAACAGCCGGAAGAAGGTCGTGAGGCGATTGAGCGGACGGTCGGGATAATCGACATCAAAGCGGAGGGGATAGGAATCGGCGGGTGCGTTCATGGGGATGCTCCTGAAGAGGATCGAGAATGTATGGGAACAATGACTGTAAAGTAGGTAGCGACCATTCTTGAGCAATGGGTTGGACGGCGATCCCGAACAGTCGGAAAAAGCGTCGGCATGGGATGGCGTGGCGAAATTGAGTCTTTTTCCTTTTACGACTATACGACTACGCCATCAAAAGATTCTAAGCGCCGCTGGCCACACCTCGGCTGCAACCGGCGGGCGCGGCTGAGCAGCCGAAGGGGCTGCACCCCAATAGCGCGCGCCGATAAAGCTAAAAGCCGCATACCACAACAGCGCAACCAACAGCAGAGCACCCACCGCCCAACGGCCCGCGCCGGATGGACGAGTTACCTCCACGTCCGAAGAAGTCCGGCGACTGCCCAATAGGAGCGCCGTACCCACTGCCACATACGCGAACGCACCGACCGCCAGCGATGCACTCGCTCCCCACTCCATACCTAAAGCTACGGCCCCGACCGATCCGAGCACTGAGAAGAAACCATTGACGGCCCACAGCCAAGGGATGATTCCGGCGCGTTGCGAACCACCCAAGCGCAGGCAGGAGGGAAAACAGGTGCCTAGCAACATTCCGAGTGGCGCAACAAGAGCCAATGTCAACCCAACGCGCGCAGCCAGCTGCCACGCCAACGCCCCAGCGAGCGCACCGTCGAGCAAAAACCCATAGAGATAGCAGACTAAGCCGACAACCACGCCAACCAACCCCAGCCCCCGAGGATGCGCGAGCGTGCGGCACCACCCGCCCACAAGGCTCCCGGCACCCGTTCCCAGCAACAGCCCGAAGAGCGCGACTGCCAGCGTCAGGGTCGGATAGCCTAAGAACAGGCCAAAGCGCTGTAAGAGATGAATCTCTACCATCATAAAACCCGCGCCCAATCCAGCGGCGAACAACGCCCACATCAACGGCGGTGGCCCAGACGCGCTCCGCTCGCGCATACTCGGCGCACCAAGCGGCACCAACATCACCAGTGCGCACGCCAACAGC
>VXML01000076.1 GCA_009841115.1 Gemmatimonadota bacterium | reverse complement strand
CCATCTCATACTCAGAAGACTCGCAGCATAACGGAGTTTTAAAACGGTCTCTAAGGACTCTCCTCGGTACCGCGCAGCGCCTCGACGCGCCATGCGAACTCTTCCTCCAAATGGGGGTAGCTCCCCCCTACTTCGACAAACTGGACATAGCCGTCGCCATCGACGAACCACGTCCTAGGCACGCCATAGATACTGGCCTTTTGCATGTACCCGTCGTCCATCAAGACAGTGAAATCGTATTCGTTCTTCGCCATGAACCTGTCAACCACATCGCGCGACTTGTCGTTGCTGATGGAGATCACTTCTACTTCGGGATCGTCGAGATAGTGCGCGTGGAACTTCTGATACTCAGGTAGCTCTACGATGCAGGGGCCACACCAGGTCCCCCAAAAGTGAAGAACGGCGATCTTGCCATCGAGATCGGCGGAATCAACCTGTTCTCCGTCGAGCTTGGCAAGGGAAAACGGTTCGTAGGTACGGACCGTATCGAGCCGTGATTCCAGAATCCGCTGGCGTCTTTGGAGTCTTTCCCGTTCGACAAACGCGGTCAGATACTCGTCGAGCCCTTCGCGCGAGCCGTTTCGGCGTTCGTACAGTGCTTCTAGCGCCTCTTGGCAGGGATGTTGGCCCCAGCTTAGGGCATCGAGGCCAGCGATGTAGGACTCCTCTGCCTTGTCGAGCCAGTTGTGGGCTGCCTCGACTGCATCCCGAGCCTCGGCTTCGGTCGCCATGTGCTCGAACACTTGGCCTAGGTGGTAGTGAGCACTGGTATTTGTCCCCGAGAGCTCCAGTGCCCGCTCAAGCTCGTTGCGGCCTTCTTGGATACGACCCGCTTTGTAACTAGCCCACCCGATGGCGTCGTGGACATCGGTCAAGTAGTAGTTTAGGCGACTCTCCTCCCACCCGTCCTCCTCGGCCTTATCGAGTATGGCTTGTATGCCACCCCGAGCGATTTCGGCCGCTTCCTCGGCGTAGGGCGTGTGGTTGGCCATCGAGATAGGAGCTATGGAGTATTTGAAGTGCGGGCTGAGCTGCTCGTACTGGACCATCTCGCGAACTGCATTGGCGAGTTCCTCGGCCGGAATCGGCTTCATGGCTTCAAGGGCCTCGAAGAGATTTCGGTACGCCCTCCCGCGGTCGCCGAAGCTGTCGTTGTAGAGGGGCTTCTCTAAGAACCGATAGGCTGCGTCGCAAACGAGGCGAAGCTGGTCTTGGTACTCCTGTGAGTCCTCGCCATGCTCGCGCTCGATGCGGTCACGTTCGGACTCTAACTCGGACTCTATTCGTTTGTATTCTCGCTGGTAGGCCCACGACGCCTGTCTGCTCTCGGGAGCTAACGCCACCAGCTTCGTTTCATACTCTGCCGCCTTCTCTTCGTTCTCTAGGAAGTCGCTATAGACCGTGGCGAGCATGGTTAGGCCGTGTAAGGCCTCCGGCACGGCCTGCCGGTACTCGGCGATGCCGGCCTCAATGGCAGGGCGGCGCTCCTCGGCGGGGAGCAGATCCGTCTTGTTAAGGATCCACCAGTGCCAGTAGCGCACATCGGCGGAGCCCGGCGCGAGGCGCACCGCCGTTTCGATCAGAGTGAGCGCCTCCTGCGGCTTCTTTAGGTATAGATATTCCGCAGCGCGCCGGTAGCCGCTGACGTGATCCGGCCAACGCTCTCGCAGCAGGGCCAAGGTAGCAAGGCTGGTGTCCACATAGGCGGGATCTTCTCGCGTGCGACCTACCTCAAACTGCGCGCGGGCATGGAGGACTTCGGGATGCTGGAGTGTTTCCGCATCTAGCAAGTCCAGAAATGCTAGCCCCTCTTCTACGCTTTTAGACTTAAGCGCCTGAAGATGCGTCGCGGCGAACTCCGGATGGGGCAGTAGCTTCCAAGCGCGCAGACTGGGCTCGACCGCCTCGGAATAATTCCAGTCTGCCAGAGGCGCGAGCGCCTGCGCGTAGAATCCCCACGGATTGTCTGGGTCCCGTTCTAAGATCGCGTCGGCTTGCTCTTGGATCTCTTTAGATCCGTAGATCTGCCCGTGCAATTGACGCGCGTAGAGGGCCCGTAGTTCGGCGTCCTCGGGCGCGCGGTTCAACCATTCCCGGGCGAGTATGGCTCCTGCCTCGAACGTCCACAGTCGATTGTGTTCGCGCAGTTTCGCTTTTGCCGCTTCCAGCTCTTGGGGCGAGTAGTGCTGCTCGGTCCCGTAGCTAGCACAGACGACGAGTACAGCCAAGGAGCCAACGATCAAACGAATTGGAACTCGATACGACATAGGGTCCCTCCCAGTAACGTGTGCGAAATTACCGACCCTCCCCTTCAATCGCCTAGAAAGCACCGCCACTCCAGAATCAGACGTATTTGATCAAACCCAGTTCCCAATCCCATCGTCAATCTACCAAACCTCAGAGACGCAGTCACGCCTCAGGCAGGAGTTAATGGGTCGGAAACGCGTCGGTGTCGGCGAGCAAGTACTTCAGTTGGGCCTGGCTCGGCGTTTCTCCCTCCTGACTGAGCCAAGCTAGCTGGCAGTCGCGGTCGATGAGGACGGACTGGGGCCAACTCCAGATGCCGTAGCGTTGCGCGCTCGCGCCGGCGTCCACTGCGATGGGCAACGTGTAGCCTTGTTCGGCGATGAAGGTATCCAAATCGTCGGCCCCTTGGGAGTTGTGAATGGCGATGACGACTAGGCCTTGGTCTTTGTGTTTTTTGTATAACTCGTCATAGTGGGCGAGTTGCTCGATGGATTCGGGAGACCAAGTGGCCCAAAAGTGCAGCAGTACCACTTTATCCTTGAACCTGCCCAGGCGGTCGCCGTGCTCAATGGGGTTGATCCAGCGCTGGGCTTCGATATTGAAAGGTATGGCACCCCGGACCAATTTGTGCTCTTGCTGCTTACGGTCCGCTTCGGCAGGGGTGATATAGCGGGCTGTCAGCACTCCGCCGCTATCCAAGAGTTGGGCGTCGTCCCAGTGCAAAAAGGCTCCGTCGGCGAAAGCGCCAGCACTCGGCTTTTGCGGCACGAACACCGTCGGAGTCAGGCGGATGAGCGTATCCCAATGGTTCGCATTAGGCCCTAGGGCTACCCAGAGTTGCCCATCTTTCTCCCATTTGGTGATGCCGCGCTGAAAAGACGGAGGGGACGAACTCTGGCGGATAGTGGTGTCGGGATTGGCGAACGCCTCCGGTACCCGTTTTTTGATCACAGCTAAACTGGCGGTATCAAAGCTGGCGAATGCCTCCGGCCCGAATTCTTGGACCAGACCTGCCAGAGCGGTGGAGTCGTAGCTGGCGAACGTCTCTGGTGGGTGTTGTTGGAGCATAGCCGGAGTCAGCTTGCTGCTGTAGCTGAGTCCGGTCATGTCAATGCCGTTCTGGCGGACGGTGAGGTCGAGGCTAGCGAACGTCTCCGGTGCCAGTTGTTGCCGGTGGGCCGCTAGTAGGGCCGAGGGGAAACCATAGGTGTCGCGGACGAAGTACGCGCCGTTGACATGGCGCACTTCGACGATAGAGCCAGCGCCGAGGTGTTCGAGGGTAGGGGGTTGGTCTGGGTCGGCTTCGGCGAGGATGAGATGCCAAAGGGGAATGTCGTTTTGGTCGAGGCGGCGGGCGTGCAGCAAGCCATCGACAATATATGCCTCTATGCGCTCGCTTGGGTTTCTTTTTTCGTCGATGGGGATGGACTTGCTCCATTGGGCTTGGTCGACCGAAACTGCGACTGCGGTGATGTAGGGGCCGCTGAGGAACAGGGCTGCCGCTGCTGCGATTTGGTACTTCATCGAACGGAAAGAACTCATCTGAAGCCTCCTTTGTTAAGGCTAGGGAATCGGCGCAATGCACATTTTGTGCCATACCTCTGATCCGCGATTTTCGCACAGGCTCTTACTGCGACGGCTTCTCTGGCCGTTTCAGCCCGTACTTGCGCATTCGATACCGCAGCTTTTCCGGGCCTATACCCA
>VXML01000060.1 GCA_009841115.1 Gemmatimonadota bacterium | reverse complement strand
ACTGGGACACGATCTGGTCGAGCAGTTGGGCTACGCTCGTTTTATGGGCTCGGGCCGCAGCTTCGAGACCGTTTTTCACTTCGGGCGAGATGCGCCAGCTATATACTTCGCTTTTACTCATGTAGTACAGTTGTGCCACATATCATAGATGTGATACCATTGCAATAGGCATGAGTAAATCACCATTCAAGAGATCGGCAGAGTGCGTGCCGGTTCAACGCGAAGCAATTACCGCAGCAGCACGAGCTTGCGCGTCAACACGGCTTCGTTAGTCACCAGCCTGTATAGGTACAGGCCGCTAGCTACGGGGCGACCCGCGTCGTCATGGCCATTCCAGCGGAGGCGGTGGTAGCCGGCCTGCTGCAGCCCCTGATGCAAGACCGCTATCCGTTGTCCGGTCAATGAGAACACTTCTAAACGCGTCGGACCAGGAGCGTGCAAGAAGTAGGAAAGAACCGTCTGGCTGTTGAATGGATTGGGCGCGTTTTGCGCCAACCGGTCGCTGTCGGGCAGCTCGGTCAAAGCCTGCGCCGGATCTGGTGCAATCTCCGATTGCAATGATCGGACGTTATCGGCGGGATTGATTTCCAGTTCGTCTGCCGAGAATTCAACGGTGAAGTCGAGGAGGCCGGCCTGCAACGGCGTGAAAGTCAGCCACAGATCCACCAAGTCCTTAAATTGAAGGTTGCCACAATTGATCGTGCCTGTCTGCTCATTAATTTCGACGGTTTCGCAGGGCACGCTGTGCTCGGGTATGTGGACTTCCTCAAGACGCAGAGGCAAACTGGCCGACCAAGTCAGTAGGACATTGGAAGCTACTCCTTGGGAAAAGCGCAGGCTCGTGTACAAACGGAGGGTCCGTTCCGCGTTGGTGACTAACTCGCCGTAGCTTTCGTTACGTAGATCCACCGAAAGATCAACCCGAGGTGGTATGGAAGAGGGATCCATAGGGTCCGTTCCGTACTGGAATTCGCGGAGGTTGGATATTCCGTCGCCATCTAAGTCGCCGTCTGGAAATTCGACCTCCTCCGGGTCGATTACTCCATCACCGTCGCCATCGGACCAAGCCAAAGGGTTAGTAGGGAAGTCGTCTTGGTCGTCTTCGACTCCGTCGCCATCCTGATCTATGGCGATTCCGGCCGGGCGCAGGGGGCCTTCACAGTAGAGATCGGCATCCGGGAGACTGTCACTAGACTCGCCAGACAGAGCGGAAAAGGGCGAGGAAAACGAGTGGTTCGCATCGAGCAGATTGTTGGTAAAGTAACAGGTCATAGCCTCAAAGTTGCTAATGGCTCCATCGTCGATGGCGGCGTTGATAAGTCTGTCTAGCCGAGTATTGAGGTATTCATTGGATGCGCCGCGATCGTCGCTGAACGGGGCGGGTACCGATAGGGAACCGGTACATCCGAAGCGTGGATTGAGTTGGGTTGCTACGGATTGGCAATCCAGGTATAGACCGCCGTCAATTCGCTGTAAGGCGTTAATTCGCTGTAAGGCGTTTTCGATCTCCGCGGCATTGTCGCTGGTGGAGGCGGCCGGCCAGAGGAAAGAGGTAATTGGGTTGATTAGTTGCTCGAGAAGGGCGATTTGTTCAGCCAAAAAGGCATCGTACTCAAAGGCCATTTGGCTATCGGCTGACCAACTCGCAATTAGGGCGTCGTAGCCTGCGGTGTTGCCGTGACGTATCTCGTCCAACAGCTCCAATAATGGAGTGCGCTGCTGCTGATGCATGAAATTGAAGAAAAGGCTACCGTAGCGATAGAATTTGAAGCCATCACTGTAACAAGACTGAAAAATTTGCTTAGTGTCGAGGCGGGTCTCATCGTTGGCGATTCCGCTCACCATGCTCTGACGTACGGGAACACCTTGGGCGGAAGTGCTGCCCGCTAGGAATTCGGCTAAGCCTTCGTCTAACCAAGGCAGTCGGCAGTCTTGATAGATGTTGGTCTGTCCCCACAAGCCCGGATGCAGGAAGCGACCAGCCAAATAATGTACGTACTCGTGGCGAAACAGCTCTTCGAGCGTAAAGATGCTCTCATCTCGGGTCCGCTGATAGGTGTAGAACGTGGCGTCTTGTTCGATGTAGATGCCACCGTTGTTGGTATTTAAATTGAACAGATACCACTGAAATTGTTCGTACTCCGCCCTAGTGCCGTAAATTTTGATGTAGAGTACATCGTTGACATCGCCGGCTACGGACTCGTCGGTTTCCAACAATCGGTGAAACTGCGCCTTGACCTCCTTAGCTGCGTAGTACAAGGGCTGAACTGTCTCCAAGTCTAGGGACGTTTCAAACACTATCGCCCCATCGTCAAAACGATACGTGTAAGGAAAGGCCCGGGCGGTGATTTCGCTTTCCAGCACGTTCCGACAGATGTTCCAGCTCTCGCAATTGACCCGATTTTCTAGGTTCTCTACCAAAACCATG
Source organism: Gemmatimonadota bacterium (assembly GCA_009841115.1). Classification (GTDB taxonomy): domain Bacteria; phylum Latescibacterota; class UBA2968; order UBA8231; family UBA8231. The sequence goes on along the minus strand of VXML01000060.1, from coordinate 1,600 downwards.
AAGGGCCTACTGAGACGCTCATACTTGGGGAGTATAGAGAGCAGGGCGGCGATGACGGTTTCTTCTAGAGCATCTACTGCGGCCAATCTCCCGAGCTCGCGGATGGCGTTTTCTAGCAGGTACTCATTGTCTGGATAGAGAAAATCGTAGCCAGTGGCTTGCAACAGGATGTCAACGATGTCCGGGTCCCGACCGAGGGCGTCCATAAAGCCCTGATCGCGGTTGACGATACCGCGAAAGATAAGGAAGAAGACGCGGTTATAGGCCCTCAACTGGGCATTGCTGGCCGCTCGCTCGGACGTCAATCCCGACAGAACGCGTTTGACCTCTACTAAGTGATGCTGGCGCACCTGATCTTGGTCGGCAACGGTGAACCAGTCGTCCAAGATATTCGCGGCCTCGTCGTTGAGGTCATAAAAGTGGGCACTGGCTGCGAAGGCTTTCGATGCGGAGACATGGGCACGGATCGTCTCTTCGTTGAAAGATGGAATCTCGTCTTCGTAAAAAGCATGGTAGTACCCAATTCGGACGAAAAACCAAAGCTGGTGTAAGCCGGTGGTATTAGTCCCGTCGTATGTAGGAACCAGCGCTTCAATGGCCTTCAACACGGTCTGCATGTTCTGGTTGGTAAAAATGGCGGGCATGTTGTCGTCGAAGGTCCAAAGAACGTCTGAGAGACAATCACGAGAGTGAGTTTTCAGATAGTTGATCAGATCATTCCCGCCGAGGGCGGCCAAGTCGGCGGATGAGCAGTGATCTGCATATATCTTGGCCGCGGGGCGAGCCGTCTTTTGTTCCAGCGGTTGGGAAATCCGAGGCGACGTGATTGCGGCTCTACTGCAAAGCGGAGGGTGCGAAGACTGTCTCTCGTCTGTGCTTGGGGCGATTGTTGTTGCGGCCAGACCCGTGCTTAATGCCACAAGTAGGGCCATCAAAATGATAACGATTGTATTATACATCAATATCTATCCCGTCCAAGCTATCGTATTGCTCACCCTCGCGTAAGATTCGTCATCGCTCAAAGGGTGTGTTCCGATTCTGCGGAGCGGAAATCGCCTTTATCCCTGAAACAGCGACAGCGCCCCATCGACATACATCTCGGTTCCCGTAATATAGCTGGCCTCGTCCGACGCCAAGAAGAGAATGGCATTCGCGACCTCTTCTGCGCTGGCGGCGCGTTGTTGTAGGGGGATCATGCCCTGGGGAAACTCGCGGGGGATGCGGATCCTGTCGATGTTGCGGGGGAAAGTGTTCTCGCCGATGCTGGTTTTGGTGGCACCAGGGCAGACGACGTTGATGCGGATGTCCCACTGCGCCAGTTCGACCGCGGCCATTTTGGCGAAGGTCACTTGGGCGGCCTTGGAGCAGGAATACGAGGTGAAACCGAAGTTGGAGAAGATGCGGTTGCCGTTGACCGAGGAGACCACGACGATGCTGCCGCCGCCGGCTGTGCGCAGGTGGGGGATGGCGTATTTGACGGTGAGGAAGGTGCCGCGCACGTTGATGTTGTGGGTTTGATCCCACTCCTCGGGGGTGATGTCTTCGATGGGGGCGAAGACGCCGTTGATGCCGGCGTTGGGCACGACGACGTCGAGGCGGC
>VXML01000054.1 GCA_009841115.1 Gemmatimonadota bacterium | reverse complement strand
GACGCCACCCGTGAGGCGCTGGAAGGTAAAATCGACGCCACCCGCAATTCGCTGGAAGGTAAAATCGACGCTACCCGAGAGGTGCTGGAAAGCAAAATCGACGCCAATGATGCCAAAATCGACGCCACCCGTGAGGCGCTGGAAGGTAAAATCGACGCCACCCGCGAGGCACTCGACGGCAAAATCGACAGGCTCTACCGCTGGGTGATACCGCTGCAGATCACGACGATCATAGCCATTGCCGGGCTGGCATTTAAGGCATTTACCGGCTGACCGGCCGGTCGCTCCTACCAGTTCGATGCCGCGTAACGTCAGTTGTAGATGCTAGCGATCCCATAGGGACTGTCCCCTGTGCTTACCTATACCCTGTCTGACTTCGCTTGGCTCGTATCGCCGGACAAGTCCTCGGTTCCCGGCTCGGCGGCGCTAGTCCTTGTTGCGCTGCCGCCGCCGAGCCCTTATCGTAGCCAATCATGTCCAACACACCTACTATCCAAACCACGACCGTCGGCTCCTATCCCATCCCGGACTGGCTCCAAGCCCTGCCCTCCGAGCAGGCCCTCGTCGATGCCACCCGCGTAGTATTCGACACCCAGCGCCAAGCCGGCATCGACCTGCCCACCGACGGCGAGCTGTACCGCTTCGACATCAACCACCCAGACACCAACGGCATGATCGAGTACTTCGTCCGGCCCATGGGCGGCATCCGCGCGGAATTTGGCCGCCGCGAGGCCGAGGAGTTCGCCGCCAAACAAAGCATGGGCTTCCGGGCCAAGCCCGCGGCCGTGGTGGAAACCGAACTCGGCGCGGGCAGCCTCGACCTGCTCGCCGATTGCACCCGCGCCGCCGCCGTGGCCGGTGGCCCCTTCAAGTTCACCCTGACCAGCCCCTACATGCTGGCCCGCACCCTCCTCGATCACCACTACGGTAACTTTGAAGCCCTACTGATGGCCGTTGCCCACGTCCTCGCCGACCAAGTCCGCGGCCTGCCCTGCGCCTGCGTCCAAATCGACGAGGCCAACATCCCCGGCAACCCAGCCGACGGCCCCCTCGCAGCCCGCGCCATCAACGCCGTACTCGACAGCATCGACACAGGCACCCAAAAGGCCGTTCACTTCTGCTTTGGCAACTACGGCGGCCAGACCATCCAGCAGGGCGAGTGGCGCGCCCTGATCGACTTTCTCAACGAACTGCGCGCCGATCACTTGGTCCTCGAACTCGCCCACCGCCCGGCAAGCGACCTGAACGCTCTGCGACAAATCGACTCGCGCATCGGCCTCGGCCTCGGCGTAATCGACATCAAGGTCAACCACATCGAGACAGCCGAAGAGGTCGCCCGCCGCATAGAAGCCGCTGCTGCCGCCGCTGGACCCGACCGCATCCGCTTCATCCACCCAGACTGCGGCTTTTGGATGCTCAAACGCTCCATCGCCGACCGCAAAATCGCTGCACTGGCCGAAGGACGAGATCTGTACTTGGGAATATAGGCGCGGTATTTAAGGACTAGTCCGGCGCATAATGCTGAGAATCTGACCGGTCATGCCACTAGCCGGGGGCTGTGCTGCGAGGAAAAGTGCCGAGGCAACGACCTGTTCTGGCTCCTTCCACGGCTCACTTTCAGCGCGAAAGCTGCTGGCCTTTTGCCAAGAAGGTTTTGACAGCTCCGTCTTAACCGGGCCGGGTATGAGCACATTGGCAATGATGCCCTCACTCCACACCTCTTCTGCAATGGCTTGGGTCAACCCGTGCAAGGCCGCTTTGGACGCGCAATAGACGCTCTGATCCGCGTGGCCGACCTGCCCCATGCCAGAGCCGACATTGATGATGTTCCCGCTGCCCTGTCGCCGCATAATGGGCAATACCGCGCGGCAACAGCGGACGACGCCCATGACGTTAATTTGCCACGCCTGCTCCCACTCTTCATCCGTCGCGTCTAAAAACAGCCCGCGTGGATTGACGCCGGCGTTGTTGACGAGAATATCGATCCGCCCAAACCGCTCTACTGTTTTCTGCACGAGGCGTTCCACCTCTGCGCTCACCTGCAAATCAGTCGGCACAGCGAGGGCTTCTCCGCCCTGCGCAGCAATCGCCGCAGCGACTTCGTCGAGCTGAGCCGCACTGCGCGCGGCAATGGCGACCTGCGCACCCTCGGCACCGTAGCCCATAGCAATAGCGCGGCCAATGCCGCGACCTCCGCCCGTAATCAGGGCGACTTTGTCTTTGAGCTGCATGGTTGAGTTATTCTCTCAGGTACCCAGCGACTTCCTTCGCGAAATAAGTCAAGACCATATCCGCGCCAGCCCGCTTAATCCCGGTCAACACTTCCATAACGGCCTGCTCACGCTGGACCCACCCCCGCTCCACAGCCGCCACAATCATCCCGTACTCGCCGGAGACATTGTACGCGGCAATCGGCACGTCAAAGGCTTGGCGAGCGGCGGCGATCACGTCGAGATAGGCCAGCGCCGGCTTGACCATCACCACATCGGCCCCTTCCTCAATGTCGAGCGCGATTTCTTTGAGCGCCTCGCGGCCATTGGCCGGATCCATCTGATAGGTCTTCTTGTCGCCCTTCTTGGGTGCCGACTGGAGCGCGTCGCGGAACGGGCCGTAAAAGCACGAGGCGTATTTAGCCGAATACGCCAAGATACCGACGTTTTTATAACTGGCCGCGTCGAGTGCCCGGCGGATGCCGCCGACCCGGCCATCCATCATGTCTGAGGGCGCAACCCAATCAACGCCTGCTTCGGCGTGCGACAGGGCCATCTTGCACAGCACTTCTATGGTCTCGTCGTTTACTACTTCGCCATCTACTACCAAGCCGTCGTGGCCGTGGTGGGTATAGGGGTCGAGAGCCACATCGGTCTGCACGCATAGCTCGGGCACTGCGGCCTTGAGGCTGCGGATTGCTCGTTGGATCAAACCCTGCGGATCGTAGGATTGGGTGGCCTGATCGTCCTTTTCGGTCGAGTAGCCGAATAGGTTGACCGCCGGGATACCCAAGTCCCACAGCTCGCGGCACTCATCGACCAACTCGTCAACTGAGAAGCGATATTGGCCGGGCATGTCGTCGATGGGCGCGCGCGTTTTTTCGCCTTCAGTGACAAACAGCGGGTGGATCAGATCATCGACGCGCAAGTGGGTCTCGCGCACCAAGCTGCGCACCGCTTCCGAGCGCCTGAGTCGTCGGGGCCTCTTGGTCAATTCCACAGCAGTCTCCTAGTCAAATTTTTTTCGAGCAGGCGGGGCAGATCGGAGTTATCACACAGACCTTAATGTTAAAAAATCACCTAGCGGATGGAAAACCCATCGCCGATCGACCGCGCTCACAGACAAAACCTCAAAAACTCATCCTCTGTCTTTTCGCACCATGCCCGCAAGCGACGGCGATGGTCGTCGAGTTCGTCCTTGAACCGCGTGTTGACGGCGAGGTTGACCATTTCGCCCGGGTCTGCTTGCAAATCGACGAGCTGTTCGCGGTAGCGGCCCATGGGATAGGCGCTGTATTTGTAGCGGTCGGTGAGCACGGCGCGCGAAGCACCGCCACCGCCTGGGCCCGCGCCAATATCCATGATGGTTTCAACGACGAGTTCCCTGCGCCATTCGTCGGGCGCAGGGAACTCGGCAAGCGGTCGCAAACTCAGCCCTTCGAGATCATCGGGAACGCTCGCGCCGCCAACATCGCACAGCGTGGGCAGCAAATCGAGTCCAAGGGAGATGAGATGAGTGTTGTCAACGCTACCGGCCCGCGTAACCCCTTTGTGACTGATGATAAAAGGAACGTTGATGACTTCCTCGTAGAGGCTTGTTTTCTGATTCCATTGGTGCGCGCCGTGCCCGTCGCCGTGATCTGAGGTGAAGATGATATAGGTCTCCTCTTCGAGGCCGAGGTCGCACAGGCCATTGAGCAGCACGCCGATTTCAGCATCGACTTTCTCGCACAAGCGATAGTAGTAAAATCGGAGTCGCCGCCAGTCGTCTTCCGTGTATTCGATGGTGGGATAGACGCGGCGATTGGCCTGCCGCAACATCTGCAAGATGTCGGGTGAATAAGGTGGAATGGCGAAGTTTGCGGGCAGATTCGGGCATTCTTCCACAGTGGCTGGTTCCGGCACCGGGCCTTGAGGCAAAGACTGATTGCGGGCGACTTGGCAGATGTCGTGGGGATTGATGAAGGACGCGAAGAGGAAGAAGGGATTGTCGCGGTCGCGCTGCATGAATTCAATGGAGCGCAGCGGCACCTCGTCGTCGCGACTGTCGCAGATGACTTCGAGGCCGCTTTCTTCGGGCGTGGTGCCGGGGACATGCCATTTTCCCGCTAGGGCGCAGTCATACCCAGCGTTGGCGAGAAGGTTGCCGAGCGTTCGGCCTTTGTATTCGGGGTTGATTGGTGTGTTGTTGCTGATCGCGCCATTTTGATGAGGGAACAGACCAGTCATAAAGCTGGCGCGCTGGGGGCCACAAAGGGGGAATGTGCAATAGGCGCGGGTAAATCGCACCCCCGTTTCGGCGAGGCTATCCATGTTGGGGGTGTACACGTCGGGGTTGCCTGCACAGGACATGGCCCCGGCGTATTGCTGGTCCGTGATGACGAAGAGAATATTGGGACGACGCTCTGGCATATTTGATCTTTGCTCCTAAGTATAGTCTTCAGTTGGAAGGCGAAAATACGAATCAGCAGATGGAACGTCCAACGCCGAAGTAACAAATCTCCCTCGGCATCGTTCTATATGCGTGTGCACACGAGAATTGTCCAACACCTGACATCATGGAGATGTAATGCACGCAGAACAGGCGATTGAAAGATTCGGGCCGCTGGTCATGAGTCTGATCTGGCGGATCAACGGAAACCACGACGAGACAGCCGACCTTTACCAAGAAGTCTTCGTGAAGTTCCACGAGACCACGAGCGAGCGCGGCCCGCTGCAACAGCCCAAGGCGTGGTTGTGCCGCACGGCGATCAATGCCGCCCTCGACTTCAACCGCCAGCGAGCGCGATTTGTCTCTTGGAGCGAGTCCGCGGAGAAACCTCACAACTGGGAGGCGAACGATGTGGTCGAAAATAGTCTGATGGTCGAAAAAATTCGCCGTCTCGCGGTGGATTTGCCCGAGCGCCGCAGAGAAGTCTTCGTCCTCCGCTACTTCCAAGGCTGTTCCTTCGAGCAAATCGCCCGACTGCTAAATTGCTCTCCAGGAGCCGCGCGTGCCGCAGCATTCCAAGCCGCAAAACAGATTCGCACGTGGCTCACCTGCGATTGTCCATCTGCAACAACATCAACCAAGGAAGCTAACCGATGATTACGACTGAGCAGTTTGAACACAAACTCATCGAATACCTCGACGGCGAACTATCCGACGCCGAGAAGCGGGAAGTAGAGGAGTATCTACAGGCCCATCCCGAAGCCATCGACCTCAAAGGCGATTTCTCCCTGCTGTGCGCGACCGGGAAATCGATCCGCGAGTCCACCTTTCCTGCGGATTTGCTCTTGGAAGCCAACCGCAAGCTCGCCGCTCGTCTGGCCGATTCGCGTCAAGAGCATGTGGCTTCCACTCCCATCGCGTCCAACAATGGATCGCCAGAGACCCCCCCCAGCCGGACCTGGCTGCCGAACTGGCGGCGACGGTTCCGTCCGCCCGTGCTAGCCGCCGCACTCGCCGCGCTGGCAATCCTCTTCGTAGGTGTCACGCAAAGGGCAGCCCTCGCCGACATTGCCAACAGCCTGCTGCAAATCGTGGCGACCTTCAACGACGAGCCCCTGTCCGATAGCCAACAGCAGACGTTAGACGAGCTTGTTGAGATCACGGAAACCGTAGATGAGGATGGCGAGCAGGTAGTCACCATCAACATGGACGGCGATCAGCTATTCCAAGAGTTCGGAGACGGTGTCCTAGAAGTGATGGTCAGCGACGATGAAAACAATGAAGCAGTAAGCTCCAATCTAGTCGATTCACTGCTCACCGAGCTTGGCGCAGACGCAGATCAGGCCATTATCGTGGTAGGGCCACCCGGGGCCCATACGGCTTTTGAAATAAGCCTCGATGAAAAGCCTATTTTTTTCGATCTTGATTCGCTGCGCGCCGCGAAGATCGGCTCCCAGTCTTCGGGCGTCGTCGAGTACAGCTGGGGCGAGATCAAGAAAGTCGCCGGTTCCAGCACGGACGATTCTCCTTAATCAAGCGGATTACTCGGTTTTAAGCCGAGCCTCCAAAGAGAACGGGCCCTAGGTCGTCATCGACCGGGGCCCGTTTTTCATCCTCAAAAGGGAATCCTATTGTTGAACCAACTTATCGTATTCTGCGTGTGTTCCAATCCAGAACCAAACCAAGCCTTCCTCAGCTTCCACGGCGACAGTCCGGTATTTGATTCCTACTCTTGCAGACCAATAACTTTCGACTTTCTTCAAATGCAAGGAGGGATGTCTCGGGTCTCGTTTCATCAATTTGAAATTTTCATCTGCTAGTTTCTGAATATTTTGCGGGAGTTTTCGATAACATGCCCAAAACGAAGGAGTTGCAAAGTGCTTCACAATTCTTTGCACTTCCCTGCCCGAAAATCTACAATTGCTTGCTCAGCAAGTTGATCTAAGCTTCCTGATTTCACATCTTTCTCAAACTGTCGATCCCAAACTTCGGCATCGAATTCATCAAACCATTCCCTGAAACAGGCAAGCTCATCCACCGAAAGTTGAGAAACGGCTGATTGAAGTTCTTGCACGGCTTGCATGACTAAGTTCCCCTTTTCACTAAAATTTTTCTACCTGACGCTTTTCACCCGAAGTCTCTTCTGACCGTCTCACGGCCTTCCGGCTGGGATGATTATTTTTAAGATACCCAAATCAGATGACCTCGCAACGACGGCCACCCATAAAGTCCACTGAATACCAATGAGCCACTCCGTCCGACGCCATCCTTTCATTCCCGCGTACGAGGAAATGCTGGAATAGGAGAAGGAGTGCGCTAGTTACAAAGGCAAATCCCAATGAATCGACCACCGCACTGGCGACGCGCACCCAGAAACCTGGAAATCTCTGTGCGTCTAGGATCTCGGTCCGGCTTGTCATGGCCGCGAGGTACTAGTTCGCGGCTCCAGACTCACCGTCCTGCTGAGAATCGAGAGCCTCGGTCGTCGTCGAAGCGTCTGATGGGATGCACGAGAATCCCCGTTCAGCGAAATGCTCATCGAAGGCAAACACTTCTCGCAGACCTGCACGAGACATGAAGGCAAAGCTGATGCAGTCAACGAGGCTCAAGCGTCTGCGACCGGCGGCGAGCATGGAGGCCATCCCTGTGGCATGCAGATCCTCGTCAATCCACTCAATTCTCAAGACGGGTCGAATGTCCTGATCGAGCGCACGAGCGGCATCCATCCCAAGTCGGTGCTGGACGAGGGCCGTCGTCTCCACGAGGACATAGCTGGTCGTCACGAGAGGGAACGCACCGCGCACGAGGCGATGCCATTCAGCAACGGCCCGCGAATGCTCATCGTCGTCAGCGTCGAGAACTGCGTACAGCGCGGAGGTATCGACGAAGACGCTCACCTGCGGTAGGCCTCCTGCAAGTGGAGATCATGTTGCGCGGCTCCATCGCCGCTGCCGGATCGGAATTGTCCGGCCACCGAGACCGCGCGTTCAATGCGCTCGGTATCGGTCACGGCCGTCTCTGCCGACCGCAGCAGGAGATCGACCCCTTGTCGAATCACTGTCGCCATCGAAACCTGCCGCTCGGCAGCTATCCGCTTGACGTGCCGCGCTTGTTCGTCGGTCAACTGAATCTGTGTGCGAACCATTCGACTAGCTCCATGTTATCAGATCATACCATAATGATAACAAATAGCTCGGCGAAATCAATCCGACGCCTAGTTAGCAAGTTGATCTAACTTTCCTGATTTCGCATCTTCCCAAACTTCGGCATCGCCATCCAAAGCAGACGACCCTGCAACGACGACCACCTCACATAAATCCACTGAACACCAATGAGCCACTCCGTCCGACGCCACTTGCGCCTTGAAATCGAGGCGTACGATAAGACCATCCGCGCATTTATTCCCGCGTACGAGGAGATGCTGGCGCGAGCTGCAGATGCCGTTGTCGAGGCCCAGCCCAAAAAAGTAATCGACCTCGGCGCTGGCACGGGCGCGTTGGCGCAAGCCGTATTGCAGCGATGCGAGGAAGCCACGGTCGAGCTGATCGACGCCGACGCCGAGATGCTCGACCAAGCCCGCGAGCGGCTCGCACCCTTTGCCTCCAGAGTGCAGTACACCGTGCGAACATTCCAAGGGCCGCTACCCGCCTGCGACGCGGTGGTCGCCTCCCTCGCATTGCATCACGTTCCCACCCTAGCCGAAAAACGGACGATCTTCAGCGCAATTCACACTGCGTTGCCCCCGGGCGGCGTATTCGTCAACGCAGATGCAACCATGCCCGCCGACCCGTCCACTCGCCAAGCCGAATACGAAACTTGGGCGGCCCACCTCGTCTCCTGCGGCATCGCCGAGGAGCGCGCCTATAGCCATTTCGCGGAATGGGCCGACGAAGACACTTATTTTCCAGTGGAAGACGAACTCGCCGCGCTGACCGACGCCGGTTTTGCCGCGGCCTGCCTGTGGCGTGTCGTACCGGTCACAGTCATAAAAGCGGCCAAAGCCACGGCAGCTTAGTGCGTGACGGGTTGAGGTAGGAGAAACCCCTGCGGCTTAGTACCGTCCGTCGATGATCGACCGCAACCGATCAGGAAGCGTTGGCGAGCTTAAATAGCGGCTACAGCAGCTTGGGCAGCAGCAGGGCAAGAGCGACGCTGACGAGGAGGCCAGCGAGAATCTTCGCCAAATCGGATAGCACCAGCCGCGACACCTCCTGACGGCTGCGGTGATTCTCATTCCAAGCGATGGCGATCTCGCGTCCAGCTAACAGACCGACGAAGACCCAAGTCGTACTCATCGGGATGTGGCTGAGTTCCTTGAACACAAACAGCACGATGCCGTAGATCAGGTCCACGAACGTCGCCGAGCGGATGTCGGTGGTGTTCGTCTTCGTCAGCACTACCTTCTGGATAGCACCGCCATGGTTGTAAAAGATGAAGGCGAGCAAGCCCAGTATGATGGCGATGCTGACTATGAACCATCCAACAGCTAGGTCTGGCGTCCGACTGACCGGGTCTCGCGGCAGGAAAACGTAGATATTGGCCAAGTCCTGTATCAGCCACTGGCTCCAGAGGAAACCAGTCGAGCACCACTGGGCCACAACCCACCAAGGACTCGTCGGCCCTTCCGTCCGGTTGAAACGAGACTCAAGGCTTCGGGTGACCAACTTGTACACGACGATGGCGACCACGAAGGCCGTCGCATACCCCAACAACGATTTGAGCAACATACTCGACAGCGCCTTCGGCGCGAAGATCGTTAGCGTCAGAAAGGTGGTGCTGACCGGTACACCCCAGCGGGTCAGCAAGAGCAGGACGAAGGGCGGGACGCAGTAAATCCAACTAAAGTGCTCCGGCACCGGGATCGCCTCCAGCCTGCCATAAGAGACATCCCCACTATGTGCCACCCATCCATATACCAAGACCACTGTTATGATGCTGCCGGCAAAGAGCCAGAGCACCCACCACGGACGGTGGGAGTTGGAACTGAGAAAGGTTCCCAAAGTCTGAATCGCATCGTTGCCGACGATCGAATACGCGCCGAGCACGAACCCGAACGAGCCGAGCACGAACCCGACGATCATTAGTACTTCCTGACTCATTTTCAATGCTCCTCGGGAGTTTTCGATGATATTTTAGAAGTGAAGATCGACCATTTCGCCGGGCAAAGGTATTTACTTAGCCGCAGCCGAGCAATGGTCAGGCTGCACGGCCAAGCAATTTGGCCTTAGCCCGTTGCGCCATTATTTTTTAGACCACCATTCATCGCAGCCCCGAGACTTTATGACCGCTAAAATCCTCGCCGTCCTCCTCCTCTTCGCCCTACCCATTCAAGCCAAAACTCGGATCGAAGCGGCCTATGAAGCCGGCGAACTCGACTTAGAGTCGGCCCTGATCTACCAAGTCCTCAGCGTGCGCGCTCCCGACCAACTGCCAGCCATCTACCGAGAGACCAGCGGGCTAGCAGTTTGCGGGACCCCGCACCTAGTCCAAGCCATGAGCGCGGCTCCCAACCTGAGCGCCGACTTCCAAGCGCGCTTGGGCAAGCTGGCACAGCGGCGACCGGACGTCCAACATGACATCCTCTCACCATCGGGGCGCTTTCGCGTCCACTACGATACCGAGGGACGCCACGCGGTTTCGCCTACGGACGACGACGCCAACGGCATCCCGGACTACATCGACCTCACTATGGCCGTTCTCGACAGCGTTTGGATCCTCGAAATCGATCAACTCGGCTACAATCCGCCTCCTTCGGACAAAGGCTTGGGCGGAGGAGACGAATACGACGCGTACGTTATCGAGCTAGACGGCGGATATTATGGGTTCGCCTATCCCGAATCAGTCGGCGCGCTCACCACCTCTAGCTACCTCGAAATCGACAATAACTTTACCGATCCCGGCTACAAGCAGACCCGCGGACTGGACGCCCTGCGCGTGACCATTGCCCACGAATTTCACCACGCCATTCAGTTCGGCTACTACGCGGGATTCGACGGCAGTTGGTGGCAGGAGTCAACCTCGACGTGGATGGAGGAAGTGGCCTATCCGCGCATCGACGATTACCTCCAGTATTTGACCCACTTCCTCGGCGAGCCCCAGCGCGCCCTCAACTCCGGCGTTTATCGCAGCCTCCACACCTACGGCTCCGCGATCTTTTCTCTCTTCCTCGACCAGCGCTACGGCCGCGAACTCAATCGCCTGATCTGGGAAGAAGTAGGCCAGCGCAAGAGCGTCCATCTCGATCACTTCGACCACGTCATCCGCCAAGAAGCCGAGCCGGGCGGCCTCGGCATTGTCATGGGCGAATTTGCCGTGTGGAACTATTTCACCAACAACCGCTACCGTGGCGAATACTATGCCGAGGGGAACTTATACCCCACCGTCCCCACCCGCGACATCGCCGTCGCCGCCGAGACGGTCGTCCGCGACACCAGCCTAGTCGATGCCACCGGCAGCGTCTATCTACGTCTGGAGCCGCAACTGCGCGCGGGCGGAGTCGATCTGTTTTTTGACGCCAACCAAGGGGCATGGCGTCGCCACTTGCTCTTAGTCGGTCCCGACACCACCTCCGCGCAACTCGTTTCCGAGCCGACGGTCCGCATCACTAGCTGGGACCAGTTCGACGAAATCGTCCTCGTCGCTACCGCCGCCGAGCGCACCGGCTTGGCCTACCAGCACTTATTCGCCGCCCAATTCGATCCCAGCCTGACCGATCCCGACCGGCCCGCCGCCCTCGCCACCCTGCTCAAGCCCAACTACCCCAACCCCTTCCGCCCCAGCCAACATCCACACACTCGGCTGGCCTTCGACTTAGCCTTCCCCAGCAGCAAAACGCGCCTCGCGCTCTTTACCACCAACGGCGCACTCGTCTGGGAACAAGACTTAGGCGAGCGTGCGGCGCGCGAAGACCACGCCGTGCTGTGGGACGGCCGCAACCTCGCTGGCAACCCCGTAGCCAGCGGCATCTATCACCTGCTCCTCGAAGCCGAAGGCACCGCCGCCAAGCGCACGATAGCGGTGGTACGCGATTGAGAAGCCATCGGCCAGTTCCAGCGTTGACAATCGCGCTATGATGACGTATGATAACGACCAAATTATACGTCATCTGTGGAGGCAACGGATGCAAACCAAGCTTACGCTGCGCCTAGAAGAACAATTGATCGAACGCGCTAAGGCCCATGCCAAAAAGCGGGGCAAGTCCGTATCGCAAATGGTGGCTGACTATTTCTCGCTGCTGGACCGGGACGATCAGCCAGAGACGCTACCACCGATCACGCGTTCTTTGCGCGGTGCCTTGAAAGGTGCTGTGGTCGATGAAGATACATACCGCGAATATCTCGAGGAAAAATACCTGTGAAAGTGATGGTCGATACCAATGTCGTACTCGACTTACTGCTGAGCCGGACGCCACATGTAGTAAACGCAGCGCAGATTTTCTCTTTGATAGAGCGCAATGTCATCGTCGGCTGTCTCGGTGCTACCACTTTGACCACCGTGCACTACTTGGCCACAAAAGCCGTCGGTGGGCAAAAAGCACGGCGGGAAATTCGCAAATTACTTCGTCTTTTTGAAGTAGCCCCGGTCAACCGGGCGGTGTTAGAAGCGGCATTAGCGGCAGAAGGCTTCCGCGACTTCGAAGATGCTGTTCTCCACGAGGCGGCCCGCCAAGCCGACGCCGATGCCTTAGTGACGCGCAACGAAAGCGATTTCAGAACGGCAGCACTGGCGGTTTACGAACCGCGCGAATTGCTCAATATCGTCCAAGCCCACCTTGCGGACCCACTGGACGGATGACCTTGCCGATAAATTCCGTTTCGGGACCTAGTCCCCTCGTCAACACAGAGGTCTAAGTCTTGCCAGCACCCCCGCGCCGCGTCTCCCTCCGAGCCATTGCCATCGGGGCCATCGGCTGTCTCGCCATCGCCGTGGGCGAGCCTTTTAGCGTCTTGGTGATGCGCAGCTCGCCAATGGCCGCCGACTACTCGACCGGCGCGGCCCTGTTCTTGTTTTTTATTTTCACCTTACTCATTAACCCGCTCGCCAAATTGCTCACCGGCACCAGCCTACACACCGGCGAACTAGCCACCGTGTACATAATGATGATCGTGGGGGCCGCCATCCCCTCTTGGGGCCTGACCATGAACCTAATCCCGCTCCTCGGCGGGTTCTTTTACTACGCCACCCCGGAAAACGACTGGGCCAATACCATCCAGCCTTATATATCACATCTCTTCGTACCGGAAGACAGTGCAGCCATCCAAAAGCTGTTCGAAGGCAACGCTCAAGGCGAACGCATCCCTTGGGGGGCTTGGGCGACGCCGCTGATGGCGTGGAGCCTGTTTGTCGTCAATATGTACTTCACCACGCTGTGCGTACTCGTCGTGCTGCGCAAGCAGTGGGTCGAGCGCGAGCGGCTCAACTTCCCGCTGGCCACCTTGCCCATAGAAATGAGCACCCGCGCCAAGGACCAAGCCATCGCGCCTTTTTACCGCAATTATCTGACTTGGATCGGCTTTGCCATTCCCGCGCTCATCAGCTCGATCAACGCCCTGCACCGCTATTTCAACTTCGTCCCCTGGATTGACCTCAACCTCTGGGTGCCCTTTTTGCGCAACTCCATCTGGGTCAACTTTCGCCCGCACTTTGAGGTCGTCGGCCTCTCCTACTTGCTCAACCTCGACATCTCCATGGGTATATGGGTCTTTGCCCTGCTCAACATGTTGGCCATCGGCTTGTGCCGCATGACGGGGTGGAACATCGGCCCAGAGCAACCCTACTCCTCGCCCTCTCCGCCCAGCATCGCCCATATCGCCCTCGGCGCGTTGTTCTTCTTAGTGCTGTCCAGCTTGTGGAGCGGGCGACAGCACTTGCGCCAAGTCTGGCGCAAAGCTCTGCGCGGCGACGACTCCATCGACGACAGCGGGGAATTGCTCCCGTACCGCGTCGCGGTCTTTGGCTTTATCATCAGCTTTTCCCTCGGCCTGTTCGCGCTCTACGCCACCAACATGAACCTGCCGACCGCCTTTGTCTTTCAGTTGTCGGCCATCGTGATCTTCGTTGGCTTGGCGCGCATTATCTCGCAGGCCGGGTTGGCCTATTGCCGCGCTCCAGTGGCTCCGGCCGTGTTCACCGTCAACACGCTCGGGTCGTCGTCAGTGGGTGCCCCGGGCCTAACGGCGCTGGCGCTCAATTTCCCCTGGTCTGCCGACATCCGCACCTTCGTCATGGCCTCAGCCGCCACAGGCCTCAAGCTGGCGGAAGTGACGCGCCTTGAGTATCGGCGCGTATTCTGGGCCATTGCCGCGGCCATCGTCGTCACCCTCGCTGGCTCGATCACCGCAGTTATCTACCTCGCGTACACCTATGGGGGCATCAACCTGAGCAGTTGGCAATTCGGCTATATGACGACCTATACCGGCAACTGGATTACCAACAACCTCAACAACATGCAGCCTACCTACGGCTGGCATTTGTCCTTTGCCGGCCTCGGCGCGTTCTTGATGGGTCTGTTGACATTTATCAAAAACCGCTTCGTCGGCTTTCCCATTCATCCCATCGGCTTGGCCATCGGGCTGCCGCACCCCGTGCAGCTAATCTGGCCGTCGGTCTTTTTCGCTTGGCTGCTCAAGGCACTCATTCTCAAATACGGCGGTCCCCTGCTCTACACGCGCTTGCGCCCGTTCTTTTTAGGGCTGGTGCTGGGCGCATTTGGCTCAGCCGGATTGTGGCTTCTCATCGACATCTGCACCGGCATGACGGGCAACCGGCTGATTAACATCGGCTGAGAGGCAGTAGTCAGTGGTCAGTGGTCGGTGGCCAGTGATCAGTCCCCCATCACCTCCGCGCTGGACTGACCACTATCCACTATCCACTATCCACTACCCATGCTCGATGCCGAGCTTGATCGAACGCTCGGGATGCTGATTGATCTCCATGTAGGCGTCAGCGGCCGCGGCAAAGGGCACGATCGGGTCAATCAGATCGTCGGCTTGCAAACACCCTTCGACCAACAGGGCCAGCGACTCCGCGCGGATGCGGGCGAAATCCCAACTCGCCTGCGGCAATGGCTCGCTATTGGCCCGGCTGGAGATGACCTGAATGCGGTTGCGGTGCCACTCCCCGGCCAAGCGCAAGCCCTGCTCCCCGTGGTAATACGCGGTCGAGACCAAGGTACCGGCGTAGCAAGTGGCGCGCAGGGCGTCTTCAAAAGCGCGGTAGGAACCACTCGTTTCAAAGACAATGTCCGCGCCGATTTTATCGGTGTGCTGCTTGATCTCCAAGCCAGCGTCCATGGCCACCGGATCCAGCGCCAAGTCGGCATTGTGGCGCAGGGCCGCGGCGCGCCGCCGCTCAATGGGATCGACGACTGCCACCCAGCGCGCCCCGCACAACCGCGCAGCCTGCGCGACCATCAACCCAATGGCACCGAGTCCAAATACGGCGACCCGATCTCCCAAGCGCACTGAGCCATCGCGCACCGCGCCCACGGCAAAGTCGGCCGGGTCCCAATACATGATAGCTTGCGGTGAGATTCCGTCGGGAGCCTTTTGCACGCGCGTCGCTGCTACAGTGTGCGTCTCGCGGATGGGCAAATGCGCGAAGACCCGGTCGCCTTCGCGCAGCGCTGTCACCTCATCACCCACTTCGACAACCGCGCCCAAGCACATGTTGCCGAGGCGGCGGGGGAAGTCACCGACTGCGGATTCTCCGCGGCGGTGCAGGCGCAGTTCGCCGTCCCAGCGGTCGGAGGCGTCGGGCGTGTCGGCGCGGAAACCGCGCAACTCAGTGCCGTGCTTGACCGAACTGAAGAGGCTTTGGACGCGGATTTCGTCCGGGGCTAAGGGCGGTTCTTGGTACGAGCTGAGGACCGCGTGGCCGGGGCGATCGGCAATCAATTCGAGTGGCATAAGGTAAACTCCTGAGAAAGGTTAAGTCGCGTTGACATAGACGGGCGTTTGCAAGCATGGCACACTTCGACAAGCTCAGTGTGCGCTAGGTTCAGTGTGCGCTGAGCTTGTCGAAGCGCATGACCGCAAAGGGCGTCCCTTGTGGACGCCCCTACAGATGCACTAGGAAACGAATTCGTTGACACCGATGGCGTTTGCAATCCGCCCCTGCAAATATGTACTTATAGAATGATGAACGCATACCAACGCTCCGTCCGCCCCCTCCTGTTCCGCTGTGATCCAGAACGCATCCACGAGCAGACCCTCGCGTTTGCCGAGCGGGTCGGGTCCTCCGCACTTGGCCGCCATCTGCTTTCCAGTCTCTTTGCCTTCGCAGACACGCGGCTTTCTACCCAAGTGGGCGGCTTGCACTTTGCCAATCCGCTGGGCATGGCCGCGGGATTCGACAAAAATGGCCGAGTGATCCAAGCACTTGCGGCCATGGGCTTTGGGTTTGTGGAGGTAGGATCGGTATCGGCGCATCCCTCGGTTGGGAATCCGCGACCGCGCTTGTTCCGCTTGCCGTTGGACGAGGCCATTGTGGTCAACTATGGGGTGCCCAATGACGGGGCCACGGTCGTGGCCGATCGCGTATCTCAGCGGCCAATCGCCGTGCCCTTGGGGATCAACCTCGTCGAAACCAATACCGGGCAGGCCATTGCGCCCGATGCGATCGTGGCAGAGCTAGCCGCGGCCCTAGCCCCTTTTGTCGGGCGAGCCTCCTACATCGCGTTCAACCTCAACTGTCCGAACACGACCGGCGGCGTCAGTCCCTTTACCGGCGGGGAGCACTTGCGCGACTTGCTGCGGGAATGCGCTGCCATCGACGACCTGCCCCCGATCTTTCTCAAGCTCACCGCGCACACCGACCCAGCGCGACTAAGCTGGATGCTGGAAACGGTCGATCCTTTTGCTTTCGTCAAGGGCTTCATCTTCAACCTGCCGCCGGGAACGAACTATCCTCTTAGGTCGCCGGCCCATCTTGTAGATCCGCTACCCGGAACCTTATGCGGCCGTCCTGTTCAGGCCCTGATCGACGAAACCGTGCGCTTCTGGTACGGACGCATCGACCGCCAGCGGCACGCGATCATCGGCGTGGGAGGGATTTCATCGGCCCGAGACGCATACCGCAAAATCCGCCTCGGGGCTTCGCTCTTGCAGCTATACTCAGCGCTGGTCTTCAGGGGTCCGGGAGTAGTGCGGCAAATCAACGCGGGACTAGCTCACTTGTTGGAGCGCGATGGGTTTGCCCGGGTGGCAGACGCGGTCGGCATCGACAACCAAGCAAAAGCAGCGGTGTAGCCATACCTACCGAATGCGGGGGTTGATCTGCAAATCCCACGCGCACCAGTAGTACTTGAGCGGGTCGTCCGCGTCCCACTGGGCGTAAATGTTCTCCCAATCCGTAAAGTGCATGTGCGGCTCCAGCGAGTCTTCGCGGACGGGGTGGCTCATGGGCTGATAGCGATAGTCGAGCGAAATGCGCAGGCGGTCGCCGCTTTCGTTGTCTTGGCCCTGATGCGCCGTGAGACTGTGGCATATAAGCACATCGCCGGCGGCAAAGTCTCCACCTGCCCACAGCGTGTCTTCGGGCAACTCGACGGCGTGGCCGCCCGCGCCAGTCGCCTGATGCACGTCTAGCTTGCCCAGCTTGTGGCTGCCCGGTGCCACCGCCAAGCTGCCCAACGTGGCCGGACAGTCGCCAGCCGGAATCCACGCGGTCCACGTCTCGTCGGTGCCGCCGATGTAGAAATTGTCTTGGTGCGGCGGGGTGGTGTGCGTCAGGGCATTGGGAAAAATTACTCGGCAGATATTGCGGCTGTGGGGCAGGGCCTCCTCGCCGAAGAGCGTGGCGAACATCGCCATGATCGCCGGATGCAGCGCCAAGGCATTAAAGGCGCGCAACCGCTGGACATCGATGTAAAAGGCGATCCACTCGGGCGCGTTTCCTTCGATGAAAAGCTCCCCATCGCGCGCGATCCCGTCCATCAAAGGCGCGTCGTCATCGAGCCAGCCGTGCTGCTGACAAACTTCGAGGATCTGGCGGCGCAGGTCGAGCACCGACTCTGAATCCAACAGCGAGCGAAAGAACAAATAGCCCTGCTCGGCTGCACGCTCGCGCAATGCCTCGGGCGCGTCGAGCAGGGAGGTGGAATCGACGAAAGGTTCAAGGTTAGTCATGGTTTGCTGGGCCATTGAATCACTCCTCTTCTTTGTCCCAAAAAGCGTGTAAGATGGCAATGTACTCGTCGGAAAGTCCGTGCTCAATCGCACCCTGAATGACGGCGTTGAGATATTCCTCTGAGGGCGAGTAGTGATGTCCGGCGTCGAGGCGGGAGAGATACGTCCAAACTTTGCCAAGCCCGGGTATGGTTATTTCCTCCCGCCGGTACTTGGTGCCCTCGCTTTCGTAGTGGTCGAGGCGTCTGAAGTCGTCCTCGGTCATTGCATAGACAACGCCTTCGACGTACGCGTCTTTGTTGGGCCGGATGCTGGCCACGCCCATGCCGCTGCGCGTAAAGGAGATCATCGGGAAGCACAGTTCATAGCCTTCCAAGCGCACCACAGAGTGGACGCGGGCACCCGGGCAGCGGGCCTGCATCTGGCTCTGGAGCAAGTTGGACCCGTAGGTGAAGTAGAGCATTTCGGCCATTACTCGATCTCCTGTGGATTTTGACAAGGAGTGCGGATATAGTACCATTCAGACTTGCCGCACGCAAACCCTCGTCTCCTCGGAGAAATCATGGCCCAACAACCCTTTCAGGCGTCCATGACTAAACGCAAACTACCTATCGGCATTCAGACCTTCCGCGAGATCCGCGAAGACAATTGCTACTACGTCGATAAGACGGCCTATATCCACCGGCTGCTCAACGAGGGCAAGCATTTCTTCCTGTCTCGTCCCCGGCGCTTCGGCAAGAGCCTGTTCCTCGACACCTGCAAGGAGCTGTTCGAGAGCAACGAGCCGCTGTTCGAGGGGCTGTACATCCACGACCGCTGGGACTGGTCGGTTCGCCATCCTGTCCTGCGGCTCGACTTCAGCAGCGGCACCTACCAAGGACCGGACGACTTGCGGGAGGAAGTTTCAGCGCAACTGAACGCCTTGGAGGAGGAAGCGGAGGTCATCCCTCGCGATGACGACACTGCTCCGGCCCGCTTCCGCCGCTTGATGAAGGTGCTACACGAGCGCAGCGGCCAGCGAGTGGCGGTGCTGGTTGATGAATGCGACAAGCCGATTCTCGATGCGCTAGAGGTTCTGGACATTGCCCGCGCCAATCGCGATTTCCTGCGCGGCCTGTACTCTACCATCAAGGACAGCGACGCCCACATCTGCTTCACCCTCCTCACCGGGGTGAGCAAGTTCTCCATGGCCGGTCCCGCCACCCGTCGAGCCATTGAGGCACTGGGCAATCTCGGCGAGGATATGCAAGAGATTCTCCCGATTGCGTACCGCTCCCTGCAGGGCGTCCACTTCCTCGACATCTGCAAGTCCGATCGCAGTCAAGTCCGCTTCATTCGCGGCTGGCTACTCAATCGAGCCAGCTAGCGCCCACCCTGCTGGCGGCCTCGCAAAACGCAAAGTTGTTCCCGTAATCTCTTGCAAGACAAGGAGAACTATGGCATACTTTTTCGACTAGGACCCGATCTGTAGAGCGTAAAACAGGTATCGTGTAGATAGGTGCCTCACACAATTTGAGAAGGAAGACAATGGATTACCGACATATCATCACCATTGAACCCGGCAAGCGCAGCGGTAAGCCGTGTATCCGCGGCATGAGGATTACCGTTTATGATGTGCTTGACTATCTCGCCTCGGATATGTCTGTTGAAGAGATTTTGCGCGACTTTCCCGATCTTACGCACGAAGACATTCGCGCTTGTTTAGCTTTTGCTGCGGATCGAGAACGTCGACTTATGTCTATCTCTTCAGCATGAAATTCCTCTACGACCAAAATCTTTCCTACCGATTGGTCGCAGATTTGCAGGATCTGTACCCTAATTCTTTACATGTCCGCGACATAGGCATGAAGGAATCGGATGATTCGGATATTTGGGATTATGCCGCCCAAAACGGCTATATCATCGTCTCCAAAGATGCGGACTTTCACCAGCAAAGCTTTATGCACGGTCATCCGCCCAAAGTCATTTGGGTTCGCGTGGGCAATTGCTCAGTGGATACAATTATATCTCTTCTTCGTACGCATCACGCTGCGATTTTGAGGTTTGAACGAAGCGAAACCGCATCTTTTTTCGCGCTAGAATAAAAGGAAAACACCCGTGAAAGCCTGGCGTTTCTATGCCTTCGGCGACATGCGGCTCGACGACATTGAGCTAGCGGCCTGCCCACCCGATCACGTGCTAGTCGAGCCGCTAGTAGTCCAACCCAGCGCGACCGAAGCCCAACTCGCCTTTGGGATTCCGACCCTAGCGTACGACCACGTCAAAAGCCGGCTAGAGACAGACGCGCCACTCCAGCTCTTCGGCCACGAATTCTGCGCCCGCATTGTAGAAGTCGGCTCAGTCGTCACCGGCTACGCACCCGGCGACCGCGTGGCAGCTCGCGCCAAACTGCCCTGCGGCGACTGCCCCATGTGCCACTCCCAGCGCAGCGACGACTGCCGACTCGGTCCAATCATCGGCTTCCAATTGCCCGGCTGCTTTGCCGAGCGCGCCCTGCTCCCGGCCATCGCGCTGGTCAAAGTCGATGACCGCATCTCCGACAGCGAGGCCGCCACCCTGCAATCACTGAGCGACAGCATCGCCGGCGTCGAGACCGCGCAGATCCGGCCAGGCGATTCCGTCGCCGTCTTTGGCCAAGGCAGCATGGGCATCGAGAGTATGCAGGCTGCGCGCGCCTGCGGAGCGGGCCAGCTCATCACCGTGGACGTGCGGCCGGAAGCGTGCGAGATCTCGCTCGCGCTAGGGGCCGATCACGCAATCAACGCCAGCGAGGACGATCCAGTCGAAGCAATCCGCGACCTGACCGGCGGCGAGGGCGCCGACGTGGTATTCGAGTGCGCTGGCGGCAGCGTCAAACTCGGACTAGCCGGCGACCGGGCGCTCAAACAGGCCATGCACGCGGTGCGCTCCGGCGGCAAGCTGGTGGGCGTCTCCTGGTTCGGGGGACCCCTAGAGCTAGATGTGGACCTGATGCGGGAGCGCAGCCTGCGCTACCTCTTCCCGGACATCAGCTCACAGGCCCATCTAGAGTACACAGTGCGGCTGGTGGCCTCGGGACGCATCAGCATGAAACCCACCATCCGGCACGTATTAGAAGGAATCGATAAGGTGCCGGAGGCATTTGAAATCACAGCACACAAAGCCCAGTACCAAGCCATCAATCCTGCGCAGGTCGTGATCGCCACCTAGGGAATGTCTGGGTAGTTCAACGGCATCCCCGTCTTACCCAAATCGTATTGCGCTATGTGCCAACGCCCCAAGTTGGCGCTGAGAAAGAGCGACCGATCCGGGCCGCAGAAGGCGATATTGGTCGGGGCCGCCATGGCAGTGCCCTCGTAATCGTCGGCCAAAACGTCGAGTTGGCCGTCGGCGTACTGATAGATGCGGTCCGGGCGATAGCAGGAGCAGTACAGGGTGCCCTCGTCGTCAAAGGCGAGGCCATCGGGAACGGTCTGCGGAAGTTCGAACACGGTCTCGGCGGCACCGGCGCAGCCATCGGCCTCGATCTTGATACGGGCCACGCGGGGGTTGATGCTCACGGCCACATAGAGGTATTCGCCCGTCGCATCCAGCGCCGTACCGTTGGGAAAATCTGCCAAGGCACGGCTCCAAACCTCGCCTTGGCCTCCCGGGGCAATTTTACAAATCCAACCGTCGTTTTTGTGCCAGCCCCCGGAATTGGAAACATACAGATTGCCATCCGCATCAAAGACCGGGTAGTTGGCCACAGTCAGCGGCACCTCGCCCGCGCGGTCGCAATACGTGCTGACCGCACCATCCGGCTCGACGCGCTTGACGTCGCCGTTGCAAACGTACAGGCGGTGATGGGCATCCTGACAAATGCCGCCGACAAAGCCATCAACTAAGGCGAACTCCTCAAATTCGCGCCGAGCCAAGTCAATGCGGTAGATCTGGCCCGCTTCGCCGCCGGCATAGGCATAGCCATCGCAGCCCCAAGCAATGCACTCGGGGTGGTCGAGGCCACTGCCAAAGTCTCCGATAATCGCTGAAATTTGAGTGTGGGTATCGAGAAGAGCCATAACATTCCTTTCGCAATAGGGGTACAAGGTCGGCCTCGACGGTAATTCAAAGTCTCCGCGCCGACAAGCCCCTTATTGACAGCCGACTACGGGTGCGCTATGGTCTGCTCTCCCAACATTCACCTCGCGAGGTCCCGTGCAATTTTCACGACTAACGCCAGAACAACGCGAATTCTTCGACGCCAACGGCTATCTCATCGTCCCCGACGCGCTCGATCAGGAGACCATTGCGCAAGTCGCCACAGCCGCCGACCGCCTGATGGACGACTTCGCCTACGAAGGCTATTACCAGCACCGCCGCGACGGGTTAGTCCAAGACCCCACCCTCGCCAAGCTAGCCACTGACTCAGCAGTCATCCCGCTCCTCGTCCAACTCCTCGGCACCCACATCCACATAACCAACACGGCCCTGATCTACAAACACCCCCAGCCCGCCACCGATCCCGGCGACTGCACCTGGCACCGCGACGTCGGCGTCCACCTCGACTTGGGCCACGTCCATCTCCCGCGCGTTGGCCTCAAGGTCGGCTACTGCCTCACCGACATGGACGGGCCTCACACCGGTGCCACGCTCTTCGCACCCGGCAGCAACCGCCTCGCCGAACCTATCGTCATTCCCAAAGACCAGATCCACCCAGCAGAGTACCTCGAACCCCGCCTCAAAGCCGGCGACGCCTTCCTCTTTGAAAGCCGCATCTACCACGGCGCAGAGATCAACAGCCAAGACCACGTCTCCAAAGTCGCGATGTTCGGCTATCACTACTGCTGGGTCCGCCCCGACTACTACCTGCGCTACTACGCCGACGAGGTCCAGCCGAGTGCGGCCGTAGTCGCCAATCTCGACGACGTCGGCCGCCAGCTCCTAGGGGCCACCGCCGACACACAGGGACGCGAGGCCCCCAACGGCATCGACTGGCCCATCGCCGAATGGGCCGCAGAGCACGGCTTGTCTTTGGAAAGAGCACCGCAGCGAATCGACGCGGTGTGAGGCTAGTACGGCACGCTGCGCGAGAGGAAAATTTCCGCGTCGAGAGATTCTGCGTTTCTCGGTAACATCCATGCAATTTGCTAACTCCCTTTAGCATTTTGCATGGATAATAGTCGAATTCTCTTGACCGACGAGCGGCACCAGCGCATTCAGCGCCTATTGCGACGACGCCGTCAAAGACTACACATTTCACAAGGGGATTAAGGAGCACCCACCGTCGAGGTTGTGCGAGAATTTAAACTCGGTGTCGCATGTCACGTATTGAGAAATCGCATCCCAATAGGAAGGTTCAAGTACCGTCGTGAAAATCCGCCCCTTTAGCGCTAGTCACCTTTCGCATTGCATCCTAGTCACCCTCATCACCAGCCTAGCCTCCATGACCCAAGCCCAAGCCAATTCCGACCGCATCCAGCCCTACGCCGCCAATCCGCGCTACTGGCAATACAAAGGCCAACCCGTGCTCCTGCTAGGCGGCACGATCAAAGACTGCCTCTTCCAAATACCCGACCTCGAAGCTCATCTCGACCTCCTGCAATCAGTCGGCGGCAACTACGTGCGCAATACCATGAGCGACCGCCGTATCTACGGCTATGAGGTCCCAGCCTTTCATCAAGCTGCCGACGGCCAGTACGACCTCAACCGCTGGAACCCGACGTATTGGCAGCGCTTTGCCGATTTTTTGCGCTGGACCGCCGAGCGCGACATCATCGTCCAGATAGAAATGTGGGACCGCTTTGACCACAGCCGAGAACATTGGGAAAAGAGCCCCCTCAATCCGGCCAACAACATCAATTACACCGTCGAAGAATCGGGTCTAGAAACGGACTATCCCGCCCACCCCGGCGGCAACTGGCAGCCCTTTTTCTACACCGTCCCCACCTTGCGCAACAACCAAGTCGTGCTGCCCTACCAACAAGCCTTCGTCAATCAAGTCCTCAAGCACTCCCTCCCCTACGACCACGTGCTCTACTGCATGGACAACGAGACCAGCGGCGACCCGGCGTGGGGTGCCTATTGGAACGACTACATCAAGAAACGGGCACAGCGAGCGGGCAAGACCGTTGAAACCACTGAAATGTGGGACGAATGGGACGTGCGCGGGCAGACGCATCGCGCCACCTTCGACCACCCGGAGCAGTACTCTTTCATCGACATCTCGCAGAATAGCTGGCAGCGCGAGCAGACCAACTGGAATCACGCCCAGTGGGTGTGGCAGTACATCGCCATGCAGCCTCGGCCGATCAATTCGACTAAGATATACGGCGCTCAGACGCATAAAAGCCAAAGTCGCGGCATCGACGACCGCCACGCCACCCAGTGCTTTTGGCGCAACCTCATCGGCGGCTTCGCCTCCAGCCGCTTTCACCGGCCGGATTCCGGCATCGGGCTAAGCCCCCAAGCCCAAGCCCACATTCGCAGCGGTCGCATGCTGTCCGAGGTCTTCGACTTTTTCAACGCCGAGCCAGATTCCGACAGCGCCCTGCTGAGCGACCGCGCTGCCAACGAGGCCTATCTCAGCCAAGTCCCCGGCCGCCAGTACGCGCTCTACTTTACCGATGGTGGTACGGCAGGTCTCGATCTAACCGGAGCAGAAGGCACCTTCCAGGTCCAATGGCTCGACATTGCCGCCAGCACTTGGACCTCCGCCGCTGACTTGAATGGCGACACCATAATACGACTAGCCCCTCCCCGAGACGGCCCTTGGGTCGTCTTGCTGACGAGGCGCTAACAGGAGAGCAAATGCGTATCGTGAATTATAGCGGCGCTATATCTGCGCCCATCTGCGGATTATCTTCTCAATGATGTAGGATTACTATGACCACTAGCGACCGCGTCTTCTTCGGCCAGACCGATCTTCAGGTCTCGCGCCTGTGTCAAGGCACCGCCTTCCGCCACCTGCCCCGCGCCGACAGCCCCCAATCCCTAGCCGTGCTCCACCACTGCTTGGACCAAGGCGTCAACTTCTTCGACACAGCGCAGGCCTACGGCTGGGGCGGAGCCGAGGAGGTGCTGGGGCGGGCAATCGCAGGTCGGCGCGACGAAGTCGTCATCTGCACTAAGGTTCCCGCCTCGCTGGCCCCCACAAGCGACGGTGGTCCCGGCGAGCGCGTCCCCTACACCCGCGCCCATCTCACCGACCGCCTCGAAGAAAGCCTCCACCGCCTGCGCACCGACTATGTTGACCTCTACCTTTTACACCACCGCGACGAGGGCACGCCGCCAGAGGCCATCGCCGAGGTCATGGAGGATTTGGTGCAGGCCGGCAAAACTCGCTACTGGGGCGTCTCCAACCACAGCGCCGCCGAAGTCGAAGCCTTCCTCAACCTAGCCCCCATCGCTGGCGTCGAGGACTACTACAACATCGCCGGCAGCCACTGCGACGAAGCGGGTCGTTCCCGGGTGGAGATTTACGAGGAGGAAATGCTGCCCCTGCTGCGGCGTACCGGGCTAGGCTGCCTAGCCTTCAGCCCAATGGACACCGGACTCCTAGCCCGCCCCAACGACCCCGCCCTTTCCGCCTTAGTCGCCGCCATCGACCAAGTCGCCGCCGACTTGGGCACCTCCCGCGCTGCCGTCTGCGTCGCTTGGGTCCTGCATCAGGGCATTACCTGCGTGCTCGCTGGTGCCGAGAGCGCCGCGCACGTCGATGCCAATCTCCAAGGCACCCGCCTCCAACTTCCCGCAGACGCTCTCGCCGCCTTCGACCGAGCGCGCCGGACCTACCGCGCCAGCCAACAGGAGCAACGCCTGTGAACATCGTCGATGCCCATATCCACGTCTGGACCTCCGACTTCGACCGGTATCCGCTGGCCCCCGGCTTTACGCCCACCGACCTGTGGCTGCCCTCCTTTACCCCCGACGATCACTTTGCCTATAGCCGCAAGGCCGGCAAAGTCCGCCTCAACCTAGTGCAGATGACCTGGTACGGCCTCGACCATAGCTACATCCTCGACCTAATCGCCTCGGATCCCGAAACCTACACGGGCACCGGCATCGTCCCCGGAGTCTCCGACGTGTCGCTAGCCGACCCGGGCAAGACCATGCTCGCCTTGGCCGAAGGAGGCATTCGCGCCTTCCGCGTGCGCGGCGGCAGTACCGGTCGCCCAACCGCGTTTGGCCGTTCGGACCGCTGGCTCGACTACCCCGGCTACGAATCCATGTTCCGCACCGGGGCCGAGCACAATCTGGCCCTCAGCTTCCTCATGGGCCTCGCAGACCTGCCCGGTCTAATCCGCCTCTGCCGCCGCTTTCCCGCAACCCCTGTGATTCTCGACCATATCTGCGGAGTGCGCATCCGCGACGGCGTCTGGCCCGAAGGCGATATCCGCACCCTCTGCAACATGGCCCGCTACCCGCGCGTCATGGTCAAGCTCGGCCCGTTCCAAGCCCTCGGCAACGGCGAGGCCCCATACCTCGACCTCCTGCCCCTCATCAAGCGCATCGTCGATGCCTTTGGCCCTGAACGCATTATGTGGGAAAGCGACAGCGGCGGCCCCGTCCGCATGAAAGATCCCGCCAATGACTTTGCCGCAGCAATCGCCCTAATCCGCGACCACGCCGATTTCCTCAGCCAAAGCGACAAGGAGCAGATCCTAGTCAAAACAGCCGAGAATTTCTTCTTCAATCGCTAGGAAAGGACCGCCATGGAACTCACCGACGCCCATCTCGACGAATTAGACCAACGAGGTTTCATCATCCTGCCCGGCTTCCGCCACGGCGATGAGCTAAAAGCAATGCAGCAAGCCCAGCGCCGCGTCCTGCCATCGTGGGATGAAGTAAAAGACGACCCGCCCCCTGGCCGCGCCATCCTCACCGAATTCCCACCCCCCGAAATGGCGCTGCTGCGCGGTATCGTCCACCATCAAGCCTGGGCCTTCGCCAGGAAGTGGTTTGGCACTGAGCACATCCACTTCCGCGCCGGTTGCATGATCGCCCGCTATCCAGGTTTCACAGGCGGCGGTACCGGCTCGGACGCCTCCGCGCTGCATCTCGACAATGGCAACAACTCGCTGCTGCCGCCCTCCGACTCTGCCCGCGCCTTCGGCCAACTCGTTTTCTGGCACCACCTCGAAGCAGTCGGCGAAGACCAGGCACCACTGCGATTGATCCCCAAAGAACACGGCCGCGATATGAGCAAAGCCGAGCCGCTCGTCTGCGAAGCCGGCACCCTCTGCGTCTTCACCAATTACACCATGCACTCCGCCAGCGACTATCTGCGCGCCGACGGCCAGCGCTACACCTGGGGTTTCGGCCTCGGCCGCGCCGACCACTACTGGGAGGGTTTCCGCCATTACACCGACAAGGGCCAAAACCCGATCTTCCGCGAATTCATCGGCACCCTCACCGCCACCGAAAGAGAAGTCTTCCGCTTCCCGCCCGCCGGCCACGCTTATTACACACCGCAAACCCTCGCCGCCCTCGAAGAACAGTACCCCGGCTGGAACGCCCGCAATGAGTACTAACTCGGCGGAGGATCTGCCTTGATGCACCTCCCCCCATTCCGTACACTCCCCCGCAGCTAGCCCACTTTACCTTCCCAAAGGAGTTTCCATCGTGAAAATCGGCCTCTACGCCTCCATGTTCGGCAAAGACGATCCGCCCACCTTGCAAAGCATCGAAAGCTACATCGATCACGCCTACGACCTCCGTCTCGACTTAATCGACTTCCGCCGCGACCGCGGCTTTAGCTCCGAAGACGCCGGCTACCTCATCAAGACCAAACTCTCCTGCATCGAAAAGGGTCTTGCCATCGGCTATTTAGCTTCCGGTGGGCACTTTGTCGGCAGTGACGAGGACCTGCGCGACAAGGTCGCCACCGCCAAGGCCGATATGGACATCGCGCTAATTTTGGGCGCGCCCATGATCCGCCTGTTCTGCGGCCAGCCCCTCACCGACCCAGAGGAGCGAGCCCGCGAAATCCGCTGTTTCCAAGAGGTCGCCGACTACGGCCTCGAAGTAGGCATCGCCATCGGCCTGCAAAACCACCCCTCCACCGGCGACGACGTCATACGCATCATCGAAGAGACCAACCGGCCCAACTTCAGCTTCCTGCTCGACACCGGCCAATGGTGCGGCTCGCCGGCCCGCAACCGAGGCATTCCCGACCCAGACCACGACATCTACACCTACATGCAGCAGACTGCCCATCTAGCTACCCACGTCCGCGCCAAGTTCTACAAGATCGACAGCGGCAAAGAAGAGTGGATCGACTACGAGCGCATTGTCCCCATTCTCGCCGAGGCCGGGTACAACGGGCCGCTTTCTGTCGTCTTTGAGGGCAAGGATGTCAATGATTGCGACGACAAGGAGGTCATGCGTTTGGCAGCCGCACAACTGCGAGATTTGGCCTCCCGGCTCTAAGAAGCGCTCTTAGGATGGCTGATATTAGTACAGTCTCCGTGCCGAGGGAAACCATTGGACACAAAAAAGGGGAATGGCCAATAAGGACCATTCCCCTTTGCACTCGCATCGCCTCCCGGATCAGAAAGCGTAGCTCAGCGCCACGCTGGGCGTACCCGTCCGCACTCCCGCTTGCAGCTTGAGTTGCTTGCCGTACTTAAACCGCACCCGATCGCGCTTGGTCTCAATTACTTGGATGCCGTGCAAGAAGTCGTAGATCATACTGCCGGCGATGGTAATCACTCCCAGCGCAACCAGCGGTCCGCCCGCTCCGCCATCGCGTTGGAGCTCGCGCAGGCGGTACTTGGGCGTCTCACCTTCTAGCGAAATTGGGACCTTCTCGTAGCGTCTTTCTTTGCCGTTGTCCCCAGCGTTGATCGTCAAGACGTCAAAATCCGTATCCGCGAATTCGCCATCTTCCCAGAGTGCCGCCCCAGCGATGATCGAGGCGACGCCCGCAAGGCCCGTGGCCAAAAGCCACTTCCCCGTCGTGGGTTCCCCCGCGTAAAAGTGCATCATGCCCGGCACCGGAATCGCGCTCCGCATCAATCCGGTGGAGATGCGGCGGTTCATGTCTTGGTATTCCTCGTAGGTCATGTCCTGCGGTATGGGTATTAGCGGTGCCTCGTTCAGCACATCGCCTGTTCCCTGAGATAGAGCTGACGACGGCAAGACGAGTGCGAACGCAAGCGTCACTATCCCTAGCGCGCATTTTCTCATGGTTAATCCTCCTATTGTTAGATTGGCAACTAAGTACACGACAGTGGAAGTGGTATGAGATGCTTCGCTCCGCTCAGTACGACAAGTACTGGTGGCTACTTCCCTGCGTCATGCTGAGCGGAGCGAAGCGGAGTCGAAGCATCTCATACCTTAACGTCCATTGGTTGCAACTTATAACACCTAGACACGGCAATGGTGTCACCCCTATCGGCGGGCTCACTAAGAGCCGTCCCACTCCTTGCCCCAAGACCGGGAGCGGCCTACTTTCCTTGGGTATCCGGCCAGACTCTTCCGCTGTGAAGCCGAGCGGGAATATATCGCCTTCTTATCTTCCCAAGCAGGGTGCGTGGCCGTAACGCCCATCTTTCACGCGGAGAAATCTCATGAAGATAGCACGCCTGCTGCTAGGAGTGGGTTGGACCTCGCTCGTCCTGCTCGCCTGCAACGGCCAAGAAGCCAAGACCAGCACCCCGGCCAAAGTGGAAACCGAAGAAGAAAAGGTCCTCTACGCCTTGGGCCTAGCCATAGCGCAAAACTCCCTAGAGCCGTTCCGGGGTCAGTTCAGCGACGCGGAAATAGCCGTGGTCATGCAGGGCTTTGCCGACGCCGTCAAAGGCGGCGAGCCCATCGTCTCCCTGCAGGAATTCGGCCCCAAGATCAACCCCATGTTGCAGGAGCGCTTGCAAAAAGTTCAGGCCCAAGCCGCGGTAGAGGGCGAGGCTTTCAGGGAAAAGGCCGCCCAAGAAGAAGGTGCCGTGCAAACGACTTCCGGCCTCATCTTCAAAGAGCTGACGGCCGGCACTGGGGCCTCGCCCAAAGCCACCGACCGGGTCAAAGTCCACTACCACGGCTCGCTGATCGACGGCACGGTCTTCGACAGTTCTGTCGAGCGCGGCGAGCCTGTCACCTTCGCTCTCGACCAAGTGATCAAAGGCTGGACTGAGGGACTGCAAATGATGAAAGTGGGCGGCAAGGCCAAGCTGACCATCCCGCCCGAGTTGGCCTACGGCCCAGGAGGTCGCTCAGGGATTCCGGCCAACGCCACCCTGATTTTTGAAGTCGAACTGCTGGGCATTGAGTGAGGTTCAGGTCTCCCACTCCGCGTAAATATCCGCAATCACTTCGTCGATCGGTGCCCGGTGGGTCTCCGCGTCGAGCACCGATGCCTGCGCCGAGGCTTCGGCGAGCAGGGCCGGCAGTTTAACCTGTTCCGCGTCAAAGACGTATTCGTGCCAGCCGGCCTCCGTCGTCAGGAGTTCGGCGCGGCTCAGGTCCGGTGCCTCCTCCCCGCTCGTCTGCAAGCGCAACCGCCGTCTGTCCCCAAAGTGATTGCGCAGTTCGTCAAAGGGGCCGTCAAAGGCGATTCGCCCGCGGTCTATCATCACAATCCGACCAGCTAGTTGTTCCAACTCGTCCATATCGTGGCTGGTGATCATCACCGTTACCCCCTTCTCGCGGTTCAGATCCTTGATAAAGTCGAGGATATTGCGCCTAGCCAGCACATCGACGCCAATCGTCGGCTCGTCCAAAAAAAGAATCTCCGGCTCGTGCATGAGCATCAGCCCGAGGTCTGCCCGCATCTTCTGCCCTAAACTCAACTGCCGCGCCAGACTATCCATGAACTCGTCGAGGCCCAGCAACTCGCGCACAAAGCCGAGCATCCGCTCGTAGCGCTCCTGCGGAATATCCCACACGACCCGCTTCCATTCAAAACTCGCCGACACGGGCTGATCCCACCACAGTTCGGTGCGCTGGCCAAAGACCACGCCAATGCGGCTGACATAGGCCACCCGGTCCCGCATCGGGTCCATTCCCAGGGCTTGCACGCGCCCCGATGTCGGCGCCAGCACGCTCGACAGCAGCTTGACCGTCGTCGATTTGCCCGCACCATTGGGGCCAGCGTAGGCGACGATCTCGCCCCGGCGCACCACAAGATCCACATCCTGTAGAGCGCGAATCTCGCGCACCCGTGGCCGAAAGAGATTCTTGAACACATCGCGCACATGGGCCGAACGCTGGCGCTGGTAGAAGGTCTTATTGACCCCCTTTAACTCAACTGCGATGTCCCCAGCGCAAGTAGCGCTGCGATCCAGTGTGTCCATAGTGATTCATTCCTTTCTTGATAGCTATCAGCGCCACAAAGCTCAGGACGCCGGCGAATATCGGCGTAGTCCACAGCGATCCAGCACCTTGATCGATCCCAAGCAGCACCCGACACGGATACCAAGCGACAAAACCCACCGGCAGCGCACTCAACAGGCCGTTGACCAAAAATGGATGCAGCCCATCGAGCGGAAACGACTTCAACTGCCAGGCGAAACCAATCGCACGGGAGCTGATCTCCTCGGCACCCACCGGCGACCAAAACGCCAGCGCGCTCCACAAATAGGAGAAGGCCAAGACCACCACGCAGGAAGACAGCAGATGGACTCCATAGCACAGCCACCAGTCGGCTCCTAAGGCCACATCCAGCCGTCCCAAAGACCAAGCGCTAATCCCCAACCCGACGACGGCTCCCCAGCAACCGGAGAAGGGTATAAAACCTTCCGTGAGCAGGGCCATCCACAAAGGCTGCGGCTGCACCAGCGTGTGGTCGAGCTGGCCGCGGCCGATGCGGCGGCTGATGGCCAGCACGTTGTAGCGGAAGAACATTTCGAGCAGCCCTTGCACCAAGGCGGCGTAGCCGAGCATGAAGAGAATCTGGTCCCGGCTCCACGCTCCGATCCCAGCGAAGCGCTCGGCCAGCAAGAACACCGCCATCACTCCCGAGAGGCTGAGGACCATGTCGGAGACGACGTTGATGAGAAAAAACTTGAAGTCCCGGGTCATCCACATGAAGTCGAGATAGGCCTGCACCCGCCAGCGCCGGATAACCTGGACTACGGGGTTGCGCTTAGCCGCCATGGGACACCAGCCTTTCGCGATTGTGGCACCAGAGCGCGTGCGCACTAACCCACAGCACTACAGCCCACATTACCTGCAAAGGGATGAGGTCGTATGGATCGCCCGTGCCGGTGTACAGGCGCAGTGGCGCCGACGCCAGCGAGGCAAAGGGCAGCCATTCGAGATAGTCCCCAAGGCCCCACGGCAACAGCGCCAGCGGCACCAGCCGGCCCGACAACAGCACCGTCAATGTGGTGCGGATCCGTTGCAGCGCGTACACGCTGTGCTCCAAGAAGACCATGCACGCGGCAAAGAACAGATCCAACGCCGTGCCCACTGCCACACCCAGTGCCAAACTGAGCAGGAACCACAGCCCGGCCGTCCACGTCGCCGGCAAGGGGTCAACTCCTAACAGCGGCGCAATGAGCAACAACGGCAGCGCAAAGAACAGCAGGCCGGGGATCCAGCCGCCAACCATCTCGGCCAGCATCTGCCCGTAGATTCCCATCGGCCGCAAGAAGCGGTTGGCTATATTTCCGCTCCACAGATCGTCGTCGATCCGGGTGCGGCCCGACAGTTGGTCGGCAAAAATTGCCGCGACCATGGTATAGGTCAGCACCGCCTCCAAGCTCATCCCCACAACCACACCTTGACCCGCCATCACCATACGCCAGAGCGAGAGCAAAATCGCCACGTGAAATAGCCGCAGCGCGAAATCGCCAATCAGGCCCCAAATCGCGTCGTTGAGCGACTGTGTCGCGACGATGGCGATAGTTTTCCCGTATTTGTGCAGTAGTGATATCATCGGTTATCTCCAAAAAAAGACCGCAGACAATAAGCCCGCGGTCTCTGGAACTTATAAAAAAGCCGGAAACGAGGCTCCCGGCTAAATTCAGTCTCATCCCAACCCCGTCGGCAGTGGATGGTACTTCACCTCGACTTCCACGTCTGTGACTCTCAGCGGACTCACCAAATCGTCCGGCCGCTCCACCAACGCAATCTCCAAGCGGTTCGCCCCCTGCTGCGGCCGCACCTCCTGCAAGTCGAAAATCAGCCACATGCCCTGATACGGGACGACCTTATAGCCGTACTCGCGGCGGCAGACCTCCTCTTGCAGCGATTGGCCGTTGAGCGCAATCTCCAAGCGGTCGTCCGAGACCAGATCGACGATCCTGATCCGCAAGAGCACCTGACTGACGCGACCTTCTTGCGCGTCGTCGGCCAAGTAAAAGGGGATGGTATGTTGCGCCCGGTCGTCGGCCGCGATCTCCATCGGCAGCGCTACTGGGTACTGGTTTTCCTCACTCACTGCCCGCCGCGCCAGCACGTAGTGCTTGTCCTTCTCCTGCATCAGATCCCGACTGCCTAGTTCGCTCAGCGCGCTACGCTCCCGGTCTCCTAAGGGCCAAGGCATAAACCACGCGTACAGCCCGTCACAGCCCCGATCCAACAGATTCATCGCTGCCGCACGAAGCTGAGCCGGAGAGGGGCAAACCCGTTCGGCCCCAACCGATTCATCAGCTACGTAGGGCTGCAAGGTGCCATAGACCGCCGCGTCGGCCGCGTGCGCCGCCTCGACCAGCCAATCTATCGGCATGTCCCCATCGAGGATCATATAGCCGTAACGGATCGGCACCAAGAAATCCACCAACCCGCGCTCTAGCCAAGTCCTCACGTCCAGCCCCTGCACCCGATTCATCTCCTCGGTGGGCAACACCCGCGCTCCAACCACGCCCGACCGCTGCCCACGCACCCGCTCGGCGAGCTGCTCCACGTAGTCGGTCAAAATGGGCGTCGTCGCCTCCACATCCTCTTCCCGCAAAATGCGCGGTGCCCCGCCCGGCAGGGCAAAATCCAGCTCAATTCCATCAGTTTCGTACTCAGTCGCCAGTTCCTCGACCACTTGCAATATGTGCGCCCGCACCTCCGCGTGCGCCAGCCCGCCACCGCCATCGGCCAGCCTGTGAGCCGGATCCATATTCCCGTAGGCGGCCATCCGCAAGCTGGCCCAGAAATCCATGTTATGGTCGTGTGCCCGATCAATGAGCACCGTCAGCGGGTCGAACCCGCGCTCGATCAGGCTCTGCATGTTGTGCCAAGTGCGCCAATAGGCCGCCTGCTCAAAAGGCTGAATATCCGCTCCGAACATCATCCCCACCCGCGACGGATAGAAAAGCCCGTCGCCGCGCTCGACCCCGTAGGCAAAAGTATCCACCCCCGTACCTGCAACCTCGTCTACTGGCACCCAAGCGTCTTCGAGCGCCATCGGCGGCTCAAAGGCAAAAAGGTAGTAGTGCCGGGCGTCGTTAAAGTAGATGGTGCGCTGCTGTCGCATGGCGTATCCTCCTCGTTTTAAAGGAAGTTATGAATCTAAGTGCCCAAAAAGCATGTTCGCGGCTAATAAGCATTAATTATTAACTATTGACAATTGTGAGGGATAAAAAGAAGACCTTGACGCTGTGAAGGGGCTATACGTTAATGAGAATGCCCTTGCACTTCCCCAGCGGAGGCGGATCGCCTCTGCGGTCCGACGCGATCAAGAGTAAGTATCCGTCGGAGAACATACCAGGATCGGATTTATCGCATGAAGATTGCTGCCTATCAGGCACCACTGCTCGAGAATGGTTCAATGGAAGCATTGAGCTATTTACGGACACAAATAGATGTATGTGAAGACAAAGACGTCGAGATACTGTGCTGTCCAGAGGCGGTCCTTGGCGGCCTAGCAGATTACTCCGACAGGCCAGCCGAACTCGCATTCAATATCGAAAATGGTCAATTAGAGGAGTTTCTTTCGCCTCTCACCAGCGAGACAGTGAGTACGATTATTGGCTTTACCGAGTCGGCAAACACAGGGCTATACAATACAGCTATTATTTTTCACCGCGGTAAGGTATTCGGTCGATATCGAAAGGCGTATCCGGCGATTCGCAGCTCGATCTATAATGCAGGTGACGAACTGCCAACCTTTACGCTTGGATCGTTGACATTTGGCATCATCATCTGCAACGACACCAATTACATCGAGCCGTCCCGGGTTATAGCAGCCAAAGGGGCGACTGTTCTTTTCGTTCCCACGAACAACTGCTTGCCGCTTAACAAGGCCGATGTAGTAGCTAGGGCTAGAAGCGCTCAGATCGCCCGGGCAGTCGAGAACGGCTTGACCGTTATAGCGGCTGACGTCGCGGGACACCAAGACGGATTCGCTTCCTATGGATCAACGAATATTATTGATCCCAATGGAGCGGTAATTGCTTCGTCGAAACCGTTTGTTGAGGATTTGCTCATCGCCGACATTGAACCAGAAGCTGACAAGGAAAGGCGTGGATGGGACTCGTCGAAAAATCCAGCGATTGTCAGAGCCTTCCTCGAAGAGTGTTACCCTGAAAGTTCACAAACTCTAAATGCCTTCCACTGAATGCGATAAGATCAGACTTCAACGAAGCCAAAGGACTAAAGAAAGAGTATATGAGCGGAAAATTCTACATAGCTGCACCCTATAATACCCGCCAGGGGAGTCTGGACAAGGTACGCGAAATTGAAAGACTGAGCGGCTGGACTTGCAACGCACGTTGGGTCCTTGGTCTGAACGATGGTAAAGAGCCAGATCTATGTGCTCGCAATGACTACAATGACCTAAGAGACGCAGATGCTTTGGTCCTATTGAACGGAGTATCGTCAACGGGCGGTATATGGGTCGAGTTGGGCATGGCGATCGCACTCGGCAAGAAAATCATTTTTGTCAGAGATAACGAGAACTTTCCAACTAAGCCGCCGATATTCTGCTCTCTGCCAGAAGTGATATGGGTTAGAAACCATCAGACTGTCGCTGGTCATCTACGGTGACGCGCCTTTCGCGAAGCTGAGCTTGGAGGGCCTGTTTAATTCCGGGTTCGGTCTCACAAGCGGCTCAAAGAGCCTAAGAACAGGAGCGTCTCTCCTCGGAAATCACCCGAACCAATCCTTCAAGAAAGGCGAGCAGAATGTCTTCAGCCTCCGATACTCCGCGCGTTTATATAGGGGCCTATGGGTTTTGCCGTGATCCGTCAGGCCGGCTTCTCTTGGTTCGCATGGCTAGCGGACTGGACCAAGGAAGATGGACTATGCCAGGCGGCGGGATTGAGTGGGGAGAGCATCCAAAGGCTGCCCTGCTCCGCGAATTGGAAGAGGAAACGGGCATCGCTGACGTTGAGGCGATTGGAGTCACTGAGGTGTATTCACACACGTACCCCAGAAGTGTGGAGCGTCCGTACAACTCGGTTCACCACGTCGGTATCATCTACAATGTTACTGTTAGCTTCCTCGACCTCAGATTCGAGCAAGACGGTTCAACGGATCGTTGCGAGTGGTGCACCGAGGATCAAGCCCGGTCGCGGCCACTGACTGCAGTGGGAGCGTTCGCAGTTGACCTAGCGTGGCCGGCGTCTTAGCCACGCGTTCTGTTGATGAAGTGGCGGCACCGCTCAACACGCAGTACCCGACTGCCAAGCACTCGCGCCTCTAACCCGACCTAGCTTCACCACAAACTTTGACCGCCCACGACGATCGGAGGATCAATGAAACGTACATCAAGAGCGTCTTTCCGTCCGAAGACTCGGCAATTGTCCCTCCACATAGTATTGGCTCTACTCTGCCTGCGGGCCGCCCCAGCCTTCTCCATCATCGACACCCTCGTCGTCCTGCACACCAACGACTTCCACGGCTACATCTCGCCCGACGGCGACCGAGCTGCCGGACTAGCCCGCATCGCTACGTACTTCAACCGCGAACGCGCCCGCTCCTCAAAGGTGCTAGCTCTGGATGCCGGCGACTGCGTATCCGGCACGCCCATCTCAACCCTCTTTCAAGGGCGACCGATTTTTGAGGCAATGACAGCCGTCGGCTATGACGCCGTCGCGCTCGGCAACCACGAGTTTGACTATGGCTGGCGCGAGATCCTCGCCTATCGCGATATCGCCGACTTTCCCCTGCTGAGCGCGAACGCGCGCAATCCCGCAGGCGAACTGATCGCCGACGCGCCTTTCGCAACGCTGAGCTTGGAAGACCTACGTGTCGGCATCGTCGGCGTCACGACGCAGAAAACCAGAGACATTACCACGACGCGAGGCAACGAAGGAGTGACGTTCGACGGAGAAATCGCATCCGTCCGTGCGGCCGTTGACTCGATCAAATCCCACGTCGATATCGTCATCCTCCTATCCCACGCCGGTCATGTTGCTGACAGTACCTTAGCTGAATCGGTGGACGACATTGATCTCATTGTCAGCGGCCACAACCACACTGTCATCAGTCCTCCTCAGATCGTGAGAGGCACCCCGATCGTCCGCGCCGGTGCTTATACATCGCACGTCGGCCACGTCCAATTGCTCTACGACCATGAGGCGGGAGAGGTGACAAAAGTCGAGGGGTTTGTCGTGCCCGCCGCTGACGATCGACTTCAACAGCCGGACCCCAAGGTAGCTGCCATCGTAGCCAAATGGGAAGATCGCGTCTCCCAACTGGTCGACGTCACCATCGGACACACCGAGCGCGACTGGAGCGAGGAGGAGATGTACATGCTCGTAGAGCACATCTTGGCGACTCGGTCCGGCTCGGACCTTGGCTTCTACAACAAAGGAGGCGTGCGGAATCGCTTGTATCAGGGCAACATTACAGCCCGTCACATCTGGAACATCCATCCCTTCGGCAATCAACTCGCCATCGTGCAGATTCGCGGGAAGAATATCGGCGGCGAACTGTTGGAGCGACTAACCGCTGTGGGCACGGCACTTGATCCCGATCATCTCTATACCGTGGCGACGAATTCCTTCGTCGTCGAGCCACCTCGGCGCGAGTCATTGATCGGGACTACCAAGTCGGCGTGGCTCGAAGAAGATCTGATCCGCGACGTAGTTATCAACTACATCAAAGAGGGCGGCCCCATCGACGCGCTGTTGATGCCGACTACAACGAAAGAGTGATCCTCTGAATCAGAATGAGCAGAAGCTCACCCCCCGACCAACCCCTCGTAAGCGTAGTGCCAGTCCTCTAAGTGATTGAGCAGCACCCCTGAAGTCCACGTCGGGGGACGCTGCAAGGTGGCGTGGATTTCGGCCTGCTTGGCGGCGATGTGCTCGCGTTCGAGCAGGCGCTGGTTAAAGGCCGCCACAGCCTCTTCCTCGATAGTGCCCTGCCGCCGCACCCAAGCCTCAAAGTCGAGATAGGTCGGCAACGTCTGGCGGAGAAAAATCAGGGCGGCGTCCTGATCCACCTGCAAGGTTTGCAAGCAGCGCTGGTCGAGGCTGCCTTCGGCGCAATCGGGATAGTCGAGATGCAGCCAGCCCCTGGCGCGCAGGCAGGTCTTGAGCCACGTGCGCGGCAGTTGGCAGATGCCCAACGGGCCTCGGTCGATGCTGCTGAGGGTAGGAGCCACAGGCCCAGACAGGCCCGGAGCATCGGGGGCGAAGACGCGGCGATGAAAAAGGTGCCAGTCCTGTAGGCAGTTGAGCAGCACGGCCGACACCTCGGTCGTCTCTTCCGGCGACCAGCCTATATCCCCATAGGTCTCGTCGATTTTGGCCGGCATATAGTGAGTGCGCGGCACCAAGGACTTGTTCCAGCGCGCGATGCGATTGGGCTCGTACGTGCCTTCAGCGGTCACCCACTCCTCGAATTGTAAGTAGGTAGGCCGCTGATCCCACAAAAAACGCAAGGCACTATCTTGGTCGATGCGCAGCACCTCTAGCACGTATTTGTCGAGACCGCCGCTGCAAAAGGGATAGTCCTCGTCGAGCTGCCCGGCTTGGTGCAGGAGGTTTTTCCACCATAGACGCGGTAGCTGGGCCACGCCCAGCGGCCCTTGACAGAGAGTGCTGACCAATGGAATCACAATCTGCTCCTTTCAGGTGGCTGCCAACTCAAACAGCGGTGTATTCTCCTCGGCGCGAATCCGCAAGCCCTCCACTTCGGCATCCGTGAGCGGCGCGAGGCGGTCGGCCATGTCTAGGGCCATTTCAAAGAGGGAGACCTCACCGGGCGGCAGGGCGGCCGTGATGGGTTGCGATAGGGCGAAGCGCAGAGCTAGCTCGGCTAGCTCCGGCTCGTCAATGGGATCGTACCAGCATTTGGCGTAGCGCTTGGGTGCCCCTTGGGGTAGGCGCGAACGGGCCATGGCTTTGAGGGCCAGGCAGGCGGTGCCGCGCTCTTGAGCCTTGGCCACGACTTGGGGGCCGAAGTCAGCTCGGAAGTAATTGACCCAGTTGACGGGGAAGAGCACCGAGTCAAAGGGGAAATAGTCCAGCAGTTGCAAGGCAATTTCAGCCGAGTGGGCCGAAAAACCTATATGGCGCACCAAGCCCTGATCGCGGGCCTCCACGAACGCCGCCAAGGCTCCGTCGGGGGCAGTCGCCGCAGCAAAATCCTCATCCGTGGTCATGGCGTGTAATTGGTACAAATCGAAGTGTTCGGTGCGCATAGTCTTGAGCGATTGGCGCAACTCAGCGGCAGCACCATCCCGCGTGCGCTGGGTCGTCTTGCAGGCCAAGAATACATCGCTGCGATACGGCTCCAAGGCCGGTCCCAGACGCTCCTCGGCGTTGCCGTAGCTCGGGGCCACGTCAAAGTAATTGACGCCGCGCTCAACGGCCCGCCCCACCAAGCGAGCAGCCTCAGCCGCTTCCACTTGGCTGACGACGATGCCGCCAAAGCCGATTACAGAGAGATGTTCACCCGTGGTACCGTAGGGACGTCGCTGCATGGATATTCTCCTATTTTGATGTGGATCGTCTTGTGCATCCTATTCTGCGTCTATCTGCGTCCATCTGCGGATTATCTTGTAAGTGATGCGTTATGGTCGGCAACCTACTCAAACACCGTCTCGCCGCGCTTGCGTCCTTCAATGTAATCCCAATCCATCTCCACGCCCAAACCCGGCCCCTGCGGCACGGGCACATGGCCTTGGGCATCGACGTTTTCCAACTCGTCAGTGAATTCGGGGAGATAGACGGGCGGCTTGGTATTTTTGACTAGGGGATGGAGCAGGCCCAATTCGTAGTAGTTGGTGTTGCGGATGGCGGCAATGCAGTGGCGGTGCGCCAAGCCGCCGCCGTGGAACTCGCAGTCGAGACCAAAGCCCTCGGCCGCGTGGGCAACCTTCATCGCGCCCGTGATGCCGCCGTCCTCAAACGTACCGACGCGGACGAAGTCCGTGCCGCCGTGGGCGATGAAGTCCACGTGCTGTTCGAGACCAAAGATGTGCTCGGTCTGCAGAAGCGGCGTCTTGAGCAACTCGCGCAACTTCTTGTGGGCAAAAATCGACACGCCGCCGTCCTTGTAGGGATCCTCGAGCCAGAAGTATCCCACCTCGTCGCAGGCGCGCCCCACGCGCAGGGCGTCCGCCCACGTCTCGTATTCGCAGGCCGGATCAATCATCAGGTCCATCCGGTCGCCCACGCGCTCGCCAACTGCGAGCACATTGGCGACCTCACGGGCGATGGGAGCATTGCCCCAGCCGTGGATCTTGAACGCAGGATAGCCGATCTCCGCGCACTGCTCGGCAAAGTCGGCAAAGGCCTCCGGCGTACTCAGGCCGCCGTTTTCGTCGCCGTGGTAGGTCGAAGCATAGGCGGGGATGGTCTTTCGCCAACCTCCCAAAAGCTGCCAGATAGGTGCGCCGTACACCTTGCCAGCGAAATCCCAGAGCGCCACGTCAACGGCGCAGATTTCGGTGCGGGCGGAGTGGCGCAGACCGCGCTTGAGATCGTTGTAAATCCGCTCGCGGGCAAACGGATTCCGACCGAGCAGGTAGCGGGCGACGTTTTCGGGCACTGGCGGGCCGAGGCATTCGCCAGTGACGCCAATGCTGGTGTGAATGCGCACCACGCAGGGCGTCAGCGACAGCGTCGCGCCCTGCTGGTAAACCTGATTAAAACCGTTGTAGTCGGTGCCCATGTTTTCGAT
>VXML01000046.1 GCA_009841115.1 Gemmatimonadota bacterium | reverse complement strand
GACTGCCCTGGGCATAGCCGAGTTCATTGTGGTTGTGCAACTCGCCCCAGTACAGGTTCAAATCCGGCATATTGCCCTCCTCGCAATTACCCCTTGACCGATCCGAGCTGGATGCCACTGATGAACCAGCGCTGGCAGAGCACAAAGACGGCGATCATGGGAATGAGCATCAGCACCGTGCCAGCGCAGATCAGCCCGTAGTTATTGCTGTACAGATCCGAAAGCTTAGCCAGCCCCACCGACAGCACCATCATCGAATCCGAGTCGATCATGATTAAAGGCCATAAAAAGGCGCGCCAGCGCCCTAGGAACGTGAAAATGGCTAGCGCGGCCAGCGCCGGCTTGGCGAGTGGCAGAATCACGTGCCGGAATACCCCCCAAGGCGAGCAGCCGTCAATATAGGCGGCCTCTTCAATTTCGTGCGAGATGCCCAACAGAAATTGTCTGAGCATGAAGGTGCCATAGGCGCTGAAGCAGCCCGGGGCGATCAGCGCGAAAAAGCTGTCCAGCCCCACGGGACGCCCCACGTAGTGATGGCGAAAATAGACGAATCCGCCGAACGCCTCCGTGCCAAAGACCATGTTCAGCCATTCTGGTATTTTCTTCATCAATACGAACTGCGGGATCATCAGCACGTCAGACGGAATCATCATCGTCGCCAAGTAGCACAAAAAAACTAGATCGCGCCCCCGGAACTGGAGCCGGGCAAAGGCATAAGCCGCCATGACGCTAGTGGCCACCTGCACCAGCGTCACGGCACAGGCGATAAAGAGCGAGTTGAGGTAGTAGCGCAGAAAGGAGAACGCCTCCACTACCCCCACGTAGTTGTCCAAAGTCCAGCGCGGAGGAACCCAACCCAAAGTCACATCGACGTTGTATTTGAACGAAGTCAGCACGGTCCACAGCAAAGGCAACACCATGCCGCTGAGCAGAAAGAGCAGCGCCACATACGTGAAGGTTCCAGCTTGGTCCCGCCGCGGCCCTCGACTTTTATCGACGCCAATGTCTGCGCGTTCGTCCGTCATCTCAGGCTGCCTCCAGTCTTTTGCCGCCAAAGCGCCAGTTGATCATCGTCAGCGCAAAAATCAATCCGAACAGTACCATGGATACCGTTGCGGCATAACCGATTTCCAAGCGCTCGTACGCCTGGGTGTAGATGTAGTAACTCATGGTCGTCGTCGATCCCTCCGGCCCGCCCGCAGTCATGATATAGGCCGCCTCAAAACCGCCCTGCAATCCACCGATGATGCTGGTGACAAAGATGAAAAAGGTAGTAGGTGCCAACTGCGGTACCGTGATGTGGCGCAACCGCGCCCACCAGCCAGCTCCGTCCATCTCCGCAGCCTCGTAGAGTTCCGGCGGGATATTCTGCAGCCCCGCCAAATAGAGGATCA
Organism: Gemmatimonadota bacterium; assembly: GCA_009841115.1. Classification (GTDB taxonomy): domain Bacteria; phylum Latescibacterota; class UBA2968; order UBA8231; family UBA8231. Next base: position 167,031 of record VXML01000046.1, on the reverse strand, counting down.
TGTTAAATCCCCCGACACTGGCCCACACGAACATGATGATGAAAGCCGGCTTGGCCCAGTTTTTGTCGATCAGCCAGCCCGGCAAAAGCCCGATGGCTTGCTCGGCGGGGATGCCCAAAAACTTGTATAGGCTCCACAATAGCCCGTTGATGATGCCGACGTTTGGCTCGAAAGTAAAGACCATCTTCCACACCATGAAGATGGCCACGCCGTGGCACAGATGCGGGATGAAAAAAAAGGTGCGGAAGACGATGCGTCCCTTCAGATTTTTGTTGAGCAGCACCGCCAGAATCAGGGCCCCAGCCATTGAGAAGGGGATGTTGAGCATGAGGAACAAGGTATTGCCCAGATACTGCCAGAAGTAGGGGTCGAGCGCCTTCCACTCGCCGTCCACCCGGTCAAAGCCCACCAACTCGGCAAAGTTGGCCAGCCCAATGAAATCGGGCGCTTGGCCGCTGGCCAGTTGGTAGCGGTAGAAGCTCAGTCCCGCAGCCGCCACCACCGGTCCCAAGGTGAAGATCAAGAAGCCGACTAAATTGGGCGTGAGGAAACCGACAGCAGCCCATCCCTGGCGCTTCATGGTGCTTCCCTGTAGATCCGATCCAGATAGGCGTTGGTCACTTCGTGGGCCTGCCGCAGCGATTCCTCCACCGTCTCCCGGCCCGCCAAAGCCGCGTCCAATTCATCCTGCATGCGCCGGAACAGATCTTCCCACCATACCTCCTGCGGAAAGATCTGCACCTCGTAGTCCATGGCCCGCACAAAGACCTCTTCGTCCCACGGCGTGTCCTCGCGCAGGAAGGCGGTTCTGGCCACTGAGCGCTGCGGCGGCAAATCGCTGCCCAAAACCGCCATCTTGGCCATGGACTCAGGCCCCACTAGAAACTCGATCAGTTTCCAAGCGGCCTCGGGTTGCGGCGTGTCCTTCCAGATTGAAAAACCCGAGCCAGCGTAGCGCGTCTGCCGCCCGCCCGGCCCCTCGGGAACCAGTGCCAGATTCCAGCGAAAGCGATCTAGCAGTTGGTAATCCGGTATGCGCCACGGACCGGTGATGGCCATGGCCACTCTTCCGGCCTCAAACGTGAAGGTGCTCATCGGGTTGTCGCTGCGCATTCCCGGCCGCGGTGGACTCACTTTGTTCTCAAAGTAGAGATCCACGTAAAATTGCGTACCTAGGAGCACCTTGGGATCGTCCAGATTAGACACCCAACGCCCGTCCTCCTGCCGCAGAAAATCCCCGCCCGCACTCCACACGTAGTTGGCAATATCGTAGGGCGTCAGCCCGTAGATATCCGTCATGCCGTCACCGTCTTCATCGACCGTCAGCTTCTGGGCTTTCTCCACCAGTTCCTCCCAGGTCCAGTCGTCGGTCGGATAGTCCACCCCGTAGCGGTCGAAGAGGTCCATATTGTAATAGCAGGAAATGGTCGATCCTTTGACCGGCAGGCCGTAGAGAACGCCTCGATAGGTATAGGCCCGCAGCCCTACCGGGTAGTAGTCGTCGCGGTCAATCCCGTGGCGATTGACCAGCTCATCTAGGGGCAAAAGCTGGCCGGTGCTAGACACTTGTGGCATATCTCTCCAGTGCAAATTGAACACATCGGGCGCGTGCCCCGCGTCAATGCCGGCCAAAAGTTTTTGCACAAAGCGCCGCGCTGGCATCACCTCCACCCGCAGCTTGGCCTCCGGGTTCAGGGTGCGGAACTCGTCGATGATCTGGCGATAGATGGCCGTTTGTTCGGGCGTACCTCTGACCCAGATGGTCAGCACGTCTTCGGTGGGGTACAGGCGAAACTGACTAGCGCCGATCAAGACGCTGAGGGCGATGGCCGCCAGTCCTCCCAAGCGCAAAAATCGCATAGTGTCGTGCCCGTTGTGCGAAAAAAAGAGAGCCCGCCTAGAAAGACGGGCTCTCTGCTACTCGGCCAATACTCGTAGGCTTACTACTGGTACTGAGCCTTAATCCGCCCCCAACTCTCCGCTTCTACCGCGGTGGTCGGTTCGCCCCATTCGATGCCGGGGTCTATGGGTGAGAGGAACACATCGCTCACTGGTCTGCCAGCCGTCCCCCCAGGGCTGGTACTCCACTGGCCATGGCGATAATCGTCGTCGCCGGTGAGCACATCGACGTCGGTCACCATATTGCCCCAGTGGATGATCTGCCCTTCCTCGAAATCCCAAACCACTACCTGATCCTCGGTGGCTTCTTCGCTCAGGGGCATCTGCGCGATCGGCAGAATGCGGATTTCGTAGATATACGTGCTCTCGCCGAACTCCTCGCCCGTAAAGCTCCAGGCGATTTCGACGTAGCGCGTGCCGTTGACTAGCCACGGCAAATTGAGGTTGGGCCTAAAGAACTCAAAGGCACCGTCCTTGGGCGGCAGCGCGTACTTGTAGTAGAACCCGTTGGCGATATCCCCTGAGTTCTGGTCGTCGATATTGGTGTGGTCGGCGTTGAGCCCCATCTCATAGCTGTCATCCCAGTAGAACCTGCCCGGGTCCTGGCGGTTGGTCACGTGCAAATTGTCGTATACCGAGGTAGTGACGTAGAACATATTCTGGCTATCGCTCCAGCCGATCAAATGGCGGAAATTCATATCGCTGGGATCAATCTCACCCTGCGAGGCAAATTCCAGCGCTCTCCCCTCTCGGGTCGAAGCACCCACCGGATAGGTCGTCTCGGCGAAAATGCCATACTGGTCGACGGGAATGGCAGACCAGTCGTCGTCGAATCCGTCGATTACCGGCACATTGGTATCGGGGAACTGCACTGCGAGCAGCAGCAAGTCAGGTGGATCGTGGGCTTGGGCAATAGATGCAATCCCTATCCCTAACACCAAGAACAGTTTCCGCATGATAATACCCTCCTTTACATAGGGTGGCGAAAGTGGATGATAGTGCCAAATACTTAATTCATTGAGTACCCAAAAGCAAATAAAAATGTCGCTCTCTTGCTGTAAAATCTCAATAAATTCAGTGTTTACAGTAGATTATTGACCTCTAACGACCAATCACTCCAGTCCCGCGTAAATTGTAATAAACGCCTGCGTTGTATTTATCGCTTGACGCTCTTTGAAATCCTTGCGCTCCAAGACGATGCCCGTCAATAACCGGATGCTGTAGCCTTGATAGGCCGACGTATTGACGAATTGCAGCCCCACCGTCAGGGAGTTGAAATCATTGAAGTCGTCGTCAAAGTCGTCGAACCACACGTATTCCATCCCCGCCTGCACTTGCGTCACCTCTAAAAGCTGCATCCGCGCCAAGGCACCGAACAATTCCATCAGACTGGTGTGCTGGCCCGCCTCAAACAACGTGCGGCTCTGCTTGCGGAACTCGCTTTTCCAACGCGGCTCAACAATCAGCCTACCCCACTCGTACTCGTACCTAGCCTTGTTGATGAGACCAAAGAAAAAGTCGGTCTCGTCCAGCCCCAATCGCTGCCGCTGCGCCTCGTCCAGCCGTTGGTGGAAGTACACATAGTTCAATTTGCTCAGCAAAAGAAGCGAAGCCGTTCTCAGACTATGGCCGACAAAGAACTGGTTCACCCAGGTGTCGCGTCCCAAGAGCGGATCGTCCAACGGGGTCAGGGCTCCACCCCGGATCGTATTGTCCGGGGCCCACTGCAACAGCGGGTTGGGGATGTCGTCCTCTACCCGCTTGGCCATCTCAAAGATCCGCAGGCGGCCGTAGCGTGGTGACAGCCCGTCGTAGTTGAGCACCGCGTAGGTACCGTGGTTCTTTTGGTCTGAAGAGATCAGCCCCTCGCGCAATACCCCGGCCATCAGCCGCAGTTGTGGCGTCAGATATACACCGCCGTACGCGTTGTAGCCCCGATGGTCGCGTCGGTAGGGGTAGTCGGGTTCCTCGTCGTTTTCGTACTGATCAACCCAGAAATTGTTGTTCATGTCCACCCCGAACAAAAACTCCGGCCGATCGACGCCAAAGCGCATGAAGGGCTCTTCGTAGTCGGGCGTATTGTTGATCTTAACTCTATTGTCGTTCTGGTTGAGATCCGGTACAAAGTCGTTGTTCTGGTCCCACCCTGGGAAGACCTGCAAATCCGGCTGCACCCAGTCGCTGCGAAAGGCGTCGGGGACTCGGTCTTGATCGTCGTTGTCCTCAACCAGTTCCACGCGGTCCCGGTCGGCACTGTAGTCGATCTGGCCGCCACCTGCGGCGACAAATGCCTGGGTATTGTAGAAGGGATCCATGCTGTAGGCCTCGCCGTAAAAAAAGAACGGCTCGGCCGGCTTGGACGCGTTCACCATCCAAGCCGGTGCGTTGGGACGGCCTTTGATGCCCGAAGAAGCTCTGTGCTTATTCTCCAGCACATTGGGATACTTGCGGTAGCTCCAGCTCAGGTCGTACTCGCCGTACAAGTCGAAACCGAGTACCTCGTTCACTGCAAGCGTACCCCCCAAGATATGGGTAGCCGTGGGCAGGCCATATTCAAAGCTGACGGTGCGCAAATTGGTCAGGTCGTGGATATTGCCTCGCGCTTGGTCCACTAGCAGCAGCACTGGATTGCCCGATACATCGAGTTGGTTGTTCGATGTCATCCAGATCTGGTAGTCGTTGGCCACGACCAAGCGAAACTCCACCCCGACGATTTCGCCTACTTCGCCACTGGCCCGGTTGGTAAAATCGGACTTGCCAAAATCGTAGAACAGCCGGATCTCTTCGCTGCCGTTGGCCGAGATAAAGCCCCGCTCTGTCAGCCCCCCTTCGACCAGTGGTTCTAAGCCTATATCTCTGCCGCGATCGACGCTGCCGTCCCTGTAGGTGATGAGCAGATCGGAGCCGGTCGGGAAAAAGGCCGCCCCACCGACGCCGTCCTCGGGCGAATCGTCGCGCAACACAATCTGGATTCCAGTTATCGCATTCGAGCCCACGGTCCCTCCTTGGGCCCCTCCGAACAGGCCAGCCGCGGTCACTGCTTGGCTGGTCCCCTGAAAATTTTGCCTCTCGGTCAGCGCACCGGTGATCATATTCTTAAAAAAATCCCGGTCCGTTAGCGCATTCGCTTGATGGGCATTCACCATGTGAATCCCCATCTCAGTGAAGTCGCCCACTTGGGCTGTAAAGCGCCCCCCGAACAAGGTAGTAGCGCTCGTTCGCCGCACCTCGCGTCCCCGGACCCCCCGCGGACCGCTGATGCGCGAATAAATCAGCGTGCCCTCGTATTTGTCCGAGGCCAAGTCAGCCTGCACCCCGTCCAGCCGCGCCTTGGAAAAGGTCATGGGCGTCAAGGTCGTGCGCAGGTCGCGGCTCACTGTCAGCGCATAGAAATACGAACCCTTCTGGTCTGCGGCCACCACCACCCCGGAAAACCATCGGTCAAAACGGCTAGATTGAAATACGACGTTGCCAAATTCTTGCGGCCTTTCCTGGGACGTATTGTAGACTAGCCACCCCTGATTGATGAAATTACCGTAGAGATCGTAGAAATAGCTCCCCTCTATATCGGCGTTTATATAGCGCTGGTAGGGAGAGCGGGCGTAGTTGGTGTATTCCCACTGGCGCCAGCGGTATTCGGCGAAGAGTTCCTGCGGCACGTACCAGCGCCGCACCGCCGGGTCGATCGCGTCCAACATCCCCTGGGCCCCTTGGGGCCGGAAATTAGTCGCAGTGCCCTGCCCGACCCCCAAGCGCGAGCCGTAGTCGGGCTGCTGACTCCAAGTCGCCTCTGCGACTATGGCCAGAAGTAAGATCCCCCTGAGTATGTTGCGCTGCTGTCTCAACGCGAACTTTCTCCGGTAAATGGCCGGCCTCGTCAATAGGCCACGGCAACCAGACCACTGGCCGCTTGGCTGCCCTGGTCTGTATCGAGCGATATTTTGTACACGTATATTCCGGGCGCAACCACTTCCCCCCCCGCATCTCGCCCATCCCACTGGTGCTCAAAAACGCCACTTTGAGTTCCAGTTCCGGCCACATCTGCCACTAGGCGTCCGGCTAGGTCGAAGATCTGCACCTCTAGCTGCCGCAAGGTGCCCAAGTTGCGCACATCGTGGGCAATGCGCACGCGGTCGTTGACGCCGTCGCCATTGGGCGTAAAAGTCGGCGGCATCACCCGCAGATCGCTGATCAGATCTCCACCCATGGGCGTGTTGACCGAAAGCACGTCCCCGCCAAAGCGGAAGGTCGCGTTACCCGCCTTTACCTGCTGCTTCAAGGCTGGCTCGGCGCTGTTATAGACCCAGCCGCTGAACTCGGTGCCAAAGCGCAGCACCTTGGCGTCAAAGACCACCTCGACCCGCTTCTCGCTATCCTCTACCCCCCGCAGCAATTCAAAGCCCACCACGATGCGATCGTCTTGGATCTCGGGCGGAAAATCCGCCGTTGTGTCCACCCCATCCACCAGCACGGCCCGCACGGCTTCAGCCCGAGTCTGGGTCGCAATTTCCAAGCGGTCGAACCCGGTATTGTTCTCTTCGAGGAGGGGTCGCACCACATACGTAAAGGTGTGGGGCGCAAAACTCTCCGTCTCGATCGGCCAGACCTCGGCGATTACGTCCCGGGCCGCCGATTCCTCGCCAAAAAGCAGCGACAACTCGTCGATGCGGGGCGCTTGGTCGCGGTCGGCAGTTAAGACGATCTCGAGTTGCAAATAGCGGCTCGGCCCAGGCGACATCAGTGGTGTGCCATCCGTCCAAGCTGCGGCCGAAACGGCCTCGTCGCGGAGACCGCTTGCAAAGTCGTAGGGCGGCGACCAGGAACTCCAGTTCTCTGCATCGATACTCCTAGTCACGTCGCTGAAAGACCCGGCGCTGAAAGCTAGGTCGTAGTCCTTGCGATCGACCTCGACGAAATTGCCCGTCCGCTCAATGCTGAAGAACCGGTTGGGCTGCGGCGTATTGCCGGTGCGGGTACGCAACTGAATTTGTGTACCCTCGGGCATGGCACCGCGCCAGCGGATCTTGCTCCAGGACACCGGACGACCAAAGTCGAGGATGGGCATGCGGTACTCAGTGTGGGTGACAAAACCTTCGCCGTAAATCTCGAGCTCGGCGATCTCCCAAGTGCGCTCGGGGTCCAAGGGCCGAATGCCAACCCACTTTAGGTCGCGCGTTGGGAAGCGGTAATCTACTATCACGTCGAGGTTTTCCAGATCCCGCTCCAAGATGTCAAAGGCCGGATCATTTTTCGCGCCGAGCGCGCGGCTTATGTCGTGGTACCAGCGCTTGCCTGGACGTTGCTGACCAGGCAGGTCCACAAAGGGCGCCGTGGCGTCGGCCGCGCTAATTTCGTACCAAGCCAAGTAATTGTCCTCAAACCCCGGCCGCGGATAGAAGCGAATGCGGTTGATGGGCAACTCGGCTCCTAAGTTGACCACTATATTCTTGACATTGGCGATGTTGACTCCAGCGAGGCGCGGCGAGACATCCACGGGGCGCAGTGTCGCTGTTTCGATATTGCCGTCGACGATTGGTTCGACGGTCTTTCTCTCCTCTTTGGTGTACCCAACAGATATGCTGGTGTTGATGTCGCCCCCCCTTTCGAAAATGGACAGCGACAGATTTTCCGCAGGATCAATCAAAACCGGCCGCAGGGTATTGTCGACGAAATCGATCATAACTACTTTGCCGGAGTCCTTCATCAAAGGATCGGCCACCGGCTCCAGCGACACCGAGGAGACGGGGAAGACCCCGACGATATTCCCCTCGGCGTCAACTGCCGCGTACTCCCCCTCTCCGCCTTCGACTAGCTCCTGCCAGACATTGCCCTCAGCACCACCGACGTGGAACTCCGCCCGACCCCAAGCCGCGGTGCTAATTAGAGTCCCCAATCCGCAGATCATCAGTCCTAGGCGCAGCATTGCGGCCTCCTTTTAATAAATTACGCCCACTGGACGGGCACTCGCACTCTGGCGCGCGTCGCCGCCCACTTCGAGACGCACTAGGTAGATTCCAGGCTGAACCAGTTCGCCCGCCCCATCCTTCCCATCCCATACCAACATGGGGAAACGCACAGCGTCGTACACGCCGCTCTCCCCGTCGAATTCGAAAAGATGGCGCACGCGGCGGCCTGCTAAGTCGAAAATATCCACCCGGACCCGGGCCGTACCCACTACGGCCAGCACTTCGCAGGACAGGGCCAACTCGTCATTGGCCCCGTCGCCATTGGGCGTTAGCACATTGCGATCGAGCGAAAAACTGCCGATCAGGCTGCCCTGATTCACCGCCGGGCTTAGGACCGTGACCCCGGATCGAGTGGCCTGATCGGCGTCGGCCAACTGAGCGGCGTCGCCAGCAATAACCCCCTGAAACTCGTCCTCTGCTAGCAGCATGGCCCGACCCGCAAAGGATGTGCTATACGACAACACCCGAGTGACAAAGTGAATTTTCAGCACGGTGTTGTCCTCTGCTATGCGCGGAAAGCGCACCGCAAAACCCGCATCCGTCAAACGAGTGATGGCCACCTCGCCTTCTTCCGTCACATCGTCCTGCACGGCAAAGGCGTGGTCGAGCCGCTTTTCGCCATCTCCGTCGATGATCTCGATGCGCTCGATGCGGTCCACTCGTTGGACAGTGGCAATTTCGACGCTGTCAAAGCCCTGTAGTCCAGCATTTTCCATTTCGACTTTCAGGGCGAAGACAAAGGAAATATCCGTGGCCGCTGGCACCTGGCGCGGGAAAACCTCGCCGACCAAGCGGTCGGCCAACGGTGGCGAGGTGTAATCAAACGAGAGATCTTTGAGCACAAAGGCCGATCCCAAATCGTCGCTGAGAAAGTCGACCCGAAACTGAAAGTAGCGCCGCGGCGAGGGCGACAGGATCGGCGTACCCGCTTCGCTGGTGCCTTCCTCTATGCCGTAGGGCGGCGACCAGGGGCTCCAATTCGCCAAATCGTCTCGCACTGGGCCACGCTCCCAAACATCGGTCTGCCCGCCCCTCAGCGGCAGACCGAGGAATTCGTCCCGCAACAAAGGCTGGGACGGGTCTTCCACCGAGAATGGAATTGGCTCGGCGTTTCTCAGACCGACCTGCTTGCGGGTGTAGGACAGCGGCGAGGGGTCGCCGCCACTGCGAGTGCGGATCTGCATTTGCGCCTTGTCCGCTTGGCCCACCAATTCCTGTGCCCAGCGCAACTGGCCCCAATTGGCCGGCGTGCCCATGTCAATGATCGGCGAGATATAGCGCACAGTGGGCAGGAAGCCCTCGCCGAAGATTTGCAGCTTTTCTATTTCAAACGGAATCGACGAAGTGGCCTTCAAGCGCACAAAGCGGATATAGCGCGGCGGCTCGATATCGACTGTAGTGACGGCCTGGGTGTTGTTGTTGCGGATTTCAAATATCTCCCAGATTGGATTGCCGCCCTCGGTCAGCACCAGCCCATCGTTGACGTGGACCTCAAAATTCTTGAGAAAATTGCTCTGGAACGGCGTCATCGGCGCGGGAAAAACCGTGTTGCGCGGAAAAAAGCGGATCTGGTTGACCCCAAAGCGAGCCCCCAAATCCATGACCAGCAGCGTGCCCAAAGCGTCGTTCTGCTGGCGCGTGAAGGCCTTGCCCGTGGATTTTTCCGCGGCCACTTGCGCCAAGACCTCTTCCAGTTGCGCCCGGCCGAGATTGACGACCGTCGGCGCACTCATGCCGCCGCCGCGCGCGTAGATACCAGTGGCTAGATTCTCGCCCTCGCCCACCTGCCGTGGCAGAATGCTGCCGGGAAAATCGGCACTGGCAAATTCGACCAAATCGGCCGGTGAGGTGCCGATCTCGGTGAGGTTAGGATTGAGGATAGAGCGATGCTCAGGCTCGATCGTCTCAATGCCTTCCGCGTCCAAAACCTGCCCCGCCCACGAGATCTGTCCCTCCCCGCCGATCCTCAGTACTTGGCGGGCTTGTCCCGCGCTAGCCATCAGGATCAGCGAGCCGCATACCAGCCATGTGATGTGGAAGAGGTGTCTCATTTTTCTCTATTTCAGGATGTTCCGCAAAAGACCCTCGATCTCTTCCTCCATGCGCTCGTGCACCTGCGCCGTCCGCCGACCGCGTTCGTACGCTGCGAGCGCCTCTAATCCTTCAGCTTCCCTGCCCGTGCGGCCGTAGAGCTTGGCGAGCAAGAAATAGACGCGATAGTCCTCCTGGTCCAGCGCCTGCAAGCGCTCGAAGAAGACCAAGGATTCGCTGTAGCGCTCCATGCGAAAGAGCAGCCCTCCCAAGCTCCACAGCATCGATCGCGCCTCGGGCTGGCGCTCCAACAGATCCCGCAGCAGCAGCTCGGCTTCCACCACTTCCCCCGCTTCCAAGAGCAGATCGGCCAAGCGCTGCCCGGCCTCGTCCGCCCAAGCGGGATTTTTCAAAAGCTGCCGGTACCCGGCAATCGCCTCCCGGCGCTGTCCCTGTTCTGCCCAAAGCTGCGCCAAGCTATAGCGCACCCGCGCGCTATCTGGTGCCGCTGCGAGCATCTTTCGATACGCTGCCGTAGCCCCTTCCGCATCGCCAGCTACGAGCCGGGCATCCCCCAGCCGTCCCCACAGTCCCTCCCACGGCTCCCCCACAGCCAAGAGCGATTCGTATAAGGCTCCCGCCTCCGCGGCCCGTCCCACCGCCAGATACTGATCCGCCAATCCCTTGCGCGCCTGCTCCTCCTCCGGCCACTGCCGCAGCAACGCCCGGTACGCACCAATGGCCCGCTCATGTTGCTCCTCCCTCCCGTACACTCCGCCCAGCGCGTAATAGGCCTCCATCATCCCCGCGGCCGCGGCCTCCTCGTACTCCCGCGCTGCGCTGGCTGGCATGTCCTGCGCTTCGTATTCGACCCCCCGTTGGTAGTGCTGTTGGGCGCGGGCCTCTGGCCCGGTTTCACTGCAACTCCAAAAGAGCCCTATCCCCAGCAGAATCGGCACCACCCTGACAACCGCCTATTCCAGCCCCGCGTAAATAGTCACAAAGGACCGGCTCGTAGTGCTAGGCTCGGCTTCCTTAAAATCCCGCCGTTCCAGCGCAATACCCGCCAAGGCCATCACTTGGTAGCCGTGGTAGGCCGATGTATTGGCAAACTGCAGGCCTACGGTCAGAGAGTTGAAATCTTCGGCGTCGATATCGAAGTCGTTAAAAACCACGTATTCGACACCCGCCTGCAGCCGCGTCACCTGTAGGAGCTGCACCTCCATTAGAGTCGAGAAGAGCTGCATTAGGCTGGTGCGCTCGACCGCGTCGAAGAGGCTGCGGCTCTGCTTGCGGAACTCGCTCTTCCAGCGCGGTTCTAGGACCAACTGGCCCAGTTGGTAGCGGTAGCTGGCCTTGTTGATCAGTCCGAGGAAGAAATCCGTCTCGTCCAACCCCAATTCCCGCCGTTTTGCCTGCCCCATCAGTTGGCGGAAGTACACGTAGTTCAGCTTACTCATCAGGTGCAGTGCCGTGCCTTGCAAACTGTGGCCGACAAAGAGTTGGTTGACCCAGGTATCGCGCGCCAGCAGCGGATCGTCCACTCGGGTCAGCACCCCGCCCAAGACGGTGTTGTCCGGCGACCATTGCAGCAATGGATTGGGGATATCGTCCTCCACCTTCTTACTCATCTCAAAGACGCGCAAACGACCAAAACGCGGCGAATTTTCATCAAAGGTCAAAGCCGCGTACACACTGTGGTTTTTCTGATCTGAGGAAATCAGGTCTTCGCGCAATACGCCGGCCGTCAGCCGCAACTTAGGGGTCGCGTTGACGCCACCGTACACATTGTAGCCCCGGTGGTCTCTGCGGTAGGGATAGTCGGGCTCTTCGTCGTTTTCGTATTGATCGACCCAGAAATTGTTGTTCATGTCCACTCCGAACAAAAACTCTGGCCGGTCGACGCCAAAGCGCAGAAAGGGCTCCTCGTAGTCGGGGATGATATTGGTCTTGACCAAGTTGTCGTTCTGATTGAAGTCGGGCACAAAGTCGTTGTTTTGGTCCCAGCCCGGGAAGACCTGAGGGTCACCCGCCTGCCAGTCGGACCGAACCGTGTCGGGAAAGCGATCTTGGTCGTCGTTGTCTTCGACCAATTCGACGATGCCTTCGCGCTCGCTCTCGTAGTTGATCTCACCCGTTCCCAAGGTGACAAAAGTGCTGGTATTGTAGAGGGGGTCCATGCTGTAGGCCTCGCCAAACATGAAAAACGGGTGGGCGCTCTTAGCCACGTTCACCATCCACGCTGGTGCATAGCGCCGTCCCTCGACCCCCGACGAGGTCCGGTGCGTCTCTGCAAAGGCGTTGGGGTACTTGCGGTAGTTCCAGTTCAGATCGTACTCGGCGTACAAGTCAAACCCCGCCACATCGAGTAACTCTAAGGTTCCCCCAAAAATGTGCGTAGCCGTGGGCAGGCCGTAGGCAAAGCGAATCGTGCGCAGATTGGTCGCGTCCTTGATATTGCCCTTAGCTTGGTCGACCAAGAGCAACACCAACTCGCCCTGCCGGTTGGTCTGGTTGTTCGAAGTCATCCAGATCTGGTAGTCGTTGCCGACTACTAGTTCGAATTCCACGTTGACAATGGAATCCTTGGCAGCGCTGGCCCGCTCGATGAAGTCGAGGCTGTCAAAATCGTAGAGCAGGCGGATCTCCTCAACGCCCTTGGCCGCGATAAAGCCCTTCTCCACAAAACCGCCTTCCACCACGGGCTCAAAGCCAATGTCTTTGCCCCGCTCCTTGCGACCGTCGCTGTAGGTGATGACCACGTCGGAACCGGCCGGGAAGAAAGCAGCCCCGCCGACCTCGTCTTCGGGTGAGTCGTCGCGCAGCACAATTTGCACCAGATCAATCGTCCGGTTTTGCCCCACGGTCAGCAGGCCGGAGAACGGATTCCCAGCCAGCCGATCCGTCAGCGTATTCGACTGATGCGAATTGGCCAAATTGAAGCCCAGCCGGGCGTACTCGCCGATTTGGCCGACAAAGCGTCCGGCGACCAGAGTAGTGTTGTTGGTGCGCAGCACTTCCTGGCCGCCGGTCTCCCCCCCACCTGGGCTGCTGATGCGCGAGTAGATCAGCGTCGTCTCGTAACGATCCGTAGCTAGATCAAATTGCACCCCGTCCATCCGCGGTTTGGAGAAGGTCATCGGCGTTAGGGTGGTGCGCAACTGGCTGCTCAAAGTCAGCGCGTAGGCGTACTCCCCTTTCTGATCGCCAGCCACCACCACCTCCGAGAACCACTGCCGGAAGCGCTCCGACTTGAACAGGGTATTGCCAAATTGTTGCGGCCGGGTCTGTGTGTTGTTGAAGATCAGCCAACCGCGAGTGACAAAATTCCCATAGATATCGTAGAAGTAATCCCCCTCCAGGGCCGTATTGACGTAGCGCTCAAAGTGATCGCGGGCGTAGTTGGTGTACTCCCACTGGCGCCAGCCATACTCATTGTAGAGCTCCTGCGGCACGTACCAGCGCCGCACCGCTGGGTCTAAGGCGTCCAGCATCACTCCCGGTCCCTGGGGCCGAAAGCTGGTCTCGGCACCCTGCCTGAGTCCCAAGCGCATGCCATAGTCCATCTGCGCCTCGGCCATCCCGGCCAAGACGCTAAGCAACAAGCACAGTGTCGAAAATTTGGCTCTCACAGCATCCCCATTTCGCAAAGGGTATAGCCGTCGAATCTCTCTTCTAATACACTACTGCAATCAGACGCGACCGCTTTTGCCCCACTGCCCCAGCCTGATCTGCATCGACCTCTATCTGAGCTAAGTAGATTCCCGGAGGCACCAGCGCACCATTGTCGTCCCTTCCATCCCAAGCAAAGTTCTGTCTCCCCCCCAAGGCCCTCATTGTCATCGTGCGCATCCGCGTCCCGTCTAGGCGAAAGATGCGCAGCTTGAGTGACCGGGCTTCGTACACCTTGAAAAGCGAAAAGCCGACTTCCGCCACGTCGTTGATGCCGTCGCCGTTGGGGGTGAATGGGTTGGGGGTGACCTGCAAATCGTCCACTACGTCGCCGGCTCCCAAAGCCCCGATCACCAAGCCGTGGCCGGGCCGTAGCTGGGTGACGTCGCCGGGGTCACTTTCCTGCCAAGGTCCCTCAATGGCGCTGTTGCGCATCGCGGTCTTTAGTTTGGTTCCGTGCAAAAAGACCGCCGTGGCAAAGCGCAGGCGCACCAAACGGCCGCGGCCCAAAACCCATCCCTTTGCCGTCCCGAGTCGATTGTACTGAGCTGCACTCAGCGTATCGCCCAGCGAATCGAAAAGCGACTGGTTGCCCACTCCAGTTACCCTGCGAAAATAGCGCACCGGACCCCGCTCGCCCTCTTCTAAGGCTTCATAGGTCGCTGCGTCCACCTCCTCCAACTGTGCGCCGTCGCGGTCCGTTGTGCGAAAATAGCGGATCGCTCCCTGTAGCTCTTCGTCGAGCCGCTCGTAGGAAAGCAAGTCGAGTAATTGGCCGTCCGATCGCGTCGGTACCTCGTCTCCATCGCTTAGTAGCCGATAGTAGCGATGCGGCAGGACGTCTGCGGACTCGCCGTGCTTCACTTGGGAAAAACGCACCTGCAGCGAATCCCCCTGACTGCGCAGGAGCTGCAGTGCTGCATCATCAGCACTAGCTGCAGCATCCTCTTGCTCTACCGCGAACAACTGCAACGGCTGTCCGCGGGCGAATTCCTCTTCCGTCCCCAGCGCCACATCCAGCAGGCGCATGTCGAGGCTCGGCTCCGAACTCAGCAGCACCTCGTCGTAACCAGGACTCTGCTCCGAGCGGGGTTCTTCCAGCAAAGTCGGCTGGAGATAGACCTCAAACGTATCTACCTGACCCACGCTCGTCTCCTCGGGCCAGACCTCGGCCAGCAGGTTTTGCAGAACTGGACGGTGCATATCGACTTCAATCCTGCGGAGCAAGGGAGCGACGTTGCGGTCATTGCTGACTAGTTTCACCTGGAGCTGCATGAATTTGCGCAGACTCGGAGACGTCACCCGGGCACCCGAATGCAAATAGCGCTGGCTCCAAGGAGTCCAATCCGGCCCGATTACGAACGAGGTGTCAACAGGTCCTTTGCGAAAACCTGGCAGCTTCTTGTGCTTGTCCGCTGTAACCTCGCTGCCGCCACTGTCGAAGTAGCGGATGTGCTGCAGCAGTTGGTCTCCTGTGCGCGTGCGGATCTCCACATCAGTGCCGAACGGCAACTCGGCCTCCCAGCGCACGGACCCCAGCACCACCAATCCGGGCAGTTCGATCGCATCGGATTCGAGCACCACCTCGGCCGGAGACCCTTTGGAGAAGATCATGAACTCCCCAATACCGGGATTATAGAAACCCTGCGTACCCGTGTTGCCGGGCGGCTGGTTCTTGAGGGTGATAAATTCAAAAAATCGCAGCTTTATAGGCGGACTCTGCACGTCGTTGAGCAACGCGTAATACCCCTCATCGATGTTTTTGTCGCGCTGTTTCGGACTAATGAGTTGCCATTTGAGCCGGCCTTGGGCGTCTCGAACTCCCGATGAGCCCCGCATGGTATAGCCCCGTACTGTCGGGGCATGGACGTAGCCTTCGGAGAGGATCCGCATTTGGTCCATCCACACAGTACCCCCCACATCGGCGATCAGGATGTTGTCGTCGGGAACCTCCTCGAGGAAATAGGTGTGGCGATAGAAGGATGACACTTGCCCGTCAAAAGCCTTGCCCGTGCCGCCCGAAGCGGCGATGGTGTGCTCGACCCCGCCACCCGTTTCGAGCATGCCCAGCGCGATATTATCTCCCCAGCCCCAAGCATCTACTTCGGCCAAGCGCGGCAGTTCCCGCCGATAATAGACCCTCCGCCCTTGTCGATCCGGCCCCAGGACCTTGTAGGTGGCCTCGTCCACGGGTTCCTCCCGTCCGGCTACATCGCGCACAAAGTACACCACATCGCCGCGCTCCCCCTCGGGCAGCGCTTCCCACGCCTCTTGGGTTATTTGTTCGCTCCGGGCCCCGCGGGTGTCCGTTATGGTGATGCGGATGACCTCTACCAGCCGACCCGTCCAGTTGGGATCGGCATTGCCCACGGACAGCCGCTTCGCCATAAGGCCGGACACATCGGCGGGCAACAAGCCACTGGTGCGTTCGCTGTCGAACGCGAAGATCCGCTGGTTTTTGTTGACCCCGTCAAAAGGCGCGAAAATCGAAAATCTGAGCTTGCTGTCGTCCTGGACCAAGGGCAACTGTTTTTTCTCGAAGAACAGCAAGAACTTGAGGAAGGGATCTCCCAGTTGCTCGTCGACGAATTGCAGCCTGAGCCGCTCCAGCGGCACCACTCTCCCGAGGTGCACCTCGATCCACCAGTCGCCGATTGGATCGTCTGGATTCGGTTCCCAGAATGTGGTCGGATCGTCGTCGAGAATGTTGGGAGCCAAGTGCGGGTTGGAGCCCACCCGGCTAACGCCCGGCCGCACTATGTAGTCGTAGATGAAATTTTTGCTGACGTCTTGCAGGGGGTTACCCAGTACATCTAAGCGCAGGGTACTGTCGACGGTTGCAATTCGCGGAGCTTTTTTGTCGATCTCTACCGGGCGCTCAAAGCTCCTATCGTCCAAGACGTTATATACTTGGCGCAGTTCGCGGGGCCGCACGGCCCCGGAAGCATCTATGGCGGTCAAGTGGCCGGGCCGCTTCCAGTTGACCCAGTGCTGCTCACCTTCGACGACGACTTGGTCGCCGACAATATCGTATCCTTGCTGGGCATTGACCGGACTAGGAGCGCAAGTTCCGGCCAGCCAGACTGCTGCGTACGTAATCCCCTTGTTGAATTTGCGGCTCTCTTTCATAACGGATTTTCCTTCCATTGCCGCTCATTGCAGGCGGTCGGTAAAAAACACTACCTGAGTTTCGCCTTTGGCCCGCAGGGCTCCAATCAGTTCGACAATACCCTCTTGCTCGCGGCGCTGCCTCAGCAGGGCCTCCGCCCTTTCTCGCACCCGTTCAAAGGGCATAATATCCCCACCTTTTCGTTCCAGAACCCGAAAGACTGCAAAGCCATCGTGCGTCTCCACCGGCCCCCCTAGCTCGCCTTCCTCAGCGGCAAACGCAGCGTCAACTAGTTGTGGGTAGCGGGATCGAAAGAGACGGCGCAAGGTCATTTTTCCCTTTTTACCCGATCGCGCATGCGAACCGACGCCCGGTCTGTTCAGCAGTGCGGACATCTCGACGCCCTGTTCGATCTCCTCCCGCAAGGCTTGAGCTTGCGCTTCCGTCGCCATTAGGACCTCGCGAATTTCCACCTCCTCTGGGCTGCGGAATTTATTTGCGTTGGCTTGGTAATAAGCCCGACTCTCGGCTTCTGAGATCGGCCCCTGCAAAGCCGTCTGCGCCTGCACCAAGGTCCGCAGAACCAACCATTCCCGCTTGCGCGTCAGCCACTCTGCAAACTCCGGCTCCCGCTCCCAACCCTTATCCCGGGCGGCTGCGGCAAAAAGCCTAGGCCGCACAACCAAGTCCTCTAAGAGATCGACTCCTTGCTGGCCGCCGGACAATTCTCCACCTATCCCCGCTTCTCTGAGATCAATCAAACACTCCCTGAGCCCAATTTCCCCCTCCGAAAAACTGTATAAAGTCTGGGTCGCTTCGTCCGGTGCTAGGACGAGGTCCCGCATCGGTCCCTGCCGCAGTCGTTCCAGACCTTCGGCGTGCAGGCGCAGCCCATAACGCTGGCTCAGGAGTTCAAATTCGCGCTCTAGTTCCGCTTGCCAAGCCTCGCTTTCCAACAGGCGATGGATACCTTCCGAGTAGTCGGTCAACTCGGACTTTCGGTCTTCTGCAAAACGGTAGATCTGCCACGCTCCCGGCAGGCGCACTGGTCGGGCCACCTGTCCCTTTGACAGGGAGAAAAAAGCCGCTCTCGGCACTTTGTACCAGTCCAAATGGGGCAGCCCAATCCACCCTACTACCCCGTCTTCCCCGGCCGCTGGATCGTTGTCGGCGAAACGCTGCGCCAGTTCGGCAAAGGCCCTGCCTTCCCGCAATTCACTCAGCACTTGGTCGCGCTCCTCTGGGCTTTCCACTACAATGCGACTGAGCAGCCGCTCCCGGTCAAAACCCCGGTCGAGAAAAGCGCGTTCTACCTGTGCCGCCTCCACTTTTACCCTCGGTGCTACTACCCTCACCTGATAGGTATTGACCAAGCGGTTCCTAGCTAACCGTTCGACCTGCCCTTTTACAGCCGCGCTCGAATCTATCCCCTTAGCCCGGGCTTCGCGGAAGAGCAATTCCCGATCAACCATTGATTGCAGGTGCTCCAAATCGCCCGCCCGTCCCTCCTGATCGCTCTGCAAACTGGCGGGTAGGCGCTCGACAAAACGCTGATATGCACTAGCTCGGATATCCACATCGCCGACCCGAGCAAGTACCGGATCGTCTTTGCCGCACCCCGCGAGCAATAGCGCGGCTGTGCAAAAACCCGATGTGAGCAGCAAGGGTCTTTTCATGGTGATAAAGCCTACTTGCGGCGGGCGGTGAAAGTCCTAAACAACTGGCCAATAATTGTCTAACTAAATGTAAAATCCCTACTCGCATGTCAATTTTTCTTTTTAATATGTGTACCCGATTGCTCTTTTTTGCGTCCGGCCATCTAGTCCAACCATGCCGATCCTCGACGACCTAGAAACCGCAGACAACAACTGCTGCCCCAAGTGCGCTTTTGTAATATATTCTATGCTAATCGCATCCCAACGGAGGTTTTACCTCAAGGAGGCTCGCCATGTTCGCACTCGCCCCTATTATACTCTCTGTCCTCGCCGCTTCTGCAGCTTGGACCGACAGCGAGGTCAAAACTGTCACCCCGCTCACCACACCTTGGGAAGGCCCGGTCGAGACAGAAGACACCGCGATTATTTCACCCAAAATCCTCGGCGTGCGATTCTATCTGAACGACGAGGGTGAGGTGACTGACTTGCAATTCGAATTCAGCCTCGTGCCAGACGTCGTATCCTACCGGATTTGGCGAGAAGTCGAGGTCACGCGTGGCATAGACGAGAATGGCAATTTGGTAACACTGGAAGAGCCGGCTAGCGAATTTGTTCCTTGGGCGAGTGTGCACGCCGACGCGATAGCAGACGCCGAGAAGGGCACGGTCATTATCTCTCCCCTCGATTTAGTATTAACTGAACTAACCGACTGGGCTATCTCCGCTACTGTCGAACGCGACGGCGCGCTCTATCGCTCGCCGCTAAGTTACTTTGACCTACCCTCGTCGCTACCAACAGCCGTCGAAAGCAAAAGTTGGGGACAGATCAAACACCACACTATTGCCCCTAACTAAGGACTCCAATGAACGGCTACACCCACCACGAACTCCTGCCCCTCGGCGAGGACCCAACCCCCTATCGCCTACTGACCACGGATTACGTTTCCACTGGCGAATTTGAAGGCCGCCCGATCCTCAAGGTCGCGTCCGAGGGCCTGACCCTGCTCGCCGACCAAGCCATCCGCGACTCGGCCCACCTGTTGCGCCCCGGCCATCTAGCCCAACTGCGCCGCATCCTCGACGATCCAGAAGCCTCGGACAACGACCGCTTCGTCGCGCTCGACATGCTCAAAAACGCCAACATCGCCGCCGGTTGGGTCCTGCCGATGTGCCAAGACACTGGCACCGCCATCGTCATGGGCAAAAAAGGGCATCAGGTGTGGACCGAAGGCGATGACGAAGCCGCTATCTCGGCCGGCATCGCCAAAGCCTATCAGGAAACTAACCTCCGCTACAGCCAACTGGCCCCCCTGAGCATGTTCGAGGAGCAAAACACCCGCACCAACCTCCCGGCCCAAATCGAGATTTTCGCCGAGCAGGGCGCGGCCTACAAGTTCATGTTCATGGCCAAAGGCGGCGGCTCGGCCAACAAGAGCTTTCTCTTCCAAGAAACCCGAGCTTTGCTGACCCCAGAGCGGCTGCGCGCCTTTATCGACGACAAGCTGCGCATGATTGGCACGGCCGCCTGCCCACCCTATCACCTCGCCTTGGTCATCGGCGGTACCTCGGCCGAGCACACCCTCAAGCTAGCCAAGCTCGCCAGCACCCGCTACCTCGACAGCCTGCCGACCCAAGGCAACGAGTACGGCCAAGCCTTCCGCGATATGGAGATGGAGGCCGAGGTGCTCAAGCTGAGTCAAGAGATCGGTATTGGAGCACAGTTTGGCGGCAAGTACTTCTGCCACGACGTGCGAGTGGTGCGGATGCCTCGGCACGGAGCCTCTTGCCCAGTCGGGCTAGCGGTCTCCTGCTCGGCCGACCGCCAAATCCTCGCCAAGATCACCGCCGAGGGCCTGTTCCTCGAAGCCTTGGAGACCGAGCCGGTCAAATACCTGCCCGAAATCAGCGACGAGCAACTCGGCGGCGCAGTCGTCGATATCGACCTCAACCGGCCGATGGACCAAATCCGCGCCACCCTCAGCCAACATCCGGTCAGCACCCGACTCTCGCTGACCGGCCCCATGATCGTGGCCCGCGACATTGCCCACGCCAAGCTCAAGGAGCGGCTCGACGCCGGCGAGAGTCTGCCTCAGTATTTCAAGGATCAGTGCGTGTACTACGCCGGTCCTGCCAAGACGCCTGAAGGCTATGTGTCGGGATCGTTCGGGCCGACGACGGCCGGGCGCATGGATGGGTACGTCGATGAGTTCCAAGCGGCTGGCGGCAGCATGGTCATGCTGGCCAAGGGCAACCGCTCGCGCCAAGTCACCCAAGCCTGCGAAAAGCACGGCGGCTTCTACCTCGGCTCCATCGGCGGACCGGCGGCGCGGCTGGCCCAAGACTGCATCCGCAAGGTCGAAGTGCTTGAATACCCAGAGTTGGGCATGGAGGCCATTTGGCAAATCGAGGTCGAGGACTTTCCCGCCTTTATCGTCGTCGATGACAAGGGCAACGACTTCTTCGCCCACTTTATGCGGCCTGCTCAGTAGGCCGCTCTCTCAGGTTCAGGCGTGAAACTCGCAAACAAGGTAGCGGTCGTCACTGGTGCTGCAACTGGCCTCGGCCGCGCCACTGCCATCGGTGCGGCTCGCGAAGGAGCGCGGCTCGTCCTCGCCGACATCGATGAGGCTGGCGGCGAAGCGACGGCCCAACTAATCTCCGACGAAGGCGGCACAGCTCACTTCGTGCACACCGATTTGAGCCGGTCCGCAGACGTTCGCCGCTTGATGGACACCGTTGGCGAGCAATTCGGCCACCTCGACATCCTGATCAATCCAGCAGCCATCCTCGTCGATGCGGGGACGCGCATAGACGAATATTCCGAAGAGTCCTGGCGGCGGGTCATCGACGTCAACCTCACCGGCAGCTTCCTGCTATTGAAATACGCCGTTCCCCTGCTGCAGAAGGCGGGTGGAGGTGTGGTTTTGCTCGTCATATCTGGTGCTGGCGTGTTGGGTGGCAGTGCCTCCCTGCCGTACGGATCGAGCAAAGGGGGCGTCCGCGGGCTAGTCTTGGTGGCCCGTGAACAGCTACGCCCCCTGAACATCCGCATCCACGCCGTATCTCCGGGCGAGATGGCGACGAATATGAAGTTGGGTGCCATCCGGGAGATGGCCGAGAAAGCAGGCCGCTCCGCCGACCAAGCAGAGCGAGAATCGCGCCCCGTCCTATCGCCGCCCGAGGATTCGGCCATCAAGCTCATCGATCTCGCCTCCGACGCGGGAGCAGCCGCCGGGGATGCTGTAACCATCTTCGATGGCGACTGGGATATCGAGACCCACTCCTTGCGGACTCCAGCCAATCGCAGATTGCAGTAGGGATCGACGCCACACCGCGCGAGGAAACAGCATGAAATTCAGCGAAGAACAATTAGCGCAGTACCGCACTGAAGGCTACGTCATCTTCGACTGTCCCTTTCACGAAAGTCTCACCGAAGCGTGTATAGCAGCGGTCGAAAAGGCGGTCGAGGATCCAACAGAGGGGCCAGCAGACGGCAGCAAGAGGAATCACTTTTACCTGCGGCCGCAGGTGGAAGACTCGTACTGGTGCGCCCTCGATCACTCCCTGCCGTTCATGCAGATCATCCTGCACCCCGAAATCATTGAGCTCGCCCGCCAATTGAACGAGGATCGCGATATCTATATGCGCAACGGCGGCATCAATGAGCAGGGTCCGAACCGATCAGTGGGGTGGCACATCGACGGAGGTCCGGGCTGGGCGGAGTTCATGCACTACTTCTCCGGGGCGTCGCGCGCCAATGGGTGTCTGCGCATCGTCCCAGGCAGTCACAGTGGGCCGCCCACCTCTCTCCAAGAGACGGCCGCCCGGCTCAGGGAGGAACGGGGAATTCCCGGTTCGCAGGCCGATGACGGCTGGGAAGACGTCGCACTCGACGACGAGATTTCCCTAGAAGTCGAACCTCATCAGCTAATCGTCCGCCATGCCAAGCTGTTTCACTCAACGTGGCTCAACCGCACCAGTGACTGCCGTTATCTGAGCCACTGGCTGTTCCATCCCCACGCGATCGACAACCATCGCTTTACGTGGGGGGACTACCTGATGCCTGAGTTGCTCAATTCTCTGAGCCCCGAGCAGCGGGAGGTGCTGTGGCTGGATCGAGAATTTGAGATCGATCCAGCATACGACCGGGAGCGCTCGCGCGAGTTGGGACGAGTGAAGTGGGGGGTTGTCTGAACCGAGGGGACGACACTCGTGGATTTCCGTTCAATCACCCCGGGATCCAATTGAGTAACTGATGTTAGGCACAGGTCCTAGGTATGGGATGCTTCGCTTCGCTCAGCATGACAAGGACCGGCCCTTTCCTTTGCCTGTCATGCTGAGCGAAGCGAAGCGGAGTCGAAGCATCCCATACCCGATACTCGTGCGTAATGTCAATGTGTAACATCAGAATGTGACCCCGCCCTTGCAGAAGCTACTCGCCGACGATTTCAGCCGCCTTGCGCGGTAGGCGCGCCTACGCGCTCGGCCCGTTCCCATTCATCGACCAGTTCAACCATGTCCGCGTCCCCGCGGACCGCGTCAAAGACGTCCAGCTTGCCGAACCAACTCCGGCACTGGCCGTTGGCCACGAGTCGGCCGTAGATATTGCGCAGCCGTTCCTTCCCCTCCTCCACCTGCCCTAGCGCGACGAGGGCGGCGGCCAGATAGATGTCGCCGCGATTGGCGAGCCGACCACCCAGCTCCTCCTCCTTGCGCAAATAGCGCAGCGCCTCTGAGTAGTGGCCGGTTTCGCAGGTGGATTGCCCGGCGATGGAATAGGATCCAGCGCTCTGGTGCTGGTTGAGTGCCCAGTCGAGTTCGGCGAGGATGTCCGCAGTTGCGCGCCCCGTCTCGTACCTCGCCCGCAGAATGCGGTCGGCGAGCGCGTAGCACACCGTCCACCAGCGGAAATCGTTTCCGTTGTGCGCGCCGGCGTTTTCGTCGCCTTCTTCGGTGAGCGCCAAGGGGCGGATCTGGAGGCGCGGGTCGTCGGCAGGCAGGGCCTTGGCCCAATCGACATAGGCTCGACTATGCTTCTCCACTTCGTCCCACCGACCCATTTCCCGGTACTGGTTGGAGTAGATGCCGTAGTATTGGAAGTACTCCTCCACCGACCACTCGTCCTCGCTCTGCGCCTTGAGTGCTCCCAGCTCGTCGAAGACTTCTTGGCTCAATCCCAAATGCGCGTAGGCCATGCTCATCCCAGAGGGTTGCCAAAGCGCGAAGCGGCGGCGCGGCGGCCAGTCGGCAGGCACGAGCTGGCGGGCGCGCCGGTGGCAGCGCACGCAGGCTTCCATATGGTTGCCGCGTCCGGTATAGTGGGCGTGGTAGTACACGGAGATGGCCATTTTGTACAACGGCACGCTGCGCCGCCAGTCGTCGAGGCGGTCGGCGGCCCTTTCGAGGCATTGGCCTCCCTCCTCGTGACGGCCATAGTGCGAGTAGAGCCGGCTGAGCGCGCGGGCGATCTCTGGATCGTCGGCACCCAGTTCGCAGACCTTGTGCAGGGCGGCGAAGGTGTTGTCGAGCAGGCGGCCGTCGCTAAAGTGCGCCTCCTGTCGCAGGGCCTCGCGGGTTTCGCCGTCAAAGGCCAGGGCCAAACCTCGGTGGGCTTCGAGGTGGTCCGGCACGGCGGCGACGATGCGGTTGAAGGCTTTGCGGGCTTCGGGCCACTGGCGCTCCTGCAACAGGTCCTGTCCCCGGGCCAGGGCCTCTTGCACTACTTCCTGTGTGAAGTCCTCGGGCAGGCGGTGTTCTTGCAAATTTTCTTCGACCATAGTCGCCATCTCCTCTTTTAGGTTGAGACGCGCCCGGTAGAGCCGCTGCTCGACGGTAGGGACCGCGACATCGAGGAAGGCGGCGATCCGCTTGAGTGAAAGGCCCTCGAGATAAAAAAGGACCACGGCCTGTTGTTGCGGCTGGCTCAGCCGGGCGACGGCGGCCAAAACCCGCTGCCGGTGCTCGCGTGCAAGCACTTGCTCCGCCGGCGACGGGGCGGGATCAACGACCGCCTTTTCTTCGTCAAAGGCGACCTGTCGGCGCTGACGCCGGAGCCACATGCGGCACTGGTTGGCGGCGATAGCCCGCAACCAAGGACCGAATTTTTGCGGCTCGGGCAGACTTTCCAGCCTCAGATAGGCAGCAATCAGTGCCTCCTGCGCCGCATCCTCGGCCGCGTCGAAATCCTTGACATAGCTCAGACACAGCCCGAAGACGGGGTAGCGGTAACGATCGACTAGGATCGCGTATGCACGGTGGTCCCCCTCCAAGCACGCCTCTACCAGTTGGGCGTCGTTCACGAAAACTCCTTTTTTCGAGTGCACTCGCCCTATAAATGCTCGAGACTGGGAAAAAATAACGCATCGCCGCTATATATTCGCTGCGAGCGACGATCTGCGCGCCGCAGGACCAACTCGATTCGGTTAAGGTTCGGGGATGATACTGCTTGACACCAAAGGTCGCCCCTTGTCACTTTCAAAGGAGGCGCTGGACGGCTGGCGAAGGACTAGAGACAGACATGACCGAATCGTTCACAAAATGGAATGTAACGGAGCACCTGCGTACCCAAGAAGACGTGCGCCTTTACCTGGAAGCATGCGCCGAGGAAGATCCGGGCGACGGAAGTCTTATTTGTGCCGCCCTGAACGACATCACCCGGGCGGGGAACACGATTTTCTATAATTGGAGGTGAAGAACATGGCCAGCATGACAATCCACAACCTCGACGATGCCATAAAGCAGCGCCTGCGCATCCAAGCGGCCAAGCACGGCCATTCGATGGAGGAGGAAGCGCTGACAATTCTGCGCACGGCGCTTACCGAACCTGCGCCCACCACCAATTTAGCCCGCGCCATACGCGCTCGCTTCGCGCCCTTGGGCGGTGTGGAACTGGACATACCACCGCGTGAGCCGATGCGCGAGACATCTCGGTTCGGTTAAGGCTCGGGAAAGAATGTGACCCAGCCCTCTCAGGATCAGCTACCCGCCGAGCGATGCCCTTAGGACGACACAGGGCTTCCCTAAGTCGTGGCCGATGTAGTCCCCTCGATGGGGGACGATTTCGGTGAATCCCAATCGAGTCCAGAATTGTAAGGCCGGAACATTGGCCAGATAAACGCGTGCGAGGGCGAAGCGAAAACCTTGGGCGGCCAGCACGCTCTTGAGGCTTTTGATGAGTGTCGTGCCAACGCCGCTGCGCCGGAATCGAGGTCGGATCGCTAGGATCGAGAGCCACGCGTCCCCTGCGTTGGGCACATCCTCCATTAAGTGAAAGTACCCAGCCAGCTCTTCAGCCGGTCCGACGTGAATGCTCCTCATGCGGAAGCCGCGTTCCTGCGCCTCCTCCGCTACCGACTGCTCCACCAACTCCCCGACCGTGTTTTCGGGAACCTCGGCAAAAGTGGGATCGAGCCCGACAATATCTACGCATTCCGTAACCGCAGCATGCAGCGCCGGCGTCTGCGCTGCCACAACCGCCTGTACGACAATCTGTCCCTCCGACCATGCTCTCGGCAACATGTCCCTATCACTCTCTGAACCGAGTAAAACGCTACTTCTTCGCTTTCCTCAGCGCCCCCTTAAACGCCTTCTCGATCTCGCCACGCGCGACGATTGCATCCTTCCACACGTCGGGAAAACAATCGAGCGCATAGCCCGATCCCTTCGGCCCCAATTCGACGACAGCCCATAGCTCGGTGGCACCGCGCTGTCCTTTGACCCAGTTGTAGAGCAGATGCTTGAGGAAGTTGTCGCGCCAAGAGATAAAATCCGCGTCCAGCACCCCGCGCCCATTGGTGACCGGCGTCTGGCAATGGCTGCCCGTAAAGGTGCGGAAGTGAATCAACTCGCTCATTTTGAGCAGGTCGGGGCGGTACTCGGAGATGCGCTCCCAGAAATTGGTGGGCCGTAGCTGTTTGATGATCGCCGGGTGCGAGTGGTCGAAATTCGTGCGCAGCTTCTCCTTGTAGCGCTTCTCGTACTGCTCGGCCAGCGCCAGCCCCTTCTCCGGGGTCTCAGTACATGTGTCGCGGTGCCACTCAATTGCCGGTTTGAGCTTGAGCTCTTTGCCCGCCTTCATCACCGCCCGCGCCACCGTCACCGCCTTGCGGATCTCAGTATCGTGGTCGCAAAGCTGGACGTTGATGTGCTTGGCTCCGGCTTCCTTAAAAGCCGCCAGTTTCGGCCCAGCTTCTTCTACCGTGGCTATATCGACTCCGCCGACGAGTTGTAGTCCGTGCTTGGTGCAAGCCTCGGCGATCTCGGGATCGGCCCCAGCGCTGAAGCCGACAAAGCCAGCGTCCTTGGCCGCGCGGACTTTGCGGTCCATCGACCACTGCTTGGCCTCGGATGGGTAATTGGTCAACGTCCACGCCGCAGCGCAGAGTTTGAGTTGCGGTCTTTTGGCCTGCTTCTTCTTAGCCATGATCTTCTCCTTTACATGGAAAAATTAAACGGCAATTCGCTTTTCTCCGGTATATACATTGAATCCCCGCCCGCGCAAAAATCCCAACAGCGTCATCCCCGATTCCCGCGCCAAATCCACCGCCAGGCTCGACGGTGCCGATACAGCGGCGACCACCGCAATCCCCGCCATCCGCGCCTTCTGCACAATCTCAAAGCTGGTGCGACCGCTGACCATCAACACGCTCTTCGCTGGTACCGGCTCGTTGCGCAGTGCGTAGTGGCCGATGAGCTTATCGACCGCGTTGTGCCGGCCCACGTCCTCGCGCAGGACGAGCAAGTCGCCCGCCTGATCAAACAGGGCTGCCGCGTGCAGCGAGCCGGTTTGCTCAAATACATCCTGTGCCTGACGCATGCGGTCGCTAAGGTCGTAGAGCATGGCTAGTGGAACGGTAAAATCGTCCGTCAGCGCAGGAGCCTCGCAGGTGATAGCCTCAATGCTGGCCTTGCCGCAGACCCCGCAACTCGACGAGGCGTAAAAGTTGCGCTGGAGCCGCTGCCGATCAAACTCCACGCCAGCGGCCAGCTTGACCTCGACGATATTCTCCTCGTTGGGCGGCTCCGCGGCCGTGCAGTACGAGATCGCGCCCAACTCCTGCGGCGATTTGAGCAGCCCCTCGGTACACAAAAAACCAGCCGCTAGCTCAAAGTCGTGGCGCGGAGTGCGCATGACCACCGCGATCGGCGTCTCCTCTACGCGGATCTCCAGCGGCTCCTCGACCGTTACTTGGTCGTCTTCGGCCGCTTTATTCGCCTCGCGGAAACGCCAGATCGGCCGCTGCGTCACCCGCTGCTGCCGCTCCATCACATCGGCCCCACGCGCCGAGGGCCTCGATCCATCGCCAGCATCGAAGCGTCGAAACTCTTTTGCATCAGCTCCAACTTGAGCGGCTGCGCTTCCGGCTCGTCCCACATGTTTTCAAACTCGCCGGGGTCTTCTTCCAAGTCGTATAGCTCGCCCAAATCGTGTCCGTGGTAGAGCACCAACTTGTAGCGCTCATCGCGGTACATAGTGGCAAAGGTGCCATCGGGCGCGTCCAAGGCGTCGTAGTACTCGCAGCGGACAAAATCGCGGTGCGGTTGCTCACTCTCGCCGCGCAAGATCGGCAAAAGCGAACGGCCAGTCATCCGCTCTGGCACCTCCAGCCCGGCCAGTTCCAAAATCGTCGGCGCTTTATCGGTCAGTTCGACCAGATCGTCTCGCACTAAACCTTCCTCAAAGTGCCCCGGCCAAGAAAAAATCAGCGGTACCCGCACCAAACCCTCGTAAAAGCGGCAACCCTTTTGGATTAGCCCATGATCGCCGAGCATCTCGCCGTGGTCGGACGTAAAAATCACCACGGTATTGTCGCTCTGGCCCATGTCTTCGAGCGCGGCCAACATGTTCCCTACTTGATCGTCAATCTGCTTGATCATCGCGCAGTACGCCGCCTGCAACACGCGCGCGTCGGCACCAGGCACCGGGCGGTCTTTGTGCAAGGGGTCGCGAATGTCAAGCTGGTCGGGCCGCCGTCCCTTGGACTGGAAATCAATCGCCGCTAGCTTTTCCTGCTGCGCCAAGTCGCTGTCGGCAAACAGCGGTCCGGGCATGGCCGCTGGGTCAAAGTGGTCGCGGTAGCTCTGCGGCGGATTGAACGGCGGGTGCGGATCGTAGATATTGACACTCGCCAACCAAGGCCTATCGCGTTGTTGGCTCATAAACTCAATGGTTTTCTCGCCGCACCACGTCGTCTGGTGGAACTCGGCGGGTAGCCCATGGGGATATTGCTTCATCAGTTCGCCTAAGACTTCCCCCTTTTCCCGCACCCAATCGGCATAGCCGTGCCCCTGTGGCCAGTCGTCGCGGGGCGCGTGGCTGTACTCCCAGTAGCGATACCCGTCGTTGACGCGCGGCTCAATGCGGCCATAGGCGCTGGCCAAGTGCAGCTTGCCAATCAGCCCGCAGTCGTACCCAGCCTCGGCTAATATCCGCGTGACCAGCGGCGGGTGGTCAGGAAAACTATCGAGGCCATTGCCGTTGATGTGCACGGCGCTGGCGTACTGGCCGGTGAGAAAACTCGCGCGGCTCGGCGTGCAGATCGGGCTTTGGCAATAGGCGTGCGTAAAGGCCACGCCCTCGGCAACCAGCCGATCGACGTGCGGCGTATCGACGTGAGCATAGCCAAGCGCTCCGATCGTGTCGTAACGCTGTTGATCCGTGCATATCCAGAGGATGTTAGGAGGAGGCGTCATGGCAAAAACTGCTCCACCGCTGCGCTGCGCCACTGCATCTGCTGCGCCGTCGTCTCGTGCGGCTTGAAGACGTAGGAGACCTCGGCAATCGGCACGCCCCGCACCTCGATCCGCTCCAAGTCGGCCACGCCGTAGCCCAAGGTATCGGCGTAGTGTAAAAGGCCCAGTTCCATCGGTTCAAAGCCCATGGCCTTGGCCATGACCGCATCCACGGCAAACACATCGGCCGATGCCGCGGCCGCCCTCATAGAAACCGCATCAGTTCCTCCAGGACCATTGCCCTGCAAGCCCACCGTGCCATCGACGATCCCAATGTCTGGCTTGAGATACTGGGCCAAGCGGATCAAGTTCACGTTGAGCACCTCGGCCTCGCTGGGCAACACGCGCTCGGCGTGCGAGGGATAGCCGTGCATCTTGATGCGATCCTCTTTGTGCAGCGTCCCCATGATCATGTTCTTCTGCGCCAACGTAACCACGCACACGTCGTGGGTCTTGGCCACGGCCACCGAAATGGTGCAGGGACATTCGAGTACTACGCTTGGCATCCGCACGGTCGCCTCGACGCCGCCGGCCATGTGAATTGTGGTCTCTTCCCACCGCGTCTCCTGATGGAGATCGACCAAGCGAATCGGCACCGAGTATTCTTCGACTAGTGCGTCATAGCCAAAATTGGCAAATGCCTCGCCCGAATACTTCTCGTTGCCGCCTTCGGCAATGACGATCTCCTCGGGCGGCTGCGGCGTACTCAGCAGGAAGTCGATGGCACCGCGCATGGCGTCGGCGTGGGTCGAAGCGAGGGGATTTTCGCTGGACAGGAAGTTCGGTTTGAGCATCACTTGCGCCGCCAGCTTTGGCTCGACGTCCTCGCGCACCAAATCTAGCGCTTGATATACGTTGGCTCGCCGCGCACCAGCGCGGGCCAAACCCACTCGGGCTGTGTCCATATCGCATGTCTCCTTGGTTGATAATGCCTTGCCCGCTCTCTGGCCCCAATGTATCATTTCTCATCCTCCTAATCAATCTACTCCTATGCGTCTGACCTTTGAAGAAGGCACCCTACTCCTGCGCGACTACGTCGGCCCAGACGCGCCCCCGGCCTTTGTCTGGGACGCGCGCGTCGATCACTGGCGTGCCCAAGCCCACTTCTACCGCGAAAGCGTAGAACACCTCAAACGGCACGAAGTCGCATTCAAGAATACGGCCCCACGCTATAATACCCTTTCCCTCCAACTGCAAACCGCGCCTGAGCCACACCCGCACCAAGCTGAAAGCATCGCCGCCTGGCAACAGCACAACTGCCGCGGTGTGGTCGTCTTGCCCACGGGCACGGGCAAGTCACAAGTCGCGCTCATGGCGATGGCAGAAGTCCAACGCAGCACCCTCGTCGTCGCGCCGACCATCGACCTGATGAACCAATGGTACGACCTACTCACCCGCTCGTTTGCCGTCGAAGTCGGCCTGCTCGGCGGCGGCTACCACGAGCTAGCCGACCTGACCGTCGCCACCTACGACAGCGCCTATATGCAGATGGACCGCTACGGCAACCGCTTCGGCCTCATAGTCTTCGACGAGGTCCATCACCTGCCCGGCGAAATGTACAGCCATGCCGCTGAAATGTGCCTAGCGCCCTACCGCCTAGGTCTGACCGCCACGCCGGAACGCGCCGACGGCCGCCACGTGCTCCTCGACACCCTCGTCGGCCCCATAGCCTATGAGCGCGGTATCCGCGCCTTGTCCGGCGAGTACTTGGCCGAGTATCGCGTCGAGCGCCGCCAAGTGGATATGGTCGCCGAGGAGCGCGCCCAGTACGAGGCCGCCCGCGACGAGTACCAAGCCTTCCTCACCGCCAAGAACATCCGCCTCGGCACCAAAGATGGCTGGCGGCACTTCGTCATGCTCTCGGCCAAAAGCACCAGCGGCCGACGGGCCATGCACGCCTACCGCCGTCACCGCCAGCTCGCCCTCGGCGCGACAGCCAAACTCCGCGTCCTCGAAGACATCCTCAAAGCCCACCCGCGCGACCGCGTGTTGATTTTTACCAACGACAACGAGACCGTCCATCAGATCTCCCGCACCTTCCTAGTCCCGGCCATCACCCACCGCACCCGCACGCGAGAGCGCAAGGCCATCCTCGAAGCCTTCAACAAGGGGGAGTACCTCGCCCTCGTCGCCTCAAAAGTGCTCAACGAGGGCGTCAATATCCCCGAAGCCAACGTCGCGGTGGTCCTCTCCGGCTCGGGGACCATCCGCGAGCACGTCCAGCGCCTCGGGCGCATCCTTCGCCGTCGCCAAGGCAAGGAAGCCGTGCTCTACGAAGTAGTCTCCAAGAACACGGTCGAAGACCGCATCAGCGACCGTCGCCGCCGCCACGAAGCCTACGAGTAGCACCGTGCTGACCTCAGACCTCCTGCTGACCCGCTCGCGCGGCCCCTACATCGAACCGCGCTATGTCGATGTCGAAGACCCGGCCCTCATCGACCTAGCCCAAGCACTCATCGACATCCACGCCGCACACCAAGGCAAAACTCGGCGGGAACTACAGCAAGCCCTCGACTTGCTCGCCGGGGACCGCACCGACTACCGCATCCAGCGCGGCCTAGCCAAGCTACTTTGCGACCACTACTGCGAATTCCACGTCGCCAGTCCCCAGCCCCCTGAAGAATTGCGCCACGCCGTTTTTACCTTAGCCCGCGCCCACCATCCAGTCGTCCGCGAGACCAGCCTCATCTACCCAGTCAAACGCGAGGATCTGCTGGATCAGGTCGCTCTCAAACATCAGATCAGCCGCGAAGACGTGCTCGCAGGGCTATACGCCGACCTGCCCGAAAACCACCAGCTTGCCACCTTTGCCGCGCCCTCGCCCAACGAGTTGCTGCTGCGCTACAACGTGGCGCTAGCCCAAGCTATGCTCTACCGCTGCGAAGTCCTGCGCCTGAGCGTATATCGCAACCTGCCGGTGCGCTATAAGCAACTCTTCAAATTCATCAAGTTCTACCGACTGATCCACACCATCGAAGGCGATGTCGATGCTGGCTATGAGATCGGGCTCGACGGCCCAGTGAGCATGTTTCGCCACTCGCAGAAATACGGCCTGCAAATGGCAATTTTCCTCCCGGCCTTATTGCTGTGTACTCGCTGGTCAATGCAAGCCGACATTTTGCGTAAAGACGGTCGCCGCCAACACTTCGTCCTCGACGACCAATCGGGGCTCGTGTCGCATTACAAGGATCAGACTTTGTACGACTCTCTGTTGGAAGAAACGTTTGCCGCGCGTTTCACCAAGGCCAAAACCCAATGGCAGCTAGAGCGGGAAAGCGAAGTGGTCAACCTCAAAGAAACCGTGATGATCCCGGACTTTACCTTCCGCCATCCCGACGGCCGCATAGCTCTGCTGGAAATCATGGGCTATTGGCGGCCCGAGTATCTGCGGCGCAAGCTGGAAAAGCTGCGCCAAGCCCAGCGCAAGGATTTGCTCGTGGCCGTCTCGTCCAATCTCAATGTCAGCGAGGACGATTTTAAAAACGTGCCCGGCGGGGTCTTCTTTTTTCGCAACAAAGTCCAGCCCAAAGACGTCATACATTTATTGGACCAGATCGAGCCACACGCTACTGGGCAAACGATCAAGTGAGCATTACATTCGGAAACCCAACCATCCACGATAGCTAAACCCTAGGAGCAACCATGGACGGCATTCACGACATGGGCGGGATGCACGGATTTGGCCCCATCATACGCGAAGAAAACGAACCTCTATTTCACCATCCCTGGGAGGGCCGAGTGCTTGCCATAACTGTAGCGACACCTGTACCGATCCCCGGTGGCTCCCGCAACAACATCGAAAACATGGACCCAGCCCACTACCTGTCGTCCAGCTATTACGAAAAATGGCTGCACTCCCGCATCAAAGGGCTGATTGACGCCGGCGTGCTAACTCCGGAAGAGTTGGAGACGCGGATGGCGCTTTTCCGGGACCATCCCAATGCCGAAACCCCAGTGCATCCCGACCCGGATGCCGTGCGCGCGGAACTCAAGCGTTCACGTCCGGCGAATCCACCCCCACAACCAATGAATATCCAGCCACAATTTTCCCATGGCGACCGCGTGCGATCGCGCAATATCCACCCCACAGGCCACACCCGACTTCCCCGCTACGCCCGGGGCAAACACGGCATAGTCACCAATTTCTACGGCATCTACAACCTCCAAGATGCCGAACTGCCCGCAGGGTGTGCAACTCGCCAACAACCCCTATATGCCGTGCGCTTTGACGCTGCAGAACTATGGGGTAGCGCCGCGGAAACAAAAAGTGCCGTCTATCTGGATATGTGGGAAAGCTACCTAGAACCGGCGTAATCAATACCCAATCGCAAAAGGATTCTTGTTATGGACAACCCTCACCAAGCCACCCAAACCGAGACAGATGCCGCCCTGCGCACCAGAGCACTCGAATCGCTCCTAGTCGAAAAGGGTTTGCTTACAACAGATATCATAGACGAAGTCGTGCAGAAATACGAACAAGACGTAGGCCCGCTCAACGGTGCCAAAGTAGTTGCCCGCGCTTGGATTGACCCGGACTACAAACGACGGCTCCTCGAAGACGGCACCGCAGCAATTGCCGCACTAGGTTTCGGCGACGCCCACGGCAGCAAAATCGTCGTGCTGGAAAACACATCAAGCGTCCACCACGTCGTCGTTTGCACCCTTTGCTCCTGCTATCCCTGGTCCGTCCTCGGCCTGCCGCCGAATTGGTACAAATCCTACGCCTATCGCACTCGGGTGGTGCGGGAGCCGAGAGCGGTCTTGCGGGAATTCGACCTCGATCTACCCGATTCGGTCGAAATCCGCGTCTGGGACAGCAACTCGGATCTCCGCTATATGGTACTGCCCGAGCGCCCCGCCAACACGGAAGACCACAGCGAAGAACAACTCATTGCGCTCATCACGCGCGACTCGATGATCGGCGTGGCTAAAATTGAATCTCCTGCAAAGTGAAGCTAGGATAATGCAACAAGCCGACCGACAAATCTCCGCAATGGAAGCACAAATCGCCCTGCCGCGAGAAAATGGAGAACTGGTCTTTCAGGCCCCTTGGGAAGCACGCGCCTTTGGCCTTGCGGTTGCACTTAACCAGCAAGACCTCTACAAATGGCGCGAGTTCAGTGCGGAATTAGCGGCGACCATCGCCGAGGCAGAACAAAACGACGACCCAGCGAGCTATTACACCCGCTGGATCGCTTCGCTTGAAGAGTTGATCATTGCCAAGGGCTTGCTCAGCCGAGAGCAACTAGACGCCAAAACCGCAGAATACGCCGCTAACATTCACGACGATCACGGGCATTAGTGGACAACCCCACTGTCCCCATGCAGCCATTCCTCGCCGCCCTCCACCATCGCCCCTTACTCGCCGATGGTGCCTTGGGCTCTTACTTGTTCGCGCTTACCGGCCGCGTCTCCGAGCAAAATCACCTCTACGAAGCCTTCAACCTCACCCGCCCAGCACTCGTCCGCCAACTCCACCTCGAATATCTGCAAGCCGGTGCCCAATGCCTGACCAGCAATTCCTTTGCCGCCAACGCGACCTATCCCTCGGCTGTGTCCATCGCCGAGCTCAACGCGGCGGCCGTGCGCTTGGCACGCGAGGCCATTGACCAATACTGCCAGCAGGCCCAGTACAGCGATCCTTTGTTCGTCCTCGGCTCCCTAGGCCCACCCCTGCCAGCGGCCCAAGCCCCGCGCACGGCCAGCGACCTGTACCGCGCCCAAATCGAGGCCCTCGTCGAGGGCGGCGTCGATGCCCTGTTATTGGAGACTTTTACCTGCCTCGATCAGGTCGCCGCCCTCTTAGAGCTCCTACAAGACCTCGACAACCCCGTGCCAGTCATCGTCCAGATGGCCTTGCACCAGCGCGACGGCACGTGGGAGCAAGCCCCCCAAGCATACATCCAAACCGCCGCGTCCTTGGGCGCAGATGTCGTTGGCATCAACTGCTGTGCACTCGCAGAAGCGCGGGCCTTCCTCGACGCAGCGCAAGAATGTGCATCCGTGCGTGACGGCCAAGTCCAACTCGCGGTCATGCCCAACGGCGGCGAGTTCCGGCGCGTGGGCCATCGCTACCTGACGGGCGTCAACCCCGAGTGCATGGGGCGCTTTGCCCGCGAAATGGCGCACAAGGGCGTGCGCCTCATCGGCGGCTGTTGCGAGGTCCATCCCTCCCACATCCACGAGATGCACAACTACCTCCACGGCCTTGCAGCCGGGGAGCGCATCGTCCCTTTGGCAAGGACGCCGGACCAGCAACCAATCGACGCAACCGCCAAGCGCCGCAATGGCCCATTCTCGCGCAAGCTCATCGACGGCCAATTCGCCGTCAGCGTCGAGATGCTGCCCCCGCGCGGCACGGGCGGACTGAAAGCCCGGCTCGCTTTTATCGCCGAGTTGGCCGCCTCGGGCCTAGCTGATGCCCTCGACATAACCGATGGCTCGCGCGGCATCCCCCTAATGCCGCCGGGCGACTTCATCCACCTCATCCGCCGCCGCCTGCATTGGGAGCGCGACCGCCTCGAACTAATTCCCCATTGCACCAGTCGCGATCTCAACGTCATGGGGTTGCAAAGCCGACTCATCGGCTACTGGGCCAACCGCATCCACAACGTACTCTTCATCACCGGCGACCCCCCGAAAATGGCCCCGACCTATCCGCGCTCTACCGCTGTTTTTGACCTCGACTCCGCCGCCCTCATTCGCTATACCCACGCCTTTCTCAATGCTGGACTGGACTTTGGCGGCCAACCGCTCGGCACGCACCGCGATCCCCGCACCCACTTTACTATTGGCACGGGCTGCGAGCCAGAAGCCCTCGATCTCCAGCGCGAGTGGGAGCGGCTGGCGCACAAAATCGACGCGGGAGCCGATTACGTAATGACCCAGCCGACCTTTGACCGCAAGGCTCTAGCGCCCCTGACCACTTATCGCGCTCAGGTGCCGATCATTGTGGGGGTCATGGTGCTGCGAGGGTTGGAACACGCCCGGCGCATTGCCGAGGTGCCCGGAGTGATTGTGCCGGAAGCGATTTTTGCCAAGCTATCCGCGTATGCAGACCCGGCCGACCAAACTAAAGCGGGAGTCGAATTGGCTGCCGAGCAAGTGCGTCAAGTCCGCGCTGAAGGCTGGAGCGGACTGTACCTGATGTCGCCGGCAGGGCACCAGCCGGTACTAGAGGTACTCAAGCGGGGTTTGGGCTGAACGCACTTGTATAAATCGTCCTGCGGTAGGGGTGGCACCCCTACAATTCTGCGTGTCTATCTGCGTCCATCTGCGGATCATCTTGTGAATCAGGCAGCAGGCTCAGCGCTGAATTTGCGCTGCACAAAGCTCAGCGCGGCTCGATAGCTATCGAGTTGCCCTTCCAACTGGGCATCCTCGACCGCGGCGAGAATTTCCCTAAACAAGGGTCCAGGAGTAAAACCCATGGCGATGAGGTCGCTTCCCGTGAGCAAAGCCGGTGGGCGCAGATGCTCCTTTTTTAGAGCGGCTAGCTGCTCTTGGCAAAACTCGTACAGGTCGAGCTTGCCGTGGCTGGCCAAACAATCGGCGCGGTGCAGTTCAAGCAACTCGGGAAAGTGCGGCTCGCGCAACAGGCGCATTAGCGTGCTCGGACGCATCTGGCGCACGTGGCTTATCCGCATGTGTTCGGCCACGAGCGTACCGATGACCCTCCGCGCTTCGTTGGACATCCGCAACCGCCCGCAGATCGCCGCCGCCATTTCGGCCCCAACCGCGTCGTGGCCATGGAAGCGGATTCGCTCGGCTCGCACCATAGTTGACGGCTTGCCAATGTCGTGGAGCAATGCGCTCCAAGCCAGCTCAGCCGACGGCTCGTCGAGGTGTTCAAACAGAAGCTGGACGTGGGTCCACACGTCGCCTTCGGGATGGAATTCAGCCTCCTGCGGCACGCCGCGCATGTCCGCAACTTCCGGCAACACGGCTTGCAGCAGGCCCGACTGGTCCAACAAGCGCAAGCCGTACACAGCCCCTCCCTCGGTCAACAACAAGGTTAGCTCGTCGCGGATGCGCTCGGCGCTGACGCTGGCAATGGACTCGACCTGGGCACAAAGCGCGTCCCACGTCGCGGGTTCGATGGCGAAGCCGAACCGGGCGGCAAAACGCACGGCCCGCAACAAGCGCAGATGGTCTTCGGCAAATCGCGCGGCCGGATCGCCGATGGCGCGGATGACCTTAGCGTCGAGGTCGCGCTGTCCGCCGACGTAATCGAGCAGTTCACCACGCTCCGGGTCGTAAAACAAGCCGTTGATGGTAAAGTCGCGGCGCTCGGCATCGGCGCGGGCGTCGGCTGGCTCGATGGATGCGGGACGGCGGCTATCGCGATACGGGCCGTCGCGGCGAAAGCGCGCTACCTCGTAGTCGCCCTCGTCGAGCACTACCAATGAGATACCAAACTGCGCGCCCACCGGCACTGTGTGCTCAAAGAGCGCAGCCACCTCTTCTGGCCCGGCATCCGTAGCCACATCCCAGTCCTTGGGCACGCGCCCCAACACCAAGTCGCGCACGCAACCACCGGCTAGCAGAGCCTGGAAGCCGGCCCGGCGCAAGGTCTCGACGACGCGCAGTACCCCTGCGTCTATATCCGCGTCCATCCTACTCAGCAACCTTAAAACTCTCAACCCGACTCACCGAATTCTCAATCCCCTCGACATGCGTACTGGCCACGACTTTCCAGTAGTACATTTGTCCGGGTTCGAGCGCGACTAAGCGCCCATCCTTAATGCGACCGGTAAATACGGCCGTGGTATCGCTAGTCAGCGGTATGTCCGATACTTCGCCACTGGTCAGCGAGGTGGTGACGATCACCCGGAATGCGCGCGCCTCGGGCAAGCGATTCCAAGTAAAGGTCAACGGTGCCGCGGCCTCTTGCCCGGCGACCGGGACCAACGGCACTGGCGAGGGTAGTGCGACGTCGCTTACTTCCTCGGAGCCCTTGCTTTCCTTACCGCCGAGATCTATCGCCGTAATTCGGTAGTAGTACACCGTGCCCACCTCGATCTCCACGTCGATGAAGCTCGGCCCCGACACCTGCATGAGCAAATGCTCAAGAGTCGGAGCGAAACCCTGCTCAGTCGAGCGATAGACCCGGTAACCTGCCAGATCGGTCTCCGCGTTGTCAGCCCAATCGAGTGCGATGTCGAGCTGGCCGAGTACTTCGAGGTGATGCGCTACGGCGCGCACCGAGGTCGGCCGCTGCGGAGTCAAGCTGTTGAGAGGCTGGCCGCTGACAGCATTTGAGAGGCCGCTCTCGCCGCCGCCGTTTATCGCGGTTACTCGATAGGTGTACTCCAGCTCGTATCGCAGCCCCTGATCCTTGTATCGGGTCTCAAACGTGGAGTCAATGGCCACGGCCGCGTCGTCTCCGACTGAGCGATAGACGACGTAGAGCACCTCGTCCTCGCCCTCGACAGCCTGCCAATTGAGCCATACCTCGCCGTCGCCGATGCGCTCCACACTTAGCGCGCGCGGTGCCTGCGGAGAATCGATGGTCGCGACGGGACTGGTGCCCTTTTCGCCATCATCACCGCAGTGCCACAACCCGACGACGACGGCAATACATGCAAATTTTAGGCGTTTCATATTTTTCTACCTCCCCAGATAGATTAATCGCCTCTCAGCCAAAAGTACCATTAGCCGCCCAAAATGGGCAAGCACTTTTGACAAGTAGTCGTCCCGAAGTTATTGTGTCGCTATGTTATCCCTGCTCTACGGCCTCGTCCGCATCGCCCTGTGTATGCTGGTACCTTTGGGGGCGGCTTGTGCACTTTTTTTTCTCGAGTACCAAACCCAATACGCGGCCCGCTACATCGGTCAATACCTGATGCAGCAAAACTCCAACCGCCAGCCAAGAGGCGCGCTCTGGCAGGGCATTCTCGCCAGCCGGCAGACCCGCATGGCCCTATCCGACTCGCTGGCCGAAGCTCCCCTAGAGCCGAGCCAAACCCCGTTGCCGGTTTTGCAAAACCACTACCAACTCCAGTACCACGGCACCCACGCGGCGTTCTTTGCGGTCGCGCAGCGCGACACCGCCCTTCAGCCCGATCTCCTTAGTCCGGAAAACCTACGCGAGCTCGCCTATTCCCTGCAGATCTACGAGCAGGGCCGCTCTTTGCTAACCCAAGCCATCGTACCCGACCACGGTTCGTATCTCCGCGCACTCGTCGGCGCGCAAATAGCCCTAGAGGATGGCTCGCTCTTTTACCAACTCCACAAATGCCTACTGGCAAAAGACGAGCCCGAAGCTTGGACCTTTCTGAAGATGAAAGAGGAAGACATGGCCTACTGGCGTCAGCACTTAGCGCCGCTTTTGGGTCCTGACCCCGAGCGCGCGCAAAGCGATGCCGGGCCGATCATCACAGCCGCCCTAGCCGAGGTCGTGCAAGCGCGGGCCGATTCGCTGCGCCAAGGCGAAACCAAGCATCTACTCACAGCTTGGGACAGCGCAGACGGTTTTGAACTGCGTCTGACCCGCACTGGAGACGAAGACCAATTCGCCGCGTACGCGCTCGTGCCGGGCCAAGAGGCCACAGCGCTCGTGCTTCCGGCCGAGTCCGTGCAACAACACCTCGGATTGGAAGAACAATGAGACGTGCGCTACTCATCGGCGTGGTCCTGACTGTGTTCCTCATTTTGGCGGGTGGGGCAGGAGTGGGGTACGCCATCTGGCGCATGAGTCCTAACCTGCCCAGCCTGCCCACCGATCCGCGTGAGCTAGGCATCCGCCCCGGTACGGAGATGTACGCAGCCTCTGGCGAACGCATCTACACCTTCAATCAGAGCCGCCAATGGGTGCCCCTCGAACACATCAGCCCCTACGTGGTACAAGCACTCATCGCCACGGAGGACGCGCATTTTTACCACCACCGAGGCATCGACCTGACGGCCATTGTCGGCGCGATCCGCGACAACCTGCGCAGGGGCAGCCTCACCCGCGGCGGCAGCACCTTGACCCAACAGCTCGTCAAGCGCCTGTTCTTTTCGCCGGAAAAGACCTTTGCGCGCAAGCTCTCGGAAGCGCTCCTCGCCGTCCAACTAGAGGCGTTCTTTGCCGCCTCGTATCCAGACACCAACGCCGTTGGGCAACCCGTGTACAAAAATCGCCTCTTAGAGCTATACCTCAACGAGGTATTCTACGGCACCAACGCCTACGGCATTCACGACGCCGCGATCACCTTCTTCGACACCACCCCCGACTCGCTGAGCCTGCCCCGCGCCGCCCTGCTCATTGGTCAAGTCAACGCCCCAACCAAGTACAATCCCCTGCGGCACCCCCAACAGGCCACCACCCGGCTGCAACACGTGCTCGACCGCATGGTCGCCAGCG
Source organism: Gemmatimonadota bacterium (assembly GCA_009841115.1). Taxonomy (GTDB): domain Bacteria; phylum Latescibacterota; class UBA2968; order UBA8231; family UBA8231. Next base: position 126,622 of record VXML01000046.1, on the reverse strand, counting down.
GCTTCCTCGACCCGGCGACGCGCCGAGAATACGCCGCTCTCCGAGCTGAAGACCTGATCAATCCCGGCTACCCGCCCCGCAACCCAGTGCCCTATTGGGTCGAAGCCATCAACGCGGAAATCGTCCGGCAGTGGGGGCCGTCGGCCCTGCATTATGGGAGCCTGAAGGTCTATACCACCTTGGACATCACAATGCAAGAAGCGGCCGAAGAAGCAGTAGCCAAGGGGCTGGTCCAGTTGGATGAGCGGCTGGGGTTTAAGCCCTATGCGGAAGCGTCGATGGCCGAGCGCCCAGCCTACGTCCAAGGTGCGTTGGTGTGCCTGTCGCAGACCGGGAAAGTGCTGGCTATGGTCGGGGGTCGGGACATTTTCGTCAGTTACTACAACCGAGCCCTCACCGCCCGCCGCCAGCCCGGCTCCGGCTTTAAGCCGATTGCTTATCTAGCAGCTTTGGAAGCGGGTGAGATCAGCCCGGTCACCGTCTTTAACGACGAGCCGCGCACCTATATCGTCAACGGGAAAAAGTGGCAACCGCGCAACTACGGCGGTCGCTACTTGGGGCAGACGACCGCGGCGTGGGCCTTAGTCCGCTCGGCCAACTCCACGGCCATACAAATCTCCGAGTTGGTCGGCCCGGAGCACGTCGTCGAGACAGCCCACCGCTTGGGATTTGCCGGGCCAATAGGAGCTTACAAAAGCATTGCTTTGGGCGTCGCCGAAGTCACCGTGTTGGAAATGGCCACGGCGTACGGGACTTTCGCCAACTACGGCTTGCACGTAAAGCCAACCTTGATAGAGCGGATCGTCGATGACAACGACCAGCCGATCTTTACTCACCAGCCGCAGATCCGCCAAGCTATCGCGCCCGACCTCGCCGCACAGATGGTCCACCTCTTGCGCCAGACTGTGGATCGCGGCACTGGTCGCCGAGTGCGCACGTTGGGCTTTGCGCGGCCAACCGCCGGCAAGACCGGCACGACCAACGACAATACCGACGCTTGGTTTACTGGCTTCACACCGGACTTAATCACCAGCGTCTGGGTGGGGTTCGACGACCGCCGCACCCATAAGCTGGTAGATACGCGCGGGGTGCAAATCACCGGCGGCAACGGCGCCGTGCCCATCTGGACGGATTTTATGATTGCGGTAAATGAGGAACGACCGGAAAAGGATTTTGACGTGCCCGAGGCCGTGATGATCTACAGCGTGGATCCCCGCACCGGCGAGGTGAGTTCAAAACCCAACAAGGACGGAGCGCAGCCGCTATCCGTGGCCTTGCGCCGAGGCGAGCGGCCCACAACTAATCACTAATCAACTGCGTCCAAAACCTCGCGCACTCGCCGCGCCACAATATCTTCCTCGCCCGGCTCCATCATATAGGGATTGATCCCAAAGCCGTTTTCATGGGCCGGCACTTCGATTCGCGGTTGGCCAGCCGATAGTTGGCGCGCTAGTTCGTGACCACTGATGGCTAGCTTTTCTCGATCCCAGCGCACCGCCAAGTTCGGCGCAACATTCGAGCGACCGGGCTGATTGACTTGTATAGCCACTGATGGGAACTTTTCCACTGCGTCGGCGATGACCGCGAGCCGCCGCTCCCACTCCCGCCACTCGGCCGCGTGGTCGCGCACCACCCACTGCTCTACCGCGGCTAACAGCCCCATGACTTCTTCCTTGCCCGCCTTCATCGGCCTCCCCAGCGCGTGGTGCGGTGCCCCATTGAGGAAAGCTGCCTGCAACAGTTCCTTGCGCCCCAAGACCAAGCCCGACGCCTGTGGCCCGCGCAGGCACTTGCCGCCCGAATAGGCCACCGCATCGGCTCCCTGCTCCAGATACCAGTTGGGCACATCCGGCCGCTCGGCCGCGGCATCGACAAACGTCGGCACGCCATGCCGCTGCCCGACCGCTGCCATATCCGCCACCGAGATCTGGCCTCGCTCGGCTGCATCGCCAAACACCAACAGCATGGCCGTGCGGTCCGACAGCGCCGCCTCTAGATCGACGAGCGTCTCGACCTCGATTATTTCGACGCCGACCATGCGCACGGCGTGATCGTACACGTGGCGGTGGCTCGGCTGGACGAGGACTTGGTTTTTCATACCCGCAGTGTCGGGCAATCGCGCCATTTTCTCGGGGTCCGTGCCAACCACGCAAGCGGCCGTAACTTGGCACAAGGCCGCGGCGCAGCCATTGGTAACAAGCCCCCACTCGCACTGCATCAGCTCGCCGATGCGCGCTCCAGCGGCTTCCATCAGCTCGTCGAGGTGGACGTATTGCTTGGAAGCCTCGACCATAGCCCGCCGCACCTCCGGCAAGATCAGCGAGCCGCTGATGATAGTAAAGGTTCCTCGGCAGTTGATCAGGGGACGCACGCCGAGGCTTTCGTAAGTTGGATACGCTAGTTGGCCGCTCATTAATAGCCCTTCTCCAGAAACGCCGTTAGATCAATTTATCCACGCTGAGAGGATCTAAAGGGGGTCAAAACAAATCGTCCGCATAACCCGTCAAATAATACTCCAGCGCCGCCATCCCTGCACTGGTATTCATGCTGGCTCCTTCGTGCGCTAGGGCACCGCCCAAGGCGTGCAATACGCGAAACAAGTGGGGTGCTCGGCACTGCTCGCCCATCTGGCCGATGCGCACGATGTCGAGGCCAAAGGCCCCGGAGATTTCGACGTGAAAGCGGTTTGACATATCAGCGCGCACTCGGGCGCTATCTATCCCAGCGGGCACTTGGATTGCCACCACCGAGTTAAGGCGAATGCGACGCGGCGCGGCTAGCACCAGTCCCATCTTCTCGATGCCAGCTTGCAGCGCCAGCGACGAGTGCCGATGCCGCGCAAAGCGGCGCTCCAGCGTCTCCTCGCAGACCAGCCGCAGGGCCTCGTGCAACGCCAACAGCCCCGAGACCGGGGCCGTGTAGTGGTACTGGTGTTGCTGCCAAAAGTTTTCTGCCCGCAGTGCGTCCAAACACCAGTGCGGCTTAGGACCGGGATGCTGTTGCACCTGCTCCCAAGCCGCGTCGGAAAAGGCAATCAGCGCCACACCCGGTAGCGCAGACAGCCCTTTCTGACTGCCCGTGATAACCACGTCAACGCCCCAAGCGTCTTTTTCCAATGGCATGGTGCTCAACGTGCAGACCGCATCGACGACTGCCAGCGCCCCGTGCTCGCGGCACAAGCGGGCAATCGCCGGCAGTTCAGTCGTGCAGACGCCGCTGGAGGTCTCGCCCTGCACCATCGTCACCACGTCGTAGTGCTGATTCTTGAGGCGCTCAGCAACGCGCTCGGCGCAGATGGCTTGCCCTTCCGGCACGGCCAGCACGTCAACCTCAGCCCCTACGCCAGCCGCCATCTCGGCAAAGCGCCCGCTGAACCACCCGTTTTGCAGCACCAAGGCGCGGCGACCCGGCCAGAGTAGATTGCCCATCGCCATCTCCATGGCTGCCGACGCCGGCCCCCCAACCCCCAAGATGTGCTTATCGGCCGTCTGAAAGGCATAGCCAGCCAACTGCTTGATGTGCTCTACCAGCCGATCCATCGTCGGCCCCAAGTGGTTGATAACCATGCCACCCGCCCGCGCAACCTCCGCCTCCACCGGCACCGGCCCAGCCCCCATCAACAACAGCGGCTCGGCCGGCAGAAGCTGATCCAACGGTGGCAACTTAGGAGGCTCTATGCCACCCGACTCTACATTCCCCATTCCTAATTCCTAATTCTCAATTAGTAGTTAATCGCTTCGCCAAACGCCTGCCCGGCCGCTTCCATCACAGCCTCGGACAACGTCGGATGGGCGTGAGAGGTCAGCAACAACTCTTCATAGGTGGCTTCGAGCCGGAGGGCCAGCGTCAATTCGGCGATCAATTCCGTGGCCTCGGCTCCTAGAATGACCCCACCCAACAACTCGCCGTAGCGCGCGTCAAAGACCAACTTGACCAGTCCTTCAGTTTCCCCAGCCGCCTGCCCCTTGCCACTAGCTGCAAATGGGAAGCGCCCGACCTTGACGTCGTACCCAGCTTCGCACGCTTGGCTCTCGCTCAGGCCGACACTGGCCACTTGTGGCTGGCAATAGATGCAGTTGGGCACTTGGAGTGGATCCAAGGTGGGCCGGTCGCGGCCCGCTATAAACTCGACAGCCGCAATCCCTTCCTGCGCGGCTGCGTGCGCCAACAGCGGCGGACCGGCCACGTCGCCAATCGCGTAGATGCCCTTGGCACTGGTCTGCATCCGCTCATCGACTACAATTGCGTCGTCGCGGGTGCGGATGCCCAACGCTTCCAGCCCCAGTCCCTCGATATTGCCCTGGACCCCAGTGGCGACCAGCACTCGATCCACTCTCCGCGTCTGCTTCTCCTCGCCAACCCGGTAGCGCAACGCGACCCCGCGCTTTTGTCTTTTGACCTCCTCGACCCTAGCTCCGGTCACCACTTCGATCCCCTGCTGTGTCAAACTCTCGGCCAGTCCCGCAGCGATCTCCTCGTCTTCGCGCGGCAAGACTTGGGGCAAGGCTTCCAAAAGCAGCACCTTGCTGCCAAAGGCGCGATAGAAATAGGCGAATTCTACGCCGATGGCCCCGGCCCCGATGATGGCGAGGGAAGCGGGCTGCTCGGCGACGATCATGGCCTCGCGGCTGGCGATGATCCGCTCGCCATCGAATTCCACGCCCGGAATGGATTTGGGGCGGGCACCAGTAGCTAGCACCACGTGTGCGGCATCCAACTCGGCCACGACCTCGCCCTCACCGTCCTCAACCGCGATTTGGCGACTAGGCGTCAATCGGCCCCTGCCGGCGAACACCTCGACTTGATTCTTCTGCATCAGATAGGCCACGCCTTTGGACAACTGCGCGGCTACTTGGCGGCTCCGGCTAATGACCGCATCCCAATCCACAGCCGGCTTATCAACGCGCAAGCCGAACTCCTCGGCGCGCAAGAAAAGCTGGTACACTTCGGCTTGCTTGAGCAGGGCCTTGGTGGGAATGCAGCCCCAATTGAGACAGGTGCCGCCCAACTCGGCGTCCTCGATCAGCGCGGTTTTCAACCCCAACTGCCGCGCGCGAATGGCGGCTGAATACCCACCTGGGCCACCGCCGATAACTACCACATCATACGCTGCCATATTGCATTTTCTTTCTAAAGTTCAGATACAGGAAGCCCCTAATCTAAAGGCAATTACCTTGGGCACAAATGGGATCCGGCAGAGCACTGCGAATATCCGCCTCGATTGCCGCCGTCCGCATCATGTTTTATCGTAGCAAACTAGCGGCTCACCTCAAATAAAGGCAAATCCGGTGCTACAACAGCAATCCAATTCCGCGCAAACCGTGACCATTTTCACCGACGGAGCCTGTTCGTTCAATCCGGGACCAGGCGGCTGGGCAGCGCGGCTGCTCTACGGCGATGGCCGCGTCGTGGAATTGGGCGGCTTTTTTCCAGAGACCACCAACAATCGCATGGAGTTACAAGCGGCCATCGAAGGTCTCCGCGCCGTCCCATCCGACATCGCTATTACCCTCGTCACGGACAGCGAGTATCTGCGCAAGGGCATCACCGAGTGGATTCACGGCTGGAAGAAGCGGGGCTGGCTCACGGCTGCTAAAAAGCCCGTGCTCAACCAAGACCTGTGGCGCAGCCTAGACCAACTTAATACGCCCTCCATTCAGTGGCAGTACACCCAAGGCCACGCTGGCGACCCAGATAACGAACGCTGCGACCAAATCGCCCAAGCATTTTCGCGCGGGGAGACGCCCTCCCTACACAACACTTGACCCGACCACTACCGAAAGGATTGACCATGCTCTACAGCCTGCTCTTCGCCCTCACCTGCGCTGTCTCTGCCAGCGCCCAAGAGAACACCCGCTTCCAAGCTATGCCTGATGAGCTACCCACCTACCAAGTCCTCCGCACCAACGAGGGAATCCAAGTCGATGGTCGCTTAGACGAGGCCGACTGGCAGCACGCCGCGCCCATCGCCTTTGTAATGCCTTGGAGCGACCTCGAAAAAGAGCAACCGCAATCCACGACGGCCCGCTTGCTGTGGGACGACGACAACCTCTACATCATCTACGAGTGCGTCGATCCGTATCTGCATTCAGAAGTAACCGAGCACGACGGAGCGGTGTATCAAGAGGACGCCGTCGAGATTTTTGCCACCCCCAACATGGAAGTCCCCGGCAACTACTATGGCTATGAGATGAACATCAACGGCACCCTGCTCGACTACATCGCCTTCCACGGCGGCAAGGAGCGCACCAAGGCCATTCACCCATCCTGGCAGAGCGAAGGCGTCGTCATCGCCACGACCTACGACGGCACCCTCAACGACCACTCGGACACCGACCAAAGCTGGATCCTCGAAATCTCCATCCCCCACGACAACTTCCGCCACTTGGGTGGACAAATCCCACCCCAAGACGGCGACCAATGGCGCGCCGGACTCAATCGCACCAAGGGCTACCAAGGCCAATTTGGGCTGTGGTCCGATACAGGCACACCTAGAGCCGATTTCCACCGCGCCAACCGGTTCGGGATTCTCACCTTTTCGTCGGCCATCGTCGGCCACTGATGTTACGCATCGCGTGTCCGGTGGCTGGTTTTCGTCCCGATTCCCGCTGGGAGCGCGGGCATCTTGCCGGCATCGAGAGCGAGACGCCCTTGATGCGACTAGTAGGGGGCGGTTTCAAACCGCCCCCTACGTAACGTCAATTCATACGTTGGTACAGCCCATGAGACAGATGCTCTCAAGCCTGAAAACTTGGACCGCTTGGCGCGGTAAAAGGCAACGGCTGTGGCTGCGCCTGCTGAGCTATTACATCGCCTTGGGGCTAGTGCCCGTGTTGCTAGTTGATATCTTCGTGTTGAACACGGCCCGCAATGCAATAAAAGAGGCCGTGCTGGACAGCCGCCGCGAAATGGCGCACCGCACGGCCGCGGAAATCGGCCGCATCTTTTCCAACATCGCCTCCAGCTTGGAAAGCCTCGCATGGACTGTGGAAACCAAGCCACAGGATGTGGATGCCTTGCTCAAAAAAGACGCCCTCGAATCTAGAGAGGTGGAGGTGCTCTACCTAGTGGACGCCCCAAACCAAATACAGGCCGCGAGCGCGTCGGTTCCATTGCCCGCTTCCTACGACTGGGCAGCAACTTGGGCGAAGATGGCAGAAAACAGTCTATACGTTACCCTGATCAAAGAATTCAAGGAGACGCCCAAGCTCTTTGTCGCGCTACCAGTGGAACGGGACGACGAGCGACCTCAACAAGCCCTAATAGCTCGCCTCGACTTTCACCGAGTCTGGCAAAAGATAAATCTCGTCCGCATTGGCAAAACCGGCTACGCGACCTTGCTCCACGCCGACGATGGTCACTATCTGGCACGGCCCATGCGTCAATCCTTCTACACGTGGATCCACCACCCGCATATAGAGGCCATGCGCGGGCCAGCGGGAACCCTCTTGTGGCGCGATGGGGGGGGCATGAAGTGGATTACGGGTTTTGCTCCCGTGATCGGTTCGGGAGTCCCGGGTTTTGCTTACGCCGGTGCTTGGGACTGGATCCTCGCCATTGAACAGCGCGAAGACGAGGCGTATGCTCCGTACACGGTCGTGCTGTATTCCATCTATGCGATTATCGGACTCTTTGCCCTAGGGGCGCTGGTTTTGGGCGGCCTGACGCGCAGCTCGGTCGTCGCGCCTCTCGTCTCGCTTACGCACGCCGTGCGTCGCCGTCGGGACGGCTATCCCCTCATAGGAACTCCCGTGACGCGCCGAGACGAGATCGGCGAACTAGCTGATGCTTTTGTCGAGATGGACCAAACGCTGGCCGAGCGCCAGCGGGACTTGGAAAGCACCTTGGGCTTGCAGCGCCATCTGATCGAGGATAATCCCCTCGCGATTGCCGTGCTCGACGCCGACTACAGCATTGTGCAGAGCAACAAAGCGTGGGCCAGCTTGCTGCTGCCGGAACAGTCCGCCGAATTGAGCGCGACCCACGCTGGTGCCCAAATACTCGCTTGGCTAAAGGCCCACCCAACCTTGCAAGTAGTTGATGGCCTCGCAATCGAGGACTCCGAGGGCGTTATGCGCTACTGGAACCTGCACAAGGCCGAGCTGAGCCACGGCCATCGCGGCAAGGTCTTGCTAGTCGTCGAAGACCGGACTCAGCAGCACCTGCTCGAACTGCGCTACATGCAGGCCGAAAAACTATCGGCGCTCGGCGAAGTAGCCGCCGGCGTAGCACACGAAATCAAAAACCCCCTTGCCATTGCGCAAAACACCTGCGACCTGCTGCCTCGGTTAGGTCCCGAGGAAGAAAAGGAGCGCGACGAGACCTTGCGCATAATGCGCGAGGCCATCCGCCGCATAGATGATCGCGTCGGCAGCCTGCTCGACTTCGCACGACCGGCCCAGCACCTAGTAGAGCAGCTAGACGCGGCCGAGGTGCTGGAGCAGTTGCTCGACTTGGAGACCAAACACGCCGAGCACCTCGGCATCTCGATTGAGCGGCACTTCGAGCCGGTGCCAGCCGTGCGCATAAACCGCGACATGCTCAAGGACATCTACCTCAACATCATCCGCAACGCCTTCCAAGCCATGCCCCAAGGCGGCCGCTTACAGGTGAGCACCCGCCCCGAGCAAGAGGGCGTCGCCATAGAAATCTGCGACACCGGCACTGGCATTGACCCAACCCAGGTCTCCCGCATATTTGAGCCGTTCTTTTCCACCAAAGCCCCGGGAGAAGGCACGGGCTTGGGGCTGGCCATCGCCCAGCGCCAGCTACGGGAAATCGGCGGCCACATAGAGGTTACCAGCCGCGTTGGCAAAGGCACCTGCTTCGCGCTCTTGCTGCCTTACAATAGAGAGCAAAAGACATAGACATGGCCCGGCACGACGGCAAAATACTCATGGTTGACGACGAGCAGGACCTGCTGAAGCTGTCGAGCAGCATCTTGCGGCGCGAAGGCTTCGCGGTGGAAACCCGCTCGGATGCACGCGAGGCCCTCGCGCTCCTACGAGAAGAATCCTTCGACATCATCCTGCTCGATTTACACATGCCCGAGATGAGCGGCCTCGAATTTCTGCGGCAGTTCAACGTGCGCGAGCGGCCCGAGGAAGTGCTCATCTTAACGGCGTATGCGGATCTCCAAAGCGCGGTAGAGACCGTCAAGCTGGGTGCGTATGGGTATCTGGCCAAGCCCTTTAACGCCGAAGAAATCCTCAGCCACATCAGCAATATCCGCGAGCTGCAAAAGCTCCGAACTGAGAACGAGCGTCTGCGCCAAACACAAGGCACGGGGTTGGGCATGGTCGGTGAGACTGAGCAGATGCGGCAAATCTACCGGCTGGTTCAAGACGTGGCCTCCACTCCCCTGCCAGTGCTAATCTGCGGCGAAAGCGGCACCGGCAAGGAACTCGTCGCCGCGGCCATCCACCGCGCCAGCGACCACGCGGCCGGTCCCTTTGTGCGTTGCAACTGCGCGGCCTTGAACCCAGGCCTACTAGAGAGCGAATTGTTCGGGCACGTAAAAGGCGCTTTCACCGGAGCGGTGCGCGACCGCAAAGGACGTTTTATGGAGGCCGACGGCGGTACCCTATTCCTCGACGAAATCGGCGACATGGAGGTGGGACTACAAACCCGGCTGTTGCGCGTGTTGCAGGAAAGGGAGTTCGAGATGGTGGGATCGACCGAGACCCACAAGGTCGATGTGCGCGTCCTTTCCGCGACCAACCGCAATTTGACGCAGGCCGTGGCCGAAGGCCAGTTCCGCGAGGATTTGTTCTACCGCCTCAACGCGGTCACCATAGAGGTACCGCCGCTGCGCCAGCGCAAGAGCGACATTCCTTTGTTCTGCCACTTCTTTATCGACCGCCTAAACGACCGCTTCGACAAACAGATACAAGGGGTGAGCAAGGAAGCTCTTGAGTATCTCGAAGCCTACGACTGGCCGGGTAATGTGCGCGAAATGGAGAACGCGATCATGCGCGCCATAGCCCTCACCAAGGGACGGGAAATCGAGGTAGAGGATCTGCCGACGACTATCGTAGAGAATACTGGTCGTCAGGATGAGCCAGCAGCCGTAGAAGAGGAAGTCATAGATCGGCCCGACGCGCTCTTCCACGAAGCGCGCCAGCGCTTTGAGGAACAGTTCATCCGCGACGCCCTCGAGAAAACGGGCGGCAACATCAGCCAAGCCGCTCAGCAGATCCAGTTGGGGCGGCGCAACTTACAGCGCAAGATCAAGCAGTTCGACATAGACGTCAGCCAATACAGCCGTCGGCCCTGAAGGCGATCATCCCCACCTGTCTATCTCCGATTCTCTACCCCTCCTTCTGCATCAACTAACATCGTCAGAGGCTACTCAGCAGGCGTCGGTGCCGTTCCACCGAGCAGGACCTACGCCGCAACCGCACGACATCCCCATGCGATGTTTGGACGCACTAAAGCGATGATTCGACGCACTTGTGCGATATATTGTCGCACTTTTAGAGCATTAAGGGAGTTGCACAAAGGATCAGAGAGATGGGAGATAAATTCGCTTCAATTTTTATAAAGCATTATTTAACAGCTATTTAGAAATCATAAAATCGAAGAAATAGGCGCGTTTGGCGGCCGCTGGTCACTCCTTGGTACGATAGTTGCGATGGCTCTTACCGAAACGACAACCCACCCCTTCCACAAAGGAGGCATCATGCAACCCGTAGCCATTCGCACCCTGTATTTCACCCTGATCGCCGCTTGGTTCGCCGTCTCCAGCATGGCCACTGCCGAGCCCAAAAGTCAGTACGGCGGCTTTTCGCCCGATGATGACGGGCACCAAGCCTATCTCGACTACATCAACGGTTTGGAGATGATCCAAGTCGAAGCTGGGGCCGAGTTACAGCAGGCCGTCGAAGCCATCCCCGTCGAGCCAAGCGTCCCCATCACCCCCGAGCAAGAAGCCGACCTGCGTGCCTGGCTCTATGACTTTCTCGTCGCCTTTTCCGTCTCCGGCAACGACAGCCTCGCCGCTACTTTCTACTTGCGCGGAGGCGTCGATGACCCTGACAAGATACAGCAGATAAAAGAGCGATTGGAACGCACTCCTAGTCCCGAAGAAACCGCCGAGTTAAACGCCAAACTAAAAATGCTAAAGGAGGCGGGGATCGATGTAAGTAGCCTTATCCCCGAACCGATCCCCGATGCGGGCGATACGCCCTTGGCCATCTTAAAAACCCAGCACAGACAAAACCTCGACATGAAGGGGTGCGATTACTTCTTCGGCAACATCTCCTTTTTCGACAGCAAGTACAGCGTGTTCGAATTACAAGGAGCGTATGAGAGCTATGTAGATTACATCAAGACCCACGGCCTGCTTCCCATGGGCTATATGGGTTCTTTTTCCATGAGAAACGAGATTGAGGCAGCTCTACAGGCCGGCGAAAAATGGGTAGCGGCCCAATTCATGTTCATCTTTGCAGAGCCTGAAGAGGCCGCCGACTTTGAAAAGGGGCCGATGCGCTGCCCGTTTTTCGTGCGACTCGTCTGGAGCCCAGAGAAGGCTATGTGGCGCCTTGCAGAAACCGTCATGCCGAATAACGCGCCGGTTCGGTTTTCATTCTTGTAGCCACGCCAAAGCTCGGCAACCGCCTCCGAGACAACGCTATCAGTCTGAAAAGACGAACTAACAGGAGCCGCGCCATGATAGGCATTGTGTTTAAAAAAGAGATGCTCAGCCATCTGCTCAGCCAGCGCTTCGCCGCTTGCACCGTACTCGCCGTCGTGCTGATCATCGCCAATGGCGTACTCACCAGCCAGACCTATGTCCATAAAAAGGCCAGCTATCTCACACAGCGGGCCGCTGAGGAAACCAAACTGCACGAAATCACCTATTATTCGGTCCTAGGCTGGGACTGGTTGGTGTCGACTAAAAGTGGTTTCAAGCCAAAGGCGGCTCCACGTGCTCTACGGGCCCCACGCCCCCTAGCAGTGTTCGCTCAAGGTGCCGAACGACAAGCAGGGCAGGCGATCAAAGTGATGCTCTTCAACGTGCCCTACCAAGCCGAGGAGGTCTCGCCCTTCCAGTCGAGCAATCCCTACCTCGCCATCTTTGCCTTCTTCGACATGGTGTACATCTTCCAACTCGTGCTCGGCTTGCTGGCTGTCCTCATCGCCAGTGAGGCCATCTCCGGTGAAAAGGAAGACGGTACCCTGCGGCTGATGCTGACAACCAACGCCAGCCGCGCCCAAGTCCTCGCTGGCAAGGTCCTCGCTGGCCTGACGACGCTGGCCATTCCAACTGCCTTGGGCTTTATCCTGCTGACGATCTTGCTATTGGGCACTGAGAATATCGAAGTCGGAGCCGGCGAGTGGGCGCGGGTGGGTCTGCTGTTCGCGCTGTCGCTGCTATATCTGCTGGTGTTTTACCTAATTGGGCTGGTGATCTCGTGTATGACTCACCGCTCGGCAACCAGCTTGATTTACGCGCTGTTTGCGTGGGCGTTACTGGCGATTGTGCTACCCAACAGCATCTCAGCCTTGCTCAACGAGCAGGCCAACATGGGTGAAAAGCATGCCCAAGCCCACCACAAGGCCGCACAAGTATGGCAGGAGTTCGATCAGGAGGTCACGGACCTCGCTCGGGCGCACGGCCAGACCAAGTACTTTCCCACAGATATGGTCGAGCATGTCCGTACGGAGGGACGAGGGATTGTAATCTACAGTGAAGGAACTGGAACCTACTCTAAAAGAGACGGACAGACTCCTCAGCTCTATTTAACGAGTGTCGCCGATTCACCATCGCTTGCAAAGTTCCAAGACATCGTCCGCAGCGGCGAGCGGTTGCGGTTGCAGTACGCCCAGCGCGCCTGGAACGAAAAGGCCCCTCTCATTGAAGGCTTCCCCCGCCGCATCGAACGATGGAATGACCAGCTCCAACGCCTCTTTCCCGCCGGTGCCTACGCTCAAGCCGCCAGTGCCTTCGCTGGCACCAGCCGACGCGAATACTACGACTTTATCGACCAAGTGCGCGCCTATCGCGGACAAATCATCACCTTTCTCGAAGACCGCGACGCATTTGGTTCCCGCGAGTGGTTCAACGACGACGACGGCTGGCGCGCTGACCTGCGCGACCTGCCGAGGTTTCACGAGCACGCTTGGACGGTCGCCGAGAGCTTGAGCCAAGCTTTGCCGGCTCTAACGGCTTTGTCGCTCTATGCGGCCATACTCTTTGTCCTCGCCAATCGGCTCTTCGCTCGCTACGATGCCATGTGACCATGTGAGTGACCCAAATTATAAAGAAGGAGCCATCCCGATGTTAGCAGCTATCGTAAAACGCGAACTGATTGACCACCTTATCAGCCTGCGTTTTGGCTTAGCCCTCGTGTTGACGGTGGGTTTAATGGTGCTCAACGCGCTCGGCTTTGTCGGCGGCTCGTACGAGTTCAGACGCGACCACTATCTCGAACAGGTCCAAGCCGAGCAAGAAATCAGGCGCAGCAACGCCCAGCAGGGCCTGTGGAAGCTAATCCTCCATTCAGGGCAGACCTATATATATAAGAAACCCAGCCCTCTCATGTTCTGCGCTACAGGTGCCGATGACGCCCTACCCGAGCGTCTCTGGACAATGGGCGGAGAAACCAGCCACAATCGCACCAAAGTTTACAGTCCCTTTGTACTCGTATATTCGGACATCATAGACATCTGGGCACCAAAGGCCGGCCAACTGCTGGAGACCCAAGCCATCGACTGGGTCTTTATCATCGGCGTCCTGCTCAGCCTCATGGCCTTGTTGTTCACCTTTGATGCCTTCATCGGTGAAAAAGAGCGCGGCACCCTCAAGCTAGTCATGGCTCAGAGTCTGCCGCGTCACACCCTGCTTTTGGGCAAGTTCCTCGGCGCAATGTTGGCCCTCGCGATCGTGTTGAGCCTCGCCATCGTCGTCAATTTGCTCATCGTCCTCGCGCTGTCGAAGGTGAACTTGGGCCTCGTCGAGGCCGGGCGATTGGTCGGCATGGTCGGCTTATCGCTACTCTACCTCGCCTGCTTTGTCGGGTTGGGGCTGTGGGTGTCGATACGGAGTAGCACGACGCGCTCTAGTCTGGTGGGAGTGCTATTGCTGTGGACATGCGGAGCGTTGCTCTGGCCAGCCACTGGTGGCGCACTAGCCGCTCGCGTGTTGGTCAGCGAATTCGAGGAGGAGATAACACTGGGGTGGGGCTTCTCAAACTATAACACGCCAGCCCACCAAAAACTCCTTCATATTAAGAGCCGTTTGCGGAATCGCGATCTGAGAAAGCCCGAGAAAGTGCGCCAGTTGGCCGACGCCCAACGCGCCGTGCGCCAGGTCCGCCAAGACCGAGAAGACCGCTTTTTGGCCCACAGCCTTGGCGAGGTCGAGAACGCCCGCCACATCGCGCGCCTATCGCCGACGGGCTGTTTTCAGTACGGCATGGAGGCCCTCGCTGGCACCGGACCAGCGCGCCATCGCAGCTTTGTCAAGCAAGTGCGCACCTACGTCCAGCAATTCGAGCAGACCATGCTAAACCTCGACCGCGACGATCCCAAAAGCATGCACATCCACCTCGTCGCCCAAGGGCTGTCGCGGCAGAAGATCGACCCCGGCACCCTACCCGTCTTCACCGAAGACATGTCGGCGACAACCTTGCTGCGTCATGCCGTCATTGATGTGATCGGGCTTTTCTTTTTCGCCATGCTTACGTACATGCTGGCCTATCGGTCGTGGCTGCGTGCCAGCATCGTTTAGAAAGGATACGGGATGTCCTCCATCTACTATGCCCTCGGACTGCTGCTGTGCGTCCTCGCGGCCCACGCTGAAAACTTGACCAAAGAACAGCAGCGCATCCTGCTCGACCTCCAAGAGGCCCATTTGACGCTGGAGCAAGTCAAAGCGCGCGAGGCCGAGATCCAAGTCGAGTACGAGCAGATGATCGGCCTCAAGGAGCGCGGCGTGGTCACCGGCCAAGAGTTGCGCATTGCCCGCGAGCGGTTCGAGCGCGCTCGCGAAGAGCGGCAGCGGGCCTACTTAAACCTACAGCGCGCCTTCCTCAACTCGCTAGCCGACGCCACCCACCTGACGGTCGTCAACGGCCAAAAGTACGGCGTCGAGGGCGACAAGGTGCGCGTCCGTCTCACCTTGCGCAACGACTCCGATCTCCGCTTGGCGAAAATGGTCGATCAGGCCCGCCGCCGCTACGACATCAACGGCCTCGACCAAGACGCCGCGTCGCTGTTGCAGGTAAACAACATCTTCGTCACCATCCTCGCCGACAATGTCATGGTCGGCCAGCCCTACCAAGTCCACATCCCCGTGCTGGCCCTCGGCGAGGAAGTCGAAGTCGAGGTCGGCTTGCAGCGTCCCGAGATCGAGGACCTCACCGTGCAACTCCAATATCTCAACCGCACGGACGACCACGTCATTCACCTAGAGAAGGCTTCGGCCCGCGACGTAGTGCGCGTGTATGCCACGCAGTTCTCCCAAGAAGGCCCGTTGGGCAACTCGGTGGCGTACGAGCTACACCTAGAGCGGCTGGCCGAAGACGAAAAGATCTTCCAGCTCATGGCGCACGGACTGCCGGCTGACTTCCGCTATGAGTTCGAGAGCGGAGGCCGCAACCTGTCGCGGCTGCGCTTTTCCCGCGACCACTCCCGCGACTCGCTCACCCTCAATGTGTACGTCCCCGAACAAGACGAGAGTTTCACGGTGGATCAGCCGTTGCTGTTCTCGGTGCTGGCCTACGAGCCAAATGCGGTAGAACCTGAGGTGTTGGCCGCAGCCGATCCAGAGCACTTGCAAGCCATGGGCATTGGCTACGAGCAACTGCAACTAGTGCCCACCGGCCGGGCCGAATTGGAGCTGACCACCCTCAACCTCGACCTCTCAGTGGATGGCGAAGGCGAGTCGCAGTCCGTTTGGCAGCTACGCAACCTCGGCACGGTTGAATTGCTCGACATCCGCCTACAAGCCCTCTCGCCGCCGGGCTGGAATGTCTCCTTTGAGCCGCAGGAAATCGCCCTGCTCCCGCCGCGTGAGGAAATAGAGGCCGTGCTGACCGTGCGCCCCATCAACAGCGCCGAAATAGGACGCTACGAAGTCAAGACCAGCGCCAGCACTCAGCACAAGGGGCAGTGGGTCGAGTCGGTCGAGCGCACCGTCAACATAAACATCAAGAGCGATGGCTCGTTTTGGGGTATAACGGGATTGGTGATCTTGCTGGTGAGCATCGTACTGGGCATCGCCGTCTTCACCGTGCAATGGAGCAAGCGATGACTGCTTATCGATCCATCTTGGCCGCCCTCTGCTGCTTGGCGAGCGTCGCCCACGCAGAGGAGTGGGATCTAACGACTTGTCAGCGCGAAGCGGGCTACCACAGCCCAATGCTCGGGGCAGCGCGCGCCCGCTGGAACCAGATGAGGGCGCGCACCCGCTTCGACTACGCCGAGCAACTCCCAACCATCGGCCTGAACGCCGATTACGCCCGCAGCGAATTCGCCGACGCGCCGGAGGCCGACCTTCGGCTGAGCGACTCGACGACTCGACTGAGCTCGCCGAAGTCTGAGCTCGCCGAAGTCTCAGGTCGAAGCCAACGCGAGCTTTTCTTGCAAGCCCAGCAAGAGATCGTGCGCTACGGAGCCACCACCCCATCGCGCTTCGCCGCCAAGCACCAGGAGCAGGCGGAAAAGGCGCGCTACCGCGAGGTCATCATCGCCGTGGATAGCAAGGTGCGCCAAGCCTATTACCGCCTGCTGCTGACGCGCGACGAGATCGCCAGCCGCGACGAGTTGCTCGCCTATTTCCGCGCTAAAATGGACCGAGTGCAAACGCGCCTTGACGCCGGCTTGGCGCGGCCCGTAGAACTGCACGAGGCCGAGCTAGAGGTGTTGGAGGAGCAGTCGCGGATCAACAACCTCCAGCGCGAACTGCGCGCCCTGCATTTGAAGCTCTTCACCGAGATCGGCCTCGTGGGCAAACGCTCACTCCGCAACATCGAGATCGTCGGCCCGCCCTACGAGCAACTACAGCTACTCGACCCCAGCGAAGAGGACCTACCAGCCCTCATTGAGGAAGCCCGCGCCAACCGGCCCCACCTCGCCGAACTCGGCTGGCAAATAGGCGAACAGCAGCACCAAGCGCGCAGTGTTTTCTGGCAGTGGCTGCCCCAAGTCGGCCTGCAGCTGACTAAGGATGTCCAAGACACCGACCTCGGCTTGAACTGGAGCGGCAACGGCCAGACTTGGAAGCTGGTGGGCTCCGGTCGCCGCTCACTTGCCAGCCAAGGCTTAGATCCCGCCCTAGACATGGGCGAGGGCTGGCGCGTGATGGCCAACGTGTCGCTGCCCCTGTTCCAAGGCGGTCGGCGGTTGGCGAGAGGGGCCGAGGAGCGGGCGCGGCTCCACGAACTGCGCCAAGACCGCGACGAGACCCGCAACTTGATTGAACTCGAAGTGATCGAGGTGTTTTACGACCTGAAAAGCCGACGGGAAAACACGCAGATTCTGCGCCGACGCGCCGATGTAGCCCGCCAGCGGTTGGACACGGCCGAAGAGCTGTTTGAGAACGCGATGGGCAACCTCAACTTCGACGACCTCCGCCGCCAGCGGGTCGCCGTCAACTTCGCCGAGCAGAGCTATTTTGCCGAGCGCTTGGCCTACATCCTCGCGGCCGAGGAACTGCGGCGGATACTGGGCCGCGCGCTCAACAGCGAATTTTACAAAACACCTTGAGAAAGGATCGCATTATGTTGGAGATCATCGGACTTTCCAAGCACTACGGTGACGTCAAAGCCGTCACCGACCTCAACCTGACCATCCAAGGTGGCGAGATCTTCACCATGCTCGGGGCCAACGGCGCTGGCAAGACCACGACCTTGATGGTCGCGTTGGGCTTTACTGAACCCACTAAAGGGACGGTCAAGCTGTGCGGCATCGACATCACCGAGCAGCCCTTGGAGGCCAAAAAGCACGTGGCCTATGTCTCGGAAAACGTCATGCTCTACGGCAACTTTAGCGCCCGGCAAAACTTGGACTTCTTTACCCGCTTGAGCGGCCAACCGCCCCAAGACGCCGAGCACTACGACCAGATCATGGCGCGGGTGGGCTTGCAATCGGAGGCATTCGACCGGCGGGTTAAGGAATTCTCCAAGGGAATGCGTCAAAAGCTAGGCATTGCCATTGCCATCGCCAAAGACGCCCGCATCGTGTTGCTCGACGAGCCGACATCGGGCCTCGATCCCAAGTCTGGGGCCGAGTTTTTGGAGTTGTTGGACGAGCTGCGCAATGAGGGCAAGGCCATCTGGATGACCACGCACGACGTGTTTCGCGCCCGTGTGATCGCCGACCGACTCGGCATTATGGTCGAGGGCCACCTCGTCAAGACGCTCACCCGCGACGAATTCCAAGAAGCTGACTTGGAGCGCATCTACGTCGAATACGTAGAGCGGCCTGTCCTGCCAGCGGCCTAGGGTGGGAAAGGACATGGATTGGGCACCCAAACTATAATGCGCTCAGCTTAGCTTGGGAGAATGGGATTAAAAATGGAATCGTCTTGGCCAGTTGGATTTCCACCATCGGGACGCTGTTGCTCAAGTAAGCAACCAGAATCCTCCCCCAACTCCCCAGCTTTTCAATCGTCGGTATCCTCGTCTTCGTCAGCGACACTTTCAGCGGAATCTAGACCGTCTTCAATATTGAACTCCACTTTGCTCCAGCGAATTATTTCGTCTAGCACCTCAGAGACTCGACCTTGATCCGCTAAGACATTAAAAATCCCGATCAATTTGGGAATATTGAAAATGTCTTCTATAGCGGTCATGTATCGCTGCACAATCTCACGCACTCCGTATTGCTCTTTAGCACCATCTTCTAAGCGCGACCGAATTTCAGCGATATCAAGTGTGGTTTTAATCACAAACGAAATTGGATACCTTTCGACTTTGTCGATATCCAAGAAATATTTTTTTACGTCGAGGGCTTCCGTAACTTGAAAAAACCTGCCTAGCGGCTTCATCACGAAATCAATGCCACCATCATTAGCATTGGTGCGTCCTGTCTTAAACAATCTCAACGCTTCTTCTTCGATACTATCGCGAGTTTCTCCAATAAAGATGATTTCTGTCGAAAAATGAGCTTTGAGGACAGCATAGCTCACTACTTCAAAGAGTCTGGCATCTCGCTCTGGAGACAATAGCGATCTGATAAATCCTGCTGCTTCATCATTCCCTTTTTCGTTTGCTTCCTGCAGCCGTTCACAGTCTTCAATAAACTGAGAAAACGATTCGCGCTTAGTTTCAACGTAAAGGTCGATAATTCGAAGTATTACCTGAGCAAGGCTGTACTTGTGCTCTCCCACCGAGACAGTCAATAATGCCTTATTGATCCAATACTTTCGGAGCGAAACATTTCTGGTTATCGGACGGCGATCATCTTCGGGAAAGTACTTGTGGAAATCGTCATTCGCACGATTATTGAGCGCGTGATTCTGCAACTTCGCCCCGAAAGGAAGTTCACGCATCCGGCGCAATAGTGGGGTAAAGTCGGCCCCTTCATACTCTGCATAGTCGCCCTTTTCGAGATACCCTTTGTTCACGTAGTCTTCAATCAGGACGTAAAGAGCGTAAAGGTTGGCAAAACTACTCCGTGCTTTTGAACCTCTGTTAGCAGATTTCGTCTTTTTGTTGATATACTGAAGAAGTGGACTTAATTCAAAGATAGTCCTTCCGAGCCCGTTAAATTCGTGCTCTACTTCCTCGATGATTTTGGAGGTAAAGGAGTGATTCATTACTCGAAAAGTGTAAGGTTTTTGGACTCGCTGGAATACTCGTCTTCATAGGACTTCAGCGGCCGGTGTAAACGCTCTCCCTTGTACTCGGCAGCCAGTTCGAGCCGTCTAAGTCCAATTTTCAGGTAGTCCTCGTCAATCTCAATACTCATGCTTCTACGGTTGAGATTGGCGGCAGCGCGAGCCGAAGTAAATGTTCCGGCGAATGGATCGAGGACAACATCTCCAGGATTTGAACTAGCGGCAATAATCCGCTCTAGTAACGCAATCGGCTTTTGCGCCGGATGTTCCTCGTACTCAGGCATCCGATAGCGTACCCGTGGAAAGTACCAGGCATTACCAGGCACTTTCTTAGTATTGTATTGACTGGGAACCTGTTTGCGATAGTCAATTAGTTTGCGCTGCGCCCCAGTTTTGGCCTCGACGAGAATGTCGTCTGCATTGAAGGTATAGTGCTTGGGATCCTTCACACAGTGAAATATCGGCTCCCACAGGGAGCCAAAGTACCGCTTTGCTTGAACCCCAGAGCTGTCGTAGTGCCAGACAATCCGCGAGAGGATGGTCAGGCGTTGGCGCAAGAGCAAATCAAACGACGCAAAACACTGCGTGGCACACATTAAATACAGGCTGCCGGTCGGCTTGAGCTTGCGAACACAGAGGTCGAGCCAGTGGGATATCCACGCGCAATACTCCTTTTCGCTGGGCCATTTGTCGCGTCGCCCATTGAAGTTCTTGCCGATATTGTACGGTGGATCGGCAAATATCAAGTCAATGCTAGCCTTTGGAATCCGATCCGATTCCAGGACACAGACCGCATCGCCGTGGTAGATGGTATGTTGTCCGCTCGAAAATGTCTCCATCGTACACCTCCCTACTCCCCAAACAACGCCGCTACATCCCGCTCCACCTTTTCCCGCCGCTCTTCGGCTGGCAGGTCGTCCATACAGCCCATTGCGCCGTAGAACTCGGCGTCGTAGTCGCGGGTCTTGATTACCACCGGCATAGGAACGGCGTGGCCGATGATCAGGGCCTGCTGCTTAGAGTCGAGGCTGGCCAGCACGCTACGCAGCCCTTCGGTGCCGCTGACGCCGGTGAGCACCGCTTGAATATCCTTCTCGTCGTTGAGCAGGGCCGTGATGCGCGTGCCGATCTGCGAGAGCACCTCGTCGTCAATGCTCGACGGCCGCTGATCGACGACCAACAGCGAGACATAGTACTTGCGCATCTCGCGGGCAATGGTGCCGAAGATGGTCTGCTTAGCCGCCATGGGGTTGAGGAATTTGTGCGCCTCCTCAATGGTGATCATGAGCTGACGCGGCTGATCTTCAGGGCGCTGGGTGGCGTAGAAGCGCTCGCTCTTTTTGACGTACATCTCGTGGATGCGCCGTGCGATGATGTTAGCCACCAGCAAATAGCACAGCATACTCGTCTGCTGCCCGAACTCCAGCACCACGTTGATCCCCTTGTCGAGGTATTCCATGATGCGGTCCACCACGTCGCCGTCCCGTAGCTTGGAGACCATAAAGGGGAAGTTTTCCAGCCGTTTGAGCTTGCGATGCAAGGCGACTAAAGACCCAGCGTGCGCGCCGATCTCGCGGGCGAATTCTTCCACATCCGGCCCTTCCAATTTCAAGAGCGTGCTCAGCCAGCGCTCCTTGTAAATCGCGTACACTAAGTAAGCCGACTCCACGGCCGTGGGATTGAGCTTGAGCTCGTCTTGCAGTGGGGCAATGTCTTCGACGGTGATCTGGTCGTAGGAGATATAGACCTCGTGATCCGGCTGCACGCCGCGGGCGCGGGTCGATTGCGGGTCCAAGGAAAAAATCGCCACCCGCTCGCCAAAAAGTTGCTTGAGGCCCTTGACGAAGGTCGTGGTGGAGCCGTTTTCCTTCATGGCCTTGAACCCGTACTCGTTGTGCATGTCAAAGATCAGGTTGACGGCCTTGTCGTAGTGAATCAGCCCGCACAGCGCCAGCCGCGTCAGGAAGGACTTGCCCGTACCCGTCTTGCCGAAGATGCCGTTGGAGCGCTCGGCAAAGCGGATCATGTCAAGGCAGACCTGAGTGTCCATGTCGAGCGGGTTGCCGATGCTGAAGTAGCGGCCCTCGGCGTCGCCCTCGCAGCCGAAAATCTTGGCCACGTCGTCGGCCATGGCCTCTTGGACCTCGGAAAAGTGGCTCGGAATGGCCTTGACCGGGCGCGGACCTTCATCGGCTGCCGCGTCCTTGGGCATCATCAGCATGGGCCGCAGCGAGACGATGTTGTACGTACTGGTGCCGGCGAGCACTTGGCGCAGGAGCGCGTCTTCTTGGCCCGGCGGATGCAGGAGAATTTCTTGGTTGTTGGCGTCGAGGCGCATGTCGGTGACCATGGAGAAGAAGTCGTTTTTGTCGCCTTCGATGACCACGAATTTGCCGGCCTTCATGTCCTCGACATTCTGCTCGGGGTCCAACTTCATCTCCAGCCCCTCGACTAGCGAGCCTTTGGTAATGACCCCAATCTGCTTTCCGCGACCGGCTGTGGCTAGCACTCCATTGCGCGCGTGTTTTGCCATCGTCAATTGACCACCCGTCGGATAATCGAGCTGAGCCGGTCGTAATCGTCGCTGAGGAGCCGCGACAGTTCCTTGCCCATCTGCACCAGATAGGACGGCGCATGGGCGTGGGCGCGCACTGTGTGGCGCAACACGGCGATTACCAGCTCGTCAGTGGGTATTTTGGACGTGTTGAGAATGCTGCGCAGATAGTCGTCGGTGCGCGTGAAGGCCCGCACTTGCTCGTCTGAGCACAAATACGCAAAACTGTGGATGTGGGCCGGCTGCGGCGGCAGGATTTGCACGGCCTCATCGCCGTCCAAATAGCCGATGACGAGGGCCTGGAACTCGGTGCGCAACAGCTCGAAAATTTGCGGCTGCTCTAGGCGCAACTCCTCTTCGGTTTTGCCATAAGCCGTGGGCCGGCGGTTCGGCTCAATGGAGTGCGTAAATACGTTGAACACAATGCCGACTACCGGCATTGCGGCCTCCACGCGGATAAACCGGCCAAAGGAAGGCGCACCGTGCAGTTCGCGCGCTTGGGCGATCAACTCAGTGGTGCTGCTCTCGACCACTTCGCCCACGTGAGTCCGCTCGTCCTCGGCGTCGCTGGGCAGTGGCAGCGACTCGGGCAGGAAGCGGCTCAGTGGGCTGCGCTCGCGCTCTTTGATAGTCTCCACAGTGGCCTCCCCTAAATACCAGTGTAGCGCTTCTTGAAACTCTTGGTTGACAAGCGGGTTTGCAGGTCGTTTTTGACAAAGGTGTCGCGCAAAAAGCGATAGAACGCCTCGCGGTCCGCACTGCGCACCACGGCGCGCTCGTGCGCTTCGGCCAAGGCGACCGGATAGCCCTGACCCTTTTCGGCTTGGTCGTACAAACAGGCGTGGACCAAGTCGAGCAACTCGCGATCGGTCGCCACCCATTCCGGGACTTCGACCCGGCCGATCTCCGTTCCCACGTGCAGGTAAAAGTAGTAGATGGAATGCGGCCCGTACTCGGCGAGAACCTTGGACGCGCTGCGGTAGAGCGGCGTGCGCTGCCCGGGACGCAGTACGCGCCGCACCAAGACCGCGTCGCTCAGCCCCTCAAGGGGACTACAGGGCAAGCCACGGCCCTGCCACAAATCCCCGTTCAAGGCGTCGATCTCTTCGCGGCTGAAGTGGAGTTGATTTTCTTCCTGATAGGGGCAGCGGTCGCAGTCGGCTGCGGCAAGCGGGCACAGGCCCAGCTTGAGGGCGTTGATCAATTCCTGGCTCCCCGGCTGGCTGATGTAACCAGCCACCGGCACTCGCGCCTCGCGCAATCCATCCATCGCCGCTGTGGTAGCCTCTAGGTGCGCGGCGCGGAAGTCCTGCGGCTTGCCCTCCAAGTTCCACAGAATTAGCGTGCCGTCGGCAAGCGCCAGCGTCCGATGCCCCTCGGCGTGGGCTGCCAATGCCAGGTCAGCCAGCTCGGTGAACTCCATGAGGCCGCGCTTGAAGCCGACGAGTTCGCGATTTACGAAGACCCGCGCTCCGCCCCATTCCTCGTAAATTTCCTCCTCTCGGTAGTAGAGCCGCGGCTTGCTGCTCATCAGCGGCTTCTCGCCCGTGCCGTAGTGCAGCAGGATGTAGCCGATATTGATCAGAAAACAGGCCGAGATCTCGTGGCGGTCAGGGAAAATTTGCGAGCCGTCCGTAGCGGCGATGCTGATGGTGCTCGGGCGGTCGGGCGCGTCGATCCCACCCCCAAAGCCCTCGCCCAAGCCGGGCAACAGCCAAGAGGTGCGGCTCTCGTCGATCTTGCGGGCCAAGCGCTCCCACTCGGGTAGCCAGCGCCGATATTCGGCTAAAGCCAATTCGAGCTTGGCGCGAAAGTCCTCTTGGACGCGGCGCTCGTCGGCCACCATGCTGTCTATTTGGGTCTTTACCGCATACAAATCCAACATGGCATTAGCCTTGCGGGTCGCTCTGGACCGACCCCGTCGCGATGCGCGCATTTATTCGGCCTCTTCCCACGTTTCGCCCCCATCAATCGAAAAGCGCGTGTGCTGCCGCCACACCGCCCAGTCGTCCCCAGCGCTAGCCAAGTCGGCAGCCGCAGTCGCGGCGATGTACTGCCCCACCTCGCCGCTGCCGTCGGGCCGGTTGGTCTCAATGCGGATTTCGCTGAACTCGACGCGGCCCTGCAACAACTCAAACGCGCCGCGCTGCACGGCAAATGCGCGCTGCTCCCAAGCCTCGCGCTCGATGTCGCGGACGCGAAAGCGCAGCCATAGCCGGCCAATATCCTCGTCCAGCCCAACTCCGTAGAACACCCCATAGCGGTCGTTGACCAGTTCCTTGATCCGGGGTCGCTCGTCTTGGAGCGGTGGAATCGGCTCCTCCTGCGGCCCATCGCGCTCCTCCTCGGAGACATAGCCTTCCAAGGAAGGCCCCCAAACCCAACCTTCGACGCGGAAGCGCACCCACTGGCCCTCCTCGCCAATGGACTCGATCTCCGTGCCGGCCAGCAACGTGCCCAGCTTGGTGCCGTTGGGCGCGTCGCGAAAGTTTTCCACGCTGGCCTCGACGACGAAGGAATGGTCGCTGCGCAGCTTGGCCGCCACCACCCCCAAGACCAAGGCGGCGACTAAGGCCGCTCCCAAGGAGTATTTAGACAATCGAGACATAGTAGAATTGTCGTCCACCGCCAGCGACCGACCCATCACGCAGGCGGCACACCAACCCGAGGCGTTGCAAGGCATTGAGGCGGTTGCAGACGATGTTGATGTTTTTGCCGAGCGCGTCGGAGATCTCGGCCGAGGTCGCGCACTTATGCGCTAGCAGCACGTCGAGCGCCTCGCGCATCGGCGTCTTGAGCACCCCAAGCACCTCGACGCGCTCGCCGTCTTTGTACAGCGCGGCCAACTCGCGCAGTTGCAGCACGGCTGCGATAGTCTCGCGCACCGAGATATTGGCCTCGGCAATATAGACGTAGCGATGCCCTATCTCACCACTGGTCAGGCGCAAGAGCAGCTTGTTGAGCATCTCGTCGGCGCACGAGACATCCATGAACGAAACGCGAGAAAAGTCGAGCGGCGTGGCCGCGTCGGCTGGACCGCTAAGCAGGTGCTGCATCAATTCTTCGAGCAACTCGGCCCCTCGGGGCCGCCCGCTGAGGATGCCCTGTTCACCGGAAAACAGGTATGCGGGAGCTTGGTGTATGGCCTGTTGCTGTACGTGCTCTTCAACGGCTGAATCCATGAGCCGCGCCTTTCCTGTAGTTAAAAAATAGCTTAACTGTATTCAATTAAGGAAACTTACGCGGAGATTTCCCGACTGTCAAGCAATTTCTACCACAAAATGAGCGATGCGGAATTAGACGAATACCAATATGATGGGGCTAGAGGCCAGGAAATAAAATGCCCACGGCCACGTATGCGGCCACGCCGAAGCCGGCGATGACCACCGCCAGCAGCAACAGCAACCAAGGCTCGTAGGGAGGCGGTTTAGGTGGCTTGTGATGCTGACCGAACATCGCTTACTCGCCTCCTTCGCGCTGATAGAGCGCAATGGCAATTTGGGTGCCGGGGAAGTGGACCGAGGCGTGTTCCCAGTGCCGCTGGCCGCGAATATAGACCCGCGTATCCCCCGAGCGGATGTGCAACGAGCCGTTGTAGCGATTGCAAATCTGGTTGACGATATACAGCCCGAGGCCGCGCGTGGCGTCGCGGGAAAAGTGCTTCTGCAACGAGTTGAGGATAGCCGTGCCATGCGACCAGTCCGCCGCGTCATAGCGCACTGACAGGCTCTTCTTGATCCCAATCCCGAGATCCCCCACGCCGATGACCACGTATTTTTTTCCCACCCGCGAATTCAAGTAGCGCTGGGCCGTCAGATAGCCCCAATTCTCGCTGTGGTCGAGAATGTTGTGGCACAGCTCGGCGACGACGTTTTTGAACTGGTTTATCTCTACCTCGGTATAGCGCAATTCCTCGGCCAGAATCGCCTCTACGCGCTGGCCGATCTTCCCCAACACAGTCTCAATATCCGCCCGCTCTTCAATCCGCGTGATTTCGAGCAGGGCCTCGCTCTCTTCCTTTTCCCGCTCCTGATCCACGATGAGCGCCGGCCCGGCGAGTTCAACTCCTTCCACGGCCGCGGCGAACCGCACCCGCCCCAGATAGGTCCGCAATGCAAAGGCGTGCGGCAGATGAAAGACGACCCGCGACGAGAGCGCGTCCCCGTAGCGCGCCATCAAGCACAAGGCCACCAAGCCGTAGGGATCAATAAAGTGCAGGGGCCGCAGATCAACCTCCAAGGGCTGCCCGGGCACGGCCCCGTGCGCGTAGTCGAGAAATTCTACGAGGAATTCGTCGGCCGTGCGCGGCGTCAGCTTATCTGTTGGCAGGGCTAGGATCACGGGTGGAGTGCTCTCCTTGCTTGAAAACAAAAATATACGCTGTTGATGCAAGATAAGCAGGGCTATCGGCTGGAAGAAAATTGCAGGCTACTCTGGCGGGCATGATCAAGCCCCTTTGTCTGGCGAGCTTGAGGGAAGATATTAGAAGAGATATACTCGACATAGAACGCGCTCTTTGCATATCCTGCTCAAGCAAACTTTAACAGGTAAAACATGCTAACCACCGACGAAATGCGCTTCTTCAAGCGCAACGGCTACTTCATCAAGCGCGGCGTGCTCGACCCTGCGCTCATGGAACGCGCCCGCGCCCGGCTGTGGGACGGTGCCCCTCCGGGCCGCCGTCGCGACGACCCCGACACTTGGGTCGGCCCGTTCCGCGCAGACGAAGAAAACCCCGACGGAGCCAACCACCGCCGTGGCTTTCGCTGGAACTTCCGCGAGCCGGGCGGCGAGGAGTGGATGGTGCGCCTGCTGGCCACCGACCCCAAGGTGTGGGCCATGGCCGAACAAATGCTCGGCAAGGGCCAGCTCGTCCAGCCCGAGCGCATTCGCGGCATCTACTGCACCTTGCCCTACGGCGACCACCCGCCCCAAGCTCTAGGCTGCCACACCGACGGCCATCCCTTCCACCTCGGTGTGGTCGGCTACATCGACGACGTTCCGCCCAACGGCGGCAGCTTTATGGTCTGGCCCGAAAGCCATCGCGCCTTCTACCCGACCTTCACTTCGCAGTATCTCCGCGACCAAGACGAAGCCGCCTACGAAAAAGTGCGCACCGAATTCAACCGGCGCACGCCCGTCGATACCCACGGCCAAGCCGGCGACATCGTCTTCTGGCACCATCGCCTCGGCCACATGGCCAGCCCAAATACCTCGCGCCAACTGCGCCAAGCCGTGCTCTACGATTTTCTCAAGAAGGACATCGGACAGACCCAGCAGGAGCCGCCGCAAAAGGACATGTGGCGCGACTGGTCGGACGAGATGCGCGCCATTGCCCTATGAGATCCAAGTGCGTCCCAAGCACTGTACGCTCATCTGCGTTCATCTGCGGATCTAAAGTAGATCACCCGGCAAACGCATCCGAGGGCACGCCGCGCACGCCCAGATCGACCCGCACTAGCGAACCCGCCAAAGGCTGAGCCTGCCGTGCCTCAGCGTCCAAACCCCGGCTTGCCGAGGTGATATAGAGTTGGCCGAGGTCCGCGCCGCCAAAGGCGCATGACGTCACATTGGACATCGGCAGTTCCAAGTGGCGCAGCAACTCCCCCGATTGGGAATCATAGCACAAGACGCACCAGCCCCCGAATACAGCGATCCACAAGGCGTCTTTCTCGTCGATGGCCATGCCGTCTAACACCCCCGGCCCTCCGTACTCCACCACCACGCGCTCGTTGCTAATGTCCCCACTGTCGCGGCAGTAGTCGTATGCGCGCACATTGTTCAAGCCGGAGTCAATGAAGTACATAGTCTGCTGATCGGCGCTCCAGACGATGCCGTTGGATATGCTAACCGGAGCGACCTTCCGGCTCACCGAGTGATCCACGTCGAGACAGTAGAGCGCGCCTTGATCCCGGGCACCCCCAAAATCCATCGTCCCCGCCCACAACCTTCCAGCCGGATCGCACTTGCCGTCGTTAAAGCGATTGGCAGGAATCGCGTGCTCTGGATCCTCGCCGAGAGGCACCATGCGCTCCGTCCGCAAGTCGATGTGAGCAAAGCCATTGTGCAAAGCCACGACCAAGCCGCCGCTCCTCCGCTTGACCACCGTGCCCACGGCTTGACACGTCGGGATAGTGCGGTTGATGCCGCTCACCGGATCGTACACATAGACCTCGTGGCCGAGGATATCGACCCAGTACAACAACTCGTCATCCACATCCCAAACGGCCCCTTCGCCGATGAGCGCGTCCTTTTCCACGACTAGTTCGGGTACTATCTTTTCCTTGTTCATTTCGGATTTCCTCCTTTGGGGGCAACACTAGGTTGCCTGCCATTTTCTGTCAAACGCGCCGCTTGGGAGCACAACGCCATGACCACTTTCACCTATGAAGACTTCGACCGCCAGCTCTGGGAACGAGAACTCGAAGACTTCGTCCCCGCCACGGTTTACGACATGCACACGCACATGTGGTCTGAGAACCACCGAGGCTCTCTCACGGGCGCACCTACCGGCCTGCGCGAGGAGATCGACTATCAGGACCATCTCGACTGGGCAGCCAAACTCTACCCGGGCCGCGCCTTCCACATGCTGGTCTTGGGCACCCCAATGCCGGGTATGGATGCCGCCGGACACAACGCCTGGATGGCGGCCCAACTCGCCGCCGACCCCGAATCCGCGATCAACATGATGGTCACCCCGGACATGACGCCCGAATACGTAGCCGCCCAAGTCGATGAGTACGGCTTCCTCGGCCTCAAACCCTACCGCACCTTTGCCCCAGACCCGGTCGGCGCTCGCATCTGCGACTTCCTCCCGGAATCCCTCATCGAAGTCGCCCACCACAAGAAGCTGGCCATCACCATGCACCTCGCCAAACCCACTGGCCCAGCCGACCCAGACAACCAGCGCGACTTAGCGCGCTACACCCGCGAATACCCTAACGCGCAGTGGATTTTGGCCCACTGCGCCCGCTCGTTCAATTCCTTTATGATGGAAGAAGCCGTCCACTTCCTATGCGATCTGCCCAATATATGGTACGACACCTCGGCAGTGAACGACTTGTATGCGCACTATCTGCTGATGAAACACGAAGACCGCAAGAGAGTGATGTTCGGGTCGGACAATGTGGTCGCCGGCTGTGCGCGCGGCAAATACATCACCTATGGCCGCGCTTGGCTGTTTTATCCTGGCGACGAAGCCGGTACGCCGCACTGCGACTCGCGGGCCACGCTCGTCATCTACGAGCAACTGCGCCAAGAGCGGCAAGTGGCCGAGATGCTGCAACTAACGCCCGCGGAAATCGAAGATCACTTTGCGGGGAATGCCCAGCGGTTTTTGGCGATGATGCGCGGCGGGAGTTAGTGCGTTGGCGAGGAATAAACCTCTAAACGCCAAGGAATTCGCCGCCGAAATCCAAGCCTTTGCGGATTTTGGCAAAGAGACGCAAATCCTCGACTTTCCCGATCCCGCCATTTCCATCCCGGTGTATATCAACGAGTTCTGGACCTCCAAGCAGCGCGCCGCCCACTCGCTCCACGAAGTCTCCTATCGCGCCTGTTTCAAGCCGCAATTGCCGAAGTTTTTCATTAGCCGCCTGACGCAACCCGGCGACGCAGTGTACGACCCGTTCATGGGGCGCGGCACCACCGTCCTCGAAGCGGCGCTGTTGGGCCGTCGTCCCATCGGCTGCGACATAAATCCTCTCAGCGAACGCCTAGTCCGCCCCCGCCTAGATCCACCCACATGGAACGAGGTAGAAACGCGCTTGGCGGCTCTGGACCTCGATAAATCGAGCGAGGTCTGGGACGATCTCCTCGTTTTTTATCACCCCAATACGCTCCGCCAAATCGCCAACCTGCGCTCCCACCTCCTCACGCGCCTCCAAGAAGGGCCACTCGATCGCGTCGATGCGTGGATTCAGATGGTGGCGACCAACCGCCTGACCGGGCACTCGCCGGGATTCTTCTCTGTATATACGCTGCCGCCCAATCAGGCGGTGTCCATCGAGTCGCAAAAGCGCATCAACCAAAAACGCGCTCAAGTCCCGCCTAAACGCGACATAAAGGCCATCATCCTCCGCAAGACGCGATCCTTACTCAGCAAGCTGCAAGCACGCGAGCTAAAAACGCTGACGGCAAATTCTCCCCTGCTCATAACCGGCTCGTCTGACAATACCTCCGCCATCGCCAGTGCATCCATCCAACTCGCCGTTACCTCGCCGCCCTTTTTGGACATCGTCAACTACCAAGCAGACAACTGGCTGCGCTGCTGGTTTAACGGCATTGACGCCAAGGAGGTGGCTATATGGCAATTGAAAAAACCAGCCGACTGGCAAGCAGCGATGACCCGCACCTTCCGAGAGTTGCACCGGATACTCGCAAGCGGGGGCTTTGTCGCCTTTGAGGTGGGCGAGGTCCGCAATGGCAAAATCCTGCTGGAAACCCTCGTCGTACCCGCGGCTACGGAGGCCGGCCTCAAGCCGCTGATGGTCTTGGTCAACGATCAGATATTCACCAAGACTGCAAACTGCTGGGGCGTAAACAACCGCACAAAAGGCACCAACACCAATCGGATCGTCCTGATCGGCAAGTAGGGGGCGGTTTGCAAACCGCCCCCTACGCAATACGCAATTGACACTGTTCAATTGCCCCTCGTGCTTTAGTTCTGTAGTGCACAACCGTTCAGTCTTCGAGGGGAAATATGAACTCTGTAGCAAACGTTTTACTAGCTCTATGCCTGTTGTACCCGGCCCTGACCTTTGGCGACGAACGCCCTGACCTCGAGCAGATACAAGATGTAGTCCAGCGCTTCTACGAGGCGTGGAATCAGCAGGACTTCGTCGTCGCCGAAGACCTGATCGGCGAGAGCGTCGTCGAGCTCGACATGCGCAGTCGCCAAGAGCCGCAGACCTGGCTTTTGCGCAAGGTCCAGTCCCGCGAGGAGTTCCTCGACGGGATCGTCGTCGAGTGGACCGGCGGCGACGCTTGGGACTACGACCCGGAAATCCACCAGTACATCAAGAAGGCCGAGTTTTTCGACATCCTCCTGTGGGGCGACCGGGCGATGGCCATCACGCAGGAGCACTTGGTGGGAGTGTCCGGCCCCATCGGCGACAAGCAATACAATGCCTATTTGCTCGACCGAGCGGACGACGGCTGGAAGATCGCCGGCGTCCTCCACCAAGTACCTGCCGAGGAATACAAGACGGTCTCAGTCGAGCCACGCGGCGAGCAGCTTCGCGTCCGCATCTTCGTCGATGGCGGCGACGAACTATTCGCAGATGACGAGGGCCTGTGGGTCGAGCACCGCTACGGTGCCCTGCCCGGGCGGCACGAGGACGGCGATGGCTTTTCGCCCGTCGAGGTCAATGGGGTACGCTGGCAACCCATCTGGCAAGGCGACAAGACCCGTAAGGTGTATTTTGCCGACAAGGTCGCATGGCCTTCCGACGCGCAGTACCGCCTAGTCAAACACGAGGCGCGCGACGTCGCGCAGTTAGAGCGGGAACCCCAAGCGCCCGGCGACACCCTCAGCATCGTCTTCGCCGACCAAGACAGCGGAGCCGACTGGTACGATGTGGAGGTGCGTTGGGGAGATGAGGCAGCCGACCCTGGCGCAGGGCTACCCGAACCAAGCCCACCGGGCCGCGAAGACCTGCTCCTCGAAGTCCTATTCGACGGCGAGATCCGCGACACCAGCCTGCATCAGCGCCCGCTCAAAAACGTCAAAGTAGTGTTTACCGAGGACCGCGCCGGCGACAAAGATGGTGCCGGTTACTTCGACGGCAAGGCCGTCGTCGATATCGAAGGTTTTTTGCTAGATGGTCCCTTCAGCGTCTCAATTTGGGCCAAGTACGACGAGATCGAAACGCGCCCTTACTGGTGGAACAATTGCATCTGGGCGCAGGACAACGGCGGCGGAGTGCGCGTGTTCCAGCTCAGTACCCGAGGACGGCGAGTCACCTGGCACCGGATGCGCGACGACGACCTCCGCGCCAAGCTCCTTTTGCGCCAAGGGCACTGGTACCATTTCGCAGCCGTCTTCGACGGAGATTATCACCGACTCTTCGTCAATGGCGTATTGCAGGAGCAGAAGCAGAGCGCGGTCAAAACCTCGCCCGATCAGCCCATCTACATTGGTGCAAAAAACCTCAATGAGACGGACTTCTTCTTCACCGGGGCCTTAGACGACGCGCGGCTCTACGACCGCGTGCTGACAACCGCAGAAATCAGTGCCCTCTATCAGGGCTTGGCCGAATGACTCTTACAGCGAGAAAGACCCATCTCATGCACAGGATGCAATCGTTAGTCTGCGTGTTATTGATCCTTATCACCGGCGCAGTTCAGGGTAAAGAATGGCCCTATTACGCCGCCGACGCCAAGAGCAGCAAATACACACCCCTGTCCCAGATTGACGGCACCAACTTCGCCCGGCTACAGGAAGTTTGGCGCTACATGCCCCCCGACAAGGAGATCGCCGAGCGCGAAGATATGTGGACCGATAGGAACAATGGTACCCCCCTAATGGTCGATGGCGTACTCTACTATGGGTCGCCTTTTAACATCCTCTGCGCGGTCGATCCCACAAGCGGCGAGGAACTGTGGACCTTTGATCCAAAATCTTGGGAGGACTACGAGGGGTTTACGGGCACCTCGCGGGGCATTGCCTACTGGAGTAGTAGCGACAAGAAGCGCATCTTCTACGGCACCTCCACCGACCGCCTCTACTCAATCGACATCGAGACCGGCCAGCCCGACCCCGAGTTTGGCGAGAGCGGCTTCATCGACTTAGGCGAGGGGTTGCGCCGCCGCATCGACCGCAGCCGTTACGCCGTCACTTCACCACCTGTCGTCTGCCGCGACGTGGTAGTAGTGGGTTCCGGCATTACCGACTGGCACGACCGGCCTCCCGCCAAATACTCCACCCCCGGCGACGTACGCGGCTTTGACGCCCACACCGGCGAACAAGTGTGGGTCTTCCAGACGGTGCCGCAGGAAGGCGAGTACGGCAACGACACCTGGGAAAACGACGCCTATCAGACCTATGGTCAAGCCAATGTGTGGTCCGCCATGAGCGCCGACGACGCGCTAGGCTACGTGTACCTACCCATCAGCAGCACCACCCACAACCACTACGGCGGCGAGCGTCCCGGTGCCAATCTCTTCAGCCAGACGCTGGTCTGCCTCAAGGCGGCAACCGGCGAGCGCGTCTGGCACTACCAACTCATCCACCACGGCCTGTGGAACTACGATCCGCCAGCACCGCCGGTCTTGGTCGATATAGAAGTACAAGGCAAAGCGATCAAAGCCCTAGCCCTAGTGAGCAAACAGGCATTCTGCTACGTATTAGACCGCACGACGGGCGAACCGGTCTGGCCGATCAACGAGCGCGAGGTGCCCCAGGCGAAAACCCCAGGTGAGCAAAGCTGGCCAACCCAGCCCTTCCCCAGCAAGCCCGCGCCTTACGACCGTCAAGGTCTGCAAGAAGACGACCTGATCGACTTTACGCCCGAGCTGCGGGAAAAGGCACTGGCGATCCTGCAAAGATACGATCACGGCCCGCTATTCACCCCACCCAGCGAAAAGGGCACGCTGGTCTTGCCTGGGGGTTTGGGCGGCTCGGATTGGAGCGGCGCGGCACTAGTGCCAAAAGAGAACGTGCTCTACGTGCCTTCGCGCACCAATCCCGATATTGTGCGGCTGGAAAAGGTGGAGGGCCTACGCACCTTTTCGGATTACGCCTTTTTCAAAGACGACTCCGAATACGTCGATGGCCTACCGCTGACTAAGCCCCCCTACGGCCGAATTACCGCCATCGACTTGGACACCGGCGAGCACGTCTGGATGAGTCCGGTAGGCAAAGGACCAATTAACCACGAGGCCCTGCGCGACCTCAACCTGCCCGCTATGGGCTGGTTCCACTACAACTACGTACTCGCCACCGAGACCGTGCTGGTGGTGGTCTCGCAACGGCCCGGATGGTGGGGCGACGTCAGCGGCGACGCCTTTGTCGAGAATGGACCTTACCTGCGCGCCTTCGACCTAGATACAGGCGCAGTGCTGGCCGAGATGGAATTCCCTGGCAACCCCAACGGCAGTCCCATCAGCTATATGGCCGACGGGCGTCAGTATATCGTCTTTCCAATCAATGACGACGAGTGGGTGCCGCAGCTTTTGGCGCTGGCGTTGCCGGAGTGAAGGTGTGGGATGGCTCCCGAATGGGCATGGTTGGATCGCTTACGCTCTGATACTGAGTCGGCCCTGTCGCTGTGAACGAGGCTCGCGGATGACGATTTCCACATTACGCCCAAGTGCCGTCAACAGGCGCAGGAGACGCTCCACAGAGTACTCCCGAAAACTTCCCTGCAGGAGACGCGAAACATCAGGTTGAGACAGTCCGAGCAACTTCGCCGCTTCGACCTGCTTGAGTCCGCGCTGACGAATGATCTTGTCAATGCGGGTGACGAGTTCTGCCTTTAACAGGTGAGTCTCGGCGTCAGGACGTCCCAGATCCGCGAATACGTTTCCGCTGCCGCGTTCGATTTTCATTTTTTTCGTCTTCATTGATTTACCCTCCGCCGTAGGTGTCCGCATAGTGCTGCTCTGCTGCCTTCAGCCGGTGCTTGACCAGATCAATCTCCTGCTTCGGTGTCGCAATACCTCGCTTGGCCTTCTTCTGGAAGGCATGTAGGACATAGATGGCTGCCTTAAAACGGACTGTGTACACCGTCCGATAGGTGTCACCTTCTTGGCGTGATATTATCTCCAATACGTTGGCACCCAACCCTTTAAGCGGTTTGGTGGAGCGATGTTTGAGTCCAACTTGGGCCTGATACAAAGCAAAGCCGACTCGGTCCTGCACGATGGCTGGAAACTTCTTCAGGTCTTCTCTGCTTGAGCCGACCCATTCGACAGGCTTCAGTATCTCTATGGCCATGTCTAATTATGGTGTTTTCACCATAATCGCACAAGTCCCATGTTGACTGTAAGGGCCTCAAAGATCCTCGACCTTTTCTACGAATCTTTCGATCGCTTTATCTCCGACAAACTCATCCTTTATATCAAATGCCTTACCTAACAACTTGGTATAATGGTCAATAACGCTGCTATCCCGATTGACAATATACAACTCCTTCTTACGGTCGCTTACCAGAGCTCCGTCATGGAGGAACAGACGAACGGCCAAGTCGGTCATCGGGAGTGAATATCCAATAATGAAGAGCCTAGTTGCCGTGCGTAAGGACGACAATGCTTGGGTCCAAATACGCTTCAATGACTCGTGCTGGAAAAACCCGACTTTTTCTGTCGTGGGAGGAACGATTAGAGTAACCTTGTCGCTTACTTCCTGCTTTGAATTACTTTCCCTAGAAGAATTGGCAACCCATCCTTCAATATGGCTATAGTAAATCACCTCCCCGGTGGATTCAGAAGCACCTGAATAGTACCAGTTGGTTGACCCGTGCAGCTTGAACAGTGTAAAGGAGTCTGCTACTTCTGGACCGGGCACTACTGCATCCCTCCTAGTAGATAGAGTGAATTTTACGGGGTAGAGATGCTCGGCAC
This sequence comes from Gemmatimonadota bacterium, assembly GCA_009841115.1. Lineage (GTDB taxonomy): Bacteria > Latescibacterota > UBA2968 > UBA8231 > UBA8231. The sequence goes on along the minus strand of VXML01000046.1, from coordinate 90,719 downwards.
ACAGGTGAGAGTCTTGGCGTTGTCCAGTGCTGATTTTGCCTGCGGCTCGTTCTACCAGAGTATCGTAATTGAGGCTAATGACCCCGGCCTGATTTTTGTGCCAATGCTGCGTCAGTGTAAGTAACCAGCTTGGGCATTCATCCAGGACTGCTAATTGCTCCTTCTCATCAAGAACCTTCTTGATCTCTTCCGTAATATCCAGTGCCAATGCTCGATTTCTCAAGTTTTCTGATTCACGGAGCCACGGATGAGGTTGGCTAAGGTAAGAAAGCCAGATTTCTATATTGTCGCCGACAGTCGAAAGAGACTCTGGCAGATCGGAAAGTCTCCCCCGGATCTGGCTACTAAGTTCTTGAAGCAGAGGCATATCATCTGACACGGCCTTTGAGAACCCAGCTCCTAGCAAAAATACGTCACTCATCGCGAGACTTCCTTTTCTTGCTTCAAGGGGATTATTCCTCCGCGCCAGCATCGAGCGCACGCACCGCGGCAATGGCCTCGGCAATCCACCTAAGATTGCGCCGGGAAATCATACCATAGTTTGTAATACGAGAACCGGCGCGCCCCCGTTTCGTAAACCGCCGTGATGATGTCTCGCATCTGTTCGGCGCTGTCTATGGGTTTGTGGCCGTTCAGGCCGCAGATCAGCAGAGACGGATCATCCATGTCGGCTAAAGTCTCTCGCGCCCTTTGGCTGGCCTCCTCCGGCGAGCCGCCGCACCCCTTCGGGCACGCTTTCTCCCCGTCTCAGACGATATTCCATGTCTTGTTTTTTTATGTTTCCCACTGCGAGGTTGCGTAGCGTTCGTCAGCCCCTCGGCAGCGGCAGTTCCACCTTCGCACTCCCCTTAGCCTGCGACCACAGCGCGGCTACCATGATCTCCAGCACGTGCCGTCCGCGCTCAGCCGGCGACGAGTTGAGCGTGTCGCCCTGTATCGCCTGCGCCAACTCCTGTACGGCCGGAATCAAGTTCGCGCCAAACGGACTGGCATATCCACGACCCGGCGGCGGCGACACCGCCTCGGGCGTCCCCTCAGAGGTATCGGTCTTCCAAGCCATGCAGTGCTGATCGGTCAGATAGAAGCGACCGTCCGTGCCCTGTAAGTCCAACTCGAACATCTGCGGCGTCCGCTTGGCGCAATTGATCAGCCCGCGCACCCCATTGGCAAACTCCACGATGATCGTCGATCCGGGATCGAATTGCGGATCCCTGCCGCCCCGACCGTCGTACACCGGGCCGTAGTCTTCAAACCCGCGCTCGTGCGCGGCGATCACCCACACCGGCTCGGCGTCCGCAAAAAAGCACACCGCATCCACCAAATGCGTCCCATTGCGGAAGAGCATGGCGCGACGACCGCCTAAGTGGGCCACAATCCTCGTCAGACTGCCGATCTCGCCGCTACGGATAGCCGTGCGCACGGCCTGATAGGAAGGCAGCCAACTGCGCGTGTGATCCACCGACAACACCGCATTGTGGCGAGTGAGTGCGTCGATGATGCGGTCGGCGTCCTCCGCCGTGGTCGCCAGCGGCTTCTCGCAGAAAATGCCGCGCACGCCCGCGGCCACCGCATCGCAGACCGGATCGGCGTGGAGGTAATCTGGGGTGGCCACGCTCACCACGTCGAGGCGTTCCTGTGCCAACATCGCGCGGTAATCCGCGTATTCGGCGATGGATCCTCGCTCAATCTCAGCCCGCTCGTAAAAACGCGGCAACACCTCCGGGTTAATGTCGCAGACCGCCGCGAATTCGTATTCCGGAGCGCGGGCGTACGCGTATCCATGCCCCCCACCCACGCCAGCGCCAATAACAGCCGCGCGCAATTTGCCTTCAGCCATTTTTCGTTCCTTTCTCAAGTATCCATGCGCTCGCGCACAAAAGCCGCTGATGCCGCCACCTGACCCTCTTCGAGGCTGTGCAATATCAACGACCCGTCAAAGCCTATCTGCTGTGAAAGCACTTTCGTATCACTAGACGCTGATCAGGATTAGTTGTGGAACTCATCATGTTGCTCTTTCTCTGTCCTCATACGGACTTGAGGCGGCATCTCCAGCATCATGTTTCTCTACCACCTGAATGGGCTAGGACGCTCCACCTGCAGCGGAGCGGGGCCGCGCTGCCCAGATAGTCGCCGCCGCGACGGTACCAACAATCTCACGGAGACGTTCCTCTGTGAGTTCCCACACGGAGGCCGGCTGAACGATACCGGCCTGATGCAGTGCAAGATAGGTTCCGCGACCAAGCGAGATCGGCAGATCTAGCAGTCCAAGCGCGCTAGCTGGGATGCCAGCTTCGAGCTGCGCGAGTAACCTCTCGACATCTTCTGCATTGGGCCCTTGGCCGAGCAAGAGAACCTCTGCGATATCGAAGGCCGCAGTGAGGTGGAACCTAGCTAAGTCGGCGAAGGAGCGAATGTCACCTGCTCTGATATTGTTAAAGGGATTCACCGTGAAGGTACTCTCAATCTCGCTGATTGGGGTGCCATTGATCCACGCCCGCAGAACCGCCACCCGCTTACAACGAGCATAGTAGGTCATGTTATCGGAAGCTCCCCACTGAAGTGCCTTCGCGGTCTCGTGACTGTGGTGCTGAACGACATGGCCCTGCCAAATCGTCTCCCGGTGCCCTCCCCGGAACATCGGCGTGTACATGTCGTCGAACTCGGGGAGCGCGTGAATGAGAGCGAGAAGCGTTTCCGCTGTCAGTGTGCCGTGGGTTGAGCGACGAAGGAGCTCGACTAGGCGCATGGCCGATCTCAGCTTCAGGTGAGATTTACCGCAGGCCCTACCGAGCAACGACAAACGGACGAGTCCCATCTCTTCCTCAAGTAGGCCAAGCTCCAGCATCTGGCAAAGGAGCTTTTCGATTTCAGTTCGCATTTGGGATTCCCAAGCCTGCGAAGTACGCGTCTTGAGGTAGCCGGCGTAGGTGTTGAGCAGCAGAGTGACGACTGCGTTCCGCGGAACTTCCTCCACCTGAGCCAGCAGTCGGAGCATCCACGTATCGAGTTCGTTCGGATCAAAGGAAGAGTGTATGGATTCTGGCTGACCGCGCACGTATTTTGCGAAAAGATGAGCACGCTGAATGCTGTCATTGACTAGGAGAATACTCCGGCCCTGAGTTGCAAAGCCGAGCCTTCCAGCACGGCCGGCCATGTTCTTATAGACCGCCACCGTGTACTCTTCTGGTGGCTGGCTGGGGAACTCGGTTTCGACGATGATCACGGTTTCGGCCGGTGTGTTCACACCGGCGGCTACTGTCGATGTAGCGACCATGGCGCGGATCGGTCCCTTGCGATCACGGAACGCACGCTCAACGATGACACGCTCTTCTCGTGAGAGATCGTTCGTGTGGAACGCAGTCCCGCCCTGCAGAGCGCATTGCAACGCTTGAGAAGTCGTGGATATATCTTGATCTGGCAGCGCTTCAATCACGTCGTCCGCTGCTGGCAGGCCAAGCTCGGCGGCGAGGTAGCTTGCACAGCCGGAGGCCGATCCTCTCTTGTTCCGGAAGACGAGGACCTGTTCCCCTTCCCTCACTAGTTTACGGACTAAAGGAACGATAACGTCCTGAGAGCCTGGCTTATCCTTTCTTTGGACGATCTCAGAGGGGTGGAGGAGCTGATCACTGTGTTGCTGACCATCGGTGTCGATGAACTGGAACGTTCCGTTTCGATCAAGCACGCCATCGACCAAGGGCACGGGCCGGTCGTTGGTGGCCAAAGTGGGACAGCCTAGCCACTCGTCGAAGTGGTTGACGTCGCCAATGACAGCGGAGAGAGCGACGATCTGTGGCTCAATTCCACGTTTCCGAGCTGTGATGAGGTTCGTGAGCAACAACTCGACACCGATACCGCGCTTCGGATCAATGATGAACTGCGCTTCGTCCAAGACCACAAGGCCGATCTTCGAGAGTAAGGTCGGCATAGCTACTAAGAGGCCGAGGAACATCTCATAGGTGAGCAGAGCGACATCGTACTGACCTTTCAGGAAGGGCTCGGTCTGGTCGGCGTAGTCTCCCGTGCATCGCAGAACGCGCAAGCCGAGGTCCTGGTCGTATAGCTCTTCGAACTCCTCATACTTTTCGTTGGCTAGGGCCTTGAAGGGAAGGAGAAAGACAGCTTTCCGCCCATCCGCGATTGCCCGCGCAGCAGCGAGCTCGCCGACGAACGTCTTGCCGGACGTAGTGGGTGCAACCACGAACAAGGAGCGGCCATTGAGCACGCGATAGTCGTTCACCGCGGAGAGTTGGAGTTCGTTGAGCATGGAGAAACGAGCCCCCCATGCCTTGAGAACTGATTCGGACACCGCGAAAGCCGAAAGGTCTGTGATCGCCGAGCCAATCCGAATGCCTGTGGTGTCGGGAAACGCAGCGACATAGTTCGGGCCTGGCCGCAGGGGAGGCAATTCGATACCGCCTTCTATAAAACCAGCCCAGACCGGCGTTTGTTCGCGACCAGTGCGGCTTGCTTCTGCTTGAACCTGTTTCGTGACCTCCTTCATCAGGACGCCAATGTCTGTCCAGTTAGGTCCGTCTTGGATCACGCGCAGCATGGCTGCGGTAAAGAGGCCATGCTGTCCGAGTTCAAGGGCCTCTTGATCATCTTTAGTTGCTGCAAGCACGACTTGACCGGCACCGCCAAGATCGGTAACGCCAAGCGTTCCACTACGCACAACGGGTAGCTCCTCGATAACACGAGCTGGGGCACCGCCACTGAAACAACAGTCGAGAATGACCAAGCTAGCCCGCGCCGCCGTTCTCTTGAGGCGATCAGCGAGCTCTTGCATCGGGATTGTTGTCTGATCAACTACATTCAGATCCGCATCGAACGGGACAAGCTGATGGCCTGGAGTTCCGTGACCCGCGAAGAACACGATGACCGTATCGTTTTGAGCTGCCTCGCCGAGGGCCGAGTCAAGGGATTTACGAATCGATTCGACCGTCGCCTCATCATCGAGAAGCCTCTTGTCGGCGATGCCCTCGACGGAGTCTTTGAAGAGAGCCCAGAGAGCGATGGCGTCCTTGGTGGCACCGGTGAGTTCGTGGATTCGGGGGTCTCTGTATTTGTTGATTCCGATAAAAACGGCTCGAAGTGCCATATCCTATTCAATCCTCAATCCATGTTGTTGTCGGGAACACTCTCGTAGCCAAGCAGGTCGTCATGCCTCTTCCGCCAAGGCGGCAGTGAATGCCTCATGGTCGATGGTGAGCACTTTGAGAGTTTGCTTGCGGACACCAATGTCGTGCTCAATCAGGAGATCAATGAGCTTGTCGCCGTCAATGAGTGTGATCGGCGCAGCACCACTTTCAAATGCGGCTTCCTTGGTGCCTTTCGCGAACTGGGAAGTCGCAATGATGGTTCCTCGGACAGCGTTGAACCTGTGGAGTGAGCCACGGAGGGCATCGAGTTCCTTGCGCTGAATGGTCCGTCGGTGGCGTTTAGCTTGGACGACCTCACGCACTGAAGTAATGCCGAGTTCAATATCGGCAATTACGTCAACGCCCCCATCACCCGACGAAGGTGTCACTTCGACATTTTGGTACCCCATCTCCTCGAGGAGACGCTTCACAAGGTGCTCAAAGGCGAAGGCGTCCATGTTGATTAGGAGATCGCGGAGGCTCTCTCGGACCAACGTCTCTTGTTTCTTGGCTAGCGACCAAAGCTCCTGTTTTTCATCTCCACCTAGGGCCTCCTCAGTTCCGACCTGTCGGAGGTATTCAAGGCCCAAATCGGTCACAGAATACATTGCGCTCTTTCGATCTACCAAGCCACGGTCAAGGAGGTTCCTCAGCCGCCGTCCGAGCGTGTCGCGAAGAGTCGAAGGGCTGCTGAATGGAGAAGAATAGCGATTGAGGTACTCGGTCCACTCTTCGAGGATGCCACTCGGACGTGTCGGCCCGTTGTTGGCCACAAGGGTCAAGAGCTTAATAAGCCCTTCTTGCTCATCGAGGAAGGACTCTGTTTTACCCCGTTCGTGATTGATGAAGTTTTGGCCGTCTCTGGTCAGGCGAAGATTGCCATCAGTAGCATCTTCAAGCAATTCGTATTTTTGGATCAAGTGCCACTGGCCGTCGGTGTACCTTGGGTTGACAGTCTTACCGCTTTTAGTCCATATAGCCCAAGCTAAGTCTTGGTCGTCGCCCGAGAGGCGTTCGAAGATCCATGTGTCGGGATCCGTCCAATCGACAGGTTTCTGGGGCGTTCCACGCAATTTGCCAAGCGTAGCCTGCAACCCGGTGATCTGATTTTTGGGCCGCCCAGACCAGACCTGAAGGAGAGGGCGAACCCTGTGGTACCTCGGGAACCACGGTACGCGGACACGCTGCTCCGTCCCGTTAGTCATTATAGATAACTCCGTTTGGAAGGAAGGGGATGGACGCCAATGGGAAGGATAAAAATTTTAGACATCTCTCGTCCCTTTCTCAAGTGTTCATGCGCTCGCGCACAAAAGCCGCTGACGCCGCCACCTGTTCCTCTTCAAGACTGTGCAATATCAACGACCCGTTAAAGCCTATCTGCCGCAAGCACGCCAAGTAGTGATCGTAGTCGAGCAACCCCGTACCCGCGGCTTGGTGCCCGGCATCGCCGTCTCGCTCCAAGTCCTTGGCATGAGCCAGCCGAATCGAATCCCCGAGTAAGTCGAACGCCTCGTCTAAGACCTCGCGCATCCTCGGCAACTGGCCAGCGTGGAACAAATTGGCTCCGTCGATAACCACCTGCAAATGCTCGGATCGCACCTCGTCGAGCAAACGCCGCGCCTTCTGCGCCGAATCCACCACATTGTTGACCTCCGGCTCGAAGACCAAAGTCGCGCCCCGTGCCTCGGCAATCTCCACAGCTTCACCCATGGCCGCAACCATCTCGGTCCATGCGGCCGGCGTGCTGTTGTCGGGATGGCCGCCCCACAACCAGTCGGGGTTGAGAGTCCCCGTACAGGTAGTAATTAGCTCCGTGCCCAACTTGCCGCTCGCAGCGGCCAGCGCGGCGAGCCACTGCATCCCAGCGCGGCGCTTTTCCAAGTCGGGGTCGATGATGTTAAAAGTCCCCGACAGCGCGGCGATCTCAATGCCGCGCGTTGCGTGTGCAGCGCGGATGCGCTCGCAATCGGCAGCCGTCAGCGCCGCTGGATCAATACCCGCAGCCGTCAAATCGAGTTGCACGGCCTCCAAGCCAGCGACTTGCACACCGTTGAGGCTCTCCTCTATGGTTGACCGCACAAAAACCTTGTGGAAAATCCCCAGCTTCATGTTGCGTCCCTTTCTCGTAGGTGCGCTGACAAAAAATAACCCCCAGCGACAGCCCGCTCCATGAGAAACGGACGCCAATGGGGGAGGATAACAATCTCTAGGAGTTAGCGATTGATGAGGCGTTTTAGAACTCTGCCTATCAAATCACGCAAAGAAGCACCACTGGCTAATATTAGCATCACGAGCAGTAGTTTCTCAGCCTTGTCGGCTTGGGTCTCGCTTCCATAGAACACCATGTACAGCAACAGTAACAGGACGACCCCAAAACCGACTACGATTATCCGCACTAGCCCGTGTGCCCTTTTGTTCTGCTCGTCTTGTACTTCTAGCTCTTTGGAGTCGTACTCGTAACTGAGTTGGATTTCTTGTTGGTCAATATCCAAGGCGCGGGCCACAAGCTCGTTCCGTTCGCGCTGCATGGCAATTAGTTCGGCGAATTGCCTATCCTCAACAGGAACAACCTCTTGCGCTTCGCCGCCATCGCCGGTCTCGTCAGGTCGCGCAGCCATCAGGAGGTGCCCCTGCCCATCAGCGGGCGGCCCCTGTATCGGGGATGGACCGTCAGCATATCCACGTACAACTCCGGGTCCATGGCCATGATTTTAAACCCTTTGCCAAAGCGCGATTCGACAATTTTATAAATCAATCCCGCCCCTTCCGGCGTACTCCTGCGCCGCTGAACTTCACGAAGTGCTTCCTTTTTGGTCTTTACACGGATAATCTGCATGACAGTCTCCTTTGTCCGTTAATACAAATAACCCCAATAAGGTCTCCCCGGTCAACGCAAAAACTGCAATGCGTAGAGCCGCGCGTCCCGCATCTCAAAGCGCAGCCTCACCGGCGTGTTCGCCAGCTTCCCAATGGGCTCCTGCCAACTCACCTCCTTGCACACCCCATTGCCCATCACCGCCTCAGACGCTTGCATCGCTTGCCCGCTTTCATCGAGCACTTCCACCCGCAGCCACCCTCCGGCCCCGCCATCGAAGTTCAGAGCCAACCGCTCGCCGGCAAATTGCAACAGCGGCGTCGTAAAAGACCCACCGCCATAGCCCGCCTCCGCCGCCACAAACCCATCTAGCCGCAACGAGGCGCGAAAAATCCCGCTTGCCCGCGCCTTCCGCTGGTCCTCCCTGCCACCGTGCCGCCGCGCCGTACCATTGTAATAGAGCCACAACTCGTCGCCCACCGGAATAAACCACGGATTGGCAAACAGCATCCCGCTCAACAGGCCGCCGTCCCAGCCCTGGCGCAAAAAGGCCCGGCGCTCCCCCTGCCGCCGCCAGCTAATCCCATCGCGGCTGCTGAGTAACTGCACGTCCATGGTCGCCGGGAAATCGTCCTCGCCCCAGTGATAGTACGCCGCTGGCAGCATGAAATAGGCGTCCTGCGCCGCGTCGTACTTGATGGCACAACTAGTGTAGAAGTCGATATTGGGCCGGGGATCGTCGCGCTGGAACGGCACTGGGATCTGCAAATCCTCCTCATCCGCTTCAAAGACGATCTCCTGGGCGGACCAATGCCTAAAATCGGGCGAAGTAATCCGCCCAACGCAGCGGTACGATCCCTTGCCCTCGGCCTCGGCTGCTTCGGACAAGTGCTGGGTCTCCCTAACCCGCGTATAGCCCACGTACAGTTCAAGCCGGTCGTCCCAGAAAAACATATTCTGCGTGTCGCACATCGTCCGCGGCGGATTCGGCTGGTCTGGATAGTACTGCCAGTGCAGCCCGTCGGCCGAGTGCATCGCCCATAGCCCCGGCTCGATGCCCTGCGCCCTCTCCTCATCGGTCGGCTGGAACTTGGTCCACAACTTGTAGCGCTCCTGGGCTGCCGCCCGCTCGTCGCGCAACACAGTCGCCCCCTGCATACTCTGCTGCTCGACCAACGGCGCGACGATATTGTTGTCCCGGCTGCCACGGAATTCCACTAGGCCCAGCACTGGCTTTTCCCAGTGCAATCCATCTGCGGATTCTGCATAGCCCAACCGCCGTGCCCCCTCCATCGGCAATCCCGTCTTCATGGTCGCGTCGTACCACATCCGCCACTGGCCATCCGCCTCCCGCCACACCGTGTTATACGCCCCAATCCCCCACTCTTCCCACGCCCGATCCGACCGCAACACCGGCTCTAAGTGCTGCACCGGCGTCCCCATCTGCAGCCCGATCCCCTCGCGCTCGGCAAAAAACCGCTCGTCGATAAAAAGCTGCTTCCTGTCGCCTATATCCAACATTGGGCTACTCCTTGGTGGGAAACGAATACGACGCCTATTGTTGAGACGTCTTTAGGCTCCTTGTAAAGGCCCGGTCCAGCAGTCGGCCGGTCTCCTCGACCACCATTCCAAGCGCTTCCGGTACGAGCTTGGTCCAATAGCGGGTCTCCACCTCGTGCCCTCCGCGCTGAAAGGCGTCTGGTATCGGCAAATAACCACAGTACATGTTACAGCAGTGAGCCACTAAGGTCGTCGCGGCGGGAGATGCCATCTTGATCTGCAGTTGCCCCTCGACGAAGGGCTCCCCAGCGAGCCCCACCAAAGCAGTGCTGCCTAGGCGCATTACCTGAATCTCATAGCCCAGATCCCGCTCGCGTCGGCGCTGGAGATCAACGCTGACGATGGAGGCTGACTGGATCCACTCGCTGTCCACTACTTTCGTCCCCGGCGAAACGGGCGAGCCGCCCTCGTAGCCCCTATAGGCCCTGCTTTCGTTCCACACCGGCTGCGGGTTCTCCGCCAGCACTTGCTGCGCTTTTCTCAAGGTTTCGGTTTCGACCGCGCGGATGGGTATGGGCAGCCGCGTCCCCACCACATCGAGTTCACTCGACTCATCTAGGTCGCTGTGTTCCAGCACGCGCCGGGTAACCTCGGCCAGCATGCGGCCCATGCGGCGATGATTGGGCCGGTAGTCGGGGTCGAAGGGATTCCAAGGATTGATATTGCCACAGCATCCGTTTGCTACCAGCGCCACACAGCACGGGAACAGTCGCTCCACTTCCTCCGCCCAAGCACCGGGCCAGTCCGCTGAGATCACGGCCTGTGGAAACACATTTACCGGGTGCCCCGTGTGGTGCAGAATAAGCGCGATCGGGCGGGCGGAGAGACTCTGCACGCAGAGAACGCCTACTTCGGGATCGGTCGGGCCTTCGAGATAGCGGATGTAGGTAGGCCCCAGAGGCTGCGGCCAGGAAGGACCGGGCATACGCGCTGTGCCATCGTCCGTAATAGCCCTGCGGTTGAACTGAATGCGCCCCTCGATCCCACTACCGGCTCGCAGCCGCGCAGGCTGAAGATCTGCGGCAGCCTCCCGCACGGCAGCGAGAATCCTGTCGACAGCATAGTCCTCATAGGCGCGTACGCCTCCCGCCAGCCACTCAAGTTCGTCCGGAACCGGCGGAAAGTCGCGGTCGAACATGAAGACGCCAAGCGCAGGAGCCGCGTGTACCTGCGTGGCATGCATCATCACCGCCTCGGGTGGAATGCCCTGATCTCGCGCTATCGCCTCCCGGATACGCGCCGACACCGCTTCGGTAATGATCGTAACGTCCAAGCTGATGAAACACAGCTTGGTGTCGCCGCTGGCTAGCACCAACACGCGCGCATACAACGGAGAATCCACGTACTTGCCGGGTCGGAACCAACCTACTTCGCCCGCGAGGGATATATCCCGATCAGGGGTGATCTCGACTCGTGCCGCATTAGCCTTTAGTGCATCCATAAATACCTCGCTCAACTCTTTTTTATTACAAGAAACATCCCAATGGCCGCGCTAAAAGCCGGTCCGATCAAAGCGGAATTTCCCTCCATCGGTCACGGGACACCTCGTGATAAAGTTTGCGCCCATACTGTATCCCGCCAATGGAGCTAGGGCAAGGATCATCCAAACCCTTATTGACACCGCGCGTCAGGCTCCATAGATAATAAGGCCCTTACGGCCCCCAATCTTCTGGATTACACTAGCGAAAAACGAAGGAGTAAACATGACTACAACCCGCGAAGAACTCGTCTTTTCCGATGCTTTCAACGGAGCCCTCGATCCCGAGTGGACTTGGCTGCGCGAACACCCCGGCTTTTGGCGTTTGCAAGACGGACTGGAGATTCGCGTCGAACCAGGCGTGGCCCCTACCGTGCAAAACGCGCTTCTGCGTCCAGCCCCAGATCGCAACGCGGGAACCTGGGCCATAGAAGTGACGGTGTACAACCACACCCACCCCATCCAGCAGTACGAGCAGGCCGGCATCACTTGGTACCAAAACGGCGAGCCTATCTTCAAGCAAGTCAAGGAATTAATCGACGGCGATCTCTATATTATTCCCGGCCGCAAGCCCATGCCCACCCAGAGCGTGCGCCTGCGTCTCATTGTCACCGCCGACTCTTGGGAAGCCCAGTACCGGCCCGAAGGCGAGGACCAATTCCACACCGCAGATCGGGGCGAACTGCCTCCCCCCGGCGACGATCAAGTCAGCATCCAGTGCTACAACGGCCCCGAAAACGCCGAGCACTGGATCCGCTTTCAGGACTTTCAGATCAAACGCCTCTGCTAGCGAAACCAGTCGTAATTCAACCCCAACGACCGATCCTGCAACGGCAACTCCACCCGCTCCCCACCCTGCGCTGCGGAAACCTTCAACGCCACCTCTACCTCTAACGCCACGCCCACGCGCCGCCCCGAATTCTTCGGCTCATCCATCTCCCCGGCCAAACACCGCATCACATCGTCCACGCAATACACCGCCCCATACGGCACATTAAACTGCGGCTGCGGCCAATCCAACTCCGCCACTCCTGACCCTGCTGGCCCTTCCACCTGCTGCCACAACCGCCATCCCTTGCCGTAGTCAAAAGCCATCTCCCCACGCTCTCCACACAACCGCACCCCCGGTGCTCCCTTGCGGAAATGCACCACCGTCCCATCCGCAGCCACCAACATCCCCTGACCGACAAACTCGTCGCTACCCGACTCCCGCCTCGGCTGATCCCCCGTGCCGACCACCCACGCCGGAGGCGCGTCGAGAAAGTACGACCAGTTCTGATGCTGCGCCCCAGCGTTCGGAGCCTCGATTGACACCAGTTCGCCAATCTCCCCTTCTGCAAGCAGCGCCTTGGCCCGCGCAAACGAAGGATGCGTCGTGGTAATCGCCCCGCAACACAGAGGCACTCCCGCCGTAGCGCAGACACCCACCATCCGATCCACTTCTTCTAGCGTATGCACCATCGGCTTTTCAGTGACGATGCCCTTGGCCCCGCATTCGACGGCCAGACAGGTAAAATGCGCGCGATATTTGGTATTGGTACACACCGCGACGATATCTGGCCGCTCCTTTCGCAGCATGGCCTCGGCGTCCTCGTAGAGCGCTTCAATCCCATAGCGCTCGCCATAGGCTTTCAGCCGCTTGGGATCGCGATCAGCAGCTATGACCGTCTCTACCTCGGGCCGATCCCACAGCGCCTCGGCATACGAGGTGGGATTGCCCTCGTCGCCGGGGTGATCGTAGTGGTGGAATTTGCGCTGGATGTCCAACGGCGGCGTAGGTCGGTCGATATCGTCGATTTCAAAGCGATCCCCGATCCGGGCTGCCAAATCGTAGAGCAGGCCCATCCAGCCTAAACCGATAACTGCGGCGCGATACATGAGCAATCTCCTTTGTGGTCGAAATCAATCGGCCCGCAGCACTGCGTTGTGCGCGGCCAGATCCCAAGTCTCGTTGTACACCAGCGGCTGGGCACGTTCGGGTGGATAGCCGGAGGGCGGATTATTGGGATCGAGTAATTCCAGCCGATCGCGGCCCCGGGGCGCATCGAGCCACACCCGCTCCTCGGGCGCGGCTTGCACCGGACGCCGCAAAATAAACTCCACCCGGTCGCGGCGCGAGAAGGCCGCATGGGCGACGAAAACCCGGTGTACATCGCTTCCATCCCAAGTCGCCAGATCCGGTAGGAGCACCGGACCGGTACAGATCTGATATTGACCATCGGCCTCGTTGAGATTCATAACATTGATCGGATATTCGAGCTCGACCTCAATGCCACTCGCCTCATCCTGATACACCGAGCGGGCGTTTTGCGCGTCGCCGGCAAAGGTCGAGGCCACAATGGCGTCGGCTTCCTCCAGCGCCTCGGAGGCGGGATAAGAGCGGATGTCGATAGTGTAATCCTGGTACGCCTCCGCCAGCGAGCGCGCACTGACCGCCTCGGACTCCGTACTCGGCCGCTGGGCAATCGCCGGAATTGAGGAGCGGCTAAAGGCCATCCGCCACTCGCCGCTGGGGATCTGGAACAGGTTTTCGCTGGCAATGGTGTATTCGCTGCGGCAGGGCGCGCCCAAAAAGAGTTCGGCCAGCTCGGCTCCGCCGCTGTCGCGCAAAACGCAACGGGCCTCTAAGGTAAAACGCACGTGATAGACCTGACCGTGCTCGCCGACGAAGCCGCCGGGCCACTTGTAATAAGGGTCGGGCTTCCAAGGATGGGCCTTCCAAGTAAAGGACGAACGGGGGAAATTGATCATCACCGTCTCCTGCCGGGGAACTTGCCCCGGCTGCTATGGGTTCACATTTTACAGCGCCAGGTTTTGTAGTATAGTAAATGGCATCTTTAGGTAAAAATGCCTGATTCACTCTCACATCAATAGCCAAGAAGATTTCCATGACTCGTCCCAATGCGCTCCGTTTCGCCTGGGTTGCCGCTCTGACATTCGCTCTTACCGCCGAGGCAACTTTGGCGGAAACTTACGTGGTCGATGCTTCGCACTCTTCGGTCGATTTCAGCATTCGCCACCTCGTCGGCCGCACCAAGGGCCGCTTCGGAGACTTCAGCGGCACCATCAGCTACGACGCCGCCAAGCCCGCAGCCTCCAGCTTCTCCGGCACCATTCAGGTCAAGAGCATCGACACCGGCAACGAGCGCCGCGATGGCCACCTGAAAAATGCCGACTTTTTCGAGGCCGAAACCTACCCCACGATCACTTTCGAATCTACCGAGGTGACCAGCGCGGGCGAAAACACTCTCAGCGTCAAGGGCAAGCTTACCATGCACGGCACCACCAAAGAGGTCACCCTGCCCATCGAGATCCTCGGCACCGGCATCAATCCGAGGGGTGGCAAGGCGCAGATCGGCCTAGAAACGAATTTTTCCATCCTCTGCTCCGATTACGGAGTCAATAGCTGGGAACGCTTCAGCGCCGTGCTCGGAGACGAAGTAAAAATTCAGGTATTGATCGAGGCCAACGCAGAGTAAATCAGGATCGGCTAGCTAAGCGGAACCAGTCGGCCATCCATTCAAAGTATTCGACGAGGAAGGCGTGATTGCCCTCTGGCTGGCGAACTTGGAAGCGCTCTGGACAGCCCGCCTCTGCGTATGCCTCGGAGACGACCGGGATCAGCTCGTCAACGCCCTCGCGGGGCATGTCTTCGTCCTCGGTCGGGGCGATCATCATAAAAGGGCGCGGCGGCATACAGGCCGCGACGATTGCGGCGTGATCAAAATGGCGCAGTAGATGGGGGATAAAATAATAGGCGCTGTGGCGATCGGCGGTATGGTCGGCGGCAGTGTGGTGGATTACCCGCGCCATGCTGCCCACCCCACCGCAAACAGGCACCCCGGCCCAAATCCACGGAGCGCACGCCATCGCATACCAAGTTGCATTGCCGCCTAGCGACATCCCGGTCAATCCAATCCGGTTGGGATCTATCCCTGGGGTAGCGGCCAAAAGACGCGCCCCTTTGAGGGTTTCCTCGACCAGTACTCCCATCTGCGTGCGACCATACGGCACCAGCAGCTTATTTTCAGTCGCCCACTCTGCGAGGCTGCTGCGCCGCATCTCGCATCCTTTGGGGGAAATGGCCAGCGTTGCAAAGCCCCGGCGCGCCAATTCGCGCGCCCAGCCCATCAGCTTCCGTTCCATAGAAAAGCGTGGATGGGCGATCTCGTCGGCCGTCCCCCCAGTACCGGGAACGCAGACAATACCGGGCCGTTGGTGCACCGATTCTTCCCTCGGCACCGTGAGGATCCCCGGCACGGTCTCGCCCAGCGAATTCTCGTACCTTATCCGCGTAGTACAAAGGCCATCCTCTTCTTGCCGGCCCTCTATGGTGTATTCAATCGCAGCGGGAACCTCTTCTAGGCCGAGCAATTCCACCAGCTTCGAGCGCACAGCCGCGGCGGGGGTCGCATCGGGGTAGGCCGGGCGGATGTCCTTGGGAATAACAGATTGCGTAAGAGGACTCAAAGTCTTCTTTTTAGTTTGGTTTAAGGGCGTGGATTTGAGTGTATGAAAGGCCCGGATACTCGTCAAATAACGCAACAACAGAAGAGGAAGCCATGAAAATACTCATTACCGGTGCCGCCGGAGCGGTCGGCTCCACGCTGGTCAAAGGGATGGGACCGCGCCACCAATTGCGCGGTTTTGACCGCGAGGAAATGCCCGACCTAGCAGACAGCCGGGTGGGCGATGTGGCCGATTACGAGGCTTTGTTGGCAGCCGCCGAGGGCATGGAGGCCATCATCCATTTGACGGGCGTCGATGGCGAGTGGGAAAAGGCCCTACCCAACAATTTTATCGGCACGTACAATATGTTGGAAGCAGCCCGCCTCCAAGGGGTGCGTCGGGTGGCGTACGCCAGTCGCGCCGGAGTACACGGCCCCCTGCCCGAAGACGTTATGCGCCACATTGATATGCGTCCCCAACCACTGGGCCACTATACGGTCAGCAAGCTATTCGGTGAGCACATGGGCTATTCCTACGCCCATAGGCACGACCTAGAGTTCGTCGCAGTACGCATAGGCAATTTCAACATCAATCGCGATCATCCCGAGCACCCGCACCATCTTAGCCACGGCGATGCCGTGCGGGTCTTTGAACAGGCCGTGGTACACCCCGGGGTGCGCTACGAAATCGTGTACGGAGTGTCGGACAGCACTTGGCCGCGCTACGACCTCGACCACGGGCGGCGTGCCATTGGCTACTATCCGCAGGATAAATCGGACTGGCAGCCCGAGGAGGAATAAGCTGTGATCAAATTGAGCACAATGGCCCGCGAGACGCCTACCACCACCATTGATCAGGTCCTCGAACAGGCCCGCCATTTGCAGTTGGACGGCGTCGATTTCCATTTGTCGGGCATGGACCGCAGCGTCCAGTATATCAACCGCATCAAGAGCCTCTGTCTCAAGAGCGGCTTGAACATTGGCTATGCCGGGGCCGGCAGCTTTGTCGGGCTGCCCGAGGATCGGGCCAAGCGGATGGAGCAAGGCCGCGCCGACGTCGATGCCGCAGCGTTGCTAGGAGCGCAGGTACTGCGCGTTTTCGCGCGCCACAAGTGGCCGAACACCGTCGAGGAACAAGAGGCCCTGTGGCGTCCGATGGTCGAGGATTTCCAGGCGATTGCCGACTACGCGGCCCAACGCGGGGTCCTGATCGCCTTGCAAAACCACGACAACGGCAGTTTTGCCATGACCGCGAACCAAGTGTTGCGCATCCTGCGCGAGACCGAGCGCGACAATTTCAGCTTCCTGTTGGATACCGGCCAGTGGCTGGGGGCCATTGGCTCACATCCGCGCGGCGAGTTCGATCCGAATGTCGATTTGTACGAAGACTATCTGGAGCCGACCGCGCCTTTTGCCACGTACGTGCGGGCCAAGATCTACAAGATCGACAGCGGCGTTGAGGAGTTTATCGACTACAGGCGCGTGTTAGAAATTCTGCGCGGAGTGGATTTCAACGGCACGATCGGCTTGGTCTTCGAACTAGGCGAGTTCAATAGTTGCAGCCACGAAGAATGCATGCGCCTAGCCGTAGCCCATTTGCGCCAAGTGATCGCCGCTAGCTGACGCAGCATTCCGTCCCTATTTGTGCGTCGCTAATCTTATTGCCTTATCTTCGTCGCACCCACCAGCCAACGCCGCGAAAGGAATAACCATGTCCGCCTCTGATCCCAGCACTGCCAAGCCCCTCCTCTTCCAACAGAGCCACGTCGGCTACGTCGATATAGACGCGGTTGACCTGCCCCGCACCAACGCCGCTGGCAAGCCGGTAATTGATCCGACGCCGGAACAGAGGTACTTGTTTGACACCCAAGGTTGGCTGTTGATACCCGGTCTGCTCAGCGAGGACGAAGTAGAGGAGATGCGGGCCTTTTGCTACCGCTTGCACCAAGAGCCTGAATCGCTGCCGGAGCCGCGGCGCAGCCCTATTGGCGGTCCTTTGGAAGAGTTGACCGACCATCCCTTTATCGTCGGCTTTATGAACGAATTCCTCGCCAATCCCGATCTGTCGAACCAAGACTGCTACGGTTTTCGCATGGAATCGACCAGCCTAGCTATGCGCCAGACCGGGGAAGGAGGCTTTAGCCCCCACAACGGCAATGGCCTGTGGCGCTTGCCCGGCGACGGGCACAACTACCACTGCGTGCCCGGCAAGGCGCGCAGCAGCTTGACCTGCGTAGTGTGGGAATTAAACGAGGTCGAAGCCAGCGGCGGCGGCACCCTGTTCATCAACGGCAGTCACAAGGCCGCCTTCCCTTTGCCCACTGGAGCCCAGAGCCTCGATTCAGATCTGTGGACTCGATACACGTGTCCGGCTGGCTCCCTACTCATTTTCGCAGAGAGCACCACCCATACCGCTTCTCCGTGGGGCAGCACCGACCACGAGCGCTGCGCCATCTTCAGCCGCTACAATTACGTCGATAGCAAATGGCACAAGTGGCAGCCCCATCCCGAGGCGCTCGAAGCCATGCCGCCCAAGCGCCGCACGCTCTTCCGGCCCGTCCACGTCGAGGGCAATCTGATATAGTGCGCGATAGTAGAGCCGAAAATTAGTGATCGTCGCCTGAGTAAATCCACATAGATTGAGTCTTACCAGCCCGTTCAAAACCAATCTTATTGTAGAAGTGGATCGCCTCGCCATCCGCCACCAGTATGTGCTGATGAAAGCCTTCGTACATCGACATGAGTCTGCTCATCAAGGCCGATCCAATGCCCCGTCTTTGGTAGTCCGGATGAACCAACAAATGGGGATAGTACACAACTAAATGGCCATCAGAGATCGCATTGCCCAATCCGATCAAGAGATCTCCATCCCAAGCAGTCCATAGCGAATGTGAGTTTAGTAGGCCGTTGCGAAGCGCAGTCGGCTTCTTGGCCGCGGACCAACCATTCGCTACATATAGTTCCCGTATGGCTTCCAGCGAAATATCCCGCGTATCGCTATAGGAAATCGTTTCGCTAGTCATACGCATTCGCTCGTCAGCTAATTTCTACCGGCACCATGCAACCGTAGTAAAAAAACTTCCGGTTGTTTCAACTGAACCGCTCCAGCCAAGATCGTGCAATTGCCGTTCCAACTGAGCCGGGTCGTGGAATACTTTTACGATGTTAAACGTCTGGCCATCGTTCAGCTTCCGTTCCATTACGCCGGAATCGTCGATTGCAGCGTGATCCCGTGCGGTTGACTCTTGCGTCGCCAGACCGTCAACAAAGAAAGCTCTACCCCCCGGTTTTAGGGCAGCGCGAACCATCTCCCAGAGCCTGTTGAATTGCTGTTCCGGAACGTGCGACAGCCAGAACCCAAAAAAGACAAAATCATACTTCTCGGTCGGCCACCACTCGAAAAGATCCGCTACCACATACTGCACCGGAGCATTACCGATCTTGGTGCGATTGATCTCAATCGTCTCGGGAGAAGCATCTATGGCCGTCAGATCATCAGTACCCTGCACCAGACATGTCGTCCACAATCCCGTGCCGCAAGCAAGCTCAAGACACTTGCCAAATGGCCTCTCTTGTTCAAGTGCTGATCGCACGGCATCCAATTCTGCCTGCCACTGGAATTTGTGCTCGTCGCCCCGGTCGTATCGCCCTTGACGCGAATGCCACTCGTCATACTCGGCAGCTCGCGCCCGGTAATAGGCGACTTGCTCTTGCAAAATTGATCTGTCAACCATAGTTTGCCTCCCAACTCTTTATCGAAGTTTAAGAATTTGCTACTCGTTTAGGCCCGCGCCGTCACAATCGGTTGAAAATAGCCAGACTGCTCAGGTCCATGCCAAGCGATCCTTGAAAATCCGGCTGACTCCAAGGCCGCAGTAAGCTCGTTGCGTCTTATTGCCCTGTAGCGAGTCCTAATCTCCTTCACCCGCCATTCTCTCGATGCCCGATTCATTACAAAAAGCCGCAATAGATAGGTATCTGCTTCCTTGGACCAGTCCCAGATCTGAAACACTATTACTTCTTCCTCATGTGTACCGCCGGGATTCATAACTACATACGATGGTTTTTCCGCGAGCAACCGATCGTAATCGCGAATACTGGCAACAAACAATCCTTTGTCCGTCAATACGTGCCGGATGTTTCGCAGAGCAAGCGTTAAATCTTCGTCAGTTAAAAGATGCGGCAGAGAATTGTCACAGCTAATCACTACGTCGAATTTCTGGTCAAACACACATTCCAACTCGCGAACATCGGCAACCGCGAATCGCACATTTAGCCCCCGCTTAGCTGCTTCTGCTTCTGCCCGTGCGACCGCCTTCGGGCTGAGATCGGACGCAAAAACTTCGTATCCTCGCTGCGCCAAGCCAATTGCCTGAGTGCCGATTCCGCAGGAACAGTCTAGGACAATCGACGCACTTGCTGAAAACTCACATTGAATCAACTGATCTAGCGCGGATGCCTGCCGTTCGATTCCCGATTCCCAATCTGCGTAAACGTGATGGTAATCAGCAGCTAGATC
Organism: Gemmatimonadota bacterium; assembly: GCA_009841115.1. Taxonomy (GTDB): domain Bacteria; phylum Latescibacterota; class UBA2968; order UBA8231; family UBA8231. The sequence goes on along the minus strand of VXML01000046.1, from coordinate 70,762 downwards.
GTCGTAAAAGCGTTCGACAGATTCACTCACTTTTATGGTTTCTTCTTGACTGAATGCTATCTATCATCCGGGAACTCCACATAATCAATTTCCAGCGGCTGCTTGATCAGCCTCTCCAATTCCAGCAGATCCGCTCGGCCATCCGGTACATCCTTCTCCATAATCCCATCTGGATGCACTGTCACCGTAGTCGTTACTCCCATAAATGCCTTCTCTGCCGTCGTCCGCGACACCTGAATGCCGTCTTCTGAAATAGCCATGCGAGAATGTGCAATACGTCCCTCGCCAATAACCCGAAAGAGAAGAGCCAACACGCCGGACATTGGACGCCCTGTAACCCCCTCAATCTCATCGTACACAGCCCAATCCCCAAAATCCAACAAGCGATAGGTCATTACCTGCCAATTAGTCACCTTAAAACGCGGCGTCGATAGCGTATCCAAGTACGAATACCGGTCTGGCTTGCCCGGCCCGTCCTCCCAGCTAATCCGCACATTCACGGCCAGTTCCGGCATCGGTCCCTCCTTTACCTCTCGAATGACTCGATCTAGCCGATAGTCCACTTCCATATTCTGTCGGTGTTGATAGCTCAGCAGCGCAAACTGCGGTGCTGTATGCTCCGTCCGCCCAGTCACCTCCAAAAAAGCCCGAAACCAATCCTCATACCCGATAAACAGCGGCAGTCCATCTGGATCGCGTTCCCTAGCTTGCCGCGCAAGATACAACACCGCTTCCGCCTGAAACCGCGCGCCATTGGTCGTCGCTGTCGGATCGTAATCACCATGCTGCCGCATCGCCGCCAGCACCTCCGACCGATCCACCACATTATACGCTCCCTCTACACCTGCCAGCGAACCGGGTAGCAACAAAAAACAGAGGACAGTTGCAATCCTCAATCTCCCGCCGACATTACCTATCGCTCGGGAATTCCACATAATCAATTTCCATCGGCTGCTCAAGCAGTCTCTCTAGTTCCAGCAGATCTGGACGACCATCCGGCACACCCTTCTCTATGATCCCATTGGGATAGATCGTCACCGTAGTCATCACTTTCATAAACGCCTTCTCGGCCTTCGTCCGCGACACGTGAATGCCGTCCTTGGCAACGGCGATGCGAGAATGTGTCATATGTCCCTCGCCGATGAGCCGAAAAAGAAGAGCCAATACACCGAACTCTGGGCGCGCTGTAATCCCCTCAATCTCGTCGTAAACAATCCAATCCCCAAAATCCAACAAGCGATAGGTAATCTCCTGCCGATTAGTCACCCTAACAGTCGGCGTCGAAAGTGTATCTATGTACGAATAATGGTCTGGTATGCCCGGCCCGTCCGCCCATCTGATCCGCACATTCACAGCCAGTTCCGGCATCGGCCCTTCTACCACCTCGCGGATGACCCGATCTAGCCGATAGTCCACTTCCATATTCTGTTCATATTGATAGTTTAGCAGCGCGTACTCCGGCACTGTGTCCTCCGTCTGCCCGGTCACCTCTAAAAACGACCGAAACCACTCCTCGTGCCCAATAAACAGCGGCGGGCCGTCTGGACCGCGCTCCCCAGCTTGCCGCGCAAGAGAAAGCAACACCTCTGCCAGCCACGCGCCATTGGTCGTCGATGTTAGTTCATAACCACCATAATGCTGCCGCATCGCCTTCAACACCTCCGACCGATCCACCACATTATACGCTCCTTCTGCACCTACCAATTGATCCGGTAGTGACAAAAAACAGAGGACGGTTGCGATCCTCAGACTCCCAACGTATTGAAAGCTTGTCATAACCTATATCCCGTCTCCATAAAAGGTGAGTGATCTATGGGTCATTGACGTGCAGATCGTCAAAACGGCAATTGCAAGATTCCTATTGCAGTAGTTCGCCCGGGATGCGCGAGCCGGGATATTCCTTTTCTGGATCGCGCTCGGCAATGATCGCTGGCACTTCGTCGGTCCAATAGGCGGGAACGGTCTCCGGCCGCCGGTGCCAAGCCAACACCAACGTCCGGCGTTCGTCGGTCTGGTTGCGATACGCCGAGTGCAGCACGCGGGCATCAGCCAGCACCAAATCGCCGGCCTTGACGCAGACATCGACTTGATCGGGGTGATCGCTGAACATGGTCGGATGATCTTCTTCTATGAAACGCGCCCCTTGCTCGTGGGCTGGCACCATTTCGTCGTGCAGAGGGATACGCTTGTGGTGCGTGCCAGGAATGACTTTGAGACAGCCGTTTTCCGGCGAGGTATCGCTCAAGTAGTAGGACACAAAAATGATTTGTGGCCACGGCGAACAGCTCAAAGGGTCGTTCCACTGCATCCAGTCTTGGTGCCAATACAGGGCCGGCTCGTCGGGGTCTTTGGTCAAGAGGATAATGCCGCCTGTGCTGGCAAAGTCGCCCAAGCCCATTTGTTCGAGGGCGCGGCGCGTGGGAGGCCAGTCGAGTAGCTTCTGGATGGTCGGGTTGTCCTCCCCGCGCGCGGTGACGTGCTGGCCTTGGTACTTGAAGTCGGGCGGCGGCACCCAATCCTCCATCATGCGCTCAGTCTCGTCGCGCAATTCCCGTAAGAATTCGTCGCTGAGAATGTCATCGACGACGCAAAATCCGTCGCGCAACAACTGTTGGCGTTTCTCTATGGCTTGTTCGGGAGTCATCGAAAACCTCGTCGAAAGATGTGTGATCAGTACTTCAATTTTGATAAGGCTCGGTGCGGCCTCCGGTCAAGGCGCGGTCAAAGCTAGGACGCATCAGTTCGGTTAAAACGGGCGGCAACTCACCCCGCTGCGCTTTGAGTGCCCACAGCGGCGGCACGGCGTGAGGCGGTTGCACCAAGCCGGTGCGATCGTCGGCTTTTTTATACGCATACAGGGTACACCAACGGGTCTCTTTATCCGCTCCCTTCGGAGCCACGCCGTGTGCTCCGTGCGACAGGCAGCAGACGACCGAGCCGGGAGGCAGTTCGAGATGTTCGATGGCCAGCGGCTTCCCCGTGATGGGATGGACGCGTCCTTTGAGCCAACCAGCTTCGATCTCCTGATCGGTGGCCGCTCGGCAGTTGTCCGGGTCGCGGAACAGGTGGCTGCCGCGGATGAGCTTGAGACCGCCATCGGCGGCGACACTAAAGCCCTCGGGATAGCACAGGGTGAGGTTGGTATTGGGCTGGGCCTGGTATTCGGCCACATCGCGGATGGGGTCGCAGTCGTAGCCTGCACCTATCTTGTGGCTGTGCCAACTGCCGCCAGCGTAACCCGGCGGCCGCGTGAGAAGTTGGTTGTGATCGAAGTACACGGCCTCCGTGCCCAAACACAGTTTCTGTAGGTGCAGCATCTGCGGATGGGTTAGCACGTCCATGAGGAACGGGACATGACCAGCGGGAAAGTACTCGGTGAAAACGCTGTGCCGCCGCAGGGTCAGCACGCCGGCTTCATCGGTTTTTTGCGGGGCCTTCTGGCTGCCGCCCAAGGCACCGCCAATGGTCTCGGCGCTCAGTTGGTACTCGGGTGGGCGGCGGCCCAAGGTGAGCCAATCTATTTGGCTCCAGTCCGCCTGTAAAAGGGCGTCGTTGCGCTGTTGGCCGTACTGCAGCGCCTTGGTCCAAGTCTCAATGACGGACGGAGGCACGATGCCCCGCAGCACAGCGTACCCATCGCGCAAATAAACGTCGCGGTCGAATTGGGCTTCTAGCTTGTCCCAGTCAAAAATATCGCAGCGCTCAGCCTCCAAACGGTCCCAGTCTTCTGTCGTCCATTGTAGAGGCGTCGGCTCGTCGCCTAGGAAGTCCGGCCGACTCGCCCGAGCCAAATCGCTAATAGAACTATGCAGGAAGCGCTCCCACAGCGGATCGGCCAATTGCTCTTCGAGCAAAGGATTGGGAGGCATTGACATCACGAATTCGTCACCTCGTCAACGCCCTCAAAAAGCGACGGAAAAAAGCGGTGCGGATCGGCCGGCTCGCCAAAGAGGATCTGCTGCCGCTGGGTCAGGTCGGGCGGCGGTTGCACACGCCTGTTGGTCCAGGCCATCTGCGAGACGCAGTATTTGTAGAGCAAGGCGCGCCGCTGGTGGTGCCCGTGCCAAGCGGCCGTCCCGTGAGTCAGAGCCTCAGTGAACAAGGTGACGGAGCCAGCCGGGGCCGAGGGGATGATCACACAGGGGGCCTGTTCAGGCGCGTCAGCAATCAGTTGCGGCAGTTTGAAATTGCTCTTGTGGCTGCCGGGAATGCAGCAAAAGCCGCCGTAGTCCGGCCCAGCGTCGGTCAAGTTCCAAGTCGCCACGACAAAGCCGTTGAGGATCTGGTTGTCGCGCAGGGGATAGTACTGGCCCGGCTGCGCCCCAGAGGTGGGTGCCGTTGGGCCGTAGTCGCAGTGCATGATGCCTCGGGCCATGCCGTGGCTCAGACACAAGCCGTAGATCCGGTCGAGGCGGAAGCAATCGCCCAAGCGGAAGCGCAGTATGGGCATAATTTGGGAGTGATCGAGCAGGTCGATGAAGGGTTGGCCCCAGTCCAAAAAGCCCGAGCCGTCGGGCGCGGAACCAAAGCGGTTGCCCTTTGCCGGCGGCAGGTGCGCGTCGAGCAAGTGGTTGAGGGCGGCCACTTCCTCGGCGTCAAGGACGTTTTCGAGCACCAAATAGCCCTGCACGTCGAATAGGTATTGCAGTATTTCAGGGTCGTTCATGGCTGTAATGAGGCGGAGGCGGTGAAATTCCGGAAATTGTATCAACGGCCTCCAAATATAGCCAGACCTACCGTACGCTTCAATGAGGCCGGGGCGTTTACTCCCCGGAAATGGCGACAGACCTCATACGGCTCGTCAAAACCCGCTGCGCTTACGGGATAACTTCAAAGCCCATCTGTCGGAAATGGTGGTCCAACGTCAATGCTCGGCGGATTCGCAGTTCTCGCATGAGAGCAAAGCTGCAGCAGTCGGTAAAGGAGAATTCCTTATCCCGATAGCCGAAAAACAGCGCCCGCGCACGTTCTCTTCGCGGTTCGTCAATAGACTCGATCCGCAGTCGAACCGAGCCGTCGATTTGCTGCCACCAAGCTTCAGCCGCATTAAGACCAAGGCGGAACCGGACAGTCGTCAAAGTCTCGTCGATTACATAGTCGGTCGTCGTCAGCATACCTCCTGACGACAGCCATTGATCCCGGGCTTCTCGTACAGCCGGACCTGCCGTATCACGGCTATCCGCGGCTGCGACCCATGCGGCCGTATCCACAAACATTTGACTCACCGGTACAGCACCTCGTCATGCCGTGCGGCAGCGTCCCCCGATTCGGATGCACCAACGGCTGGAGCCTGGTACAGCGAATCCGATTCCAGTGGCACACTTTCGATCGGTGGGCTGCCAACCGGGACGATGTCGAAAGCCGGACGACTGCGGTATAGAACGGTAAATCGCTCCCCGTGTCGCACTTTTTTAACGACATCCTGTAGGCGCTCGCGGAGCTGTTTGGCACTGATCACTTCTGGCATAGTCGTACCTCTTTCAAGTTTAACTTAAGATAACCTTCTCTCGGAAGCGATACAATCACCCAACTCTATTGGAGCGAACATTCCAAGGCCAAAATTTCTCTAATGGTCCCCTTCCTCACTCTCACCATCCCCTCCCTCGCTAGGCGGCCCCCCAATCCGCAAAACATGCCCATCCAAGTCCTCAACTAGCATTTCCCGCGCCCCCCAAGGCCGGTCGACGGGCTCCTGCGTTACGACCGCCCCCGCCGCCACATACTCCTCGTGCAGCTTGTCAACATCACCGACGTTGTAGTAGATCCACACCGGCCGGGCACCCTGCGAATTCTCGGCGAGAAAGACGTGTACCTCGCCATTGGATATGGAGGCAAAGGTCTTGTCCTCCTCCTCGGCGGGCCAGTCCCAGTCCTTGTTGAAACCGAGCACCGAGGTGTAGTGCTCAATGCTCGCCTCGACGCTTGCGACGTTCAGGATCGGCGTCATCGCGGTGAACGCCGTGGGTCCGGGACCATTGTCATGCTCCTCGTGGGCACCGGCGATTGAGCTAACGCCGAAGATTCCTGCAACTACTGCTACTGCGGCAATTCTGCGACCTCTCACGATTTTCCTCCTGTGGGTGAGTTCAATTCGGTAGAATTCGATTCTAGTACGCGCGTCGAACCCGGTCAATGTTGACAGCCGCCCCCCGGCGCGAAGATATTGGGGGCTGTTCATTCCAACCTAGGAGATGCGCAGTGCCCAACAAACCGCCGAATGTCGTTCTCGTCTTCGCCGACCAATGGCGCGCCCAAGCCTTCGGGTACGCCGGTGACCCCAACGTGCAAACCCCCAACCTAGACGCCCTAGCGCGCCGTAGCGTCAACTGCACCCATGCGGTGTCTGGCTGCTCGGTATGCTCACCAGCGCGGGCTTCGCTCCTAACCGGTCAATACCCCCTCACACACGGCGTCTTCGTCAACGACGTAGAACTGGGCCAAGACACCACGAGCCTCGCCCAAGCCTTCAGCGCAGGTGGCTACGACACGGCCTATATCGGCAAATGGCACGTCAATGGCCGCGGCCGCTCCAGCTATATCCCGCCCGAGCGGCGGCAGGGCTTCGAGTACTGGAAGGTGCTCGAATGCACCCACGACTACAACCATTCCGCGTACTATGCCGGCGACTCGGACGAACAGCTCGTGTGGGAGGGCTACGACGCCTTGGCCCAGACCCGCGACGCCCAAGCGTACCTGCGCAACCGAGGCACCAACCCCTTCTTACTGGTCCTATCGTGGGGACCGCCGCACGCCCCCTATCACACGGCCCCGGAAGAGTACCAAGCTCTATACGATCCAGCCGCTATCACCCTGCGGCCCAACGTACCCGCCGACTGGGCCGAAAACGCGCGGCAGTGGCTCGCCGGGTACTACGCCCATTGCACGGCCTTGGACGACTGCGTCGGCATGTTGCTCCAGACCTTGCAGGAGGAAGGATTAGAGCAAGAGACGATCTTTCTGTTCTTCTCAGATCACGGCGACATGCTCGGCTCGCAGGGCATGGACAAAAAGCAAAAGCCCTACGAAGAATCCATCCGCGTGCCATTCCTGCTGCGCTATCCGGGGATGGACACCGCCGAGCTCGACGCGCTGATCGACCTGCCGGACATCATGCCGACCATGTTGGGCCTGTGCGGCCTACCGATTCCTGCCACCGTGGAGGGAATCGACTTTTCCGAGTACCTACAAGGCGGCCCAGATCCCTCGGACGGCACCGCACTCTTGCAGTGTCCCCATCCCTTTGGACAGTGGTGGACCGGCGTCGGCGGGCGGTCCTACCGGGGCCTACGCACCCGCCGCCACACGTACGTCCGCGCCCTAGAGGGGCCGTGGCTGCTCTACGACAACGAGGCCGATCCCTTCCAACAGGCCAACCTCGTTGGACAGCCCGGCCAGCAGGACTTGCTCGACGAATTAGACGCGGCCCTCACGCGCCGCCTCGCCGCAGCCGACGACCCCTTCCTCCCCGGCCCAGCCTATCTCGAACGCTGGAGGTACCAAGTAGATGCACGAGGTACCGTGCCTTATACTAATTGAACATGTCCCCAGCCTTCCTCTACTCATCCTTCGCGGCCTCAGTCCTCTTCTTAGCGGCCTGCTCGTCCTCGCCCAGCGACTCGCCTCCGTCAGTTTGCGGCGACAGGCAGGTACTCCAAGTCGGGTTCTACGCCTTTTTCGCTCCAGTCAGTTACAGCGCCGACCCAACTCCGGGCACGGCCGGGTTTGACGAACATCTCGGGTACGAAGCGGATTTGCTGACCGCCTTAGAGGCTATGGACGGCGCGGGGTTGTCCTTTGCACGTAGCGGCATAGCCGACTGGTCCGATATATGGCTGCAAGCGGCCAGGCCGGACTACGACCTGATCGGCGGCGGCATCACTATCCTCGACTCCCGCACCCGCAATGCGGCCGGCGAGCGCGTCGTGACCTTTACCTCCGGGCACATCGCCTTCCGTCAATCGCTGCTGGTTAGGGCTGCCGATGCCGAGCGCTTTGCCAGCCACAGCGACCTGACGAGCGAAGATCGGGTGGGTGCGCTGCGTGGTACCACGGGCGAGTTTCGCCTGCTGGAACTGACCGGCTTCGTCGATGCCAACGGCGTCCTCGCCACTGGTACGCGCATTGAAACGCCCGAGGGTGAGGTCGTCGCCGACGGCACGGCCGCGCACACCATCACTGCGGCCAGCGCATCGGACCATCTCGCTGGCCGGACGCGGCTGGTGCCGCCCACAGCCGACATGCCGCAAGTGATTTACCTCAACGGGCAAGAAGGGCAAGAAGCCAGCGAGTTAGACCTGCTCAACGCCCTCCGAACCGGCACCATCGACGCCATCGCCCGCGGCGAAATCGGCAACCGCGATGCCAGCGTCGCTTCCGACGGCGAGTTTGTCGTCGCGGCCCTCGACGCGGCCACTGAGTTAGGGGGGTTCACGCTCGCCGTGGCGGACGCCGACCTAGCGGCCTGCATCGACGACAAGATCAACTACCTGACCGATGGCCAGCGCATTGGCTACGGAGAGTGGCGCGCCAATCCAGCGGTTTTTATAGAGCGCGCCCAACAGTGGAAACCCTAAACAAAGGAGCACGACATGTATAAAGCTGGAGTCATTGGCTGCCGCGGCATTGGCGTGGCCCACGCTACCGGGATTGTCAGTTCGGATCGCGCCAGTCTCGGGGCGGCTTGCGACCTCGACGAAGAAACCCTCCGCGAGTTCGAGCAACGCTGGCCGGACGAAAACCTCACCCTGTACCGCGATCACCGCGAGATGCTCGCCCGCGAATCGCTGGACATCGTCACCGTCGCCACCTCGGATCACCGACACGCCGACTTAGTCGTCGATGCGGCCAACGCCGGGGCCAAAGGCATCTTCTGCGAAAAGCCGCTGGCCACCAGCCTCGCAGATGCCGACCGCATGATCGCCGCTTGCGACGCCAACAACACCACCCTGTCGGTCGATCACACTCGTCGCTTCATCCCCCTGTGGCGCTACGCCAAAGAAGAGATCGTTGATCAAGGCGTCATCGGCCCGGTGCAATACGTCATTGGCACGCTCTCCGGCCCGCGCGCCATGCTCTTCCGCAACGGCACCCACACGCTCGACGCTATCTGCTACTACGCAGGCGAGCAGCCTCAGTGGGTGGTGGCCGAACTGGAAGAAGGATACGAGGACTACGCCGAGTACCGCGGCGACGGCGGCCACGTGCCAGCTACCGAGCCAGGGGCCAACGGGTACATCCACTTTTCTGGGGGAGTGCGGGGCTTCTACATCGGTGGCTCGAAAACCACGCCAAATCCCAAGCAGCAACTCGAAGTGGTCGGCACCACCGGACGACTAGTTATGGTCAGCGACGGCGGCACCCTGTATCGCGGCGAAGAGCCAGAACCCCTCGCGCCGCCGACTTGGCCAGTCGAGGGCATTCCCGCCGGCATCCATGAGTTGATCGCAGCCATGGACCAAGGCGTCGAATCGATTTCTCCAGGCCGGGCCGGACACACCGTAGTAGAGCTGATTATCGGATTTTTAGAATCGCAAAAGCAGGGCAACGTGCCGGTGCCTATCCCAGTGCCGAGATAATCACCAACGCCGGTTGGATCCGTAGGGGCGTCCCTCGTGGACGCCCTTTTTATTGCTCTAATCCATCTCCACGACTACCCGCCCATCCTCCACGCGCACCGGATAAGTCCGCACCCGCACTTTCTCGGGTTCGCACAGCGACCGGCCCGTGCGCACGTCGTATTCCCAACCGTGCCACGGGCAGCTCAAGATCTCGCCGACGCGGCCCAAGACGATCTCGTCCCCTGGTTGCCGCGCCAGCGCCGTGCCCCCAACCCGGCCGTCCGACAGACGCGCCCCTTGATGCGGACAAACATCGCGGAGTGCATACCAAGCATCCCCCTGCCGCACGATGGCCAAGCCCCGCCCCTCGACCTCGACCCGGCGGATTTCGCCATCGGCAAAGGTATCAACCGGCCCTACGTCAACGCGCCGCAAAGCCATAAAATGCCTCGGCATTATCGACCATGATCCCCCGGCGCATCGCGCCGTCAATCGCTGGCGGCAGGGCGCGGGCTGGCGAGTCAAAGTCCCAATGCGGATAATCCGTAGCGAACATCAGGAAATCCTCGCAACCGATCATGTCGATGATCTGCAACAAGTGCTGGGGGTCGTCTGGCTCTTCCATAGGTTGGGTCGTGGCGCGGCAGTGCTCGCGGATGTATTCGCTGGGCCGCTTCTTCAGCCACGGAACCTCGCTGCGCAAGCCCCGATAGTTTTTATCCAGCCGCCACATAAGCCCGGGCAACCACGCAAATCCCCCCTCAACCAGCGCGACGCGCAGCTCCGGGAACTCGCAGAACACCCCCTCGCAAACAAGGCTGATAACCTGCGCCTCAAAGGCTTGCGACATAGCCGTGTGATCTTCGATGTAATAGGAAGGCCAGCCGCAGGCCGTGATGGGCTGGCCACTGCCGCCAAAGTGGATTCCCACTGGCAGGCCGACCTCGCAGGCCGCAGCAAAAATCGGCCGGAACTGCCGCTTGCCATACGGCGCACTCGACCGCACCAAAAGCAGTGCCTGCACAAAGCGCGGATCAGCCGCGGCCCGCTTGATTTCTGCGGCTGCCTCCGCTGGGTCGTTGGCATTGACCACAATTGATCCGCGCCAGCGCGGATCGTGGTCGAGCCAAGCGTGCGCGGTCCACTCGTTGACCGCGCGCATCAGCGCGTTGGCAAAGTCGAGGTTGTGCAGGGACGTCATGCCATAGAGCGGATTGAGCACGGCTATATCAATGCCCCAAGCGTCGAGCAACTGGGTGCGGGCAAAATCGGGATCGCCGCCCGGCCTTAAGCCCGAAGGCGGCCAAGCATCGCGCCTCGCAGCTTGCGCAAATCCCTTGGGATAGGTTGGCCCAGGTGGACCGCTAAACCCGGATTGCCGCACGTACGCCTGCCAGCGCGCCGACAAATAAGGCATGAGGTCGTCGATGGAATTCGGGTAGTTGTGGACGTCGCAGTCGATCAGCGAAACGTCAGCCGAGGACGCGACTTGGACGGCGTATTCAGTTTGGGACATGGTAGTAATTAGCGGTGAAGGGTTGTAGGGGCGAGTGGTTCCTAGAAGAATGGGTGCGAACATAGGCTGCGTCAACTCCGCGTGCGCGGAAGGAGCAGATTTGTTCGTCAGCCTCGTTTAGTAGTATTATATCCCGTCATGCCTACATCACTTGCCGACCTCCAAGCGCGCTATCGCTGCGCCAGCCCGCGCTCGCGTGCTCTCTTTGAACAGGGCCGCACCTACACAGCCGGTGCCGCCAAAGGCGCGTATTACTACCCGCCCTACCCACTCACCATGGCCCGCGGCCAAGGCTGCTACTTGTGGGATGTGGATGGCCGGCGCTACGTCGATTGCGCCAACCACCACACAGCCCAAGTCCTCGGGCACGGGCACGAACTCGTGGAAGCGGCCGTGCGCGAGCAAATGCAAAAGGGCATTGCCTTGGGCGCGCCCATTGGCATTGAAAGCGAGATCGCCCGCGCAATGTGCGACCGGGTGGATGCGCTAGAGCGGATTCGCTTTGTCAACTCCGGCACCGAGGCCACGCTGCACGCGATTCGCCTGGCGCGGGGCTACACACAGCGCGGCAAAATCGCCAAGTTCGAGGGCGGCTACCACGGCAGCCACGACGCCGTGGAAGTCAGCGTGGCCCCGCCCTTAGACCAAGCAGGTCCCGCAGACGCGCCCATCGCAGTACCAACAGCCGGCGGCATGTCCCCGTCGGCCGCGTCCGAAGCCGTCATCCTCCCCTACGGCGATCCAGAAGCCGTCGAACAGCTCGTCGCTGAGCACGCCCGCGAACTCGCCTGCGTCCTCTTCGATCCCAAAGCTGGCATCCTAGACATCCAGTCGGACTTTGCCCGCGCCGTGCGCGACATCACCCGCCGCCACGGAGTCTTGCTCATCTTCGACGAAATCGTTGGATTCCGCACGAGCGTCGGCGGACTGCAAGAAGTGTACGGCATCGACCCAGACCTCAGTTGCTTTGGCAAGATCATCGGCGGCGGCTTTCCAGTGGGAGCCTTTGGCGGCCGGGCCGACCTCATGGACCTGTTCGACAACTCGCAGCAATCCACCGGCCTTTTCCAGAGCGGCACCTTTAGCGCGCACCCCGTGGCCATGGCCGCTGGCCTAGCGACCCTGAGCGAGCTGACGCCGCAAACCATCGACCATTTGAACGCACTCGGAGCGCGTCTAAAGAACCAACTCAACGCGCTCTTTGCCGACCGCGCCATCGCCGCCCAAGCGATCTGCACAGGATCGGTCTTCAGTATCTACTTCGCCCGTGGCCCCATCGCCAACTACCGCGACCTCGCCGCCGCCGACAAAACCCTCATTCAACCGCTCTTTCTCTCGCTCATCGAACAGGGGTACTTCCTCGGTCCAGGGCTAGGCATGTGCGCTCTTTCTGCGCCCATGGACGCCGGGCACATCGACGGCTTAGTCGCCGCGGTAGGAAACGCGCTGGCGGAGATAGTCTAACAGGGAACAAACCATGTCCGTACTAAGCCCCGAACAAATCGCCCAGTACCAGCAAGACGGATACACCATCTTGCACAAGGCCCTCTCCGCAGAAAACGTGAGCGCACTCCGCACCCACATCGAAGGGATCGCCTCAGGCACACTGCCCTTCCCAGAGGCGAACGTCGAGTTCGATCCCAACGCACCGCGAGAACGCCACATCGATCACTTGCGCAAAATCAACGGCCCGTCCGCTTGCGATCCCTTCTTCCTCGACCACGCCGCGCGGGAGCCTCTCCTTACTGCTGCCACCGACCTGCTCGGTCCAGACATTAAGCTCTTCGGCGACCAAGTTTTCATCAAGGGGCCGGGCGGCATAGAAAAGACCTATCACCAAGACTCCGCGTACTTCCACATCGAGCCGATGGACCTCGCCACCGCTTGGGTCGCCTTAGACGATGTGACCCTTGAAAACGGCTGCCTGTGGGTCGTGCCCGGCAGCCACCGCGAGGGGCTGGTTGACCACAGCGAGGTGTGGATGGTCGGCGAGCGGCAAGACAAGAAAGTTCCCGACGCAGCCATCGACCGCCAGCGCGAACAGCCCATCCTGCTGCAAGCGGGCGACTGCTCCTTCCACCACAGCCTGCTCCTGCACCGCTCCGGCCCCAACCAGACGACAACGCGCCGCCGCGGCATGGCCACCCACTACATGAGCGCCCGCTCGCGCTGGACGGGTACTCCCCAGGACAAACCCGCCTATCCCCTGTTGCGAGGGCAAGAACACGCTGGCTGCGTTTGAGGCCCTTGCTCCAAACCAAGAGGAATACCCATGAGCCAATACTGGATTGAAGACGGACAAACGCTGCTGTTCATCGGCGACAGCATCACCGACTGCGGTCGGCGTGGGGCCGAGGCCCCATTGGGCAATGGGTACGTGCGCCTGTTCACCGAGTTGGCCACGGCCCGCTTCTCCGAGCGGCGGGTCCGCTACATCAACAAAGGCATCGGCGGCAACCGCGTCACCGACCTAGCCGACCGCTGGCAAGACGACGTGCTCTACCACCGGCCGGACCGCCTGTCCGTCAAGATCGGCATCAACGACCTCCACAGCCATTTGCGCGGTGCCGAAGACAGCGTCGATCCAGCCCGCTTCGCCGCCGTCTATGAACAAATACTAGAGATCACCCAAGACAAACTGGGCTGTCCCCTCGTATTGCTCACCCCGTTTTACATTTCCACCGACCACAACGGCCAAACCTTCCGCAGCCAAGTGCTCGAATTGCTGCCGCGCTACATCGAAGTAGTGGAGCAACTAGCCGAGCGCTTTGACGCCCGCTTAGTGCGCCTGCACGACATTTTCCAACGGCAACTCCAGTACCGCGACGCCGACACCTTCTGCCCCGAACCGGTCCATCCCAACCAAGCCGGACATTTGGTAATCGCCCAAGCCCTGATGGACACCTTAAGCGCATAGTCGGACGAGCACGGCCTCGCCATCGTCGAATCTAAGCGGTGGAACTTACCACTCACCCGCGCCGTCAACCAATCAGCGTCTTCTACCCAAACCTTTCACAAAAAGAAATCTCTGCGTACATTCATAGCACTCTCCCCCCAATCCACACCCGCTATTCCAAGCAGGATAGGATTCGACCGACCATCTCTCGATGGAATCGGATGAAATTGAACTGCGCACACTGGTACACCCTAACCTATATAGGAGAGCATGTAACATGCCGATTCGCTTAGCCCTATTCGCCCTCGTCGTTGCTCTGTGGAGTTGTGGAGACGACGATTCTGCACCAACGGCGGCGGCAGTCGATTCAATGATCGCCACCGCGGATTCCATGCTGGTCGCCGCCAATACCATGATGGCCACTGCGGATTCGATGATCACGGCTGCCAATGCAATGGTCGCCGCAGATGCCGATTCGACCATTGCCGCAGACGCCGCTTCTATGCTAGCCGCCGCAAATGACATGATGACTACCGCGAATTCGATGATCGCCGCCGCCAATGCAATGGTCGCTGCGGACGCCGATTCGACGATAGCTGCCGACGCCGCGGCCATGCTAGCCGCCGCTGGTACCATGCTAGCCGTCGCTGATTCTATGCTAGCGGCTGTCGATTCCATACTGGCTCCAGAAGCGATTCTGCGACCAACCGGGGAGTTAAAGCCTTGGGATCTCTCCTCCATTGTCACGGCTGACGAAGTTCGCGCCATGCCTCCGGGCACGCCCGTATTCATGCGCACTGAATTTGTCAACGGCGAACTGGCCGATCTCGAAATGACGTTCGTCCAAGTGGTCGATGATTTTTTAGCCCCGATGCCAGTCTATATGGTCGAAGCCTCGGATCCCATTTTGATACAGCTCGGGGGCATTGCTCAGGGCATGAGCGGTTCGCCCATTTTTACGGAACAAGGCACTTGGGGTGCCATTGCTTATGGATATCCTGCCCAAGACAACCCACCCTACTACTTTTTTGCTACTCCCATAGAATGGGTCATCGGCACTCGGGGGCTCATGCCAACGGCCAAACCCACGGCCACTTGGGAAGGAAACCGCATTACCCCCTTGGATATTCCCTTGCTGAGCACGGGACTCAACGGTGCGCATCGGCTGCCTGAAGGGCGTTCTTCCATCCTGAGCGGAGCCAGCGCCGCTGGTTTAACCCAAGAGCGGCAGGAAAGCTTTGAGGCCGGCAGGCCACTGGCGGTTGGACTGCTGCTCGGTGAGCTTACGCTGGGTTCGGTGGGAACCATATCGTACGTCGATGGCAATCGGGTATATGGGTTTGGGCATCCAATGAATAGTTCTGGTCCGGTGGAGCTTCCCATAATCGAAGCAAAGGTGATCGGCGAAATTTCCAACTTGTCCGCCCCGTTCAAGTTTACAACGCTGAACCCAACGGTGCGGGGAACTTTAACCGAAGACCGCTTGCCCGCAGTGCGCGGCGTCCTCGATCAGGAACCAGACTTAGTACCCATTAAGAGCGTCTATACGTTTCCTTCAGGAAGCGAACTCGAACTCAATCACAGCATGGCCGTCGGCATTAGCCCATATACCTCGCTCGATCTCGTGGGCAATGCATTCCTTGCTCCCTTGGCCAACCGGGTTGACAACGATCCAGAGCACAGCATCCGCGTTACGACGGATATTTCTTTTGCCGGCTCCGATTCAACACTCACCCGCTCCCGGCTCTATTCCTCACCAGGCGGGCGGCTCTTGGCTTCAATTTACAATGCCTATGACGACGTGTCATTCGCACTTGAGGAACTTACGACGCGGTTAGATTACGCCGTCTATGTGCGCGAAGCCGAGGTGCAGGTCGAAGTGATTCCCGAGACTCGTTTTGCCACCGTGGGGCAGGTTACGGCTGATTCGATTGTCAGCCTTGGCAGTACGCTGAACATTACCACTGCGCTGCGCGTGGGACGGACTGAAGACCGAGAAATAGAGCTAGCCCTCAGCGTACCGGATACGCTGTTCCCTGGCTTTTACCAACTCGAAGTGGGACCCGCCGCAACATTAGGGCCCGATGAGCTACTGTTCGCTCCACCACAGTATGGCCCTCCCACTGAGGAATCGCTCGACGATGTTTTTGCCCGCCTGAATAAACCCGACGAGAACGTCCTCTTAAAAGCTCGCTTGGCGTTTGTCGCGCCATTCCCTCCACCGCCACCGCCGCCGGAGCTTCCGCCTGAACTCCCGCCTGAGGGTGAAGGTGGAGAGGGTGAAGGCGAGCACGAAAATGGAGAAGGTGAACCCGAAGGCGACGGTGATGAAAGTGGTGAGGACGAACCGGAAGGTGGTGAAAGCGAAGGCGAAGAAGGTGAAGAGAGTGAAGGTGAAGAAGGTGAAGGCGAAGACGGCGAACCCGAAAGCGACTTTGATGAGTCTCCGCCCCCCGAAGCTTTTCCTCCCGGTCCGCCGCCGCCGCCCCCTGGGCCTATTTCTACGCAGCAAGACGTAGATCTATTGCTCCAAGGTATTCAATTCCTTGAGATAACAGTGGTGCCAGAGGAATTCTTAGAGGAGGAAGTAGCAGAAGAGGAAGTAGTAGAAGAAGAATAGACTCCTACACCCCATTAAAACGCGGGAATTCAACCGCTTCTCAATTCCCGTTATAAGTTGTGGAGCCTTTATCTGCAAAAGAAATCGCAGATAAAGGCTCCCTTTTAATAATCCGCCACCGACCCATCCCGCAGCCGATTATCCGGCCACTTAAACTGCCGCCCGCTCTCCTGCCCCACGGCAATAGCCTTTTCCTCGTCAATCTCCACACCCAACCCCGGCCCCTCGGGCAGCGACGCATATCCCTCCGCGTCCAAGGTCCACGTCTTGTGCGCCACGCCTTCGGGCAATTGGTGATCGTAACCCTCGTGGATGAGGAAAAACGCCACTGATGCCGCCACGTGTAAGCTCGCCGTCAGACCCAAAAACGACATGGTGCAATGCGGGGCAATCGGCACGTGATGCGCCTCGCACAGCGCGGCAACCTTCTTCATCTGGCTGATGCCGCCGCCGTGGCCGCAGTCGGGCTGCAGGATATCTACTACTTGGGCCTCCAAAATCTCGCGCACCTCCCAAATGGTGCGGTCGCGCTCGCCAGTCGCCAACGGCACGGGCACGGCCGCGCGCAGCTTGTGCATGGCCTCGATGTTGCCCGGCACCCACGCCTCTTCCAAAAAGAGCAAATCATCCGGCTTGAGATAACCGGCAAACTGCTTGACCAGCGGCAGCGGCAACATACTGTGCGCATCGAACATCACCGCCCCGTCCGGCCCCACCTTGGCGCGCGCGTCGGCCACCCGCTGCACCAACTCCGCCACCTCGGTCGGCGTCCCCGCGTGATATTGCGCACCCCCAGGACCGACCTTGATCGCCTTGGGGCTAGGATACATCCACACCTTGTCGCGGCAGGGGCCACCCAACAGGCGATACACCGGCACCTGATAGAGCTTGCCAGCAATGTCCCACAGCGCCATGTCAATAGCCGAAATCACATGCACCATCAGCCCACCGCCGCGCAGATTGCGATGAGCGCGGAACATCCGCTGCCAGTGGTGCTCAATGCGCGTCGGGTTTTCGCCGACGACGAGCGAACCCAGCGACTCGGCCAAGGCGCAGGCGACCTTAGTCTCCATGTTGTTGATCTCACCCCAGCCAACCACCCCCATATTCGTCTCCACCTTCACATAGCCCTTGGCCCCCACCGGAATAGCCGTCAGGCGCTCGACCCGAATGGCCGAGCCGCGATCTTCCACTGTCATATGCTTCCTCCTAGTTTTAAGATTTGCCTCTAACGCCAAAGAGTATAAAATTTGTGCCCCATCAACCCCATTGACCAAACAGGAGATATCATGGTCGAAACCAACGACATCCAACGCCCCTCCAAAGATCTCATCGACGCCCTCGCCCCCATTTCCAGCGCGACCGCAGCCGGAGAGTTAGCCCGCTTGGGCATCCGCGACCCCCACATCCAAGGCCCGGTCTCCCGCACTCCAGGCAAACACGTCGTCGGCCCAGCCCTGACCTTGCAATTCATGCCCAAGCGCGAAGACCAATACTCGGTCGATGAATACGCCGACCCGGAAAAGCAACTCCACCGCCACGCCCTGTACCACACCCAACCCGGCGACATCATCGTCGTCGATGCGCGCGGCGACATGCACAGCGGCGTCTTCGGCGAGATGATGCTCACTTTCTTCATGGGGCAAGGCGGCATCGGCGCGGTCATCGACGGCTGCATCCGCGACTTTCCCAAGGTGCTCGAAGACCTCGACATCGGGCTTTGGCTGCGCGGCACGACCCCCAACTTCCACACCCAAACCAACATCTTCCCCTTCGCAGTCAACGTGCCCATCGCCTGCGGCGACACCCTCGTCATGCCCGGCGACATCATCGTCGCCGACGACGACGGTGCCACCGTCGTCCCAGCCCAGCTCGCCCCCGAACTAACCGAAAAGGCCCAAGCCCACGCCGAGTGGGAGGACTTCAGCCGCATGAAGCTGGCCGAGGGCGGCCACCTGCGCAAGTACTACCCGCTCAGTGAAGAAGCTCGCGCCGAATACGAAGCATGGCGCGCCGAGCAGGAGCAATAGTCCATGACCTCACGCCCCAACATCATCTTCGTCCTCACCGACGACCAAGGCTACGGCGACTTAGGCTGCCACGGCAACAGTGCGATCCGCACGCCTTGCCTCGACCGCTTCCACCAAGACGCCGTGCGCTTCACCGACTACCACGTCGGCTCCACCTGTGCCCCCACTCGCTCCGGTCTGCTCACCGGGCACTATTGCAACAGCGCCGGCGTCTGGCACACCATCGGTGGCCGCTCGCTGTTGCGCGCCGACGAGTGGACTCTCGCGGACGCACTCACCGGCGCAGGTTACCGCACCGGGCACTTCGGCAAGTGGCACCTCGGCGACAGCCCACCCTACCGGCCGCACGAGCGCGGCTTTGCCGAATCCATCTACCACGCCGGCGGCGGCATCGGCAACACGGGCGATCCCTGGGGCAACGACTACTTTGACGACACCTATTTCAAAAACGGCGTTCCCACCCCGTACGAGGGCTACTGCACGGACGTGTTCTTCCGCGAGGGGCAACGCTTTATCAAAGAAAACGCCGACGGCCCCTTCTTCTGTTACATCGCCACCAACGCGCCGCACGGACCGCTCAACGTCGAGCCGCACTACGTCGAGCAATACCGCGACGCCACCCCACACGAAGACCGCGCCCGCTTCTACGGCATGATCACCAACATCGACGAAAACTTCGGCCACTTGCAGGCCACACTCGACGAGTTGGGTATCGCCGACAATACCATCCTCATCTTTATGACTGACAACGGCACGGCCACGGGAGTCGAATTAGACGCCGATCAGTTTCCCCAAGAAGGACCGGGCAGTTACAACGCTGGAATGCGCGGCAAAAAAGGCTCCCAGTACGAAGGCGGCCATCGCGTGCCCTTCCTCATCCGCTACCCCAACGGAGACATCGCCGGCGGCCGCGACATCGACGCACTGACCAGCTACGTGGATTTCATGCCGACCTTGCTCGACTTATGTGGTGTGGAAGTCCCAACCGACCGCACCTTCCACGGCCAGAGCCTAGTGCCGCTGCTGCGCGGTGCAGATGATTCGACTTGCACCGACCGCGTCAACGTCTGCGACACCCAGCGCGTGGCCCATCCGGTCAAATGGCGCAAGAGCTCAGTGATGAAAGGCAAGTGGCGTCTCATCGACGGCCGCGAACTTTACGATCTCGGTACAGATCCCGGCCAGCGAGAGGACATCGCCGCTGCGCATCCCGACGTCGTTTCCGACCTGCGCGCGGCATACGATGATTGGTGGGAACTCGTGTCCGAACAGTTCGACCGCGACGAGCCAATAGCCCTCGGCGGAGACGACCAACCCGCCAAACTCACCACCCACGACATCCGCAATGAGGCAGGCAGCGCCGTCTGGAACCAGCGCCAAGTCCGCGCCGGGCAGATCACGAGTGGTTTTTGGGCTGTCGATGTCAAAGAGGCGGGCCGCTACCAGATTGAGCTACGGCGCTGGCCCGAGGAAACCGGCTATGCGCTTACTGCGGGAATTGAAGGCGACGACAGCGGCTGGTACCGCGCCGGCATCCAGCCGAAAAATGCTCCAGCTTACGAGGGTGGGGTCGCCCTCGCCCTAGGCTGGGCACAGCTAACCATCGGCGGCCAAAATCTCCAACAAGAAGTCGATCCCGCCGCGACGAGCGCCTGCTTTGAGATCGACCTCGCCGCTGGCCCCGACCGGCTCTACGCTTCGTTCTACGACCGCATAGAGCGGACCATCGCTCCTTACTACGTGTACGTGCGGAAGTTGTCGGAATAGGGAGCGTTTGCTCCGGTGTCGAGTGCCAGACGGAGAATAGCACTGCCACTCGGTCCCCATAACTCTGTCGGCACAATGATCAACCCCTGTTGTGGATCAAAGGGGAAGCTCATAGGACGATCGCCGTGTCCTCGGGCATCTTTCCTGTGTACAAGATGGCGAACCGTTTAAGGCGCAATACCACGGCTTGGCGATAGACTTCTTCCCTATCTTTACTGTGCCAGCGGACCTTGCCGCTCTGCACTTCCAAGGCGTCATTGGTCTGTGGGGCTTCGACAAGAACCCATTCTGAGGCAAACTGCGCTTCGATTTGGGCCATGGTTAGAATATCGTCCATCCGTCTAATCCTCCTAGGCATAGACACTTTGTCAGATTACACCGGTTAAAATCTACTACCCGCATTTTTTGTAGAATCCAAATACAATGTGTCAGGACATATATCTTGTCCATGAGGCCAAACAACAGTTCCATCCACGGCTTTTACTTTCTTAAAGTAACTTTTATCCTGCAATTCTTGAAACACACCGAAATTCGCTAATGGAGAACAATCGTAGAATCCCCGCTCTCCATTATCGAAAAGCAGCTTCAATTTGTGCCCTTCTATTGCCGTGGCTTCTAATACTCTTGGATTCATAAATTTCACCTCAAAGGATCAATTTAAAAGAGTTGTTGTCCAAACTCATCCACTAGCGCACCAGTAGCAACTTGCGCGTCTGCCTCTCGCTTTCAGCCCGTAGCTGATATAAATACAACCCCGACGCCAGCGGTCGTCCCTGTCCGTCGCGTCCATCCCAATGCAGCACGTGCCGGCCAGCCGACCGATGGCCACTGATCAGAGTCGCTACGTGCTGTCCGGTGAGAGTATAGACTTTTAGCTCAATCTCTTGAGAGCGGTCAAGAGTATAGCGAATCGCGGTCTGGCTGTTGAACGGATTGGGGAAATTCTGCTCCAAGCCGAAGTGCTGCGGCGTCGCGTCTTCGCGCGCCTCGTGGACGACGGTGGGAACGGCAAACTCCGTGCGCACCAGCCGCAGATCGTCGATGTAAAAGCGCCCCTCTAGGTTGGCAGCAAAGCGCACAGTCTCTATCGGCCGGTCGAGAATGCCGAACGCGCTCAGAGGAACTTCTATCTCCTGCCATTCCTTGCGTCCTAAATCCAGCCCGTAATCCCCTGTTCCTTCGCCCAAGAGCACGACCTGCTGGAAGCCGCCGCTTTCCAACACCACCTCGACCACATCGTCTTCGGCCGGAACCACATCGCCTGGATGGATCGCCAACCGCAGTGCCCAGTAGCCCACCGTCTCAATAGGTGCCGGCGGCTCCATGTCCAACTGCCAAGGCAACAGCCGCGTCAGAGGATCAGCCGTCAGTACGCCGGCCGCAGTGCCGGTAAAAACCGGGCCGCTTCCGTCAAAGTCAAAACTATCCAAGCCCAAACCGGCCTTTGCAGTCCATCCCGCAGCCAACTCGTCATCGGCGATCGCCAAGTCCTCGGCTGGCAGCACCACCAGCGTGCGCGAGAGCGCGATTTCAAACGGACCTTCCGCCGTATTTTGCGCCACGCTCACCGCAATCTGCTTGCGGCCGTTGGCCTCCGCGCCCGTCAATGCGGCCTCCAGCCGATAGCGTCCGTCGCCCAAGGCAGTGAGCGGCGTTTCGGCACTGCCGCCCAAGGCACTCAGATCAGCGCTCACTACCGGCTCGGCCGCTTCCCGATCAAAGCGCGTCAGCGCAATCGCCGCAGACAAATCGAGCGGCTGACCGGCCAAGACCGTATCCGGCGGCCCAACTTCCCACTGCCCCATCAGCGGCCCAACCCGCACCCGAAAGACCGCCTGGGTTGTGTGATCGCTGGAGACGTAGAGCGCCCCTTGGGCATCGCTTTCCAAGCCCACGGGCTTGCCCCATACCCTGTTGTTACCCGGATTGGGACGGAAGCCGGTGAGGAAATCTCCTACTTGAGAATTTTGCCCATCCGGGTCGCTAAACACCGCCATCACCTTGTAGCCTAAGTCGTTACCCCGCACACCAGCGCGCAGCGCGACAAAGGCTTGGTTGCGGTACTCAGAGGGAAATTGGTCGCCGGTGTAAAAGTGGATCGCCATCGGCGCTGTGTGGGCCGCGACCGCGGCAACCGGCTGCTCCATTCGCTCCACGTCGAGCGTATCCTCGCGCGTAAAGGGCGCAATCGAGCGGAAGTACTCGTCAACCTCAAAGTCAACCCACGCCTGATAGCCGTGCGCCAGCGGCCAGCCGTAGAACCCACCCTCGCGCACGATGACAATGGTCTCAGGTGGCAAGTCCCGCCCGTTGGGAAAGCGGTCGCGGTCGTGGCCGTTGTTGGTCGCCCACAACTCGCCGGTGAGCGGATGCAGCGCCAAGCCTATGGAATTGCGCAAACCGCTGGCGAAAATCCGCCGCCCGGTGCCATCGAGGTTAAAAGCCAGCACAGTAGCGCGCTCGGGGTCACGCTCGCGGCACAGATCGCAGGAGGATCCCTGATGCACGTATATCCGCTCGTTGGCCTCGTCGAAGACGATGGTGTGCGTAACGTGCTCAGCGCCGCCTAAACCGGGGATCCACGTCGCCAAATCGGGGATGAAGACCTCGCGCTCTTCGTAGAAGCCGTCGCCATCGCCGTCCCTGAAGCGCACGACCTCGTCGGTATCGGCCACGTACATAGCCCCCTGATAAAAGGCCACGCTATTGGGCCACAGCAGATCGTCGGCCACCGTTCGCACCTCGTCGGCACGTCCATCGCGGTCGCGGTCAGGCAGCGCCACAACGCGCCCGGTGCGGTTGGGATCGGCGCGCCACTCGCTATTGCCTCGGGTGCCCATGACGGCCACGTGCAACACGCTATCCGGGCTCCACGCCATCAACCGTCCCTTGCCGACATCTTCGGCGAACAGCTCGACGACAAAACCGGGAGGGACGTTCAAAGTCCGATTCTCCATCCCAGCAACGGCGACCGGCTGGAGGTGGAGGTCGATTTTTGGAGTCACATAGACCTCGCCGGGCGCTTGGGCATAGACGCTGCTGACGAGGAGGCAAAGGGCGATGAGCAGACGCATCGTTGGCAACCTTTCTTGCAAGTGGAGTAAAAATTTGTCTATAAAAACGTGCCGACCTTCAATAAGGGCAAAGCGCACCTGCCGTGAGTTCCTGAAGACACGCCGCAACAGATAGCGCATTAACCCGCCGCGTCTTATCTTCCCGCGCACACTTCACCCGGAGAATTCATCATGCGCATCGGCATCATGGGCGTCCACTACGGTCACATCGGCGGCATGATCCAATCCGCCTTACAGGCAGCAAACGGCCAAATCGTCGGCTTAGTTGAAGACGACGACGCGCTCTGTGCGCGCTACGCATCTATCCCCCGCTTTGCCACCTTAGAAGACATGATCGACCGCGCCCAGCCCGAGCTAATCCTCGAAGGCTTGATCCACCACGAGAAAACCGCACTCGTGGAGACCTGCGCCCGCGCTGGCATTCACCTGCTCCTCGACAAACCCTTGTGCCACTCGCTCGACGATTGGGAGCGCATGCGCCGCGCCGTGGCCGCCAGCGCAATCCACGTATCCATGTGGTTCACCTCGCGCAGCTATCCGCCGTTTATAGCCCTGCGCCAAGCCATCCTCGACGGCGCGCTCGGGACCATCGTCAGCCTCATCTCCACCCACCCGCACAAGATCCGTCGCGCCACAGCCCCGGCCTGGTATTTCGACCCAAATCAGTACACGGGCGCATTCCACGACCTCGCTTGCCATGGCGTCGATCAAATCCGCTGGCTCACCAATGCCGAATGCGTCGGCGTCCATGCCCTCACTACCTGCAAGCGGTTCACGAATGAGCCGCGCTTAGACGACCACGTGCAGGCTTCCTTTGCGCTATCCGACAGCGCGCTGGCAACCCTCACCGCCGACTGGCTCACGCCCCAAGCCGCGCCCTCGTTTGGCGACACTCGCTTCATCATCATGGGCACGGCCGGCTCGGCACATCTGCGCGCCTATGCCGACAACCACCTGCTCATCGCCACCAACGACCACGCCCCGTACACACCCGATTTGCCCGCAGACCGCAGCAGCGCGTTCGTCACCAACCTAATCGACGCCATTGAATGCGGCACCGACCTCTTCATCCCCACCCACTCGGTGTTCGCCACGGCCCAAGCCTGCCTGATGGCCCAAGAGTCCGCCCGGCAAGGGGGCGCGTTCCTCCGCATTCCACCCTTTGCGCTATGAGTGATAACCATGTCCACCGACCTCATCGACCCAAAAAAGCACCGCCAGCTCTTCCTCGACAGTCGCGCCTTAGTCTCTGAGCAAGGCACCACCCGCAGCCTACACCCACCCAAAAGGTGCGGCCCCCTCATCACCGGCGGCATCCAGAGCCGCAGCGCGCCCTTTTGGAACCCAGACGAAGAGCGCTACGAATGGTGGTACAACGGCCCGCAAGCCCGCTTCGCCACCTCCCGCGACGGCGAACACTGGGAACAACCCTCCCTAGGGCTATACGAGTGGGACGGCAATAAAGACAACAACATCGCCTGCGATCCCAACGGCCCAGGCCTGTACCACATCGTCCGCGACGAGCGCGACCCCGACCCGAACCGCCGCTACAAGGCCCTGTTCAACGGCCGCGGCCGCTGCGGTGCAGTCTCGCCCGACGGCTTTACTTGGACCCCACTCCCCAACTCCTTCATCCCCAGCCAAGACGAATCCCAGTTCGTGTACGACCCCTACACCGAGCAATTTCTCGCCATGGTCAAGCAGCCCACCGAGTGGGGCCGCTCGGTCTGGCTGGCGACCAGCCGCGACTTCGACCACTTCACTGCGCCCGAGCTCATCTTCCACGCCGACGAAACCGACTGGAAAAACTGCCGCCAGCGCGTCCGCACCATCGTCGACGACCCAGCGTACATCACCCCGCCGATCGTCGATGACGAAGACTACCACGCTGAGATCTACAACATGGCCGTCATGCCCTATCAGGGGCTATACATCGGCTTCCCCACCGTCTTCAACCCCATCGGTGCCATCCCGCCACCAGCCACTAACTTCACCCGCATCAACCAGATCGAAATGGCCGTCTCGCGCGATCTACACACTTGGGACCGCGTTGCCAACCGCACCCCCCTTATCAGCATCGAACCTTGGGACGGGAAAAACTACGGCACCAGCCAACTCCTCATGGCCGGTGCGCCGCTGGTGCGCGAAGACGGCGAGATTTGGATTTACTACAACGCCCTCCGCATACCGGGCAGCGTGGAAATGTACCAACGCTTCAACCGCTGCAAGGAGCTATTCCGGCTCGGGGTAGAAGAGCGCCATTTCGCCGACCCGGGCGCACTTTGCTTGGCCAAGCTGCCGCTCGACCGCTTCGTCTCCATCGACGGCGACGAAATCGCCACCCTCATCACCCAGCCCTTCCACTGGCGCGGCCAAGACCTCTACCTCAACGCCGACGCCCGCTGGGGCGAAATCTACGCCGAGATCCAAGACGCCGAGACCGGCAGGCCTCTCCCCGGCTTTTGGGTACCCGGGGAAGAACCACCGCCCTTCACCGGCGACAGCCTACGGGGTAAATACGAGTGGAAGCACTCGCACGATCTGGTATTTGAAAAACCAGTGCGTCTGAAGTTCTACCTGCACCAAGCGCGGCTATACGCCTACTGGCTCGAAGACCGCAACGATGCATGACGTGTTGAATAGGAATCTGCCCGCGTCGAGACCTACCGCCACGGCTGCACACGCACAGACAGCGCGATTTCCTCGCTGCCGCTACGTGCCTTGACCTGCTTTTGAAGTACTAGAAATTCGTAGGGGTGGGTTTGTGGAAGTGTGGAAGTACGGTAACACTTGCTTCTGTACGGTAACAGTCTCAGCTAGCCCGAAAAAACCTTAACGGTCACCGTCACGAGCAAGCCCATCATCGTCGCCCACATGCCAATCATCGTGCCAATCAGCCAGCGAAAATCCCGTCGATGGCTGCTCTCCAAGCTGTTCATGCGGCTCTCTAGCTTGCTCTCTAAGCTGCTCATGCGACCCTCTAAATCGCTCCTCAAGCTGCTCATGCGGCTCTCTAAATCGCTCCTCAAGCTGCTCATCTGGGCCTCTAAGCTGCTCATGCGACGCTCCAAGCTGCCTAAGCGGTCGTTGATCTGCTCAATGATGCCTTCGAGGCGGCCAAGCCGGTCGCCGTAGTCGAGGGGAGAACGTTCTGCCATGCCTGCTATTTCCTTCTTGATAGGTCAATGTACTCACCATCAGGCACCCGTTCAATAGAGCACCTTGCTATTCGGCAAAAGCAAAACATGGACCAGAAGCGCTAGAGTCAGCGCACCAACGTCATCTTCCCGGTCCGCACCCCGCCCACAGCAGCCAAGCGATACAGGTACACGCCACTGGCCACTGCCCGCCCCGCCTCGTCGCGCCCATCCCATCGCGCCACGTGCCATCCTGGGTCTGCCACGCCCTGCACCAGTGTCCGCACCTGCTGGCCGTTCAGCGCATAGACCGCCAGATGAACCGGCCCAGCGGCCGGCAGTGCGTAACGGATCGCGGTCGTCGCATTGAACGGATTGGGATAATTCGCGGCCAAAGCCAGTGCGACTGGCTGCGACGCCGCCTCGTCGAGCACAGCCGTCAGTGCCGGTCCCAAAACCCGCAACTCGTCGAACCAAAACTGGATCCCGTCTAAGGCGTGGTGCTCGGCCACAATGTCGAACCGATCGACGGCCTGCCAATCGAACGCACCGATCGGACTGAACCACTCATTCTCCCAAGCCCCGTGCTCGTCAAAGTCGCCAAGCGGCACCTGCACCTTATGCCACGCGCCATCCCACGGCACCACCTGCTCATCTATCGTATAGCGCATGCGCCAAGGGTGATCGTCCGGGTCGTCCGTATCCGTATCGACCAAGCGAATGTCAAACGACGCCCCCGGGGTATCCCCTCGCACCCAGAACTCGACCGCATAGCCCCCCGCGACCAAAGCAGACATATCCTTGAAGGGTTTGAAGTCGAAGCCAATGAACCCGTAGAGCGGCACCCCGGTCCAGCGCATGCAGTAGCGGCCCACCGCTGGATCCACCTCGTCATAGTAATCGACCGTACCTTCACTGAGGTGGTTAGACGCGGTCATGTGCGGGCCAAGGGAGTCCTCGTAGAGCACAAACCCCTGTTGGGCTGGTTCGGCGACAAAATCCCGCTGCGGCGGCACGTTCAGCCCCAACGCCTCCAACAGCGGCACGTTCAGGTCAAATTCAAATAACTCGTCCGACCCGCGCTCAAACAGCCCAAAACCGCCTCGGTAGTCCCAAATCGTCCACGCAATACCCCGCTCCTCCATGTGCTGCCGCACCACCTCGTACCACAAGACGCGGTCGCTATTGTCGCTGTTGGGGCTGTACACCCCGAACTCCCCGCAAAACAGCGGCACGCCGCGATCCTTCTGAAAGGCTGAGGCCTCGTCAATCAGTATGCGCATCTGCGTGATAGTGCCCTCTTGGCTGTAATTGCCCAGCGCCGTGCCGACCCACGTGCCCTGCAAGGCCGAGGGCAACGCCGGCATGCGCGCCCGCTCGTAGGGAAAGGGCACGCCGCGCAGCGGGACTAGCGAGGGACTGGTCCAGCTAGCGCCTTGATGGGTAAAGACGAACGGCTCGTAGAAGTGAAACGTGTACACGAGGTTGTCGTCGGCAAAGACCGGCATCCGCTGCAGGTTGCGGAAGCTGTTCCAGTTCGCCGGGCCAACCACGATTGCATGCTGCTGATCTACCTGCCGGATCGCGTCGATCACCTCCTGCTGGATCGCGTTCCAAGTCGCGTCGCTAATGCCGTGCGGTTCGTTGAGGATCTCGTAGTAGAGCTGAGCCGGATGCTCAGCAAAATGAGCGGCAAGCTGAGTCCACACCGGCACTAGCACATCGCCGATGTCCGGTGGGGTGCTCACCGCCGGATCAAACGTGTGGTTGTCCAAAATCAGATGCAGCCCCAACTCGTCGGCCCAATCCGCAATCTGATCGAGAAAGACGTAGAGCAAGGGATCGATGCGGTAGTCCGGCGGCCCACTGGTCATGGCGTGTAGATTGATCGGCAGGCGCACCACGTCGCAGCCAAGCTGTTGGATCTGCTCGAAATCGGTTCGGCCAAACTTAGTAAAGTGCACGTTCTGCGCACTGGATGCTTGCAGCCAATTGGTCAGGTTGACGCCCCGGCTAAACGGAGCCTCGACACCCCACGCGGCGACGGCGCACACCAACAGGAGCCAGAGACTGATTAGTTTTAATTTTCGCATGATAGGAAGTTAGGCGCACCGCCGCTCCCAAGCAAAGCGCACGGCATGGGGAAAACAGGAGGCTTTCATTCCCCGCCTGAATTGCCTATATCTCTGGCCACAAAATCGCCTCCCATCCTCACAGGAGCCACTCCGTGAAAATCACCACCATTGAAGTCATCCCCCTGCGCATTCCCTACGAGGATCGCATCCGCAAAGCGTTCTACCACTTCGGCATGAACGAAGAGGTAACCGTGTACAAATTCCACACCGATACCGGGCTAGTCGGCTTGGGCGAAAACCCCGGCCCGCCCTTTGAGCAGAACTTGCTCGACGCCTATCTCGGCACCAACCCTTTCGACCACGTCATGGGCACCGGGCGCTTCAACCTCGACATGGCCTGTTACGATCTGATGGGCAAACACCTCGGACTGCCTGCTTGGAAGCTGATGGGTCAACAGGTGCGGGAGTGGGTGAGCATGGGTTGGTGGATGCCCAGCATGTCGCCCGAGGACTCAGCCGCCGAAGTGCAAGAAGCCGCCTCCCGAGGCTATCGCGGACTAAAATGCAAGGCCCGCGCCTTTTACGACGTGGTCGAGCAAGCCCAAGCCATGCAGGAGGCCGCTCCACCCGACTTCCGCATTGAATTCGACTTCAACGGCGCGCTCGTCAACGTCGAAAGAGCTTTGCCCATCCTGCGCCAGCTAGAGCAAATTCCCATAGTCAAAGGAATCGAAGAGCCGATCTTCGCCTATGACATCGAGGGCTGGCGGCGCTTGCACCGCGAAATCCGCATCCCCTTCTACCTCCACGGCGTCAGCACCATCTTCGACGGCCCCTCGCGCCAGCCTTCCGGCCCCTGGCTTGGGCTACGCGCTGGCGATTTCGACGGCGCTCTTTGCAGCCACGAGACCATCCGCAACGCGCTAGCCGCTTCTTGGGCCTTTGCCGCGGCCAATACCCCGATCCTCTTGCAGTACGTCGGCACCGGCATCACCGCAGCCTTCGCCTGCCACCTCGGCGCGGTCATGCACACGGCCACCCTACCGGGCGTAACCGCCCATCATACGTACGAAGACGACCTAATCGTCGAGCCGCATCAAGTCCAGCGCGGCTTTATGCAGGTGCCCACAGGCCCCGGTTTAGGAGTAGAACTAGACGAGGACGCAATCGAGCGCTACCGCGACGTACCCGCGCCGCAATGGCCGCGCCACTTCTCCGTCGTAACCCTACCCGGCGGCCTCGAACACTACTACCGCAACCTGCGCCAGGCCGAGCGCCTAATGAAACAAGGCGTTGACGAAGCCTTCGCCCCCGGCGTCCGCCTCACCGAACGCGAAGACGACGGCAGCGATGACTTCGATAGGCTCTGGCACAGGCTCCAAGAACGCGACTGGCCACTGTTCAGTGGTCAGTGAACAGTGAATAGTGAATAGTGAATAGTGAACAGTCCCTCCCCTAACCACTGACCACTAACCACTGACCACTAAATAGGAGGCTTCCGTGAAAATCACCCGCATCATTCTCCACATCGTCAACGTGCCCGAGCGCCACTGGTGGTGGTCGGACGATGTGTACGGCCAACCCCTGCACCAGCGCACTGAACACGGCGTCGCCGAAGTCGAGACCGATCAGGGCTTGACCGGCCTGACGCTGATCGGGCGTTTCACCGCCTTGGATACGATGCGCCAGCAGTTCGACACTTGGCTGGGGCAGGACGTCCTCCAGGTCAACTTGGCGCAGGGCAACGGCCCCATGCAGAGCGCCTTTGAGCAGGCCGTACTCGACTTGCGCGGCCAAGCCCTAGGCGTGCCTATCTGGCAATTACTGGGCGGACGGCTGCGCGACCGTATCCCAGTCACCCAATGCACCGGATACAAAACGCCCGAACACACGGCTGAGGACGCCCAATGGGGATGGGAACAAGGCTTCCGCGCGTACAAGATGAAGTGCATCACCAGCCGCGAGAAAACCCCCGAAGAGCGCATCCGCTACGTCACCGACCGGATCGAGGCCATTCACCGCGTGGTTCCCGACATGGTAGTGCGCCCGGATATCCGCTGGCGCTTAGAAGAAGTCTGGGTGGCCCAAGAACTGGCCCGCCGCCTACAGGGCCATCGCATGGACTCGCTCGAAAGCCCCATTGCCAAAGGCGCGAGCGCCGGCACGTTTTCCGAATGGCGTCGCCTGCGCCACACCATCCAATTGCCCATTGGCGACCACGTCGGCGACGCAGCCGATATGCTGCACCGCTTTCAGGCCGAGGCCCTCGACTACGTCATCGTCGGCGGAGCCAGCCACTTTGAAACCCTGCACCGCTCGCACCTCGCACACGCGCTGGGACTGGGCGGCTGGTCGCAGACTGTAGCCTATGGCCCAGGCGCTGCTATGGGCCTGCACGTGGCCGCCTGCATGCCCCATTTGACCCAGCCCTACGACATGGTCGGCCCCATCGCCTGGCAGCACTCCTTGGTCAACGAAGAATTCGTCCTCGAAGAGGGCAGCTTCCTAGTCTCCGACCGACCGGGCTTGGGCTACACTCTCGACCGCGACGGCGTCGAACGCTACTTAGTGGAACGCCACGTTTTCCCTTAGGACTTTTACAACGCCATGTCCGAAACTCCCGAATACCGCACCTGCTCCAACGCTTCCTTCGCGCTCGACTGTTCCCTCGACAAAGCGCTGACGGTCGCCGCCTGGGTCGAAAGCCCCTCCGCCCGCGCCGAAGCCATGCAGCCGCTCGTCTCGCAGTGGCAGCCCCGCGCCGCATTCGACGCTTTCTCCGCCTACGATGCCGGCCACACCGACGGCCTAGTGACCCAAGGCTACTTCGGCGCAGTATTCGACGGGCGCTACACATACTTCTGCCCCATCCGCGACCAGAATGAGCGCACCTCCGTCCACGGTCGCGTCCTCCGCCTCGACACCCAAGCCGACTTCAAAGACCCTGCCGCTTGGGCCGCCCACGACGCCAGCTACACCGACGGCCTGCACACCTCGGGCTTCTACGGCGGGGCCTTTGACGGGCGCTACGTGTACTTCAATCCCCGCGACGACGGCACCGTCCACCACTCGCGGCTCTTGCGCTACGACACTCAAGCCGACTTCAAAGACTCTGCCGCTTGGGCCGCCCACGACGCCCAACTCCCCCACTCGGGGCAGGGCCTCGCCTTTGACGGCCGCTACCTCTACTTCTGCCCGGGCTATACTCGGTCGTCAACGGGAGGTTTGGATGACGAGAACAGCGGCCACGTCCTCCGCTACGACACCCGCGCGCCCCTGAAGAATCCCGCGAGCTATGCTATCTTCAACGCCCAACAACTCCACCCAGAGGCAGCCTGTTTCGACGGTGCCGCGTTCGACGGACGCTATATCTACTTCGCGCCGCTCAGCAGCGGCCACGTCCTCCGCTACGCAGTCGCCGGAGATTTCGCCGACCCGCAAAGCTGGGACCTGTACGACGCCCGCCCCTTGGGGATGCAGATGAACGTCGGTGCCGTGTTCGACGGGCGGCACATCTATTTTTGCTCTTACTGCAACAGCACAATGCTGCGCTACGACACGGCCGCGCCGTTCGCCGACCCAGACGCTTGGGACACCTACGTTCCCGTAGAGAACAGCGGCTTTGACGGCGGCTTCTTCGACGGACGCTACATATATTACGTGCCCTTCACCCGCGCCGCCGCACCCGGAGAGAGCGTCTTCCACGGCTCCTGGCTGCGCTACGACACGGCCGCGCCGTTCGACGACCCAGCCGCTTGGGACACTCACGACGCCAGCTACATCGACGGCCTGCACACCACCGCGTACAACGCCGGCGCATTCGACGGACGCTACTTCTACACTGCTCCCTGGCGCGGCGACCGCGACGGCGGCCACGCCCACGGCCGCGTACAACGCTACGACACCCTCGGAACAGACGGCGCGTTCTCCCTGCGCTACGGTGACGTGGGCCACAACGGCGGACTTTGCGCGGCCGTGCCCGGCCCCAGCTTCATCGTCAATACCACCGGCGGTGCAGTCAGCATTGCCACTCACCAAACCCTCGCGCCCGGCGTCCATCACCTCGCCGGAGTGTACGACGGCGCGTGCATCCAGCTCTATATCGACGGAGCGCTCGCAGCCTCGCGCTCAGCTTGCGACCGTCCCTTACAACAGACAGATATCCCCGTGACCATCGGCCATATCGCCGGGGGCAGCGCCCGCTTCCAAGGCACCATCGCCGAGGTGTATTTATCCCCTGTCGCCCAAAGCGCCGATTGGGCCGCAGCAACCTACCGCGCGGGCGCGCCAACCTAAAGGAGCTTCTCCATGGACGAAAAATACACGGTCGCCATCATCGGCTGCGGCCGCCTCGGCCAGCACTACGCCGAAGTCTATCAAACCCTGCCCAACACCGAGCTAGTCGCCATTGCCGAATACAACCCCGAGCGCCGCCAAGCCGTCGGCGAGCGCTTCGGCATCCGCGCACTCTACCAAGACGCGCAAGACCTCTTCCGGCACGTCGTCCCCGACATTGCCGCAGTCGTGCTGCCCGGCAAGTACATCAAGGAAGCCGTCATCGCCGCGGCGCAAGCTGGCGTCAAGGGCGTCTCCACCGACAAGCCCATTGAAGCCCGCCTGTCGGATGTCGATGCCATGGTCGAGGAATGCGAAGCGCGCGGCGTGGTCTTTGCCGGCGGCAATCTGCAACGGGCCATGGGCGAGGTGCAAGAAGCGGCCGGCTGGCTGCGCGCTGGCGAGTACGGCCCCTTGCGCGGGGCCAGCGTCCACGGCTGGGGCGGTGAGATTTCCGGCGGAGGCTGCCAGCACATCGCCGTGTTGCGGCTCTTCACCCAAGCTGAGATCACCCAAGTCACCGCCTGGGGCACGCCGCCGGAAGCCCTCGCGCGCGACGACGACGAGGGACTGATCATCAATGGACAATTTTCACTCAGCAACGGCCTCGTCTGCCCGGTCTTCGGCCAACCAACGCCCAGCCGTGGAGTAGATGTGTGGACCGACGACGCGCTCGTCCGCTGGGATTGGGGATCGCCCGAAATTTTCCAAGGCCGCGACGCACAAGGTGTCCGCATAAAGACCACCCGTCCCTACACCCCACTCGAATACCCTCGCTTCTCCTACATGGGCACTTCAGTGCTGTCGTTTTTAGATGTATTAGAAAACGGCGGCGAGCTGTATATCTCCGGCCACGACCTACGCCAATCGCTCGAAGCGGCCATCGCCGCCAAGTACTCGGCGCTGTGGGGCAATATACCGCTCGACCTGCCGCTCGCCGACCGCTCGCTCGCGCTCTATCCGAGGGCCTATCGCTGGCTCGGCGGCGACCACTCCGGACGGTCGCAAACCTACGAAGAGGCGCTGGAAGGGACGCTTTTCCCTCGGTCTTCTTAGGGCAACGCCACCTCGTCGCCGTGTGTGCGGTAGCTTCTAGTTACCTCTTCCGTTATACTTCCATCTTATGGACGCCTACAGGTCGTACATCGAGGCTTGGCAAAAGCGTCTGCGCCAAGAGCGGGAAGCCCTTGACCAAGCCGCACAACAAGCGCGGGAGCAGGCGCAGGTCTGTGCCAAAGCCCTAGTCGAGGAATACGGGGCCGAACGCGTGTACCTGATCGGCTCACTGGCCAGAGGTAGCGGCTTTCACCCGCGTTCCGATATCGATTTGGTCGTCGCAGGTATAGCACCAGAACGCTACTTTGCAGTGCTAGCAGACATTGCCGAGCGGGCGGGCCGCGAGGTAGATCTGATTCTACTTGAGTCGGCGACGCCAGCCCTACTCGAATGCGTTGCCAACGAGGGAGTGCTGCTCCATGAGCGCACAGAAATTCCTGCTGCTGCGAGCGGACATTGACCGCACGCTAGCGCAGGTCGCCGCTGTGGTCACGGAAGGTCGGGAAACCCTAGAAGGACTCGACGAATCCCCGACCACGCTAGAACTACGCGGCATTGGCAGCATCCTGCACGACTTCTACACCGGCATAGAACAGCTCCTAGAGCACATCGCCAGTGAACTCGATGGCGAGATACCAGTCGGTGCCGATTGGCATGTGCAACTCTTGGGCCGAATGACGAGCGCAATCGAATCAGTGCGCCCCGCCGTTCTCAGCTCAGACCTCGCAGACGCGCTGCGACCCTATCTGCGCTTCCGCCATCTCTTCAGGAATATATACGGCACCCAATTGCGCTGGGAGCTGTGCCGTGGATTGGCCACGGAGATGGGTGATGTCTGGGAAAAATTCCACGGCGAAATGGAAGCGTTCAAAGACGTGTTGAAGAGCTTGCACGCCGGTTGTAGCTAACCCCAAATCCATTTTACTCAATCGAGGCAGGGCAACGCCACCTCGTCGCCAGTCTGCGCCTGCCAAGCGCGAATCCGCTCGCTCAGTTCGCCGATCCGCGCTCGCTGCTCGCGACGGTGATATAGATTCTCCAACTCATGCGGGTCCGCATTCAAATCGTATAGCTCGCCTTGGCCCTTGCCGTACAGGTTGAGCTTCCAGCCATCGGCCGCGACGATAGTGCGGAGGGGATGTACCAAACTGCGGTTCGGCTCAGCTTCCCCGATCGAGGCCGGCGGATGACCGTCGGCACCGCTCCACTCGATAAACACGTCGTTGGCCACCAAGTCGTCGCGGCCGCACAACACCGGCACCCGGCTCTGCCCCTGCAAATGGTCCGGCGCTTCTATCCCCAGCAAGTCGAGCAGCGTGGGCACCAAGTCGATGTGGCTAAACTGACCACCGATTCTCCTTGGCGGCGCATCTAACATAGGCGCGCGCAGCAGCAGCGGCACCTTAATCGACTCCTCGTACATCAGGGTCTTGCCCAAAATCCCGTGATCGCCCATGAGTTCGCCGTGATCCGACGTAAAAATCACAATGGTATCGTCGGCCTTGCCGCTCTCGTCCAAAGCCTGAATGATCTTGGCCACCGAGCGATCCACCAGCGTCACATTGCCCCAATAGCGAGCCATCAGCTTGCGCCAGCCAGCCTCGGTCTGCAAGTCCAACCCGTAGTTTTCCGAGGCCGAGTAAAAGGCCGCCATCAGCCGCACAATCAAGGGCGCGTCGTCCGGCGGAGACTGCCTAAAGCTCGGCCCAGTTGGCAGGATCTCCGGGTCGTAGTACTCGTTGAGCGGCCCGGTGTGCGGCGGATGTGGCTCCAGATAACTGACGCACAGCGCAAACGGCTCGTCGCCACTCTGGCGGATGTACTCCGCAGACTGATCGCCCAAAAACGCCGCCTTGGTGTATTCCTCCGGCATGGACGCTTCAGCGTGGCGCGAGAACACGCTCTGACCGAGGTTTTCCGCATCGGGCTCAAACCCCCGCTCGACCAAGAAGTGGTGATACGGACTGAGCACATCCAGCCGCTCCGGCGCGTAATAGCCACGCCGATACGAGTCTTCGCTGCCGACCCACGTATCAAACCCGTGCTGGGGAAAAATCTCATCCCCCAAATGCCATTTGCCCATAAAGGCCGTCTGGTATTCCGGCGGCAGCATCTCGGCAAACGTCGGCACCTCGGCGCGCAGCGGCACATTGCACGCCGGCACGCCAGCAGTGTGCGGCCACAGCCCAGTCAGCATAGTGGCCCGCGCTGGACTGCACACCGGCTGACTCACATAGGCGTTTTCAAAGACAAAGCCGTCGGTGGCCAACCCGTCGAGGGCCGGAGTCTCGATCTGCTCGTTGCCATAGCAGCGCAGCGTATCCACGCGCTGCTGATCGGTGAAGATGTAGAGTACGTTGGGCCGTCCCATAAAACCTCCTATCCCGGCTGATCCCCGCGCCGATTCGCCTGCGAGCGCGGCGTTAGGTCAAAATAGGTCTGGTGGCCGGCGAAAAAGCGCTCTAATTCATCGACCATGAGGCGGAAAAAATGCGGGTATTCGTCGCCGGTGCGCCCGGAAAAGTGCGGGGTCAAAAACACATTGGGCAGGCCGATGATCTCGCTGTCGGCCGGGATCGGCTCCGGGTCGAAGACATCAAAGCCCGCAGCAATGTCGCCGCGCTTGAGACGCTCGATCAGGGCCTCAGAGTCGAAAATCGGCCCGCGCGACACATTGACCAAAACCGCTCCCGACGGAATGAGCTCCAACTCGCGCTGGCCAATCATACCCTTGGTCTGCGGCGTCAGCGGCGCGACGCAGACAATCGCATCGCACTGCGACATCACGTTGTCCAGCGACGTCAGCAAAAAGCCCAACGCCTCGGCCAGCTCCTGCGACAAGTACGGATCGTGCATCCACAGCTCGACCTCAAAGGGCCGCAACAGTTTCATCAGCCGCCGCCCCATGTGGCCACCGCCGATCAACCCCACCCGCTTGCCGGTGAGCATCCCAGCCATCGGCTGAATGGTGGAGCCGTCGGTATTCCTAGCGAGGATGCGGCGGAAGAGCGCACCGGCATTGCGCATGGCAATCAGCGTCAGCGCCAAAGCCCACTCGGCCACCGGATAGGACGAGCCATTGGTCGTATCCACAGTGCGGATGCCCCGCGCCCACGCCGCGTCCAAATCGATGCGCGTGGCAAAGCGGTCGCCTTCCAGTTCACCGATGAAGCGCAGCTGGGGGGAGGCTTCCAAGACCGCCGCATTAACCCTCGGCGCGCCGTGGCAGACGACGAGCGCATCTACTCCAGCCAATTCCTTTGCCAACTGCGCAATAGCCTCGGCGTCTTCGCTAGCCTGGTAAATGTTGCCGCCCTCGCAGGCAAACCACGCCCAATCGGCAACCTGCTCTAGGCGCGTCAGCTCCTCTGGCGGCAGGTAGCCATGGCGCACCCGCTCGCTACAGGCGATGAGTACTTGCGGACGATTTCCCATTACTTTCTCCCTTGGTGGATGACAGTGGTTCGCACAGTACAGTGCTAAATAGCATATTTATCCCCGTTCCACAACACTGGAGATACCATGCTCGCCCTCGAACCTGTTTCCCCAGACGCCATCGACCGCGCTGCCGCCCTCTTTCACCGCGACGGTTTTGCCGTGGTCACCGACGCCCTGACTGACGAACAATTCGCCTATCTCACGGAAGGCGCACACCGCGTCGTTGCCGAGCAGACCGCCGCCATTCCGCTGGGGGATGCCAACCGGGGCTTTGCGCGCTATTCCTTTGGCTCGCAGATCCACCATCCCGAATGGGCCATGCTCGTGGACTTGCCGACCATTTTGCCCATCGTCGAAGCCATTTTTGCCAGCGATCAGTTTACGTGCAGCGGTGGCGGCGGCGATTATTCTCTGCCCGGCGCAAAAATCCAGCCTCTGCACCGCGACATGCCCGACGTGATCAACGACCCCGAGCAGCGCGTCACCATCATGGACTTGCCCACGCCCTTTGTCGTGGTCAACTTTCCCATGATTGATTTTAGCACGGAAAACGGAGCCACGCGCTTCATCCGCGGCACCCACCGCTCGCGCCATCCCATCCCCAGCCTCGAAGACGAACCCGCCTATATGCAGAATTCTATCGCCTGTGCCCCGGCCCGCTCAGCCCTCATCCGGGACGTGCGCTGCTGGCACGGCGGCACGGCCAACACTTCTGAGGATGTGCGCATTATGACGAGTGTCGGCTATTACGCGCCCTGGTTTCGTCGGCCCCACGGAGATGGGCAAATGCCCCGCGCCTTGTACGACGGCCTTTCAGAACGTGGCAAAACGCTGTGTCGTTATCTCGTTGCGTTAGATTAGCCGCCATCCGGCAACTCAAAAGAAATACCAATACACCGCGACGTACACCAATAGTAGTACCACCGCTCCCAGCCAATAAACCCGATCCTGTTTCCGGGTCGGCATCAGCGTCTCGTCGCCTTGCTCCAAGAGCACCGGCCCCTCGTCGCCAAACACAAAGCTAAAGCCAAAAAGCAGCACACTCGCCACGGCAAAAATGACGAAGGCCGCGTGCAGAAAGTGCATTTCCAAGAAGGCCAACCCCAATCCCTCTTCGCCACAGACCAGCCGATTGAGCACCGCCGAGTCGTTGACCAGCCACAGGAAGACGCCAAAGATGGAACCACCGATCAGGGTCGCAAAGGCTCCTTTGCGCGTGGGCCGCTTCGACACCATGCCCCACAGGAAACACGCCACAATGGTACCTGGTATGTAGGAGGAAAACTTGGCCAGATATTCGTAGAGAAAGCGGAACTGCGGAATGACCACAATCGCCCAGAACACCCCGATGACAACTACAGCAGCGGATAGGATGCGCCCCGCCCATACCAAGCGCCGCTGGGTCGCCGCAGGCCGATAGGGCTGATACCAATCCATGGCAAACAGGCCCGAGGCCGCGCAAATTTCCGAGTCTAGCGAACTCATTAGCGCCGCGATCAACCCCGCCAAGACCAAGCCCACCAAGCCGACCGGCAGCAGGGCTTGCACCATCGCCGGATAGAGCTGATCCGGGCTAGAGACTTCAATCAGCGGCTGCGCCCCCTGCGCCATGACGTAGCCCATCAGCCCGGGAATCAGAATAATAAAGACCGCCACCACTTTCAATAGCCCGGCCAGCAGCCCACCCATCCGCGCCTCGTGGACGCTGCGGGCCGCCAAGGCGCGCTGTACCATGACGTGGCTGGTCGCACCAAAGGCCAAGGCGTGTATCGTCAGACCCAGCACCACGCCGGTCCAAGGCACGTTGGGATGGTCGATCGGCTGTATCAGCGCCAGCATGTCCCAGTTGTCCGCCCCTTGTAGCTCCTGTATCCGCGTCTCAAAGACGCTCCAGCCCCCCAGATAGCCCAAACCCATCCAGAGCATGGCCACGCCCCCAACAACTAACAGCAAGCACTGGATAAAATCCGTCAAGATGACAGTGCGCAAACCACCCGCCATAGCGTACGGGCCAGCCGCCAATGCCAAGATCAACACCCCCGGCACAATCGACTCAAACCCAAACAGCACCTCCATCACCCGCCCGCCGGCGTACAGAGATCCGGGAATCCCAGCAAAGGTGATACTCACCAAAGTGATCAAAGAAAAAAAGCGGCGGCTCTCCGGCCCGTAGCGCCGCTCCAAAAACTCCGGCGTGGTATAGAGGCCCAGCCGCATGTATATGGGTAGGAAAACCGCCCCCATGGCCACAAAGGCCAATACCCCGGCGAGTTGGTAGTTGGCCACCGCCAAACCTACGACAAAGACCAAGCCTGCTTGGCCGACGAACTGCTCGGCGGAAATGTTGGTGGCAAACATGGATGCGCCGACAAAGGGCCAGCGCATACTGCGTCCAGCGAGGAAGAAGTCGCTCGTGCCGCGGACGCGGCGGCTAGTCACAACCGCTATGGCGACGACTACGAGCAGGTAGGCTACAATGATCGCACTA
Organism: Gemmatimonadota bacterium; assembly: GCA_009841115.1. GTDB lineage: Bacteria > Latescibacterota > UBA2968 > UBA8231 > UBA8231. The sequence goes on along the minus strand of VXML01000046.1, from coordinate 30,773 downwards.
TCGAGCGCGGAAATGTTCATTAAAACTGACCGCGGCCCTTGCAGCGAGTCCTAAAGCAGTGGCAAACAGCAAAGCGGTGTCGGCATGTTCTTTCCGACACCGCTCGCGTTAGCAGGTTACAGTTTTCACACTTCAATCCAACTGGCCTTGCAAATGGCTCTTAATCCGTCCCCACGAGACGTCCTCCACGGCCGTCGGCTCGTCGGCACCTAAGCCTATCCAATCAAGCATCTGATCGCCCTTTTGGTCTTGCGCGGCGGCCGCTCCCAAGACCAGCACATTGTGCCGGAACGGCGATGCTTCATCCGAGGCCACTGGCTCGCGGTCGTTGAACTTGGGGCCGACGTGTATCACCTGATCTTCTTGGAACACGTGGCGCACGCTCTCCTCGGGCGTCGTTGCATAGGTATCCCACAGAGCGCAACGAAACTCCATGGTCCACGTGACATTAGTCGATCCGTGCTCGGCACCCGACGGCAGCAAGGTCCAACCCACCTCAAACCAAGGCGTTGGCTCGCCGTTGTATATATCCGAGCTCCAGCCAATCTCCGGCAGGTCGATGTATTCGAGCTGGCTGTTGTACGCAACCGGCTGACCTGGCCCAGGATTGACGCGGAGGTGGTAGCGCTGGCCGTTAAATACGTGGTCCAAGTTTTCGCCTAAGAAGTCGCCGCCCGAGTGATCGGCATCAAACGTGATCTGGATGATGTCATCCGACCACCAGCGCTTCTGATCGGATTCGAGCATCTTGAGCGTGTCGTCGGCCACCACAGCGTAGAAGTAGAACTGATTGTCCGGCGGCGCACTCCACGCCATCCAGAAGGCCGCGTTGAAATCCTCGCGCGAAATCTCTTCGCCGTGCTGGCCAAACATCTGATCTGTGGTGATGGCAAATTCCTCTCGGTCGAGCCAGTCCCAGTCGTCGTCATTGCCATCCATGACCATAGAGGCTGGGTCGGGCACCTGCGGATAAAAATACTCGGTCCCCACGTGCCCCCAAGCAATCGTGCTGATGAGGAACACCAAGGCTCCTGCCAAAAGCATCTTTGCATGCGTTCTCATGTGATTTTCCTCGTTTTAGAGTAAAACAACTCGACAAAAAGCATGCTGCTCGCCTTTGCTAAAATCCCTCCTTTCTCGGCGCGCAATGGAAACGGTGGTTAAACGGTTAATATATATAATACAGACCCGTAGATCGGACAACCACAGCCATCGCTCAAGCACTTAACGCCGCGCTTTCGTAATACGGCGACGGTACTCCTTCCTGATGGTAAAATAAAAATGTCAAAACTGTCAGGCGAAATCGAGCTTATTTTACGATCACGTCCACGTCGGACCCGGTATCCAGGCGACGAAGCTGTAGCGAGTTCCTGTCGGCTGGGGCGGTGCGGCGTGCTGCGCGGTCGAGGGAAAGATCACAGCGTCACCCAGCCCGACGTCGAGGTGCGATTGGCGAATAGAGAACTGACCGTTCTCCGTCATAGAGCAGAAGATGCTGAGCTTGCGGTTGTCCTCTATATCTACGTGATGGTCAACGTGATCCCCGTAGGATTCGCCCGGCATGTACCGAGAGACCTGTATCTTATCTAGCCGCGCGGGGTCAACCTCAATATCGAGCATCTGGCTAGCACGACCGGCGATCTCTACGACGCGGTCAAAGATAGGGCCGAGCGGATAGGTCTTGGATCGGTTGAAGAACGCTACTTGGTTATTACGCTGCCGACCGTCCGCATAAGTACCTTGGTGAAAGCCCACCTGCTCCGCCAGCCGTAGGAGCGCGTTGACGACATCGGGCTGAAACGCCTGAGATAAGAACAGGTAGTCGAGATTGCTCCTAATTGCGGGGAATTCTATCGTCTCGGTGGACACGTCTAGACAGACCCGGCCACAAGCCTTTGCGATCAGATGCCCCGCGACCTCTACCGTGCTTGCTATACACGCCTGCCCATACGCCGTGCTCGCATCACGCGGATCCTCGCCCGTGACACCCTGGGGCCATACGTCGCGGCTCTCAGGTAACTGGTCAAGGTCAACTAGCTCCCCGCGATAGCACATGGCTAGGGAGGTCTCGTTGCGAGCGGCGTGGTCTATCTGGCTTTTCCATTTAGGGGCCACGTCGTCTGTGATGCCCAGCAGCTTGAGCTGAAAGCGTTGCTCCCGTGCGGCCATCGTCTCGCACCAAAGCCTACGGCTTGGAAAGTGACCATCAGCAAAGACAAACTTAAAGCCCGCGCGCTCGATCTGCGATAGGATCGCGTCGATCATCTCGCCGAAAAACGCATCAGACACCCAATAGCAACTGCCCTCTAGGCGGCGGTGTGGGTCGGTGCTGTCGGCGTAGTCCATGCCGTAGAGCGGTGCACCCTCCCCGTCGTGCTGAACGCGATCGGGGCCGAGATAGACCGGGGGCATCACTATACCGCCGAAGCGTTGGGCGCACTCAACCATCAGCCCTTCGCTCAGGATAGCGTCACTGCCTAGGGGTAGGTGCTCGCCGTGCCATTCGAGCGTACCCAGAGGTAGGTACGCTAAGGGCATACTCGCTAGTCGCTGGCGAAACTCCGAGGGTAGGAGGTGGGCGTAGCGATACTCGTCCATGCTATTTACTATGACCTCGCTTCGATTTAAGCTGGATATGCAATAAGGATATACAAAAGTGGCAAAGGCGCAAATATCTCGTCCGAGGTCGGAGAGGGATGCACAAGATGATCCGCAGATAGACGCAGAATAGTAGAAACAAAACGATCCGCATCCCGAATCGTTCAAGTCATTTAGGGTTGCTACATCCCCACCGCAAACACCTTCGCCCGGCCCATGTGCAGGCGAATGGCCACCTGCCTACCGCGCAATGCCGACAAATCGCTGCTCCCCCGCCACGTCGCCACCCGAGCCAACTCGTCTCCGGCCAACAGGTCCGCCTCCTCTAACCCAAAGCCCTCTATGGCCTGCACCGGCGCGGCCGGCGAAGAAGGCGGCTCGACCAACTCGGCCTTGATCCAACCGCCTTCCTTTTGCGTCTGGAAATTGAGCGTCAGCTCGCCGCCCTCGCACTCGCGTTCGACCAGCGTTACGCGCCCCTCCACCGGCGCTTCGAGAGCTACCAGCCGATCCCGTTTCCAAGTGGCCCAACGCCATTCCCCAGGGCGGCCCGGATCGTATCGCTCTCCCCAATCGTGCAGGTCGTACTGCCCAAAGAACATCGCGCCCCACGTCACCGAATCGAGCGAGACCAATTCCGGGAAGGCAAACATCATGCCGTACCCTTCAGGCTCAGGGGAGATGATGGGCTTGCGCTCGGGCCGGCTCCACAGCAAGCCGTCGCGGCTAGTCGCCAACTGCACATCTACAGTGGCCGTCCAGCGGTGGTACATGGCTGGGAACATCAGGTGGAAGCCGCCGTGGGGATAGCGGCAATAGCCCGACGCGTACACATCGTCGTCGATGGGATCTTGCGGATCTGCGCCAAATACCGGACGCGGCGGCGACCAATTCCCAAACTCCGCGCCCTCGGTGCGGCGCACGATGCGGCGGCGATCTTGATGGCCGCGCAAATAGGCCACGTATTGACCGGCTTCCGCATCGTACGCGGCGATGTTGTGGCTGTCGAGTCCAGTGCGACCCACGTTCAAAAGCGGCTCCTCCAAGAAGGTCCACTGCTTGCCGTCGGGCGACACCGCACCTTTGAGCAAGCCAACGAAATAGAGCGCCGCGGCCCGCTGCTCTGGCGTGTAGCCGGCCTCTTGCATGGCGCGGCGAATGGCCCACTTGCGCTCCCGCGTCATCGCGGGCACCGGCGCACCCTCGTGATAGGTGATAGAATCGCGCGCCATGGCCTTGTAGCGAGCCTCCGGCGGAGCCACGGGATCCACAAACACGGATTGCAGCCCAAAGTCGCCGAAGCGGAAGAGCAGGTTGTTGGCCGTGCTGCCGTCGTACTCTTGCAAATGCAGGGCCGGTCGCTCCCAACAAAAGCCGTCCTCGCTCTCGGCGTACGCAATGAAGGGAAGTTGGTCGTCCCCAGCGCCACGGGAGATGTACCACATCTTCAGCACGCCATCATCGCAAAGCACGGCTTGCGGCGTCAAGCCACCCGCTTCCCAAGGGTGCTCCGGCGCAATGAAGACCGGAGATTTACTCGCCTCCTGCACGGCCAAGCGCACGCCGACCGGCGGGTCTTGCACCCAAGCTTGGCCGCCTTCAATGCCAGCTTGGCCGGCCCATACGCCATACCAATCGAGAAAGGGCTGCAGCATGGCTTAGGTCGGCCAGTTCTGGTGGGCCAACAGGCGCAAGCGGTCGGTTTCGCTCAGGTGATTTTTGATTTCTCCCGCGAACTCCGCCAAGGTCTGCTCCACTGTGGCGTCGGACGTGTCGAGGGCGAATTTCTTGCGGATGAGCGAATCGCGGAACTCTTCCTCAAAGCGCTGCAACACGTGCTCGATGTCCTTTTCCTGCACCACCGGCCGCTCGTGCGGCTGCCCGCGCATGCGCTGGGCAATGACTTCGGGCCGCGCGCGCAGCAGCACGAGTACTGTGTCGGGCGCGTGCTGCATTACCTCCTCGTCGAAGGCCCGAGCCAGTGCGGCGCGGTCGCCGTACTCGCCTCGGCCCCCGTAGCCGTAGTACAGGGGCGCGTACACAGCCTCTTCAATGTGGAAACCCACCAAGTTGTGATCCGGGTCGCTGTAGAAAGCGGAATGAAAGTGGTAGTTCATCATGTAGCGCTGAAACATCTCCTTCAGCCGCGGGCTGAGGGCCAGCAGTTGCTCCTGCTCCTCTACGGGGAACTCATTGCACGGCAGACTGAAGTGGTCGTGGAAGGTGCGCGACGAGCCAAAGGTGCGCTCGATCCAACCGACGATGGCATTGGCCAGAGTCGTCTTGCCAGCATATTCGCAACCTACGAGAATCAGTTTCATATTCCGTTCTCCCGCGCCTGAACAGCGCTAATCGAGGTTATGCCTTCGCGTAATTGTCATAATATAGCGCCAAGAACGGGTCGAACCTAAAATCAGCCCCATACACGGAAGACTTGCGCGTCCCGTGATAGATTGGTATGATTTTATGAATCTGGAATTCATATCGAGGTCACATGCGAATATCTGAACGAGGACAAATCACCATCCCCAAGCAACTAAGAGACCGCTTTGGAATGAATCCCGATGTCGAAGTTGAGATCACTCCAACAGAGCACGGCTTGCTCATTCAGAAACGGACCGCAGCGAGACACCCGGTGGAGCGTGTGTACGCCATCTTGGGCAGCGGCGTAAGCACCGACGACTACATCGAAGAAATCCGTGGGAGATGATCACCGCCGTCGACACGAGCGTCCTATTGGACGTATTTCTCGCCGACGATCAGCACGGCCCCCGGTCGAAGGCGTTGCTGCGGAATGCCTACGACAGAGGGGCCATTCTCATCTGTGACATAGTCTATGCAGAACTCGTTCCAGCGTTTGATGACCGGGCCACGCTCGACGGAGCACTGCGGGAGATCAGTGCGACGATCTCACCCATCGATACCGATATTGCTTACGAAGCCGGGCAGCGCTGGTTGCGCTACCGGCAGGCCGGCGGGCCCAGAGATCGGATTATTACCGATTTTCTGATCGGTGCCCACGCAGTTGTTAAAGCCGAAACCTTTCTCACCCGGAACCGCGGCTTCTACGCAACTTACTTCCCGGAATTGCATAGCGGGTAAGGTATTTGCACATATCGTGATATACGTGATACATTGGTATAATTTTATGAATCCGAAATTCATAATAACCCGTTACACCATGAAGGGGAATGCGATGCGACTTAACCTCAAGGCAGCGCCGGCCCTTGCCGTTCTGGCATTGGTCATGTTGGCGAGCGGAACTGCCAAGGCCCAGACGACTGCCGACCAAGTCGTGGACAATGAAACCCTCAAGGCCTTCGTCGAAGGGGCGAAGGCGGAAATCGAGGCGATCACGGACGTAAACGAAGGAGCAAAGCTCAGGGATAGGCTGAGAACGGAGGGCCGCTGGAAGTCCGGATTGATGTTCCTCATCATCTTCCTCAAGAGCGGGGAACCGTTTATCCACGGGAACGATCGCACGGCGGAGAGTAAGAATCTGATCGGCGTCGAGGACGAACGCGGAACCAAGGTCGTCGAGGAACTCCTCGCGGCCGCTGCCCGAGGCGGCGGTTTCGTCGAATACTACGACGGGGGGCTGAAGACGGCATACGCGGTCGAATACACCTCCGGGATCACCGCAAGACAATTCGTGCTGGTCGGCGGCTACTCGCAGGACGTCTCCCATGTCCCAATCCAGGTCGCGGATGATCTGCCGAAGCCCGCCGTCACCGCATCGCAGGTCGTGGACCGCGAGACACTCATCACCTTCGTCGAGGAAGCGGCCAAGGTGTACCGCGAAGCCGTCGAGTCCGAAGGCTACAGCGCCCTCACCGGGATCAGAAACGCCTTCCGGGTGGAGGGAGGGGATTGGAAATCAGGCTCCATCTACTTGTGGGTCGTCAGTGGCGCGGGCATCATCCTGTTTCACGCAACCGAGCCATTCCGCGAAGGCAAGGAAACAGACCTGACGAGGACGGACATCAACGGGGTGCGGTTCGCCGAGGAGCTGATCCAAGGTGCGCGGCGCGAGGGTCGGAAGTTCTTGGAGTATTACTACGACGACCCAACCATCGAGGGAGACGAGGACACCGGTTCGCCGAAGCTCGGTTACGCGGTGGGCTTCTCGGTGGCCAACTCGGAGCAGAAGGCCGTCATCGGCTCCGGCATTTATCTGGCAGGACAGACGAATGTCGCGCCCATTTCGTGGGGTAGCTTAAAAGAGCCTTCGCCCTAGGTGATTGCCGCGCGCCGGGACACGGTGGTAAGGTTCAACCCTCTATGGCGTTTTCAACCGCAGTGCCCCCTAAGCGCTAGTACGCCACCGCGACCACGCGCCGCCGACTGTAGCTTCCCTCGTCTCCTTCAACGCGCAATTCCGCCACGTACAGCCCTGGCGTTACCTGCGCCCCCCAACTCCCCCGGCCATCCCATACCCAAACCCGACCACCAGCCTTGCCCTCTTCTTCCCGCACCCACACCAATCGCCCCGCAAGATCGAAAATTCGCAAGCCGATCCACCGCGCGGCCAAGACATTGACCAAGTCGAATTCCACTCGCAACGCGTCGTTGACCCCATCGCCATTGGGCGTCAACACCAGCGGCCCCATCGCCACATTAGCCAGCAACCGCGCTCCCACGGGCAAGCGCACGGCATTTGTACTGCTGGCGACTTCTGCGTACGCGTCGCCCACATCCACCCGCTGTCGCAGCAGCGCGTCGGCAGAGCCTTGGGCGATAAAGGCGTCAAAGCGCGTGGCATCGACAAACACGGTTCCGGCAAAGCGCAGCTCCACTAGCTGACGGCTCTTAACCGGCGCGGCCAAGGTGATGGCCACTCCCCCTTCCGTCGGCTCAGCCGTCGCCTCCACTACCTCGCCCTCCACCAACACCTCGACAAACTCAATCGGCGCGGAACTCTCCACCTCCAAGTGGTCAAAACCGCGACCCGCCACCCGCTGCGGACGAATGTAATAAGCAAACTCGGTCCGCTCCCCAGGCTGCACTTCGACTGGGAAGATCTCCCCCACCACTTCTTGCGCCACCGGATCACCGAAATCGATCTCCAACCAATCTAAGGCCGCCCCCGCATCCGGCTGCTCGGACACCAAGGCGACATCCAACTCGGCGTATTGCCGCGGCGAAGGCGACGCAAACGGCTCGCCCGGCTGCAAGTACAGCTTGCTCCACGGACTCCAATTGGCCCCCGGCGACAGCGCAGTGTCGATCCGGCCCTTAAAGGACGGGATGAGCTTGTTGTACTTCCGCTCGGTGACGACCCGGCCGTTTTTGTCGTGATAGGTGATGTCCATTTGCAGGTCATTGCCCGTGCGGCTGCGCACCTCCACTCGCGTCCCAGCCGGCGCGTCAGCCCGCCAGCGAATCGCGTGTACCTGCTTGTCGCCGCCAAGATCGATCAGAGGCGAGGCCAACATCACCCGCTGCGGATGGCCCTCGCCAAAGATCTGCAACTCGCGCGTGCCACCCCAAAACTGGCAGGGCGGCACAATGCCGCAGCCCACACAAGCGGCCGCGCAGGCCGCGTCCCAAAACACCCATTCGACCCGCACGTAGCGCGTCCTGATCGGCGCAAAGTGGTGATTGGCGATCCCGAGCTGGCGATTGGATGTCGTAGCTTTACCCGCGAATTGCCGGTGCCAGATGCGCGTGCCATTCGGCGCCAGCGACCCATCCGAGGTTAGCACCTCATAGCGGTCGAAGTTGAATCGGAACTGTCCAGGCCGCGACAAAAAATTCCCCACGATGCGCACCAAATCCACCCAATAAACCGCGCCCAAGTCCAAGGTCATGCGCGAGATCACATCAACCGGGCGGTTGATGCGGCGATTTTCCGTCCACAGGGAAAACCGACCGTCGGCCAGCGGCAGCGAGTTGGCAAACGACGCAGCGTCGCCAAAACCGTCGATATCGACGATGATCTCCAAGTCCCCACCTTTGGCCGCCAGATCTAAGGAGAGATTGTCGCCGATGGCTTCAACCTCTACTTCGGCCAGCGCGGCTCCAGATCCACAGTCGAGCATTTCGACGCGGATAAATTGCACAAACGGATCGCGTACTGGGTCCAGGTCCAACGCGATCTGCTGCCGCTGATTTTCCTTGAAGCGCTCTTTCACGCGGTACACGAGGCTGCCTTCAATGGGATTGCCGACCACGTCAATGGCTGGCTCCCCAGTAGAAAGCAACACGTCGAACAGCGCGCACGGCGGCGCACTCTCCAAAAAGGTCAGCGCCACCCTGCGCGCGGCCACGGCTCGTCCCAAGTCGATCTCGATCCACCAATCGTCTAAGTCGTCGGCCAAGTCGGGACTCCAACCGGTCAGTCGATCACCATCAATGGCCCGCGCCGCAGCCAGCGCATTGGAGCCAGCCGCGCGAACCCCACCGCCAAAGGCCGCAGCATCGCGCACGGGATCAACGTCTTTGCGGATTTTGACCGGGCGGATCACCCCAGCGTCGTCGAGCTCAACAATCCCCAGAGGCAAGCGCCAAGTCCGCCACTCATCAACCGCGTCAAAGCGGAGCTGCTCGGCGGCGAGTGAACCGGCTAGACAGAGTATAGCGATGCTGGCGTGGAGGAATACTTTGTAAGCCATGGTGTCTCCTATGACATCGGTCGCCTCGGCTACAAGCGACGCGAAGTCATAGTATATCGAATCGCACTTCTCCATCCAATCCGCGCTTGCCTCTTATACATGGCCCTTGTTATTGTAGAGACAACGCACGCGTCGCCCACCAACCGCGCACCCATCGGAGGAAAACCATGCCCGCGCTCACCCCCAGCCAACTCGACCACTTCGCTAGCGAAGGCTACGTCGTCGTCAAAAGCGTCCTCGACCCAGTCACCACCCTCGACCCGGTCATCGACGAATACGCCACCGTCCTCGACAGCTTGGCCGACGATCTCTACGCTCAAGGCGAAATCACCTCGCGCTACGACGAGCTCGAGTTTGGCGACCGCTACATCCAGATCTGCGTTGAAACTGGCCGCATCCACAGCCAGTTCTTCGACTTCTCTCTGCCCTTCCAAAACGTCCAGCCCGATACCCCCTTCTGGGCCGGGCCAGCCGTCTTCCGCGCCTTCACCGACCCAAACCTGCTCGACGTCGTCGAGTCGCTGATTGGCCCGGAGATCTACTCCAACCCGGTCCAGCACGTGCGCATCAAGCCGCCCGAGCATCATCTGCCCAAAAACCAGTTCGGCAACGCTGTCCTCGGCGCTACCCAATGGCACCAAGACCACGGCGTCGTAACCGAAGAAGCGGACGATACGCAGATGCTGACTGTGTGGTTCTCGCTCCAAGACACGCCCATCGAGAAGGGGCCGCTGATGGTCGCGCCCGGCTCGCACAAAAACGGGCTGCTGCCGCACTGCCCCAACTACATGGACAACGCATCCCAATTCGCCGGCGCAACCCAAGTCCCGGAAAAGCTCTTCGCGGCCGATCGGGCCATCCCCCTACCGGTCGAGCGCGGCGACGTCATCTGCGTCCACAAGCAGACCGTCCACGGCTCCTATCCCAACGTCAGCGACGAGGTCCGCTGGAGCTTTGACCTGCGCTACAATCCCACCGACCAGCCCACCGGGCGCATCGCTTTCCCCGGATTCGTGGCGCGCAGCCGCCGCGACCCAGACAGCGAGTTACGCGACCCAGCCGAGTGGCACCGACTGTGGCTGGAGGCGCGGGCCAGAATGGCAACCATCAACCAAGACGGCCAGATCGACGTCCCCTTCCGCCGCGAGCAAATGGAAATGGCGCATCCCCTGTGCGCCTAAACGCCATGCAGCCATTCGACAGCTACGCCGACTTACTCACCTGTATCCAGGACAACGGCCACACTCCACAGATCCTCAGCCGCTCACCCGACGGCCAGCCCATTGTCGCGGTCAAAAGCGGCGGCGACAAAACACCGGCCATTTTCATCAGCGCCGGCAGCCACGCCACCGAACAAGCCGGCGTCAGCGCGGCCTGTGCCCTCATCGACGAGATCGAGACCGAGCACCAGCTCTACACCATTCCCAACCGAGACCCCATCGGCATGAACGGCCTCGCCTACGCCCTCGGCCTAAGCCTAGACGAAGCCCCAAACCTCGGCGGCATCGACGACGTCGCCCCCTTACTCAAAAAGCGCGGCGAAGTCCTCTATGAAGAAGGCGATACCGTAGTAGCCCTCATCGGCGAATATGGTTACGCGACCCGCAACCTGTACAACCGACCTGTGGCGACTTGGATCGAAGCACTCAAGGGCCGTCGGCTCTATTTCCCCGCCAGCAATCCCGGCGTCGAACGCGCGTACACACTAATAATTGACCCCGCTGGCGAAGTCCTCCACCTCAACCGCTTCCACGACACCTCTTGGGCACCCGTCGAGTCGCGCTGCACCCGCGACCTGATGGCCGCCATTCAGCCCGGCTTGACGCTGGACCTCCACGAGCACGGGGGCGACTTCTTCTGGTTTTCGGCGCGGCACCAGCGCACTCCCAGCGACCAAGAGTGGGAAGAGCGCATGGCCGACGCCATGATCGCCGCAGTCGCCGCGTCGGGAGCAGCCCTGCCCCCGGCCGACTATTTGCCTGGATCGTTTTTTACCCGAGGGCCGCACGGGGTCTTCTGGCTCAACGCAGCCCAGCGCGGCGAAGGACTTAACCTCGCCGACTTCGCGGCCCATACCTACGGTCCCGCTTTTACCATTGAGACCGGCATGGCATTGAGCTTTGCCGACCGAGTCCATGCCTCCAAGCTAGCGGCGAAAAAGGCCGTAGAGGTGTTTGCAGAGCGCCACGCCGGATGCCCGTCGGCCACGTCTTAAGCCGCTTTCGGCTGCGGGAATTCAACCGCAATGTCCGGCTGTTTTTCGCTTTTGGCACCTCGATCAACGCCGGCATGGCGCTCTTTTCCCTGCTGTACAATCTCTATCTCCTGCGCCTCAGCTACCAAGAGGATTTCATCGGCCAAGTCGCCAGCATGGCACCGCTGGCGAGTGGCCTGCTAGCACTGCCCACCGGCATCCTGAGCGACCGCCTCGGCCGTAAACCCTTCCTCATAGCCTCGGGCCTGCTGCTGGCCATCTCCCAGTTGGGCCTGTGCTTGACCACGTCGCCGGGCGCACTGCTGGCATTCTCGTTTGTCGGCGGCGTGGCCATGGCCTTCGTCTGGGTCAACCACGTGCCCTTCCTCTCGGACAATGCCCACCCCGCGCGCCGCGCCGAAGCCCTCGCCATCTGGTCGGCTCTGCAAATAGTGGTTCGCATGCTTTTGAGCCTAATCGGCGGCTTCATGCCCGGAGTCATGGGCTATTTCCTCGGCCTTTCCACCGAGGTTCCGGAGCCCTTCCGCTACGCGCTGTTTTTCGGCGCGGCGTGTTCGCTCATCGCCGTCGTGCCGCTGTTGTACGCATCCGGTCAAACCCACCGCGAAAAAGCACCCGCGCCAACCCGGCGTCGCCCTGAGCACGCCGAAGCTCGAAAGTCGCCGGACGAGACCGAGCCAATGGCCTCTCCGTGGCGCGTCTTTGCCGCTATTACCGCCTTGAGTGGCACGCGGGGCTTCTCTATGGGACTGACGTATCCTTTCTTCAACGTGTTCTTCGAGGCCGAACTGGGTGTCGGCCCGGCTGCCATCGGCGCAATCTTCTTCCTCAGCCAACTCGCCGGCCTACCAGCGACCTTCGCCGCACCGACGCTGGTGCGCCGCTTCGGGCCGACGCTGACCATTCTCCCGTCCCGCATTATGGGCGGCAGTGCCCTCGGGATCATGGGGGCCTTTATCAGTCTGCCGTTGGCTATACCCATGTTCCTGCTCGTGCGCATCGGCGAAGTCATCGACAATCCGTCCGACCAGCACTTTTCCACCCAAGTACTGCCCCGACGCTTCTGGGCGCGAATCCAGGGCCTCCGCGTCTGCGGCTTCCAACTTCTGAACTTCCTCGGCAGCCTCATCGGCGGCATACTCATCCTCGACTATGGCTACGGGGCCGTCTTTGGCTTGGCCTGCGCCTCGCGGATTGCGAGCGGATTGATCATGGCGGCTTTTTTCGGGCTACGGCCAGCGCGTTCTCTTGCAACAGAGCGCTAGTGTCAATCACTCGCGTGGGAATCTAATAGAGCACTCCCGCACAACGACGAAGTTTTTATTGACACAGGGACTCCGTTCTGGTAGTGGTTAGGGGAAGTTTCTGTTGGCCACTAGAGCCGCTAAGCTGCTGAAAATCTCCACAAGAGGTCCCCCATGCGATATGCGTTCGCTCTTGCATTAATGCTAAGCGGTCTATCGGCGCGTTCATGGGCAGTAGATGAGTTTCGCCTCGGCGGCGCGGAGCCGTGGGCGGAGTGGACGTGGCAAAACAGGATGATAGATGACGCGACCGACCCGTCCGTACTCCAGCCGCGCGAACTCAAACCCGGCGAGAACTTGCTCCCCCAATTAGGGCCTTGGTATCGCTGGCGATCCCCCGGAGAATCCACGTATCGCTTGGGGGATGTCCGCATCTGGCGCGGCATCAATTACCTCCGCCCACGCGCTGAGCCACGCGACTTTGTCGATGGCGACCCCACGACCTTCTTTGCGGCGCAAACCTACTCCGAGTCCAACGAATTCTACACAATTGACCTCGGCGTGCCCGTGCCAGTGGATCGCTTTGCCTTCTATCCACCCGAGGGCCGCGACGCACTCACCCAAGAGCCGTATCGCCCCAACTTCGCCTTTGCCAAATACGAGCTCTCCGGCAGCCTCGATCCGGCCAGCATCGCAAAGGAAGAGGGCACTCACTACCGGCCCTTGGACATCCTGCTAGCCAGCGTCGATCTGAACACCGAAGCCGTCGTACATATCGAGTTCCCACTGCAATACCTGCGCTTTCTGCGCATCTACTTCTTCCCAGACATCGGCCGGTTCTACAACAAGTTCGCCTTGGCTGAGCTAGAGGTATCCGGCCGGGGATTCCCGCCCCGAGCGATCTGGACGTCTCAGGTAGCCGACCTCGGCCAAGTGGTCAACATCGGGCGCGTGCGCTTTGGCACGAGCAAGTGGCGGCGCGCAGGCGACCAACTCGCGGCTGCGCCCGACGCACCCACATCCGCGCAAGTAGAAATCAAGACCGGCCTAGACCCCACCCCCACTGGCTATCACGGGTACGACGACATGGGCCAACTCGTGGAAGTAACGCAAAGCGCATACGAACGGCTCAAGCAGCGCACCTGGCCTTGGGATCCCCCGGCCGTAGGCTGGCGCGGCCCCATTATCGACGATGCGGACAACTGGAGCTTTTGGTCGCCACCGCTGCGCCATTCCGGCGAACTGCCCCGAGTGCCGAGCGGCCGCTACCTGCAGATGCGCCTGACGCTAGCAACTGAAACGCTGTGGGAATTTACGCGCTTGGATTCGCTGGCAATTGAGTATTCGCCGCTGCTGGCCGAACGGGTGGTGGGCGAGGTAGCCGCAACCGGTGACCTACAACCCACAGGTCATATCGCCGAGGTGCCAGCCGGGCAAAAGATCGAGTTGATCTGCGACCTGCGGGCCGAGTTCGCAGCGGAACAAGCCGGTTTTGACGCGGTGCGTTTAACCCTGCCTAGCGCGGGCACCCTCCTCGGTTTGGAGATGGGCAATCCCCTGCAGCCAGTAGCTGCCGACAGCGTAATCGCCGAACCCGAGGGCCTAGCGATCTACCTGCCTGAACCCATCCGCGACGGAGGCCTGCAAACGCTGCGTTTACATTTGGAAACCATCATGTACACGGCTTCGAGTACTGTGCAAGCCGAGGTATTCGCGCGCTCCGGGCAGAGTCTGCCACAGCAAGTAGAAGGAGGTGACGCCAGCGACGCTTTGGGCACCAATCAACTGCGCATGGTCGCCGTTGGGGGGGCATTGGATGAAGTGTTGGGCGCTATAGAGGTGCAGCCGACCGCGTTCACCCCGCAGGGCGACGGCATCAACGACCGCGTAACGATCCAGTACAACTTGTTCCGCTTGCTAGCCCCCGCCGAGGTAGAGCTAGAAATTTACACGCTCGACGGGCGCTCCACGTGGCGGCAAGCCCTCGGTGTACAGCTCAACGGTCGCCATCGTGCAATGTGGGACGGGCGCGATGCCAAGGACCAACTCGTCGCGCCCGGGATATACGTCGTGCAGGTGCGCGCCAAAACCGACCACGGGCAATGGGCGCAGGAACGCAGCCTCGCCGTGGTCTATTAAAAAAAGCCCCTGATTGCTCAGGGGCTTGAAGTGGTAGGCCGAGTGCATCTTCCTCTTCACAACCACTTCATTAGCGCAATTGAAGGCCCAAATGGCTCTTGATCCGGCCCCAAGAGGTGGATCTTACCGCAGTCTCAGCCTCAGCCTCATCCGCTTCCAGCAAAATCCAGTCGGGATGATACTGTGCCTTCTGGCCTGCTTGGGGTTGAGCACCAATCATGACCATTCTATGTTTAGCCCCTTCTCCGTCACTGTCGCCAACTCGCGCCCCAAAGTGAATGATCTTATCAGGTTGGAATATATGCCTTATGCTTGTCTCCGGGCTTGTATTATGAATATCCCATAAAGCAGCGCGGAACTCCATGGTCCAGGTAATGTTGGTCGATAGATGACCGGCCCCTGCTGGCAGCAACGTCCAAGCGATTTCGAACCACTCTGTGGGCTCGCCATTGTACAGGTCCGAACTCCAACCTATTTCCGGGAGGTCGATATACTCAAGTAGGCTGTTGTAGGCTACCGGCTGGCCAGGAAGCGGCTTGATGCGGAGATGGTAGCGCTGCCCATTGTAAACCTGATCGAGATTTTCCCCCAAGAAGTTCCCGCCTGAGTGGTCGGCGTCAATGTAGATTTGCACATGGTCGTCGCTCCACCAGCGTTTCTGATCCTCCTCAAGGAGCCGCAGGGTATCGTCCTGAACTCTGATGAAGAAATATACTCGATTGTCCGGCGGCGCACTCCACCCAGCAAACCAAGAGAAATCTAAGCCGTCCCTTTGAACATCCCCTGTAACACTGTCCCACGTCTGATCCAACCCTATCTTGAAATCCTCTTCCATCCAGCCCCAGTCGTCCTCGTTCCCATCAATCGTGATCGCGCTGGGATCGGGCACTTGGGGCATGAAATATTCTTCATTCGTATGCCCTGTGACCGACGTGTTCAGACCGAGGAACAGTGTGCATCCTAAAAGCATCAACGTGAATTTTTTCATTAGCAGTATGTCCTCCTAATGAGAGTGTTAGAGATTATTTTCTCTCCTCCTCCACGTGAATCCACCTCAAGCTCTAGGCAGGGACCTCCTTTCGGGCAATGGATCAAGAATGTTTACATTTGCCTAGCAAGATAACTTTACTTTTTCAATTTTACAAGTAAATGTTCTATGCTTTGGAACGAGTTTTATACCCTACACATCATCCCCAGAAGATCACATTGCCGGTCATACCGGTAAAGTGGTCGATGATGAGATAGAAGCCTCCTGGTGAGATGTGTCCCAGGATCATGCCGAGGAAAAAGGGACGGGTTTTCATGTAGAGTCCCACCCCCCCATACTTGAGTACCAGCACCTTGATCAGCCAAGCCAAAAACATGTTGAACCACAGAGCGGTCATGATCCATATCGGACCGATCGGATACCCCAGGGGATGGAGCGGCCACCACACATAGCGCCAGCGGGCGATCATCAAGCCCGACATGATAACGGCCCCGATCCCAGTGTTGATCCAGCCCCACAGGTGCGGCGCTTTCGGCGAGTGAATCATATTCCCCATGTAGCCGTAGGCATCCCGCTGCGACCATATCTTCAGATTGAGAGCCCCGTAATCATGGCTGAGGGTCATGATCACCCAGATCGACCCGGCCAGGGCTATCACCACACTCAGAACCAAAGCCCAGAACAGCGGCCGTCTGCCGCTTCCCAACTCCTCTCCCAACCTGAGGCCGTTAGCACACGAAGTCATCACGAAACTGCGCACGCCGGCTGTCCAGAAATAGGTCGTCGCCAAAATGACCAAGCCCTGCGATCCGATTGCCGACGAGCCCACCGCCGACACTAAGATGCCGGCTGGCACCACCGGCGGCGCACCATCCGACAGTCCGCCTTCAGCCACCACCCGGGTATAGCCATAGATAATCACTGCCGCTAAGAAGAGCAGACTCAGCGCCACCCACAAAGGCATGCCCGCCAGCCACAACCATCCCACCAGCACCAAGTTGCCGGTAATCAGGACGATCACCGCCGTCCGATAGGAGAGGATCTCTCCGGAATCATCCACCGTCGGATCCCCAGTAAAGGCCTTGCGGAAAACCTCCTTCAGGTGCTTGCGCGCCGCCCACAGGCCGCCTAAAAACAGCACTAACATCGCCCCCATCGACTGGTGCGCCAGAATCGGATCCTGCACCGCGTGGCCGCCTCCAAGGGTCTCCGAACTGGTGATGCCAAGGACTCCGAAAATTCCCCGCACTATGTTGAACAACAGGTTGAAAAACCACAGGCTGAAGGCGACCTCCGTCTTGAGGAAGTAGAAAAATCCCAGGATATTGGGCCGCAATTTGATGTGTAACTCTGAAGTGTCGCGAAAGATGGGCACGATCAAACGGACCATGTCTATTTCCTCGGCGATGAGGAACACATCCGGGAAGTAGTTGTAGAGCCCGTGCAGCGTGCCCCAGAGAAACGGTACTGCAAATCCGGCCCACATCACCGGATTCTTAAAGAAAGGGGGGATGCGCTCGCCCGCCCCACCTTGCTCGGTCATGGCTAAGGGCACCTGTACTAGGGGATAGACCAATCGTTCGTTCTCGACCCACTGCTTGCGCAGCACGATCATGCTGGCAATCATCACCAAGAACAGCGCCCAGACGAAAGGGGTCCAAGCCAAAAACGTCGGCACCCAAGCTTCCCAAGGAATCGACTGCCCTTGTTCTCCCCCTTCGTAGAACGGGTTTAGGACCTTGGCATCGTGCGGCATCAACCAGTGGGGTATGTATGGCTGAATCAGGTTGCGCCAATCGTTCTCGGGGGTGGCGTAGTAGAAGGGAGCGGTGATCTGGGAGAGGAAGCGGGCGCAGAATAGGGTGGGAATCGGGGAGGCCATGACCATCATGATATAGATCACCAGCAGTTCCTGCTGGCTCAGGCCCGCCCGCGGATGGACTAGTCTGAGCAGGGGATTTACCAACCCGGTGAGGAGCGCCAGAAGAAACACCGCGCCCACCGTACTGGTCCCCAAGGCCATGAACGACCCCTGCAAGTAAAGGGTCCCATACGCAGACCCAGCCGAGACGAAGAAGGAAAAGACGCAGCCCAGCAGGAACGCCCTGAGCGTAAACGCCGAGGTCTCTAAAGGGGGGGGAACCTCAGTACCACGGCTCCCGGACATCCCTTTCGTGGAGCGAAAACCCAGCGACATCACTCCCTCTCACGGTTCCACTGTTGTTCCAATCACCGAGTTCATCGACGTCGCCGGGCAGCTCTGCGCTGCGGTGGATAGTCACTGAAGTCCCGGCGCGGATCCTCGCTGACCACATCTGGATAGTAGAGCGGCTGATCCGCTTCGACCAGCATCCCGTCGCCACGCATGATCTGGTTAGACGTTCGGGACTTTATCCGGCTCGGATACTGCTTGTGATATTGCGTGCTTTCCCGCCTTGTCGATTCGATGGCTTCCGCAAAATCAAAACCATCGAAGAGCGCGGACTTGAGTTGTTCCAGTTCGGCGGCTGTCTCCCCTGTGGCACGACCTGCCAGATTGCGCTGTTCATCTGGATCGTCTATCAGATCGAAGGCCAGATCGTCGTAGGTGTGGAAGGCAATGTACTTGTAGCGCGGCGAGCGGATCATGCGGTATCCTTTGCCCAAGTGTCCGACGATGACGCCGGGGCGAGCTGCCAGAGCCGGGCCGGCATCGCCCTGCAACGCCGGTGCCAGATCAATGCCATCCAGATCGTCGAGTAAGGGCGCATCGGTCAGGCCGCAGAGCGTGGGAAAGATATCGGCCAGGCTCACCGGCGCGGCGATTTCAGTCGGCGAGAGCTGACCCCGGCGGTGCTCCGGTAGGGAAACGATCAGCGGCACCCGCACAGAAGCCTCGTGCCAAGTCTGTTTCCACCACAGGCCGTGCTCCCCAGCCAGTTCGCCGTGATCCGAGGTATAGACGATGACGGTGTTGTCCAGCAGCCCGTCGCGCTCCAAGACCGCTAAAAAATCCCCTATGATCTCGTCCAATTGATCTACGCAGGCAGCGTAGGCCGCCCGAGCGCGCAAGGTCTGCTCCTCGGTGATCTCTTCGGCGGGATGCCCTTGGGACTCGCCGCTATTCGACCTCAGAGCCTCCAATGTCATGGGATGCTCCTGGGCGTCCCCGCCACGACCCACCTTCGGTGGGGTGACCCCTTCGGGGTAGTAGCGCTCGAAGAAGCGGCGGGGTGCGTTCATCGGGAAGTGCGGGTGGACGAACGAAGTGTACATCAACCAAGGCTGGTCCGGGTGGGCGTGGCGGTGTTCGCGCAGCCACGCCGTGGCCTCGCGCACGACAAACTGCTCCTGAAGCAGGGATTCGGGGATATCGCTGAGACCGGCATCCTCAATAACGGAGGGCATAAAGATGTGATCTTGGACCCCGGGCAGAAAAAGGGGGTCTTTCTGATGGCCTGGCGAGGGTGCGTCAAAGTCGCCGTAGGGACGAGCTCCGAAGCCGGCGTACTGACGGGAGCCTTGCAGGTGCATTTTGCCGACGGCAGCCGTGGCGTAGCCGTGCTGCCCCAAGTGCGAAGCAAAGGTAGGGGTGTCCGGCCACAGAACCGGGCAGCGATGCGAATGTCGCCCGGACAGCATCGACATGCGGCTGGGCGTGCACAAGGGCATCTGGCAATAGGCGGTTTCGAAGTGGACGCCCTGCTGGATGAGGCGGTCAAGCGTCGGCGTGCGGCAGGGTTCGCCGCCGTGTTCCGGAAAGCGGGCCGAGAGGAAGCGAAAACTGTGTTCATCGCTGAGAAGGAAGAGGATATTAGGGCGATTGGGCATGGGTATGGCTCCTGTAGAAGTTAGGTCATTGCTTGGGTAAAACTCCACTTTTGCAGGGTGTAATAGTGCTAAAAATATCTCAGTCCGAATCGCGAATATACAGGAGTTTACTCGGCCGGCTATTCCGTCAGTAGCTCGGGCGCGACGCCTACTCCGGCACTGGGGTCGGCCCCCTCTTTGGCCCGGGCCAAAAGCTCGGCCAACTCCCTGACTACCTCGGGGTATTCCCCATAGCGGTTGTACCGCTCTGAGATGTCGTCTCTCAAGTTGAAAAGCTCTCCCGGAAAATCGTGGCCTGAGTAGCCGCGTTCCTCTCTGTACCAGTCCGGCTCCTGGGCGTCACCGCCGCTGGGAGCATCGATGAAGACCCAGTCGCCGCGGCGGATGGCGAACTTGCCGTTGAGGCTGTGGTGCACGGCAAAGCGGCGGGTCGGTGGCGTAGCGTCCCCGTGGAACAGGAAAGGCAGCATACTGACGCTGTCTTCGCCGGTACCTGCTGGCAGCGGTACCCCCAGTATTTCCGCACAGGTCGCCATCAGATCGCTAAGGCTGAATAGCTGAGTGCAAACTTTCCCGGTCGGCACCTTTCCCGGCCAGCGGGCGATGAAGGGGACGCGATGGCCGCCCTCCCAAGCATCGTACTTGATACCGCGGAGATGGCCGTTACTGAAGTGACGGTAGTCGGGCATGATGGTTCTGTAGGCGAAGACTTCGGGGCCGTTATCGCTGGCGAAGATGAGCAAAGTGTCTTCGGCGATACCTTTGCGATCGAGCGCCTCCACGACCTGGCCGACGCACCAGTCCACTTCGCAGACGAAGTCCCCGTACTCTCCGGCCTGGCTCATGCCGCGAAACTGCTCGGTGGGTACGATGGGAGTGTGGGGCGCGGTCATGGGGAAGTACAGAAAGAAAGGAGCTTCTCCCGACTCCTCAATGTAGCGAACTACGCGCCGAGTTAACTCGGGCATCACCTCCTCTAGACTCCATCCGGGAGCCATGGCACCAGGACGACACGTGGATGGATACGGCAAGCCTTCTATGTCTTTCGGCTTTTCCTCCGTTGGCTGCACCTGTACGCGATCCTGTTCGAGCCAAGTATAGGGTGGGAAATTGGGCAGGTCCTGTCCGAAGTAGTAGTCGAAGCCTCGGTCAACAGGCCCGCCTTTGATAGGCTGGGTGAAGTCGATGTTCTCACCCAACTCGATCCGTGTCTGGTCGTGGACACCCAGTTCAACTCCTTTGTTAGCTGGTTCTCCGTCCTTGGTGGGCCAGTCCCAGCCTAGGTGCCACTTTCCGATGCAGGCGGTTCGGTAGCCCTGTTCGCGGAGGAAACCGGCCACTGTCGGCCGGTCTGGCTCGATCAGCGCCGGGTCCCACTCCCAAAGTACCCCCTGCTTCAAGGGTGAGCGCCAGCAGTAGCGGCCAGTAAGCAGAGCGTAGCGGCTGGGAGTGCAGATGCTGGAGGGGGCGTGGGCGTCGGTAAAGCGCATGCCTTGGGCCGCCAACCGGTCCAAGTTGGGAGTCGGTATTCTAGAATCGGGGTTGTTGCAGGCCATGTCCCCGTAGCCCATGTCGTCTGCGAAAATGTAGACGATGTTGGGAGGTGACTTCACGATGCGACCTCACCTGCGAAAAAGTGAAGCCCCTGATTGCTCAGGGGCTTGTAGCGTGGTGGGCGGTCCCAGACTCGAACTGGGGACATCCTGCTTGTAAGGCAGGCATAACGCACCAATTTTACAGTAGTTTATACAGTATAACACAAGATAATCGCAAACATGTGAGTGGCCTCCGCCACTACCTGATGCTTACCTCGTTGCCGCTATGGCGCTCTTAGCAGCCTCTGGCTCCCGATAGATGATTTTCAAAAGCGCTTGCGCCGGACCGGTGGGGACCCGCCGGCCTTGTTCCCACTCCTGAAGAGTGCGGATGTCAATGCCGAAGGTCTGGGCAAAGACGCCTTGACTCATGTTCAGTCGCGAGCGGATCAAGCGGGTGTTGATCTCGTCGGGCAGGTGGACGCGGTAGCTTGCTGGATCCGCTTGGCCGCGCGTGATTTCCAGCGCCTCCTCTGCCGCCTTGACAAGTTCCTCTCCGGCCTTGGTCATGGTTGGGTCCTCCGTCGGTATTCGTCAGCCAGCGTGCGCAACACAGTCCGCAACACGTTGACTTCCGAGTCGGTCAGGTTTGCTTTATCGCCTTTGGCGAAGATCGACAGCAAAAACACAGGAATGTCCTCGCCGCTGTAAAAAGTCACCACTCGGTATCCACCGCTCTTTCCTCTTCCCGGCGCGGCGAACCGGAGCTTGCGAGCACCGCCGGATCCTCTGATCAGGTCGCCGGCATCGGGGTTGTTGGCGACAAAGTCGATGATGGCCTCCCGATCGCGGTCGCTTATCTGGTAGTGCCGGCATTTGCGGATGAAAGTCGGTGTTTCGATGACCGCGTGCATAATTTTGATATACGGCATTGCCGTAGTCATGTCAAGAGGAATTCACACTTTTTTCACCGGGGACGACACTCTGCTACAATCGGGGTTGACTTTCAAGCACCCCATCCTATATTCCCTTCATAATCTCGCGTCAGTGTGCAGGGTGCTGCACCTGGCTGAAAAACATGCGAGACAAAAGCACCCCCCAACACGGATGCTGCACTCATCCACGAGTGCTCATCCGTGTTTTTTTGTGCCTGAGGCGGACTAGTGCAGGGTCCGCCAATGCCGCCGGCCGGGGGATCGTCTCAGCCCTCGGCCGGCCTCGTCTATACGTCAAAGGGGGGTAAACAGCAAAAAGGGCGCGGCCTGGAGAAACTAAGAGATAATATGAGCTTCGAGACGGCTTTTGAGCGCACGATGAGATTGGAGGGCGGCTACCTGCTCCACGAGGTTGAAGGAGACGCCGGTGGATTGACCTATGCCGGCATCGCCAAGAATCGCTGGCCAGACCTAGCGTTGTGGGACGACCGGGATCGGCTCACCCAAGAGCCAGACGAGGACATTGTAGCCTACGTCCAGGCATTCTACCGAGAAAACTTTTGGGATGCCATGCGCTTGGATGAAATCGAACACTCGGAGCCGGCTTTTGTGATCTATGATTTCGGGGTTAATGCCGGGACCAAAAATGCGATCCGAGCCGCCCAGCGCGCCTGCATGGAAGACCCACGCGAGCACGATGGCCTAGTAGGCCCTAAAACGATTGAGGCGGTCAACGCAGCGGATCCGGTTTGGTTTGTCGGGCAGTTTAGCGTGCTGCGCTGCGCCTATTACGGCGAGCTGGTCCTTAAGCGGCCGGTGAACGTCAAATTTTTGCGTGGCTGGCTCAACCGAGTAGAGACCTGCCTGCGCCATGCAGCGTGATCATGGACCATCTCCACATCGGTGTGCTCTTTTTCGTCGGCCAGGTACTGTCCATTCTGTCGGCTACGTACTCGCAGGACGCAAAAACGGAGAAGCGCATCACGCCGCTGGACGTCATGTGGACCGGCTCTGAAAAGTGGCGATTCCTTGCCACGGCTTGCTTTCTGGCCGCGATTGCGCTGTTTGCGCCGGACCAATTTTATGCGCCGCTATTGGACTTGTCGTATCAGGGCATTCCGGTCGGCAAATTCGGTCTGATTGGATTCAGCTATGTAGCGGACGATGTGCTGTTCAAGTTAGATCGAATTTGGCGTCGGCACATTGGACCTTGGATGAAAAATGGAGCGCGCCCGTCAGGAACCTAAATAGCTATGAGTAATCGGGATTCCATCAATGAACTGCTGCATACAACGGCTTTGGCGATCGGGTTTGACCTGGTGGTTGAACGCGGCACGGAGGCCACTGCGTTGCCGTATGGCGTCTTCTCACATGTGGCTACGTCTGAATATGAGACGTGGAGCGGGCGGATCCCGCTGGAACATGTGTTTGCCGTGATGATCTATGCGGCGACTCAAGAGACGGTGCGGCAGTATGACGACGCCTTGCAAGAGGCCCTAGCGGAGAGCCCAGCCTTTGTGCGATCCTTATTCGTCAGCGAGAAGGTCGATGTGGATCCAGAAGGGCCGGTCGAATCGGCCCATGTGCTTGAGCGCCAGTACGTATTCAAAGCCTGTGGAGAAGTCCATGGACGCTGATCTCCAGTTGCGTGGTTTTATTGCGCAGGCGGTCGAGCAGGTTGCTCCGCGTACGGTGCCGATCTATTCGTCGTATTTAAATGGTCCGCAAGGAGTTACTAAAGTGGTCCGTGAGGCCACAACCCGTCGATCGCGCCGCTATCGACTATGAAAAAGGAGAAAAACTATGGCTATTAAACACGTAGCAGCTGTGACCTTTCGCGATGCTAAGCTGGAGATGAAGCGCTCAGGTCAATCCGATTACGATGAGCTAGGTGGTGCCAGCGGCTTCCAGTACTCGGGTGCCGAGGGGGAAGTGCAGACCTTTCGCCATTGGGGTGGCTCGGTTGAGTATGTTGGCTCACCCGAGGCGGGAGACGTGGTTGTGACGGCCCCTTGGCTGGCTCACCTGCCTATCTGGAAAGACCTGTATGCCGCGCGGGATGACGGCACGAGCCGAGAGATAAGACTCACCACGAAAGAGAATACGCTTTTTACGCCGTCAGTCACAACGACGGTTGAGTCCGCGAGCGGAGAGCTCACATGGGTGGGTGGTACGCCGACAGACGATCAGCTACCGTACGGAGCTGTCATCGTGGCGGCGGGTGGCGATTTACAGGTTATCGGCGTCAATATGGATGGCGATCCTATCGTAGACACGCCCTCACAGGCAGCATCCAACGTCTCCTCTGTGAAGGTGCCTGCCGTACGGATCGGCCCCTTCGTAGCGACGTGCCGGTCGATCAACGGGCCCACCGATACGGATGGGGTACTTACGGCTGAAATTACCCTACGTCCCACGAGTGCGCTGGGCGCACCGACGATAGTATAAGGAGAAGGAGCCTGTATGCCCGCACGAGACTTATTGGGTCGTCCGGTAGAGCCTTTTGTGTCAGAAGACCCGCCTTGCACCATCCCGTTGCAAGTGCCCAAGTTTGGCACCATAGCACCGATGCTGCAACGCCTGGCGAGCCACTCGCAAAAAGCCGTGGCGCTCCTGCGCGGCCGCGATGTTGAGCTGGAAGCGCTCGAAGATATTCACGTCGAGCTGGTCCGCTGTTGTCTGACCGAGGGGATGGATACCGATGAGACGTTTGAGTTGCTCGTGGCGCTGGGCGTCAACCTAGGAGACAGTGTGGATCCGCTGATCAAGCGATGCTACGAGCTGTGCGGTCTCAAGTCGAGCGATCTGTCCGAGGACGAGCTCAAGGAGATGACCAACAAGATGCAAGATACGCTGCTCGACAAGGGAATCACAGATCAGGTCTTCCTCGACCCTACCTCTGGGCGTGCCGCGAGTACGGGGTAACGCTCTCAGGGCTCTACGATCTGCCGGCCGTTGAAGTCGCCGCTTACGTAGAGCATCTACAGTCCTACCCTCCGGTAGCCAAGAAGGTGCCAGAACTGGTGGCGTTTCATGCACTCAATTACATACAGGTCAATGCTAAAAAAGAGGCCACACTGCCGAGCATGGGCGATCTACTCGAATGGTACGAAAGCGATGCGTCGGCTGCGTCGGCCGAGACCGATGTGGTGATCAACGCCCGATTAGCGGCGATGGCCCAGAAAGACTGATATGTCCCGACAGAACATGCAAGCGCTGGGGCAAGCGCTGAACCGTCTGTACCGGCAGGTTGCGTCCGTGCCCGCCGCGGCGGTGGCCGCCACCTCAGACGTTGTGGAGTTTCTCAATAAAGAGATTCAAAAGCTTGACAATGAGATCCAGGAGTTGGAACTGGCGGCCGAGGCGATCAACTATAAGCGCGCGCTGGGGACCGAGTATATTCGTCGGCTGCGCGAGCGCGACCTGTTGAAGCTTAAGCAGCAGATTGCCGAAGCCAAACGACTGGCCGAATTTGCGGACGACCCAGATCGAAAGAAGCTAGCGAAGGAGTTGGCGAGCTTGCAAGCCAAAGCCAAGGTGGCCGCGACGAAAGAGGAGATCGCCAACTTTGGCACCGGCGCTGCGCTGCGCAATGATCAACGGGAGGCCCAGGCCCATCTCGACTCTTTGAAGCGCGCCGAAGAAGCCCAATTCCGTCTGAACAACCTGCACCTGGATTATTTTAAGATCGCGCAAGAGGGCCTGGTTAATCTGATCATGGGGGCCGGGACGCTTTCGGATAAGGCCCAAGCGTTCCTCCAGCAGCTCTATAAGGTCACCGTCGAACGGGTCGTGGAGGCGGGCTCGACCAAGCTGCTGAGCCTCTTTCTGTCGACTTCGTCGGATGCTCCTGGAGCTGGCAAGGTCGTCGCTGGAGCCGGCAAGGTCGTCGCGTCCGGGGGCGGTGGTGTCAATATGTATGTCGATGCACGCGGAGGGGATGAGCAATCCGTCCAGCGGGCACTGAATCGGGCCTTGCCAGAGATCGTAGCTGCTGGCGAGCAACTCCGACTAGGAATGTACAATGACGACCCGGTGGCGCGCCGCCGCGCTCGGCGGGGCCAGAGGAGGTGATCATGGGCTACACGGGCATTCTCTTTCCTAAGCAGACGCACTTAGCCTCCTTTTCGCCGCCGACGCTGACGCCGGTCGAACAGGCCGTGCATAGGTCTAAGTGGACGGGCCGCTCGTTTGTGTACACGTACGCCTCGTTGTGGTCGGGCACGGTCCAGCTACGCCGGTTTTCGGTACGGCAGGAAGAGGACACCGACCGGTTCAATCCGGCCTGGTTCAACATGCTCGTTGGGCAGCAAAATACGTTTGATCTGCAACTGCCCCTGCCGACCCTCCCGCTGCTCACCTCGCCGCTCACCCGGGGCGCGGCGACCTATGAGCTGGATGATTCCAGCCAAACGCTGAAGTGGAAGTCCAAGTCCACGAGCACGTCGGAGACGGACCTAGAGGACGTGTTGGAGGGCCAGTTCTGCAAGATAGGCCACCGCCTTTATCAGGTGTGGAAAAAAGAGGAGATGGCCGCCTATCTCGTGCCGAATATACTCCCTAAGTCCCCCCATACCGAGGCTCCCCCCCAATCGCTGAAGCCCGGGCCTATGGCCGAGGCGCGGCTGCGCGCACGCATAACCTCGCACACGATGGGCCAAAACGACTGGGGTGAGTTAGAGGGGCCGTTCACCTTTACTTGGGAAGAGGCGCTGGATGGCTAGGGAGTATATTCTGCTGGAGATCAAAGCGTCTAAGCATTTGCGCTACTGGTCCGGCGACGGGGATCAAGCCTTTGCCGATGGGCTGCTTTCGGACACGGGTACCCCTATATATACGGCTGTGGATATGCTTACCGTCCAGCCGCTAGCCACAGCGCAGAGCAATGCGACGCCGACGCTGACGGTAGACCTGTGTTTGCCGTCGACCGAGGCGGGCTATGAGCCGCTCCGCAGTGACGAGCAGAGCCTCGACTGCTTGGTGCGCCTGACCGACGACCTAACGCTCGACACCGAGATCTGGCGCTTCCGGGGCCGCACCCGTCGGCGGAGCCTGCAGGCGGGCCGGTTTACCTTGGAGTTGGTGCATTTTGCCGCGCGACTGATGGAAGACGATCCAAACCCCGAGTTGTGGAATGCCGAGCGCGACAAGGGATTCGAGTATCTCCGACAGACGGCCCGGCGCCTAAACGAGACGACGTGGCCAAACTAAAAAGCGAAAAAGCAACGTGACCGAACAAATCACGCCAGGCGAGTTGGTGGAGGCCGGCTTCGTAGCGGGCAATGCGTGGCTTGGCAAGGCCAGCATTTGGGGCCTTAGCACGCCTTGGAGTGTGGCCGCTGTGAGCGGTCTGAGCCTGCTGCATGCCTTCTTCAACAATCCCAAACCCACCGTAGCCATCGACGACGGCCAGCAGTCGCCCTCGGCGGCGAAGACCTATCCCGACGAGCCGCCGCCTGCGCAATGGGCGATTGGCCCGACCCTAGTCGGAGGCGCGATCGTCTATGCCAATGTGGACGATCGCATCGGAGGCGATACGGTGGTGGGGTCGGAAGGGGATAAGAAGTCTCGCAAGAATCTGCATCTGGCTGTTGCGCTGACCGAAGGCGGCATGGAGGTGCCCGACGCGCTGTACGTTTGGGTCAATGGACAGCGGACGCGATATGAGCGACAGATCGCCACTGCAGATCACAAAAATCCGGACGGGACGACCACCGACTGGTATGAGCCGGTGCCGTCGGGCGCACGATTGTTTTTTGAATCATGGGAAAAGCCGTACCTAGACAGCAATGAGGATTGGACCAAGCCGGTCGGGGGGTCGAATAGAAAGGTTCGCGTCGGCGATATCCTCATAACAGTCGAGCGGGAACCTAGGGAACCGAAGGGCACGGCGAGCTTTGCGCGCGCCAAGGCCGTGGACGACTCGTTCGCAGTGACAGACGAAGAGGAGATAGGGACGATCGAGGGGGTCGCCGTCAAGTCCAATAAAAAGCCGAAGTTCTACCGGAGCACTGGACCGCTAGATGAAACTGTAGATATAGGGGCGTTGCGCTTCGCCGAGGATGGCCGCGTCTTTAAGGTGACAGCGAACGATTTTGTCCCCGCCGGCCTACTACCCAATGTACTCAAGGACAGGATATTCCTTAAAGAGGCAGAGGTACTCAATATCGCCGATGACGCCGATCCCCATTGGCATCTATTCGCTTCATCGCTGTGGCAGGGTCGGAGCTACCTCTACCCCCACTTCGCGGCGGATGGCACAGGCGGCCAGGAATTGAAGGTACGATCAGAAGTCAAAAACAACCTGGAGTGGCAGCCCGAGCACAAGCTTATGGACATCTCATGGGTGCATATCGCTTTCGGGAGCCGGATGGATGCAAGAATGAGCCGTCAGCTCAAGTATAGGGTGGGACCCGAGAACTTCCGCAAACAGGTCTCCCGGCCGCCCAGCCTCTCTTTTGAGGTAGGGGGCATCGAGCTTCCAACCGCAAGGGGCAAAGACTCCTCCCCCCCCGTCGAGAAGCGGACGGACCATCCGGCTACGGTCGCCTATTGGTATCTGAGCAAACGCTTAGGGGTGCCACCGGAACTGCTGCGCGACTTTGAAACGGCCGAGGAGATGTCGCAAGCGGCGGCTACGGCGGACCAAGTCGCGAGCGTCGATAAGTACCGCTTCGTCGGGGTCATCACATCGGACCAGTCGCCGTTGGCTCTGTTGGAGGTCTTAGAATTTATTCTGGCCGGCTCGTTTGTATGGCGGCAGGGTGCCATCCACCTCCGGCCGCTGCAGATCGCCCCCTACCGGGGCATGCTGGAAGAGGACGATATTTTGTCTATCGACCAGTATGAGACCCAGCAGAGTGCCCGCCTGGCCAATACCGTGCGCATGCAGTTGGCGGTGTGTCCCGAAAGCGGGAACCCGTCGGCTTCGTGCCAGCTACCGGAAGTAGTCAATTCAGACCTGAAGGACAAAGACGTCGATCCGCTCGTAGAAAATTTGGGTAAAGCCGACTTTATAACCGACTTTGCCCAAGGTCAGTGGCGGATGAAGCTAGAAGCGCAACGGCTGGCATACCGCCGCCGGGTCCGCTGTCGTATCCCAGCCACGACCGATCGACGCCAGTGGATGTGTACCGATCGCATCAAGCTGAAAGGCGGCGAGCTGGGCACCGTTTCCGGCTATATTGAGAACATCACCGATACCCAAGATGGTCAACTGATCCTGAATGTGGCCGTAGGGCCCGATCTCATTTTTGACCCGGCCGAGGAGGCGGACTTTGCCGACCTGCCCCCGGCTGCGAAGCTGGTGCCGCTAGCCGAGGCCGAAGAAGCGCCGCCCCCGGCCATAACCATAGAGAACATCACGCCGATCACGGCGGACGTGCGGGCCGCGCTAGTGGGCTACGAACGCATCGACCTAGAGTGGCTCACCCCGGGCACCAGAGAGGAATCCACGCCCTTTACCGCTACGCCCGTCCCGATGGTCACTGGGGGGAGTGGTTCGAGGGCCGTCATCTCTCAGGCCGTGGTCGATTCACAGGGGCGGATCACCCAGATATCATGGCAAGACGGCGGCTCGGACTATGTCACCGGTGATGTCTTGACCCTAACTCAGGGTGATACGAGCGGGACCTTTACACTGACCGCCAGTAATATCAATAATGGCGTCCTGCAAGACCTCAACTTAACAACGCGACGGGAACCCTCCCCTTTTACCGCCACACCTGTCCCGGTGGTCACCAATACTGGCCCCGATGGGGGGAGTGGCTCAGAGGCAATTATTTCTGAGGTTGAGGTCGATTCGCAGGGGCGAATTACTCAGGTAGAATGGCAAAGTGGTGGCTCAGGTTATGAGGCCGGTGATGTCTTGACCCTAACTCAGGGTGATACGAGCGCGGACTATAGACTGACCGCCGATGATATTAATAATGGTAATGGCGGTAATGGCTCTCTCAACACTTTATCGCCCAGCACTGGTATCCAGGGTACGCGATTAGTAATTGGCATTCCGATCCAAGGCACTGAACCCGTACTGACCGGAGATTTTACCGAAGTCGGTGCCGTGTACGGCCTCTACATCTACGAGATGCCCTATACGATCCGCGACCTCATGCCGGCGACGGACTACGTGCTGCGCGCCCGCTGGCGGACGAACACCGAGTCGGTCGGGCTGCCGTCTGAGACGGAGTTCACCACGCTGGCACCTGACGAGCCGCCGGCTATAGATGCCGATGATGTGCGAGTATTCCCCGGTATAACCTCTATCCTAGTCGGACTGCCTAATCCCCCAGAGGAGTTCAAGCCTTACCACAAGGCGACGTACTTACAGTGGGGTACGGTGACTGTGGATGACTCTGAGAATGAAATTTTCACTGAAGTGGGCAGTATTACTATTCCTGCTGGTAGCTATGGCCTCTATACCATAGAGGACCTAACGGCAGATACGGACTACCAATTACGGATCGCCTATGTCAATACCGCTGATTTAGTGGGTAATCTCACGGAGATCGATGTGCGGACACTATCTAATGGAGTAGCTTTCCGCTTTGATTTAGCGACGCTATATCAGCCAGTGCTGACGAAGGGTCAGGCGATAGGGACGACTCCCCCCTTCCAGCTCCCTGAAGCTGTGGGAGGTATAGGCGACATCACCTATGAGATTGACAATACTATTATCTCAGGTCTTAGTGGCCTA